>NZ_JARAYZ010000002.1:0-1551333 GCF_033794685.1 Streptomyces sp. ID05-26A
CCGCGATCAGACCCAGGATGATCGCCGGGATGATCAGGATGTGCGCGGTGTAGAGCATCGGGATGATGTCCGTGCCGGGGAACTCCCCGCCGAACATCAGCCAGTTCAGCCACGTGCCGATGACCGGGAACGAGATCAGCAGCGCCGCCATGACCCGCAGGCCGGTGCCCGAGAGCAGGTCGTCGGGCAGCGAATAGCCGAGGAAGCCCTCGATCGCGCCGAGCATGAACAGCACGATGCCGATGACCCAGTTGATCTCACGCGGCTTGCGGAACGCGCCGGTGAAGAAGATCCGGAACATGTGCACGACGATCGCGGCCATGAACAGCAGCGCCGCCCAGTGGTGCACCTGGCGGACGAACAGACCGCCGCGCGTCTCGAACGAGATGTCGAGCGTGGACGCGAACGCCCGCGACATCTCGATGCCGCGCAGGTTCTCGAACGAACCGTTGTAGGTGACCTCGGTCATCGACGGGTCGAAGAACAGAGCGAGGTACGTACCGGACAGCAGCAGGACGATGAAGCTGTACAGCGCGATCTCACCGAGCAGGAACGACCAGTGCGTCGGGAAGACCTTGTTCAGCTGCTTACGCAGACCAGAGGCCGCGTGGTACCGCTCGTCGGCAGCGTTGGCCGCCGCCCCTGCGACGCGCGCGGCCGCGTTGGCCGGCTTCGTCGGCGTGGTGATGGCACTCATGACTTCCGCTCCCAGAACGCCGGACCCACAGCCTCGATGAAGACGCTGCAGGCAATCGTCGATCGGTACGTTTTCAACGTTAGGCGAGCGCCGGGTGCATCGCACAACGATGGATCGTCGTCGCGGTCGAGTAGCTGAGAGATGTCCTTCATCAGGAAGTGTGCTTCTCAGCAGAGCCGGTGAGCGCACGCCTGGACGGCGTCAACTTGTGGGGCTTCTCCGCTTTGCGCGGCGGCCTGTCGTTGGCGATGATGACCGCCATCCACGGCAGCGGCACGGACAGCAGGATGAGTCCGAGCGCCAGCTACCAGACGTTCGCGAACAACACGGCCAGCACGATGCAGGGAATCCGCATGCTCATCATGAGGGCGTAACGGCGCTGCCTTGCCGCGAGCTGGTCCTGGAAAGACGGCGCGGCAGAAGTGATCAGCACAGGATGTTCACCACGGGGGGAGTTCATGGAAGACCTCCGTTCTCACAAGGAATTCGCTGCCATGCCTGATCCGGTTCATGCCTGATGCGTCACACCAGGCCCGATGGCCGACTGCGGAGAACCTCTTCATGCGTTCCGGTCAGCTGCACAACCGGCGGTACAGCGCCGCGAACGGCTCGGCAACGGCATCGATGTGGAACCGCTGCCGCACAGCCTGCTGCCCGGCTGATGCGATCGGAGCCGTTACAGCGCCGAGGCTGATGACCTGGGCAAGACTGGCAACACCTACGCGCGGCGACTGCTTGTCGAAGCGGCCTGGCACCACGCGCCCGCTACGCACCCGGCAAGATCATGCGGGAGCGCTGGGAACTCGCCCCATCCGCGGCGACGTCGGCAACCGGCGGCTGCACGACCGCTGGATCGATTGCAACCTGGGGTGCGAACACGTGCTGATCGCCGACGTCGCTGTAGCTACTGAACTGGCCGGCTGGTGCTGGTCGCTGGCGGTTACGGACGACTGACCCAACCTCCACCGCAGCCCGCTTCGTCGCCACCGTTGAGGCGGGACAGCAGCGCGTGGAGCAACGCGCGACAGGACTATGAGCATCCGACCCCGCCTGCAACGCTCGACCTTGGACACGCAGCCTGCTTCTGCCGAACAGCCCGCCCTGCGGTAGTCAACCCGCGCGCAACGGGCTGACCGCGTGTCGCCTGCGACACGCTCTTCGATCGCAACGAAACACGAGGTGCCCGCCGGGGACCTCCTCGAGGGCGCCTCACCTGGCCCCATTGGCAAGAGGCCACTACGTATCAAGCCTCGACGCGTCCCAGCAGATGACGCAGCGCGCTCTCCAGCTTCGGATGGCGGAACGTGTGTCCAGCGTTGGTCAGCGCTGCGGGACGGACGAGTTGATTCGCTTCAGCCAGTTCTCGGGCGCCTTGCTCGCCCAGGAGCAATCGCGGTCCGAAGGACGGCACGGGCAGCAGTGCGGGGCGGCGCAAGACCTTGGCGAGCGTGGCCGTGTAATCGCGGTTGCGCACCGCCTCTGGCGCCACGGCGTTCACAGGTCCGCTGAGCGAGTTGTCGTAGAGCGCACGGTGATAGATGTCCACCAGGTCGTCCATCCCGATCCACGACTGCCACATGCGCCCGTCACCGAGCCGCCCGCCCAGGCCGGCCGCGAACATCGGGTGGAAGAGGCGCAAGGTGCCGCCTTCGGGAGACTGGACCAGCCCGGTGCGCACGTTGACGACCCGCACGCCGGCCGCCGAGGCGGGAGCGGTGGCTGCCTCCCATTCGGTCACCACGTCTGCCAGGAAGCCTTCACCGCGCTCACTGTTCTCGGTGAGCTCCTCGTCGCCGCGGTCCGCGCCGTAGAACCCGATGGCCGAAGCGCTGACGAAGACCGGTACGCCACTGGCGGCGGCCAAGTCGGCGAGTGCACGAGTCGGCCCGATCCTGGAGGAGCGGATCGCCCGTCGGTGTGACTCCGTGAACCGGCCGGCGATCGAAGCGCCTGCCAAGTGCACCACCGCATCCACCCCGGACAGCAGATCCGGTGCGGGCCGATCGGGCTCCCAGCGGCGCTCGTCCGGGCCTTCGGGAGAGCGGCGCACCAGTTTGACCGTCCGGTGGCCCGCCGTGCTGAGGAATGACCACAGGGCGCTTCCCACGAACCCGCTGCCACCGCTGATCGCCACGGTCATCGGCTGGTCGCCGGCAGCCCGTGCGGCAGCCTGCGCGGTCAGGTCGGCGGCGAGTTGACGGTGCCGGTAGGCGAACATGGACCGCAGCAGCGCACCGGGCACGGGAGTGTCGACCCGGTCGGTCATCCGCGTCTGGCTGCTCTCCGGTTCGAACTCATGGGTGTGCCGCCACTTGAGCGCCCAACTCAACGGCGCGGAATCGAGTTCGTCGACGAACCGGTGAGGCGGCGAGTAACCGGTGTGTCGAGCACCCCATCGCAGCCCCAGCGGTAGCCCGAGGATCGCACGCCCGCCGTCGAGGCTGCTCGCCTCTCGACGAACCGAGACCGGCTGCCACGGCGGCGTGAGCCGATGGATTGCTCCGGGCCGTTCGTGCCAGGCGAACACCTCGTCCACAGGCGCGTCGACGACGCTGGAAAAGATCAGGGTCATACAAAGAACGCTAGGTGCGTCCTTTCGTCTTCGCTTGATGGCGCATGCCACCCTCAAGACTTCTGGAGCGAGGCGCGTCCGAGTCCGTGCGTCGCCGATCCCGATCGCCGAACCGATTGAGCAGGAGTGGTCCACGGCCGTGACAGCGTCTCGTGTTGGCGGCGGATTGATGAGATCCGGTGGACCTGCTTCGTCCGAGCTGATCGAGTTGAGCGCTCGACAACTCCTTCATAGCCCTCGGCCGCACTTCTGGCCACCGAACCAACGACGGGGGAGAGCTTCGCCTCGTACCACCACGCTCGGCAGTTGCCGGAAGACCCCCGCACGCGCGGGGAGAACTCCGACCTATTCACCGTTATGCGCGAACTCCTCGGCACCGCCCCCGCACGCGCGGAGAGAACAGTTCGGTCGTGCCATCGGCATCTCGGCCGTCGGACCCCCGCACTCGCGGGGAGAAACCGTCGCTCACTGCGGTGAATCTGCGGGCGAGGTGCCGGCCGACGACGGCTGGGTAGTGGGACGGCTACCGGGGTGTGGCGCATCGTCAGGGCCGGAGCATGCGGCTGATCAGTCGCAACGACCTGGACTTCATGGGACGTTTCCCTGAGATGGAGCTGTTGCCCGACCTGCCTGCACCACCGGACCGCCGTGCTCGACGGTGAGATCGTCGGGTTGGACCAGGAAGGGCGACCGAACTTCGGACCGCTCCAGCAGCGGAACAAAGGCTTCGGCGTGCGTGAGTTGCGCAGAAATCACGGTTCATGATCACCCGATGGTGTTCTACCGTCACCCGGTTGGCGGCCAACCAGGTTGTCGTGTTGGGCGTGAACCTCTAAGCGCGCCGCGATCGCGGTGTACTTAGAGGGGAGCAATAGCGATGAAGGTGGGAATCAGGCGGAGCCTGGTCACGATGGTTGGTGTGGGGGTGCTGGTGCTAACCGCGAGTCCCGCGTCAGCGGCGAGCACGGTGAACATCAGTGCCAACGACGGTTCCGGCAGCGCTACCGCCACCGCGTGGGGCCAGTTCCGTGGTGCGATGACCGGGAGGCTGAGGGCGACCAACGGCAAGAAGGTCTACGTCGAGGGCCTGATCGTGTTCGATGGGAACACCGATCAGAACTGCGGCAGGATGACCGGGGACGTCACCTCGGGCTCGCTCGTCTCGGTCAGCGGGGACTGCTCCGTAAATCCGCAGGTCGGACGGCCAAGCGGTATGAAGTTCCGGGTGTGCACCAACATCAACAACCTGCCCGATCCGTGTGGTTCCTGGAGCGCGAAGAGCTCCTAAGCACACGTCCGCCGGCCCGGAGATGCGATCAGCGTCTCCGGGCTCCCATTCCGCTGCCGTCGATGATCGTTGGGGGAACGCGTACGGATCCGGCGGGGTGCCACCCTCGATCTGCAATTCCTCGCCGCGCTTTGTTCTAGAAGTGGATCATCACTCGCTGGGCGGACGGCACGCAGCGGTTCATGAACCAGATGACGAGGAAGTGCCTCGACGACAGCGTCGAGGCAGGGTTCCGGACCTTCGGCTGCAACAAGCTGACGTACCAGAGTTTCTTCGTGGAGGACCGCGGCCACCCGGTCTACCGGCTCAAGAACCAGGCGACGCTGCCGTGCCTGGACGACAGCGAGAAGTTCCTGCGCCCCTTCGGGGGCAACGAGCTGCGGTACCAGCGCTGGCAGGCGAACCCGTAGTCGCCCTTCGCCGGGGCGTGCCCCGGTGACCAGCGGCCGTTGCCGTTCGCCTCGTACGAAGCCGTGCGGGGCGAACGGTGCGTCGCGGGCCGCGTGCTCGCCGGGTTCAGCTCAGTGATCCTTGGAGCATGCTGATTCCGTGCTCTTGCTGGCCCAGCCGTTGGGCGGACACGTCGACCACGCGGTAGGTCTCGAGGTCGAGGGTGTCCGGTACCGGCATGTCGGCTTGGCCGTTCGTGAGCACGCCCAGCGGGATCATCGTGGCCGCGCCGTCGTAGAGCCACACCTGGTACAGGCCGTCCGGTGCGGGCATGCCGTCGACGGAGACCCGCAGCACCGTGCGGTCTGCGGTGCGCACGACACGTGCGGTGCCGCGTGCGGTGCCGGGAGCGGACGCGAGCCGGGCCAGATCCACCTGTGCCAGAACCTGTTCGGTGGTCGCGGGCGTGAGGAACCTGTCGACCGCGATCGAGCCCGCCGCGCCGACGATCGCCGCCACGGCCGCCACCGCGAGTAACGCGCGCCAGCGGCGCGGTGGCCGGTGCAGCGGTACGACGGGAGCCGTGTCCTGCCCGGTCTCGGCCGCTATGCGCTTCCAGACGTCGTCGGAGGGCATGGGCAGGTCGGCTTCCGCGCGGGTCTCGCGGCCGAGGTCGACGACTTCGCGGAGCGCGGCGAGTTCCGAGCGGCATTCGGCGCACGCGCGCACGTGGTTCTCGGTGGACTCGTCGGCCATCGGTTCGCCCAGCGCCAGCAACGTGAGCAGGTCGGGGTCAGCGTGCGTCACCGTTCACCTCCCAACGCTGCCTGAGCCGGGCCATCCCGCGCCGCAGGTGGCTCTTCACCGTGCCCAGCGGCAGGCCGGTGCTCGCGGCGATCTGGTCGTGCGTGAGATCATCGTAGAAGGCCAGGAGCAGGACCTGTCGTTGCTGGGGCGACAGTTCGCCGATCGCCTCGAGCACCACCAGCCGGTCGACCACCCGTTCGGGCCGCACCGGTTCGTCGGACTCGGCACCGCCGCTGGTGCTGTGCAGCATCTTCACGATGCGCTCGTCACGACTGCGTGAGCGCAGCACGTCGATCGACCGGCGGCGGGCGATGGTGAGCAACCAGACGAGCAGGCTGCCCTTGGCGGGGTCGAAACTCTCCCTGCTGCGCCAGGCTGTCACGAACGTCGTCTGCACCACGTCCTCGGCGTCCGCGCGTGACGGCAGGCTCGACGCGGCCACCCGCAGCACCGCTGGGGCGTAGCGCTCGTAGACGGCTCGAAGTGCGCCTTCCTCACCTGCGACGAAGGCCTTGGTCGTCTCGTCGACGGTGTCGCTGGCGCCGGTCAGCACGGTGACCCCCGCGGGCAAGATCGCACCACCTGACCGAATCTAGGGCTCGCGGACGAGGTTCGCTCAACGGGCGGGGCGGGCGCGCCCACACCGTGGTGGGCGCGCCCGGACAGGGGAGGCCTCAGCGCAGCACCGGGTTGCCGTACCCGATGACCAGCCCGGCGGTGAACGCGGTGACACCGAACGTGCTGTTCAGCACCGACGCGGCACCGGGCGTCAGAGCGAGCGTGACACCCTGCGGCGTCGCGGCACCGATGGTGAACAGGTCAGCGCGCTGCCTGAAGTTCACCAGACCGGACAGCACACCCCGGTTGAGGTCGATCGTGTAGTTGGTCAGGTACAACCGGGTGTGCCCGGCCTGCAGCACGAGTCCGCCGATGTGCTCGATCGTGCCGTCGGACGGGTCGCCGACGATCGCGAAGCTGATCGCCCCTCCCGTCCTGCCGGCGAACACCGGCTTCACCTTGACCCCCAACGAGGTCAGCGCCGCCGCGGCGGCGGGGTCGAGCGTCAGATCGGTGCGGCCCTTGAAGAAGTTGCCCCACGCCTTGCCGTTGGAGGCCGTCGCGGAGACAGGGGCGGCGGTGGCGGGTGCGGTCACCGCCGCGCCACCGGCGAGGGCGATGCCGAAGGCGACTGCTGCGGCGATCATGCGGTTGCGCATGGAAGCACTCCTCATCCGTCGTGTGGAACAGGTCGTGAAGGGGTACGACCAGTACCGGCTCCGTGGATGCAGTAGTCGCGAAATCTCTTACGTGACGGAGCAGACACGAACCCGATGAACCTCCGATGCGAACCAAAGAGGACAACGGAGGTGTGGCTGTGAACTCGCATCGACGCGAAAGCCCCGTATTGATCACCTCGGCGGCCCCGTCCTACGAGGAGCAACTCGCTGCACGGCGGCGCCGGTATGCCCTGATGATGAGCCTGCGCATACCGTGCGTCGTGCTGGCTGTGCTCTTCGCGAAGATCTGGTGGCTCGCGCTGGCCCTGATCCTGCTGTCGGTTCCGTTGCCGTGGATGGCCGTCCTCATCGCCAATGACCGGCCACCGCGCAAGGCGGAAGCACCACAGCGACTTCAGCCGTCACGGAGGGCGCTCACGCCGAGCGATGAAGACCAGGAAGCGCGATGACCGATCGCACCGTGGTGGTGGGATACGGGGACGCGGCGATGGACGTGCTGCGACATCTTCCGTTGAACCTCGGGAACCCGGACGTCCTCGTGCTCGACCCCGACCCGGTCGCCCTGATCGGCGCGCTGGCCAACGGCGCCAGGGTCGCGCGGGGCAACGGCAGGGATGTCGGCGCGTTGCGGCGGGCGGAGGTGCCGCTCGCGACACGGGTGGTGATCGCCGTCCCCGTCGACCTGGACGGACTGCTGATCACCATGGCCGTGCGCGCCCTCAACAAGACCGCGACGATCGTCGCCGCGGCTCGCGATCCCGGCAGCCAGGGCCTGTTCACCAGGCTTGGCGCTGACGAGGTCTTCGTGCGTACCGGGTCAGTCTGACAACCGGCGGTAGAGCGCCGCGAACGGCTCCGCGACGGCGTCGATGTGGAACCGCTCACGCACGGTCCTCTGGCCGGCTGCCGCGATCGGCGCGGCAGCGGGACCCAGGCCGACGACGCGGGCCAGTTCCTCGCCCAGGGACCGCGAGGTGGACGTGTCGACCAGGAAGCCGTTGTGTCCCTGATCGATGTAACAACGCAGACCGCCGCGCTGCGGACCGACCGCGAGCAGCCCGGCCTCCATCGCCTCGAGCACGGCTATGCCGAACTCCTCCTTCGCGCTGGCGCAGGCGTAGACGTGCGGAGAGCCGGAGGCTGGCGCCGCGGATGCCAGTTCGTGTTGCAGCACCCTGATGTCGTGGTTCGTCCAAGCGGACAGGACGGCCAGTCGTCCGCGTGCGGACGGAGCGGAACGGGCGAGGTCGAGCACCTCGTCGAGCACCGCCTGTTCGTCCGGTGTCCGGTCGGTGGAGGAACCGCCGATGATCACCAGTGCGGTCGAGTGCTGCAGGCCCGCCTCCAGCCAGGCCCGCACCAGCAGGGGCTGCTGCTTCATCGGGTGCAACCGCCCCACGTTGAGCAGTACCGGAAGGCCCTCGGCGGAGGCGGAGAGCCGGGGGAGTGCCGAGGGGGCGGACAACTCCGTGATCCGTGACCGCCCGGAGGCAGGGGGCGCCGGCGAAATGCCTTCCTCCAGTGCCAGCAGAGCGGAGGGCACGAGCTGCGGAAAGTGCGTCAGCACCTCGTCCTGCCTGCCACCGATGGTGATCACCTGGTCGGCGCGCTCGACGAGATGATCGGCGGCGCGCACGCGGTGCAGGTCGAACCGCATGGCGGTGAGGTCCGCGACGTCCTCCCGATGGCGCTCGGCCAGGTGCCGGTGCGGGTCCGGCGTGACGGTGAACACGAGCTTCGCGTCGAGCAGACGGGCGGCGTCGGCCACGGCGAGGGAGCCGTCGTCGGAATAGCGGACGTGCACGACGTCCGGCGACAACCCGCAGCGCGGCAGGAGTCTCGTGAGCCACCACGTGATCCCGGCCCGGTGAACCGCCATGTCCGGCTGGCCGAGCGCTGTCGGCGAGTCGACGGGCACGTGCACCGTCCAATGGTCGAGATCGGCGTTCTTCGTCACGGTCACGGTGGTCGGTTCCGGCGCGAGCACCACGGTGACCACACGGCCGATGTCCTGCCGCCGCACCAACGCGTCCGCCAGCGAGGAGAGGAACACGGTGAGCCCGCCGCTCGCGCCCTCACCCGGCCGGGCGGTTCCACCGATGAGCATCGACTGGGCGATCGTCGGTCCGGCAGCGGGCGGTGCCACGGGCAGTGCGAGATCGTCGTGCAGAAGATCGAGCATCAGCTTT
This sequence comes from Streptomyces sp. ID05-26A, assembly GCF_033794685.1. NCBI lineage: Bacteria > Bacillati > Actinomycetota > Actinomycetes > Kitasatosporales > Streptomycetaceae > Streptomyces > Streptomyces sp. ID05-26A. The sequence continues at coordinate 9,182 of NZ_JARAYZ010000002.1, forward strand.
TCATAGGGGGAGCGGGGATCGTCGTCGACTGGCTCGCCGAGCGCGTCCAGGTAGCGCCACAACACCGGACCCGAGGCGGCGGCGCGTGCCTCGCCGGGGTTCAGCGGGGCGAGGCGGTGCACCGTGGCGGCGTCGAGCAGTCGTGCCCTGGCCTCATCGTCCTCTGTGGATAGGACCGCCCCGCGCAACTCGGTGGTCACCGCGCGGACGCCGTGCACTCGCACGGTCGTGGCGATCTGTTCGCACGCCATGGAGAAGGTCGTTGGACTTGAATCGCTTGTCAGGGATGCGATCAGGGCACGAGGGCTTCGCGCCGAGAGAGCGTTCCCTGCCCGCCGGGTTTCCAGTGCTCGCTGTACTTCTGGATGTGTCCGCACCTCTGGTGTTCGAACCGGAGGGGGTGGTCGGATCGAATGTTTTCCAGTTCTGCCAACAAGGAGGAGTCCGGTGCCGCGTTTTGTCGTTGTCAGTCCGCCTTTCCGCTCGCACGCCCAGCCCATGTCGGTGTTCGCGACGGCGTTGAGCGAGGTGGGAGCGGGTGAGGTGACGTTCGCCTGCGGTGCCGAGTTCGCTGATCTCGCTCCCGGCATCCCTTTTGTGGCAATGAGAACCACTCGCGAGTCGAACAACGGGGTAGCGGAGCGGACCGCACAGGACACCCGCTCGGAGAGCGATGTCACCGCTTTCCTCGAAGCCACCAAAGGAGGTGCCGCAGCGGCACTGCTGGCGCAGACACGGCGTCGCAGAGCCGAACCGCTCGTCGCGGCCGAACAGGTCATGCGCGATCTGAATGATCTGCACGACGCCCTTGAACCTGACTGGTACGTCGTCGACCAGATCGACTACGCCACCACGCTGGCCCTGCACGCCTCAGGTCGGCCGTTCTTGTCTTATGTCACAGGGCATCCAACCTATCTCGTCAACCGTGAAGACCAGTTCTTCGGGCTGCCGCAGGCGTGGCCGTCGACCGTCCGCCCGTCGCCGGAAGAGCTCACGGAACTGACCGCGGAAGTGCGTCTCACCGATCGCGCCCTCACCGATGCGTTCGCCGGGTTTCTGCGCGACTTCGCGCCTGCCCGGCCGGTGCCGCCCCGCGCGTTCGCACTGACCTCCCCTCACGCTGCCGTGATCAACTACCCGGAGCTGCCCTGGCTGCCGCCGTTGCCGGTGCGCCAACAGCAGGTCTTCCTCGGCCACTGCACGACACCTGAGCCGCTCGACGACGTGTGGCGTGACCGCGTACGAGGCCGCCGAGTACTGCTCGTGGCGCTCGGCACGTTCCTGTCCGCTCGGCACGACGTGTTGCGCACGGTGATCCGAGGCGCGTTGCGGATTCCCGGCCTGACCGTGGTGGTCGCCGCAGGAGGTCGTGTCGCCGAACTTGCCGATCTCGCCGCAGATCCGCGTGTCGTCGTGGAATCCGTCGTTCCCCAGCGCGCGTTGCTGCCGCACATGGCCGCGATGGTGCACCACGGCGGCAACAACTCCTTCACCGAGTGTCTCGAGGCGGGGGTTCCCGCGGTGGTGCTGCCGTTCTCCAGCGACCAGTTCTGCATCGCCCACGACGCCGAGCGTGCGGGTGCGGGCGTGTGTCTTGATCCCAACACCCTCGAGCCCGAAGACGTGACGGAGGCGCTGCGGTCGCTGCTGGACGAGCCGGAACCGTTCGCCGGCTTGCGTGACGCCGTTCGGGCGGCCGGCCCCGCTCGGGGAGCGGCACGACTGCTGGAGGTCCTGGAGCGCGGAACTGCTCCAAGATCCCGGTGACGCACACTGCGCCTTCCGCCGTGTCGGCCATGTGTACATGGTCGTCCGGCAGAACCCGGCCTGCATGATGAGTGGGCGGTCTTGTCGACCGCCAGAGGTTCGAGTTGGGACGAGCAGAACCGCGCGTTGACCGTGCCGGTACGTCCGTCAACGAGGTCGAACGGAGTCGCACTGACCTGCGGGAGTCGTGTTTCCGCAGGTCAGCGCGGCGTTCATGCCACAGGAATCCACTCCGTCTTCACCGTCACCGAGTCCAGCGCGTCCGGCAACGGCGTCACCCCGAGCCCCGGCCCCGTCGGCACCGTCAGGTGCCCGTCCTCCAGCACGAACGGCTGGGTGACGTCCATCTGGTAGTAGCGGTCGGACGCCGAGGTGTCGCCGGGCAGCGTGCAGCCGGGCAACGCCGCCAGCGCCACGTTCGCGGCCCGTCCGATGCCGGTCTCGAGCATCCCGCCGCACCACACCGCGATCCCGTGCGCCGCGCAGACGTCGTGGATGCGCCGCGCCTCCAGGTAACCGCCGACCCGGCCGGGCTTGATGTTGACGATCTGGCAGGCGCCGAGCTTGATCGCGTCGGCCGCCGACGACGCCGAGGTGATCGACTCGTCCAGGCAGATCGGTGTCTGAACGACCTTGGCGAGCTCGGCGTGCGCGAGCAGTTCCTCCTCGTCCAGCGGCTGTTCGATCAGCAGCAGGTCGAACGGGTCGAGCTTCGCGAGGTGCCTTGCGTCGCCGAGGGTGTAGGCGGTGTTCGCGTCGACCTGCAGCAGGACGTCCGCGAACCGTTCGCGCACCGCTCGGACGGGCGCGATGTCCCAGCCGGGCTCGATCTTCAGCTTGATCCGCTGGTAGCCCTCGTCGACGTATCCGGTGACGGCGTCCAGCAGTTCCGGGATCGAGTTCATGATCCCGACCGACACCCCGCACGGCACCCGGTCGCGGACGGCGCCCAGCTCACGGCCGAACGACACGCCACGCGCACGCAGTTCGGCGTCCAGCACCGCCATCTCCAGCGCTGCCTTGGCCATCCGGTGCCCGCGGAACCGGGCGACCCTGGGCGCCACCGAGGTGCCGTCGATCGGGCCGGTCAGCGCGGGGATCAGGAACCGCCGCAGCACGTCCGCGCAGCCCTCCATGTACTCGGAGGAGTACACGGGGTCGGCCATCGCGACGCATTCGCCCCAGCCCTCGCCCTCGTCGGTGACCGCGCGCAGCACCATCAGCTGCCGCACGGTCTGCGTGCCGAACGAGGTGCGGAACGGCGACTTCAGCGGCATCTCGACCCAGCGGATCTCCACCCCGTCCAGCTTCACGAACTGCTCCTCTCCACGACGTACCAGCCCGACCTGTCGAACCCGGTGACGGTGGCACCGTCGGCGAGCAGCCCGCCGAGCACCTCCCGCACGGCGTAGCGCCACTCCTGTGCTGCGGCCGGGTTCGTGGCCCTCAGCGTCTCGATGTCGGCGGGCACGGCGACGAGAACCGTGCTGCCCGAACAGACTCCGGGCACGGGCAGGCCGTCCTCGGAGATGCCGAGCCCGACCACGCCCGTCGCGCTGACGGTCCGCGGCTGTCCGGCGCACGCGGACTCGACCTCGGGGGAGGCGATCCGCCAGCTGATCAGCAGCCGGTCGGTCTCGCCGCCGCCGTTGATGTCGTCGTCCATGTGGCCGTAGAAGTCAGGCAGGTACTCGGTCGCGTGCGCGCCGAGCTTGCCCAGGTTGAAGTACGCGTTGCGGCGCACCAGCGGGTCGAACGTCCAGGTGACCTCGGTCATCCCGCGTTCGAGCGCCCACGTCCGCTGGTCGAGCTTGAGCGCGTACCCGACGTTGCGGCCGCGCATGCCTGCCGCCACCCCGGCGATGTGACTGTGCAACGCGCCGGCGGCCGGGGGCGAGCAGAACCCGATGCAGGCACCCACCAGGGCGTCACCGTCGAACGCGCCCGCGACGTAGCTGCCCGCCTTGGTCATCGCCCGCAGCAGCTCGGCGGTCACCGGGGGAGTGGTGTCCGATCGCCAGATCGACTCGTACAGCCTTTGTGTGGCAAGGAGTTCCGCGTAGTCCGTGAGCTGACGGACCACCACGTCGTGTTTGACCAACGTCATGTCAGCTCCCTCACGAGCGCCGAGAGCAGTTCGGTGCGCGGGACGAGTTCCGACACCAGCACGTGCTCGTGCTCAGCATGCGCCCCACCTCCGACGGCGCCAAGTCCGTCGAGCGTCGGCACGCCCGCACCCGCGGTGAAGTTGCCGTCGGACGCGCCCCCGACCGCGGCCTGCGTGATCCCCGGCAGGAGCCGGGAGGCGAGGTCGAACAACGCCCCGGACGCCGAAAGCTCCATCGGCGGGCGGTTCGGGCCGCCGTCCACCTCGACCTTCGCGTCGTCGAGCACGGCCTTGAGTGCCTTCATGTCCTCGTCCACCCTGGACTGCTCGTCGAGGGTCCGCACGCGCACGTCCACCATGAACTTCCCTTGCGCGGGAACGGTGTTCGTGGTCGTACCGGACGACAGCACGGTCGGCACCACGGTGGTGCCGAGTCCGGCGTCGGCCAGCAGCGACACCGCCAGGATCTGGTGCGCCGCCTCGATCGTCGCGTTGACCCCGCGTTCGGGCTCCAGCCCGGCGTGCGAGGCGCGGCCGTGCAGTGTCACCTCGTACATCGACGTGCCCTTGCGCTCGGTCTTCAGCGCGCCGCCGTCCGCCGAGCCCTCGCAGACGAGGACGGCCGAGTGCTCCACGGCCTCGGTCTCGATCAGCCCGCGCGACGACGGCGAGCCGATCTCCTCGTCGCCGGTGACGAGAACCGTTACCCCGTCGGGAGAACCCAGCGCCGCGACGGCGTGGAAGATCATCACGACGCCGGTCTTCATGTCGAAGCAGCCCGGCCCGCGCAGCACGCCGTCCCGCACGCTGAACGGGATCCGGTCCAGCGTGCCGAGCGGCCACACCGTGTCGTGGTGGCCGAGCAGCAACACCTTGCGCGGTCCCGATCCCAGCCGCCAGCGCAGGTGCGTGCGGCCGTCGAGCACGATCCGTTCCGGCTCGGCCCCGAGCAGCGCGGCACCCACCTCGGCGGTGACCTTCGCGCTGCGGGCGACCGCGGCCAGATCGGTGGAGGGCGACTCGCAGGACACGAGCCGCTCGATGTCGTTCAGCAGGTTCATGAGGACACCTTCGGAGTGGCGCGGACGCCCATGTGGACGTACTGCTCGCCGGTCGGCAGCGAGTAGAACACCAGCGAGGACCAGCTCTTCGAATCCGGCCACAGGTAGAGGAAGACGTCGTCACCCGCGGGCACGAGGTCGACCGCGGGCGGCTTGGGGAACATGCCGGCCATCGGACCCGTGGGCGTCACGTCCAGCTGCAGCCCGTTCTCACCCTCGACCACGTCGAGCCGCATGGAGGCCCGCTCGTACCTGCCCGCGTACCGCGAGTTGTCCACGGCGGGCGGTTCGGCGGCGGGCTGCCGCGGCATCGGCATGTCGACGCCCGCCAGTTCCGCGAAGATCTCCTTGTACAGCTCCAGGTACACCTCGCGGGCCGTGTCGCCGTTGGTCAGCAACGTGACCGCGAGGTCGTGCTCGGGCAGGATGCGCAGGAACGCGGACTGCCCGATGGTGTTGCCGTCGTGGCCGATCAGCCGCTGCCCGTCCCAGCCGAACCGGATCCAGCCGACGCCCCACGAGTCGCCCAGCGCCTCGGGATCGGGCACGTCGGTCTGCTTCTCGGTCATCACCGCCGCGGACTCCTCGGACAGCACGCGCGTGCCGTCCTCGGCCAGCCCGCCGCGGAGGTGCATCGCCGCGAACTTCAGCACGTCCCCGGCGCAGGCGAAGATCGTGCCGGCGGGGCCGAGCGAGCGCGGCAGCATCCACACCGGTGCCGGTTCGAGCTTCTCGTCCTTGGTCACGTGACCGACGGCGGCGCGGTGCAGCAACGCCTCCTCCGGCAACGTGCCCGCGCGGGTGAGGCCCAGCGGTTCGTAGAGCCGCTCCCGCATCGCCACGTCCCACGTCTTGCCGGTGAGCTTCTCGATCACCCGGCCGGCGAGCACGAAACCGGCGTTGCTGTAGGAGAAGGTCGCGCCGAGCGGGTGGTTCTGCGCCGCGTCGGCGAGGAGTTCCGTGTAGCGCTCCAGGCAGTCGTCACCGCGGCCGGTGTCGGTGAAGTTGTCGCCGTCGATGCCGCTGGTGTGCGTGAGGAGGTGCCGCATGGTCACCTTCTGCTGCACGACGGCGTCCGAGAGCTTCAGTTCGGGCAACACGTCGGCGATCGGCGCGTCGAGGTCGATCAGGCCCTCGTCGACGAGCTGCATGACGACCGTCGTCGTCCACACCTTGCCCATCGACCCGATCTGGAAGATCGTGTCGTCGGTGACCTCGACGCCGGTCGAGAGGTTCAGCACGCCGTGGTGCGCCTGCAGGGTCTCGCCCTTGTACAGGATGCCGAGTGCGGCGCCGGGCAGGTCGTGCTTCTTCGCGAGCGCGGAAAGCCTGCGCTGCCAGTGCTTCTGGTCGAGCGGCTTGCGGTTCTCCACGTGCTCGCGCACCCAGTCGACGACGCGGCGGTTGAAGTCCTCGCGGTGCGACGGCTTGCCGTTGAGGATGAACAGGTGCGACTCGTCCGGGTAGAGCACCAGCTTCGCCGGCACGTCGTTCTGGCGCAGCGCGGTGAACCACTGCTCGGCCTGGCCCACGGGGCACCGGTCGTCGGCGGCGCCCTGGTAGACCAGCGTCGGCGTGCGGACGTCGTTCACGCGCGTCAACGGGGACAACTCCGCGAGGTGGTCGCCGGTGCCGCCCAGTTCCAGCGCGGTCAGGTAGTGCCCGCCGTCGGACGTGCCGGCCATGCTCGTCAGGTCGGCGACCACACCACCCGCGACGGCGGCGGCGAACCTCGGGTCGCGGCTGGTCAGGTAGCAGGTCATGTAGCCGCCGTAGCTGTAGCCGGTGACGGCGAGCTTCGCCGGGTCGGCGAGACCTTCGGCCACCAGCTGGTCCAGCGGCTCGAGGAAGTCCTTCGCGTCGGCCTTGCCCCACGCGCCGAGCGCGGCCCGGTAGAAGTCCTGGCCGTAGCCGTCGCTGCCGCGCGGGTTGAGCAGCAGCACCGCCCAGCCCTGCTGTGCCAGCACCTGGTGGTAGAGGTGCACCGGGTCGGCCGTGCCGTTCCACGCGTTGTGCGGGCCGCCGTGGATGTCGAGCAGCAGCGGCAACGGGCCGGTGCGCTCGGGGTCGCGGACCAGCCAGCCGTGCACGACGGTGCCGTCCGAGATCGTGAACTCGCGGTCCTCGCGGACGAACGGCTCGACCTTCGTGTGTCCGGTGTGGACGGTCGGTTCGCCGGTGGTCAGGTCGACGGTGGCGATCTCGCCGTACGAGGTGGGCGTGCCCAGGACGATGGCCGCGGTGTCCCCGGCGACCGAGAGCCCGGCCACCAGACGGGATTCCCCGCCCAGCACCAGGCGTGGCTCGCCGCCGTCCAGATCGACGGCGTAGAGCTGGGTGCAGCCCCGGTCACGGGCGCAGAACAGCACCTCGCCGTCACGCTGCACGGGCAGTCCGCCGGGGTATCCCACCATGCCGGCCATGACGTTGCGGTCGAGCGGCGAGGACAGGCTGCGCACCTCGCCGTCCAGGGTCAGGAGCAGCAGGTCGAGGTGCCCGGCGTCGGCGGAGGTGCGTCCGATGACGAGCAGACCGGCGTCGGTCCACGTGACGGTCGCGGCCTGTCCGTCGGCGAGACCGACGACCTCCGGTTCCTTCGCACCGTCGGCCGCGACGACGTGCACCGGCACGCGGAACGACAGGTCGGCGTCCTCGTCACGGGCCGCCGTGAAGGCGAGCCGGGTGCCGTCCGGGGACCACGACGGGCTGTTGGCGTGCCAGTCGCCGCTGGTGATCTGCCGGACCTCGCGGGTCTCCAGGTCGAGGACGTGCACGTGGGCGCGGACGCTGCGCAGGTAACCCGCGCCGTCGGCCTTGTGGTCGAGACGGCTCGTGACGATCGGCGCGGAGGCGTCGGCGATGTCGACGGGTGCCGTGAACGCGAGCTTCGTGCCGTCCTCGCTCCACACCGGCGCCCCCGCGCCGAGCGGGAGGTCTGTGAGCTTCTCCGGCTCGCCGTCGAGCAGCCAGAGCTGGGCCGGGCCGTCCTGGGCGCGCAGGAACACGAGCTTCCCGTCCGGGGAGAAGGCCGGTGAGGTGTCGGCCTTGCCCCTGGTGAGCTGCTTCGCGGTGCCGTTCACGACCCGCCAGAGCGCGCGCTCGTCGCGGTCGTTCTCGCGGTCGGTGGTGCGCAGGACGTAGACGATCTCGGATCCGTCGGGCGAGACGGCGGGCTGTTCCGGCAGCGCGTGGCCGTACAGGTCTTCGATGGTGGTCACGTGGCGGATCCCCTCAGCTCGGAACGAAACAGGTCGAGCACGTTCTGGCCCAGGACGCGGACGACGTCGTCCTCGGGCCATCCCCTCTTCTGCAGTGCCTCGGTCACCAGCGGCAGACCCGCCGGCCCCTCCAACCCTGGCAGGAATCGATCGGTCGGGACGCCCTCGATCAACTGCGCTTCGCAGCACGGTGGGGTGACGTCCTCCAGGACCTCCTTGACGAAGTCCGGGCCGAGACCGACGTGGCGCACGCCCATGACACCCGCGATGTGCTCGATGTGGTCGATCAGGCGGTCGATCGTGAAGTCGGACTCGTGCAGGAACGGCGCGAAGAAGTTCACGCACACCACGCCGCCGTTGTCCGCGATGCCCCTGAGCTGGGCGTCGGTCAGGTTGCGGTGGTGATCGCGCAAGGCCCGTGCCGACGAGTGCGTCGCCATCACCGGACGGGTCGAGAGCTCCAGCACGTGTTCGACGCCCGCCGCGCCCAGGTGGCTGACGTCGAAGATCATGCCGAGGCGTTCCATCTCGGCGTGCGCGGCGACACCCGCCCTGGTCAGCCTGCTGCCGGTGCCGTCCTCACCGCTGCCGTCGGCCAGCGCGGTGCGGCCGAAGTGGGCCAGCGACGCGATCCGGACGCCGAGCCGGTACAGGGTCTCCAGCAGTTCGACGTCCTCGCCGACGCCCGGCGCGCTCTCCAGCGCGAGCACGAGCGCGATCTGATCGTGCGCGAGGGCCTCGTCGATGTCGGCCGCGTCGTGGCAGAGCCGGGTCTCGGGGCTCGCCTCGGCGATGCGGTGGGCGGCCTCGATCATCCGCAGGGTCTGCCTGAGCGCGCCCTCCGGCCGGAAGACGTCGTCGACGAACACCGGCAGCACCTGCAGGTTCACCCCGCCGGCGTGCAACTGCGGCAGCCACCGCTCCCGGAAGTGCGGCACCCACCGCTCGACGGGCCGGTGCGCGATGGCGTCCAGCAGGTCGTTGTGGGTGTCCGCGACGACGCTGCTCCCGTGCAGATCGTCGATCATGAAGCCTCCAGCCTGGTGTGACGCCTCGGCGCGGCCGCGAGCAGCTCGCGCGTGTACTCGTGTCGTGGATCCTCGAGCACCTGTCCCGCGGGCCCTTCCTCCACGATCGTGCCTTCCTTCATGACGGCGATGCGGTCGCTCACGTACCGCACGACCGCGAGGTTGTGCGAGATGAACAGCATGGAGAGGCCGAGCTGTCGTTGCAGGTCGCGTACCAGGTTCAGCACGGCACCCTGCACCGACACGTCGAGCGCGGACGTGATCTCGTCGGCGATGACGACCCTCGGCTGCCCGGCCAGCGCCCTGGCGAGCGCGACCCGTTGCCGTTGCCCGCCGGAGAGCCTGGCCGGCAGCGAGGTGGCCCGGCCGGGGTCGAGGTTCACCAGTTCGAGCAGCCGCGCGACCTCGGCCTTCTTGTCCTTGCGCTTGGGCATTGCCTCGGCGATCGAGTTCCCGATGCTCATCCGCGGGTCGAGGGACGAGTACGGGTCCTGGAACACCATCTGGACCCTGCCGTCGGCCGTGACGTGGCCGCTGGTGGGCTTCCGCAGGCCGACCGCGGTGGCGGCGAGCGTCGACTTGCCCGACCCCGACTCGCCGACGAGTCCCACGACCTGCCCGGACGGCACGGTGAGGCTGACGTCGTCGACGGCCGTGTGGTGGCCGAAGCGGACCGTGACGTTGGTGAAGACGAGTGCGTTCATCGGACACCTGCCAGTTCGCTCTCGGACTTCCAGCACGCGACCCGGTGGTCCGGCGCGAAGGTCGTGAGTTCGGGTTCCACTTCCCGGCACTGGTCGTCGGCGAGCGGGCAGCGCGGTGCGAACGGACAGCCCCTGCCGATCTCACCGGGCTCCGGCGGCCGTCCGGGGATGACCGCGAGCGGCGCGTCCCGGTCCGTGTCGAGATCGGGGACGGCCTTGAGCAACGCCGTCGTGTACGGGTGCCGCGCGGCCGTGAACAACTCGTCGGTCGGCAGTTCCTCGACGATCCGGCCCGCGTACATCACGAGCACGCGGTCGCAGGTCTGCGCGACGACGGTGATGTCGTGACTGATCAGCAGCACCGCGGCACTGCGGTCCTTCCTGATGCGCGCCAGCAGCTTCAGCACTTCCTTCTGGACCGTGACGTCGAGCGCGGTGGTGGGTTCGTCGGCGATCACCAGCTGCGGTTCGCCCATCAGCCCCATCGCGATCATCGCCCGCTGCCGCATGCCGCCGGAGAACTCGTGCGGGTACTGCCCGGCCCGCCGGTCCGGTTCCGGGATGCGCACGGCCCTGAGCCGGTCGACCGCCTTGCCGAGCGCGGCCTTGCGCGTGAACCCCTGGTGCACCTCGGACACCTCGGCGAGCTGCCGTCCGATCCGCTTGGTCGGGTTGAACGACGTCATCGGGTCCTGGAACACCATCGCCAGCTGTGTGCCCAGCTCACGGTCAGGTGTCTGCTCGAGCGGTTTCCCGTTGAACTGCAACGTGTCCGCGGTGACCACGCCGGGATGTTCGACGAGCCGCGAGACGGCCAGCGCGGTGAGGCTCTTGCCCGACCCGGACTCACCGACCACGCCGATCATCTCTCCGTTGTGGACGGTGAACGACACCCCGCGCACCGGCGCGACCCCACCGGGGAACGTGACGTGCAGGTTCCGCACGGTCAGCAGCCCAGCCTCGGGTTCTGTGCCGGTGGACTGCGGTTTCGGCGTCACCGCGCCTCGCTGCTGGTTCCGGTGACCTGCCGCGGCGGCCTCACCGAACAGGTTGAACGCCAGCCCCGCGACCACCACGGCGATCGCCGGCCCCAGCGCGGGCGCGGGGGAGACGTAGATGCGGTTGAGGCCTTCGCCGAGCAACCGCCCCCAGTCGTAGGAGGGCGCCTGCACCCCGATCCCCAGGAACGACAGTCCCGCGAACGCGGTCAGCGCGGACCCGGCCGCGAGCGTGGCGTTGATGACGAGCGGCTCGGCGATGTTGGGCAGGACGTGCCGCGTCAGCAACCGGAACCGGCCCACCCCGCACACCTTCGCCGCGGCGATGAAGTCGCGTCCGCTCACCGAGGCCGTCAGCGTCTGGGTGAGGCGCGCGAACGACGGCGTGATCGCGAACGCGATGGCCAGCACCGCGCCGATCGTGCCGGTGCCGAAGATGACGGCGAAGAACAGGGCCAGCAGCAGTCCGGGGAACGCGACGGCGATGTTGACGCCGGACGTGACGATCCGGGCCGCCCATCTCGGCAGCACCGAGGGGATCGAGCCGAGGAGCAGCCCGGTCGTCACGCCGATGACGGTCGCCAGCAGCGCGAGGCCGATGGTGAGCCGGGTGGCCACGAGGACTCGGTAGAAGATGTCGCGGCCGAGTTGGTCGGTGCCGAGCAGGTGGTCGGCGGACGGGCCCTGCTGGAGGGCGTCGGTGTCGATGGCGGCGGCGCGGTCGCCCCACAGGATCGGGGCGAAGATCGCCAGGGCGATGAGGACGGCGAGGAGGGCGGCGGACGTGGCGCCGACGGGGGAGCGGAGGACGGTCAGGCGGCGCACGCGGCCTCCCCGGAGGCGAGGTTCGTGCCGGGGGAGCAGGGGACGGCCGGGTGGCGCGCGAGACTTCTCGGGGAGTCCACAGAGGACCGCGGGTGCAGAGCCGGGCGCATCACGCCTCCCCTGAGTTCGGGCCGCATGCCCAGCGGGTGGGGAACCGGGCGCATCACGCCTCCCTGATCGTCGAACGCGGATCGAGCATCGCCAGCACGACGTCCACCACCAGGTTCACCAGCAGCACCCCGGCCCCGTACACCAGCACGATGCCCTGCACCGCCGGGTAGTCCTTCTGCTGGATCGAGCCGACGATGGTCGACCCGAGCCCCGGCCACGCGAACACGTTCTCCACCAGCACGGTCCCCGCGACCAGGGCGGCGAGCATCATGCCGCCCAGCGTCAGCGTCGCCGTGACGGCGTTGGGCAGCGCGTGCCGCACGTACACCAGCCGGGCCGGCAGGCGCTTGGCCCTGGCGGTGCGCACGTAGTCGTTGCCCAGCACCGAGAGCAGCTCCACCCGCACGATCCGGGCGAGCACCGCGGCCGGTCCGATCGCGAGGGCCAGCACGGGTAGCACCCACGAGCCGGACGCGTCGTTGCCCGCCACGGGGAACAACCCGAGCTGCACCGCGAAGAGGCTCACGAGCCCGACCGCGAGCAGGAACTCCGGGATCGCCGCGAGCACCACGCTGGACGAGGTGAACGCCAGCTCGCCGCCACGCCGGCGGCCGCCCTTGGTCAGCACCGCCATCCCGACGCCCACCGGCACCGCCACGACGACCACGACCAGGAACGCCAGCACCGCCAGGTGCACGGTGGCGGGCAGGCGGTCGCTGATCAGCGACGCCACGGGGGTGCCACTGATCAGCGACGTGCCGAACTCGCCGCGGAACAGGCCACTCAGGTAGTGCCAGTACTGCACGGGCAACGGGTCGTCGAGGCCCAGCGCGGCGCGGCGGGCCGCGACGAGGTCCGGTGGTGCCGCGAGCCCCAGGGACTCGCGGACCGGGTCGCCCGGGATCAGGTGGATCATCAGGAAGGCCGCGGTCACCAGCACCCACAGCGAGGTCAGGAAGCGGAGTGCCCGCCGCCGGGCGAACGGGGCCCAGCCCGTCATGAGGCCAGCATCCGGATCGAGGTCGGGTCGAGGCTGTCGCTGATCGTGAACTTCGCGCCCTTCACGAACGTCGGCACGACGGCGTCGTAGTACGGCACGAAGCTGGCGTCGCGGACCAGGGCGGCCTCGGCCTTGTTCCAGTGCTCGCAGCCCTCCGCGCCGGCCAGGGACGCGGCCTGCTTCGACGCCGCGGCGAACTCCGCGTTGTCGATGTGGCCGAAGTTCACGCCCTGCGGCGGCACCGGGCCCGAGGCGAACGGGACGAACTGGCTCGGCAGCGACAACGTCAGCGGCACCATCGACGCGTCCCACGCGCCGGTGCCGAACAACGTCTGGTTGATGCCCGCGGCGTCGGCCGGTGCGATCTCCACGCGCACACCGATTCCCTGCCACGCCTGCTGCACCAGCTCGGCGGTCGCCGTCAGCGTCGGGCCCAGGACGGTCGGCTGGAGCAGCTTCACCGTCAGCTGCCTGCCGTCCTTGGCCCGCGTGCCGTCCGCTCCGGCCCGCCACCCCGCCGAGTCCAGCGCGCTCAAGGCGGCCGCCTTGTCGAAGGCGGGCACGTTCGGGCCCACGTTGTCCCCGGTGCACGGCCGGGGTTCCACCGTCACGAGGGTCTTGGACGGCCTGCCCTTGCCGTTGGTGAGCACCTTGCCGACCTGGGCGAGGTCGAGCGCCTGGACGAGTGCGCGCCGCACCGCGGGGTCCTGGCCGGGGTGCCCGTCGGCCTGGTTGAACGTCAGCGTGCCCAGAGGGGTGGCGTTGTCGACGTGGTCGAGCTTCTGGGCCAGCAGGCGTTCCTGGTCCGGGCCCGCCACGGTGGCGGCGGTGAGCTGACCGGACAGGAAGAGATTCACGGCCGTCGTCTCGTTCGCGATCACCCGCACGACGACCTTGTCCGGCAGGCCCTGCTGGTCCTTCTGCCAGTCACCGGGGCCCCACGCGAAGTCCTTGCGCCGCTCCAGGGTGTAGTGGTCGTTGGGCACGATCTCGGAGATCTTGAACATGCCGGTGCCCTGCTCGCCCTTGGCGAGCAGCGAGCGGTCGCTCAAGCCCTTGGCGCACACGATCGGCAGCGTGCCGGCGTTGGTCAGCAGGAACGCGTCCGGCGCGCCGGAGGTCACCGTGACGGTGCGGTTCGCGTCGTCCGCCGTGGCCGTCGTGCCGGGGGCGACCTGGAGCCCGGCCAGCGGCGAGTTGTTCTTCGGGTCGCCGACGAAGGTGATGTTCGCGGCGACGTCCGAGGCGGTCAGCGGTGCCCCGTCGGCACACGTGACTCCTTGGCGCAGCGTGAAGGTCGCCGTCGTGACGGTCGCCTCCCACTTCTCGGCGAGCCCGGCCACGATGTCACCGCTGGACGTGCGCTCGATCAGCCTGCCGTAGAGGAACCGCCCGACCTGCCGCGCCACCGACAGCACCGTCAGCGCGGGGTCGAGCGTGCCGGGATCGGCACCGACCGACATCGTGAAGGTCCTGCCCTCGGCCAGGTCCTGGCCGCCGGACTGGGCCGACGTTCCGCAGCCGGCCAGGACCACGGCCGCGAGCACCGCCACCGCACGCTTCATGACGTCCTCCGGATCTCGTCGACGGCGAGGCGTCCTGCCCGGCCGATCACCGCGTCGGCGGCGGGGTTGCGCAGGTCGAGCGACTGCGAGCGGGTGAACACCGCGACGGCGTAGCCGCGGCCGTCCGGGTAGGTGACGACGCCGGCCTCGTTGCGGACGGTCGGCAGCGTGCCGGTCTTGGCGGCGACCAGGACGTCGGCGGGGAAGCCGGAGGAGAGCCGGTGCGGCCAGATCTGCTGGGCCATGATCGACCGGACCTGCGCGCACGCCTCGGGTGCGGCCGCGCGGTCGGTCCAGATGGCGTCGAGCAACGTCGTGATCTCCCTCGGTGTCGAGGAAGTCGTGCGTGCGGGATCCACAATGGACAGCTTCGGGACCAGAACGGGATCGGTGAACGCCTCCTCGACGTCCTCGGTGCCCAGGTCCGCGACCACCGACGCGAACAGGTCCTCGCAGCAGCCCAGGATCCGGGTCCGCGGCAGCCCGGCCACCACCGCGTCGACGGCGGCCTGCCCGACCCGGTGGAAGACGACGTCGGTCGCGGCGTTGTCGCTCATCGTCATCATGAACAACGCCAGGTCGCGCCAGCTCATCTCGACGTCGTCGGCACACCCGGCCGTGCCGATCCCGCCGATGCGGTAGCGGGACGTGACGCGCGTCCGTTCGGTCTCGTCGAGGCGTCCCGCCGCCACCTCGGCCGCGTAGGCCACGGCGACCGGGATCTTGAACACCGACGCCAGCACCACCGGCTCGTCCGCGCCGTGCCCGGACTCGCGACCGTCCACCCCGATCTCGCGGGCGTGGACGAACCCCTCCACGCCCGCCTCCGCGAAGGCCTCCGCGATCACCGGGCCACCCGGCGGTCCGCACGGCCGGTGTGCAGGAACAGCGCCCGCCCGTTGCCGTCGTCACCGACGAACGCGTGGGGCATGTGGATTCCCATGACGGGCTCGGCGGCGACGAGCGTGTCGTCGCGCCACGGCACCAGTTCGGTCTTCCCGGCGGACTCCGGGCTCAGCTCGGCCATGATCCCCTTCGGGATGACCTCCATCCAGATCCGGCCGTCCTCGTCCTGGGTGACCACGCGCTCGCCGACCGCCGAGACGTACACGCCGGTGTACCGCTCGCCGTCGACGCGCTCCGGTTCCGAGGCCGGTTCGGGCATCGCGGGCAACTCGACGCCGGCGAGTTCGCGCAGCACGTGCCGGAAGATCGCCTGGTACAGGTCGATGGTCTTGCCGCCGTTGGTCAGCAACGCCACCGCGACGCCGTGCTCGGGCACCAGCCGCAGGAACGCGTTCTGCCCGATCGTGCCGCCGTCGTGGCCGATGACCGTCGCCTGTGGATAGTGGAACAGCTCCCAGCCCAGGCCCCACGCGTCTCCCATCAACGCCAGGTCGGGCACCTGCACCTGGACCTGCCGCATGGCCTCGACACTGGTGGGCGAGAGGACGCCGGCGCCGTCGTTCATGTGCGTCCGCGCGAACTTCAGCAGGTCGCGCGGGCTCATGGCGAGCATCGACCCGGCCGGTGCGTTCGAGCGGACCAGGGCCCAGACCGGCGCCACCTGCGGCCCGGCCTCCTCGTCGTGCGTGAGGTGCCCGGCGGCGGCGCGGTGCAGGATCGCCTCGTACGCGTCCGCGGCGGCGTGGGTGAGGCCGAGCGGCGCGAACAGGTGCTCGCGCAGGCAGTCGTCGTACGACTTGCCGCGCTGCACCTCGACGATCCGGCCGAGCACGCAGTAGCCGGCGTTGTTGTAGCTGAACATCTCGCCGGGCGCGAAGAGCTGGGGCGTGTCGTGCAGCGTGGCGACGTACTTCTCCACGCAGTCGTCACCGCGTCCGGTGTCGGTGAAGAGGTCGCCCTCGAAGCCGGACGTGTGGTTCATCAACTGCCGCACCGTGATCCGCGCGGCGGCGTCCTCGTCGGCGATGCGGAACTCGGGCAGGTAGTCCCGCACGGGCGCGTCGAGGTCGAGCAGGTCCTCGTCGACGAGCTGCATCGCGAGCGTGGTCGTCCAGACCTTGGTGATCGACCCGATCTGGAACACCGAGTCGGTCGTCGTCTCGACGCCGGTGTTCTTGTTGAGCACCCCGGCCGCGGCCTCGGCCACGTCGTCGCCGACGGTGACGGCCACCGCCGCGCCCGGCACCCCGTGCTCGGCCACCAGTCGCGGGAGGTTCTCCTGCAGCCAGTCGTTGATCTCGTTGAGCTTGGACATCCGCGCCTCATCCAGGTCGACGTGACTCCGGTCACCGGCAACGCTAGGTTCGGCGCCCTCACGGCCACCTCGTCGCGCCCGACGAATCTGACCTCCGTGATCTGTCCGCGCCGACGAACCCACTCGGGGGTAGAGCCTGCTCCACCTCGGTCCCGGCAGCCTGCGTGATCGATCCGCCCACCCGTCCGGAACTAACTTCTTGGCCAGAAGTCGTTGCGAGCCAAGGAGAACGTGATGAGGGCAGACGCGCTGTCGCTGCAGGCGGTGCGGAAGGTGTACGGCTCGGGAGGCGGTGCCGTCACCGCGCTGGACGAGGTCACCGTCGCCATCCGGCGGGGCACGTTCACCGCCGTGATGGGACCGTCCGGCTCGGGCAAGAGCACCTTCCTGCACTGCGCGTCGGGCATGGACCGGCCGACGTCCGGCCGCGTGCTGCTCGGCGACACCGACCTCGGTGGGCTGAAGGAGGCCGCGCTGACGCAGGTCCGGCGCGACCGGATCGGCTTCGTCTTCCAGGCCTACAACCTGCTGCCGTCGCTGACCGTCGAGCAGAACATCACCCTGCCGCTGCGCCTCGCCGGACGTGCCGCGGACCGGAGCTGGCTGCGCGAGATCGTCGGCCGCGTCGGCCTCGACGGGCGGCTCGACCGGCTCCCGGCCGAACTGTCCGGCGGCCAGCAGCAACGCGTCGCGATCGCCCGCGCCCTGGTCGCCCGGCCCGAGGTCGTGCTGGCCGACGAACCGACCGGCGCGCTGGACTCCCGGACGGCGCACCAGGTGCTGAGCCTGCTGCGGTCCATTGTGGACGACATGGGGCAGACCGTTCTGATGGTCACGCACGACCCCGTCGCGGCCTCGGCCGCGCACAGCGTGCTGTTCCTGGCGGACGGACGGCTGGCGGGCGAGCTGGTCTCGCCGACGCCCGAGAAGGTCGCCGAGCGCATGACGCACCTCGGGGAGTGGTGAGCGGTGCTGACCCTCGCCTGGCAGACCGTCAAGGCCCGCACCAGCGGGTTCATCGGGGCGTTCGTCGCCGTCCTGTGCGGCACCGCGCTCGTCGCGGCCTGCGGGATCCTGATGGAGTCGGGCCTGCGCGGTGGCGTCCCGACCCAGCGTTACGCGGCCGCCGACGTGGTCGTCACGGGTGACCGGACCGTGCGGCCACCCGGCGGCGACGTGATGGCGTTCGAACACGCCGCCGAACAGCCGTCCCTGCCCGCCTCGCTGGTCGCGAAGATCGCGGCCGTGCCGGGTGCGCGAGCCGTTCCCGAGCAGACGTTCCCGGCCGTGGTGGTCGGGAAGGACGGGCAGCCTCTCGCGGCCAAGCCGTCCTTCGGTCACAACTGGGACTCCGCCGTGCTGGCGCCGTTCACGGTGAAGGAGGGGAACGCGCCGCAGCAGGGCGAGGTGGTCCTGGACTCGGGCCTGGCGGCCGAGGCGGGCGTCGGCGTCGGCGGCGAGGTGCGGGTGATGACCCGCTCGGCTCCCGTGACCTACCGCGTGGCCGGGGTCGCCGAGGCGGCCGGTGCGGCACGCCAGGCCTCCCTCTTCTTCAGCGAGGCCACGGCTGCCGAGCTCGCCGGGAACCCCGACCGAGTGAGCGCCATCGGTGTGCTGGGTGCCTCGGCGCAGCGGATCGAGGACGCCCTCGCCGGCGACCACGTCACCGTGTCGTCCGGCGCCGACCGCAGCGCCGCCGAGTTCGACGACGTCAGCCAGACCAAGTCGATCCTCGCGATCCTGGCCGGGTCGTTCGGCGGGTACGCGGTCCTGGTCGCGATCTTCGTCGTGGCCAGCACCCTCGCGCTCACCGTCGAGCAACGCCGCCGCGAGTTCGCGCTGCTCCGGGCCGTCGGCGCGACGCCGCGGCAGATCCGCAGGCTGATCGGCGTCGAGACGACGGTCGTCTCGGTGGTCGCCGGTGTGCTCGGCAGCCTGCTCGGCATCGGGGTGAGCCAGGGCCTGCGGGCCGCGTTCGCGAGGATCGGCGTCGTACCGGCAGACTTCGCGCTCTCGATCAGCCCGATCCCGCTGGTCGCGGCCCTGCTGATCGGTGTGGGCGCGGCCAGGCTCGCGGCCTGGAGCGCGGCGCGCAGGCCGTCGTCGATCAACCCCGTCGAGGCGCTCGGCGAGGCCGCGGTGCAGAAGCGGGACGTCGGCAAGGTCCGGCTCGCCCTCGGCTGGGGCCTCACGGCGCTCGGGCTCGGCGCGACGGCGGTGCCGTTGTTCCTCGGCGGGCAGCTCGGCGCGGCGATGTCGGTGATGGCGGCGCTCGTGCTGATCATCGGGCTGACGCTCACCGGGCCGCGGCTGATCGGCGGGGCGGTGCGGGTGATCGCGCCCGCCCTCTCCAGGACGGGCGTGAGCGGCTACCTGGCCTCGGCGAACGTCTCGAGGAACTCGCGCAGGCTCGCGGCAGCGGTCACGCCGTTGATGCTGGCCATCGGGTTCCTGGTGGTCAACTTCTACAGCCAGACGACCCTCACGGCCGCCGTGCGGCAGCAGACCGAGCGGTCGATCACCGCCGACCACGTGATCACCGGCGTCACGGGCGTGCCCGCCGAGGTCGTCCGGCAGATCAACGACGGCACCGCCACGTCGCTGGTGCGCACCCAGGTGATCACCGCCAGCAAGACGGGGGACACCGTCGAAGTGCAGAGCCGTCCTGCCAACGGGCTGGACGCCACCGCGAGCGGCATGGTCGACCTGGGCGTCGAGTCCGGCAGCATCGACGACCTCCGGCCCGGCACGGTGGCGTTGAGCGCCGCGCACGCCTCCTGGGAGGACAAGAAGGTCGGCGACACGGTGGAGTTCTGGTTCGCGGACGGTCAGCAGGCGAACTTGAAGGTCATCGCGACCTACGAGCACGACCTCGCGTTCGGCGACTACGTGCTCTCCGCCGCCGACGCCCGCGCCCACACCAGGGCCGGCATGGACAGCGCCGTGCTGGTCAAGGCCGCGGACGCCACCGCCCTCAACGCCCTGACCAGCCGTTATCCGGGCCTGCAGGTGACCGAGCGGGTGGCGGCGCAGGACCGCAGTGCCGAGCGGACGCAGTTCTTGCTCAACCTGGTCGCGGTCGGCGTGATCCTCGGGTACGTCGCGATCTCCGTGTCGAACACCCTGGTGATGTCGACGGCCGCCCGCCGCCGCGAGTTCGCGCTGCTGCGCCTCGTCGGCACCGGACGCCGCCAGATCGTCCGGATGATGCGGACCGAAGCGCTGCTCACGGTCGGACTGGCCGCGGTGCTGGGGTCGCTGGTGGCGGCGGTCCCGCTGGTGATGCTCGCGATCGGCCTCACCGGAAGCCCCCTGCCCGACGGCCCGATCCCCGTCTACCTGGGCGCACTCGCCGGGGCCGCGCTGCTCGGCGTCGTGTCGATCGGGGTGTCCACCCGGTTGTCGTTGCGCGCCAGACCCATCGACGCCATCGGCACCCGCGAGTGAACACGACGAAGGCCACCCGGCACCGGGTGGCCTTCGTCGTGCGTGGTCATCAGCCCACGGGCGGGGCCATGTCGAACCAGTTGAAGCCCTCCACCAGCACCGTGGTGGTCGACGTCGAGCCCGCCGTGGTGAGCTGCCAGCGCGTCACCGTGCGGTAGGTGCCCGGCGTGAGGCTCTCGTCCGTGTCGGTGTCCGGGTTGTCGGTGACCGGGCTGTACTCGTAGACGGACCTCTTCGTCAGCGTCGCGTTGACCGTCGCGGTCGCGGACTGCGTCTTCAGGTACTCACCCACGCCGTGGTCGGCCGCCTTGGCCGGGTCGGTGTAGCGGACCTGCACGGTGTTGCCGCCGAACGACCCCTCGACCGCCGTCAGCGTGACGAGGTGGCCGCCACCGCGCTGCAGGCTGTTCTGCGGGCCGGCCGAGTAACGGCCGTAGAGCACCTGCAACGGCCCGCGGGCCAGCTTCTTCGCCATGTCGCCGCCGAAGTCCGCGTTCCCGTGCGGGCTGATGCCCTCGGTGGCGGTGCTCCAGCCCGCGTCCCGGGCGGGCTTGGTCGCGATGGTCCACGCGGTCCGCAGGTTGCTGAGCTTCGTGCCCTTGCTCGTGTACTTCGCGTCGACGCCGATCCGCCCAATCGAGTTGGTGATCACGTTGTGGTCGGCGGGGTCGTTCGGGTCGAGGTTCTTGACCTTCGTGGTCAGCCACCCGACCGGCGCGTTCCGGTTGTGCGCCCAGTGGTGCAGCACGTTGTAGAGCGACGACGGGCCGCAGTACGAGCCACCGTTGTTCTCCAGACCCGCGCGGTACTGGTCGACGTCGCTGACGCCGCACTGCTTCACCGAGAAGTCCGCACCGGCCAGGTCGGCGACCTTCACGCACGGCGCGGGCTGGCCGATGATCGGGTCCGCTGCGGCCACGGCCGGCAGGGCGATGGTCGAGAGGGTGGCGGCGGCGATGATGGCCTGGCGGATCATGGTCTCTACCTTCCGTTCGCGGAATGCGTTGGTAGGTAAAGACTGTTCGAACGCCGGCGCGAAGGCATGAGGGATGACCCCTCAACTCCGACTGCGAAAAAGTTGGGTGTATCAGGCCATCCGTTACCTGAAGTGTGAGTGAACGTGAGGTCACGACGTTCAGACAGCCGTCGCCTTGCGGCGTCGGCGTTGACCCGTACTGGTTGGTGCGGGTCTTCCCGTGGCGGTACCCGTTGCCCGCGTGGTGCGGGTCTTACGCAGGTTTCCAGCGGGCTCGTTTACCGTCGCCCCGCAACTCGGGGAGGACGTCTCGCGGTGCGCGAGCGCGGCGAGGTTGCGTGCGGCGTTGAGATCACGGTCCAGGACCAGACCACACGCGTCGCAGCGATACAGGCGGTCGGACAGGCGCAGTTTGGCTTTCACCACACCACAGTCCGAACACGTCTTGGAGGAGGGATACCACCGGTCGGCGACGTGCACGCGCACGCCCGCCCATCCGGCCTTGTACTCGATCTGGCGGCGCAGCTCGGCCATGCCGACCCCGGCGATGTGCCGGGCCAGCCGTCGGTTGCGCAGCATGCCGGCCACGTTCAGGTCCTCGATCACGACTGTTCCGTGGGTGCGCACGAGCCGGGTGGTGAGCTTGTGCAGCCCGTCACGGCGAGCATTCGTGATCGCGGAGTGCAGCCGTGTGATGCGCGCCTGAGTCTTGCGCCACCGGGCGGAGGGTTTCTGGCGGGTACGCCGGTCGGGGCCGGTGCGGCGGGCGGCCTGGCGCTGCAGGCGCCGCAGCTCCCGCCGCGCCACGTCCAGGTGCCGCGGGTTCGCGACGGTCTCGCCGGTCGACAGCACGGCCAGTGACGTCACGCCCAGGTCGACACCCACTACGCTGCCGGGCCGCACGGGCGCGGGGTCGGCGCGGGTGATCTCCACGGAGAACGCCACGAACCACCGCCCGCACCGGTACGACACAGTGGCCGAGCGAATTCGGGCGGTACCACGCGCGACGTGCCGGGCAAGCTTCCGGGTTGACTCGTGGGTGCGCACCAGGCCGATACGGGGCAGCTTCACATGCCGACGATCTTCGGCGAGACCGAACGCACCGGTGGTGAACCGGCACGACAAACCAGCCCGCTTCCCCTTAAACCGGGGGAACCCGAGCCCGCGACCCTTCCGTGTGCCCTTCCTGGAGTCGGCCCAGTTGCCCAAGGCGGTCGCCAGGTTGGCCAGGCCCGACGAATAGGCTTCCTTCGAGTTCTCCGCCCACCACGGCGCGACCATGTCCTTGGCCTGGTTCCAGTCCTTACGCAGACCGTAAGCCGACCACGACACCGACGGAGTCAGCTGCGTTTCGCTGAGGTCATAGGTCTTCTCCGCGGCCCGCTGGTCGAGATTCGCCTTCACCCGCGCCAGACCCCAGTTGAAAGCACGCCGCTGGCCACCACAATGCGACCGCAACGCCCGCTCCAGAGCGGGGCCAGGGTCCAGCGCGAACCGGTACGCCTGGATCACACACGACACACTATCGAACGCCTGTTCCCATCAGTGCGAACGGGCATCCCAGCTCACAGACGAACACACGCCCCAACCACCGAGCAGTTCCGAATCCCCCACGCGCCTCTGTTAGAGAACGTGCTGCACCGGACTGGGCTGAGTGCCGAGGTGCATCGGCATCGAATGCAGGCCGTAGACGATCGAGAGCTTGCGGAACGACAGGTCGCCCGGCGCGACCGCGAGGCGCATCTCCGGGAACCGCTTGACGAGCGCCGGGTAGGCGATCCGCAGCTCCATCTTCGCGAGCTCGGCACCGATGCACCGGTGCGCGCCGTAGCCGAACGCGAGGTGCTGGCCCGCCGCCCGCTCCGGCACGATGACGTCCGGGGAGGGGTACGCGCTCGGGTCGCGGTTCGCCTGCGACAGCGAGCAGGCCACGATGTCGCCCGCCTTGATCTTCGTCCCGGCGACCTCGATGTCGTGCCGCGCGATCCGCAGGAACGCCACCGACACGACGCTGAGGTGCCGCAGCAGCTCGTCGACCAGGCCGTTCACGGCCTTCTCGTCGCCGAGCGCCTGCTCGCGCAGGCCGGGGTCGCGCAGCATCGCGAGCGCGCCGAGCGAGATCATGCTCGCCGTCGTCTCGAACCCGCCGGTCAGCAGCCCGTCCGCGAGGCCCGCCAGCTCGTCGTCGCCCAGGTCGTCACCGTGCTTGCGGACGAGCTCGCCGAGCAGCCCGTCGGTCGGGTTGCGCCGCTGGGCCTGTACGAGCTCCCGGAAGTAGACGATCGACTCGGACACGGCCGACAGCGACGTCGTGGCCGCGCCGCCGAGGTCGAACCGCGAGACGCTGCGCCGCTGGAACTCCTCGCGCTCACTCGCGGGCACGCCCAGCAGCTCGCAGATCGTGAGCGCAGGGACCGTCATCGCGAAGTGCTCGACGAGGTCGACGGGACCGTCCTTCATGGACATCAGGTCGAGCTGGTCCGCCACGATCTGCTCGATCCGCGGCACCAGCCGGGAGAGCCGCCGCATGGTGAACTCCGGCGTCAGCACCTTGCGCAGCCGCGTGTGCTCCGGCGGGTCGCTGAACCCGAGTCCGCCCGGTGCCTCGTCCGAGAAGAGCCCCAGTTCGCGCAGGTGGCCGAAGTCGTTGCTGAACGCCTCGGAGTCCACCAGCACCTGCTTGGACGCCTCGTACCCAGTCACCAGCCACACCGTGACCGGCAGCGGCAGCCGCGTGACCGGCCCGTGCGCCTGCATCCGCGCCAGTTCCGGCACCGGGTCCAACCCGTTGCGCCGCAGCGGGGCGAGCACGCGAGAAGGCACGAACCAGGACGACTCGAGGTCGAACCCGGTCTTGCTGAGGTGCGCGAGGAACCGCTTCCCCATCCACTCGGTCACGCGCGACCGGACGTCGGTCGCTGACTGCAGAACTTCCCACATGACGCGGCTGCCTTTCGGCGGAAAGGGGTTACGAGCTGATGATGTCCGTCGGAACGGACAATAACGACGGTGCCGCTTCCTCGCGTCATCCCTGGGCCTAACGCGCCGTCATACTTTGGTCCAGATGTCGATCAGAACCGGTGCGGGCGGTGCGGAGGGCGTTCGAAACGGTACGGAGCGTCAACCTCGCCATGTGTCCGTGCGCCTGGACTTGCCCGGCACGGATGAGCGTGCCGGGCGCCGATCCTCCCAAATAGATCGAACTCAGGTACCGCGCGTTCGGCGACAGGTCCGGATCGCGGGTCGTCCCCACACATTCGGCCCTCCGGTCAGCGGACTCCCCGAAGAATCGGGTCTGTGACGTCGCGCACGAGCTCGCTGATCAACCCCCGCGCGCGGGCGCCCGCCGTTCTGGCAATGTCTGCCCCGTGACGAGCGCTGAGGACTTCGATCGCTGGTACGCCGACCGGGCCGCGTCGCCGCTGGCCGACGACCTGGTGCGGCGGACGCTCGGCCTCCCGCCGCACCTCGACTCGACCAGCCTGCTCGGCGGGACCGGCCTCGACGAGGTCGTGGCGGCGTTGCGCCCTGGGGCAAGGCCGCGTGCTGCTGGACCTGGCGTGCGGCCGCGGCGGGTACGGGCTTGAGATCGCGCGCCGCACCGGGTGCCGGCTGGTCGGGGTGGACTTCTCCGCCGTGGCCGTCGAGCAGGCCAGGAAGAGCAGCGGCGGCGGTGACTTCCGGGTCGGCACGCTCGCCGCCACAGGCTTGAGCTCCTCCTCTGTGGACGCTGTGCTCGTGGTCGACGCGCTGCAGTTCGCCGAGTCCAAGCCGGGTGCGCTGCGGGAGTGCCTGCGCGTCCTGCGACCCGGCGGCCGGCTGGCCATCACCTGCTGGCAGCCGGTCGACCCCGCCGACGAACGTGTCTGGCACCGGTTCCGCGAGCTCGACCTCGCCCGCCAGCTCCCCGACGCCGGGTTCACCGACGTCGAGGTGACCGACCGTCCCGCCTGGCGCGAGCACGAGAAGCGGATGTGGGAGGAAGCCCTCGCCACCGACGCGCCCGACGACCCCGCGATGGTGTCGATGCAGCAGGAGGCGCGGAGCGTCCTGGCCACGTTCGACCGGAAGCACCGCGTCCTCGCCACCGCGACCAGACCGCGCTGATCAGTGGCAGTGGCCCTGCCTGCCGAGGGTCTCGACCGCCGCCGCACCCGGCCGGGTCCACTGCGGCACGGGCCTGCTGTCCTCACCCCAGCTCGACTCGCCGTCCGCGTTCGTCCGCCAGAACCACCCGGCCTGCCGCGCCTCCGGCCAGCCCTCCGGGTGCTGTTCCCAGGCTTCGCCGCGCCCGCGCACGGTCATGTCGAGCAGGTTCAGCGACCCGTTGACCCGCTCGCAGCCGCGCCCGGTCGTGGAGTAGGTGAGGAACGTGCGGTCGCCGTCCCGCAGGTAGCTGGTCAGGTAGCCCATCTCGCCGCCGGCGGGACCGTCCACTCCGCGCACCGAGTACCAGGGCTGCGTGTAGCCCATGAACTCGACGAACGCCGCCATCTCGTCCCACGCGCCGGTGGTCAGCATCGCGAACGACACCCCGCGCGCGTTGAGGTAGGCGGCGTTGTCGAAGTGCCACGGCACGTGCGTGCAGCCCTCGCACTGCCCCTGGTGCGGCGCGCCGTCCCACCACATGTGCTTGTAGACGACGAGCTCGTCGCGGCCCTGGAAGAGGTCGATGAACGGCACGGGCCCGTCGGCGCCGACGACCTCGACCTTCCCGTCGAACTCGACCATCGGCAGCTTCCGGCGTTCGGCCGCGATCGCGTCGCCCTCGCGGGTGTGGGCCTTCTCGCGGACCAGCAGCGCGTCCCGGGCCTGCTGCCAGGTGGCGAGGTCGGTGACGGGCGGGCGTCCGGTCATGGTCAGTCCTCCGTGGTGTGTGGTCGTCCTTCCACACCTGCGTCGAAGCTAGGCCCGTCGTTTCGACATCTCCCGCCGCGCGGCACCGGTGTCGAGCCACAGTTCTTTCGGACGGCTCGGCAGCGGGTCGTGGCGGAAGTAGGGCTCCCACTGGCCGCCCGTCCTCGGCAGAGGCGCCGGTACGTCGTTCGCGAGCCACCGCCACAGCTCCGCCGAGATCGGCACGGCCGTCCCGGGCACCGGCCAGGCCTCGCCGGTCTGCGGATGCCGGGGCACCAGCAGGAGGTCGGCCCTGGCGGTCAGACCCGGCCCGGCGAGAGCCAGGGTTCTGGGAGGTCCGCCCGGCGTCCGCGCGTCGAGATGGCTCTGGAACAGGTCGGCGACCGGCCCGGCCGCGGCGACCACACGCGCGTCCTCCGCCGCGAGCAGCACCCCGGCGAGAGCGACCCCGGCGGCGATCCCCACGCGGCGGGGCCACCACAGCTCGCTCTCGGTCAGCGGCACTTCGTCCCAGTCGAACGCCTCCCACGGCCGCACCGGTTCCGGCTCGCCGCCCGCCCGCACGGCACCAGGCGCGAACCGCACCACCTGCCACCGTGAACAGTCGTCCACCCGCGTGGCGACGGGCTGCCCGCACGCGCAGGCGAGATTCGGGTCAGGTCCGTCCACCCCGCAGCACCAGCCCTCCGGGTGTTCGTCCATCCAGGACAGGCCACGCGCGTCACCGGGGCCGACGAGGAAGTCGCCCTGCGCGGCATAGGTGCCCGGCGGCAGGAGTGACGGCGTGAACTCGGTGCTGTTCGCCCACTCGTAGTGCTCGTGGTCGGGCCGGTCGACCTGCCTCAGCGCATCAGTCAGCGTCGCACCGCACGCCACGCACTCGAACACCACCACCGGACCATCATCCGGCGCCGGTCCAGCGAGTTAGCCCGATCTCGGCGCCCCGCCACCGCCGACGCAGCCATCGGTCGTGGCTCGCGACCACGATCGCGCCCGGCCCCGGCCCCAGCGCGTCCTCCAGCTCGTCGCACAGCGTCGGCGACAGGTGGTTGGTCGGCTCGTCGAGCAGCAGCAGGTGCGGTGGGTCGGCCACCAGCAACGCCAGCGCGAGACGGCGTCGCTGGCCCACGGACAACGTGCCGACGGGCTTGCCCAGGTCCCACTTGTGCAGCAGCCCCAACGATTCCAGCGGCACCTGGGCGACCCGTTCGGCGCCGAGCGCGCGGCCGTAGGTGCCTCGCGGGGTGAGGCGGGGGTTCGCGAACGACGTGTCCTGGTCGAGAAGTCCGATGCGAACGCCGGGTTGCCGCCGCACACCCGCGGCCTCCAGCATCCCGGCCAGCACGAGCAGCAACGTCGACTTGCCCGCGCCGTTCGGGCCGGTCACGAGCAGCCGGTCGCCGTCACGGACGTCGAGGAGGTCGAGCGCGAGCCGTCCGGGCACCCGGACCTTCCGCAACGACACCAGGTCCTCTGCCTGCACCGCCACGACGTCGGGTTCGAACCGCAGCGGGCGCGGGGGAGCGGGCACGGCGTGGCGTTCCAGCTCCTCGAGGCGCCGGGTGGCGTTGCGGACGCGGCGGGAGATCTGGCTCTGCACGCGGTTCGCGCGCACGCCGTAACCCATCTTGTCGCTGTCGCGCATGGTCCGGTTCGGCGCGACCTGTCCCGCGATGAGTCCGAGCGACTCGCGCACCTGGGACAACTCCTCCTGTTCCTCGGCGTACCGGCGTTCCCAGCGGTCGCGGTCGGCGCGCTTCTGCCGCAGGTACTCGCTGTACGTGCCGCCGAACCGCACCGGCCCGTCCACCGTCTCGTCGAGGTCGACCAGGTCGGTGCACACCGCGTCGAGGAACGCCCTGTCGTGGCTCGCCAGCACCACGACACCGGGCAGCGACCGCAGCTGCTCCTCCAGGAACGCCGCGGCGTCGTCGTCGAGGTGGTTGGTCGGTTCGTCGAGCAGCAACGCGGCCGGCCGCCGGATCACCAGCGCGGCCAGGTCGAGGCGGCGCCGCTCACCACCGGACAACGACCCGAGCGTGCGGTCCAGGGTCACCTCGCCGAGCCCGAGTCCACCGAGGACGATCCCGGCCCGGCGGTCCGCGTCCCAGGCCTCGTGCAGCTGGGCCAGTTCCAGGCGTTCCGAGTACTCCTCCAGGTACGCCGGGTCCGCGACCAGCGCGCCCAGCCGTTCCAGCTCGGCCAGGTCGGCGCGTGCCTCGGACAGGGCGTCGTCCACCACGTCCGAGACGGTCGCCGAGTCCGGGAACGGCATCTCCTGGTGCAGGAACCCGAGGTCGTGCGGGCGCGTGACCACACCGCCGTCGGGCTGGTCGACGCCCGCGAGCAGGCGCAGCAACGTCGACTTGCCCGCGCCGTTCTCGCCGATCAGCCCGATCCGCCGGCCGGGTGCCGCGGTCAGCGACACCCCGTCGAGCACCCGCCTGCCGCCGAACCCGCGCACCAGCTCGGTGGCGACCAGTGCCTCAGCCATGCGAGGCCTCCAGCAGCCTGCCGCCCTCGAGGCGCAGCCGGCGGTCGATCCTCACCTCGCTCAGGAACCGCTCGTCGTGGCTGACGACGACGAACGCGCCCCGGTACGTGTTGAGCGCGCTCTCCAGCTGCCCGGCGCTGACCAGGTCGAGGTTGTTCGTCGGTTCGTCGAGCAGGAGCAGTTGCGGCGCGGGCTCGGCGAACAGGACGCAGGCCAGCGTCGCCCGCAGCCGTTCGCCACCGGAGAGCACCCCGACCGGCAGGTGCGCGCGGGCACCGCGGAACAGGAAGCGCGCCAGCAGGTTCATCCGCTCGGCCGGGGGCATCGCCGGGGCGAACGCCTCCAGGTTCTCCGCCACCGTGCGGGAGTCGTCGAGCAGGTCCAGCCGTTGCGACAGGTACGCGACCCGGCCGTCGGCCCGTTTCACGTCACCGCTGTCCGGCGTGAGGGAACCGTGGACCACCCGCAGCAGCGTCGACTTGCCCGCGCCGTTCGGTGCGGCCAGCGCGATCCGTTCCGGGCCCCGGATCGCGAAGTCCAGGCCCGAGAACAATTCGCGCACGCGGATGTCCGAGCCGAGGAACAACGTCCGTCCGGCGGGCACCGCCGTCTGCGGCAGCTCCAGGCTGATCTTCTGCTCGTCCTTCACCGCCCGCTCGGCCTGGTCGAGCTTCGACCGGGCCGCGCCGAGGCGGGCCGCGTGCGTGCCGTCCGCCTTGGCCGCCGACACCTCCGCGCTCCGCTTCATGTTGCCCGCGAAGATGCGGGGCAGCCCCGCGTTCGAGAGGTTGCGCTGCGCGTTGGACGCCCGGCGCGCGGCACGTTCGCGGGCCTGCTGCATCTCCCGCTTCTCGCGTTTGACCTCCTGCTCGGCGCTGCGGACGTTCTTCTCCGCCACCTCGCGCTCGGCGGCCACGGCCACCTCGTACTCGGAGAAGTTCCCGCCGTAGAAGCGGACCTCCCCGCCGTCGAGCTCCGCGATCCGGTCCATCCGGTCGAGCAACGCCCGGTCGTGGCTCACCACGAGCAGGCACCCGCGCCAGTCGTCGAGCACGTCGTAGAGCCGGTACCGGGCGTCCAGGTCGAGGTTGTTGGTCGGTTCGTCGAGCAGCAGCACGTCCGGCTGCTTCAGCAACTGCGCCGCGAGCCCGAGCGAGATGACCTGCCCGCCGCTCAGCGTGCCGAGCACCCGGTCGAGCGCGAGGTCGCCGAGCCCGAGCCGGTCGAGCTGGGCGCGCGTGCGTTCCTCCAGGTCCCAGTCGGTGCCGATGGTGGTGAAGTGCTCCTCGCCGACGTCACCGGACTCGACGGCCGCGATGGCGCGCAGCACGTCCGCGACGCCGAGCACCTCGGCCACGGTCAGCCCGGCGGTGAGCGGCAGGTCCTGCGGGAGGTAGCCGAGGACCCCCTCGACGGACACGGTGCCCTCGGATGGCGCCAAAGTTCCCGCCACGAGTTTGAGCAGCGTCGACTTCCCGGCGCCGTTCGGGGCGACGAGACCGGTGCGCCCGCCGGGCACCGAGACGGACAGGCCGTCGAACACAGGGGTGTCGTCCGGCCACGAGAAGGACAGGGAGGACACGACGATGAATGCGTCGGACATGGGTGTGAGACCTCGAAAGATGTGCTGCGCGCGGCACGACCGCGCGTGCGGAAAAGGGGACGACGAGATGGCCACCAGCGATCGATGGCCTGGCACATCCAGGGCTCACCCTGAGATGTCGTCTTCACCCACCAGCACGTCGAACTCCTAGAGGAGACGGTTGATCTCGCCATCCACAGTAGCAGCGCCGCGGGAACCGCGCAGATAGGGTTTCGGCATGACCGTTCTCGACTTGCTGCGCGAGCGCAGGCAGCACCAAAGCGTTCCAGGGCAACGGAAGGACGACTCTCGCCTGGTCCTGCTCGTCGAAGGCGGGAGCTCACGCGGTGTCTACTCCAGCGGCATGACCGTCGCGATCGAACGCCTCGGGCTGCTGCCCCTGTTCGACGCCGTCTACGGCAGCTCGGCGGGCTCGCTGAACGCGGCCTGGCTGCTCTGCGGCCGTGCCGACCGCAGCAAACACGCGTGGTGGGACCCGGCCGTCATGCGCACGACGATCAACCCGCGCCGCGCCTTCAGCCGTCGCCCGGTCGTGGACACCCGGCACCTCGTCCACACCATCTACACCGAGGTCCACCCGATGGGGTTCCAGGAGATCCTCGACAACCCCGTCGAGTTCCACCCGATGGCCACGGACGGCCTCACCGGTGATGCGGTCGACCTGCACGCGCACATCCGCGACCAGCTGAGCCTGCAGACCGCGTTGCGGGCCTCGGCCGCCATGCCGTTCCTCGCGGGCGACCCGGTGATGATCGACGGACGCCCGTACGTCGACGCCGGGCTGAGCGAGACGATCCCCGTCGGCACGGCGGTCTCGCAGGGCGCCACCCACGTCGTCGCCCTGCGCACGCGGCGCGAGGACGAGTCCCAGGGCATGCCGCCGTCCCGCAGCGAGCGCTTCGTGCTGTCGCGCTGGTTCGCCCGGCACGCGCCCGGAGTCGTGGCGAACTGGTTGCGCCGCGAGGAGATCCGGGCGCAGGACGAGGAACTGCTCGCCACGCATCCGGCGTGCCTGCAGATCAGGCCGCCGCTCGGGAGCGCGGTGATCGGGCGGACGGAACGGCGCCCGCAGGTCATGCAGGACGCGCTGGACGTGGGGGTGGCGGCGGCGATGCGCGACCTGGCCGCCGTCGAGATGAGCCGCTAACCGCCTGCGTGCGGACAGGCCGGCCGCGAGCACGCCGCCGACCGCCCACGTGTGGGCATGGCGGCCGCGAGTCACGTCGCTGACTGCCCACGTGCGGGCCCGCCGCCCGCGAGCCACGCCGCCGACCACCCTTGTGCGGGCCCGCCGCCCGCTCTACGGTATCGCAACAACCTGTTGCGAATTGGAGGGCTGCCGGTGGCGGGGCGACCGCGGGATCCCGAGCTCGAACAGCGGCTGCTGGCGACCGCGTGGTCGCTGCTGACCTCGCACGGCTACGACGCGCTGACGCTGACGCAGGTCGCGGCCCAGGCGGGGGCGCACCGGACCGACGTGTACCGGCGCTGGCGCAGCAAGGTGCGGCTGGTCGCGGACGTGCTCGACGCGTACCTGCCGCCCGTGCCGGACCCGGACACCGGCACGCTGCACGGCGACCTCAGGGCGTTCGCGGAGGACCTGGCCGGGGCCTGGAACGAGCCCTGGAACGACGGCCTGGTCGGCTTCCTCGCGGATCTGCGCGGGGACGGCGAGGCCGAGCGGACGTTCCGCGCGCTGGTCTCGCGGCGGTCGCAGCCGCTGGTCGACGCGATCGCACGCGCTGTGCGGCGTGGGGAGATCGCCGAGGTGCCGGAGCTGCCGTTCGTCGGCAACCTGCTCGAAGGCCCGCTGATGCACCGGCGGATGTTCGGTGGCACGCCGCTGACGTCCGACGAACTCGACGTGGTCACGTGGTCGGTGCACCGCCTGCTGACCGGGGCCTCGGTGAAACCATGAGCCCGCACGAACTCACGGCCGCGCAACAGCTGTCCGCCTTGCGCGCCAAGGAGATCAGCTCCCGCGAACTGACCGAGCACTACCTCGCTCGAATCGAACGGCACGCGGATCTCGGCGCGTTCGTCACGCTCAACGAGAAGGCGCTGGAGGAAGCAGACCGCGCGGACGAGCGGTTGGCGCAGGGGGATGAGGCCGCGCTGCTCGGATTGCCGCTGGGCATCAAGGACCTCGCCGCCACGGCGGGGATCCGCACGACTTTCGGGTCGGCAGCGCTGACGGAGTACGTGCCGGTGGAGGACTCGTGGACGGTCGGGCTGCTGCGGCGGGCCGGGGTGGTCGTGCTGGGCAAGACGAACACGTCGGAGTTCGGCGCGAGCTGTTACACCGAGAACGACGTCACCCCGAATCCGGCCGTTACCCCTTACGCCCCAACGCGTTATTCGAGCGGATCCAGCGGTGGCGCGGCCACGGCGGTCGCGGCGGGACTGCTGCCGGTGGCGCACGCCAGCGACGGCGCGGGCTCGATCCGCACGCCCGCGGCCACCTGCCACCTGGTCGGGATGAAGCCGAGCCGCGGCCTGGTGAGCTCGGCGCCCGCCACGTCGTTCCTCCTCGCGAGCACCGAGGGTCCGATCGCGCGCACGGTCGAGGACGCGGCGTTGCTGCTGGACGTGATGGCGTCGCCCGCGCCGGGTGACCTGTACGGGTGGCGTCACGAGGGTGGCTTCCGCTCGGTGTTGCAGCGCCGGCTCAAGGTCGCGATGTGGACTGACCCCGGCACTGGCGAGAGTGCCCATCCCCAGGCGGAACTGGCCGTGCGGCGGACCGCGGAGGTGCTCACCGGCCTCGGTCACGAGGTGCGGGAGATCCCGCTGCCCGCGCGCTGGGACGAGCCCGTGAGCCGCGCAGTCCTGGTCTGGTTCGCCTACCAGGTGGGCGCGGTTGCCCGCCTGGTGGTGCCGCCGGAACGAACCCACCTGCTGCGGCCGTACTCCCGCCTCCTCCTCGACGTCGACGAAACGTTGTCCGCCAACGACATCGTCTCCGCCCAGACCCTGCTCGCCCGCTACGCCAGCGCGTTCCTGGCCGCGGTCGACGACTATGACGTCGTGCTCACGCCCACGACGAACGGTGCGCCCGTTCCGATCGGCTATTACACCGGCGACGAGGCCGACCTGATGCTGAAGTGGTCCTGCTACACGCCATGGGCGAACCTCGCCGGTGTGCCCGCGATCTCGCTCCCGTCGCACGTGGACGCCGAAGGGCTGCCGCACGGCGTGCACCTCGTCGGCCGCAACCGCCGGGACGCCGAACTGCTCGCTCTCGCCGCACAGCTGGAAAGCGCGGCGCTGTGGGACGAGCTCCACCCTCCGAGCTGGCACCGGTGAAAGGCGTCACGATGCACGAGAAGAGCGTCACCCTGCCGGACGGGCGGGCGATCCGCGCGGTCGTGGCGGGGGAGGGGCCCGGACCGCTGGTCGTCTTCGAGGCCGGGATGAGCGCACCCGGTTCGTCCTGGATCCACACCCAGCGCGAGGTGAGCGCCCGGTACCGCACGCTGTCCTACGACCGAGCGGGGTACGGCGGCAGTGACGTCGACCCGCACGACCGCACGCTCGACCGGATCGTGGACGACCTGACGGCGTTGCTCGACGCCCTCGGCGAGACCGCACCGGTGCTGCTCGTCGGGCACAGCTGGGGCGGCCCGATCATCCGGGTGTTCGCCGACCGGTTCCCGGAACGCGTGGCCGGGATGGTGTTCGTGGACGCGACGCTCGCCGAGATCATGTCGACGCGCAACGCGAAGGTCGCGGCGCGGTTCTTCGGTTTCATGGCGTTGCTGGCGCGGGTGGGCGGCAAGGGGCTGATCCAGCGGCAGACGTTCCGCAACGGCGTCTCGCCGGAGATCTCCGCGGCCGACGTGGAGGCCATGACGCGCGACTACGCCACCGCGCGGGCGATGAAGGCGGGCAGCAGGGAGGCCGCGCAGATCGCGTCCGCGCTGCCCGTCCTGCGCCGCGTGCAGGAGAAGGGCACCCCGGACGTGCCGACGGTCTGCCTGCAGGCGGGGGTGGTCGAGCGGGGCATGGCGAAGTGGCGCCCGCTGTTCAACCAGTGCGCGGCCGCCCTGATGGACGCCGCCCCGCGGGGCAGGATGATCGTCGTCGAGGACGCGGGGCACCTCATCCCCCAGGAAACACCGGCGGTGGTGCGGGAAACCGTCTTCGGGGTGGCCGAGCAGCTACCTTGAGCGCGTGGACTTCGACGAGTACCGGAAGTACGACGCCACCGGGCTGGCCCGGCTCGTCGCGGACAAGCAGGTGTCCGCGGCTGAACTCCTCGCGGTGGCACGGGATCGTGCCGCCGAGGTGAACCCGCGACTGAACGCGATCGTCCGGGACGTGCCCGCGGAACCGTCGGACGACCTCACCGGTCCGTTCGCCGGCGTGCCGTTCCTGATCAAGGACCTGGGCCAGGACTACGCGGGCCTGCCGACCTCGAACGGGTCGAACTCGCTGAAGGCGTTGAAGGTCGCCGCTCATTCGACGGTCGTGCAGCGCTGGATCGACGCTGGCCTGGTGATCTTCGGCAAGACGAACCTGCCGGAGTTCGGCGCGAAGGCGATCAGCGAGTCGGTCACGTGGGGTCCCGCGCGCAACCCGTGGGACCTGGAGCGGACTCCCGGCGGGTCGTCGGGCGGGTCGGCCGCCGCGGTCGCCGCCGGGATCGTGCCGTGCGCGGGCGCCAACGACGGCGGTGGCTCGACCCGGATCCCCGCCGCGTGCTGCGGGCTCGTCGGGCTGAAGCCGGGGCGTGGCCTCACGCCGTTCGGGCCGGAGACCGCCGAGATGATGCACGGCGCGGCGGTGCAGGGCGTCGTCTCGCGCACGGTCCGCGACACGGCCGCGATGCTCGACGTCATCTGCGGTGGTGAGCCCGCCGGGCCGTACTCGCCCGCGCTACCCCCGGAGCCGTTCGCCTCCTACGTCGGCCAGGAGCCCGGCAAGCTGCGGATCGGCGTGCGGGTGCCGTCGGCGATCAACCCGAACCCGCACCCCGAGGCGGTCGCGGCCGTCGCGTCCGCCGTCCGCGTGCTCACCGAGCTGGGCCACCACGTCGAGGAACTGCCGCAGGCGCCGTTCGACGACGCGGTGCTGGCCAAGGACTTCCTGCTGACGTGGTTCGTGAACCTCGCGTGGAAGGTCGCCGACGCGAAGCGCCTGACCGGGGCGCCGGACGTCGCGTTCGAACGCGACACGCTGCTCATGGCCGCGCTGGGACGGGCCACGAGCAGCGTCGACTACGTGGACGCGGTGCAGCGGCGGCACGAGCACACCCGCCGCCTCAGCACGTACTTCGAGTCCTACGACCTGCTGCTGACGCCGACGCTCGCGACCCCGCCGCCGAAGGTCGGCCAGTTCGACCTGCCGGTGCCGCTGCAACGGGCGACCGACGCGCTGCTCAAGACCGGCACGGCCCGGTTCCTCAAGCACACGAAGATCGTCGACGACATGATCACCGACAACCTCGGCTGGGTGCCGTACACGCAGCTCGCGAACATCACCGGCCGGCCCGCGCTCTCGCTGCCGCTGCACTGGACGGCGGACGGGCTGCCGCTCGGCGTCCAGTTCGTGGCGCCGCTGGCGGGGGAGGCGGTGCTGATCAAGCTGGCGGCGCAGCTGGAAGAGGCGCTGCCGTGGGCCGACCGGTTCCCGGTCATGAGCTGAGGAAGCGCAGCAGTTCGGCGGTGACGAACTCCGGGTTCTCCTCGACCAGCCAATGTCCCGCGTTCGGGACGTCGAGCGAGCGCACGATGTTCGTCATCCGCAGGGCCGCCGTGCCCTTGATCGCCTCGGCCTGGCCTTCCGCGGCCATGACCAGGGTCGGGGCCTGGACGGGCTGGGCGGCCTCGGTGTCGCGGACGTCCTGGTCGAGGGCGCGGTAGAGCTCGAAGCCGTTCTTCAAGGTTCGGCTGTAGGTGCGCGCGTACTCGTCGATCTCCTTGTCGTCGAACGGAGACGTGGTCGACGTGCCGCCGAAAGCGCTGCCCTGGTAGGAGACCTGCGGGTAGAAGAGCTCGAGGTAGTCGCGGACGTCGTTCTGGACGACGGTCTCGGGGACCTGGGGCTGCGTGTGGAACGCGATGTGCCAGCTCAGGCCGCGGTACGTGCGCGCGTCGATCGCCGGGCCGGGAAGCGGCAGGTCGAGGTAGCCCAGGCGAGCGGTGTCGCCGGGGAACTGGCTGGCGTACTGGAACGCGACGGCGGCGCCGAGGTCGTGGCCGATGACGGAGGGGTTCCGCAGGCCGAGTTTGCCGGTCAGCGCGTGGACGTGCCGGGCGAGCGTGGCCTTGTCGTAGCTCTTCGGCGTGCCGGTGCTGTCGCCGAGGCCGGGCAGGTCGAGCGCGTAGACGGTGTGGCGTTCGGCGAGGGCGGGCATGATCGGCCACCAGCCGTACCAGGTCTGCGGCCAGCCGTGGATCAGCACGACGGGGCTGCCGGTGCCGCCCTTCACGTAGTGCATCCGCAGACCGTCGACGTCGGTGAACTCGTGCCGGAAGGTCTGCTGGAACACCGGGTCGTTCTCGGTGACGGTGGCGTGCGACGGGGTTTCCGCGGTGGAGCAGGCGGTGATCAGGAGCAGGACGGCGAGCACTAGGCGTTCCATGCCGTCAGCGTGGAACGTGGTTGCTGTTTGTGGCACGAAAACTTGCCAGTGTGGCAAGCTCAGCCTCGTGAACACCGAAGACGTCCTCGACGGCGTGGGCGCGCGGCTGCGGGCGATGCGCCGGCATCGCGGCATCACGCTCGCCGACCTCGCGACGACCACCGGGATCTCCGAGAGCACCCTGTCCCGGCTGGAGAGCGGGCAGCGCCGGGCCACCCTGGAGTTGCTGCTGCCGTTGTCACGCGTCTACGACGTGCCGCTGGACGACCTCGTCGGCGCCCCGCGGACCGGTGATCCGCGCATCCACCTCAAGCCGATCCACAAGTACGGCATGACGTTCGTTCCGTTGTCGCGCAGGCCTGGCGGGGTGCAGTCGTTCAAGATGCTCATCCCGGCGGTGCCCGAACCTTTGTCGCCGGCCTTGAAGACGCACGACGGCTTCGAGTGGCTCTACGTCCTCAACGGACGGTTGCGGCTGGTGCTGGACGACCTCGACCTGACGTTGCCGCCCGGCGAGGCCGCGGAGTTCGACACCGCGAAGCCGCACTGGCTGGGCAGCGCGGACGGCGGCGCGGTCGAACTGCTGATCCTGTTCGACCCCCAGGGGGTGCGCACGCACGTCCACGCCGACCGGATCACCTCCGGTTGAGGCGCACCGTGCCGACCACGCCGGCGAGCGCCACGACCGCGACGACGACTCCGTACCCGATCGCCATCGTCACCGCGCCGACGACACCGATGAACACCCCCGCGACGATCGCCGCGCTGCCCATCGCGAGGTAACCGACGAAGAAGATCGCGGTGAACAACCCGGCGCGTTCGTGCGGGGCGACCTCGGGCACGAGCCCGCGGGTGGTCCCGGCGAACGAGGCGCCGATCCCGCCACCGCCGACGATCGCGGCCGCCCACAGCAACGGCAGCGAGGTGGCGCCGATGCTGCCGATGAAGAGGACCGCGCCGACGACCATCGCGACCGTGCCACCGAGCCTCAGCGCCGGAGCCTTGACGCTGCTCGTGAACGCGGAGGCCACGGTGGACGCTCCGAGCGCGACGAAGGCCAGCAGTGAACCGATGATCGGGCTCTTCACGGCGAACACCGCGACGAGCAGCGCGGGAACGAGCCCCATGAACGCCGTCATGGTCATGAACCCGCCGACGATGCCGGGGACCGAGGTCCAGTAGAGCCTGCGCACCTGCGCCGGAAGTGAGATGCGGGGATTCAGCGACGCCACCGCACCCGGCTTGCGCGTGGCGGTCTCCGGCGTGAAGACGGCGAAGAGCGTCCCGGCCGCCATGACGACGGCGAGCACCAGCCACACCTCGAACGCCGCGTCGGTCGCGAACTCGGCCAGCAGCCCCGCGAAGAGCGCACCGATCGCCAGCCCGCCCAGCGGCGCCATGCTCGTCATCTGCGCGCCGAGCTTCTTGAACTTCTCAGGCGCAAGCTCGACAACCGCCGCACTGAGCGCACTGGAAGCCGCACCGGTCGCAACACCCTGCACGACCCGTGCGGCGATGACCCAGCCGATGCTCGGCGCGAACAGGAACATCACCATCGCGACGAGGTCGACGGCCAGCGCCGCGATCATGAGCGGCCGCCGTCCCACGTAGTCGGACAGCGACCCGATCACCAGGATCGCGATGAGCAACGAGAACGCGTAGAT
This sequence comes from Streptomyces sp. ID05-26A, assembly GCF_033794685.1. NCBI lineage: Bacteria > Bacillati > Actinomycetota > Actinomycetes > Kitasatosporales > Streptomycetaceae > Streptomyces > Streptomyces sp. ID05-26A. Next base: position 47,414 of record NZ_JARAYZ010000002.1, read on the forward strand.
GCCGAACGCGAGGGTCAGCACCCACGGCGCGAACCCCCATTGGTGCTGGTAGATCGGCAGCAACGGAGTCGGCGCGCCGGCCGCCACGAGGATCACGACCATCGCGGCCGAGATGCCCGCGAAACCGACACCGCGTGACAGCAACGGCCTGCGCACGGCCGTGTCGGTGCGTTCGAGCAGTGCGGTCATCGCACTTCCTTCAGGTTCGGGGTTGGTGCGACGACCGTAAACCCGCTCACTTCGTTTTTGCAAGTGAGCTTCTAGTCACGTAGTTGGCTAGCTTTGTGCAAGCTTGTTATGGTTTGGGCATGAAGCGACGTGACTTCGGCCAGTACTGCGGCCTCGCCCGCGCACTGGAACTGGTCGGCGAGCGCTGGGCGTTGCTGATCGTCCGCAACCTCATCGTCCGGCCGCGCCGCTACACGGAGCTGCAGACGGGCCTGGCGGGCATCCCGACGAACGTCCTGGCCACCCGCCTCAAGGAGCTGGAACAGGCAGGCATCGTCGAACGCCAGGTGGCCCCCGCGCCCGCGCGCGGCGTCGTCTACGCCCTGACCCCGGTGGGTCAGTCGCTGGAGCCGGCCCTGCTGTCGCTGGCCCGCTGGGGCGCGACACAACTGGGCGAACCGCAGGAGGGCGACGTGGTCACGCCGGAAGGCATGGTGCTGAACCTGCGCGCCGTCTTCCAGCCTTTGGAAGCGGTCGGCATGACGGCGTCGTGGGAGATCCACGTGCGCGACGTGGTGGTGCACGCGGTGCTGGACGACGGTTCGCTGCTCACGGGCCTCGGCCCCGCCCCGGCCGGGCCCGACCTGACCGTCACCGTGTCACTGGAGGACGGCGTGCTGTCGTCCTACCGCGCGATCGTCGGGGCGATGCGGGACGGCGAGGTCGAACTGAGCGGCGACCGGAAGCTGCTCGGCACGTTCCTGCGGGTGTTCACCGTTCCACGCGTGGGCTGAGCTCGACCGCGCCCGACAGGATCAGGCCGGCGGCGATCAGCAGGGCGTGCGGGATCAGCAGCCCGGCGGCTACCAGGGTCAGCGCGACCAGGTGGAACGGCCACGTGCGGGTGCGGCGGCGGGTGGGCGTGGGGGTCATCGGGCGCCTCCTGGGGGTCGAGGGCGTCAGACTCCATCGTGCGTCCGCTTTGTCCGGGTTGGCGATCCGTCACGGCACCCAACGTGGGCGGGGTCCGGCCGCTGATGTGCGCCGGTCGTGAGTGTCAGCCCTACCTCCGCACGCCCTGGGCCACCGCCACGCCACTCGCCGCTGCCCCGGCACCCGCCACCGCCCCGGCACCCGCCACCCGCCACCGCCCCGGAGACCCACGTCACTCCACCCGGCGTGACCATCCCCACCCCGGCCCCTCCCGCACCCCGCCGACCGGCACACCCACCCCAACCCCGCGAACATGGGTGTTGCCACGGATGGACACGTGGCGCCCTCGCCCGTCAGCCTCGCAGGCGTGGCGGGAAGTGATCACGGAGAGGCGGCGCGCGTGTCGTTGTTCGGGCGGATCTTCCTGCTCAACGCCCTGGTCCTGGTCATCGCGGCCATGTTGCTCGTGTTCGGGCCCGCGACGGTGTCGACGCCGGCGCCGTTGCGCGAGGTCGTGGTGCTGGCTGCCGGGCTGGTGGTGATGCTGATCGCCAACGCCGTGCTCATCCGGGTGGGGCTGGCGCCGCTGGGCAGGCTGACGCGGGCCATGACCACCATCGACCTGCTCAAGCCCGGGCCGCGCCTGCAGGCCACCGGGCACGGGGAGATCGCCGAGCTGATCACCACGTTCAACAGCATGATCGACCGGCTCGAGACCGAGCGCGGGTACAGCTCGGCCATCGCGCTGTCCGCTCAGGAGTCGGAGCGGCGGCGGGTGGCGCAGGAGTTGCACGACGAGGTCGGGCAGTCGCTGACGGCGGTGTTGCTCAGTCTCAAGCGGGTTGCGGACCAGTCGCCGCAGGAGACCCGCGAGGAACTGCACCAGGTGCAGGAGACCACGCGCAGCACGCTGGACGAGATCCGCCGGATCGCGCGCAGGCTCCGGCCCGGGGTGCTCGAAGAGCTGGGGCTGGTCAGCGCGCTCAAGGCGCTCACCAGGGAGATCGGCGAACCGGCCGGGCTCACGATCAAGCGCAAGTTCGACAAGAACCTGCCCGCGCTGGACGCCGAGACCGAACTGGTCGTCTACCGCGTCGCGCAGGAAGGGCTCACCAACACCGTCCGGCACGCGAACGCCGACGAGATCGAACTCAGCCTGACGTCCAGAACGTCCGAAGTGGAGCTACGACTGCGCGACAACGGCCGGGGGATCGGCGACAGCCAGGAGGGCGCGGGCATCCGGGGGATGCGGGAACGCGCGCTGCTGGTCGGGGCCGACCTCGCAGTGGGTCCGACGACGACCGGCACCGAGGTCAGACTGACCGTCAAGGCGAAGGGGGAGAGCGATTGACTTCTCCCCTCGTAAACGAGGGAGATTCCTACGGCTCGCGCCGCAGGGTTTTCTGCTTCGTCACCGACTGCCCGCCCGGAGGGTTCCGTTGAGGTCTTACATCGACTCCACAGACCGACACCGCCAGCCCGGCGGCCAGAATGTTGCGTGCCGCGTTCACGTCCCGGTCATGGGGCGCTCCACAGCCACAGGTCCACGTGCGCACGTGCAACGGCATCGCTGCTGCGATCGTGCCGCATGCGGAGCACAGCTTGGACGACGGGAACCAGCGATCCACTACGACCACGTCCCGCCCGTACCAGGCCGCCTTGTACTCCAGAAATTGCCGGAACTGCCGCCAGCCCGCATCGCTGATCGCACGAGCCAGGCGACGGTTGCCGACCATGTTCGACACGGCCAGATCCTCGATCACGAGCGTTTGGTTCTCACGCACGAGCCGAGTGGTGACCTTGTGCAGGAAATCGGTGCGCCGGTCGGTGATCCGGGCGTGCACGCGGGCGACCTTGACGCGAGCCTTGGCCCGGTTGTTGCTGCCCTTCTGCTTGCGGCACAGGGCCCGCTGTGCCTTGACCAAGCGTTCCCGGTCATGGCGTTCGTGCCGGGGATTGCCGATCTTCTCCCCGGTCGACAGCACCAGCAGGTGGTCGAGACCGACATCGATGCCCACCACCGCATCGCTGGCGGGCATCGATGTCGCGCTCGGGTCCTTGCACAGCAGGGACACGAACCAACGCCCTGCCGCATCCCGCGACACGGTCACCGTCGAGGGCCTCGCCCCTTCGGGCAACGACCTCGACCAGCGGATGTCCAGCGGCTCGGCCATCTTCGCGAGTGTCAGCGTCCCATCACGCCAGCGGAACGCCGAGCGTGTGTACTCCGCCGAAGCGCGCGACTTCTTCCGCGACTTGAACCTAGGGTAGCGGGCACGCTTCGCCCAGAAGTTGCCGAACCCCGCTTGCAGATGCCGCAACGCCTGCTGCAACGGCACCGACGACACCTCGCACAGAAACGCCAACTCCTCGGTGCGCTTCCAGGCGGTCAGCAACGTCGACGTGGCCTCGTAGCCAACCCGTTCCCGACGCTGCGCCCACGCTTCGGAGCGAGCCTGCAACGCCAGGTTGTACACCGTGCGGACACAACCGAACGTGCGCGACAACTCCACAGCCTGTGCTTCAGTTGGATAGAAGCGAAACTTGAACGCCCGCCTCACCTGCCCACACACAGCACACAAACTATCAGTCCACTGTGGAACAGAATGCAGCTGGTGACGCACAGCTTCGCTCAGGCAACAAAACAACTACTTCTACCCGCTCTGCTCCATAGCGGTCCGATTCCTTCCTACCCTGAAGGACAGGATCTACTCGAAGGACTTCAGATGACCGTGCGCATCCTGCTCGCGGACGACCACGCGCTCGTCCGCCGCGGCGTTCGGATGATCCTCGACAACGAACCCGACCTCGAGGTCGTCGGCGAGGCCGGCGACGGCGCGGAGGCGATCAGCAGGGCCAAGCAGGACAAGCCGGACCTGGCGATCCTCGACATCGCCATGCCCCGGCTGACCGGGCTGCAGGCCGCGCGGGAGCTGTCCCGGCTGCAACCGGACCTCCGCATCCTGATCCTCACGATGTACGACAACGAGCAGTACTTCTTCGAGGCGCTCAAGGCCGGCGCGTCCGGGTACGTGCTGAAGTCCGTCGCCGACCGCGACCTGGTGGAGGCGTGCCGCAGTGCCATGCGCGGCGAGCCGTTCCTCTACCCCGGCGCGGTGAACTCCCTGATCCGCAACTACCTCGACCGCGCCAAGGAGGGCGGTGGCTTCCCGGCCAAGGCGATCACCGATCGCGAGGAGGAGATCCTCAAGCTGGTCGCGGAGGGCCACTCCTCCAAGGAGATCGCGGACATGCTCGTGATCAGCGTCAAGACCGTCGAGCGGCACCGGGCCAACCTGCTGCAGAAACTCGGGCTCAAGGACCGCCTCGAACTCACCCGGTACGCGATCCGCGCCGGGCTCATCGAACCCTAGGACACTCGAGTGAACGTCGAAGTGACGCCCCTGCCCGGCATAGGGGTCAGGCAGGACTTCTCCATCCGTTCCGGCCGCCGGATCGGCGTGATCTCCTACCGCGACGGCAAGTTCGAGCTGATCATGTCCAAACAGGACGATCCCGACACGACCGCCGCGTCGATCCCGCTCACGCCGGAGGAGGCGGGCACGCTGGCCGGGCTGCTCGGGGCGCCGCAGCTCGTCTCGAAGCTCGCCCGGCAGCACGCCGACATCACCGGGATCACGACCCGTCAGCTGCCGGTCACGGCGTTCTCGACGCGCACGCTCGGCGACACGGCGCTGCGCACCCGCACCGGCGCGTCCATCGTCGCGGTCGTGCGCGCGGGCAACGCGCACCCGTCACCCGGTCCCGACTTCCTGTTCGAGAACGGCGACCTCGCGGTCGTCGTCGGCACCGCGGAGGGCCTCGATGCCGCCGCGGACATCCTGACGGGCGGCTGAACCAGTGCACGACACCACGATCGCGCTCATCCAACTGGGCGCGGTCTTCTTCGGACTGGGACTGCTCGGCCGCGTCGCCTGGAAGTTCGGCATCTCGCCGATCCCGCTCTACCTGGTCGGTGGCCTCGCGTTCGGCTCCGGCGGCCTCATCCCGTTGCACGGCATCGAGAACTTCACGCACCTCGCCAGCGAGATCGGCGTGGTGCTGCTGCTTCTCCTGCTGGGACTCGAATACTCGGCATCGGAGCTCACCACCGGCCTGAAGAAGTCGTGGATGGCCGGTGTCCTCGACATCGTGCTCAACGCGGCACCCGGCGCGATCGTCGCGCTGATGCTCGGCTGGGGCATGGTCGGCGCGCTCGCGATGGCGGGCGTCACGTACATCTCGTCGTCCGGCATCATCGCCAAGGTCCTCGGTGACCTCGGCCGCCTGGGCAACCGCGAGACGCCGGTGATCCTCTCGGTGCTGGTCTTCGAGGACCTGGCGATGGCGGTCTACCTGCCGGTGCTCACCGCCGTGCTCGCGGGCGTCAGCTTCTGGGGCGGGCTCACGTCCGTCGGCATCTCGCTGCTCGCGATCACCATCGTGCTCGTGGTGGCGCTGAAGTACGGCCGGTTCATCTCGGCCATCGTGGACAGCCCCGACCACGAGGTGTTCCTGCTCAAGCTCCTCGGCTCCGCGCTGCTCGTCGCCGGCATCGCCTCGGAACTGCAGGTGTCCGCCGCGGTCGGGGCGTTCCTGCTCGGCATCGCGATCTCGGGCTCGACGGCCGAGAACGCGACGCGCCTGCTGGAACCGTTGCGAGACCTGTTCGCCGCGATGTTCTTCGTGGTGTTCGGCCTGAACACCGACCCGCGCTCGATCCCGCCGGTGCTGGGCATGGCCGTGCTGCTGGCCGTCATCACGACGGCCACGAAGGTGGCGACGGGCTGGTGGGCGGCACGCCGCCAGGGCATCGGACTGATGGGCCGGGCCAGAACGGGTGCGGCTCTGGTCGCGAGAGGCGAGTTCTCGATCGTCATCGCCGGTCTCGCCGTCGCCTCCGGGCACGTCAACGAGCAACTGGCCGCGCTCGCCACCGCGTACGTGCTGCTGATGGCGATCATCGGCCCGATCGCGGCGCGTTTCGTGGAACCGGTCGGCGAGTTCTTCCTGCGACGCAAGCAGGCAGTCACTCAGTGAGGTGGCCGGCGCTCCTGCTGGCCCTGCTGCTGGCGTTCGTCGGCACGAGCACCCGCGACACCACCGCCGACCAGCCGGGATCGGGGCTCAACGCCCCGGTCTCGGCCGTCCACGTGCACACCACGGGGTCTCCGGACGCCTGCTGGGCGTTGGCCGGCGCGGCGACCGGTCCCCGCACACCCCGGGGACGGGCCGTGGTCGTGGTGGCCGCCGCCCAGAGCGTCGAGACAGCGACTGAAGGTCACCGGTCGAGCCGGGCACCGCCGCACAGGGCGGCATCCGACTCCACACACCCCTGACCCTTGAGGACCTTCCATGTCGTACGTCGTCCTTGTGCTGCTCATCGCGTCCATCGCCATCGGCATCGCCGCACTGGCCGCGATGGTCCAGAAGAAAGAGCCGTTCTACGGCGTCGTCGGGCTCGTGACGATCTGCGTCCCGAGTTCGCTTCTGGCGTTTCTCTACATCGCTGTGGCTTGATCGGCGGACTGGTCGAGCTGGGCGATCCCCTGCGCCACGCCCAGCTCGACCAGGTCCTGCGGCCGCAACCGCAACTCGCCGGCCGTCTGCCGCGCCTGTCCCGGCTCCCGCTTGAGGATCGCGGCCGCCAGCTCCGGTGAGATCACCGCGAGATAGCTGTCCGGCGTCACCCACAGCCGATCCGGTGCGGCGAACGCCAGCGCGCCACCGGACCCGCCCTCACCGATCAGCAGCGTCGTCACCGGCACGCTCACCTCGGCGATCGCGGTGAACATGTCGGCGATCGCCGCACCCACCCCGGCCTTCTCGGCGGCCGCGTCGTTGGCCGCGCCCGGTGTGTCGACGAGCGTCAGCACCGGGATCCCCAGCCGGTCCGCCAGCCGCACGAGCCGTGCCGCCGTCCGGAACCCGGCCGGTCGCGTGGCCGTGCCGCACTGCGCCGCGTAGGCGACGGTCCGGCCGCCGCGTTGCCCGAACCCGCACAGCACACCGGGATCGACGCCACCGGCGCGGTCGCCGTTGATCGGCTCGTGCCAGTCGAAGTAGGCCTGGAGGTACTGCTTCGCACGCGGCCGCCCCAGCGCGCGAGCGTTCACCACCGCGTCCCAGCCCGTCGCCGGCACCGTCGCCTGCCCCAGCGCTCCCGGCACCTCAGCGGTGTCACCGGGGGTGGTGAGCAGCCGCAGCCAGCGTCCCAGCCTGTCGCGCAGTTCGTCGGACGGCAGCAACTGGTCGACCAGACCGGCCGCGAACTGCTGCGTCACCGAGTACCCCGGCGGCCGCACCCGTGACCCGGCGAACCCGACCTGAGCGCCGCGCAGCCCCAGCACGACGTCGGCACCCGCGCCCAGGGTCGCCCAGCCGCCGCCGGTGGTGGGATCGCGCAGCACGGCGACGTGCGGCAGCCCGGCGGCGCGCGTCAGCGTGATCTGACGCGCGATCCGGGGCAGCTGCATCAATGCGAGCGTGCCCTCCTGCATGCGGCTGCCGCCCGTCGCGACCAGCGACACGACCGGCAGCCGGTGCTCGCGGGCGTGGACGAAGGCCTGCTCGATGCGGGCGCCCGTGCGGGTGCCCAGCGAGCCGCCGAGGAAGCCGAACTCGAACGCGACCACGACCGCGCTCACCTCTCCGATGCGGGCGGTGCCGCACACGACGGACTCGTGTTCGCCCGTCAGCGCCGCTGCGCGGGAGAGCTGGTCGTCGTAGCCGGCCCAGCCCAGCGGCCCGTCGGTGCCGGGCCACCGAGGCGAACCGTCCACTTCGGACAGCGGCTCGCCCGGCAGCTCCGCGAACGACGACGCCAGCCTCCCGATCAGGTCGCGGGCCGCCTCACGTCCGCAGGGCACGCTTCATCACCTTGCCCATGTCGTTGCGCGGCAACGACTCCACGAACCGCACCACCCGAGGCCGCTTGTGCGGCGTGAGCAGGCGGGCCACGTGGTCCGCGAGTTCGGAGGAGGAGGGTTCGGCACCGGCGGGCACCACCCAGGCGACGATCCGCTCGCCCAGGTCGTCGTCGGGCTCGCCGGTCACCGCCACCTCCTTCACTGCGGGGTGTTCCAGCAGGGCGTTCTCGATCTCACCCGCGCCGATCTTGTACCCGCCGCTCTTGATGATGTCCGTGGCCTTGCGCCCGACGATGCGGTAGTAACCGTCCTCGTCGCGCGTGCCCACGTCCCCGGTGCGGAACCAGCCGTCCGCGAACGCCTCCGCGGTGGCGTCGGGCCGGTTGAGGTACTCGGTGAAGAGGTTCGGGCCGCGCACCTGGATCTCGCCGATCGCGCCGGCGTCGTCCAGCGTCAGACCGGCGTCGTCGACCAGCCGCACCTCGACGCCCGGCAGCGGCAGGCCGACCGCGCCAGGCCTGCGGTCGCCGTCCGCGCGGACACTGGTGTTCATCAGGGTCTCGGTCATGCCGTACCGCTCGACGACGCGCTGCCCTGTCGCGGCGGCGATCCGTTCGTGGTCGCGCACCGGCAACGCCGCCGAACCCGACACCAGCAGCCGTGCGCTGCTCAGCTGGAGGGCGAGATCGCCGTCCAGCCCGACCTCCTCCGCGATGCGGTGGTACATGGTCGGGACGCCGAACATCATCGTCGCGTCGTCGGCCAGCGCCGCCGTGATGGCGTCGGTGGAGAACTTGCCCAGGTGGTGCACGGTGCCGCCGCGTCGCAACGGACCGAGCACGCCGAGGATCAGCCCGTGCACGTGGAACAACGGCAACGCGTGCACCAGCACGTCCTCCGAGGTCCACTCCCAGGCCTGGGCGACGGCGTCCAGAGTGGACGTGATCGCACGGCGCGGCAGCACGACGCCCTTCGGCGCCCCGGTCGTGCCGGAGGTGTAGACGATCAGCGCGGGAGCCTCGTCGCCCGGTTCGGCGAACGGCTCGGCACCACCCCCGTCGAGTGTGACGTCCCGGCGTGGCACGGAGTCCAGGCCCGCCGGAAGCGCGACCCCGGGCGCGGCGAGGACGTTCGCGGGAGCGCTGTCGGCGACGATGTGCGCGAGTTCGCGTTCACCGACCTTGGGGTTGAGCGGCACGGCGGGCACCCCGGCGAGCAGGGCGGCGACCACCGCGACGCAGGTCTCCAGTGAGGGCGTCGCCCACACCGCGACTCGGGGGAGGCCGGACAGCTGCTGCGCCAGGGCACCGGCGCAGGCAGCGAGTTCGGCGTGGGTGAGGCTGCGGTCGCCGAAGCGGAGGGCGACGCGGTCGGACTGCAAGGCGAACATGGACTCACCAGATTCCCGGGACGACGAGGGCGAGCCACACCAGCGGCGGCGCTGCCGCGACCATGATCCCGCCGTAGACCATCAGTTGCTTGAAGAACTTGTCGCGGTCGACGTCCTGCGCGCCGGCCAGCACCAGGGCGCCGTTGGTGGAGAACGGACTCACGTCGACCACGGTCGCCGACACCGCCAGAGCCGCGATCAAGCCGATCGCACTGACCTCACCCTGCAGCAGGAACGGCACGGCCAGCGGGATCAACGCGCCCATGATGCCGACCGACGAGGCGAACGCCGAGACGATCGCGCCGATGTAGCAGATCAGCAGGGCGGCGAGCAGGGGAGCGCCGACACCGGCCACCGAGTCGCCCGCCCACTTGATCGTGCCCATCGTCTGCAGCACGGCGACGTAGGTGAGGATGCCGCAGATCAGCAGCACGGTCGGCCAGGTGATCTGGTTGATCGCCTGCTTCGAGGTCTCTGGCCACACGACGCTGAGCAGCACGGCGACGGTGATCGCGGCGAGGCCGACGTCGAGGTCGAACACCAGCGCCGCCACGACGAGGGCCGCGAGGCCGATCAGGGTGGCGAGGCGCGGAGCGGTGAGGGTGATGCGCTCCTCGGGCTCGGCCGGGTCTCCGCCGCCGGTCACACCGCCGCCGGTCGCACCGTCGCCGGTCGAGCCACCCGCGCCGGCCACGTCACCACCATTGCCGCCACCTGTCGAGCCCTCGGCGCGGGTCGCGTCCCCACCTCCGGCGCGAATCAGTTCGGCAGTCGTCAACGGCTGCCGCGCGAGCTTCATCCCGCCCAGCACCACGAACACCACCACGGCGATCAGCAGGTTCACCACGAGGCTGGCCAGGAACAGCACGATCTCGTTGCCCGGCAGGCCTTCCTTGTCGACGATGCCGTTGACGATCGTGCCGTAGATGCTGATCGGCGAGAACCCGCCGGCCTGCGCGCCGTGCACGACCATCACGCCCATGAGCAGCGGGTTGATCTTGTACTTGGCCGCGAATCCCATGGCGATGGGCGCCACGATCGCGACCGCGGCCGGGCTCACCGCGCCGATCGCCGTCAGCACGCCGGTGATCGCGAACATCACCCACGGCATCAGCGCGATCCGCCCGCCGACCAGCCGGATCGCCATGTGCACCAGCCAGTCCGTGGTGCCGTTGGCGCGGGCGATGGCGAACAGGAACGTCACCCCGACCAGCACGACGAACAACGAGCCGGGGAAGCCCTTGAAGATGTCGTCGGCCTTCATGTCCGCGACCAGCGTGCCGACCCCGAAGGCCGCGGCGAAGGCGAGCGCACCCATGTTGATCGACCTGGTCGTGGCGATGACGAACACCACGACCAGCACGAGTATCGAGATCAGTTCGGCGGACATGCAGGGCTCCCGTCGTTGGGGCTGTCCGGGTGGCGGCCCGAGCGAGGTGCTCAGTGGCCAAGTGGATGAGCCACTTTCCGCCCACGGTCCAGCCGCTGTCAAGAGGTGGCCTAGTGGCTGAGCCACTTGACCGGTTATCCTGGGCAGATGTCCGAGGCACTGCGGCCGATGGTGAAGTCCCGCCTGTACGAGCAGGTGCTCGAACGGCTGCGCGCGCACGTCACCGAGGCCGGTCTCCAGGCGGGGGACAGGCTGCCCGCCGAACGCGACCTGGCCGCGAGCCTCGGCGTCAGCCGCGCGTCGATCAAGCAGGCGATCGTGGTCCTGGAGGTCCAGGGCCTGGTCGAGGCCCGGCACGGCGGCGGCACGTACCTGGTGCGCGACACCCTCGACGTCGAACCGGTCGAGCAGCTCGTCGAACGCCGCAAGCGCCTCCCCGAGGTGCTGGAGGCCCGTGAGGCGCTCGAGACCAAGCTCGCCGAGCTCGCCGCCGAACGCCGCACCGACGCCGAGCTGGAGACCATCCGCGAGGCGCTCGACCACATGCGCGACGAGATCGCCGAAGGCGCCAACGGCGTGGAAGGGGATCGCCGCTTCCACGCCGCCGTCACCGCCGCCGCGCACAGCTCGCTGCTGGCCGACTTCATGAAGACCATCGCCGGTCAGATCACCGAGAGCCGCACCGAGTCGCTGCGCCAGCCGGGCCGTCCGTCCCGCTCACTGGCGCAGCACACGGCGATCTACGAGGCCATCGTCGCGGGCGACGCGAAGAAGGCCGCCGCGGCGATGCGCAAGCACGTCCGGACCGTCGCGAAGGTCCGGCTGCTCACCTGGGTGCCCGAAGACTGATCACCGGACCACCCGTGCCCTGCACGGTCCGGCTGGAGCCGTCCCGTTCGTGCACCACGACCTTCCACTTCCGCTTGGTCGGCGTGGACGAGTGCACGAGCAGGAGGTCACCGGCCTGCACGATCCGGGTCCGCTTGCCCTTGTCCTCGTACAACGTGAACTGACCGTTGGCGCCCGCCGTCACGTGCACGGTCAACGCGTCCACCGGGTTCTTCGCGTCGTTGGAGACATCGGCACTGCGCTCGACCAGCACGCCTCCGGACCGCATGAACACCGGCATGGTGTCGAGGCCCGCGCTGACGGTCGCCCAGGTGTTGCCCTGGTGGACCTGACCGGTGAAGTAGTCCGTCCACTGACCCGGCGGGAACCAGACCCGCGTGGAGCCGACGTCACCGGGCGTGGTGATCGGCGCGACCAGCAGATCCGGTCCCAGCAGGAACTGGGTGTCCACTGTGGAGTACGCCTCCGGGCTGCCCGGGTACTCGAGCCACGCCGGCCGCTGGAGCGGCACACCTGTCCGCTGGGCCTGTTCCGCCAGCGAGTAGATGTACGGCACGAGCCGTTCGCGCAGGTTCAGGAACTTCGTCGCGGACGCCTGCGCGGCCGGTCCGTACTGCCACGGCAGCCGGTCGCCGTGGTTGCTGTGCAGGCGCGTGATCGGCTGGAACGCGCCCAGCTGCACCCACCGGGCGTACATGTCGTCCGGCATCTTGGTGGTGTAGCGGACCTGGCCGTTGTCGAGGTAGGTCTCCGAGCCGCGCAACCCGGTGGTGTCGTTGTGGCCGCCGATGTCGTGGCTGATGTTGGACATGCCGGTGGCCACGCCCTCGGCCGAGGTGTAGCCGATGGTCGCCTTCAGCGTGCCCCACGTCGACGAGGTGTCGCCGGTGAAGTGCAGGGTCGTGCGCTTCTCCGCCCACGGCCCGGTCGGCAACGGCCCGGAGCCGCTGTACCCGCCCGCCTGCAACGAGCCGAACCCGCGCGAGAACGCGAACGAGCCCATCTTCGAGTACTGCTCGTTGATCCACGAGTCCGCGGTCACGCCGCGCTTCGAGGAACCCGAGCCGTCGCAGCACCAGTCGAGCCACCAGAAGTCGGTCGGCATCTTCTGGTGCAGCTCGACGTAGGCCCGCAGCTGGTCCGGGTCGGCCCAGTCGAACACGTAGCAGTTCGTGCAGGAACCCTTGGCCAGCTTGCCCTTCGCGGTGGCCTGGGCCTGCGCGAAGTCCGGGTCGTCACCCTGGATGCTCGGGTGGATGTTGAGCGTGCTGTGCAGTCCCTCGCCGTGCGCCCAGTCGAGGAAGCCCTGCGGGTCGGGGAACTTCTGCTGGTCCATCCGCCAGCCGTTCCACAGGTTGTGGCCCTTGAAGTCCGTGTCGACCACCAGGACGTCCAGCGGCACACCGTGCTCCCGGAACTTCGGCAGGATCCGGTCGCGGTAGTCGGCCGCGGTCCGGTCGATGTACTCGGAGTACCAGACGCCGTAGGCCCAGCGCGGCAACAACTTCGGCCCGCCGGTCAACGCCGTGAGGTCGCCGAGCGCGGCCTTGTAGTTCGTGCCGTAACCGAACACGTACCCGTCCTGGTACGGCTGCGCGCCCCGATCCGCGCGCGGGTTTCCGTTGCGCAGAGCCGAAGGGGTGTCGTCCAGCAGGTACCAGCCGTCGCGGTACATCAGGCCGGGCGTCAGCTGCGGATCACCGTTGTTGCCGGTGTACCCGTCGAGCGAACGCCGGTAGCCGCCGAGCGCCAGGTGCTGGACGGAGTTGTCGATCCCGACGGTGTCGAGGTTGACGTGGCAGCCGGTGGCCGGGCACGTCACCGTGAGGTCGGAAGTGCCTGCCGGCAACGAGACCTGCGCCGTCGCCGTGGCCCACGTGGCCCAGTTCGCCGTCACGGGCAGTGTGACCGGCTGCCCGTTGACCAGCACGGTCCGCGGTTCGTGCTTGCCGTCGCCGCCGACGCCGTTGGCGTAGCGCAGCACCACCGGGTACGTGCCCGCCGCCGGCACGCTGGTCACGCGCTGGCTCAGCCGCGTGCCCCCGACGAGTTCCGCGACGAACCCGGTGCCCGCGAACCCGGCGTGCTCGTCGGCGATCTTGGCCGCGCCGCTCACCACGCCGTTCTCGGCCTCGCAGGTCGTGCCGAACCGGCAGTCGTCGGTGGCCCTGGCACTGGGATAGGCCTGGTCCGGCGACAGCAGGGCGAGGCTGTCAACGTTGACGTTGCCCGAGTCGGCCGCACCTCGCGTGAGCGAGACGCGGTGTTCGCCGGCCGCGAGGTCGACGTCCGTGGAGACCTGCTGCCAGGCGTTCCAGTCCGCGGTCGCGGGGAGCGTGATCTGACGGGGAGCCTGCCCGTCGACGGCGAGCCCGAGCGTGCGGTTCTCGTGCTTGCCGTCACCGCCCCGGCCGTTCGCGTACTTCACGACGATCCGGTGCCTGCCCGCGCTCGCCGCGCGCACCGTGGCCGTGATCCCGTTGCCGGTGTAGGAGAACCCGGCGACGAACCCGGCTCCGGTGGCCCCGGGGTGGTCGGCCGCCACGAGCACGCCCTCGCGCAGCTGGTCCTCGGCCTCGCAGAGCTGCCCGGTCGCACAGACCACCCGCCGCCACGGGGACGCGGTCGTGCCACCGGTCTTGAGTTCGAGGTTGTCCGCGCGGAACGGCCCGGACCCCACGCGATAGCGGACGGTCATGGCCGACGTGGTGATCGTCAGCCAGCCGTCCCGCACCGCGGACGTGTAGGGCGTGCGGGGGAAGGTGCGGTTTACAACGTTGTAAGTGGCCTGGTCCTCAAAGCGCCGGTCCCCGGCGAATTCGGAACGCACCAGGGTGGGGGAGAGGATCTGGAACCGGGCCTGCCCGGAGACGACCGTGCCGTTCGGCTGGGCGGTCGCGGGAACGGGCAGGGCCAGGCTCAGGAGGGCTAGCAGGGGGACGATCGTCGTGCGTTTCCGCATTCGTGCTCCTCGTCTGACGCCGTCGGCTTCCGAGGTGTTCAGGTAGCTGAACCTTCCTCACCTTGGCGTGACGATGTGGAGCGATCAAGACGCCAATCAGCGCACCACGCGATACGTCACATGCGTGAAGGCGGGACCCGAACGCGACGACAGCTGTTCCAGGGTCAGTCCGGGAACACCGTCGAACAGCCGCGTCCCGGCGCCGAGCGTGATCGGCACGATCCGCAGCCGCAGTTCGTCGATCAGACCGGCGGCCAGGTACTGGTTGACGGTGGAGGCGCCGCCGTGGATCGAGATGTTGCCGTCCCCAGGCACCTCACGGGCACGGTCGAACGCCGCCGCGGCGCCCTCCGTCACGAAGTGGAACGTCGTGCCGCCCTCCATCGGCTGCGGCTCGCGCGGGTGGTGGGTGAGCACGAAGACCGGCCCGTGGTACGGCGGGTCGTCACCCCACCAGCCGTTCCACGGACGGTCCCACGGGCCGCGGACCGGGCCGAACATGTTGCGGCCCATGATGAACGCCTTGGTCTCGGCCAGACGGTCCATCTGCCACTTCCGCTCGTCGGCGTCCTCGAACCACGCGTGCAGCGTGCTGCCCCAGCCGTCGCCGCCGTCGTCCCCGAACGGACGGTCCTCGCTCTGGCCGAGCCCCGCCGCGTAGCCGTCGAGGGAGATCGAGAGATCGCACGTCACCTTGGTCATGCCACAAGCCTGACCCCGCAGATTCATGACGTCCAATGCCAATACGACGGCGTTCTCATTGATAGCGTTGATGAATGCTCAGCCTGGTGCACCTCCGAGTGCTGGCGGCCGTGGCCCGGTGCGGCTCGGTGACCGAGGCCGCGAAGCAGCTGCACTACTCCCAGCCGTCGGTGAGCCACCACCTGGCGAGACTGGAGGCGGCCACGGGCGTGCAGCTCCTGCAACGCGCCGGCCGCGGGATCCGCCTCACCCCGGAAGGACGGCTGCTGGCCGATCGGGCGGCGGAGATCGTGGGCCGGGTGGACGCGGCGACGACCGAACTCGCCGCCCACGCCGGACTGCGGGCGGGACGGGTCCGGGTGGCGGCCAACGCGTCGACCGCCGCCACGATCGTCCCGAGAGCGGCCAGGCGGCTGGCGGACGAGCATCCCGGGCTGGGGCTGAGCCTGGTCGAACGGCACCCCGCCGAGGCGTTGCGGATGCTGCGCCACGGCGAGATCGAGATCGCGCTCGTGTTCCGCCACGCCGACACCCCGTTCGAGGAGGGCTTCCGGTCCGTCCACCTCGGCGACGACCCGATCCACCTGATCAGCAGGCACCCGGAGGACAGCCTCGCGAACCACGCGGAGTCGGCCTGGATCGGCGGGTGCGACGCGTGCCGGGCGGAGCTGGAGACCGTGTGCCGCAGCGAGGGTTTCGCGCCGCGGATCGTCTCGCACAGCGACGACATGGTCGTCGTGCAGGCGCTCGTGGCGGCCGGTGCGGGCGTCGCGATCCTCGCGGGTCTCGGGTTGCAGGCCCATCGGAGGCCGGACGTGGAAGCCAGCGAACTGGCCGGCTTCCACCGCGAGATCCACGCGGTGACGTACGGCGACCCGCCCGATCCTCCGGGCGTGGCCGCCGTGCTCACCGCGTTGACTCAGTCGTTCAGCGCTTCAACGTGAAGGTGAAGTCGCCGGAGACCTTGCCGGCCAACCGGATCGCCGACACGACCTTCCCGTCGGTGATCAGCCGTTCGACCTCACCGCGGGTCAGCCCGAACCCGTCCGCGATCAGTCGGATCGGCCTGATCGGGATCCGCGCCTCGAACCGCACCGCGACGTCGGCCACCTCCAGGTCGAGGTGACCGGACCCGCCGGTGTCGAGCCGCCACGCGCCCTCCCAGTCGAGGGCGATGTGGTTGCGGCGCTGCAGGAGGGTGTCCTGCAACAGTTCCGCGACGAGCGTCAGGTCGTTGGCGTGCAGGCGGTCCAGCAGTGCGGGCCGGACGGTGCGGACGTGGGCCCGCTCGAAGATCGTGAGCTTGGCCGTGTCCCCGCAGCCCGTGCAGAGCACGAGCAGCCACGCGTCGAGGACCTTGTGGTTGGCGTTGACCCGGAACTTGCCGCTCGCCCGGAAGCGGTCGGCGGCGCACACGTGGCAACGGCGGTGGACAAGAGGAAGACAGGTGGGCACGACGGCCCAGGTGTTGAGCACAGAGGTACACCGTTCGGTGAGAAATCCGCAGCAAAGGGAGCGCGCTGCTCAGAGAGCGGCGCGCAACGAAGACCAGCGCTTGGGAGAACTCAGGCGATGTACAACGGTGCGTCCTTGCCTCGACGACTCAGTCGGGCAGGAACGTAACGGCCTGGGGCGGCACGATTCCACCCAATTTCGGCAGGGTGGCGGACCCGAGCGCGGTCTCCAGCTGCTCCCACCGCGTCACGAGGTCCGAGAGCATCAGCATCATCACGTCCGGGAAGGCGTACAGGAAGCTCTGATAGCGGTAGTGGTCGAGGTAGAACACCACCACGTCGTCGGTCAGCGCAGTCGCCGAAGTGGTGCGGGCGTTGAAGAACAGGTCGTAGTGGCCGAGCAGCCCGCCCCGGCCGAGCACCGACCGCGCGTAGATCCCGCCGAAGTCGACCTCGACCCGGCCGGAGGCGACGAGGAACACGCCGTGCGCCGCGTCGTCCTCGCGGAACAGCACATCGCCTGCCGTGTAGGGGATCTCGTCGAACATCGACGCGAGCGTCTCCAGTTCGGCGTCCGCGAGCGCGCCGAACAACCGCACGCCGTGGGGATCGACGCTCTCCCGCAGGCAGGCCACCCGTTCGGTCAGTTCGCGTTCGGTGATGTGGTTCATCCGCATCCGCACGAACCGCAGCATCCGGTCGGTGTTGCGTGACTGGGCACGGGATTTGCCGGCACTGGGTGGGGTGTAGAGGTCGGAGCGTCCGCTGATCCGCGCGGCCTCGCGGCGGCCGGACTCGTAGGCGCTGTGCACACAGCCCCAGTGGTACGGGTTCGTGCCCTCGCCGGCGAAGAACAGCCCGTCGCCGACCGGTTCGGCCAGCGTCGCGATGTCCTTGGACGACGATCCGACGCCGATGCAGGTGTACGAGCCCAGCGCGTACGGGTCCGACGACCACGTGGTGCGCGAGACGCTGCGCGGGGCGGGCGCTTCGGCGCCGAAGAGGTCCTGGACGACGTCCGTCGCGTACGCCGAGACGGCCTCCTCGGACCAGGTCTCCATCTCACGGCCGAGAGAGGCACCGAGCAGCATCACGAGGATCGGCTTGCCGTGCGACTTCCACATGCTGATGACGACGGTGGGGTAGCGATCGGTGTCGCGGCAGAGGTAGCCGAACACGTACTGGTCGCGCGGCCAGAACGGTGCGTCGTAGTGCAGGGCGATCTTGTTGAGCGTGCCGAAGCCGAGCCGGGCGATCGCGGACCGCTTGGCCGCCGGTAGTGGCGGCACGAACTCGATCGCGTCCGCCTTCAACACCCCCAAGGGCAACGTGACGAGCACCTTGTCCGCTTCGAACACGCCGCGGTCGGTGGTGACGCGTCCAGGCTCGATGCGCGAGACCACGTGGCCGAGCCGGACGTCGAGCCCCTCGGCCAGAGCGTCCACAACGGACTGATAGCCCTGGTGCAACGTGCTGTCGCCGTAGCCGTAGACGAGGTAGCCGTCCTCCCAGTGCTTGAGGGAGAGCTTGTCCGGATCCTCTGCCGCGTCCTCGCGCAGGATCACGTTCAGGTGGTACCGGACGGCCTGTTCGTCCTCGGGGGACAGGCCGTGTTCGGCCAGGACCTCCTTCATCGCCTGACCCAGCGGAACGTCCGGGTGATCTCCCTTGCGCGCCACGTCGGCGCGGCGTTCGAGCTCGTGCAGGATCTCGTCGGCCAGTTCCACCGTCCGGGTCTTGTAGCGGTGGTTCACCGCGCGCCGGTCGGCTCCGAACAGGTCGAGGCTGTCGAACCCACCGGTGTAGGCGCTGTCCCCGCCCACGTAGCTGTACGGGATCCCCAGGTCCTCCACCAGTTCGGTGATGGGGTTGCCGTCCGTGCCGTGGATCCAGTGCGCGCCCAGGTCGACCCCGTGCTCGTCGGTCCAGATCCGGCCGCCGGCGCGGTCCCTCGCTTCCAGGACGGTCACGGGGTGGCCGAGTTCGCGCAGCGCACGTGCCGCCGCGAGGCCCGAGATCCCCGCTCCCACCACGAGGACGCTCGGTCTCGCGTCCTCACCACCACCATCAGATACCGAGGGCATCGCTCGATTGTCGGGCAACCATCCGTGCCCGAACATTCCCGGATCGTGTGCTCGCGCTGGGCCGTCCGGGTTGTCCGCGCGCGTCCCGAAAACCGGCTCCGACCTCGTCACCAGCGCTGCGCTCCCCGAGGGAACCGGGACTACCAGGTAGTGACTTGATCTACAACCGCCGGTATAACTTGTTCTCATGCGCCCACAGTGAGGAAGATCACATGACCCACACAATGACGTGTGACAACGGTTTTGAAGGTCCTTCACGACGTTCGTTCATAGCTGGAACAGGTTCTATTCTTGGGGCTGTCGCCCTGGGAGGCGTCGCTCCGGTGGCACGGGCGGCGACCTCGATCGCGGACGCGGCAGTCGTTCCCGCCCTGGTGATCGGCACCGGCTACGGCGGAAGCGTGACGGCCCTGCGGCTCGCTCAGGCCGGTGTCGACGTCCACATGGTCGAGATGGGCATGGCGTGGGACACCCCCGGCGCGGACGGGAAGATCTTCGCGAACACGACGACCCCGGACCAGCGTTCGTTCTGGCTGCGGACCAAGACGAAGCAGCCGCTGAGCCACTTCCTGGGCATCCCGATCGACAAGGCGGTCCCGAAGTACACGGGCATCCTCGACGCCGAGGAGTTCCCGGGCATCACCGTCTACCAGGGACGGGGTGTCGGTGGCGGTTCGCTCGTCAACGGCGGCATGGCCGTGACGCCGAAGCGGGAGAACTTCGCCGACGTCCTGCCGATGGTGAACGCCGACGAGATGTACAACACCTACTACCCGCGGGCCAACCAGGAGCTCGGCGTCAACCTGATCAGGGCGGCCTGGTTCGACTCGACCCCGGCCTACCAGTACGCGCGGGTCGGCCGGAAGCACGCCCAGCGGTCGAACTTCCCGTTCGTCTTCGTGCCCACCGTGTACGACTGGAACTACATGGAGCAGGAGGCCGCCGGGACGGTGCCGAAGTCGGCGCTGGCCGGGGAGATCCTGTTCGGCAACAACCACGGCAAGAAGTCGCTGCAGAAGACCTACCTCAACAAGGTCAGGGCGACCGGCCGCGTCACGATCTCACCGCTGCACCGGGTCGTCGACGTCAGGCCGGCGACGGGCGGGTACAAGGTCACCATCGAGCAGCTCAACACCACCGGTGACGCGATCGCGGTCAAGGAGGTCACCGCGGCGAAGGTGTTCTTCGCGGCGGGCAGCGTCGGCACGAGCAAGCTCCTGGTCAAGCTGAAGGCCACCGGTGCGTTGCCGAACCTGAACGGCGAGGTCGGCAAGGGCTGGGGTGACAACGGCAACGTCATGTGCGGCCGCGCGAACCACATGTGGGACGCGACCGGCACGCTGCAGTCGTCCATCCCGACCCTGGGCATCGACAACTGGGCCGCGGGCGGAGCCTTCGCCGAGGTGGCGCCGCTGCCGACCGGGATCGAGACCTACGCGTCGTTCTACCTCTCGATCACGAAGACGCCGAACCGCGGCACGTTCACCTGGAACGCCGCCGCGGGCAAGGCCGAGCTGAACTGGCAGACGGCGTGGAAGGAGGTCTCGATCAGCGCCGCGAAGTCCATCTTCGACAAGATCAACTCAAAGGAGGGGACGATCTACCGGACCGACCTCTTCGGCGTGTACAAGATCTGGGGCGACCACCTGACGTACCACCCGCTGGGCGGCGCGATCCTCGGCAAGGCGACCGACAACTACGGGCGCCTGCACGGTTATCCGGGCCTGTACGTCATGGACGGGTCGTTGATTCCCGGCAGCACCGTGGTGAATCCGTTCGTCACGATCACGGCGCTGGCCGAGAGGAACATCGAGAAGATCATCGCCACCGACCTCTGACCGGTCCGGTGTGGACCGGGGCCCTGGTCAGATCTTCGGGAGCACGCACATCGCGTCGAGGCCGAACACCCGGTTCAACCTGCCGAACACGAGCCACGCCCCGATGCTCATCGTGAGCTCGACGATCTCCGTCTGGCTGTAGTGCGCGGTCATGCGGGACCAGAACTCGTCGTCGAGACCGTGGTGATCCAGTGCGTACCGCTCGGCGTACTCCGCGGCCAGTCTCGCCCGGTCGTCGAAGGCGTCGGTGGTGCGCCACTGGGTCACCGCGTCGATGAAGTCGTCCTCGACCTTCTCGCCCTCGCGGTCGGTGCGCCACTCCAGGCAGAACATGCAGCCGTTGATCTGCGCGATCCGCAGCCGTGCGGCCTCGAACTCGCGCAGACCCAGCGTGGTGTGCTGGTAGACCGACAGCGAGAGGTTCGCGGCGGCCATGCCGATGCCCGGCACGAGCTCGCCCCACACGTACCCGATCGGGTCCTTGCCCTCGGGGATGTCGATGTTCATGGCCTGCTCCTTCCGAGCTTGCCGGCCGCGTGCCGCAGCGGGACGTCGAGCGCGTCGTAGAGTCCGGGCTCGGCCTGCGCGAGCCAGTCGATGGCGTTCACGATCCGGCCGACGGCGGTCGCGTTGCCGCCCGCGGACCGGTTCTCGCCCTCGTCGGCGGACTCGACCGAGACCTCGATGCGAGGCCGCCCCTCGATGATCACCTTGTGCGAACCGTCGCCGGACGCCGGCATCGGCCAGTCCGTCGCGCACGACTCGTGGATGCGCGTGACGTGCTCGATGACGATGAGCGGCTCGCCGCCGACGATGCCCTGCACCTCGAACCGGATCGCGCCCTGGGTGCCCTTCTCGAACTCGCCCATGGTCCGCGTCGTCACGGTCTCGTCCAGCGCGCGCCGGTCGACGGTCTCGCGGATCTCGTCGAGCTCGACGCCGAACGCCCGTGCCATCAGCCGGATCTGCCCGCCCCACACCATGGTCGGCACCGTCGGCATCAGCATCGGTGCCTGGTAGTCGAGCGGCTGCCCGAACCCGATCAGCCACCGCACCGCGTCGGGCTGGTCGTAGGTGGAGTAGTCGAAGATCTCCTGGCAGCGCACCGCGTCGATGGTGTGGCCGAGCCCGCTGACCAGCAACGGCAGCACGTCGTTGCCCCAGCCCGGGTCGACGCCGGAGACGAACAGCGATCCGCCGCCCTCCTTGATGGCGGCTAGAACCGGTTCTCGAACTTCGGGCGGCGCGCTCTGCGGGTCGTACAGCGCGTACAACGACGGCGTGACGACGATCGCGCCCGCGCGGATCGCCTTGGTGATGTCGGCCAGCGCGTCGTCTGGCCTGATGTCACCCGACGCGGCGTACACGACGGCGCGCGGACTCGTGGCGAGCACCGCGTCGATGTCGTTCGTGGCCTCGACTCCGAGGTTCTGCTCGATCCCGGCGAGATCGCCGGCGTCACGGCCGACCTTCTCGGGGTTGTGGACGACCACGGCCGTCAGTTTCAGCGCCGGATGGGCATCGACGGCGCGAATGGCGGCCCGGCCGACGTTGCCGGTGCCCCACACCACTGTGGCGATCATGTGGTGCAGATTACCTAGAACACGTTCTAGTTGTACAGCGCCGATCCGGCGAGAAGCCACCCGGCGCGCCGGAAGTCGCGCCGGGTGGTTCTCAGCGGTTCGAGGTCGGGAACCTGCCGTCTGAGCTGCCGAGAGCCACCAGTTCGGTGTACTGCTCCTGCCACGAGCGCTCGGTCGCGAGCAGGTCGGCGAGCCGTTGCACCCATGCCTCGTCCACGGTGCGTGCGGCGCCGGTGGTCAGATGGCGGGCGGTCTCCTCGCGTGCCTTGAACCATTCGGACAGCGTGGGCGCGAGCGCCGGTCCACCTTCGTCTGCTGGCATGGGCCGACGATACGCGGGTTCGTGGTGCTTGTTCCTGGTCAAGCGGCTACTGTGGGACGTGTCGGGGGTGCCAGCCGACGGCAACCAGCCGCTGCGGTCCCCGGCCCCGTCCGGTCCGGTGTCTCCGGCCGGAGAACGGAGCACCGGCTTGCAGCCGGATTTCCAGTCTTCCCCTTCCTCGTCCTCCCGGTTCGGCAAGTCGCGTCACGCGGCCGAGGACTTCGCTCAGGCGAGGTCGTCCGCCGAGGCCACCGGCATCGAGCGCCAGCGTCAGGCCGCCAAGCGAGTGGCGGAGCACGCTCTCGACGTGGGCGACTGCCGTGATCTGTTGTCCATGCTCGGTCTGACGAACCTGCCGGTGTCCACCGCGGCCGGCGTCGAAGGGGCTCGCGGGTGACTCGCGCCGTCCGGACCTGATAAGTCCACTGTGGAGTGAATGGCCGGAGACCTTTCACTCCACAGTGTCGGGTAACAACGGCACGGAGATGCCCGGATCACGTCCGAGCAGTGCCGCCCGCGTCACCGACCTCGACCCGAACCGGTCGCGCACGACGTCCAGTGCCGCGTCCAGGGCGGCCGGTTTCCGCTCCTCGAACGGCAGCGGCAGCTGCATCGGCGCGTCGTTCTGGAGGTTGGTCAGCGACACGCCCAGCAACGTGATGCCCCGGTTCTCGATCATGGGCATCGCGCCGCCGAGCAGTTCTCGCGCCGCCGCCAGCAGCACCTCGGTCTCCGTCGTCGGGTGCCGCAGCGTGTGCGAGCGGGTCGCGCGCGTGAAGTCGGTGAACCTCAGGCGCAGCACCACGGTCCGGCACGCGCGTTCGGCCGTGCGCAGCCGCCGCGAAATGCCGTCGATCAACGAGGCGAGGACGGCTTCCAGGTCGTCGCGGGTGCGTTCACGGCGGCCCAGTGCCCGCTGTGAGCCGATGGAGCGGCGCCGCCGTCCTGTTCGGACCGGCCGCGGGTCGTGGTTGTGCGCCAACGCGTGCAGGTGCCGGCCCGCTGCCCGGCCGATCATCGACACCAGCGCCGCCTCGCCGAGCGCGGCGACCTCGCCGACCGTCCGCACGCCCAGGGCGTGCAGCTTCGCCGCCGTGACCTCGCCGACGCCCCACAGCCGTTCGACGGGCAGCGGGTGCAGGAACTCGAGTTCGCGGTCGGCCGGCACGACCAGCAGCCCGTCCGGTTTCGCGACCCCGCTCGCGACCTTGGCCAGGAACTTCGTCCGCGCCACCCCGACCGTGATCGGCAGGTCGGCCCGCGCCAGCACGTCCGCCCGCAGTCGTGCGGCGATCACGTCCGGCGGCCCCGCGATCCGGTGCAGGCCGCCGACGTCGAGGAACGCCTCGTCGATCGACAGGCCCTCGACCAGCGGTGTCGTGTCGTGGAAGACCTCGAACACCGCCTTGCTGGCGGCGGAGTAGGCCGACATCCGCGGCGGCACCACGATCGCGTTCGGGCACAGCCGTCGTGCTGTCGCGCCGCCCATCGCCGTGCGCACACCGAAAGCCTTGGCCTCGTAACTCGCGGCCAGCACGACGCCACCGCCCACGATCACCGGACGGCCCCGCAAACGCGGGTCGTCCCGTTGCTCGACCGACGCGTAGAACGCGTCCAGGTCGGCGTGCAGGATCGGGGTGCTCACGAACACATGTTCGCATCCATCACCCGTTCAGAACAGTCACATCAGTGCACGCGCGATCGGCCAGGCGCCGGGGGAGGTGTTCGACAGGACGGTGATGGTGGTGCCGGTGTGCGGGTCGTGGGTCGACTTGAACGACGCCCCGGCGTCGTACCCGGCGAGGATCACGGTGTCGCTGGTCTCGTGCAGCCAGAACCCGAGCCCGTAGCGCAGTGACTCCTCGGGGACGTCGTGGCGCGGCCTGGTCGCCACCTCGGCGTCGGGCCCGGCGAACAGCGCGCGCCAGAACTTCGACATGTCGCCCGCGGTGGTGTGGATGCCGCCGTCACCGGTCGCGAGCACCGGCAGGTGGAAGACGTTGGAGCGGTCGAGGCCCTCCAGGTAGCCCACGGCCGCGTCGGCGGGCAGTTCGTCGGAGCGCAGGAAATCGGTCCTGGTCATGTCCGCCGGGCCGAGCACTCGTGAGCGGACGAGGTCGTGGTAGCCCTGCCCACTGGCCCGTTCGGCCAGCAGCGCGAGCACCACGTAACCGCCGTTGCAGTAGCCGAACCGTTCGCCGGCCTTGAACTTCGTGGGAATCCCGTCCAGCAACGGCAGGAACGCCTCGGTCGTGGTCAGCACGTGCACCGCGCCGATGACGTAGTCGTTCGCCTCCCAGTCGCCTTCCTCGTCGAGGTAGTCGCCGATGCCGGACGTGTGCGTGAGCAGGTGCTCGACCGTCACGTCGTCGGCGATCAGCGGCAGGTCGTCACCGAGCAGCGAACGGGCGGTGGTGTCGAGCGCCAGCTTCCCCTCGCGGATCAGGGAGAGCACGGTCAGCGCGGTGAACCCCTTGCCGCCGCTGGCGATGCCGAACCTGGTGTCGACGGTGGCGGGCACGCCGTACGTGCGGTTGGCGAGCCCGTAGGCCTTCGCGAACTCGACCTCTCCGGCGCGGTCGATCTGGACCACACCGGAGAAGCCCGTGTCCGCGGCGATCTTGTCCATGTCTCCCAACGGCATTCGCGCAGGCTAGCCCTGCGGAACCGGTTCGCTGAAACGGATTTTCCGCTGCAGGGCGAGTGGCAGCAGCACGACGACCGCGGCGAGCACGAAGCCGAGCCGGAACGAGCCCCCTCCGACGAGCAACGCCGCCGCGATCTGAACCCCCAGTGCCGCACCGATCGCCCTGGCGATCCCGCACGTCGCCGCCGCCACACCGGTGTCCTGTGCGCCGACGGAGGCGATCACGGCCGTGTAGGTGGCGGTGGACGCGGTTCCGACGCCGAGCCCGAGCGTCACGAGCATCCCGGCCGCGATCTGCCACGGCGCGTCGTGCCACCCGGCGACGAACAACGTCCCGGCAGCTGTGAGCGCGAGCCCCGTCACCAGGGCGGTGCGAGTGCCGGCCCGCCGGACGAGCACCCCGGACAACGGCCCGACCACGACGGCGATGGCGACGGTGGGGAAGAGGTACAGGCTGATCTCGCTGGCGGTGGCGCCGAAGCCGGACAGCAGTTGTGGCACCAGGAAGTACGTCGCCGAGTAGCTCGCACCGAGCGCGCCGGCCGTGATGCTCGCCGTCCACACCCCTCGTGTGCGCAGGATGCCGAGATCGACCATCGGATGCGCGGACCGCCGTTCGGCCACGACCCACCCGGCGCCGAACGTGAGCGCCACCACGAGCAGCACCGCGGCGTTGAGAAGTCCTTGCGGCGCCAGGAAAAGAGCCAGCATGAGCGTCGCGAGCGCCAACGCCAGCAACACGCCGCCCGGCCAGTCCGGACGCGTGCGCCGGACGATCCGGGGGCCGGGCAGCGCGAACGGCGCGGCGAGTGCCACGGCGGCCACGACCAGCGCCGGCAGCAGGAACATCCATTGCCGCGACAGGGCGTCCGCGAGCGGTCCGGCGATGAGCACGCCCAGGCCGCTGCCGACGGTGAACAGGCCGGTGAGCAGGCCGACCGCGACCGGAGTCTCCTTGAAGAGCTGCCGTGCCAGGACGAACGCCACCGGCAGCACGCCGCCGCCGAGGCCCTGCAGGAACTGTCCCAGCAGGATCACGGGGAACGACGTCGCGAACGCCGACAGCACGGCCCCGGCGACGATGCACCAGGTCAGCACGAGCAGGGTCCGGCGCCCGCCGCGGTCGTCGGCGATCTTCGCGACGATCGGCATGGTGATCGCCGAGGTGATGATCAGCGTCGTGGACAGCAGGCCGGCCTGGGCGGGGTCGAGGCCGAGTTCGCGTTGCAGCAGGGGCAGCGCGGGGAACGGGATGCTTTCGAGCGCGCCGATCGTGACGGCCAGGGCGGCCAGGACCGCCATCGCGGGTCGGGTGGAGCTGGGTGTGGTCACGGCTGGTCTCCCTCGTCCGGGGGCCAGTAAAGCTACAAGGTGTAGCTGAAATGCGACAGGGTCTTCCGCAACAATCTGTAGCGGAATCACGGAGCAACCAAACCGGCGAGCGCCCCGTTTCGGGAAGTGTCGGGCTCGTCCACCCCCGTGAAAGGACCGAGCGGACTTGTCGCTCGCCACCATCCAGCGCCCCACCGAGGTGCCCCTGCCGCCGGAGCAGGCGCGCGCACCGCGCCGGTGGCTGTTCGTGCTGGCCGCGGCCGTGTTGCTGGCCCAGATGGCGATCGCGATGATCACCACCGCCGCCGCGCAGACGCCGACCGTCGACGAACCCGTCTACATCGGCGCCACGGTCGTCTACCTGGAGCAGCACAGCCTCCGCTACAACCCGGAGCACCCGCCGCTGGGCAAACTGATCATGGCGACCGGCCTCGCGTTCGCGGACGCGCGCCTCGACCCGGGCTTCCAGGGCGACCAGACCGAACTGGGCCGGCACCTGCTCTACGAGTCGGGCAACGACCCCGGCGCGTTGCTGCTGGCGGCCAGGCTGCCGATGATCGTGCTCACGCTGCTGTTCGGGCTGGTCGTCTTCCTGTTCGCCGCGGACGTCACGAACCGGTCGGGCGGGCTCGTCGCGCTGGCCCTCTACGCGTTCTCGCCGGACATCATCGCCCACGGATCGCTGGCCACGCTGGACGTTCCGGCGGCCGGGTTCCTGCTCACGTCGGCCTGGCTGCTGTGGCGGGCACGGGCCAACCCGGCGCTCTACCTGCCGCTCGCCGGACTCGCGCTCGGCGCGGCGCTGGCGACGAAGATGAGCACCCTGGCCGCGGTCCCGGTGCTGCTGTTCCTGGTCTTCTGGCAGGCCCGCGTCAGGGCCGCGCTAGCCATGGTGCTGATCGCGATCGCCGTCGTGTGGGCGTCGTACCTCGCGGTGGATCCGTTGCTGCGCTGGGAGACTCCGCCCGGCCTGCCCGGAGCGCCGGTCTGGTTGCTGCCGTTCCCCGAGCCGTACCTCGACGGGATGCGCGTCCAGCTGGGATTCGAGAACCGAGTCTGGGGCGGCTACCTCTTCGGCACGCACTACGAGGGTTCGCACTGGTACTACCTGCCGGCCGCGCTGCTGGTGAAGACACCGGTGGGCGCCCTGCTGCTCTGGGCGGCGGGAGCCGTCGCCATGATCAAACGCCCGGCGGCCGCGTACGTCCTCGCCCCCGCCGCCGCACTGCTGCTGTTCGCGATGACGAGCGACCGGGACCTGGGCGTCCGGTACGCGATCTTCGTGCCGATGTTCCTCGCGGTCGCCGCCGCCGTGGTCGCCCACCGGCGTTATGCCGCGATCGCGGTCGCGCTGGTCGCCGCGAGTTCACTGTGGACGTTCCCGTTCTACCTGCCGTACTCCAACGAGGTGTTCGGCGGGCCGTCCAAGACCCACCTGCACCTGCACGACTCGAACGTCGACTGGGGTCAGGACCTCGGCAGGCTCGCCGAACGCCTGAAGCGCTACCCCAGCGAACGGAAGTGGCTCGTCTACAAGGGCTCCGGGGTGCCCGAGCACTACGGGATCCGCGCGGCCGACCCGCGCAAGGTCGCGCGGGACCAGGTGCACGGGTTGCTCGTCGTGTCCAACACGGCCATCGCGAAGGCCGATGACGCGCTGCGGGAGTTGATCGACACGAGCACGCCGATCGACGTCGTCGGCCACTCCATCACGATCTTCCGCCGACCGTAGGGAGAAAGTTCCGTACCCCTACGGATGCGGACCCTGATTGTTCCGCACGTGTCCTGCTCCGACAGTGATCGCAGTGAACGGCCCCCGTCCCTGCCCTGAGGTGGGCCGTTCCGAGATCCGGAGAGGAACCAACGTGACGAGAACACGGTCCTGGGGCCTGCTGGCCCTGGTCGCGGCCACGGTGCTGACGCCCGTCAGCATCGCGAACGCCGCACCGCCGAACGCCCCTGCGGCGAACTACCTGGGGGACACCGTCCCCGCCAACCTCGGTGACGCCTCGCCCATGTTCGTCGGCGGGCAGAACGCCACCGTGAGCGAGTTCCCCGGCATCGTCGCCGGCATCCGCGCCGGCGGCACCCGGCCGCAGGGCCAGACCTGCACCGGCACGGTCGTGGCGCCGCGCAAGATCCTCATCGCGGCGCACTGCGCGGATGCCCAGGGCGAGAAGAAGTTCGTCTACGGGCTCGACGACCTCAAGGACTACAACAACGGCAACGGCACCGGTTTCGCCGTGAACGTCGTCAGCTACAAGAAGCACCCGAAGTACGTCAACTTCGACCAGGGCTTCGACGTCGCCGTCGTGACGGTGGACCGCGACATCGCGCTCAAGGGTGGTGCCGCGTACCCGAAGGTCGCCACGTCCGCCGACTCCGGTGGTGCGGCGCCGGGCAAGACCGGCCTCGGCTTCGGCTACGGCAAGAAGGACTTCAACGACAACTCCGCCGACGTCACCCTCGACAAGGCGAGCCTGCCGGTCGTCAACGGCGACAGCGTCTGCCAGGGCGTCGGCGCGGGCTTCAAGTCGGCGACCATGATCTGTGCCGGGTACTCCGACGGCCGGATCTCGATCCTGCCCGGGGACAGCGGTGGCCCGCTGATCTTCGACGGCAAGATCTACGGCGTCGCGTCCTGGAGCCGGTCGGACTTCAAGTGGTACTCGATCTACGGCCGCCTCGACAACGAGATGGGCGACTGGGTCAAGACCGAGGTCGGCGAGCAGCCTCCGGTCGGCGACTTCGGGCTGAGCGTCGCGCCGGGGAGCGGTTCGGTGGCGGCGGGCAAGACGATCTCCGCCGGCATCACCACCACCGCCGGATCGGGTGGCGCGGAGAACGCCACGCTGTCGGCTTCGGGCCTGCCCAGCGGTGTGAAGGCGGTCTTCCAGCCGACGTCGGTCACCACCGGCAACTCGGCCAAGGTCACGTTCGACGCCACCACCTCGGCACCGAACGGCACCTACGAGGTCTCGGTCACCGGCACGACGTCGAGCGGTAAGACCGCGTCCGGCAAGTACTCGCTGACCGTCACCGGTGGCGGCGACCCGCAGCCGGGTGACTTCACGCTGGGCGCCTCGCCGAGCAGTGTCAAGGCGGCCAAGGGGAAGTACGTCTCCACGACGATCTCGTCGAACGGCGACGGCCAGACGATCACCCTGTCCGCGTCGGGCGTGCCCAGCGGTGTGAAGGCGGCCTTCCAGCCCGCGAGCATCGGGGCGGGAAGCTCGGCCAAACTCACGCTGGACGTCTCCACCACCGCGACCGCCGGTACCTCCAGCATCACGGTCACCGGCACCGACGCGAACGGCAAGACGGCCACCACCACGGTGTCGTTGACGGTGGAAGGCAGCGAGCCGCCCACCGGTGAGGTCACCGTGACCGCGACGCCGTCGTCCGCGACGGTCAAGCAGGGGCTGCTCGGCCAGACCCTGGTGAAGGCCTCCGGTGGCAGCGGGAACCTGACGCTCACCGCGTCCGGTGTGCCGACGGGCGCCCAGATGTCGTTCAACCCGGCCACGGTCGGCCAGAACGGCAGCAGCAACGTCTGGATCTTCACCAACTTCTCCACCCCGCCTGGCACCTACCCGATCACCATCAAGGCCACCTCGGCCGACGGCAAGACCGGCACGACGACGTTCACGCTGACCGTCACCCGATAGCTCCCCCTGGCAGGGGAACAGGGAAGAGCCCCGGAGCCGCAACGGCTCCGGGGCTCTTCTCGTGGTGGTGGGAATCAGACCGTCAGGGTCCAGGTGTCGATGTTGCCGATGTCGTACGTGTAGACGTCCTTCACCTGCAGCTTCCAGGTGCCGTTACGAGCTTCCGAGGACAGGTCGACGGTGTAGGTCTCGTGGACCCCCGCCGACGACGAGGCGCCGCCCGCCTTCTTCAGCACGTAGGACTTGCCGGACGGGCTGACGAGGTCGATCGCCAGGTCGCCGGTGTAGGTGTGGTCGACGTCGACCTTGACGGTTGCCGAGGCAGTGGAATTGCCAGTGCAGCCCGAGATCGTCACCGACGACGAGACGGCGGTGCCGGTGTCCGGAATGGACACGTCGTCGCCGTTCGTGCCGGGACCGCACTGCGGGTCGGGACCGCCGCCGATGAAACCGCTGTACAGCAGCTTGTTCGGCGAACCGGAACCCGGATTGGTGACCTTGCCGTCGGTGGCGCCGTTCACCAGGGCGTCGCGCAGGGCCTGGGGGCTCGCGGACGGGTTGGCCGACAGGTACAGGGCCGCGACCCCCGCGACGTGCGGGGTGGCCATGGACGTGCCGGACATGTTCGTGCTGCCGCCGTTCAGTCCGAGCGAGGTGATGTTGTCACCCGGCGCGAAGATGTCCGTGCAGTTGCCGTAGTTCGAGAACGAGGCACGGGCGTCGTTGGACGAGGTCGCGTTCACCGTGATGAGCGACGCGATCTTGGCGGGACCGGTGGAGCAGGCGTTCGTCGAGCTGTTGCCCGACGCGACGGCCATCTGCACGCCGGAGGCGACCATGCCGGCGATGGCGTCGTTGCCGATGTCGGCGGTGTCGAAGGTCCAGGAAGCGTTGACCACGGCGGGCTTCTGCGCGTTCGCCGTGATCCACTCGATGGCCTTGACACCGGCCGAGTCGGGGCCGTTGCCGGTGCAGCTGGTGCCGAGCATGCGGACCGAGACCAGCTTGGCCTTCTTGGCCACGCCCCAGGTCTTCGACCCGACCGTCCCCGCCACGTGGGTGCCGTGGCCGGAGCAGTCCTGACCGTTCTGGCCGTCCTCGATGAAGTCGGCGCCCACGGACGCGCGCCCCTCGAAGTCGGCGATGTTCGTCTTCACGCCCGTGTCGGTGATGTAGACCGTCACGTTCGACGCGCCACCGCTGGGATAGGTGAACTTCTTGTCCAGCGGCAGATTCGCCTGGTCGACGCGGTCGAGGCCCCACGTCGGGTTGGTCTGCACGTCGAGCGCCCGCGCGGTGCCGTCCTGGTAGACGGCCTTGACGGCCGGGTCGGCCGCCAGCTTCCGCGCCGCGGCCTCGGTCAGGTTCTTGACCTGGAAACCGCGCATGGCGTGGGAGAACACGGCGTCGAGGGAACCGCCGTACTTCTGGGTGAGTGCTTGCGACGACGCCTGGATGGCGGCGCCGGGCTTCAACGACACGATGAAACTGCCGCCGGTCGCGGGATTCTTGGCCTTGACGAAGTCGGCTTCAGCCGCCTGAGCCGGGGTGGCCAGCAGGGCGGAGGCGACGAACACAACGGCGAGCCCGCAGGTGGTGCGGTGCATGGGAAGTCCTTCCGGAACTCGTCAGAACGTCAGGGTCCAGGTGTCGATGTTCCCGGCGTCGTAGGTCCAGACGTCGGTCACCTGCAACTTCCACGTGCCGTTGCGGTTCTCCGCGGAGGCGTCGACCGTGAAGGTCTCGTGCACACCGGCGGACGAGGTCGCGCCCTTGGCCTTCTTGAGGCTGTAGGTGGCGCCGGACGGGCCGACCAGGTCGATGGCCAGGTCAGCGGTGTAGGGGTGGTTGATGTCCACCTTCACCTTGGTGGTGGTGGA
Source organism: Streptomyces sp. ID05-26A (assembly GCF_033794685.1). NCBI lineage: Bacteria > Bacillati > Actinomycetota > Actinomycetes > Kitasatosporales > Streptomycetaceae > Streptomyces > Streptomyces sp. ID05-26A. The sequence goes on from NZ_JARAYZ010000002.1 coordinate 79,485, forward strand.
CGCCTTGCCCGTGCAGCCGGTGACGTTCACCGACGAGGACACCGCGGTGTTCGTGTCCGGAATGGACACGTCGTCACCGTTGGTGGCCGCGGCACAGGGCTCGGGGTCCGGGCCACCGCCGCCGATGAAGCTGATGTTGAGCAGCTTGTTCGGCGATCCACGCAGGTCGCTGATCTTGTCCGGCGTGGAGTTGTTCACCAGCGCGTCGCGAACCTGGGCAGGGGTTGCGGACGGGTTCGCGGACACGTAGAGCGCGGCGGCACCCACGACGTGCGGGGTGGCCATCGAGGTGCCGCCCATCGACGTGGTGCCGCCGCCGTTCTTGGTCGACGTGATGTTCGAGCCGGGCCCGAAGAGGTCGACGCAGGAGCCCCAGTTCGAGGCCTGCCCGCCGGTGTAGATCGAGCGCTTGTCGGCCGAGTCGCTGGCGGCCACCGTGATGCCCTCCGGCACGCGGGCGGGCGAGGTCTGGCAGGCGTCGCCGTTGTTGTTGCCGGCCGCGAGACCGAACGTCACGCCCGCCGCGATCGCGCGCTTCACCGCGTTGTCCACAGTGGAGTCCGCACCGCCGCCGAGGCTCATGTTCGCCACGGCCGGCTTCTTCGCGTTCTGCGCGACCCAGTCGATGCCCTTGATGATCTGCGAGTACTGGCCGTTGCCGGAGCAGTCGAGCACGCGGACCGCGACCAGGTTCACCTTCTTCGCCACGCCGTAGGTCTTCGAGCCGACCGTGCCGGCGACGTGCGTGCCGTGACCCTGGCAGTCCGACGCGTCGGCGTCGTTGTCGATGAAGTCGTAGCCGTCCTTGGCCCGGCCCTCGAACTCGGTGTGCTGCTTGTAGATCCCGGTGTCCAGGATGTACGCGGTCACGGCGGACGCGGTGTTCGGGTAGGTGTACTTCGCGTCGACGGGCAGGTTCGCCTGGTCGATCCGGTCGAGTCCCCAGGTCGGGTTCGTCTGGGTGTCCGACATGCTCGCCCAGCCGTCCTGCTGGACGTAGGCGACGGACGGGTCGGTGGCGAGCCTGCGCGCCGCCGCCTCGTCCAGCTTCACGGCGAAGCCGCGGACCGACGCGACGTAGGTGTTGCTGACCTTGCCGCCGTGCTTGCGGGCGAGGTCGAGCGCCTTCGCGTTGGTGGTGGGAGCGTCGCTCGCGCCGTCCTTGAACACGACGATGTAACTGCCCGAGACGGGCCTGTCGGTCTTCTGGATCGACCCCGTCTGGGCGGAAACAGGGCTGCTCACCGCCGCTGCGACGGCCAGACCGATACCGGCCGCCGCGAGCACGCGTGTTGTGCGATCGAGTCGCATCTCTGGTTCTCCGTTCTCGGCCGCCTCGGCAGGGGTGGGCGACCACGTGCCGATCACCTTCGGGCGGCGTCGAACGGCGAACAATCCGGATATCTCTACGTAGGGATACCCGTCTTTCACCTACCATCGGTGCGGATGAGCCGGACACCGAGGTCCAGGGCGCGGCGCTGCGACCCCAGCGGACTGATGCGCACGAGCTCGCCGGTGCTGGTGGGGCGAGGTGACCAGCTCGGCGCGCTGCGCGCCGCCGTGCCGAGCCACCCCGCGGTGATCATGATCGAGGGTGAGGCGGGCGTCGGGAAGTCACGCCTGGTGCGCGAGCTCCTCGACGCAGACCTGGGGCCGATCTCCGTCCTCATGGGCCACTGCCAGCCGGTGGGGGAGCCGTTCCCGTACGGCGCGGTGCTCGAGGCGTTGCGCGACTGCACGGATCGCCTGGCGCGCAACCACTCGCGGCTGAGCCCGGTGTCGGGTGTGCTCGGCGCGCTGCTGCCGGAGCTGGCCGGGTACCTGCCCGCGCCGCTGCCCTCGACCGGTGATCCGCGCGCGGACCGCCACCGGTTCTTCCGCGCTCTCCGTGAACTCCTCGGCGTGCTCGGGCCGGTGCTGCTGGTCGTCGAGGACCTGCACTGGGCCGACGACGGTTCCCGGCAGCTGCTGCGGTTCCTGATGGGCGATCCGCCCGCCAATCTGTCCATCGTGGTCACCTACCGGCGCGAGGACGTGCCCGGCGGGATGCCGCTGGGCACGGCGTACCGGCCGCCGACGGGTATCACCAGCGCGCTGCTCGAACTCGAACCGCTCGACGTGGCCGAGGTGCGGGCGCTGACGTCCGCGATCCTCGACGGCGAAACGGTGTCGGCGGAGTTCGCGGCCAAGCTGCACGAACGCACTGCGGGCATCCCGTTCGTGGTCGAGGAGACCTTGCGGGCGCTGCGAAATCCCGCCGGTGCCGTGCACGCGGACGGTGCCACGGCGCGACGGCTGCTCGACAACGTCGACGTGCCGGTGCTGCTGCGCGACGCCATCGCCGAGCGTCTCGCCGCGTTGCCCGAGGCGGCGACGAGGCTGGTCCAAGCCGCCGCCGTGCTGGGCGCGCCCGCGTCCGCCGAACTGCTCGGCGAGGTGGCCCAGATCAGCGAGAGCCGGGCGGCGTTGACGCACGCGCTGAGTGGGCATGTTCTGCACGAGGTCGACGCACGGCGGTACGGCTTCCGGCACGCCCTGGCCCAGCAGGCCGTCTACGACACTCTCAGTGGCCCCGACCGGCAGGAGCTGCACCACCGCGCCGTCGAGGTGCTCGACCAGGTCGAACCCCGTCCGCTCGTCCAGCTCGCCGAGCACAGCGAACGGGCCGGGCGCACGTCCGCGTGGCTGCGCTACGGCGAGGCCGCCGCGGACAGGGCCGTCGAGAACGGCGACGCGGGCACCGCCACGGCCCTGTTGCAACGGCTGCTGCTCGACCCGGCCGTGCCCGCGGCCGACGTCGACCGGCTCGCGATCAAGCTCGGCCAGATCGCCCACCAGGGCCTCGACCAGCTGGATCCGACCGAGGCGCTGGAACGGCTGCTGTCGGACCGGCGCCTGTCGACGGCCGCGCGCGGACAGGTCCGGCACTACCGGGGCGTGCTGCTGATCCGCCAGGCCGGCGGCATCGAGGAGGCGCGCTCCGAGCTCGAACGGGCCGTCGCCGACCTGACCGAACGCCCGGACCTCGCCGCCCGCGGCGAAGCCGTGCTCGGCCTGTCCTACCTGGGCATGACCCCGATGAGCGAGGTCCAGCCCTGGCTCGACCGCGTCAGCCGGGCCCGCGCGGCCGAGACCGACCTCGAACAGCAGCTGGCGCTGTACGCCAACGAGGTCGGGTCCAAGATGCACACGGGCGACCCGTCGGTGCTGGCCGAGTGGGACTACCGGCCCGCGACGACGTCCGGCGAACTGCGCCAGCTCGCCCGCGCCCACTGCAACCTCGCCGACGCCCTGACCACGACAGGTCACTTCAGCCAGTGCGCCGACCTGCTGCGCGACGGCCTGCGGTTCGCCGCCGAGTGCGGAGCCCCGTTCACCGCGAGCACCGCGCACGCGACGAGGGCTCGCCTCGACTGGCTGCGCGGCGACTGGGACGGCCTGGCCGTGCGGGCGCAGACCCTGCTCGACGAGTACCGCGACCTGTTCCCGCTGGCCAGCGAGCTGTGCCTGATCCTGGGCTCGCTGGCGACGGCGCGCGGCGAGTGGGCGGAGGCGACCGACCACCTCACCGAGACGGGCGCCTTCGCCCCCGAGGAGTCGATCACCCCGGTCGCCATCGCGGGCTGCGCGGCCCTCGCGCGGACCATGCTCGCCCAGGACGAGATCACCCGCGCCTGCGTGGACGTCGACCGGGGCCTGGCGATCATCAGGGTGAAGGGCGTCTGGGTGTGGGCGACCGAACTGGGCCCGGTCGCCGTGGCCACGTTCCTCGCGGCCGGCCGGGAGACCGACGCCGAGTCGTTGATCGTCGACATGGCCGCCGGGATCGAGGACAGGGACGCGCCGATGGCGTTCGCCTCGCTGGCCTGGTGCAGGGGACTTCTCGCGGAGGCACGGGGCCGGCTCGACGCCGCCGTGTCGCTGTTCCGCGAGGCAGCGGACCGGTACACGGCACTGCCCGCGCCGTACTACGCCGCGCTGGTGGCCGAACGCGAGGCCGCCTGCCTGCTGCCGTCGGACCAGGAGAAGGCCGCCGAGATCCTGTCGGTCCTGGTGGACACGTTCGACGGCCTGGGCGCCACCCGCGACGCGGCCCGGTGCCGGCACCAGCTGCGCAGCATCGGCGGCGGCAAACCGTCGCGGCGCGGCAGGCGCGGGTACGGCGACGAGCTGTCACCGCGTGAGCAGGAGGTCGCCCGGCTGCTGGTCGCCGGGCACACCAATCGCAAGATCGCGGACGTGCTGTTCCTGTCGCCGCGGACCGTCGAGCAGCACGCGGCACGGGTGCTGCGCAAGCTCGGCGTGTCGTCGCGGGCCGAGTTGCAGGCCGAGGACCTCGTCTAGGTCGAGCCCGGTCAGCTCGCAGCTCTGCCGCCACAGTTCTGCCGCGGCCCCACAACTGGCCGTCTTGCCGCGCGCAGGCGGCGCTACCGCGGTAGCACGGTCTTCATCGGGAACTGCGAGTTCGTCCGCGCCACACCCGGCAGCCTCGTGAGAGCCGACATGTAGAGCTGCTCGTAGGCGACGAGATCGGCGACGGCGACCCACAGGTGGTAGTCGGGCTGCCCGAACATCCGCGCGCAGTACTCCACGGCGTCGATCTCCGCGATCTTCGCCTCGAACGCCTCGATGGTCGCCGTGTCCTGCGCGGCGAGGTCGATGTGCACCAGGACCCGGAACCCGCGGCCGAGCGCGACCGGGTCGATCGCGGCGTGGTACCCGGTGATCACCCCGGCCTCCTCCAGCGCCCGCACCCGCCGCAGGCACGGTGACGGCGTGAGGCCCACCTTGTCGGCCAGTTCGGTGTTCGTGAGGCGCCCGTCCTCCCGGAGGTGACGGATGATTGCTCGATCGATGCGATCCACTGGCAGATCATGCCACGAACGCGACCAACTGGGGTTGAAGTGGCAATCGTGTGCCAGGCTTTGCGGCCTAATCTGCTTGTCGTGAACGAACTTCTGCTGACCGACGACGAACGCGACCGGGCCGGTGCGCGGCTGCTCGCGCTGCTGGACGGCTACGAACGCGGCCTGGCCAAGGCCGACGTCCTGCCGGCGCCCGACCGGGACGCGCTGGCCTCGTTGCTCGCCACGCCGATGCCGGAGCAGGGGAGCGGCGTGGACGCGCTGTTCGACAGCTGGGAGGACACGATCCTGCCGAACTCGACGACGGTGGCGCACCCGAGGTTCCTCGCCTACGTGCTCGGGCCGCCCAACGGGATCGCGCCGTACGCCGAGGCGATGGCCGCCGCGATCAACCAGAACTGCAACTTCTCCCAGCTGTCCCCGGCGGCCGGTGTGGTCGAGCGTTCGGTGCTGGAGTGGCTGGCGTCGGTCATCGGATTTCCCAGGAGCACCAAGGGAATCCTCACCGGCGGTGGTTCGCTCGCGACGCTCCAGGCACTGGCCACGGCACTGCGCGACCGCGTGCCCGACTTCCACGCCAACGGTCTGCAGCGGTCGGCGCCACCCCTGGTCGTCTACACCTCGGTCGAGGCGCACCGCAGCGTCGACAAGGCGGCCGCGATCCTGGGCATCGGCCTGGACAACGTTCGTCACATCGCCACGGATTCCTTGCACCGCATGGATGTGGACGCGTTGCGGGCGGCTGTCGAGGAGGACCGCGCCGAGGGCTTGCGACCGTGGTGCGTGGTCGCGACCTGCGGCACGGTGTCGACCGGATCGGTGGACCCGATCGACGCGATCGCCGACCTGTGCGCCGCGGAGGACCTGTGGCTGCACGTGGACGGTGCCTACGGCGCGCTTTTCCTGCTGTCGGAGGAGATGCGCGGGCTGATGGGCGGATGTGCGCGGGCCGACTCGATCACGCTCGACCCGCACAAGCTGCTGTACGCCTCGCTGGAGGCGGGCTGCCTGCTCGTGCGGGACGGCTCGAAGCTGCGGGACACCTTCGCGTTCGACTCCTCGTACCTGACGGTCGCCGAGGATCCCCTGATGACCGACTACATGGACTACGGGCCGCAGCTGTCCCGCAACTTCAAGGCTTTCAAGGTGTGGAGCGCGCTGCGGGCGTTCGGGGTGTCGGCGTTCCGCGAGGCCAACGAGCGCACTCTCCGGCTGGCGCGGCGGCTGGGCGACGGCATCGAGGCCACGCCCGGGCTGACGTTGCTGGCGCCCGTCACGCTGACCGCCGTGTGCTTCCAGGTCGACGGTGCCTCGCCGGAGGAGCACACCGCGTTGCTCACCACGCTGGCCGCCGAGAACGTCGCGTTGCTCGGACCCGTTGTGGTGGCGGGGAAACGAGGCATCCGCGCCTGCGTCACCAACCACCGCACGTCCGAGGCCGACATCGACCTGATCCTCGAACGACTCCGCTGACCGAGGCTAGTCGCGCCAGACGTCCGCGAGGTTCCGGTCGAACATCGTCGCGATCGACACCAGCGCGGCGTCGAGGCCGACGTTCTCCGGATCGACGAGCGCCTGCAGGTGGATGCCCAGGAGCGCACCGTTCAACGCCACGGCGGCGGTGCGCTCCTGCTCGGCGGCCCGGCCGGGATCGACGCCGGCCGGACGCTTGAACCGCAGCAGTTCCTCGATGCCCTCGCGCCTGCGGGCGAAGAACTCCCGGTATTGGTCGTGCACGACACCCCGATCGCCCAGCGCCTCGACCAGGATCATGAACACCAGCGCCGAGTTGCCGGTCCGCAGCAGTTCCGCCGTCTCGCTGAACACCTCGGCGAGCGACGGCACGCTCTCGTAGCGCTCGGTGGGCCAGATCCGGCCGACGGCCCGTTCGACGACGGCCATCACGAGGCCGTCCTTGTTCTTGAAGTGCCACGGGATCGAGCCGCGGCTGATGCCCGACCGCTTCGCGATGTCCACAAAGGACGTGCGGTCGAACCCGCGCTCGGCGAACAGTTCCTCGGCGGCGTCCAGGATCCGGCGGCGGCTCTCGTCGCCGATCTCGTCGATCCGGCGCGTCCCAGGGGAGGTCACAGCGATCATCGTACGACTCGCGCGAGGTCACCCGGCACGTGCCGAGCCGTCGAGACCAGCACCAGCCCGGCGACCACCGAGGCCGCCGGAGCCACCAGTGCCACCGCGACCTGCACGCCCCAGAGCTTCTCGGCCACGCTGCTGACGACCGCGCCGCCGAGCCCGCCGACCGCCGCCGTGAAGACGCCGACCAGCCCGAACGCCGTCGACCGGAACTCCGCGGGCGTCACCGACGCCACGACCAGGCTGAGCGGGACGATGCCCGCGAACGTCATGGCCTGCACGACGACCCCGATCACCACGTAGGTCGTGACGTCCGTTGCGTACGCCTGTGCCGCGAACCCGATGCCCAGCACCGAGAGCGCGCCGGCCGCGAGGTGCAGGCAGGCCCGGGGGCTGCGGCGGAACAGGCGGTCGCTCGTCACCCCGCTGACCACCGCCCCCAGCAGCCCACCGGCCGCGCAGACCGACATGATCAGGCCCCGGGCCACGGCGCCCTGCCCGTGCTGCTCCTCGAGGATGACGTTGAGGTAGATCGGCACGGTGATCACGGAGACGCCGAACGCGCCGAGCGCCACCACCACGCCCACGAGCGTCGGGATCTTCCTCAGGTCCTTCAGCGCGCCGCGCGGTGTCGCCGTCGAGTGCTCCCGGGCCGGTTCGGGCAGCCGCAGCGCGGCGAGTCCGAGCAGCAGTGCCGGCACGGCGAGGAACGCGAACGCCCAGCGCCACGGTTCGTGCTCCTCGGGGATCAACGCCGCGAACGCCACCGCGAGCAGGGGACCGGCGACGATGCCGAGCGGCTGCCCGCCGCGATGCAGCCCGAGCACCCGCCCGCGCACCGCCGGTGGATAGGCGTCGACCAGCAACGACGACTGGATCGGCCCCTCGTTGGCCTTGCCGATGCCCGCGACCACGCGGACCGCGACGGCCTGCCAGAGGTTCTGCGCCAGACCGAACACCCCGGCCGCCGCGGCCCAGACGAGGGTCGCGACGCCCACGATCGACGTGCGGCGGTGCCGGTCGCCCAGCAGGCCGAGGGGAAGCGCGGCGACGGCCACCATCACCCCGGTCAGGGAGCCGACGACGCCGATGGCCCCGGTGCTGATGCCGAGCGACTCGCGGATCTCCGGCGCGAAGACCACGAACATCACGCCGTCGGCGCTGTCCACGACCTGGAGGCCTGCCAGAACGCCGATGGTGGCGCGGCCGCCGGTGGAGAGGACCTGTCTCAGTGCGGTGGTGGGCATGCTGAGCAGGCTACTGTGTCAGTCAACATAGTGTCGTCAGATCAACACAGAGGAGTGGCGTGATGCAGGATTGGGCGGGTTCGACCGCGTTCATCACCGGGGGTGCCAGAGGGATCGGCCTGGGCATCGCGCGGGCTCTGGCCGGGCGCGGCGCACGTCTCGCGCTCGCCGACGTCGACCCGCCCGCGCTGGAGCGGGCGGCCGGGGAACTGGGCGCGGAGACCTATCTGCTGGACGTGCGCGACCGGGAGGGGTTCGAGGAGGTCGCCGGGCGGGTGGGGCCGGTGGACCTGTTGTTCAACAACGCCGGCATCGTGCCGCACGCCGTGGTCACCGAGTTGACCCATGAGAAGTGGGACCTGGCCCTGGCGGTGAACCTGACCGGCGTGATCAACGGGATCCAGGCGTTCCTGCCGGGCATGATCGAACGCGGCAGCGGCTACGTCGTGAACACCGCGTCGGCGGCGGGGCTCGTGTCCGACCCGAACGTGCTGTACACGACGGCCAAGTTCGCCGTCGTCGGCCTCTCGGAGTCGTTGCGCCTCAACGTGAGCGGGCACGGCATCGACGTCAGCGTGCTGTGCCCGGGGCCGGTCGACACGGACATCGTCGCGAACACCAGGGCGTCGAGCGCCGATGTGGCGTTGCGGGAGGAGTTCGTGCCCGCCGTCGAGGAGTTCCTCAGGAGCGGGCCGAGCGTCGACGAGGTGGGGGAGATGGTGCTGGCGGGGATGGCGAGGCGCGCGCCGTGGATCTTCACCGGCTACGACGTCCGGCCACACCTGGAGCAGCGGATGGAGGCGCTGCTCGCCGCGTTGTGATCAGGCCACGGCTTCGCGGCTGCCGGTGTCCACGTAGATCACGCCGTCCTGCACCACGACCGGGTACGTGCGCACGGCCTTCTTGGCCGGCAGGCACGTCGGCATGCCGGTGCGCAGGTCGAACAGGGCGGCGTGCAGCGGGCACTCGACGAAGCACCCCTCCAGCCAGCCCTCGGACAGGGACGCGTCCTGGTGGCTGCAGGTGTCGTCGATCGCGTAGAACTCGCCCTCCGAGTGGAAGACCGCGATGGCGGGGTCGCCGGGAATGCGCAAGGACTCGCCCTCGGGGAGTTGGTCCACGGCGCATGCGGTGATCATCAGAAACCCTCCGTTGCGTATTACGGAACTGGGTGTGCGATACGCAACTGCAGAATGGCTCAGGATCAGGGACATCGTCAAGGAGCCGTTTGGTTGCGCCAGTCGGATAGTGTTGCGTGATGAGCAACAACGGTGAGGCTCGTGACCCCGCGCTGGTGCAATCGGTCGATCGGGCGGTGGCGGTGCTCGAACTGCTGGCCCGCAACGGGGAAGCCGGGATCACCGAGATCGCCGCCGAGCTCGGTGTGCACAAGTCCTCCGCGTCCAGACTCGTCTACACGTTGCAAGCCCGTGAGCTGGTCGAACAGGACGGCGAACGCGGACCTTTCCGGATCGGCCTCGGCATGCTCCGCTTCGCCGGCGCGGTGACCGGGCCGGTCGACTACGGCCGGGTCGGCGGGCCCGTCTGCGTGGAGCTCGCGGACCGGCTCGGCGAGACCGTCAACATCGCGATCCTCGACGGCGGTGTCGCGTTGAACGTGAGTCAGGCACGGGGAGGTTCGGCGGTGGCGGCGCAGAACTGGGTCGGTCAGCGCACGCCGCTGCACGCCACGTCGAGCGGCAAGGTCCTGCTCGCCGGTGCGCCCGTCGCCGAGCGGGACCGCCTGCTGTCGGGCGACCTGGAGTCGTGCGCTCCGCGCACGATCACCGATCCCGTGAAGTTGCGGTGCGTGCTCGAGCGCACCACCGAGGACGGGTTCGCCACCTGCGTGGAGGAGCTGGAGGCCGGGTTGCACGCCGTCGCGGTGCCGGTCTACGACTCTCACGGCGACGTCGTGGCGGCGATCAGTGCCGCCGGCCCGGCCTACCGGCTCTCGCAGAAGCGCATGCCCGAGATCGTCGAGGAACTGCGCGTGGCGTCCCGGGACCTTTCGGCCCGAATGGGACATTCCGTGCTGTGAAAGACCTTCACGAAACGAAGAGCCCCCGGTCGCGGCCGGGGGCTCTTCATGTTTTCGGGTGCCTCCGTCCGTGCGACAAGGGCTTGACAACGGCTCTTCCGGGTCGCACCGTGATGCGCGCTGCAGTTGCATAATGCGAACCTCGTTGCGTATTGCGGAACTCGCTCGGAAGGGTTGGCCCGTTGTCACTCTCCGTTCCCACCACCACAGTTCTGGACCAGGACCTCGACGAGCTCGACCCCGAGGTCGCGGCCGAGATCCGGCTCGAGTTGCACCGCCAGCAGTCGACGCTGGAGATGATCGCCTCGGAGAACTTCGCGCCGGTCGGAGTGCTGCAGGCGCAGGGGTCGGTGCTGACCAACAAGTACGCCGAGGGGTATCCCGGACGCCGCTACTACGGCGGGTGCGAGCACGTCGACGTGATCGAGGCGCTGGCGATCGAGCGGGTGAAGGCCTTGTTCGGCGCCGAGCACGCGAACGTCCAGCCGCACTCCGGCGCCCAGGCGAACGCGGCGGCGATGGCGGCCGTGCTGCAGCCCGGCGACACGATCATGGGCCTCGACCTCGCGCACGGCGGCCACCTGACGCACGGCATGCGGATCAACTTCTCCGGTCGCCTCTACAACGTCGTGGCCTACCACGTGGACCGCGAGTCCGGCCGCGTCGACATGGCCGAGGTCGAACGGCTGGCGGTCGAGTCCCGGCCGAAGCTGATCATCGCGGGCTGGTCGGCCTACCCGAGGCAGCTCGACTTCGCCGAGTTCCGCCGCATCGCCGACCTCGCCGGTGCCAAGCTCATGGTCGACATGGCGCACTTCGCCGGTCTCGTCGCGGCGGGCCTGCACCCGAGCCCCGTCCCGTTCGCCGACCTCGTCACGACCACCACCCACAAGACCCTCGGCGGTCCGCGCGGCGGCGTGATCCTCTCGACCCGGGAGCTGGCCAAGAAGGTCGACTCCACCGTGTTCCCCGGCCAGCAGGGCGGGCCGCTGCAGCACGTCATCGCGGCCAAGGCCGTCGCGTTCAAGGTCGCGGCGGGGAGTGAGTTCCGCGAACGTCAGCAGCGCGTCCTCGAAGGCGCGCGCATCCTCGCCGAACGTCTCTCGCTGCCCGACTGCGCCGCGGCCGGGGTGAAGGTCCTGTCCGGCGGCACCGACGTGCACCTGGTGCTGGTGGACCTCGTCGAGTCCTCACTGGACGGCAAGCAGGCCGAGGACCGTCTGCACCGCATCGGGATCACGGTCAACCGCAACGCCGTCCCGTTCGACCCACGTCCGCCGATGGTCACGTCCGGTCTGCGGATCGGCACCCCCGCGCTCGCCACCCGCGGCTTCACCGCCGGCGACTTCACCGAGGTCGCCGACATCATCGCCGCCGCACTCCAACCGGGCTTCGACGAGGGCGACCTGGTCGCCCGTGTCGACGGCCTGGCCGCGAAGCACCCCCTCTACCCCCACCTCTGACAGGAGCACTCGAAGTGGCACATGCGGTGAACGGTGTCGTGGCCAGGGGGCGTGGGGCCAAGGTCTCGGTCGAGACCATCCTCGTGCCGGACCCCGGCCCCGGCGAGGCGCTGGTGAAGGTGCAGGCCTGCGGGGTCTGCCACACCGACCTGCACTACCGGGAGGGCGGGATCAACGACGAGTTCCCGTTCCTGCTCGGGCACGAGGCGGCGGGCGTCGTCGAGGCCGTCGGCGAGGGCGTGACCGACCTCGATCCCGGTGACTTCGTGATCCTGAACTGGCGCGCGGTGTGCGGGTCGTGCCGCTCCTGCCTGCGTGGGCGTCCGCAGTACTGCTTCAACACCCACAACGCCTGCCAGCCCATGACGTTGCAGGACGGCACCCCGCTGTCGCCCGCGCTGGGCATCGGCGCGTTCGCGGAGAAGACTCTGGTCCACTCCGGACAGTGCACGAAGGTGAACCCCAAGGCACCGGCGGAGGTCGCGGGCCTGCTCGGCTGCGGCGTGATGGCGGGCATCGGCGCCGCGATCAACACCGGCGGCGTCACCCGCGGCGACAGCGTGGCCGTGCTCGGCTGCGGTGGCGTCGGGGACGCGGCCATCGCGGGTGCCCGGATCGCCGGTGCGCGCGCGATCATCGCGGTCGACCTGGACGACACGAAACTGCGATGGGCCGAGCGGTTCGGTGCCACGCACACGATCAACGCCCGGGAGAAGGACGTCGTGGAGGCGATCCGCGAGCTCACCGAGGGCAACGGAGCCGACGTCGTGATCGACGCGGTCGGCCGGCCCGAGACGTTCCAGCAGGCCTTCTACGCCCGTGACCACGCCGGTCTCGCCGTGCTGGTCGGCGTGCCGACACCGGACATGAAGCTCGAACTCCCGTTGATCGACGTGTTCTCGCGCGGTGGCGCGGTGAAGTCGTCCTGGTACGGCGACTGCCTGCCGTCACGCGACTTCCCGATGCTCATCGACCTCTACCTGCAGGGCCGGCTCGACCTCGGCGCGTTCGTCTCGGAGACGATCGGGCTGGGCGACGTCGAGAAGGCGTTCGAGGACATGCACCACGGCCGGGTCCTCCGTTCGGTGGTGGTCCTGTGAACCAGCCGAGAGTCGTGCTGATCGGCGCGGGCATCGTCGGGTGCGCGATCGCCGACGAACTGACCGCGCGGGGCTGGACCAACGTCACCGTGCTCGAACAGGGACCGCTGTTCGCCACCGGCGGCTCCAGCTCGCACGCGCCGGGCCTGGTCTTCCAGACCACCGGCTGCAAGACGATGACGTCGTTCGCCAAGTACACCGTCGAGAAGTACACGGCGCTGACGATGGACGACAAGTGGTGCTTCCAGCAGCTCGGCGGGCTGGAGGTCGCCACCACGCCGGAACGCTGGACCGACATCAAGCGCCGCCACGGCTGGGCGACGGCGTGGGGCGTCGAGAGCTTCCTGCGCGATCCGGAGGAATGCGCGCGACTGCACCCGTTGCTCGATCCCTCGAAGATCCTCGGCGGCTTCCACATCCCGAGCGACGGCATCGCCAAGCCACTGCGCGCCGCCGAAGCCCAGGCGCGCCGGGCCATGGACCGCGGCGCGAAGTTCCTGGCGCACCACAAGGTCACCGGCATCGAACGCAACGGCCGCCGCGTGAAGGCCGTCGTCACCGAGAACGACACGTTCCCGGCCGACGTCGTCGTGTCGTGCGTCGGCATGTGGGGCCCGCGGATCGGCCGCATGGTCGACCTCGACATCCCACTCGTCCCGATGGCGCACCAGTACGCGAAAACGGCGCCCCTGCAGGTGTTGAAGGGCGTCAACACCGAGCTGTCCGAGATGTCGAAGCCGTTGCTGCGCCACCAGGACGCCGACCTGTACTTCCGCGAGCACGTCGACCGCGTCGGCATCGGCGCGTACGGGCACCGGCCCATGCCGATCTCGGCGGACGACATCCTCGACTTCGACGTGGCGCCGACCATGCCGTCCGAGATGGCGTTCACCCCCGAGGACTTCGAGACCTCCTGGGACGCCGCCGTCGACCTGCTGCCCGCGTTGGGCGACTCGAAGGTCGAAGAAGGCGTCAACGGCCTCTTCTCGTTCACCGCGGACGGCAACCCGCTGCTCGGTGAACACCCCGGCCTGCAGGGGTTCTGGGTCGCCGAGGCCGTGTGGATCACGCACTCGGCCGGTGTCGCGAAGGCGATGGCCGAGTGGCTGGTCGACGGTCAGCCCGGCATCGATCTGCACGGCTGCGACCTCAACCGGTTCGAGGACGTCCAGCGCTCGCCCGGTTACGTGCACGAACGCAGCTGCCGGGCGTTCGTCGAGGTCTACGACATCCTGCACCCGTTGCAGCCCGCCGAGAACCCACGTCCGTTGCGCACCAGCCCGTTCTACGAGCGGCAGCGGGAACTCGGCGCGGTGTTCCTGGAGGCGTCGGGCTGGGAGCGGCCGCACTGGTACGAGGCCAACGCCTCGTTGCCCGAGGTCGCGGAGATCCCGGCACGCAACGAGTGGGCGTCGCGGTTCTGGTCGCCGATCGCCGGTGCCGAGGCACTGGTGGCGCGCAAACGGGTCGCGATGTTCGACATGACCGCGTTGAAGCGCCTGGAGGTCAGCGGCCCGGAGGCGTTGACGTTCCTGCAGACCATGACCACCAACCAGCTCGACCGCAAGCCGGGCGCGGTGGTCTACACGTTGCTGCTCAACGAGGACGGGGGAGTGCGCAGCGACCTGACCATCGCCCGGCTCGGCGAGAACCGGTTCCAGGTCGGCGCGAACGGCCCGCTCGACCTCGACTGGCTGCGCCGGCGCATGCCACCCAACGGCGGTGTGCACATCAAGGACATCACGCCCGGCACCTGCTGCATCGGCCTGTGGGGCCCTCTGGCGCGCAAGTTGTTGCAGCCGTTGACGAAGACCGACTTCTCGCACGAGGCCATGGGTTACTTCAAGGCCCAGGAAGCGTTCATCGGCGAGGTGCCGGTCACCGCGATGCGCCTGTCGTACGTCGGCGAACTCGGCTGGGAGCTCTACACGACGGCCGACATGGGACGTCGTCTGTGGGACACGCTCTGGGAAGCCGGGCAGCAGCACGGTGTCATCGCCGCCGGGCGCAGCGCGTTCACCAGCATGCGGCTGGAGAAGGGTTACCGCTCGTGGGGCACCGACGTGACCACGGAGCACGACCCGTTCGAGGCGGGGCTGGGCTTCGCGGTGCGGATGAACAAGGGCTACTTCCACGGCCGCCAGGCCCTGGAGGGCAAGTCGGAGGAGACCGCCGCCCGCAGGCTCACCTGCCTGATCATCGACGACGACCATCAGGTCGTGATGGGCTCCGAGCCGGTGCTCGCCGGTGGTGTGGCGGTCGGGTACGTCACCAGCGCGGCGCGGGGGTACTCGATCGGCAAGAACATCGCCTACGCGTGGCTTCCCGCCGAGATCGCCCGGGAGGGCACACAGGTCGAGATCGAGTACTTCGGTGAGCGCGTCCAGACCGTCGTGACGTCCGAACCGCTCTTCGACCCCAAGATGACGCGGATCAGGTCATGACCCACGACGTGATCGTCATAGGGCTCGGCGACCTCGGCGGGGCGGCCGCACACCGCCTCGCCGCGCGGGGGCTGCGCGTGCTCGGGCTGGACAGCCGGTCGCAGGCCGAACTGCCCAGCTCGGACGACGCCTTCCGGGCCGGCGCCGACCTGCGCTTCGAGGAGACGGTGATCGACTTCCACGTCGAGCCGTCCGGAACGGGTGCCCGCGTGCTGACGCGGTCGAGCACCCACGCCGCACCGCTGCTGGTGATCTGCGCCGGCATCGACGCGCGATCTCTCCTCCTCTGACTTCTCTTCACGGAGCCACCATGACCGCGACCGAACTGCCGTCCAGCCTGATCCCCACGCTGCCCGGCCACACCTACACCGACCCGGCGATCTTCGAGCTCGAACAGCAGAACATCTTCGAGGAGATGTGGTTCTGCGCGGTTCGCTCGGCGGACCTCCCCGACGCGGGCAACTTCCGGACCGTCCAGATCGGACGCGAGAGCGTGCTCGTGACCCGCGCCCGCGACGGCTCGCTGCGCGCGTTCCTCAACATCTGCCGGCACCGCGGCGCGAAGCTGTGCACCGAGGAGACCGGCACGGTCAAGCGCAACTTCCAGTGCCCGTACCACGCCTGGACCTACGGCCTCGACGGCAAGCTTGTCGCCGCGCCGAACCTCACGTCGATGCCGGACATCGATCGCGTCGAGTACGGCCTGAAGACCGTGCACCTGCGCGAGTGGCTCGGCTACGCCTGGATCTCGCTGGCGGCCGAGCCGGCGTCGTTCGAGGAGACCGTCCAGCAGGACGTCCGCGAGCGCCTGGGCAACCTCGACGCGATCGGCAACTACCAGGTCAGCGAACTCGACCTGGGCCGCCGGATCACCTACGACGTCAAGGCCAACTGGAAGCTCATCATCGAGAACTTCATGGAGTGCTACCACTGCGCGACCATCCATCCCGAGCTCACGGAGGTCCTGCCGGAGTTCGCGGACGGCTACGCCGCGCAGTACTACGTCGGGCACGGCGCGGTGTTCGGCGAGGAGATCAAGGGTTTCACGATCGACGGCAGCGAGGGGTTCGACAACCTGTCCGGAGTGGACTCCGAGCAGGACCGCCGCTACTACGCGATCACCGTGCGGCCGCAGGTGTTCATCAACCTCGTGCCCGACCACGTGATCATCCACCGGATGTACCCGATGGCTGCCGACCGCACGATCGTCGAGTGCGACTGGCTCTACGCCAAGGACGTCGTTGCTTCGGGCAAGGACGTGTCGCGGTCCGTCGAGCTGTTCCACCGCGTGAACGAGCAGGACTTCGAGGCCTGCGAACGGTGCCAGCCCGCCATGTCGTCGCGTGCGTACCGCGCCGGCGGGGTGCTGGTGCCGTCGGAGCACCACATCGGTGAGTTCCACGAGTGGGTGCAGAAGAAGCTGACCAAGGGGACCGCTTAGCAGGCCAACTCAACGAAGAGGTGGTAGCAGTGTCCGTCAAACCCGAGCAGACGTTCTTACCCACCGAGAGATCCCACACCGACCGAGTCGTGTTCACCGTATCCGCGGTCGTCGCCACCGCGTTCCTGGCGTGGGGCGTCATCGGCACGGACAGCCTCAGCGCCGTCTCCAAGGCGGTGCTCGGCTGGGTCATCCGCAACACCGGCTGGGCGTTCCTGGCCGCGGCCACCGGGTTCGTGATCTTCGCGCTGTACCTGGCCTTCAGCAAGTACGGGAGGATCCCGCTCGGCCGCGACGGCGAGAAGCCGGAGTTCCGGACGGTCTCGTGGGTCGCGATGATGTTCAGCGCAGGCATGGGCATCGGCCTGATGTTCTACGGCGTCGCGGAACCGCTGGCGCACTACGTGAAGCCACCGCCGGGGTCGGCCGAGGGCGGCACGGGCGCGGCGATCGACGTCGCGATGGCCACCTCGTTGTTCCACTGGGCGATCCACCCGTGGTCGATCTACGCCGTCGTCGGCCTCGCCATCGCCTACGGCACGTTCCGGCGGGGGCGCAAGCAGCTCATCAGCGCCATGTTCGCCCCGCTGTTCGGCGACCACGTGTCGGAGAAGCCGCTGGGACGGTTGATCGACGTGCTGGCGATCTTCGCGACGCTGTTCGGGTCGGCGGCGTCGCTCGGTCTCGGCGCGCTGCAGATCGGCAGCGGGCTGAAGGCGGGCGGCTTCGTGCGGGAGAACCCCGGCGTGGGCGTGCTGATCGGCATCATCGCGGTGCTGACGGTCGCGTTCGTGGCGTCGGCGGTGTCCGGTGTGGCCAAGGGGATCCAGTGGCTGTCGAACATCAACATGGTGCTGGCCGTCGTGCTGGCGGTGTTCGTGTTCGTGGTCGGGCCGACGGTGCTGATCCTGAACCTGGTGCCCGCCGCGGTCGGCGACTACTTCCGGGACATGGGCGAGATGATCTCGCGCTCGGCGGGGACCGGCGGGAGCGAGATGGAGACCTGGCTCTCCGGCTGGACGATCTTCTACTGGGCGTGGTGGATCTCGTGGACGCCGTTCGTCGGCATGTTCATCGCGCGGATCTCGCGTGGCCGCACGATCAAGCAGTTCGTCAAGGGCGTGATCCTGGTGCCGTCGCTGGTGAGCCTGGTGTGGTTCTCGATCATGGGTGGCACGGCGATCTCGTTGCAGCGCGACGGCACCGACCTCGCGGGCGCGGCGAACCCCGAGTCCCAGCTGTTCGGGGTGCTCGACCAGTTCCCGCTGGGCGCGGTCGCGGGTGTGGTCGTGATGGTGCTGGTGGCGATCTTCTTCGTCTCCGGCGCGGACGCGGCATCCCTGGTGATGGGCACGTTGTCCCAGCGCGGGGCCCACGAGCCGCATCGCCGGCTGGTGGTGTTCTGGGGCGTGGCGACCGGTGGTGTGGCGGCCGTGATGCTGCTCGTCGGTGGGGGAGGCGCGACCGCGCTGACCGGGTTGCAGAACCTCACGATCATCGCCGCCGCACCGTTCGGGGTGGTCATGGTCGTGGCGTGCGTGGCGCTGGTGAAGGACCTGCGCAGTGACCCGCTCTTCCGGGCCGCTGCCCTAGATGAGAGCCCGGATCGCGCGCTCGAAACCGATGACGTGCTGCGAAGCTAGCTCGCTCGCCTTCTTCGCATCTCCTTCGATGATCGCGGTGAGGAGGGGCACGTGTTCGTCGACGTGACCGGCCATCCCGGACAGCCGGGGCAGGAAGACGCACCAGATCCGGGTGGCCAGGTTGTCGTAGGAGATCAGCGTGTCCTCGAGGAACGGGTTGTGCACGCACCCGTAGATCGCGCGGTGGACGCCGACGTCGGTGCGCAGCAGTTCCGTGTTGTCACCCGTCGGCGCCGCCGTGTCGAGCTGCGAGCGCAGTTCGGTCAGGGCGGTCCGGTCGGCGGGCGTGGCGCGGTCGGCTGCGGCTGCCGAGGCCAGGGGTTCCAGGGTCCTGCGCACCTCGGAGATGTGCGAGAGGTCGGAGATGTTCACGTCGGTGGCGAACGTGCCGCGGCGCGGGAAGGCGACGACGAGCCGTTCCTGCTCGAGTCTTTTCAACGCCTCGCGGATCGGGGTGCGGCCGACGCCGAGCTCGGTGCGCAGCCGCTCCTCGTTGATGGGCTCACCGGGCTTGATCTCCAGCATGACCAGGCGATCTCGCAGGACCGCGTACGCCTGCTCGGTGAGTGAGACGGAGGCGGGCTCGTCGTTGACCCGTGCGTTCATGTGACCTACTGTAACGCACAGACTGATATATCAGGAGTCGACCAGATGATTTCGCTGGAGGCGTCGTCATGACCAGCCCGCCCGGAGCACATCTGCCCGAGCACCCGGACTTCCTGTGGGACAACCCGGAACCCAAGTCCTCCTACGACGTCGTGATCGTCGGCGGCGGTGGGCACGGCCTCGCGACCGCGTACTACCTCGCGAAGGTCCACGGCATCACGAACGTCGCGGTGCTGGAGAAGGGCTGGCTCGCGGGCGGCAACATGGCCCGCAACACCACGATCATCCGGTCGAACTACCTGTGGGACGAGAGCTCCGGCATCTACGAGCACTCGCTCAAGCTGTGGGAGGGCCTGGAGGAGGACCTCGGCTACCCGATCCTGTTCGACCAGCGCGGTGTGCTGAACCTGGCGCACAGCCTGCAGGACGTGCGGGACAGCGTCCGCCGGGTCAACGCCAACCGGCTCAACGGCATCGACGCGGAGTGGGTGGATCCGGCCGGGGTCAAGGAGATCTGCCCGATCGTCAACACCTCGCCGGACGTCCGCTACCCGGTGCTGGGCGCCACCTACCAGCCGCGCGCGGGCATCGCGAAGCACGACTACGTGGCGTGGGGCTACGCGCGGGCGGCGCACGCGATGGGCGTCGACCTGATCCAGAACTGCGAGGTCACCGGCCTGGAGACGTCGGGTGGCCGGATCACCGCCGTGGACACCAGTCGAGGGCGCATCGCCGCCGGGAAGGTCGCGTTGTGCGCGGCAGGCCACAGCTCGGTGCTCGCGAAGATGGTCGGCCTCCGGTTGCCGATCGCCTCGCACCCGTTGCAGGCCCTGGTATCCGAGCTGCTCGAACCCGTCCACCCGACCGTCGTGATGTCGAACGCCGTGCACGTCTACGTCTCCCAGGCGCACAAGGGCGAACTGGTGATGGGCGCGGGCATCGACAGCTACAACGGTTACGGGCAAAGGGGTTCGTTCCACATCATCGAGCAGCAGATGTCGGCGGCGCTGGAGCTGTTCCCCGTCTTCGCGCGGGCGCACCTGCTGCGGACGTGGGCGGGCATCGTCGACGTCAGCCCGGACGCCTCGCCGATCGTGGGTCTCACGCCGGTCGGCGGCCTGTACCTCAACTGCGGCTGGGGAACCGGGGGCTTCAAGGCCACACCCGGTGTCGGCGACTGCTTCGCGCACACCATCGCCCACGACAAGCCGCACCCGTTCAACGAGCCGTTCACCCTCGAGCGCTTCACCACGGGCGCTCTCGTCGACGAGCACGGCGCCGCCGCCGTGGCCCACTAGGAGACCTGCGATGCAACTCATCCCGTGTCCGTGGTGCGGACCGCGTGAGGAAGCCGAGTTCCACTACGGCGGCCAGGCCCACGTCGCGTACCCCGAGGACCCGTCGGCCCTGAGCGACGAGGAGTGGGCCCAGTACGTGTTCTTCCGCGAGAACCCGAGCGGCCCGTTCGCCGAGCGCTGGAGCCACAACGCCGGGTGCCGGCGCTGGTTCAACGCCGTCCGCGACACCCGCACCCACGACCTGCTGGCCGTCTACCGCGTGGGCGAGCCCATGCCCGAGGTGACCGCATGACCTTCCGCACTGACACCGGTGGCGAGATCGACCGGAACACCCTGCTGCGCTTCACCTTCAACGGCGTCGAGTACACCGGGCATCCCGGCGACACGCTCGCGTCGGCCTTGCTGGCGAACGGCGTGCACGAGATCGGCGGCAGCGTGAAGCTCGGCCGGCCGCGCGGCATCGTCGCGGCGGGCTCCGAGGACCCGACCTCGCTGGTGCAGGTCGAGGCGCCGTTCTCGGAGCCGATGCTGCTCGCCACGACCGTCGAGCTGTACGACGGCCTGGAGGCACGCGGCCTGGCCGGGCAGGGACGCCTCTCCTCCGAACCCGACCCGTCGCGGTACGACGCGAAGCACGAGCACTGCGACGTGCTGGTCGTCGGCGCCGGGCCCGCCGGACTGGTGGCGGCGCTGACCGCTGCCCGCGCCGGTGCCCGCGTGGTGCTGGTGGACGAGCAGAACCAGGCCGGCGGCGCGTTGCTGGGCGTGGAGGAGTACCTGGACGACCGGCCGTCCGCCGAGTGGGTCGCGGACATCGTGGCGGAGCTGAGGTCGACGCCCGGTGTGCTGGTGCTGGAGCGCACGACGGCGTTCGGCATGTACCAGGACGGGTTCGTGCTCGCGCTGCAGAAGCGCACCGACCACCTCGGGTTCGCGGCGCCCGCATCGGTCGCGCGGCAGCGGGTCTGGCGGATCAGGACGCGGCAGACCGTGCTCGCCACCGGCGCCCACGAACGTCCGGTGGTCTTCGCCGACAACGACCGGCCCGGGATCATGCTGGCCTCGTCCGCCCGCACGTTCCTGCACCGCTACGGCGTGCTGCCGGGTTCGCGGGCGGTCGTGTTCACCACCAACGACAGCGCGTACTGCGCGGCGATCGACCTGGCCGAGTCCGGTGTGGACATCGCGATGATCGTGGACGCGCGGCCGGAGGCACCCGCGCGGCTGGCCACCGAGTGCGCGGCGCGGGGGATCGAGGTCCGGGCCGGGCACGTCGTGGCCGGCACCGAGGGCGAAGGCCGGGTGAGCGGCGTGCGGATCGCACCGCTGGCCGTCACCTCGCCGGACGTCACGGTCGCGTGCGACACCGTTCTCGTCTCCGGCGGCTGGAACCCCGTGGTCAGCCTCTTCAGCCAGGCCCGCGGCAAGCTCCGCTACGACGCGGAACTCGGCGCGTTCGTGCCGGGCGAGGAGCTGTCCACCGTGTGCGTCGCGGGCTCGGCGACCGGAGAACTGGACCTGACCTCGTGCACCCGCCAGGGCCGCGACGCCGGTGCGCGGGCCGCTGCCGCCGCCGGGTTCACCTCGGGTGGTCAGGTGCCGCTGCCCGCCTCCGACTCCCGTTGCACCGCGCGGTCCGGGCTGGTGCTGTGGCGCGTCCCGGGCAACGACGACGCGAGTTTCGTGGACCTGCAAAGGGATTCGACGGTCGCGGACGTGCTGCGCGCGACCGGCGCGGGCTTGCGCTCGTTGGAGCACATCAAGCGCTACACGACCATCGGCACCGCGCACGACCAGGGCAAGACGTCCGGCATGATCGCCGCCGGCATCGTCGCCGAGGCGCTGGGCGTGGAACTGGCCGAACAGCGGCCCACGACCTTCCGCCCGCCGTACACCTCGATCTCCTTCGCCGCGCTGGCCGGACGTGATCGCGGCGACCTGCACGACCCGGTGCGCGTCACGTCGATCCACCCGTGGCACGTGGCGCACGGCGCGTTGTTCGAGAACGTCGGCCAGTGGCGGCGACCCTGGTACTACCCGCGACCAGGTGAGGACCTGCATGCCGCTGTACTGCGGGAATGCCGTGCCACGCGGGAAAGCGTCGGCATGATGGACGGCTCCACGCTCGGCAAGATCGACGTGCAGGGCCGCGATGCCGGCAAGTTCCTGGACATGCTCTACACGAACATGATGAGCAACCTGAAGGTCGGCAAGATCCGCTACGGCGTGATGTGCGGTGTCGACGGGATGGTGATCGACGACGGCACGGTGATCAGGGTCGGCGAGGAGCGCTACATCGTCACCACGACCACCGGCAACGCCGCCAAGATCCTCGACTGGATGGAGGAGTGGCTGCAGACGGAATGGCCGCACCTCGACGTCCACTGCACCTCGGTCACCGAGCACTGGGCCACGATCCCGTTGGTGGGCCCGAAGTCCCGCGACGTGCTCGCTGCGGTGGCGCCTTCTCTTGACGTCTCGAACGAGGCGTTCGAGTTCATGACCTGGCACGACACCGAGGTCGCCGGAGTGCCGGCGCGGGTGTGCCGGATCAGCTTCTCCGGTGAGCTCGCCTACGAGATCAACGTGACCGCCTGGCACGGCCTCGCCGTGTGGGAGGCGCTGATGGCGGCGGGGGAGCGGTACGGGATCACGCCGTACGGCACCGAGACCATGCACGTGCTGCGCGCCGAGAAGGGCTACCCGATCATCGGCCAGGAGACCGACGCGACGGTCACACCGCAGGACCTGGGCATGTCGTGGGCGGTGTCGAAGAAGAAGCCCGACTTCATCGGCAAGCGCTCGTTCGCCCGTGCCGAGAACAACCGCTCCGACCGCAAGCAGCTGGTGGGGCTCCTGCCCGTCGATCCCGCCGTGCTGCTGCCGGAGGGGTCGCAGATCGTCGAGACCGACCGGCTGCCCGAACCGCCGGTCCGCATGCTCGGCCACGTCACGTCCAGCTACCCCAGCGCCGCCCTGGGCCGGACGTTCGCGCTGGCGTTGGTGCGCTCGGGCCACGAACGCATCGGCGAGACGCTCTACGTGCCCGTCGAGGACTCACTGGTGCCGGTCACCGTCACCGAATCCGTGCTGTACGACAAGGAAGGAGCCCGTCGTGACGGTTAGTCCCCTCGCTGCCTGGCGCGACCGGCTGGCGGCACTGTCCCCCGTGCTGGACGCCGCCGAGGTGCCGTTCCGCTCGCAGCTCACCGTCCGCGTGTCCGACCCGGACGCCATCGCGGCGATGGGCGCCACGCTCGGTGTGGATTTCCCTTCCGCCGCTTGCACTTTCAGCTCCGGCACCGGACGATTCGGGGACGTCGAGGTGCTCTGGCTCGGCCCGGACGAGTTCCTGGTCACGGCCTCGCCCGACCTGCAGGTCACGATCGAGGAGGTGTTGCGTGGCGCGCTCGGGACTGCCGGAGGGTCCGTCGTGGACACTTCGGCTCAGCGCACGACTGTGGTCCTTCAGGGGCCGCAAAGCCGAGAAGTGCTGGCTCACGGATGT
Source organism: Streptomyces sp. ID05-26A (assembly GCF_033794685.1). Taxonomy (NCBI): domain Bacteria; kingdom Bacillati; phylum Actinomycetota; class Actinomycetes; order Kitasatosporales; family Streptomycetaceae; genus Streptomyces; species Streptomyces sp. ID05-26A. The sequence goes on from NZ_JARAYZ010000002.1 coordinate 103,235, forward strand.
TCCGTGGACCTGCACCCGGCTGCGGCTCCCGTCGGCACTTGCGTGCAGACACTCCTCGCCAGGACCGGGATCGTCCTGCAGGTGACCGGCGAGGACACCATCACGATCCTGGTGCGCTCGTCGTTCGCCGAGTACTTCGCGGCCTGGCTCGCCGACGCCTGCACCGAATACCTGGCGGTGCCGTGATGCCCCAGTTCACCCTGACCCTGCACTGCCCGGAGCGGGCGGGCATCGTGCACGCCGTCACGTCGTTCCTGGTCGACCACGGCTGTGACATCGTGCAGCACCAGCAGTTCGACGACGACGTGCGCGGCAAGCTGTTCCTGCGCACCGCGTTCTCCTGCGCCGACGCGACGGTGGACTCCCTGGCCGGGGAGTTCGCCGCGGTGGCCACGGAGTTCCAGATGGAGTTCGAGCTGCACGACGAACGGCCGCCGCGCCTGCTTGTGATGGTCTCGAAGGCCGGCCATTGCCTGAACGACCTGCTCTTCCGCTGGCGCGCGGGCAGCCTGGGCGGCGAGATCGCCGCCGTCGTGTCGAACCACGAGGACCTGCGCCCGATGGCGGAGGCGGCGGGCCTGGACTTCGTGCACGTGCCGAACACCGCCGCCACCAAGGACCTGGCCGAGCAACGCCTGATCGAGCTCGTCGAGGAGTACCAGGCCGACCTGGTCGTGCTGGCGCGGTACATGCAGGTGCTGTCGAACGCCCTGTGCGCGAAGCTCGCGGGCCGGGTGATCAACATCCACCACTCGTTCCTGCCGGGCTTCAAGGGCGCCAAGCCCTACCACCAGGCCTACGACCGCGGGGTGAAGTACGTGGGCGCGACGGCCCACTACGTCACCCCGGACCTCGACGAGGGGCCGATCATCGAGCAGGAGGTGCTGCGCGTCGACCACTCCTACGACCCGCGTGCGCTGACGGCCGCCGGTCGTGACGCGGAGGCGTTGGCGTTGTCACGGGCCGTGCGCTGGCACTGCGAGCACCGGGTGCTGCTCAACGGGAACGGCACGGTGGTCTTCCGCTAGTTCTTGCGCATGATCAGCTGGGCCTGCAGGAACCGTTCGCCTTCGAGCGGTTCCCGCACCAGCCTGCCGACCTCGGTGAAACCGGCCTTCCCCACCAGCTCCGACATGGCGGAGGGCGACCAGCGGTACGCGGGCGTCACCTTGTGGTCGAACTCCTGCGGCTCCGGGTCGTCACCCGCGTAGAACCCGAGCAGCAGATGGCCTTCGGGCTCGAGCACGCGGAAGAACTCGGCGAACACCGCGGGCAGATCGCGCGGAGACATGTGGATGACCGAGTAGAACGCCAGAATCCCGCCCAGGACCCCGTCTTCGAGATCGAGTGCGGTCATCGACCCCACCTCGAACCTCAGGTCCGGATGAGCCTCCCGAGCCAGGGCGATCATCGCGGGGGAGAGGTCGAGCCCGAACACGTCCAGCCCCAGCGAGTGCAGGTGCGCGGTGAGGTGGCCGGGGCCGCAGCCGAGGTCGGCGACCGGGCCGTGCACGAACTCGGCGAACGCGGACAGCATCGCGCGTTCGAGTGGTCTGGTGTCGAGCATGTCGCTGAAGAGTTCGGCGTAGAGGGGCGCGACGGAGTCGTAGGGGGTGCCGTCGAGCTCGGACGTTTCTGTCACGACGGAAGCTTGTCAGGACTTGGGTTCGACCGCGAACAGCTCCAGATGGGAGCGTCGGGGGCACCTCGCGACATCGCGCCGATGCACCCGTCTGACCGCGAACTCGCGCGGCGACGTTCCGAGCCGCGCCACCAGACGATCGGACAGGCGGCGCGGATCCTCGCACATGTGCCGGCCCTGGTCCGGCCGTGTTCAATCGGACTCATGAGCGATTCGCTGACCACCGAGGACCTGGAGTTCCTGAGCCGCCCGCTGTACGGGTTCCTGTCCGTCGCGGCAGGGCCGGTGCCGGCGCAGCCGCGTCCGGTGTGGTTCGAGGCCACGGCCGAAGGGACGATCCAGCTGTTCACCGACCCGAACTCGCTGAAGGTCCGCCGCCTGCGCCGTGATCCCCGCGCCTCGATCGTCGTCGCCGCACCCGTGGGGGAGCGCGAGCGCTGGCTGGCGGTCTCCGGCCACGTCACGGTGGAGATCGACGGAGCGCACGAACTGGCCGAACGCCTGGCTGCCCGCTACTGGGACGCCGATGACCCGTCCCGCGTCGATGACCTCGCCGAGATCCTCGGTGTGGACCAGGTCCGTCTCGTCATCCAGCCGGACGAGGTGCGCCGGTTCGTCTACTGAGCCGTCAGTTCCGCGGCGGCTCGCGGCCGGACGAACACGCTCGGTCGACGAGTCACGACCACCTCCCGCACCCGAGATGCAGGACCAGCACGCCGGTCCACCGGAGGATTTAACACCTCGGTGAATTAGGTCCTGTGTCGAAGTCCGATCCGCGATAGCCGGGCCTGAGGCGGCCCCTGGCAGCACGGCCGAACGACCCACGTACAACACCGGTACGCGCGCCATTCGGCAGCACCACCAGGAACCACCTCAGGCGCGACTCTCATCGAACCGGACTTCGACACAGGACCTAATGCGAACACCGTGCAGTTGCCAATGGCGTGCTGTTGCACCGTCGACGCAAACCTGTTCTAGTGCTTATAGTTCCGCCGTGATTTCCGTGCTGCGCGATCCGGTCTACCGGAATCTGTTCGGCGCCCAGGTCGTGGCGCTGACCGGAACGGGACTGGCGACCGTCGCGCTCGGCCTGCTCGCCTACGACCTCGCCGGACCGCGAGCGGGCGCGGTGCTCGGCACGGCGCTGGCGATCAAGATGATCGCGTACGTCACGGTCGCGCCGATCGCCACGGCACTGCTCGGCGCGCTGCCTCGCCGCGCGGTGCTGATCGCGCTGGATCTCGTCCGTGTCGTGGTCGCCGCGATGCTGCCGTGGGTGGACGAGGTGTGGCAGGTCTACGTGCTCATCTTCCTGCTGCAGGCCGGATCCGCCGCGTTCACGCCGTTGTTCCAGGCGACCATCCCGGACGTCCTGCCCGGCGAACGCGACTACACCCGCGCGATCACGTTGTCCCGCACTGCCTACGACCTGGAGAGCCTGCTCAGTCCCGCGCTCGCCGCCGCGGCACTGGCGTTGGTGAGCTTCCACGAGCTCTTCCTCGGCACCGCGCTCGGGTTCGCGGCGTCGGCCCTGCTGGTTCTCTCGGTGGTGTTGCCGCGCCCGAAACCGTTGCCGCGCAAAGGCAGCTGGTATGACGCGACCACCCGGGGCATCCGCATCTACCTCGCCACCCCGCGGCTGCGCGGGTTGCTCGCCGTCCACCTGGCCGCGGCGGCAGCGGGGTCGATGGTGTTCGTGAACACCGTCGCGCACGTGCGGGACGGGCTTGGCCGTGACGCGTCCGACGTCGCCATCGCCTTGGCCGCCAACGGGATGGGGTCGCTCGTCGCGGCACTCGCGCTTCCGGCTCTGCTCGACCGGTTCGCGGATCGAGTGGTGGTGCTGCGCGCATCGATCCTGCTCGTGGTCGTGCTCGCGGCCGGGACGGTGTTCGCCGGGCATTGGCAGACCTTGCTGGTCTTGTGGGCTTTGATCGGTGCCGGGTGCTCACTGGCACTCACCCCGGGCGCGCGTCTCCTGCGTCGCTCGGCGGATCCGGCCGACCGCCCGGCGTTGTTCGCCGCGGACTTCGCGCTGTCCCACGCCTGCTGGTTGCTCTGCTACCCGCTCGCCGGCTGGGTGGCTACCTCCGAGGGCACTGCGACGGCCTTTCTCGTCCTCGGCGCGGTGACCGCCGGTGCCGCGGTGATCGCTGTGAAGTTCTGGCCCACACGTGACCCGGAAGTCGTCGAACACGAACATTGTGACGCCGCGGGAGTTGTGTGGACGCACTCCCACGAGTTCCGCATCAACGACGACCACGTGCGCTGGCCGCGCTGACTGAACAGTTAAACAATGCGCCTTCGAGGCAGGCCGGAATACCGTTTCCCCACCCTGCCTTTGAAGGAGTTCCACTCATGCGAATGCGCAGCAAAATAATCGCTGCCGCGTGCGGATCGGTCATGGCGATCGGTGCGTTCACGGCCGTTCCGAGCGCGGCCGCCGGCCAGCCGGACGTCAGCGCCCAGCAGCAACAGGACGAGGCGCACCAGCGGTTCCAGAGCCTGTCGGCGGACCTGCGCGGCCAGCTCGCCGGACACTGGTTCGACGCGTCGGCGGGCAAGCTCACGCTCGCGGTCCCGTCCGAGAACGCGGCCTGGCAAGCCCGCGCCCAGGGCGCCAACGCCGTTGTCGTGCGCCGCAGCGCCGCCGACCTGGACAAGCTGCTCGCCGACGTGAAGAAGCTGATCGGTGACGGCGTTCCCGGCGTGTTCAGCTGGGGTGTCGACGTGCGCGACAACCAGGTCGACGTCACGGTCAACACCACGCGCAAGACCGAAGCCACCGAACGGTTCCTGGAGAAGGTGCGCGCGCTCGGCGACGGTGTCCACATCGCCGAGACCCAGTCGCAGCAACGGCAGCAGGCCGGCACCGTGCAGGCCGGCAGCCCGTGGTGGCCGGGGTCGGAGACGTACTGCTCGGTCGGGTTCGCGGCGACCGATGCCAACGGCGGCAAGCACTTCCTGACCGCCGGGCACTGCACCAACGACGCGAACCAGGCCGCGTACGGGCAGATCAGCCAGCAGAACAGGCTCGGCACGTCGAACGTCGGCGGCACCCGCAGCGTGAACGCCCGCGAGGGTGACATGGGCGTGGTCGCGGTGACCGAGTCCGGCTGGAACCTGTCCGCCGCGGTCAACACCTACGGCTCGCCCGCGATCACCGTCACCGGCTCGGCCGAGGCGATGGTCGGCGACCGCGTCTGCCACTCCGGCAACACCTCGAAGTGGCAGTGCGGCGAGGTCAAGTACACGAACAAGGCCGTGGACTACGGCGGCGGCCTGGTGATCGAGGGGCTCACCTGGACGACCGCGTGCTCCAAGGGCGGCGACTCCGGCGGTGCGTGGCTGCTCGGCGACAAGGCGGTGGGCCTGCACGACGGCGGCCCGTCGCAGTGCGTGCAGAACCCGACCCAGGACGGCGACCTGTCGATCTTCCAGCCGGTCAACGAGGCCCTGCGGAAGTGGAACCTCACGCTGGTGACCGGCTCCGGCGACACCACCGCGCCGAGCGCCCCGGCCAACGCGCGTTCGACCGGCACCACCGCGTCCAGCGTTTCGCTCGCGTGGGACGCCTCGACGGACAACGTCGCGGTGACCGGATACGACGTCTACAACGGCGGCACGCTCGCCACCACGGTCACGGGCACCACCGCGACCATCAGCGGACTCAAGGCGGACAACGACTACACGTTCACCATCAAGGCCAAGGACGCCGCCGGCAACACCTCCGCCGCCAGCGCCGCCGTGACCGCCCGCACCCAGCCGGGCACCGCGGACTCCGAAGCGCCGACCGCGCCGAACAACCTGCGCTCGACCGGCGTCACGGCGTCGAGCGTCTCGCTGGCCTGGGACGCCTCAACGGACAACGTCGGCGTCACTGGCTATGAGGTGCTCAACGGCAGCACGGTCGCCACGACGGTCACGGGCACCGCCGCGACCGTGACCGGACTCAACGCCGACACCGCGTACACGTTCTCGGTCCGTGCGGTGGACGCGGCCGGAAACCAGTCGAAGCTGTCGGCTGAGGTCAGCGCGCGTACGTCCGGAAACACCGGCGGACGCACGTTCACGAACGACACGGACTACCCGATCCGTGACTACCAGGTGGCGATCAGCGCGGTGCGATCCACCGCCACCGGCTCCGCCAAGAACCCCATCACGGTCAAGGTGGACGCCACCCACACCTGTCTGGAAGACCTGAACGTCACGCTCGTCGCGCCCAGCGGCCGCACCTACCCGCTGATGCGCACGCCGGGCGGCGGTTACAGCTGCCACCCGTTCCCGGCGGGCAAGACGTTCTCCGTGGTCCCTGGTGCAGGGGAGACCGCGAGCGGCACCTGGACGCTGCGCATCGGGGACAACGGTCCCGGTGACACCGGTGTCCTGAGCAGTTGGTCGCTCACGGTCTAGGAGGAAAGGGGTGGACCTGGTGGGCGATCCCCGCTCACCAGGTCCACTCGAACCCGTAGGAGCCCGGCCCGAACTTCAGGGCCACCCCCAGCACCGACCCGTCCACCGGCGCCCCGAACGTCTGCAGCACCCCGTCCGCGTCCTGCACCACCCGCCGGCACGTCCGGGGCGGAGTGTCGAACACGACCTCCAGGACGTACTCGTGCACCGGCCGCCGGAACTTGCGGGAGTAGTTGGTGGCCAACGGATGCGGCGCCTGGTTCACCAGTTCGTGCTCGGTGATCACGGTCTGCCCGCGCCGCAACGGCGCCCGGAAGAGCAACTCCGCCACCAGCAGCCCGTCGGCGGGCCGCGTCACCACCCGCCCGAGCCGGCAGTTGTGCAGCGGCGTGATCACCGGCAGTGCCCGGTCGTGCTCGTCGAGGTGCAGGATCACGACCCAGCGGTCCGGACCGTCCTCCTCGGCCCGCAACACCTGCCGCGACAGGAAGGACCGCTCGCCGCGGTCGGACCCGACCGTCACGCGGTCGTGCTGGCTGATCCGGGTCAGCCGCGAGTCCCACCGGGTGTCGACCCCGCCGACAACGTCGTCTATCACCGACGGCACCGGCCAGAACGCGCTGATGCTGCTCTGCAGGCGACCGCCGCGCAACGCGGGCCCGAGCAACGCGGACAGCGCACCGGGTTCCAGTGCCAGCACCTCTTCCAGATGGGCGACGGCCGTGAGCGACGCACGGCGTTCCGGACGACTGCGGCCCGTCTGCCAGTAGCTCAGCGTCGCGAGGCTCACCGACACCCCGCGACGGGCGAGGTGGTCGCGGATCCGTTCCAGCGACAGGCCCCGGGCGGCGACGGCCGACCGCAGGCTCTCGGCGAAGCCGGGCAGCGGGACCGACATCGATGTCTCCTTCCGGCGGGGTGCTCCGACGCTATCCCTCTGATGGCGCAACGGAAGCCGGGACTTAAAAGTGAAAACGGACATCGGAGGATCGCCGCACGTCGATCGGGACGACAACCATCCGAAAGGCCGGGTGTGGGCGGGGGCTCCGACAGCTACCGTCGCGTGACCCTGCAGCCCTGCGAAGGAGCCCGGAAGTGCGAAGAAGAAGATCCTTGCTCGCCACGGCACTGGTGGCTGTCACGACGGCCGCGCTCGCTCTCCCTGCGAGCGGCGCGCCCGCCCTGGCCGCCGGGTGCTCCGGCACCAGCGACACCGACGTGGCGATCGGCGACAACCAGACCGTCGAGTCGCCCCTCGTCATCTCGGACTGCCCGTCGGCTCCCTCCGCCACCGCCACGGTGCCGGTGAAGATCGTCCACACCTACATCGGCGACCTCCAGGTCTCCCTCGTGGCCCCGGACGGCTCCGCCTACGTCCTGCACAACCGCTCCGGCGGTTCCGCGGACAACATCGACCAGACCTACACGGTCGACCTGTCCGGCGAGACGTCGAACGGCACGTGGAAGCTGCGCGTCAACGACAACGCGAACAACGACACCGGCCGCATCGACACCTGGTCGCTGAACCTCGGGGGCTCCACTCCGGCCAACGACTTCTCCGTCGCCGTGTCGCCGGCCTCCGGTTCCGTGGCGGCGGGCTCGTCGGCCTCGACCACCGTGCAGACCCAGACCACGGCGGGCCAGGCGCAGACCCTGGCGCTGACCGCCACGGGCCTGCCCTCCGGGGCGACGGCGTCGTTCAATCCGGCCTCGGTCACGTCCGGTTCGAACTCCACGCTGTCGATCAGCACGACGGCGTCGATCTCCTCGGGCACCTACCCGATCACCGTCCGGGCCGCGGGCACGACGACCAAGACCGCGACCTACACGCTGACGGTCACCGGCGGCACCGGCCCGCAGATCCCGGACATCGACATCAACGCCGTCAAGGCGCACCTGACCGCGTTCGGCACGATCGCCTCGCAGAACGGCGGCAACCGGCGTTCGACCTCGGCCGGCTACCGCGCGTCCGTGACGTACGTGAAGGACAAGCTCACCGCGGCCGGCTACTCGGTCACCGAGCAGCCGTGCACCTCGGGCTGCACCAGCGGTGCCGGTCCGAACGTCATCGCGGAGTGGCCCGGCGGCAACGCGAACAACGTCTACATGTTCGGCGCCCACCTCGACGGTGTGTCCGCGGGCCCCGGCATCAACGACAACGGCTCGGGCTCGTCGGCGTTGCTGGAGACCGCGCTCGTGCTCGCCCAGCGCAACCCGTCGATGCTGAACAAGGTCCGCTTCGGCTGGTGGACCGACGAGGAGCAGGGCCTCAACGGCTCGCGCTTCTACGTCTCGCAGCTCCCGTCCGCCGAGCGCACGAAGATCAAGACCTACCACAACTTCGACATGGTGGGCTCGACCAACGGCGGCTACTTCATCAACAACATCACCTCGGCGCAGTCCACGCACATGAAGGCGTACTGGGACTCCCTGGGCCTGCAGCCGGAGGAGAACACCGAGGGCCGCAACCGTTCCGACGACGCGTCCTTCACCAACGCGGGCATCCCCGCCTCGGGCTACGCGATGGGCGCGAGCGCCCGCAAGACCGCGGCGCAGGCGACGAAGTGGGGCGGTACCTCGGGTGCCGCGTTCGACCCCTGCTACCACGCCTCCTGCGACACGACGGCGAACATCAGCGACACGCACCTCAACCGCGCGGTCGACGGCATCGCCTACACCGTGTGGAAGTCGGCCGTCGGCACCGGTACGCCGGGCGCGGACTTCTCCGTGTCGGTCTCGCCGGCGTCCGGTTCGGTGGCGGCGGGCTCGTCGGTCTCGGCCACGGTCGGCACCGCGACGGTGAGCGGCGACCCGCAGACCGTCACGCTGTCCGCGTCCGGACTTCCGTCCGGCGCAACGGCTTCGTTCAGCCCGGCGTCCGTCCAAACGGGATCGAACTCGACGCTGACGATCAGCACCACGGCGTCCGTCGCGCCGGGCACCTACTCGGTGACGATCACCGCGGCGGGTACGAGCACCCGCACGGCCGGTTACTCGCTGACCGTCACGGGCGGCGGTGGCGGCAGTTGCAGCGGCACGAACCCGAACGACGTCGCCATCCCGGACGCGGGCGTCGCGGTCGACAGCGACGTCGTGATCTCCGGTTGCGCCTCCACACCGTCCGCCAGTTCCGTGGTCACGGTGCGGATCGTGCACCCGTACATCGGTGACCTGACGGTGGCCCTGATCGCACCGGACGGCTCGTCGTACACGCTGCACAACCGCACGGGTGGTTCCGCGGACAACATCGACCGCACCTACACGGCCAACGTGGCGGGCGAGGGCGCCAACGGCACGTGGAAGCTCCGTGTCCGTGACCTCGCGGCGTCCGATGTCGGCTCGATCGACACGTGGGGCATCAACCTCGCGCCGTAGCCGGTATCGAGAGTGGCCTCTTGGTTTATGCCTTGACTGGGTATTCTGAGAGGCCACTTTTCCGGCGACCATCAGTGCCGTGACCACTCAGAACACCATCACGATCGCCGAACTCGACGCCGGAGACACCGCCCAGGCGTTCGAGGTGATGCACGAACTCCGCCCGCACCTGACCGACGCCGACGAGTTCGTCGAGCGCGTGCGGGAGCAGCGCCGCGAGGGGTACCGCCTGGTGGTGTCCTACGACGAGACGGGCCGTCTCGTCTCGCTGGCCGGGTTCCGGCACCTCAACAGCCTCTACGCGGGCTCGCACCTCTACATCGACGACCTGGCCACGTTGTCGTCCGCGCGCGGGCAGGGGCACGCGGGCGCCCTGCTGCGATGGGTCGACGAGGAGGCCCGTCGTCTGGGTTGTGCGGGCGTGCATCTCGACTCCGGCACGCCCCGGCATGCCGCCCACCGGCTCTACCTGGCGTCGGGCTTCGTCATCCCGGCGTTCCACTTCGCCAAGAGCTTTTGAAACGGCGTCGCGCCCACGCCGTGCAGCGCGACGCTGCCCAGGACGCACCCGACCGTGATCGTCAGGATCGTGTCGGCGGCGCCGCCTTCCGGCAGCCGGTTGAAGGCGAGCAGGCCGAACACGATCGTCGTGGTGCCGCGCGGGCCCAGCGCCCCGATGAGCAGGCGTTCACGGCGGCGCATCCGTGAGCCGGTGAGGGCCAGGAACACGGGGCCCAGCCGGACCACGGTGAGCACGGCCGCGCAGAAGAGCACGACCTGCCACGAGACGCCCAGGTAGAACGTCAGCACGGCGGCGATGCCCACCACGAACCACATGGTCATCGTCAGCAGGCCGGTGACGTCCTCCAGCAGGTGCAGGTCGCTGTTCAACGCGTCCGTGCGCGCCTCGGCCCGTCCGGTGCGGACCCGGCGGGCCTTGAGCAGCCGGTGCACGTACCGGAAGGTGATGCCGCAGACGAACGACGCGACGAAGCCGTTGCCGTCGATCGCGACCGTCGCGGTGTAGGTGAGCAGCGGTGCCAGCAGCACCGCGACGCGCGCGGACTGGTCGCTCACCCAGCCCGCCTGGTGCGCGAGGTCCATCAGCCAGCCGAGCAGGGCGCCGATCACGACGCCGGCCACCAGGGCCTTCACCGCGAACGGCAGCACCGTGGCCAGCGCCTCGAGCGGCGTGCGTTCCTGGGAGTCGTCCCCGGCCAGGATGAGCGCGAACAGGAACAGCGGCGTCACGATGCCGTCGTTGTAGCCGCTCTCGACGTTCAGCGTGCCGCGCACCCGCACCGACAGCGCACGGTCGCGCACCACCCGTTCGGCCGGTGCGAAGTCGATCGGCACCGTCACGCACGCGATCAGCACCAGCACCGCCCACGACAGGGTGGGGAACAGCAGCCAGCCCAGCAGCGCGGCCACCGCGATGCTCAGCGGCATGGCCACGAGCAGCACCCGCGCCACGAGACCGGGGTAGGCGCCCCACAGCCTGCCCGCGCGGACCTCCGTCGCGTCGACGAACAGCAGCACCGCGAGGATGATCTCCGCCGCGTGCTGCACCGACTCGGTGTTGAGGCCCTCCGCGATGGCGTTCGGCTCGGACAACCCGACCGCGACCCCGGCGAGCACCATCACCAGCGGCGCGCCGAGGAGCCAGCGGTCCAGCCGGTTCGCGGCCAGCGATCTCACGACCATGGCGAACGCGGCGGCGAGCAACAGCGAGTTCATCCGCCCATCTTGGCCTCTGTGTCCTAAGAGGACATCCGCAGGCGACCCGACGATCGTCTGGACTCCGGCGATTCACCTAAACCGGAACGCCGCGCTGTACGTACACCCAGACATGAGCGGATCTCAGTCCGGTAACGAGAGGGCGCCACATGGGCAAACACCACGATGACAACCGCCGGGCCAAGGTGATCGCGGGCGCCATCGGGCTGGTCGCCGTGGCGATCACCGCCTCGACGTTCACGGCGAGCCAGGCGGCACCGGAGCAGCGTGCCGATCCCGCCAGGGCGACCGAGACGTTGCGCGAGAAGGCGTCGGTGGCGGGGACCGCGTGGGCCGTGAACCCCACGACGAACGAGGTCCTCGTCACCGCCGACAGCACGGTGACCGGCGCCAAGTGGGACAACCTGGTGTCGACGGTGAACTCCATGGGCGCCGGGGTGAAGCTGCAACGCACCGCCGGGACGTTCAAGCTGTTCGCCGAGGGTGGTGACGCGATCTTCGCCGGAAACAGCCGCTGTTCGCTCGGCTTCAACGTCGTGACGAACGACAACCGTCCCGCCATCCTCACCGCCGGCCACTGCACGGCCGCGGGCAGGCAGTTCTCCCTGACCCAGGGCGGACGGGCCGCCGCCACCGTCGCGCGGTCGACCTTCCCCGGCGCAGGCGACTTCGCCCTGCTCACCTACAACAACCGCGACACCGCCGCGCCCAGCGAGGTGGACACCGGCAACGGCCGCAAGGTGCGCATCCAGCGCGCGGCCGAGGCGCGGGTCGGCACGCAGGTCCAGCGCATGGGCAGCACGACGGGCCTGCGCAACGGCCGTGTCACCGGCCTCAACGCCACCGTGAACTACCCGGAGGGCCGTGTCACCGGCCTCATCCAGACGACCGTCTGCGCGGAGGGCGGCGACAGCGGCGGGCCGATGTTCACCGCCAACGGCAACGCGATCGGTCTCACCTCGGGCGGAAGTGGCGACTGCCGCCAGGGCGGCGTGACGTTCTTCCAGCCCGTCACCAGGGCGCTCGCCGCGGTCGGCGCGCGCATCCCCTGACTCAGGCGGCGTCCCGCCTGCTCACGGGACGCAGCCTGATCCGGCGCCGCACGCGATGCCGTCCAGCAAGGTCCACCGCGCTGGGAGGTGTCGCGTGCGGTGTCGTTGTGCGCCAACGGTGTCCGGTTGATCAGCGGCGCCAGACCGTGCCACGGCGCTCGTACTCGAGGACGGTCTCGGCGCGCTGGGCCACCTCCGCGCCGACGAACCGTTCGACCAGCCACAGCGCCACCTCCAGACCCGAGGTGATGCCACCGCCGGTGATCAGGTCGCCGTCGTCGACGACACGGGCGTTGATCACCGTCGCGCCCTGGGCGGCGAGGTCGGCCTTGGCGCCGGTGTGCGTGGTCGCGTTGCGGCCCCTGGTGATCCCCGCCCCGGACAGGACCATCGTGCCGGTGCAGATGCCGACCGGCAGCGCCTTCGACTCGGTCAGCCTGCGCAGGAAGGCCTTGTCGCCGATCAGGTGGTGCACCCCCGGTCCGGTGCGGTTGGCGTACCCGCCGCCCGGCACCACCAGGACGTCCGCATCGGACGGCGACCAGGCGTTCGGCACCTTCACCTGCGTGCCGTACGTGCAGGTCACGGTGCGCGGGCGATCTGTCGAGACGAGGGTGGTGCGCAGGGCTCCGCTGAGCTTGCCGGCCAGGCCGAGCACCTCGACGGGGGCGATGAAGTCCTGCTCCTCGATCCCGTCGAACATCAGCACCTGCACCCGCAACGGACTCGCGGCGGTCGCGGTGGCGGTCGTGGTGAGTCCCAGTGACAGCGCGGAGGCGCGCAAGAAGGTTCGGCGTTCCATGGCTCACAGGTCGGCGGGGAAGCGCCTCCGGTTCCCTCGAAGGGGTGAGACCGGGAACTTCTCCGCGCTCCCGGCCGACCAGTGGACGGGTCACGCCGGACCGGTCACGAGATCACCTGTCCGGCGTCACCGGGACACGGCCTGCGCGAAGGCGAACACGTGGTCCGGGTCGTACCGGGCGGCGACCTCCTCCAGCCGGGCGAGGTTGCCGCCGTAGTACGCCTCAGCCCACCGCGGCATCTGCGGGTCGATGTAGTTGACGTACCCGCCGTCGCCGACCAGCGCGCCGAGCCCGTCGCGGATCGTGGCGAGCTGTACCCGCGCCTGCTCGGCGGCCTCGGGCGGTGTCTTGAGGTAGATCTGCACGTTCGCGAGTGCCTTGCGGTGCGGGAACGCGGTCGCGTCCGGCGCCACGGCGGCCACCGCGCCGCCCAGGCCGTCGAAGATCAGGTAGGTCTCGTCGGACTGGCCCGCCAGCAGTGCCACGGCCTTCGCGGGGTCCGCCATCGGCTCGCGCACGATGCGCGACGACGCCACGGCGGACTCGCGGGTGATCGGGCCGCCCGCGAAGTACCGGGTGGCCTCGGCGTAGGTCTGCGGCTGGATGAACCGCTGCGCCGGTGCCGGCAACCGGTTCACCAGCGCGGCGAGCTCGCCGACCGATCCTGCGAAGTAGCCGCCGATCTTGCAGCTCGGCTGGGGTCCACCGCGCACCACCACGTTCGACCACAGCTCGTCGGGCGCCTCCGCGATCCACCCCTGCCACGCGCCGAGCGCGTCCGCCGCGTCCGGGTACGACAGCGAGAACACGGTGACGTCCGGCGCGGGCACGGTCGAGAACACGAACTCGGTGACGATCCCGAAGTTGCCGCCGCCCCCGCCGCGCAACGCCCAGAACAGGTCCGGCTCCTGCTGCGCGGACGCGGTGACCACCTGGCCGGAGGCCGTCACCACGGTCGCCGACACCAGGTGGTCGCACGTGAGCCCGTACTTGCGCGACAGCACGCCGATTCCGCCGCCCAGCGTCAGGCCCGCGACGCCGACGGACGGGCACGTGCCGGTCGGCAGGCAACGGCCCGAGGCCAGCAGCGCCCGGGACACGTCGCCCAGAGCGGCACCGGACCCGATGCGCACCTGGTCACCCGGCAGGACCTCGACGCCGGCGATCCCGCGCACGTCGACCTGCAGGCCCCCGGCGGGCGACGAGTACCCGGCGTAGCTGTGCCCGCCGCTGCGGGCCGCGATGGCCACGCGCCCGCGAACGGCCTCGACGCACGCCTGCACGTCCGCGGCCGAGGTGACCTTGGCGACGGCGGCGGGTTTCTGGCCGTCCCACACCGGGTTGAAGCCCTGGTAGGCGAACCCGTCGTCCCCGGCGAGCACGAGCCGGCCGGACAGCTTGGAGCGCAACGCGGTCCAGTCGGGCGGTCCACTCGGAACGGACGAACTGGACGGTGGCGGGACCGGGGGAGCGGGGGAGGAGCAGGCCGCGAGTGCCGCACCGGCACCGGCGAGCCCAGCGACCTTCAGAAACCTGCGTCGATCCACCTCTCCCATGCTGGCACGTCATGATCAGCTCCGCATTCCGTGCTACCTCAGGTGGACTTCGCACCAGCCCACAGCGTGATGCGGGGTGACGAGCCGAAGATCCACGCTGCAACGGTGGCACTACTTCGAACAACAGCACTCGTGGCCGTCCTGGGACTGGTTCCGCTCGCACCCCAGGCCCACGCGACCCCGGACCTCGGCTGGGGCGCGTGCGACAAACCCGTCGCGCAAGGAGTTGAATGCGGCACCCTCACGGTGCCGGTCGACTGGGCGAAACCCGCCAAGGGCACAACAGGTCTGCGCGTCTACCGGTGGAAGGCCGAGCACAGCAAGGGCACGATCCTGGGCTTCCCCTCCGGCCCCGGACAGCCCGGCGACTTCACCTTCGGCACCCTGCGAGGCGCCCTGCCCGGTTACGACCTGATCGCGCTCGACCCTCGCGGTGTCGGGGAGAGCCACCCGATGACCTGCGACTTCGACAAGATCCTCAAGATCCCGTACGTCCCGCCGACGGACGCGGCGGCGTTCGAGACCCTGAAGCAGGACCAGAAGGCGTTCTGGTCCACGTGCACGACCGGTGTGCCGGGCCTCGACGACCACCTCGACGCCTACAGCACCGCGAAGGACGCGGACGCGTTGAGGAAGGCCGTGGGCGCCGAGCGGATCAGCGTGTACGGGCTCTCCTACGGCACGTTGCTCGCCGAGCGCTACCTGGAGAAGTTCGGCCGGCACGTCGACGGCTCGATCATCGAGGGAGTGATGAACCCGGACCAGGGCCGCCGGGAGTTCATGACCACGGCCGCCGCGGGGGTCGAGGCGATCTTCACGAAGTTCACGGAATGGTCGGCCACAACCCCGGAGAGCGCTTTGCACGGCCAGAACCCGGCCGACGTGTTCCGCAAGGCGCGGCAGAACGCCGGCAGGCTCCCCGGCACCTTCCACGGTTTCCCGTGGTCCGAAGCCATGATCACGCGCTACTTCGAGATCTTCGCGCCACGCGACTTCGCCGGGGTGGCGAAGGGGCTGCGCGACCTGGCGGACGGGCGCAACCCGTTCCCCGGCGAGCCCGGCGGTGAGGAACCACCGGAGCGGTTCGAGTACGCGGACCCGAACACCTGCTCGGACTGGCCGTTCGCCGTGCCGGACGTGCACGAGGCCCGCGAGGACCTGAGGTCCACGAGGAAGGCGGCGCCGGTCGTCGGGTTCTCGACGAACTCCAGCAACTACTCGTCGATCTGCGTGGGCGGCCCGAGGACCGGACGGCCGAAGCCGGTGTCCTCGCGCAGCCCGAACCCCACGTTGCTGCTGAGCAACACGCTCGACCCGGCGACACCGAAGGCCTGGGCGGACGCGGTGCAGGAGCAGTTGGGGCGCAAGGCGATCCACGTCGTCACCGATCAGGTCGGGCACGGCGGCGGCATGGACGACCCGGTGACGCTGCGGAAGGTGCGGGACTACATGGCCAGCACGACCCGGCCGTGAGCGTTGCGGTGCCAGGCATCCGTGACGTCGGCGAGCGGCACGACCTCGTGGTCGACGGTGAGCGCACCCGCCGCCGCGTGCCGGGCGACCACGGAGATGGCGTCGGCGCGCTGCTGCGCGGTCAGCTCGTTGTTCGTGTAACCGGTCAACCGCAAAGACCTGCTGCGCAACGTGGACGAGGTGATCGGGCTCGTCTCGCCCGCCGACCCGCCGAGGTTCACCCACCGGCCGCCCGGCCGCAACGCCTGGGCGGCCGCGGCGGCGGGAGGTCCGAACAACGGGTCGACCAGCAGGTCGGCGCCCCGGGCTGCCTGGGCGACGTCCTCCAGCGCGACCACGACGTCGGCTCCCGCCCGTGCCGCGCGGTCACGGCCCTCCGCCGAACGCACGGCGGCCACCACCCGTCCGGCACCGGCGAGACGGGCGAGCTGGATCGCGGACTGACCGACCGCGCCGCAGCCGAGCACGACCACGGACTCGCCCGGTGTGAGCGAGTCCAACGCCCTGTGCGCGGCCACGGCCGACAACCCGAGAGCGGCCATCACGACCGGGTCGACGTCCGGCAGGAACACGAGATCCTCCGGACGCGTCAGGGCTTTCGCGGCCATGCTCCCGTCGCCGGGGGACATCCCGGCGCTGGTCGGGAACCACACGACACGACCGTCGACGGTGCCGATCCCCTGCACACCAGGCACATAGGGCGTGTCGGGCACGCCGAAGTACGACGTGCCGCTGGCGCACAAGCGGTCCAACGGCGTGATGGGCGCGGCGAGGACGTCCACGACGACCTCGCCGGAAGGCTCGTCCCGGTCAACGAGCGACGGAGGCTGACCGGGACGAACGACTACTGCGGCGCGCACGGCTGCAAGACGAAGTCGTACACGGCCAGAACCCAAGGCACGGCGGAGTCGCCACCGTCCGGCGTCGGACCGGGCGCGTGCTGCTCGAAGCTGACCACCAGCTCCTGCTTGGTGCCGAACACGACGTCGCTGTCGAGGTACTCGGCACCCTCCTCGAACAGGTGCGTGATCAGCGGCTCGAAACCCTCCGCGGTGACCAGGAAGTGCACGTGCGCGGGCCGGAAGTGGCTGATCTCGGTCTGCCCGATCAACGCGCCGACCGGCCCGTCCATCGGGATCGAGTAGCCCTTGGGCGTGATCGTGCGGACGCAGTAGGTGCCGTCCGGTTCGGCGTGGTACTTCGCCCGCAACCGCGCCTCGTCCACGTCGAGCTGGGCCTCGTAGGCGCCCTCGGCGTCGGCCTGCCAGACGTCCAGCACGGCGCCGGCCACCGGTGAGCCGTCCAGCGAGCGCACGGTCCCGGTGAGGTAGAGCGGAGTTCCGTCGACGTCGTCGGACATGTCACCGCCGAACCCGAGTTCGGGGGAGCCGTCGATGTGGAACGGCCCGAGCACGGTCGCCGGGGTCGCGCCCTCCTCGAACTGATGGTTCATCTGGACGACGAGCATGCTCAGCCCGAGCACGTCCGAGGCCAGGATGAACTCCTCGCGCTTCTCGTCGCTGATCTGCCCGGTCGCGGTGAGCCACCCGATCGCCGCCATCCACTCGGCCTCCGTGAGCCGCACCTCGCGCGCGAACTCGTGCAGGTGCCGGACCAGCGCGGTCATCAGCACCGCGGTCCGCGGGTCCTTCGCGGTGGCCCAGCGCTGCTCCGCGAGCGCGGTGATGTTGTCCTCGGTGACGAGCTGCATTGCTCACTCCTCGACAGGTGCGACGGACCTGGTGTTCGTGTCGACTGAAAGGAAGATCTCGTTGGCGACGGGGTTGCGCAACTCTTCGGCGAGCTGCCCGATCAGCCCGGCGGTGCGGGCCAGCAACGCGAAGCCTCGCAACAACTCCAGCGGCAGGCCGAGGTCGGCGAGCACCGCGCCGCACGTGCCGGCACCGTTGAGCGGCAGCGTCTTGCCGAGGACCTGCGGGTGCACCCGCCCGATCGCGGCGAACAGCGAGAGGTGCGGCCCGACCAGGCCTTCCTCCTCGGCGATCTCGTAGAGCCGGGCGGTGCGGGGGTCGCCGTTCTTGTGCACGTGGTGGCCAAGTCCGGGGATGCGGGCTTTGCCTTGCGCTCGAACGGTTTCCAGCGCCAGTGCGTCCCAGTCCGGCGACGGGTTGGCGCGCACGACGTCGTTGAGGAACCGGCCGGCGTCCTCGGTGACCCCGAGGAACCGCGAACCGCCGCCCAGCAGCCCGGCGGCCAGCGCGCCCTGCACGGAGTCGGGCGCGGACAGGAAGGTCAGGCGGCTGACGATCGCGGTCGGTGTGAACCCGTGGTCGGCCAGGGCGGCCAGCACGGCCTCGAACAACCGCGTCTCGCCAGGACTCGGCCGGCGCTGGGTGGCGAGCCAGAACGCCAGCTCGCCGAAGCCGACGGTGCCCATCACGTCACGCGCGAGGTCCTTGCCCAGCAACGTGATCGTGTCGGGTGTGGACGCGCCGAGCGCCGTTTCATAGACCGTCACGGTCCTCCTTCAACCACGTGCGCAGCTCTTCTCCGTGCTCGTCGAGCGCCGGGGGCGGCAGCCGGTAGACCGCCGGTGTCTCCGAGAAGCGGATCGGGTGCCGGGTGGTCGGCACGTCCCCGACCACCACGACCGGGTCGAGCCCGAACCGTTCGGCCATCGCGAACCCGCCGTCGATCGTGTTGATCGGGCCGCACGGCACCCCCGCCGCCACGAGCAGGTCGAACCACTCGACGGCGCCGCGGGTCCGCAGCCGTTCCTCCAGCACGGGCCGCAGCTCCTCGCGGTTGCGGGTGCGGTCGGCGTTGCGGGCGAACCGCGGGTCGTCCGGCACCTCGGACAGTCCCAGCACCTCGCACAGCCGCCGGAACTGACCGTCGTTGGCGGCCGCGACGATCAGGTCGTTGTCGGCGGTCGGCAGCGGTTCGTACGGGAACACGCTGGGGTGGGCGTTGCCCATCCGGAACGGCACGACATCGCCCGCGACGAACGCCGAACTGTGGTTCACCAGCCCTGTCAACGCCGACGACAGCAGGTTCACCTCGACGAGCTGACCTTGCCCGGTGGCGTCGCGGTGGCGCAACGCGGCGAGGATGCCGATCACGGCGTGGTTGCCCGCCATCACGTCGAACACCGAGATGCCCGCGCGGTACGGCGGCCCGTCCGGGTCACCGGTGAGGCTCATCAGCCCGGAGATCGCCTGCACCATCAGGTCGTAGCCCGGCACGTGCTTTCCCTCGCCAGAGCCGAAACCCGTGATCGACGCGTAGACCACGCGCGGGTTGTCCGCGCTGACCGAGGCGTGGTCGAGCCCGAACTTGGCCAGGCCACCCGGCTTGAAGTTCTCGATCACCACGTCCGCGCGCCGGGCGAGCTCCCGGCCCAGCGCGGCGTCGTCCGGATCGCGGAAGTCCAGGGCGATCGACCGCTTGCCCCGGTTGATCCCGAGGTAGTAGGTCGAGACGTCCTCCCGCACCGGCGGCGTCCAGGTGCGCGTCTCGTCCCCGGCCGGGCCCTCGACCTTGACGACGGAGGCGCCCATGTCGGCCAGCAGCATGGTCGCGTACGGGCCTGCCAGCACGCGCGAGAAGTCGGCTACCAGCAGGCCTTCGAGTGGACCACCCATCAGACGGACGTCCGGGTGTCGCCGCGGTACTCGGTGTAGGTGTAGGGGTTGTCCAGCACCTTGGACTCCGGGACGTCCGGGTTCATGCCCTTGTGCCACGCTTCCTCGCCCAGCTGGGCGCGCAGGTGGTCGACGGTGTTCAGGACTTCCGAGCGGATCGTGCCGAGGTCGACGCCGACGAGCTTGTGGTCGCGCTTCACGATCCGGCCGTCGACGAGCACGGTGTCCACATCGGACCGTTGCGCCTGGAACGCCACGTGCCCGTACGGGTTGAGGATCGGGAACATCGCGGGGGAGTTCTCGTTGCGCAGCAACACGATGTCGGCCTTCTTGCCCACTTCGAGGCTGCCCAGGTCCGCGTCGCGTCCCAACGCCCGCGCGCCGCCCATCGTCGCCCACTGCACGACCTGCTCGGCCCGCAACGACGAGTGCGTGACCGTGTCGTTCTTGCTGTGAGCAGCCATGTGCTCACGTGACCTGTCGGCGCCCAGCGTCGTGCGCATCGCGGAGAACAGATCACCGCTCCACCACACCGAGGTGTCCATCGACAGCGACACCGGGATGCCGTGCTCGCGGATCGCCCAGGTGGGCGGGTAACCCTGGCCCGCGCTCTGCTCGCTCTCGGTCGACACGGAGATCGAGCCGCCGGTCGCCGCGATGCGGTGGTAGGAGTCGGCGGACAGCGTCGCCGCGTGCACGTAGATCGACTGCGGCGTCATGAACCCGTTCTCGTACATGAGCCTGATGCCGTCGTCGTTCGTCGCGCCCCACACGCCCGCGTGCGTCGTGACGGGGACGCCGAGCTCACGCGCGACCTCGAAGGCGGGCTTCTCGGGGAACGACGGGTCGCCGGTCACGTCGAACGCGAGCTGGAAGCCCAGCATGTCGTCACCGGTCATCCGGCGGGAGACGAAGTCGCGGAACTCGGGCTTGGCGGTCCACGAGGCCGGGCTGTCCTGGATGTTGCCGTACGCCAGCACGAACCGGCCCGGCACCGCCTGCAACGCGTCGACGGCGGCGTCCGCGTGGTCGGTGGTCTGCAGGCCGTGCGACCAGTCGACGGTCGTGGTGACACCGGCGTCGAGCGCCTCGGCCGCGCCGAGCAGGTTGCCCGCGTGGATGTCCTCCGGCCGGAAGACCTTGCCCCACTCCAGGTAGTACCAGACGAAGTACTGGGTGAGCGTCCAGTCGGCGCCGTAGCCGCGCATCGCGGTCTGCCACATGTGCCGGTGCGTGTCGATCATGCCCGGCATGACGATGCCGTTCGTGGCGTCGATCTCCTCGGTCCCCTCCGGCACCTCCAGCCGCGGCCCGATCGCGGCGATCCGGTCGCCGGCGACGAGGACGTCGTGGTCGACGAGCGGCGGACGGCCGTCCATGGTGAGGACAGTGCCGTTTCTCAGGACGACGGAACTCATCGGAGAACTCCTTGACCGTCTGGCGGACAGGTGTCCGTTGAATCGTCAACCTTCGACGGCCCCAGGTCAACCCCTCAGGACGCGACGACCTCGTGCGGCACCGTGCCCAGCCGGGCGAAGTCCGCGCTGATCTCGCCCGCGACCTGCAGCAGGAGGGGCAGGTGATGATCGACCATGTGCTCGACCGACGTCTCCGACGCGTGGCAGTTGACGTTGATCCCGGCGACGACCTTGCCGTTCCCGTCCCGCAGCGGTGCCGCGACGGACCGGATGCCCAGCGCGAGCTGCTCGTCGGTCATCGCCCACCCGCGCGCCCGGACGTCGCGCAGCACGGCGTCGCGCTCGGCCGCGTCCGGCTGCCACCGCGACGTCAGCCCGGACCGCGTCGGCTGCGCGAGCACGGCCTCCAGCTCGGCCGGCGACAACGCCGCCAGCTGCACCTTCCCCAGCGAGGTCGGCAACGCCGGGAACCGCGTGCCGATCTGCACGGACAGCGTGACGATCTTCGGCACGGCGACGCGGGCGACGTAGACGATGTCCGGCCCGTCGAGCTGGGCGATCGACACAGACTCGTTGGTGCGGGCGCACAACCGTTCCATGTGCGGGCGCGCGACGTCCCACAGGCCCATCGACCGCACGTACGCGACGCCCAGGTCGAGCACCCGCGGCGTGAGCGCGAACCCGGTCTCGCCCTGCCGCGCGTAGCCGAGTTCGACCAGGGTCAGCAGGATCCGGCGCGTCGTCGGCCGCGCGAGGTCCGTGGCTGCCGCGACCTCGCTGAGCGTCATCACCGGACGCAGCGGCCGGAACGCGCGGATCACGTCCAGACCGCGGGCGAGCGCCTCGATGAAGTCGGGGCCGGTGTCAGGGCGAGCAGGCATGAGCCCACGATAACGGACAGATGTCCGCCGCCGTGGGTTCGACCTACGCGGCTCGCCCTGACGGTTTAAATCATCGGCGAATCTGAGCGAGCACCTCGTCCAGGAGCCCTGTCACGTCGCTGCCTCCCAAGACCAGCTGACGGTCCAGGAACCTGTTTCCGGTCTCGCAGGAGGTCTCGCTGATGAGTGCACAACCATGACAAGCCGACAGGTTGAGCTGAGCTGCCCGTTGGCGATCACACTCGATGCACACGGGGTCGTTCGAGCACACATCCGCGTCGTCTAGGGCCGCGAGAAGCAATGGCATGATCTTTTCCGGCCTGCCGAGCCGGACAAGACCGCCTAGTGTGCCCTGCGCGTCGCCTGCAGCGGTGTAGATGAGAACTCCGGCGGTGCGGTCAGGTCGGTCAGAACGGGCGTAAATGCGCTCCTGCAGGGAAGCGGACGCATAACCGCTCGCGAACGCGAGCCGTCGGATCAACAGATGAGACAGCGTGTGCAATGCGATGAAACGGGGCTCAGGCACATCGAGTCTATGTGCCCACTCGCTGTCGTTGCGGAGTTGCATCAGGATGTCCGCTCGTGCCCGGACATCGGAACGTTCCTCCCATGCTCGCAGCTGCGCTTCTTCGAAGCGCAGGAAGATGCCCTCGCCGAACAGCTCGATCGCCGGGTAGATCTTCTGTCCGCTCTTGTCCGTCCCGAAGTCGACCGGCATCGTGTCCGCCGAGGCGCTGTGCCGTTGGAAGCTCTTCAAAGCCCTTACCTCACGGACTCTGTGCACCTGCCCCACGCCCTCGAGCATGCTTGTCAGGGCTTCAGGCCATCTCGGGTCTGCGGGTACCTGCACCCCGTCGACGATGAAGTCGCCTTCGCTGTGGTCCTTGCCGGCGTTGAGTTTCTTGAGGAACGCCGCCCACTCACCGTCCTTCAACTCCTGAAGTACCGACTCGCGCACCGTGCCTTCGCCGCCTGCCAGGGTAAGGATCTCTTCCTTGGCGACACCCAACTCGTCCGCGATCCAACCCGCGACCATGTCCGACTGCGGACCACCGTTGTCGGCTACGACCTTGCTGAAGTAGACGTGACTGCGGATCTGCTCCAGTTTCTCCTGAGAAGCCATTTGCTCTTCGGGAATCTGCAGAGCCGAGATGCGTTCGGCGATGTAGTTACCTGTCGCACCTCGCTGTACGGCTACGAGAGAGTGCTCGCAAGTACCGTCCGGTTCCCACGGTTGGGCTCCGCGACAAGGGATCCCGTCCCGCTTCAACGCGTCGCTCGTCACCAGGTCGACCATGGATCTGGTCCGACCGCATCCGTTGCACAGGACCTGGATCGATGCCAGACCCTCGCCGTGCTTCGCCGAGCGGTAGAACTTCAACTCCTTGTACGCTCGGCAGAACCGTACGGCTTCGGTGACTCCGCTATCGCCACCTCGGTGCGTCCACTTGAACCAGGGAATGTCCTGGATGTGGCTACCCCCTGTGCAGACCGCCACGTAGCGCATGGGAACGAGCGAGCCGTTGCACTCACACTCGTTCAGCCACTTGCCGTTCTTCTTTCCCGTGGAACGCGAAAGCCTGCTGCATCTCTCACAGAACCTCCACTCTGGAAATCTCCAGTAGAGCAGGCCCTTGGTGTCCTTGGCCGCTCGCCCCGAGTGAGAGGGTGCCTGGCGAAGCGAGCCACCGGCCGGAAGCCTGGTGACGAGCCGGTCGCAGTGGATCGTCGGTGCGTATCGCGCGTCCCACCATGAAGTGTCAGGTGCGATAAGCGATTGGCCGCGCACATCGACAATAGCGCCCACTCCGAACGGTGTGATCGTCTCGGACAGACGTAGATCATGTGTGATTCGGTCCATTACCGCCTCCTTCCAAAGGCTCACGCACCTGCACTGCGACGTTCGGGTCCACGGATCTCATCGAGTCGGCTACCAGCCAGCCCTCACCAGGTTGGCCGTAGCGCTTCAGAAGCGATTCATCGCTTGTGCGCTGTCGCTCATACCTCAGCGGCGACCCCGAGTCGCGCGCGAGCCGCGCACGCAGGTTCCACTCACGCAGGCGTCGCCATATCTCTGCTCGTGTGTCTTCTTCTTCGAAGTCCTCGGAACGAGCTACGAGCTCGACGAACCTGGCCATCAGCCTTTCGAGCACGCCACGCATCTCGGCGTTGTCCAGGTCCATCTGGGAGGCGTCCAACGCGAGCGGGCTGACGCTGTGCCGCAACAGAGCGACCAGTGCGCCCGCCAACGAGCGGTCCCGAGAGGCCAAGGACCAGGGCGTGACGCTGGTGGGCTCGACGCTGCGGTACAAGGCTTCGTGATATCCCCGGAACGTCTCGAAATGCGAACGGTCACGTGCTCGGTTCGACCTGAAGAGAGTTACGACGATGCCTTTGGTTTCACCGCGTCCCACGCGGCTTGTCGCCTGGATGTACTCCGAGGTCGTCTTGGGTTGTCCGACCATCAACATCAATGCCAGACGAGGGATGTCGATTCCCACGGAGAGCATGTTCGACGACAGCACGACATCGACAGCGGCCTCGGAACCGTCGACGCTACGGCCGAGAGCACGTAGATCGCCAGGGAGCTCCTCTGGCCCACGTCGGCTGGTGAGCTCCAGAACCCGGTCCGCGTGCACCTTCCTGAACGGAAGCCCAAGTCGCACGGCACGGGCTTCCAGCCTGCCGTTCACGTCGTCGACAACGAGCGTTCCTGAGCGGCCGAGTTCACGCAGACTGTTGTGATAGAGAACCGCCGTCCAGTACGAGTCTCTGGCAACACCCTGTTCTGCGTTGGCCGTCAGCACTTCGGGAAGTTCTATCAGAGGTGTGGACGCGGCGATGACCGCCGAGACTTGGGAGAGGGCCTGAGGCATCAGGCCGACGTACAGACGCCCTTCGCCGTTCTCGACCGGGCGGGAGAAGAATGTCCTGTCGTCGTCCAGACCGGCAGGTGGGTACAGCGCGACCTTCCGACCGTACAGCCCTCGGACCTGCTCATCCGATGCTCGGATGGTGGCAGTCGAGGCGACGATCTTGGGGACGGTACCTCTGCGGCTCAGCAGCATCTGGATGACGGCGTCGAACACAGCGACGGTCGTGCCCAGCGGCCCGGACAGCAGGTGCAACTCGTCCTGAATGATCAGGGACGGCTGTCGGAACGGCGTACCGAGACCCAGGAGCTTTCCGGCCTCCGGCTTGAACTGCAGACGCGCGAACTTGTCGACGGTCGCCAGGAGGATCGTCGGTGGTTCGGCGTACAGGACCTCGTCGACGACAGCTACCGGCAGTTCCTTGTGGAAGTCACAGGCCTCGTCAACGCAGTGGACGATGACATCGTGGCCTGCCAAGCGCATTCCGTAACGGTCCTGATCCGCAGTCCACTTCGGCGGCAGCAGAGAGCCTCGACACCACGGACAACTTTCGATCTGGAACTCGTTCGCCTCTTCCGGGCGAGCGGCCTTGTGCAGACGCTTGAGCGCGACTTTGGCGTCGGCTCTAGTGGCAGGTGTGACGTCGTTGCCGACCCACAGGCCGATGGAGAATCGAGTCATCCCTTTTGCGCGAGGATCTTCAAGGCGGAGCAGTTCCATCGCACAGATCAACGAAGCGGCGCGCTGGAACTGCTGGGCGGTCAACAGGCGCAAGGTGTACCTGGTGATCACGGCGGTGCCTGCACCTGCGACGCCGTGCACAAGTCGTCGTCGGAAGCCTTCGATCGCGGCAAGACCTAGATAGGCCTCCGTCTTGCCTCCGCCAGTGGGAAACCAGATCAGATCGACGAGTTCTCGGTCCTCGTGCGTCTCGTTGACCGTGGATTCGAGGGAAACCAGCAGGAACCCAAGCTGGAACGGGCGCCAGCGAGGTTCCTCGACGATCTCGGACGCGCTGGCTCGCGTGATCGCGGCCTGGCGCATCTGAAGCCTCATCGCCGCCATGCCGAGGGCGACCGCGGTCCGCAGCTCGGCCTGGCCCGGTTCTCTGAGCAAGTCGACGCCGGCTTGCATCCTGAGCACGGCTGTCCGCGCACGCGCGACTATGCGGCGAGCAGTTCGCGCGTCCTCCGCGAATCCGTCGACTCGGGCCTCCTGTCCTCCAACCCAGGAGGAAAAGGCCACCACGAACGCGTCGAGCGACTGGAGCACCTTGTCAGGATCAGTATCGATCTTCGCAAGGTGCTCCAGCGCAAGTGCCTCGGCCTCGCGCGTGCCGGCCTGGAATCCGGTGGTCTCCACGCCCGGCACGACGAATGCGGGGATCGGGTCGAGGAGCAGCCGACTGCACCTCCCGTCGTTGAACTCCCAGTCTGCGGCCATGCCGTGGCCGACCGCGTAGACCGTCCTCTCACGGAAACGCAGCCTTAGCTCGGCGGACTCGTCATCGATCTCGAATGCCCTTGACGTGTCGTATTCGAGGAACTCGCCACCCGCAGCCGGAGTGACGCTCAGAGCGACCTGGAACAGCATGTGCTCGATGTCGAGCTTGTCGTTGCCACTCGACTTCGACTGCACCCGTGCGTGCACCGTCACCAGGTAGGCGTGGCCATAGGACCTCCAACGAGACCCTACTTCGAACACCACCCTGCCTGCCTTGAGCTGGTGCAGCGGGCTGTTCTCCGAAAGGCGAAGTCCACCGAACCTGAAGCCACTGCGTTGCCACCGCGGCGGACCGTCGTCAGAGATCGGTGCGTAGGTTCCTCCTGAGATGTCGCACAGCACATCGGCCTGGGTCGTGACGAAGGACATGGCGACGGACGAGGGCCGCCAGTTCTCGGCTAGGGGAACGGCCGCAGCGTCTTCCTGCAGATCGCCTGACACGACGTCCGGCTCGAGATCACCTTTTCCGGTGGATCCCACCGGCGTGTTCGTGGCCTCTTGAGGGAACAACATCCCGACCGAGTACTGAAGGTGGGGTTGGTTGAGCACGACCTCCTGGTCTTCGCCTGGACCGACATATGTCGTCCGCAAGTGGTGGAGAGCGACCTGCTGCGGGTGGGTCAAGGTCACGTCGTCACCATCCGCTTCCGGGCGAGTTGCTGCAGACGTTTCTGGTCTTCCCTGGAGGCGATGATGTGCAGAGACACACGTGCCCGGGTCGCCGCAACGTAGAACGCGGATGTTCCCGCCTCGTCGAAGTCCGCAGGCAGGTCGCACATGACCACGTGCTCGATCTCCAGCCCCTTGGCGTACTTGGGGCTGGTGAGCGCAACCCCCTGTTCTGTGAGGACTGGTTCGTCCGCAGAGGCGGTGCTGATGATCCAGATCTGATCCTTGTGGATGCCGTCCTCGATCAACTCGGCGGCGATGACCCTTGCAGCGGTGACATCGGCCGGACCATCCAGGGCGTGCCATCTGACCTTCTCGCCGTGGACGATGCCCGGATCTCCGACGTCCGCACCGAGGTACTCGTTGACCACGTGCACCATGGCCCGGGTGTTCCGGACGTTGAGATTCAGGTCCAGCTGCAACGCCTCCGACGCGACCAACTCGAAGACTTCTTTGTCGAATGCTCCGTCCACATGCGCTTGATTGTTGGGGTCGAGCGCCATGCGCCACCTACCTGAGCCTCGACCGCCGGCGATGACGGCGTCCAGCTTGTCCATGCCCTCGGCGTTCATCAGGTCTTGGGCCTCGTCGAGGAACACGACGTCGTAGATCTTGGACGGAGTCAACTGTTCGAAGGGCACAACGTCGATCTTTCGGCCGTCGACGAAGGGCGCGAAGAACGAGGCAAGACCCGGGGATCGGAAAGTGATCAACACAGTCTTTCCTTGATCGGTCTCCTGCTTCGCCGCCTCGACGAGCACCAATGACTTGCCGGTTCCAGCACCGCCGTAGACCATCACCCGCTGGTTGCGCGCCAGTGCTGCGAGTACACGTGCTTGGCCTTGTGTGGCCCTGTTCTGTTCTTCGATCACCGCTCCGCGCTGCGCGTCGACGACCGGCATCCTCGTGAACTCGCCGAAGAGGTGTGTCCTCAGATCATCCTTCCGTGCGAGTTTGCGGCCGGACGGTGGCTTTCTCGCTCCCGCAGCGATGGCGTCGAACGCGGCTGCTAGAGACGTGGCGTCCATGTGGGATCTCGACAGCCAATGATCTGCCTTCCACTCGACGGAGTGTGGTGGCGCGTCGATGTCGGGTGTGATGACCACAGCTTCGTGAGCGAACCAGCCTATGCCTTCCTCGCTCAGGATCTCCTTCAATGCATGCATGGCAGACTGCGATTGCGCCATCGGCGAGCTCGCCAGCTTGTGCCAGTCCCCACGACGGTCAACGCTGTACCAGCTGCCTTCGAACTTCCGGACACCGCCGCCTTTGACCTCGATTACGAGCACGACGCCCTTCCACAGCAGGACGAAGTCCGTCTCGGCCTGCTGCTTGTATGCGTGCGAACGCAGATTCACGGAGTGAAAGGCGACATCGCGAGCATCAGCTTCGATGTCACGCAGAAGCCGCGCGACCCTGCGCTCCGCCTCGCTGGCGGATCTCTTCTCGATATCCGCCAGGTCCGGGACGATGATCATGAGCGCTGCTCCAGCCAGAGGTCTTCGTAGTCGTGGTATCCAAGAAGGCTGTTGACGTCACCGAAGTTGTCGGCCATGTCGACGATGAGGCACTTGTCCTCTCCGCCGTTGGCCGGTCCTCGAAGACCGCGACCTGCCATCTGGATGTAGGCGTTGGGACTGAAGGTCGGCCGTGCGATGTACAGGGCTCGGACTCCGGGGGCGTCGAATCCCTGGATGAGGAGGTCGCAGTTCGCGAGGACACGGATCTTGCCGTCCTTGAACCGGTCGATGATGTCGCGCCGCTCCTGCCGACCGGTCTGCCCGCTCACCGCATGTGCCTCGACGTCGTGAAATCGAAGCGTTGCGGCGAGCACCTGCGCGGAAAGCACGCTCGGCGTGAACACCAGTACCGGCCAAGACGGATCCAACTGTCGAATGTGGTCCACCAGGATCGCCATTCGACGTTGGTCTTGTCCCACACGGTCGAGAACGCTCGGACTGAGCTTGCGCTGGCTCTTGGCCTCAGCGCGTTCCTCCGGGCTGAGTTCGACGTCGACACCTTTCAGCACCTCGTGATCGACCTGGGCCAGCACACCCAGCTCGGCGAGCTGCGTGTAAGCGGTGTCGGCCTCGAACGCAACGAGCTTCAACCTTCCGAACCGACTCGCCAACGCTTCGGTCGCAGTCAGCGACTTGCCTTTGAACGGGGTCGCCGAGAGCCCCACTAGGGGTCGGTCGAAGCCGCGGCCGGCGACCCCCAACCAGTTCAGGATCCTGGTGTACCGCTCGGAACCTCCTGCTCGGTGACCCTCGTCCACGATCACCGCAGAGGGAGTCCGCAGCCACTGGTATTCAGGCGCGTCCAGGATGGTGTCGAGCTTTGCATCGGTCGCCACGATGACACTGAACGCGGTGTCGGGCTCGTTGACCGTGTTGCTCTCCCAGAGGCGTCCGAGTGTCAGCGGACGCTCGTCGCCCAGCCCGCGCCAGACCATGCTCCAGGTCTGGACCGCCTGTTCGCACAGCTCCTGAGACTGCGCGATCCACAGGACGGGCCCTTCCAGCCGCCCCTCGATGAAAAGCTGCAGCACCGTTTGCGTCGCGACACGTGTCTTGCCGGCACCGGTAGGCAGTTCGACCATCGCCTTGAGGTGCCGCCCATTCGCCTCGCGGTGCGTCAGCACGTCCTTCAGCTTGCCGCTGATCTTCTTCTGGAACGGGTGAAGATCGCTGAGCTTGATCGCGCCTGGAACTACGAACTCGGGCACCTGTCGTTGGTTGCGCCGACCTGCGTACTCGGATCCGAAGCCCATCCTTCGCAGCCAGCCGACGGTCGCAGGGCGTCCTGCCCATTCGTTCGGGATGTCAGTGAACCCTTCTCGCAGAAAGAGTTCCCTGACCTCCTTGATCGAATCGTTTCCCCACACGGTGAGGAGGAGTTCGGCGACCGAAGTGTTGGAGTCGACGTGCTGCTGCGCCTCCAGGGCTTGCCACAGGCCGTTCGGAAGTACCTCTCGCATGTCGTCAGAGCCCAGGTACAGCTCCAACCGCTCGGCGTCGGTGGCCGCCGCAAGGCCCTGCTGGCGCAGAGACTCCAGGTGGTTGGCCAGTTTCGTCTGCCGAATCTCTTCGAGTTGTGCGTTGGACAATTTCAGGTCGTATTGCTTGTTGACCAGTTCCAGAAGGCGGTGATCGTCAACGTCGCTGCGCACGATCAGATCGAGTCCGTCGAGATATGACTCAAGTGATTGTTCCTTCTTGCCGTCATCGGTCGTCGTCCGTTTGGTGACCTGGATCGACCTGGCGATGGTCGCCTTGTCCAGACGGTCTGCGGCGAAGGTGTTGCGGAGCCCGGCGAAGATGTCGAGGATGCGCTCGCTTTCCTGCTGTCCTTCGATGATCATCGTGAAACTGAAGTTGTCTTCGAAGCGACGGCAGCCGACCGCCTCGACAAGATCGACACTCTGGTCCTCGGACGCTTCGAGGTACGGGCGCTTATGTGCTGCCAGGTACGCAACCTGCTCCTCTGACGTGGCGATGAACACCGAACTGGGAACGTGGCTTTCGATCGCGCGTCCCACCCGTGCTGGAATCTGCCGCGGCCTTCCTCGGTGCGAAACGGCACGGGCGGCGGCAAGGACGAACTCGACCAACACCACGTCATCGACACCTGGCTGGAACTGCTCCGCTGCGAGTGCCTCTTCCATCAGCTCGACCGGAACGTCTTCGAGGATGTTTGGAAGATCCAAAGCGGCTGCTATTCGACCTGCTTGGTGTCCGCCGAGCAGTGGCAGAAAGTCTCTGTACCTCAGGAGTGATGGCGCCACCACATCCCGTGGCGTGCGGTAGCCCTGCGTCGACTCCAGCAACCCCTCTCGTTCCACTGCCCACCTAACAGGCGACTGGACGGAATACGTGGTGCCCGTGTCGGCATCGTCGCACGTCCAGTCGGCGTCGTCCGCTTCGAGTAGCCTCGTCGTCCAGCGAGCGCGAAGTTTCTGGCTTGACGCGTCGTCTGGCAACATGAAGAGCACCGAGAACGGTCCGGGTCCTTCGCCAGGGTAGATCTCGGCGTTCTCGACGGGGCGCTCACCCGGCCCACGGGCCTCGTTGACCGTGTCGAGAATCGAAGCCTGATACTTCTTGAACCAGACCTCGTTCTCCAGGAGGAAGTTCTTCACCACGTCGCGGACGACGCCGAGCTGGTGTGCGACTTGTGCTAGGCAGCGGTCGGGAGCCAGCGTCAAGGATGCGAAACTCTCGTCCAACGGGGTGTCGAGATCGAACACCTGGTAGGGGAAGGCCCAACCGCCATCGCGCGTAGGCACCTTCAGATGCTGGTTGCTCGCCAACGTCTGGACGGCTTTGCTCGCTGGGACACCCATGACGGCGTCCCAGATCTTCTCGAATTCCTCTGGCGAAGAAGTTGCGCTCAGACGCGCCGCGCGTGCGTTGAGCACCGCAACGGGATCCAGGTCGCGGAAGTTGTTCTGTCGAAGCAGGTTCTCGATACCAGGCAGCGAAAGGAAACGCGGGGCGACGAAGACCGCGTTCTCGATCTCCACATCGTCCTCCTGGTGGAGGAAGATGAAGTTCCGCTCTTTCAGTCCACGCAACCCGTTCGTCGTCGGGATCACTCTCGCCTGGGCAGCGTCGGAGAGTTTGTGCTGGTGCTCGATCGCGAACCTGGTCGCGGCTGCAGCGGAGGGTAGATCTGGTCCGTCGGCCCACTCCTGGAGCCAGGAGCGAAGTCCGCGTTTCGGGATGCTCTCCAGCCGCTTTTTCTGGTCCCTGTCCACGGAGGTCAGGTCGTCGTTCGCGTCCGCCGCGAACAGATCACGGAGCCGGGTGAGCCGCTGATTGTTGCTGTAACAGCGCCAATGCGGAACATCGTTGCCGGTGTTCGGAGACTCGATCCACGACTGGTGCGTAGGGCTGCTGTCCACGCCGGAGAAGAAGTCCAACGGACGCAGGTCTGCAGCGCGTCTCATCGTTCCCGCGCCATCGGGTACGAGATCGACCGAAGCGGCTGCTGTCGGAACCAATGCACACAACAACTTGTCACCGAACGCCGTGGCTTCTCTTCCTCGGGCGGGCATGTAGTCGAAGTGAGCTGCGGGATCCGCTTCGCTGGTGACCCTCGGCAGCATCTGGACGAACATCTCCGCCATGGTTTCGAGGATCTCGCGGTTGTACTTGTTGTGCAGCAACGTGGTGCGGTCGTCGTTGACGCTCCATGGGGCGTTGAAGAGAGCTGACGCAGAGGTCTCATCCTGAAGTGGGAAATACGACCAAAGTCGGCCCATACGCAGCTTGGAACGTCGCAACGGCATCGCGATGGTCACCTTGACCTCCGCTCTCGACACCGCCTCGCCGACCTCCCGGCGAGCCTGCATGGTCGGCTTGTGCATGCGGTCCTGTACGAACCACTCGTCACCCGAACCGTCTGAGCCTTCTATCTTGAAGTGCCCGTTGCCGAAGTCACGCGAGGTGTGACTCGTCTTGAACCCGCGATCACCCAGAACCCGCAGCTTGACCTGCCTCACGGCGCCGACGAACAGCAGGAACTCGGACGGGAACGTCTCGATCTCGGTGCGGAGCCGCTCGAGGTTGGTCGCCTCCGGCAACTTGACGATGGTGCTTGCCCATTCGGAGAGCTCGGCGAGCAGGGGATCGTTCTCGAACGCGATCAGCGGATCGATCACGGTCGCGGTGCGCAGCACCGGGTATCGGCGCGCTCCCGATCCGATGTCCGTCAGCGCGGCCCTCGACTCCGCCGAGTTGAATTCGAACGAGACGGATCGGCTGTAGATCTGGGGGGAGCTGGAAACAGCCAGAACCGACTTGAAGCCGAGTCCGAAGCGGCCGATTTCATCCCCGCGTTTGACGCTGAGGTGTGCGTGAGAAATCGAGGTTAGTCCGCTCTTCGAGAACGGACGTCCAGAGTTCGCACAGTAGAGCGCGTTGTGCTCGAGGTCAAGAACTATCTCGACTCTGCCTGTATTCTCTCCGTCGTTGTTCGTGCCCGCCATTGCGTCGGCGGAGTTCTGTACGAGTTCGAGCAGTGTGCGCTTGGCGTAACCTCCGACTCGAATCGACTCTTCGTGGTTGGCGTGTTCGGAGATCAGGTGGGAGTTCGAGCGGTAGGCGGATATCGCGTTGTCGAACAGCCCACGCACTTCCTCCGCGAGGCTGCTGTCCTGAGACCAGTCCGGTCGAACATTCGTCATTTTCTGACACCTTCAGGAGGTCAGGCGAAACTCGGCGGCTCGAAGGAGAGTCGCCATGTGGGTTCGGTAGGGTCATACGGCGATAGCGGAGCTGGGCTCACCGGTATCGCTGCGGCTTCTGTTGGTGCGAGGTCGACGGGCTGGGTTGCGGCATTGGGGAACCTCAACTACGCCGCGTATCGCCTCTGCGGGCCGAACCATTACACAGTCGATGGTGTGTGGCAGGTACGACGAAAGATTGTCCCTCTAACGGCCTAATCGGAAGGATTCCATGTCGACGTGAAAAATGCAGCGTGTGATCGTTCTGGACAGATGAGTGGACGTGCCGGCGATCGCCCCTTGCAGCGTCCAGAAACCTGGCTCGCCGAGGCGGGCTCCGGACGAGCCAGGTTCCAAGGGTGCCGAGTTCGTCGAACCTACGGTCTGGAGGCCAGCACCGCGCACGCGATCAGCAGAGCGGTCAGCACGAGCAGCGTCACGCTGACGTCCACGAGGAACTCGATCAGGCGCGCGGTGGCCATGGTGATCAGTCCACGCTGGCTGGTTCCGCGCGGTTGGCACGGAGGCTGGTCAGGGTGACCACGCCGAGCGTGCCGATGATGACGGCCAGCGAGAGCGGCGTCGGGATCGTCGGCACGGCTGGCCACACGCCGTGCGCCCAGTGCAGCACCAGTTTCACCCCGATGAACGCGAGGATGATCGCGAGACCGTGGTTGAGGTGCACGAGCTTGGCCAGGACGGACTGGAGCACGAAGTACAGCGCGCGCAGGCCCAGCAGCGCGAACGCGTTGGTGGTGAACACGAGGTACGGGTCCTCGGTGATGCCGTACACCGCGGGCACGGAGTCGATCGCGAACACCACGTCGGTCGCGAAGATCGCCACCACCACGATCGCGAGCGGGGTGAGCGCGCGCCGCCCGTTCTCGCGGACGAGCATCTTCGTGCCGCGGTAGTCGTCGGTGACCGGCATCAGCCTGCGCAGCAGCCGCACCGACCGCATCTTCGAGGTGTCCTTCTCGGCGGGCTCGCCGGACAGGGCCGACTGCAGGATCTTCACCGCCGACGCGAACAGGACCAGCCCGAACACCAGGAACGCCCACGTGCCGGCCGACAGCATCGCGGCACCGGCCGCGATGAAGATGCCGCGCAGCACCAGTGCGCCGATGATGCCGTAGAGCAGCACGCGTTGCTGGATCTCCGACGGGACGCTGAACGCCGCGAGAAGAAGCATGAAGACGAACAGGTTGTCCACCGAGAGGGACTTCTCCACCACGAACCCGGTGATGAACTCCAACGACTGACCGCTGCCGAACTCGAACCACAGCCAGAGGCCGAACACGAGCGGCAGCGTCAGGTAGAAGACGGACCAACCGGCCGCTTCCTTGATCGACACCTCGTGCGGGCGCCGTGTGACCAGGAAGTCGACGACCAGCAGACCGAGCAGCACCGCGATGCTGATGAACCACAGTGCGGGCGATGCCACGGATGCCACGGGCACAGGACCTCCTCGAACGGGATCGTTCGAGGTCTCCTTCACCCTCTGCGGGTGGCCTCCCGAGGACACCTTACGGATGTCCGTACTGACCGGGCAGACGCTTGGGAAGTACCCCCTCGCCGGACAGCATAGGTAAAGAGATGGTAATGCTCAAGTAAGCCGTTCGTGGCTTGCATCTCAAGCGGCTCGAGGTTCGATGGTAGGTGCCATGGACGACAACAGGCTGTACTCGATCGGTGAGGTGGCGCGCCGCACCGGGCTGAGCGTCAGCGCCATCCGCTTCTACTCCGACGAAGGTGTGGTGGCGCCCACCCGCGTCACCGACGCCGGGCACCGTCACTACGACGTGCGCGCCATCGCCCGCCTGGAGTTCGTGAGCACGTTGCGCGACCTCGACGCGGGTCTCGACGACATCCGGCGGCTGCTCGACGGCAGCGTGACGCTGACCGACCTCGCGACCGCCCACCTGGCGCGCCTGGACGACCAGGCGCGGCGCATCCGCTCCCGGAGGGCCGTGCTGCGCACGATCGCCAAGCAGCACACCGAGGCGGAACAGGTGGTCCTCCTGCACAAGCTCGCCGGGATGTCCGACGAGGACCGCGACCGCCTGATGGACGACTTCTGGGCCGAGATCAGCGAAGGCCTCCAGATCAGTTCCGAGTTCGTCGACCTCATGCGCAACGGGCCGCTGGTGCTGCCGGACGAGCCGTCCACCGAACAGCTGGAGGCGTGGATCGAACTGGCCGACCTCCTGCGGGACGCGGGCTTCCGCCGCGAGGTGCGCGAGGCACTGCACAGCACCTTCTCCGCACCCGGCGCCGCGATGATGACGTCGGCGACGATGGTGGACGCGTTCAAGGTGGGAGGCGAGATCATGGTGCGGGCACAGGAGGCGCAGCAGGCCGGTGAACCCGCGGACTCGCCGCTGGGGCGCGAGATCGCGGCGGACTACACGGCGTACCTCGGGGAGCTCGCCGAGACCCCGGACAGTCCCGAGTTCCGCGAGAAGCTGGCCGCCGACGTGCTGGACATCGAGCGGTGGCACCTGGAGTCGCTCGAGGAGTACAAGACGTCGGCCGATCCGTACATCCGGTACCAGTCGCTGGTGGCGATCATCGACGGGTCGGCGCAGCAGGCCGCCGATTTCATGCCGTTCGCCTGGCTGTCCGCGGCACTGAAGGCATCCGTGTCCCCCTAGCGAGCTACACGCGAATGTCCACTGCGGGGGAACGTTCGCGACGCGGCAAGTCCCTAGCGTTCCGGTCATGCGATTTCTGAAGCAGTTGGTCGTCGTGGCGGTCGTGTCGCTGGCCGGTGGGCAAGGCATGCAGGCGCTGGGGTGGAACTGGCCGCTCACCCTGGTCGCCGGGTTCCTGTCGGCGGCGCTGGCACTGGCCGCGTACGCCTGGGTCGTGCGGAAGACCGAACACCGCGAGCCTTCCGAGGTCTCGCCGAAGACCGCTCCGGCCGCACTCGGGCGCGGTGTCCTCATCGGACTCGCGATGTTCGCCGCGGTGATCGCGAACATCGCGTTCCTCGGCGGGTACGAGGTGCGCGGGTGGGGTTCGCTGACCGGCGCGCTCGCGATCCTCGGGTTCATGGTGGCGGTCGCGGTCATGGAGGAGCTGTTGTTCCGGGGCGTGCTGTTCCGGATCATCGAGGAGAAGATCGGCACGTGGCTGGCCCTGGTCCTGAGCGGGCTGGTGTTCGGCTTCGCGCACTTCCCCAACCCCGGTGCCTCGGTGTGGAGTTCGCTCGCCATCGCGATCGAGGCGGGGCTGATGCTCGGCGCGGCCTTCGTGGCCACGCGCAACCTCTGGGTGCCGATCGGCGTGCACTTCGCGTGGAACTTCGCCCAGGGCGGCATCTTCAGCACCAGCGTCTCCGGCCAGAACGCCCCGCAGGGCCTGCTGGACGGCGTCACGTCCGGCCCGGCGATCCTCACCGGTGGCGACTTCGGGCCTGAGGCGAGCGTCTACTCGGTGGTGGCCGGTGTGGTGGTCACGGCGGCGTTCCTGTGGCTGGCCCGGCGGCGCGGGAACATCGTGCCCCGCCGTGGCCGCACCACCCCGGCCGCTACGCTCGGCGCGTGATCAGCCTCCAGCGGTGGCGCGGCTGGGACGTCCGCGTCCAGGACGCGCCACTCGCGCTGTTCCTCGTGCTGGGCTCGCTGGTGCCCGCGTTGCACGACAAGGGGACCCAGCTCGGCGGGCTGCCGAACCGGCCGTTCGACTGGCTCGCGATCGCGGTCATCGCGGGCGAGTGCCTGCCACTGGTCGTGCGCCGCAAATGGCCCCTGGTCTGCCTTGTGCTCGTGTCGATCGCGTTCGCCGTGGATCAGTTGCGCGGCTACCACACCGTGGCCGGCACGGCCCTGCCGATCGCGTTGATCAGCGCCGGGCTGCACCTCTCGCGCCACCGCCGCGGCACCGTGATCGCGCTCTCCGCCGGGTACGCCGGTCTGGCCGTCGCGCTGGACCTGAACGGGGCGACCGAGGGCGTCGCCGGGTTCGTCACGTTCTACCTGGCGCTGGCCGCCGCGTGGGCGATCGGCGCGTGGCTGCGGCTCTCCCGCAGCGCCGAGGCCGAACGCCGTGTGCACGTCGCCGCGGCCACCCGTGTCGCGGAACGGACGTTGATCGCCCGCGAGCTGCACGACGTGGTGACCCACCACGTGACGGCGATGGTGGTGCAGGCCGAGGCCGCGCGGTACCTGACGGCGGCCCCGGAGCGGCTGGACCAGACGCTCCAGGCGATCACCGACACGGGCAGGCGTTCGCTGACCGACCTGCGGCACCTGCTCGACCTGCTGAACCCGGACCACAGCACGGAATCCCTGGGCGACCTGCGCACGCTCGTCGAGCAGACCCGCCTCGCCGGGCAGCCCGTGGAGTTCGCGGAGGAAGGCGAGGCGACGCGGGACGCGGGCAGCGCCGAAGCCGTCGCGTACCGGGTCGTGCAGGAGGCGTTGACGAACGCGCTGAAGTACGCGCACGGCAACCCGACGAACGTGCACGTGCGTTACGGCGAAAGGGAAATCACCGTGGAGGTCGGCACCGAGGGCGCGAACTCGTCCACGCCGGTCGGAGGCAGCGGGCGCGGCCTGGCCGGGCTTCGTGAACGCGTCGACGTGCTGGGCGGCGAGTTCTCGGCGGGCAGGCGGGACGGCGGGTTCGTGGTCCGGGCGCGCATCCCCGCGGGGAACCCGGCGTGACCGCACCGGTGCGCGTGCTGGTGTGCGACGACCAGGCGCTCATCCGCACGGGGTTCGCCACGATCATCGACGCCCAGCCGGACCTCGAGGTCGTGGGGGAGTGCGGCGACGGGCGCGCGGCGGTCGACCTCGCCGGGCGGCTGACCCCGGACGTCGTGGTGATGGACGTGCGGATGCCGGTGCTCGACGGCATCGGGGCGACCCGGCTGCTGGCGGGCGCCGGTGTCCCCGATCCCGTCAAGGTGCTCGTGGTGACGACGTTCAACCTCGACGAGTACGTCTACGAGGCGTTGCGGGCAGGGGCGAGCGGCTTTCTCCTGAAGGACGCGCCGCCGGCCCAGCTGCTGCACGGCATCCGGACCGTCGCGAGCGGTGCCGCGCTGCTCGCGCCGGAGGTGACGCGCCAGCTCGTCGGCCGGTTCGCGGCGCGCATCCGGCCCGCCGGGGAGGTCGCGGAAACCCAGCTGGCGCCGCGGGAACTGGAAGTGCTGCGGCTCATCGCCGAGGGCCTGTCGAACAGCGAGATCGCGGCGGCCCTGGTGATCAGCCAGGAGACGGTGAAGACGTACGTGTCGCGCATCCTGACCAAGCTCGACCTGCGGGATCGGGTGCAGGCCGTCGTCTACGCGTACCGCCGCGGCCTGGTGACCTGACCCTGACCGCGCGATCACAAGACGTGACTGATCGGTCACGAAGCGGTAAGAACCCTGGCATGAGAAGCCTTGTGATCACGTCAGTCGTCCTGTCCGTGGGAGCGCTCTTGTCGCCGTCGGCTGCGGCGGACCGGCCCCTCTGGTTCACCTCGTGGGCCCAGTCGCAGCAGCACCTCGCTCCCGTCACGCTGCACGACCAGTCGATGCGGATGATCACGCACCTCAGCCAGGGTGGCGGTGCGGTCCGGATCCGGGTGCAGAACACGTTCGGCAAGCAGCCGTTGACGATCGACCACGCGACGGTCGCTGTGAGCGCTGGTGGAGCGGCGGTGGAGGGTACGCGCGACGTGACGTTCGGAGGCGGTCGCGCGGTGACGATCCCGGCGGGCGGCGAGCTGTGGAGCGACCGCACGTCCTTGAAGACCGCGCCGGACACGGATCTCGCGGTCAGCCTGTACGTCTCGGGTGACGCCGTGCCAGGCCGGCACGAGTCCGCGTTCCGCGACAACTACCTGACCCCGCCCGGTTCCGGTGACCACACCGCCGGTCAGGGCACCGAGTTCACGCAAACTGTCCAGTCGACGTACGTGGTCAGCGCGGTCGACGTGTTCAACCCACGACTGAAGGGGACGGTCGTGCCGTTCGGCAGCTCCGTCGTCGACGGTGTGGGCAGCACGAACTGCGGCCCCGGCTGCACCGAACTCGGGACCAACAAGCGCTGGACCGACGTGCTGGCCCGCCGGATCGTCGCCTCACCCGGTCCGCAGCACGCCGTCGCCAACGCCGGCATCAGCGGCACCACCAGCGCGGTCTGCCCGAACACCTCGGCGCCCTTCGTCGGCCTGGATGCGTTGGCGCGGCTGGAAAGGGACGTTCTCGCACTGCACGGCGTCACCGACGTCATCTACTACTACGGCACGAACGACGTGGCGAACGGCTGCTCCGCCAACGACATCGTCACCAGCTACCGCGCCGTGTTCCAGCGGTTGCGCCAGGCCGGGATCGCCGTGCACGTCACGCCCATCACGCCCCGGCCCGGCTACAGCGACCAGCAGAACCTGGTCCGCCACGCCGTCAACGACGTCGTGAAGCGCGGTGGCGACTGCTCGGACACCTGCGCCTCGGTGCAGGACTTCGACCAGGTGCTGGAGGACCCGATCAGGCCGAACAGCGTCAACACCCGCTACGACACCGGTGACGGCGTGCACGCGAACATCCAGGGGCAGCAGGCGATCGCGGACTACATCGCGGTGGAGGACCTCGGCTAACGCCGACCGCCGCGGAGGCTGTAGGCGGCGATCCCGCTCACGAACAGCACTCCCGCCGTCCAGCGCGTCACGGTGTCGGCCGGGTCGCCGACCGGCCACGTGACGATCCGGCCGAGCGTCGACTCCGCCGGCGGCATGATCGCCGCCACCGCCCACCACAGCACCGGTGCGGAGGCGGCGAGCCTGGCCCCGGCCACCGCGGCGGCGAGCCCAGCCAGGCCGATCATGCCTGCCGTGTCGCGGACGACGAACGCCGCGTCGAACGGTTCGTAGCCGAGCTTCTGCACCAGCAGCACGCTCGCGGCGGCCACCGCCGTGGCGAGCAGGAGGTGGCCGAGGCGCCACAACGGCCAGGGGACGGCGGTCGAGGAGTCGAGTTCCGGGTCCTGGCCCGCGAGACCGGTCGTGGTCACCAGCACGGCGGCCAGCGTGGTCAGCGACGCGCTGAGCGCCGTCCACGGTGAGTGCAGCGCCGACCAGGCGATCAGCACCACCACCGGGAGAACCACCAGTGCCGCGGGGACTCCGCGTGACTGCGCGTACAGCGCGAGCGGCCTCATCGGCCCGCCTTCAGCACGTCGAGCACGCGCTCGGAGTCCTCGCACGTCAGCAACATCTGCCGGGCCTGGGCGACCCGCTTCAGCTGGTCGTCCGGGGAGTGGCCGCGGAACTGCTGCCACGCCTGGTCGATCTCGGCGCGCATCCGGGCGTTCCCCCACATGAAGGAGTCGGACGCGAGTTCGGCCAGTTCGCCGTGGAAGTAGCCGGCGGTCACGTAGCGGACGATGGCTCCGTAGGTGTTGAACGTGTTCGGGGTCGCGCAGGTCGGAACGCCCGCACCGGCGAGCAGTTCGAGCCGCACCTGGTCCTTGGTCATGGCCGTCACCGCGGGACGGCCCTGCGACGGGAGGTAGACGATCCGCTGATCCCGCCGGGGCACGGTGAGATGCGCCATCGCCGACGTGTCCTCGCGGATCTCGGTGGGCGCGCCGGGCAGCACAGCGAGCTTCGCCAGCGCGTCCCGCCCGGCTGCGGCGACGGTGGGCAGTCCGTCCGCGTGCACCTGGCTCACGCAGATCCTGTCCTCGCACACGAGCTTGCCCGCGATGGAGTCGGTGACCAGCATGTCGGAGTACTTGGCGGGCATGACCGCGAGGGCGAGCGCGACGGCCAGCCCGGCCGGGACGAGCGCGGTGAGGCGTCCGAGGTGGGTTCGTGCGACGAGCAGGAGGAACGCCGTCACGCCCAGGCCGGTGAACCACACGATCTGGCCCAGGTCGACCGACGCCGACGTCGTGACGAGGTCGGAGTTGGGCGGGTCGAGGACGGGCGTGAGCAGGGCCAGCCGGGAGATCTCGTCGCCGGGAGCAAGCGCTTCGAGCGCCCTGCCCGCCGTGGTCGCGAGCATGAACGTGGCCACCAGTGCCACCGGCGCGGTCAGCGGGTGCGGCAGCAGCCGGCCCACCGCGAGTCCCAGCAGGACGCTCGACGCCAGGGCGAGCACCACGGTCAGCATGAGCGGGACGAACCCGACCGACACGAACCCGCCGCCGAGAACGACTTTGGCCACCAGCCCCGCGCACAACAACGCGACCGCCACCGCGACCGTGCCCGCCACCGCGACGGCGAGCGTGCCGAGCCTGACCCAGCCGGGACGGGACGTGGCGCCGAACAGCTCGGTCACTCCCGCCCGGCTGTCGCGCATGCCTTGGAAGACAGCGAATCCGACGACGAGCGCCCACACGTAGGCCAGGGGGAGCCGGAGCACGAGCACCGCCGACGTCGAGTTGCGCTCCCACCACGGGCTCGCCGACGTGATCAGCAGCAGCATTCCCGTGCCGGAGACCAGCACGAGCAGTCCGGCCCAGAG
Source organism: Streptomyces sp. ID05-26A (assembly GCF_033794685.1). NCBI lineage: Bacteria > Bacillati > Actinomycetota > Actinomycetes > Kitasatosporales > Streptomycetaceae > Streptomyces > Streptomyces sp. ID05-26A. The sequence goes on from NZ_JARAYZ010000002.1 coordinate 144,925, forward strand.
CGCGGTGGAACGCCGCAGTTCGATGCGCAGCCCGGTCACCAGGCACCCCCGGCGGACTTCGCGCTGATCAGCGCCGTGTAGCCGCGTTCGATGGGGCTGTCGCCGACGTGCGTCGCCGTGCCTGCGGTGGCGAGATCAGCCGGAGTTCCTTGGAAGACAAGGGATCCTTCGTTCACGAGCACCACGTCGGTGCATGCCGCCGCGACGTCCTCGACCAGGTGCGTGGAGATCAGCACGCAGGCCTGCTGGCCCAGTTCGGCCACCAGTTCGCGGAACCTGAGGCGTTGCGCGGGATCCAGGCCGACCGTCGGCTCGTCCAGGAGCAGGAGCTCGGGCCTGTTGACGATGGCCTGCGCGATGCCGACCCGGCGGACCATGCCGCCGGACAACGACTTCATCCTGTCCTCGGCGCGGTCGGAGAGCCCGACCCGTTCCAGCGCGTCCTTCACGGCGTCCGGGATCTGCTTCTGCGGCATCTCCTTGAGCCATGCCAGGTACTCGACGAACTCCCGCACCTTGAACCGCTTGTAATAGCCGAAGTGCTGCGGCAGGTAGCCGAGCTTCCGCCGGACGTCCTTCAGCTTGCCGTTGCCCAGCAGTGACAACGTTCCCGCGGTCGGTGTCTGCACCGTCGCCAGCGTGCGGATCAACGTCGTCTTGCCCGCGCCGTTCGGGCCGAGCAGTCCGTGGACACCCCGGCCGAGCCGGAGGCTGAGCCCGTTCACCGCGTTGCGCTTGCCCATGCGCACCACCAGGCTGTCGGCTTCGATCGCCTGCATCCTGTTCTCCCTCAAGTGTTTTCCGTTCTTGACGGGCAAGACGGCGACGGGGCTCACGAGGTTCTCGTTGTGACGACGGTCACCACGACCCGGGGCGGTCGGGGATGCCGAGCAGCGCGCTGTAGCCGCGTTCGAGAGGGCTGTCGCCCGCGTGCTGTTCCGTGCCCTGGGCCGCCAGCTGGCCCGGCGTGCCCTGGAAGACGAGTTTTCCTCGGGAGAGCAGGACGACGTCGGTGCACGCGGCGGCAACGTCCTCCACGAGGTGTGTCGAGACGACCACGCACGCGTCGGTGCCGAGTTCGGTGAGCAACTCGCGGAATCGAAGGCGCTGGGTGGGATCCAGGCCCGCCGTGGGTTCGTCGAGCAGGAGGATCTCGGGGTCGTTCACGATCGCCTGCGCGATGCCGACCCTCCTGATCATCCCGCCGGACAACGTCTTCATCCTGTCGTCGGCCCTGTCCGCGAGCCCGACTCGTTCGATCGCGCGCTGCACGGCCGCCGGGATGTCCCGCATCTCCTTGAGCCACGCCACGTACGCGACGAACTCCCGCACGGTGAACCGCCGGTAGTGCCCGAACTCCTGCGGCAGGTACCCGACCTGTCTGCGGAGGTGCCGCAAGTCCATGCCGCCCAGGAGAGTCAGCTCCCCGCTCCGGGGTTTCAGGACGGTCGCCAGCGTGCGGATGAGCGTCGTCTTGCCGGCGCCGTTGGGCCCCAGCAATCCGTGCACACCACGCCCCATCGTGAGCGTGACCCCGTCGACCGCCATCCGCCGCCCGGCCTTGATCCGCAGATCGCGAGCCTCGATCTCCCACGCGTACGTGGTGGGCGCGGTCATCGGTGCCCCTCCAGCCGGGTGAACGCCATCCTGCGCACCACGAGCACGACCACCCCGGCGCCGAGCGCCGCGACCCACGCCGGTGCGGCCTCGGGGCCGAGCGCGACGGCGGTGCGGCTGAACGCGATCGTCGGCGCCACGATCGCCACGGCCCACACCGACACGAGCCCGATCGCGGCACGCGTGACGCCGACGAAGGTGCCCAGCGCGAGCGTGCCGACGGTGAACGCCAGGCAGGGGAGGAGCCACCGGGCGAACCCGGCACCGGTCAGCAGGCTCGCGATCGCGAGCCCCGGCACCACCACGGCCAGCACCGCCGCGGTCCGCCGGAACACCAGCGGCAACCCGGCGCGGGGCGTGGCGGCGGTCAGCTCGTACGCCGGGTCCAGCGCCCGCCCCCAGGACGCGGCGACACCGAGGACCGGGAGGACAGGCGCGATCAGCAGCACCAGCGACACCCGGTCGCCGACCACGAACCCGGCGCGGTCCAGGGCCACGGCCGCCGCGGTGACCAGCAGGATCATCGCGAGCCACGGTCCCGCCGCGGGCGAGACCCAGCCGTACGCGCGCCGCCACGGCTTTGCTCGCGGCATCTGCGGGGTGTGGTCGAGCAGGGGGGAGAGGCCGGCCCAGACGGCCTCGGCGGTCGGGTCCGGGGCGAGCCGGGCGCGGCAGGGAGCGCAGGTCTCGAGGTGCGACTCGACGGCCCAGAGTTCGTCGGCCGGGATGGTGCCGCCCTCGGAGTAGCGGCGCAGCAGGTGGTCGCCGGGGTGGTGGGTCGTCATGGTCGCGCCTCCTTCGTCGCGTCGGGTGGTCGTGAGGTGGTGGCCGTCGTGGTCGCGCGCACAGATCGGTATGCCGTCATGCCAGCGCCTCCCTCATCGCGATCCGCGCCCGCCGGGCACGGGTCTTGACGGTCCCCTCCGGTACCCCGAGCAGCACCGACGTCTCCCGCACCGACAACCCGTCGAGCACCATCGCCTGCAACACCTGCCGCAACTCCGGCGCCAACCGGCGCAGCGCGTCCCCCACCTCGTCCCCGACCACCCCGTCGAGCACCTCCTCGTCGGCACCGGCGGCCACCGAGGGCGCGGCGGCGGTGGGAGGCGTCGCGTGGTGGGCACGCCGGCGGAACGCGTCTATCAGCCGCCGCGCCGCGATGGTCCACAGCCAGCCGACCGCGCTGCCACCCGCCGCGGCCCCGGCGAAGGCGTCGGCCGCCCGCCACACCGCCAGGTAGGTCTCCTGGAGCACCTCGGCGACGATCTGCTCGTCCGAACAACGCCGGCGCAGCCGCCCGGCCAGCCACGGTGACGTGCGGCGGTACAGCTCCTCGAACGCGCGGCGATCACCCCGTGCGACTCGGCGCACGAGCTGTTCCTCGTCGAGGTCGGCCGGCTCACCCCGGATGGCTCTCACACTCCGCAAGACGTCGAGATCGTGCGCCAGGTTCTCGCGCCGGTGTGGCGTGCGCCACTGCGCTCGACAGCCTCGATGGCTTCAGTGTTGACCAAAACTAGGCCGAAGCCGCAGGCAGCCCCACCGCCAGAGTCAGTTCCAGAACCCGCTGCGGAGACCCCAGGTCCGGGAACAGGTCACGAAGCTGCTGCATCCGGTACCGAACGGTCTGCGGGTGCACGAACAGCGCCGCCGCGACCTCCTCACGCCGTCCGTGATGCAGCAACCACGCACGCAACGTCTCCTCCAGGCGCCGAGCAGACGTGGCGGACAGGGTCTGCAACGGAGCGAGCGCGCGCGCACGCAGGTCGGCGTAGGCGTCGGGGTCTGCGCTCAGGACCAGGGCTGCGAGGTGTTCCTCGGTGTCACGGATGTCCGGGGAGAGCGAGCGCGCGCGTTCCGCTCGTGCGTACGAGGCAGAGGCTCGCATCCACGGGCGGGCTGGGCCTACGACGGCGTTACGGCCGATGAGCTGCCGCAAGAGGTGTGTGCGGTCGGCATCGGGCACGAGCAGCACGCCCGTGGAGTCCGGCAGGTCGTCCAGCACCAGGGTGCCGGGGTCCAGCAGGCGGTTGGCGGGGCGGGCCTGGAACGCGGGGAGCAGGACGGCGGTCAGCGTGGTGGGTGGTTGCCAGGCCGCTCGCTGGGCGGACGCCAGGAGCACCTCGGTGCTCGCGCCGGCCAGCAGGTCGCGGGCCAGTTGTTCGAGGTGGCGTTCGTGGGCCAGGCCTCGGGCGGCCAGTTCGTCGGCGTGGCCGGCGGCCGAGGCGGCGGACAGTTCGTCGATGTAGGCGAAGGTCAGTTCGGCGAACTTCGCGACCTCCGCGGCGGGCAGACCCGCTGGTACGGCGCCTGCCGCCAGGCCTCGCCACGCCACGCGGGCGCCTACCCGGTAGGCGCTGAGCAGGGCGTCCATCGAGCGGCCGTCGCGCACCTCGCCTCGGCCCAGTTCGTAGGCCGCGTCGCTCGCGTCGCCGCCTCCTCCTGTGCCGCTGGCGAGGTCCAAGTACAGTCCGAGCGCCGTGCGAACGGCACGGCGGATCGTGCCGCCCATGCGGCCGGAAAGTGCGTTCGCGTACGAAGGCACCTCGGTGATGATGGCGCGGACGACCTCGTCGGCCGTCGGCCTCAGAACCGCCCGCAGTGCGGTCACGGTCTTCTCATCGAGGGCCAGTTCGGTGGCTCTCCTCATTGCGTGTGTCACGATTTGTTCCCTGCGAACAATCCAGCGGTTCAGATTCACGTCCTACGGACAGGACTTTACGCCCTGGGGCGCATCAAGCTGGAGTCATGACGAGTGCCGCCCTTCGCAGCAGGGCGTGGAAACTGCTTGAGTTGGTCACGACGCCACTGCTGCCGTCCGACTACCTCGACCTGGTCAGCCCCCTCAGAGCGGGCGCTGACCTGCGCGGCCGCATCGTGGCCGTGCACCGCGAGACAGACGATGCCGCCACCATCGTGATCAAGCCCGGCAAGGGCTGGCGCGGTCACGTCGCCGGTCAGTACATCCGGATCGGGATCGACGTCGACGGCGTGCGCCTGTGGCGTGCGTACTCGGTGACGTCGCCGACGAGCCGCGCCGACGGCTGCATCACGATCACCGTGAAGGCCATCCCCGACGGCAAGGTGAGCAACCACCTGGTCCGCAAGGCGAAGCCCGGCACGATCATCCAGCTCGACCAGGCCACCGGCGAGTTCGTCCTGCCCGCCGCCCAGCCCGCCAAGGTGCTCTACCTGACGGCCGGCAGTGGCATCACGCCCGCGATGGGCATGCTGCGCGACACGAAGTTCGCCGACGTCGTGATGGTGCACTCCGCGCCCCGCAAGGAAGACGTGATCTTCCGCAACGACCTGCACGACCTGGTCGCGGACAAGGCCCTCACGCTCAAAGAGCTGCACACCGACGCCGACGGCATGCTCGACGTCGCGAAGCTCCACGAACTGGTGCCCGACTGGGCCGAGCGCGAGACCTGGGCCTGCGGCCCGGCCGGCCTGCTCGACGCCGCCGAGGCGCACTGGGCCGAGCACGGTGTCGCCGAGAAGCTCCACACCGAACGGTTCCGCCCCACGGTCGTCGTCGCCGGCGAGGGTGGCGTGGTCACGTTCGGCAAGACCGGCAAGACCGCCGAGGCGGACGGTGCCACGCCGTTGCTGAACGTCGGCGAGGAAGCCGGCGTGCTGATGCCGTCCGGTTGCCGCATGGGCATCTGCTTCGGCTGCGTCACGCCGCTGAAGTCGGGCGCCGTGCGAGACCTGCGCACCGGCGAGATCACCGAGGCCTCGGACAGCCCCACCGCCCACGTGCTCGTCCAGACCTGCGTGTCCGCCGCCGCCGGGCCCTGCGAACTCGAACGCTGACCAGCGCCCACCACTGACGTTTCTCCCCCCGTGAAGTGGCAACCCCCCAGCCACTGTTCCCCGGAAAGCAGGCTCCATGACCGCCATCGATCCCACCGCCCACCTCACCGCCGAGCAGATCGAGGAGCTCGGCCGTGAGCTCGACGCGATCCGCGACGAGATCATCGCGAGCCGTGGTGAGAAGGACGCCGCCTACATCCGCAAGGTCATCTCGGTGCAGCGCAAGCTGGAGCTGACCAGCCGCGGCATCCTGCTGTTCTCGCTCTTCCCGCCGGCGTGGATCATCGGCACCGCCGGTCTGTCCGTCGCGAAGATCATGGACAACATGGAGATCGGGCACAACATCCTGCACGGCCAGTGGGACTGGATGCGCGACCCGAAGATCCACTCCACCACCTGGGAGTGGGACCACGTCTCGCCCGCCGAGCAGTGGAAGCACTCGCACAACGAACTGCACCACACGTACACCAACGTGATCGGCAAGGACAACGACCTCGGCTACGGCATCATGCGCGTGGACGAGGACCAGAAGTGGCACCCGATGCACCTGGGCCAGCCGCTGTGGAACTTCATCAACGCGTGCTTCTTCGAGTACGGCATCGCCGCGTACGACCTGGAGCTCGGCAAGAACCTCCACAAGCGCCGCCGCAACCGCCCGGAGTTCCGCGCGCGGGCCGCGGCCGTGGGGCGCAAGATCCGCAAGCAGGTGCTCAAGGACTACGTGATCCACCCGCTGCTGTCGGGCCCGTCGTTCCTCACGACGCTCGCCGCGACGTTCACCGCGAACCTGGTCCGCAACATCTGGTCGCACTCGGTGATCATGTGCGGGCACTTCCCCGAGGGCGTGCAGGTCTTCGAGCGCCGTTCGATCAAGGGTGAGACGCGCGGTCAGTGGTACCTGCGCCAGATGATGGGCTCCGCGAACATCAGCGGCAGCAAGGCCATGCACTTCATGACCGGCAACCTGTCGCACCAGATCGAGCACCACCTGTTCCCGGACCTGCCGAGCAACCGGTACGCCGAGGTCGCGGTGAAGGTGCGCGCACTGTTCGAGAAGTACGAACTGGAGTACGTGACCGGCCCGCTGCCCAAGCAGGTCTTCTCGGCGTGGCGCAAGGTGATCCGCCTGTCGCTGCCGAACAAGAAGCCCAAGGTCAAGGCCTCGGACCGGGACAAGGAACTGGTCGCCGCCTGAGACAGGTAATGGTTTAGATCTTTCGGCCGTACCGGTGACACCACCGGAACCGGTGAGATTCCTTCGCAGGGCCCGAATCGCTGTACCCCTGCTGCTCGATCGGGCCCTCCGACGGAGGAACCTATGCGAAGGGTCTACCTCGTCACGGCCACCCTGCTCCTGGCCGCGACGATCTACACGCCTGCCTCGAACGCGGCACCCGCCGCCGCGGCGGCGATCACCGAGACCGTCTACGTCGAGTCCACAATCGACAGTGATTCCGACGGCAAGCTCGACCGCATCGCCGCCGACGTCATGCGGCCGGACACGGCCGAACGGGTGCCGATCGTCATGGAGGCCAGCCCCTACTACGGGCTGGGCGCGGCGGCCGCGTCGTCCATGACCGTGCCGCGCGGCTTCGGCCGCTGGTACGACGAGTACTTCGTGCCGCGCGGGTACGCCGTCGTCGAGATGGAGATGCAAGGCACCTCCCGCTCGACCGGCTGCCCGACGACGGGCGGTCCCGAGGACACGGCGAGCGTCCGTGCGGTCGTGGACTGGCTCAACGGCCGTGCGAAGGCGTTCTACGCGGACGGCCGCGCTGCGGTCGCGAGCTGGAGCACCGGCAACGTCGGCATGCTCGGCGTCTCCTACAACGGCACGCTGCCCAACGCGGCGGCCGCGGCGAACATCCCCGGTGTGAAGACGATCGTGCCGATCGCGGCGATCTCCAGCTGGTACGAGTACGCCCGTGACCAGGGCATCGGGTACAAGGGCTGGGAGTCCAACTACCCGACCTACCTCGCCAACTACGTCGTGAGCTCGTCGCAGAAGGCCAAGTGCAAGCCGGTGTTCGACAAGCTGACCGCGGACGACGGTGACGAGTCCTGGGACTACACGTCGTTCTGGAAGGCCCGCGACTATCGGCCGGGCGCGAAGAACACGACCGCGTCGGTGTTCGTCGTGCACGGCCAGGCGGACTGGAACGTCAAGCCGTCGCAGTTCGGCCGCTGGTGGAAGGAACTGGCGGACAACGGCGTGCCGCGCAAGATCTGGCTGCACCGCGGCGGGCACCTCGACCCGATCTCGTTCCGCCAGACCGAGTGGCAGCGCGTCATGGGGCTGTGGATGGACCACTGGCTCAAGGGCGCGGACAACGGGATCATGAACGAGCCCATGGCCGACGTGCAGAAGCCGGACGGGAGCTGGGAGCAGGCGGCGGCGTGGCCGCGGCCGGACACCCAGGACACGACGCTGTACTTCGGCCCGGCGGCCGGGGGCATGTCCGGTTCGCTCACCACCGCGCCGACTCCCAGCGGCACGCAGAACCTGGTCGCGAACGCGAACATCAGCGAGGCGACCATGATGGCGAACCCGGAGACCGCGAACACGCGCCGGCTCGCCTACGTGACGGCACCGCTGACGAAGGACGCACGGCTGTCCGGCGAGGTCAGCGTGACCGTCCGGATCGCCTCGAACCGGGCGTCGACGCCGCTCACGGCGGTGCTGGTGGACTACGGCCCGAGCACGCAGGCGGTGCTGTCCGAACGCAGCCCGCTGCAGCTGTCCACGGAGGTCTGCGGCCGGAACGACCTGCGCGACAAGACCGGCTGCGCGCGCCCGCCGGACGTGTCGATCCAGGCGGTCACGGCGACGATGCTGACCAAGGGTGCCGTCGACGCCAAGAACCGGTCGTCGCTCGAGACCGCGACCCCGTTGCCCACCAACGGGACCACCGCGGACGTGACCTGGAAGCTGCACGCCAGGGACGCGCTGATCCCGGCCGGGCACCGGATCGGCATCGTGCTCGTCACCAACCACAACGCCTACCTCGCCACGGACACGGCGGCGAGCGGTGTGTCGCTGAACGTCTCGCTGGGCGTCAGCAAGGTGGTGCTGCCGATCGTCGGCGGTGCGCTGAACAAGTGACATGACGGCCGGGGCCCGCGGACTTCACAGTGCGCAGGCCCCGGTCTCACTAGCCTGGCGCGATGCTTCTGGCCGCATTGCCCAGCCCGACCCAGGGTGTCTGGCACCTCGGTCCGGTGCCGATCCGCGCGTACGCCTTCTGCATCATCGCCGGCATCCTGGTGGCCGCGTGGCTCACCGAACGTCGCTACGTCCAGCGCGGCGGCAGGCCCGGTGTCATCAACCAGATCGCGACCTGGGGCGTCCCGTTCGGCATCGTCGGCGCCCGGCTCTACCACGTGGCGACGTCGTGGCAGCCGTACTTCGGCCCCGGCGGCAGTCCGATCAAGGCCCTCTACATCTGGGAGGGCGGGATGGGCGTCTGGGGCGCCATCGCGTTCGGCGCGCTCGGAGCGTGGATCGGTGCGAAACGCGCGGGTGTGGCGCTGCCGCCGCTCGCGGACGCCGCCGCGCCGGGAATCCTGCTGGCGCAAGGGATCGGCCGGCTCGGCAACTGGTTCAACAACGAGGTCTACGGCGGTCCGACCGACCTGCCGTGGGCACTCACGATCCACGAGTGGGACCAGGACGCCGGACGTGCCGTGATCGGTGCGGACGGACAACCGGTGGTGCTGGGGACGTTCCACCCGGCGTTCCTCTACGAACTGCTCTGGACCTTCGCCGCGGCGGCCGTCGTGATCTGGGTGGACCGCCGGTTCCGGCTCGGGCACGGCCGTGCGTTCGGGCTCTACGTCGTGCTCTACACGACGGGCAGGCTGTGGATCGAGGCGCTTCGGATCGACGAGGCGAACACGATCCTGGGCCTGCGCCTCAACATCTGGACCTCGCTGCTCATGGGGCTGGGTGCCGCCGCGCTGACTCTGTGGTCGGCGCGGCGGCATCCAGGTCGAGAGGACCTCAGCTCAGCTTCGGCGCCGAGTTGTACGCCTCCGCCAGCAGACGCGGCGTCCGGACGGACCGCTGAGGATCGATCGTGACCGTCCGGCTCTCACCCGGCAGCAACCAGAAGTAGTTGTCGCTGTACAGGGTCGGCAGCACGCGGTCGGTCCCGTTGCGCTCCCGCAGCGACAGCCGGACCATCGCGGCCACCGTCTTGCCCGTGTTGCGGACGATCGCGGTGTAGCCGTTCTTGTTGGCCGTCAACGTGGTCGCGAGCTGCGTGTACGCCAACTGGTTGAGAGCGTGCATCGACGCCTCGGTCCGGTAACGCCAGTAGGTGTTCTCGGACAGCTGCTTGCCCTGGGCGTCGATCAGCGTGAGGCGCAGCAGGTGGAACGCGGGCAGCGCGGCGTCGAACGGCACCGTGAACAGGTTCGCGGCCGAGGTCGCGGCGACGTCGAGCTTCTGCTCCTGCGCCTGCCCGATCGCCTTGCCGTCCAACGCGTGCAACTGGGCCTTGACCGTCACGCCGGTGAGCGCGGACGCCGTGTGGTTGACGGCCGTGACCTGCCAGGTGGTCAGGTTCGCCTGCACGTGCCGTTGCTCGCAGCCCTTGCGAGAGCCGTAGTAGCTGCCGTTGACGTCCATGTCGTAGTCGTAGGTCTGCCACACCGTGCTGTGCCACGCCGGGTGCGACATCCACAGCAGCACGCCGGTCGCGTCGTTCCACAGCCTGGCGTTCCACGCCTCGAAGATCGCGCGCATGCTCTCGTAGTTGACGAACTGCGCCTTGCGGCAGAACTCCTCCATGCTGCTCGACGGCGCGAGGCGGGCATCGATCGCGGCCTGGTAACCCTTGGGCTGCTGGTTGCTGTTCTCCGACCAGTCGTGCATGTACCAGGCGTCACCGATCGGCCAGCCCGCGTTGCCCTGCCCGACGAGGTTGCGCATGCTCTCGACCACGGACACGGTCGGCAGGCCGATCTCGCTCCAGAACCCGAACTTCCCGCCGGTGGCCTCACCGGTGCCGTACGTGCGCGGGTCCACCCACCGGTACGTGCCGTCGCCGGTGATCACGCCGCCGGCCGAGTTCGGCTGGTACATCAGGTCGGTGTTGGTGTGCACGATCTCCCGGAGCACCTTGTCCACCGCGTACGGCGGGCTGCCCTCGTTGCAGCCGAACCACACCACGCAGCAGGCGTGCGAGCGGTAGCGCAGCACGGTGTCCTTGGCCTGCGCGAAGAACTGCTCGTGGTTGGCGGGGTCGGCGGACCAGCCGAGCCAGAACTCGTTCCACAGCAGGATGCCGTACTTGTCGCACGCCTCGAACAACTCTTCGCGGTACGACGAGCCGACCCAGTTGCGGATCACCGTGAAGTTCATGTCCTTGTGCAGCGCCACCGCGGCGTCCGCGCGCGAGCCGGGCATGCGGCGCAACAACTCGTCCCAGCCCCAGCTGCCGCCGCGGGCGAAGATCTTGACGCCGTTGACGTGGATGATCAGCGGCTTGGGGGAGTTGTCCTTCGACGCGACGTCGGTCCAGGTCTGGCCGTCCTGGGAGACCTGGATCTTGAAGGTGGCCGCGTAGGCCGTCTCCCAGCGCAGGACCACCCGGTCGAACGCGGTCGCGGCGCCCAGGTCGACCTGGACGTACTCGTTGTCGTTGTAGTTCGAGGTCCACCGGGACTTCGGGTCGCCGTCGGTCACGGCGCCAGGGGAGGTCCAGTCGGCGGCCGACGACGCCGTGGCGGTCTTGCCCCGCGCCAGGTCGACGTCCGGGGACCCGCTGTCCACGACGGACATCGTGAACACGGAGAAGCCCCAGTTGGTGGCACGCCTGCCACCCTGCATCCGGACGTAGCGGGCCTGCTGGGCGCCGACGTCGACGGTCTGCTCGGCGGCGCCGTCGACGATCGTGATCGGCAGGTCGTAGGAGTACGTCACCTGCCGGATGCCGAACTTGAGCTTCTTGCGGTCGCTGACGGCGTTGCCGACGGACGCGGTGAGCGTCAGGTCGTGCAGGGTCGGGTCGCCGTACCCGTTGGGCCACCACAGCTTCGGGTTCTTGATCCGCAACTGGGGGTGCGTGGCCGGCTTGAACACCGCGTTCGCCTCGGAGTTCGCGGGCACGGTGACGCTGCTGCTGACCTTGATGCCGTCGAACTCGGCCGTGACGGTGACGGTCTTCGCGCTCGACTCGACGTTGCGGACCGGCACGGTGAACGTGACCTCGGCGGTCGTGGCGTCCGGCAGCACGGTGTCGATGCGCGGGTCGCCGACGACCACAGCACCGGTCGAGCGCAACCGGACGTGGTTCCAGATGCCCGAGGCGCGGTCGCGGACGGCGGGCATCCAGTCCCAGCCCGACACCGCGAGATAAGTGGGGGAGTTCTTGAACATCGTGCTGTTCGCGCCGACCCACGCCTCACCGCGCGGCCCCTTGTCACCGGGACTGCCGGGGAACGGCATCGGCGCGATCTTCACCGCGAGGTTCTGGTCACCGCTCTTGCGCAGCGTGGCGGTGATGTCCAGCGCGGCCCGGCCGAACGGGTTGCTGATGGCGCCGATCCTGGCTCCGTTGAGCCAGAACTCGGCGTCGTGGTTGATGCCGTCGAACTCCAGCCACACGTGCCGGCCCGCGCCCGTGTCGAGTCCGCGCGGCAGCCCGAACGTGCGCCGGTACCACCACACGTGCCGCGACAACGCCTCCGGGATCTCCAGGTTGTTCATCCCGTACACCGGGTCGGGCAGGTGCCCCTGCTCGACCAGCGACGCGAGCACCGTGCCGGGCACGGTCGCGGGCACCCAGCCACGGGTGTCGACGTTCGGGCCGGACAGCGCGCCACCGTCCTTGGCGGGCGCGAAGTCCTGCATGGTCAGCACCCAGCCCGACTCGAGCGGCACGGAACCGTCCGGAGCCACGGTGAGAGCGGGGCTCTCGTGGTTGCGCACCGGCCAGTTGGTCCAGCCCTTCACCGCGGGCCGGTTGTCACGGCTGGTGCCGTAGACCTGGAGCCCGTTGAGCCCCAACGGGTTCGAGGTCGATCGGCGCGAGGCGGAGAACCGGACCCAGCGCGCTTTCACGGCGGGCGAGAACGGCACGGTGATCACACCGCCGGCACCGGCCTCGGTCGCGTGGACCGTCCGCCAGACCTTGCCGTCGTCGGACACGTCGAGGTCGAAGACCGTCGCGTAACTGGACTGGATCTCGGTGCCGATGGTGTCGGCACGCGACCCGTTGGCGTCGAACGCCTGATCACCGGGCTTGGCCTCGAACGTCAGGACGATCGAGCCGACCTCGCACCGGCCCTGCAGGTCGACGATCATCCACTGCCCGTCACCCTGCCCGGCTCGCCAGCCGGACCCCTGCACGCCGACCTGTGCGAGACCGTCCACGGCGAACTTCGCCGGGGTCGCCGCGTAGTCCGTGGAGGACACCGAGACCGGCCGGAACAACGCGAGATCGACGGCCTTCTGCTGGGCCGCGGCCTGCTCCGGGGCGGCCGACGCGGACCCCGACAGCGCGGAGCCCAGGCCGAAGCCGGCGAGCAGTCCGCCTCCCATGGTCAGCGCCTGTCTGCGCGAGACGGCACTGCCGAAGTCCTCCGCCATGTGCGAGCTCCGATCCCTGTCCTGACAACGTTGCCAGGAAGCTTCGGTCGCGGAGGGGTGCTGGTCAACAAGACAGACGAGACAGGAATTCACGGCGACGACATCGATGTCATCGGCTCGGAATCGAGTCATGTGGCTTGGCCAGGGAGAACGGGGCTTCGGGTGGGGCTTCCCGGTTCTGTGCGTGTAAAAGACCGGTACAACGGGTGGGCCGGTTTCTGGTGGTGCCTTGGTCCACTTCGGTGACCGCGGTGGTCGGGCAAGATCGATTCATGAGCGACTACGACCTCGTGGCCGAGGCCTACGCCGCCGACAACGAGACGAGCTACGCCAACGCTTTGTACGAGCGTCCGGCGACGTTGGCGTTGGCCGGGGACGTGGCCGGACGACGGATCCTCGACGCCGGGTGCGGCGCGGGACCGTTGTTCGCGGCGTTGCGGGAGAGGGGCGCGGTCGTCAGCGGCATCGACGTGAGCGCCGGGATGCTGGAGCAGGCGCGGCGGCGGCTCGGCTCCGACGCGGATCTGCGGATCGCCGACCTGGCGGGCCCGCTGCCGTTCGCCGACGCCGAGTTCGACGACGTCGTCGCGTCCCTGGTGTTGCACTACCTGGAGGACTGGGGGCCGACGCTCGCCGAGGTGCGGCGGGTGCTGCGGCCCGGTGGGCGGCTGATCGTGTCGGTCAACCACCCCACCGCCGCGTACTGCGACGAACGTCTGGCCGGACGCCGCCCCGACTACTTCTCGACCTGGCCGAGTCCCGCGCGGTGGCCGGTCGGGGACCGGATGGTCGAGGTGACCTTCTGGAACCGGCCGTTGCACGCGATGACCGACGCGTTCACCGCGGCCGGGTTCGGGATCTCCCGGATCAGTGAGCCGCAGCCGTTGCCGCAGGCCCGCGAGCTGTTCCCGGCGGAGTTCGCCCACTACGCGGGCGCACCCAACTTCCTGTTCCTCGTCCTTCAGGCCGGGTGAACGATCACCGCGGTCACGGTGATGTCGACGTACCTGCCGATCAGGAACCTCGGCGCGCGGATGCCCAGCGTCCTGCGGTCGAGCCGGGCGGTCGCGGTCATCACCACCCGACCGTCCGCCGAGGACAGTGCGACGGTGCCGTCGAGCACGGTCTCGGTGCCGCGCGCGGCGAGCGTGCCGGTGACGTGCCAGCCGTCGCCGACACCCTGCGACGACGTCGCGGTGAACGTCATCGTGGGATGCCGGTCGAGGTCGAGCAGGCCTGGTTTGCGCAGGTCCTGGTCGCGCTTGGCGTTGCCGGTGCCGATGGCGCCGAGGTCCAGGACGCCGTGCGCGGCCAGGAGCGTGCCGTCCGCGCCGATCTCCACAGTGCCCTCGGTGATCGGCACGGTGCCGTGGGTCCTGCGGCCCAGGTTGCCGACCTGGAACGTCGCGGTGCTGCGGCTGACGTCGGCCTGCCACACGCCGGCCACGAGTGCTCGGGTGGCGGTCATGACCGCACTCCGTCGTACTCGAAGACCTGGAGCACGGGGTAGATCTCGACGCGGTCCGCTCCTCGCAGCAGCGCCGGGTCCTCGCCGGGGAGGAGCTGGGTGCTCATGATCGCCTTCTGCGTGTCGATCAGCACCTGCTCGGACTCGGCGATCGTCAGCACGACCTCCGAGCCGTCCTCGCGGCGCAGCAGGTAGGTCCTGATGTTGCCCGGCACCGCCATGGCCGCGGGTGCGATGCGCTCCCTGGCCGCGAAGTCCGCGGCGGCCAGCTGTTCGGGGCCGCGGGGGCCGTCGAAGTAGGTGAGCTGCGCGTACATGGTCGCCTCCTTGGTTGGTGCACCGAGTCTCTGCTCGTTCGGGGCGACGCGGATCCGTGCCAGTACGGAGTCCGGTACTGAACCGCCACCGGTCGGCGATACTCCCGGTGTGAAGGAGCTCCCGATCTTCGGCCGTGACCGCGAACTGGCCTCGTTGCGGGCGGGTCTCGTCGCGGCGGCGGGTGGTGCGGGCCGTCTCGTGCTGGTCGGCGGTGAGGCGGGCATGGGCAAGACGCGGCTGGCCGCGGAGGTCGTCGCGATGGCCGGGGCGTACGGCGTTCCGGTCGCGCGTGGGCATGCCGTCGACGACCCCGGCATGCCTCCGTTGTGGCCGTGGCGCCGTCTCGCACGGTCGTTGCCCGCGCTGCACCGCGTGCTGTCCGAGGCGCACGACCCGGCTGACTCGGCCCGGTTCGCCATGTTCGCCGACGCCGCGGACGCCCTGGTGGCGGAAGCCGCGCCCAGCGGGTTGCTGCTCGTGCTCGAAGACCTGCACTGGGCCGACCGCACGTCGTTGCGGCTGCTGGCCCACCTCACCACCGAACTGCCCGCCGCCCGGATTCTCGTCGTCGGGACCCACCGCGAGGCGGAGATGTCCGAGCTGGTGCGCGCCCCGGCCACCCGCACCGTGCACCTGGCTGGGCTGACCCGCGGTGACGTGGCCGGCTGGGTGCGTTCGGCGACGACCGCGAAAGACCCGGAGGAACTGGCCGGACGGCTGGTGGACGGCACCGGCGGCAACCCGTTGTACGTGCGGATGCTCCTCGACAGCGGTGAGGTGGCGGGGCAGCTGCACCGGCTGGTGTTGTCGCGGCTGGAGCGGCTGAGCGCACGCGCCCGGGAGGTGCTCGGCGTGGCCGGTGTGCTGGGGGAGCGGATCGAACCGGAGCTGCTCGCGGCCGTCACCGGGGAGGACCCCGGTGGTCCGCTCGACGACGCCGTGGCCGCGGGGGTGTTGCGGGTGCACGACGGGGTGCTGGCGTTCGAACACGCTCTCGTCCGGGACGCGGTGTACGAGGACCTCGCGCCATCGGCACGAGCGGAGCTGCATCGGCGGTGTGCCTTGGCGCTGGCCGACGGAGGTGGTGCGCCGGGGCGGATCGCCGCGCAGTGGAGGCGTGCCACCGGCGCGGACGCCGCGGCGGAGTGCACGCGGTGGGCGTCGGAGGCCGCGCGGGCGGCCATCGCGGAACTCGCCTACGACGAGGCAGTCGGGTTCGCGGCGCTGGCGCTGGCGTCGGCCGCCGAGAAGACCGCCGAGAAGACCGCCGAGCTCACCCTCGACCTCGCCCGCGCCGAGTTCCTCGCCGGTGACACCGAGGCCAGCCTGGACCACTGCCGCACCGCGGCCCGCCTGGCCGAGCAGGCCGGCGCCCCTGACCTGATCGCCGAAGCCGCCCTCGTCATCACCGGCATGGGCGACCGCTCGCTGCTGGCCGCCGTCGACCAGCTCTGCGTCACGGCGCTCCGGCACCCCACAGGCGAAGCCACCGCGTCGAGGCTGCTCGCCAGGAGAGCGATGGCGGCCACCACGACCGGCGCCGGCGGGCGGGCACGCGAGTTGTCCGCGAAGGCGCTGGAACTCGCGGTGCGCAGCGGCGACCCCGACGCGGAACTGGACGGGATCCACGCGCGGCACCTGGCGTTGTGCGCGCCGCAGTTCCGCGACGAACGGGTCGCGCTGGCGAACCGGGCCGTCGAACTCGCCGCGACCGCACGGCAGCCGCACGCCGAGCTGTGGGGGCACGTGTGGCTGGTCGACGCGGCGGTGCAGGTGGGGGACCTGGCCGAGGTGGACCGGCAGCTCGACCTGATCGAGCAGTTCGCGGCGTCCCGGCAGCACGGGGTGGCGTGGTGGCACCTGCACCGGTTGCGGGCCATGAAGGCGGCGCTGGTCGGGCAGTTGCGGCGCGCGCGGGAGTGCAACGAGACGGCTCGGGCCGTGGCCGAGCGGATGGGGGCCATGGCGACGAAGGGCATGTACTACGCGTTCCAGCAGGGCCTGGCGCAGGTGGTCGGCGGGATCGACGAGGCGATGGCCCGCGACGCCCTCGGTGTGATCGAACGCGTCGGCGACATCCCGCTGGCACGGGTGTACGTGCCGTTCCTGCACGCGGTGCTGGGCGAGACCGAGCAGGCACGGGCCACGTTCGCGGAGTTCCGGGCGATGCCGGCCACGCTCGAGGTCGCGCCCACGTGGGCTCCGCTCGTCTCGCAGATCGGTGTGGTGGCCTGCCTGCTGGACGACGCCGAGGCGGCGGAGGGCGTCTACGCGGTGCTGTCCACTCTGGAGCCGCACTTCGGCGCGGACGGGTCCGGCGCGGTGTTCTCCAGCGCCGCCTCGCCGCAGTTGCTGGGTGACCTCGCGATGACGTGCGGCCGCACGGAGGTCGCGGCCGAGCACTACCGGCTGGCGCTGGAGATGAACGCCCGCATCGGCGCCCGCCCGTTCGCCGCGCTGAGCAGGCTCGGGCTCGCCCGCGCGTCGGCCGACCCGGCAGCGGCCAGGACGCTCGCGACCGAGGCGGCGGCCGAGTTCCGCGCGCTGGACATGCCGATCCGGCTCGCCGAAGCGGATCGGTTCCTCCAGCGGCTCCAGGCAGAGGCTCAGGCGCAGGACCCGTTGTCCCCGCGCGAATCCGAGGTCGTGGACCTGGTCGCGCAAGCGCTGACCAACCGCCAGATCGCGGCCCGCCTGCACCTGAGCGAACGCACCGTCGAGACCCACGTCCGCAGCGTCCTCAACAAGCTCGGCCTGCGCAGCAGGACCGAGATCACCGCGTGGGAGCTCACGCGCCGGGCGTGACCAGTCCCGTCTCGTAGGCGAGGACGACGGCCTGCGCGCGGTCCCGCAGCGCCAGCTTCGCGAAGATCCGCGCCACGTGCGTCTTCACGGTCGCCTCGCTCAACGTCAGATGGCCGGCGATCTCGGAGTTCGACCGCCCACTCCCGACCAGCGTGAGCACCTCGCGTTCCCGCGGTGTCAACGCCGCCAGGTCCCGGTGCACGGCGGGAGCGGAGACGCCGGACGCGAACCGTTCCACGAGCCTGCGGGTGATCGACGGCGCCAGCAGGGCGTCCCCGGTCTCGATCAGCCGCACGGCCGCGACGAGGTGCTCCGGCGTGACGTCCTTCAACAGGAACCCGCTCGCACCCGCCGCGAGCGCCTCGTAGACGTACCGGTCGAGGTCGAACGTCGTCAGCATCAGCACCCGGCAGTCGCCCGGCTCGCGCACGATCCGCCGGCACGCCTCCAGCCCGTCCATGCCGGGCATGCGGATGTCCATCAGCACGACGTCCGGCTTCAGGTCCCGCACCGCCGTGACCGCCTCGGCTCCGTCCGCCGCCTCGCCGACGACCTCGACGCCACCGGACTTCAGGATCATCCGGAACCCGATGCGCACGAACGCTTGGTCGTCCGCGATCACCACCCGCGGCCCGCTCACGGCCGCTCGACCGGGATCTTGGCCCGGACGCGGAACCCGCCACCGAGTCGCCGCCGCGCGTCCAGATCCCCGCCCAGAGCCGCCACCCGCTCGCGCAACCCGAGCAACCCCCGCCCCTGTCCGTCCTCGAAGGACACTCGTTCGCCGGCCAGCGCGCTCGGCCCGGAGTTGAGCACCTCGACGCGCAGGTGGTGCTCGGCGTACCGCACCGTCACCTCCGCCTGCCGCCCGTCGCCGTGCTTCAACGCGTTCGTCAGCGCCTCCTGCACGATCCGGTACGCCGTCAGGTCGACCCCGGACGGCAACGGCCGCGGCTCACCGGAGATCCGCACCTCCACCGGCAGCCCGGCGAAGCACATCCGGTCGACGAGCGAGCTCAGCCGGCTCAGACCCGGTTGCGGCGCCAGCAGGTCGTCGCTGTCACCCGACGGCGCGAGCAGGCCCAGCATGTGCCGCAGCTCGGTCATCGTGTCGCGGCCCGCGCTCTCCACGGCCAGCAACGCGTCGGTCACCTCGTCCGTGCCGGTCGAGAGCACCCGCCGCGCCGCCCCGGCCTGCACGACCATCACGCTCACGTTGTGGCTCACGATGTCGTGCAGCTCCCGCGCGATCCGGGCACGTTCGGCGTCGACGGCGCCACGGGCCGCGGACTCCCGTTCCCGCTCCAGCAGCCAGCCACGTTCCTCCATCGCACGGGTGTACGCGCGCCTTGCCGCCACCAGTCGCACCGCGAAGTACGCGGCGGCCAGGCAGGCGACGACGGCCACCACCAGCTCCCACACCCCGTCACTGTCCCAGAACGCCGATCGTCCGCGCGTCAAACCCCAGGTGCAGTCCGTACATCCCCGGGATGACCCCGGCGGCGAGTTACCTCCGCAGACTGACGCTCCCGCAGCCCCGGATCAGCAGGATGACCGCCATGCAGAACGCAGACGCCGTCGTCGAGCTGACGAACGTGCGCAAGGAGTACAGCGACTCGACCGCGCTGGACGGGGTGTCGCTCACCGTCCGCGCCGGAGAGGCGGTCGCGGTGATGGGACCGTCCGGCAGCGGCAAGTCCACGCTGCTCAACATGATCTCGGGCCTCGACCGCCCGTCGTCGGGCGAGGTCGTCGTGCACGGCACGAACCTGGGGGAGCTGAGCGAGACCGGTCTGGCGTTGTTCCGCCGCCGGGGCATCGGCATGATCTTCCAGTTCTTCAACCTGCTGGACGACCTCTCGGCGCTCGACAACGTCGCCCTCGCGGCGCAGCTCACCGGCACGAAAGCCGGTCAGGCCCGCACACGCGCCCTCGAACTGTTCGGCGAGCTCGGCATCTCCAGCCGCAAGAACATCTACCCCGCGCAGCTCAGCGGTGGTGAACGGCAGCGCGTCGCGGTGGCGCGGGCGTTGATGAACCGGCCCGCCCTGCTGCTCGCCGACGAACCGACCGGCGCTCTCGACAGCAAGTCCGGCGAACAGGTCATGGACCTGTTGCTCGACCTCAACCAGATCGGCCAGACGTTGCTGCTCGTGACCCACGACGAACGGCTCGCCACCCGCTGCGCGACCCGGCTGATCGAGGTCGCCGACGGCCGGATCGCCCGCGAGAACAGCCTGGAGCGGGCATGAACGCGGTGTGGTCCGCGGCGTGGGCCGCGGTGCGCCGCCGGAAGCTGCAGACGGTCGTGATCGGTGTCGTCGTCTGCGTGGCGAGTGCGACGCTCGTGATGGGGCTGGGCCTGCTGGACGCGGCGGCCGCGCCGTTCGACCGGGCCTTCGCGACGCAACAGGGCGCGCACCTGGCCGCCGAGTTCGACCCGGAGAAGGTGAACGCGGCCGAACTGGAGCGCGGGGTGTCCGCCGGTCCGTTCCGTCAGGCCACTGTGGACACTGCGGACGCCGACGTCTTCCTGGGCACGCTCAACGTCGTCGGACGGGCCGAGCCCGGCGGCCGGGTCGACCGCCTCTCGGTCTGGAAGGGGACCTGGGCCACCGGGCCCGGGGAGATCGTGCTCAACCGCACGCCGGACGCCGAAGGCCGCATCGACGTGGGCTTCCGCCTGGAGCTCCCGGGCCTGCCGGCGCTGACCGTCGTCGGGTTCGCCCGCTCGGTCACGGGAACCGCCGACGCCTGGGTCGCGCCCTCGCAGATCGACGCCCTGCACCCGAACGCGCTGCAGATGCTCTACCGGCTGGACGACACCGGCGCGGCGGGCGTGGCGGCGTTCACCGCGACCCTGCCGCGCGACGGTCTGCTCGGCACGCTCTCGCACCTCACGGTCAAGGACAAGGCGACGTCCGAGCTGGGCGTGTTCATCCCGTTCCTGATGATCTTCGGTGTCCTCGGCCTGGTCGTCGCCGTCCTGATCGTCGCCAACGTCGTGAGCGGCGCGGTCGTCGCGGGACTGCGGCACATCGGGATGCTCAAGGCCATCGGCTTCACACCGAACCAGGTGATGGCCGTGTACCTGGTGATGGTCTCGATCCCGGCTGTCGCCGGCTGCCTGCTCGGCACGGTGGCCGGCAACCTCTTCGCCAAGCCGATCGTGCAGGACGCCGTCGAGGGCTTCGGCGTCGACGAGCTGAGCTTCGCGCCGTGGGTGAACCTCGTCGCGGCACTGGGAATGCCGGTGCTGGTGGCGTCGGCCGCCCTCGTCCCGGCCCTGCGGGCGCGAGGACTGCCGGCGGCGCGGGCGATCAGCGCGGGCACCACCACGCACACCGGGCGGGCGTTGCGGATCCAGCGGTGGCTGAGCGGCACCCGGTTGCCGCGCTCGGTCAGCCTCGGCCTCGGAATGCCGTTCGCCCGCGTCGGCCGCAGCGCGCTGACCCTGGCCTCGGTCGTGCTCGGCGTCCTGGTCGTGACGCTCGCGACGGGCCTGACCACGTCCGTCACCGCCTACAACGACGCCGTCCGCCCCGACTACGCGACACCCGGCAACTTCGAGCTGCTGGCCGGGCCTCCCGCCGGTGCTCCGCCGGTGCGGCTGCCTCGGGCGGACCACCCGGAGCCGAAGCTGGGTGATGCCGAGACCGAGGCGATGCTGCGCGCACTGCCCGGTGTCGAGGCGGTGCTCGCGGCCACCAGGGTCGACGCCGAGGTCGCGGGCGGCACCCAGGAGACCACGATCCACCTCCAGCGCGGCGACCCGCTGTTCCGGCCACGCGTGCTGAGCGGGCACTGGCCGGACGAGCCGGGCCAGGTCGCGGTGCCGTCCAGGTTCCTGAACCAGCGCGGGTTCGCCCTGAACGACACGATCACCGTGCAGGCCAGGGGACACCGGACGCAGATGAGGATCGTCGGCGTCGTGCTGACCAACAACGCCGACCAGATCTTCGCCGACTGGTCCACAGTGGATGTTCTCGCCCCCGGCGCACGCGCCAGTTCCTACGTCGTGCAGACGTCCGCCGACCGCGACGCCTTCACCGCCGCGGTGGAGGCCGCCGATCCGGGACTGCGCATCCTGCCGTCGCGCGACGGCACGTCGTCCACCGCCGTGATCATCGTCGGCGCGTCCGCGGTGCTGACGCTGGTGCTGGGCGCGGTGGCGGCACTCGGCGTGTTCAACACCGTGGTGCTGAACGCCCGTGAACGCCGCCGTGACCTGGGCATGCTCAAGTCGATCGGCATGACCCCCCGCCAGGTCACCGTGCTGCTCGTGACGTCCATGGGCGGGCTCGGCGTGCTCGGCGGCCTGATCGGTGTGCCGGTGGGTGTTGCCGCGCACCAACTCGTCGTGCCGTTGATGGCGGCGGCGGGCCAGGCCGACGCCGTCGACATCCTCATGAACGTCTACCACGCGCCGTTGCTCGCGCTCCTGGGCCTCGCCGGCGTCGCCATCGCCGTGCTGGGCGCCGTCGTGCCGGCCAGGGGAGCGGCGCGTCTCTCGATCGCCACCGTTTTGCACAACGAATAGGGGGATTTTCATGCGCCGATTACTGGCGTTGTCGCTTGTGGTCGCAGGGGTTCTGGCCACCAGCCCACCCGCCGTCGCCGGAAGCGGCACGGTGATCAGACGGACCTCGTACGGCATCCCGCACGTGCTCGCGAACGACTACCGGGGTGTCGGCCAAGGACTCGGGTACGCGTTCGCCGAGGACAACGCCTGCACCATGGCCGAGATCGTCGTGACGCTCGCGGCCGAGCGGTCCCGCTGGTTCGGGCAGGAGAACTTGGCGAGCGACCTGTACTACCAACGGCTCAACCAGTCCGGAGTGGTCGAACGGACGCTGGCGCACGGCCCGTCGAAGCAGGCCCGCGACCTGGTGCGTGGGTACGTGACCGGGTTCAACCGGTTCCTGACCGAGAAAGGCCTGCCCGCGGCCTGCGCTCGGTACTCCCGGCCCATCACCGAGATCGACGTCTGGCGGCGCGTGCACCAGGTGGCGGGCCTGACCGGCAGCGAGGGGTTCCAGGAGCAGCTCGTCTCGGCCCAGCCGCCGGGCACCGCGCTCGCCGCACCGGCACGGGCCGAGCGGGAACGCCCCGGCAGCAACGGCATCGCGCTCGGTCGTGAGTCCACGGTGAGCGGAAGTGGCATGGTACTGGGAAACCCGCACTTCTACTGGGACGACACCTGGCGCTTCTACCAGCACCACCTCACGATCCCCGGTGAGCTCAACGTCAGCGGCGCCGGCCTGTACGGTCTGCCGCTCGTCCTCATCGGCCACAACGACAGGCTCGGCTGGACCCACACGGCGTCCGAGGCGCAGACGATGACGCTCTCGAAGCTCACGCTCGTGCCCGGCGACCCGACCAGTTACGTCGTGGACGGCAAGACCCACCGCATGATCGCCGACCAGGTCACCGTCGGCGGCACCACGAGAACCCTCTACCGCACCCCGGACGGGCCGGTGGTCGAGGACGACCGCGCGTTGCAGTGGACGGACACCAGCGCGTTCGTGCTGCGCGACGCCAACCAGGGCAACCTGCGGGTCGTCGACCAGTGGCTCGCCATGGCCCGCGCCCGCAGCGTGCCGGACCTGCACCAGGCGCTCGTCCGCCACCAGGCCCTGCCCTGGGTCAACACGCTCGCCTCGGACGCCAGCGGCACCGCCTACTACAGCGACGTCCAGGTCGTCCCGCACGTCACCGACGACCAGCGCGCCCGCTGCGCCGCCGACGCGCCCATCGGCCTGGTGGTCCTCGACGGCAGCCGGTCGGACTGCGGCTGGGGCAGCGACCCCGACGCCGTGACGCCGGGCAGGTTCGGCCCGAGCCGCCTGCCCGCGCTGATCCGCCGCGACCACGTCAGCAACATGAACGACAGCCCGTGGCTCACCAACCCGGCCGCCCCGCTGACCGGTTACCCGTCGCTCGTCGGCGACGTCGGCACGGAACGCTCACCTCGGACCCGCCTGGGCCTGGACATGATCGGCACCAACGACTTCTCACTGTCCACTCTGGAATCCGCGATGCTCGGCAACCGCAACCTCACCGCCGAGCAGGGCCGTTCCGCGGTGGTGGCGATGTGCCAGGCCAACCCGACACTGCCCGGCAACGACGGCCGGCCCGTCGACGTCCGCGCGGCCTGCTCGGCGCTGGCCTCCTGGCCGGGCACCGGTGACACCGGGGAAACCAGCCGTGGCGCGTACTTCTGGCGTTCGTTCATCACCCTGACCGGCCGTCCGGGCACGAAGCTGTGGCAGGTGCCGTTCGACCCGGCCGACCCCGTCCACACCCCGCGCGGCATCAACGCGGACGACCCCGGTGTCCGGCTGGCGTTCGCCGAGGCGGTCCGGATGTTCGCGGCCGCCGGAGTCGCGGTGGACGTGCCGCTCGACGCCGTGCAGCGGTACGAGGGCCTCCCGGTCCAGGGGTGCCGAGGTCCGGAGGGGTGCTTCAACGTGATCTCGGTGTCCGGTCCGCCCCGGCCGGGTGAGACCCCCGAGATCCCGCACGGCACCAGCTTCGTGATGGCGGTGGAGCTGACCGGGAACGGGCCGCGGATGAGTTCGATGCTGGTCTACGGGCAGTCCGCGGACCCGGCCTCGCCGCACCACACCGACCAGGCGCGGCTGTACGCGAAGAAGCAGTGGGTGAAGGGGGAGTTCACCGAACGGGAGATCGCGCGCAACGCCGACCTGAGCGTCCGGCGTCTGCGCTAGTGGCGCGTCCCGGAACGTCGGCGAGGTGATCCACGCTCAGCAGGGCGCATCGCGGCAACGTTCCGGGCCACACCACTGGCTCCCGGTCTCAACCGTCCGCGCCGAACCTCCCGTGCCGTCCGGCGCCGCTCGCGAACCGAGCGGCGCCGGCCACCCCTTCCCGGGCCACGATCGGTACCCCGGCCACCCCCTCCGCCCGCAACGCCTCCGCCAACGGCAGGTCCAGCCCGCCGTAGGTCGACGCCCGATCGGCCAGCAGGCACTCGAACGGGAACCCGGCGATCTGCCCGGCCAGTTCCACCGCCACCTCCACCGCCCGTCCGGGCTCGACCACCCGGTTCGCCAGCCCGATCGCCAACGCCTCGGCGGCGTCCACCGGCCGTCCGGTCAGGATCAGGTCCAGCGCTCGCCCCAGCCCCACGATCCGAGGCAACCGCACGGTCCCGCCGTCGATCAACGGCACCCCCCACCGCCGGCAGAACACCCCGAACACCGCGTCGCTCTCCACCACCCGCAGATCGGCGAGCAGCGCCAGTTCCAGCCCGCCGGCCACCGCGTACCCGCTGACCGCGGCGATCAACGGCTTGCTCAGCCGCAGCCGGGTCGGCCCCATCGGCCCGGCCCCACCCCCGGAAGGGTCCAGCTCGTTGCGCCGGCCGGGATCCCCGACCGCGCTCAGGTCCGCTCCGGCGCAGAACGTCCCGCCCTCACCGGCGAGCACCGCCACCCGTTGCGACGAGTCCGCCTCGAACGCCAGGAAGGCCTCGCGCAGCGCGGCGGCCATCGGCCCGTCGACCGCGTTGCGCCGGTCCGGGCGGTTCATCCTGATCACCGTCGTCGTCCCGGTGATCTCGACCTCGACGTCCATGTGACCTCCGTGATCAGCAGTGGCGTTCGGACCGCCGCTGGCGTCTACTGGCACGATGCCAATCGTCTCTCCCGGTTTCACCGGGCGACGCCAGTCACCGGACGTGGAACTGCCGCCCGGTCAGTACCTGGCAGAGGACTTCCCGGTCCTCACGGCGGGGCCGACCCCGCGCGTGACGACCGACCGGTGGCAGTTCACGGTCAACACCGAGGCCGGTCAGCGTTACGACTGGTCGTGGCAGCAGCTGATCGAGCTGCCCGCGGAGAAGATCACGACGGACATCCACTGCGTCACCAAGTGGTCCAAGCTCGGCACGCGCTGGAAGGGCGTCTCGCTCGACGTGCTGCTGGAGGACGTCGAGACGGCCGCGGACTTCGCGCTCGTCCAGTCCTACGGCGGCTACACCACGAACCTGCCTCTTGAGGACCTGATCGACGGCCAGGCGTGGATCGCGTACCGGTACGACGATGACGAGCTCACGCCCGAGCACGGCGGACCTGCGCGGTTGCTGGTGCCGCACCTGTACTTCTGGAAGTCGGCGAAGTGGGTCCGCGGGATCCAGTTGCTGCTCGAGGACGAACCCGGCTTCTGGGAAAGCGCGGGCTACCACGACTACGGAGACCCATGGCGCGAGCAGCGGTATCAGGGCGACTGACCTGGCGCGTGGCCGAACTGGCCGAGGTCACCGACATCACCGAGAGCGCGCGGAGCCTGGTGTTCGACGTGCCCGGCTGGCCCGGTCACCTGCCCGGCCAGCACGTCGACGTGCGACTGACCGCCGAGGACGGTTACTCGGTGCAGCGCAGCTACTCGATCTCCTCCGCGCCGGACGGGGAGCGGTTCGAGCTGAGCGTGCAGCGCGTCGAGGACGGCGAGGTGTCGCCGTACCTGTGCGACGTGCTCTCGCCGGGTGATCAGATCGAGCTGCGCGGCCCGGTCGGCGGCTGGTTCGTGTGGCGGGCGACCGACCAGGCACCGGTCACGCTCGTGGCGGGTGGATCGGGCATCGCGCCGTTGATGGCGATGATCCGCACGCGGGCCGCGGAGGGCAGCAGGGTGCCGTTCCGGCTGATCTACTCGGTGCGCACGCCCGACGACGTCTACTACGCCGACGAACTGCGGCGCCGCGCGCGTGAAGACGGCGGGCTCGACGTCCACGTGGTCTACACCCGACAGGCCCCGGAGGGCGCGCCCGAACCGAAGCGTCTCGGTCTCGCGACCCTCAACACCCACGCCTGGCCGGCCGACTTCACGCCCAACGTCTTCGTGTGCGGACCGACCGGGTTCGTGGAGACGGTGTCCGACATCTTCGTGGCGCTGGGCCACGACCCCCGCCGCGTCCGCACGGAACGCTTCGGCTGACAGGAGAGCACCGATGACGCACGTGGACGGCAACGCGCTGGCAGGCGACCTGCGCGAGATCTTCGCGGTCGACCTGACGGCCGCCACCGGGCAGTGCTCGGGCTGCGGGTACAAAGGATCTGTGGCGAGCCTGCGCGTCTACCAGAACGCGCCCGGCGTCGTGGCGCGCTGCCCGCACTGCGAGGAGGTCGTGCTGCGGCTGGTGCGCGGACGCGACCGCGCGTGGCTCGACCTGCGCGGCACGGTGAGCCTGGAGATCCCGCTGCCTTGAGGAGAACGATGGACCTGGCCTGCCAGGCGGTGCTGTTCGACATGGACGGCGTGCTGACCGACTCGACGGTCTCCGCCGAACACGCGTGGACGCAGTGGGCGCACGAGTACGGCGTCGACCCCGAAGAAGTCCTGCGTGGACTGCACGGCCGTCGCGCCACGGACACCGTCCGCCTCCACGTGCCCGAATCCGCGCACGCGGAGGCGCTGGCGCGGATCAACGAGATCGAGGTCGCCGACGCCGGCTCGACCGACCCGATCCCCGGCGCCCGCGACCTGGTCGACTCGTTGCCGGGCAACTGGGCACTGGTCACCTCCGCCCCGCCGGAACTGCTCACGGTCCGGCTTGCCGCGGTGGGCATCCCGTTGCCGTCGGTGGTCATCAACGGCGACGACGTCACGCACGGCAAGCCTGATCCCGAGGGTTATCTCAAGGCCGCGGGCAAGCTCGGGCTGTCGATCGGGGAGTGCGTGATCTTCGAGGACAGCGGCAACGGGATCGCCGCGGGGCTCGCCGCCGAGGCCGCCGCCGTGGTCGGCGTCGGCGAGGGCGCGCTGCACACACCCGCGCCGATCGTCGTGCGGGACCTGCGTTCGGTCCGGTGGAGCGGCGACGGCCTCGAGGTGTCCGGAGAACTCCGCCGGCCCGCGTGAGGTCTGGACCCGTTCCAGACCCCACGACTCACCAGCGTCATTTCCCGGAAACTTGTCCGGTTTGACATGCCCGATACCTCCGAACGGCCGTAGCCCCGATGTTGAATCGTGTGCGTTGATGTGTGGGAGCGCTCTTACAACGTTGTAAAAACGAAGGGGATCTTCGCCGATGAAGAAAGCCGCCCCCGTACTCGTCGCTCTGCTGCTGGCGCTGGGCGTAGCGCCCGGCACAGCGTCCGCAGGTGCCGCCGAGCCCGTGCACGGCCTGAAGGGCGAGTACTTCACCATGTCGGCACCGGGCGCGCGGGACTTCGCGAACCTGGCCGGCACCGTGCTCGACGCCGACATGAACCAAGGTGACCTGACCGGTGTGTTCGGGTTCCTGGCCGGCCGCACCGAACACACGACGGCCCGCTGGACCGGGCAGATCGCGGTGCCGCAGACCGGCGACTACACGTTCCACGCCATCGGGGACAACGGGTTCCGGCTGCTGATCGACGACAAGTCCGTGATCGACCACTGGGTGCCCGACTGGGACCGCGAGCAGACCAGCGCCCCGGTCACGCTCACCGCCGGGCGGCAGTACGCGTTCAAGATGGAGATGTTCCAGGACGTCGGCGGCGCCAACATGTTCCTGCGCTGGTCGAGCGCGAACACGCCCAAGCAGCTCGTGCCGGAGTCGGCGTTCACGCCGCCCGCCGACTTCCAGGTCGTGCCGCGCACGGCCGAGATCTCCAAGGACGGGCGCACCCTCACCGCGGACTTCGGTGGCCGCGTCACGGGCGTCAACGACCTGAAGGAACACCTGCGCGTCGAGGTCGACGCCACCCCGTTCCCGATCTCGGTCATCACCACGAACCGGAACAAGGCCACGATCCGGCTGGGCGAACGGGTGCTGAAGGGCCAGCGGGTCCGCATCTACTACGACGGCGCGGGCGCGCTCGCGGTCGACGGAAAGAAGATCGAGAAGACCGCGCGCACGACCGGCAACGTCTCCACGGAACGGCTCCGCACGCCGTGGGGCGAGAAGGTCGACACGCGCAACCCGTTGCCGGAGTACCCGAGGCCGCAGCTCGAACGTGACAAGTGGCTCAACCTCAACGGACCGTGGGAGTTCGCGGGCGCCAAGGCCGGCGAGCAGCCGCAGTTCGGCAAGAAGCTCCCCGAGAAGATCATCGTGCCGTACCCGGTCGAGTCGCAGCTCTCCGGCCTCGAACGGCACGAGGACCACATGTTCTACCGCAGGACGGTGACCGTCCCGAACGACTGGCGGATCGGCTCCGGGCAGCGGCTGAAGCTCCACTTCGGCGCGGTCGACTACGAGGCCAAGGTCTGGGTGAACGGCAAGCTGGTCGCCGAGCACACCGGTGGCTACACGGCGTTCAGCGCGGACATCACCGACGCCCTCAAGCGCGGTCAGCAGGAGATCGTCGTCGCCGTCACCGACACCACCGGCCCGAACCAGCCCAAGGGCAAGCAGTCGCCCAACCCCAGTGGCATCTTCTACACGCCGTCGTCGGGCATCTGGCAGACCGTGTGGCTGGAGCCGGTCGCGGACAAGGGCATCGACGAGATCAAGACGACCCCGGACCTCACCACGAGCTCGCTGTCGCTGAACGTCAAGTCCGCCGGCAACGCCACCGTCACCGCGGTCGCGCGCGACGCCAGGGGCAGGCAGGTCGGCACGGTCACCGGACCGGCGAACTCGAACCTCACGCTGCCGGTGCCGAACGCGCACCTGTGGACGCCGGACGACCCGTACCTCTACAAGCTCGACATCACGCTCGGCAAGGACAAGGTCAAGAGCTACTTCGGCATGCGCTCCACCGGCATCGCGAACGTCGGCGGCACCCCGAAGCTGACGCTCAACGGCCAGCCGATCTTCAACCTGATGCAGCTCGACCAGGGCTTCTACCCGGACGGCCTGAACACCGCGCCGAGCGACGAGGCTCTGGTGTTCGACCTGCAGGCGCAGAAGGACCTCGGTTTCAACTCCGTCCGCAAGCACATCAAGGCCGAACCCGCCCGGTGGTACTACCACGCGGACCGGCTCGGACTGCTGGTGTGGCAGGACTTCGTGGCCCTCGAGGACGGCAACAACCCCCTCTCGCAGGAGCGGTTCGTCAAGGAGGGCAAGGAGCTGATGCACCAGCTCCAGAACTACCCGTCCATCTACGCCTGGATCGTGTTCAACGAGGGCTGGGGCGAGTGGGACAAGAACGTCACCGGTCAGATCACCGACGAGGTCAAGGCCATCGACCCGAGCCGGGTCGTCAGCGCGCACAGCGGCGTGAACTGCTGCGCCTCCAAGGGTGACAGCGGCAAGGGCGACGTCATCGACCACCACGACTACAACAACACCGACCCGGCCCGTCCGGACGGCAAGCGCGTCGTGATGGACGGCGAGCACGGCGGCTTCACGCTGCGCACGCCGGGACACCAGTGGCCGGGCGCGCCGATCGCGATCTACAGCGGCGTGGCGGACAAGGCGGCGCTGACGGCGAAGTACGTCGACAACACCCGCACGTTCTACCTGGGCCAGGCGCGGCAGGAGATGTCCGCGTCGGTCTACACGCAGGTCACCGACCTCGAAGGGGAGCTCAACGGGCTCTGGACCTACGACCGCAAGCGCATCAAGGTCGACCCCGGTCCCGTCCGCGAGATCAACCGGCGCGTCATCGAGGCCGGGGCGAACGCGGGCAAGCCGTACCCGTACGCGGGCAGCGGCGAGTGGAAGCTGAACGAGACCAAGGGCGCCACCGCCAAGGACTCGACCGGCAAGAACCCGTTGACGCTCAGCCCGTCCGGTGCCACCTGGAAGGACGGCGCCCTGAACTTCAAGAACGGCTCGGCGGACACCTACGGCCCGGTCGTCGACACGACCAAGGACTACACCGTGTCCGCGAAGGTGCGTCTCGACGAGGTGCCCGGCAACTACGCCTCGGCGGTGAGCCAGGACGGCAGGGAGCGCGAGAACCCCTTCTACCTGCAGTACGGCCAGGGCGCGTTCGCGTTCAGCACGCCGGGTGGTAACCGCGCCCGGTTCGAGACCACGCCCGAGATCGGCCGCTGGTACGAGCTCAAGGGAGAGCGCAAGGGCAACGAGATCCGGCTCTACGTGGACGGCGCGCTAGTCGCGACCGCCCCGGCGGGACCGGCGATCGTGAGCACCGGCGCGTTCACCGTGGGACGTGCGAAGTACAACGGCCAGAACGTCGATTTCTGGCCCGGTGCGATCAAGGACGTCCGCGTCACCTCTTGATGTTGGGAGAACGCTCTCCGGTCGTGGTACAACCGGTGCATGAGCAAGGTCGCACCCACGCTGGAGGACGTCGCCAAGGTCGCGGGAGTGTCCCGCGCGACGGTCTCGCGTGTCGTCAACGGCACGCGGAACGTCGATCCTGACATCCAGGAGACGGTGCGCAACGCGATCGAGCAGACCGGGTACACGCCCAACCGCGTGGCCCGGTCTCTCGTCACGCGCCGCACCGGCACGGTCGCGCTGGTGATCTCCGGCGCGGGTGGCGGGTCGGACGTCTTCACCGACCCGTTCTTCGGCCGCGTGACGGCCGGCGTGGTCGACTTCCTGCGCGGCCACAGCGTCCACCCGGTCCTCATGCTCGCCGACTCCGACCACGCGCGGACCGAGGTCGTCGAGTTCCTCAGACAGGGCAGCGCCGACGGCGCGCTGCTGGTGTCCACCCACCCCGCCGACCCGCTGCCCGCCCGCCTGCTCGACGCCGGCGTTCCCGCGGTGCTCTACGCGCGGCCCGGCAGCCCGATGCCCGTCAGCTACGTCGACATGGACCACCGCGCGGGCGGCAGGCTCGCCGCCGACCACCTGGTGGCCACGGGCAGGTACAACATCGCGGCCATCTCCGGCCCGATGGACGTCCTGGCGAGCCAGGACCGGCACGCCGGCTTCCGCGACGCCATGGCCCGCCACGGCTTCCCG
Source organism: Streptomyces sp. ID05-26A (assembly GCF_033794685.1). Classification (NCBI taxonomy): domain Bacteria; kingdom Bacillati; phylum Actinomycetota; class Actinomycetes; order Kitasatosporales; family Streptomycetaceae; genus Streptomyces; species Streptomyces sp. ID05-26A. The sequence goes on from NZ_JARAYZ010000002.1 coordinate 176,383, forward strand.
TACGTCCCGACGGTCGAGGGCGGTTTCACGTCCGAGAGCGGAGCGGCGGCGATGCACCAGCTCCTCGCCGAGTGCCCCGACCTCGACGCCGTGTTCGCCGCGAACGACCTGATGGCCCAGGCGGCCGTGGACGTGCTGCTGGAGCACGGACTGCGCGTGCCCGACGCCGTCGCCGTGGTCGGGTTCGACGACAGCGCCCCGGCCCTCGCGTGCCGGCCGCAGCTCACCACCGTCCGCCAGCCCGTCGAGCGGATGGCCGCGCAGATGGCCGACCTGCTGCTCGCTGACCTGGAAAAACCGGGACAACGGCCGAGATCCGTCATCTTCGAACCGGAACTCGTCGTCCGGGCCTCCGCCTGATTGACCTGCCCGACACCCGGCGTTAACGTCCCTTGGGAGAGCGCTCTCACGCCCCTGTCCAAGGCTTTCAGCCCTTTCCCGTCAGGCAGGATCATGGGATCGACCCTGTCCAGGGCCGCCGCGTTCGCCGCTGCCGCCCTGTGTTTGGTGACCACCGTCAGCGCCACGTCCCAGGCCGGAGCCGCCGCGTGCGGCACCGGCAACGTCGCTCTCCACCGCCCCGCCACCGCGTCCTCGACGGAGAACGGCGGCACCCCCGCGTCCGCCGCCGTCGACGGCAACGCGGGAACCCGCTGGTCCTCCCAGTTCTCCGACCCGCAGTGGCTGCAGGTCGACCTCGGCTCCACCCAGCAGGTCTGCCGCGTGGCCCTGAGCTGGGAGGGCGCGTACGGCAAGGCCTTCCAGATCCAGGTGTCCGACACTGCGGCCGCGAACTCGTGGCGTGACGTCTACTCCACGACCACGAGCACGGGCGGCAACCAGTCGCTCGACGTCGCGGGCTCGGGTCGCTACCTGCGCGTGCTCGGCACCCAGCGCGGCACCGGCTACGGCTACTCGTTGTGGGAGCTGGGGGTCTACACCGGTACCCCGGACACACCGGGTGTCACGCCGACCGACCCGCGCAACCCCGACTTCGGCCCGAACGTGCACGTCTACGGACCGGGCTCGTCGCAGGCGGAGATGCAGTCCCGGCTAGACACGATCTCCGCGCAGATGAAGACGAACCAGTTCGGCCCGCAGCGCCACGCGGTGTTGTTCAAGCCGGGCACCTACAACGCCGATGTGAACCTGCGCTTCTACACGCAGATCGCCGGTCTCGGTCTCATGCCGGACGACGTGAACATCAACGGGCACATCCGCGTCGAGGCCGACTGGCTGCAACAGGGCGACGACCCGAACAACCTCGGCAACGCCACGCAGAACTTCTGGCGCGGCACCGAGAACCTCTCGGTCACGTTGCCTCCCAACCAGATCGAGCGCTGGGCGGTTTCGCAGGCCACCGCGTACCGGCGGATGCACCTGCGCGGCCAGGCGCACCTGTGGAACGGTTACGACGGCTGGGCCAGTGGTGGTCTGATCGTGGACAGCAAGATCGACGGCGTGACCGTCTCCGGTTCGCAGCAGCAGTTCCTCACCCGCAACAGCAACCTGGCCGGTGGCTGGTCCGGGTCGGTGTGGAACATGGTGTTCGCCGGGACGCAGGGCGCGCCGCCCAACAACTTCCCGAACCCGTCGCACACCACGGTCGACACCTCGCCGGTCACGCGTGAGAAGCCGTACCTGTACTTCACCAGCGGTGGTGAGTACCGCGTCTTCCTGCCCGCGCTGCGCCAGAACTCGCGCGGCACGAGCTGGGAGAACGGCAACCCCGGCACGTCGGTGTCACTCGCGGACTTCTTCATCGTCAAGCCCGGCACCCCGGCCGCGACCATCAACGCGGCGTTGCAACAGGGCAAACACCTCCTGCTCACCCCCGGCATCCACCAGCTCGACGACACGATCCGCATCACTCGCCCGAACACCGTCGTGCTCGGCCTGGGGCTCGCGACGCTGACGCCCACCACGGGCAAGGCGGCGCTGACGACGTCCGATGTGGACGGTGTGAAGCTCGCCGGGTTCCTGGTCGACGCGGGCGTGCAGAACTCCCCGGTACTGGTGGAGATCGGTGACTCCAGCGCGACCTCGCACGCGGCCAACCCGACGTCGCTGCACGACGTGTACCTGCGCGTCGGCGGCTCTCAGGCCGGCAAGGCGACGGTCAGCATGCGCGTCAACAGCCGCAACACCATCATCGACCACACCTGGGTGTGGCGCGCGGACCACGGTGAGGGTGTCAGCTGGACCGCGAACCCCGGCCAGAACGGCGTGATCGTCAACGGCGACGACGTCATCGCGTACGGGTTGTTCGTCGAGCACTACCAGCAGCACAACCTGATCTGGAACGGCAACGGCGGCCGCGTCTACCTCTACCAGAACGAGCTGCCCTACGACCCGCCGAACCAGGCCGCGTGGATGAACGGGTCCCAGCGCGGCTGGGCGGGGTACAAGGTCGCGGACAACGTGACCACGCACCAGGCGTTCGGTGTCGGCGTCTACTGCTTCAACCAGGCCAATCCGAGCGTGGTCACCGACAACGCCTTCGAGGCGCCGAACCGGTCCGGTGTCCGGTTCACGCATCTCGTGGCGGTGTCGCTCGGCGGCGTGGGCACGATCGCCAACGTCATCAACGGCACGGGCGGTCAGGCGGACCTGGCGAACCAGGTCCGCTACGTCGTCAACTACCCCTGACCGAGCCTGCTGAGCTGATCCCTGCGGGATGACTCGACGGACGCCGCGAACTCCTTGGTCGCGGCGTCCGTTCCGCTTTCCTGTTCACTGCGGGCGAGTTTCGCGGTCTGGTCGAGGTGCTCGTGGAGCTTCTTCGCGAGTGACGACGGATCCGTGCGGATGGCCAGCAGGTCGGCCTCGGAGACCAGGCCCGGCATCTGGTGGCCTGCGTGCAGGTTGGTGTCCGGCAGCCCGGCCCGGTCGCGCAACCGTCGCAAGTGGACCAGCTCGGCCGTGTGCGACGCCCTGAGCGCAGCGGCGAACTCGGACAACGCCGGTGGGGCCGCGTCGAGAGCGGGCAGGAGCTGTTCGTTCATCGGGATCATCAGCTGGACCCACGCCGTGTCCGTGGCGTTGAACGGGGACACCGGCGCCGGCGGGGGAGTGGGCGCGGCGCACCCCGCCAGCAGCAGCAACGCGGGAACACCCCAGGGCACGCGCCGCCCTGGGGTGCGTGAGGCGAGGAACCTCACCGCGGCAACCGGTAGTCCGGTCCGAGGGCGGCACCTCGATTCGGCTTGTACAGGTCGAAACCGCGCGGGTCGCACTGCAGGCCGCCGTTGACGCAGTGGCGTACCAGCGCGGCCTGGGTGGGTGCGTCCCAGGCGTTCATGAAGTCGTAGTGCCACGTGTACCCGCGACCGCTGGCGAGCCGCACGCGGGACATGTCGCCGGAGACCGGGAACGCCATCTTGAACTCGATCATCGGCACCGCGACCGGGTGGCTCGGCGGGCAGACCAGCGTCGCGCGGTCCGGGTAGGCCATGTGCGACTTGTGGTCCGCCGAGTCGAGGTCACGGCCGTTCCAGCAACTCGGTGCCTGGTAACGGACGTTGAGCTGCGTGCCGGGCGGGCAGTACGCCGGGAAGTCCCAGTTGTGGAAGCTGTCGCCGCACTCCCAGCCCTCGACCGCGCCGGGCGCGGTGCGGAACTGCTCCTGCGTCGCCGTGGGACTGCCGACCACGAACCGGATGCCCTGCGGGAACGGCACGACGTCCTGGTACCGCAGGATGCCGGACTTGTAGTAGATCACCTGCGGGAAGTTCGGCGGCACGATCTGGTCGCCGTTGTAGACCGACGGGAACCAGTACGCGGACTTGTCGTCCGGCGTCCTGCAGTTGGTCTGGGCTCCCTTGAGCGAGTCGTTGGTGCTGCGGGCGTTGGTCGAGGGGTTGCCGAGGAACGTGTGCATGTGGGACGCGCCCGGTAGTCCCGGGAAGACGATCGGGTCGTCCGGGAGGTGGGTCGTGACCGAGCAGTTCGCCTGGAACTCGTGGTGCGTGACCAGGTCGTCGGCCTGCGCCGACTGGGTCACGACCACCGCTGCCACCAGGGCAGCCGTCATCGTCAACGCGCTGAGTTTTCGGGACACCTTTGTCCTCCTGCCGAGTGGGGAACCGGCTTGGAGAGCGCTCTCCCAAACAGGTTCCCGCCACCCCGTGCGAGGTGTCAAGACCGGTTCTTTGACACCTGAGGACGTCTGGTCGTACGGTGCTGGGCAGGGTTGTGAGAGCGCTCTCCTCCTGCATCCCTCCAGAAAGCGTGCGGACATGCGAACTCTGACCAGGTTCATCGCGGCGAGCGCGGCGGCGGCCGCCCTGCTCCTCGGCTCGGCCCCGGTGTCACTGGCCGCGGACCCGGTTCAAGTGGACGTGGGAGGCGCGGGCGACGCGACCTTCCTGCCCGACTCGTTCGGCACCGGTGGCATCACCAGCACGAAACCCGCGGACAAGCGGGCGCACACCGTCTTCAGTCGCACCGTCACGAACCGCATCCCGAACGAGGTCTGGTACACCGCCCGGCACCTGGAGTCGGCCTACGAGCTCACCGGGCTCACCGCCGGCGGCGCGTACGAACTGCGGCTCTACTTCCTCGACTGGTACTTCACCAGGCCGGGACAGCGGATCTTCGACGTCGACGTGAACGGCACCCGCGTGCTGCACGACTTCGACATCGTCGGCACGGCGGTGGAGGCCGGTGCGGACGCCCCGCTCACCGCGTTCGGCGTGGAGAAGGACTTCCCGGTGACGGCCGACGAGAATGGCGGGGTGCGGATCGACTTCGTGCGCGGCAAGGCCGACCAGCCGCAGGTCAACGCGATCGTGCTGGTGCCCGTGGCCTGACCTGCGTTGCGTGGGTCCTAACGCACCGGCGGTGAAACGTGTAAATGTTCGACATCCGCGCTCCTGGAGGTCGAACGATGAACGTGCGCACATGGGCGCCGGTGCTGGTCGCGTCGGTGTTCCTGGTCGCGCTCAACCTCCGGCCGGCGCTGACCTCGGTCGGTCCGCTGCTGCCCCAGATCGGGGCGGAAGAGGGACTGACCGAGGGAACGCAGGGACTCCTGGGCGCGCTGCCGCTGCTGGCGTTCGCGGCGATCTCCCCGCTGGTCCAGCACCCGGCACGGCGGTTCGGCGTGGAGCGCACGCTGCTGGCGGCTCTGGTCGTGCTCGCGATCGGCACGGCGTTGCGCTCCGGCTCGGGCGCCGCCGGCCTCTGGATCGGCACGGCCGTCGCGGGGTGCGCGATCGCGATCGGCAACGTGCTGGTGCCGACGGTCGTCAAACGGGACTACCGGGACCACGTGTCGCTGGCGACCGGCGTCTACTCCGCCTGCATCACCGTCGGGGCGTCGATCGCGTCCGCCGTCGCGGTGCCGCTCTCGCACGCCTGGGGCTGGCGCGGCGCGCTGGCGTTCTGGGCGATCCCCGCGCTGGTCGTCGTGGTGCTGTGGCTGCCGCGCGCCTGGCACGGCGGCCCGGTCGCCGAACCCGCGCCGGCGCACCCGCACGCGGCGGTGAGCGTGTGGCGGCAGCCGACCGCGTGGCTGGTGACGGCGTTCATGGGACTCCAGTCCACGACGTTCTACGTCATGGTCACCTGGTTCCCGACGGTCGAGATCGCCGCGGGAGTGCCCGCCGAGCAGGCCGGTGTCCACCTCTTCGTCTACCAGATGGTCGGTGTCGCCTCGGGCCTCGCGATCCCGCGCCTGCTCAAGCGCGGCGACGACCAGGTGGCGGCAGCCGTCACCGCCAGCGTCCCGATGGTCGTCGGCGTGATCGGGCTCGTGCTCCTGCCGGCGTGGAGCGTCGTGTGGGCGGTGATCGCCGGCCTCGGCACGGGCGCGTCGCTGGTCGTCGCGCTCACGCTGATCAGCCTGCGGGGCCACGGCCAGCACGGCACGACACGACTGTCCGGAATGGCCCAGTCCCTCGGTTACCTGCTCGCCGCGGTGGGCCCGGTCCTGGCCGGGTACCTCGCCGAGCACACCGGCTCGTGGACGGCGTCGCTCGTGCTGGTCGGCGTGCTCGGCGCCGTGCAGGTCGTCGTCGCCTTCGCGGTGGGCCGCGTCCCCTCGTTGCCCCCGAGGGCAGATCAGGAGGAGGTCAGGGGGAACCCTGATGGCAGCGGGCCCGGAGACGGGCAGGCTGGAGTTCGCAAGGGGAAATCCGCTGTTCGAGGAGAGCAATGAGCGAATCCAAGCCCGAGTCCACCCGTACCGCCGTCGACTCGGTGGTCGACGCCGTTCGCGGGCTGGTCAGCGAGGGGTTCAACCGTCGCGTCGTCGTGCGTGACAGCAAGGACGACGTCGTGCTGGAGGTGCCGATCGCCCTGGGTGTGGTCGCGGCGTTCGCCGCGCCGGTGGCCACGACCATCGGTGCCGGTGTCGCGCTGGTCGGCAAGTGCGGGATCAAGCTCGAGAACCGCCAGCAGCCCACCAGCCAGCCCGCGACGACGACGGTCGAGTCCGAGCGCGTGTAGTCCGTAGTCGCCGTGGTGGGGACGTCCGAGTACGGGTCATCGGCCCGTTCGCAGGGGCGAAACGGACGTCCCCGCACGGCTCACCGGTCTGCCAGGTCCAGCCACATGATGCGCAGGCCGACATCTCCCTGGTCGGGGTGGCGAAACGCCCCTGGGGCGATGCCGAGCGTGACGAAGCCGAGCTTCTCGTAGAGGCGGACGGCGGCCGTGTTCGTGTCGACGACCGCGTTGAACTGGACGGCCGCGAACCCGCTCCGCCGCGCCCAGCCGACCAGGTCGGTGGTCAGGGCGCGCCCCACACCGGTGCCCCGCGCCTTCTCCGCGACCATCAGCGTGCCGGACGCGACGTGGCTCCCGGGCCCCGGCCGGTTGGCGTACATGTTCGCGGTGCCGAGCACCCGGTCGCCGTCGGCGGCCACGACGACCCTCGCCGGTGCGGCCAGCAGCCACATCCGCCGGGCCTCGTCCTCGTTCATGCCGGGGTCGTAGGGAATGGTCCGCTGTTCGGTGATGACCTCCTGGACGATCGGCCAGATCTGCGGCCAGTCGTCGTCTCTCGCTTCGCGGATCACGGTCGTTCCGGGTGACTGCACGGCGCCCATCCTGCAGGCCGTTCCAGGCCCGTCACCATCCATTTTCGACCTACCATCCGAGGTGGACGGTCGCTCTGCGGGAGGACGGACCTTGACGCGCCACACGTTCACCACCCTGATCGAGCTCAACGGCAAGACCGCGACCGGGTTCCGCGTCCCGGCGGACGTCGTCGAGGCACTGGGGCAGGGCAAGAAGCCCAAGGTGCTGGTGACCATCGGAGCCCACACCTACCGCAGCACGGTGGCGGTGTACGGCGGTGACTTCATGCTGGGCGTGAGCGCCGCCAACCGGGAGGCCGCGGGCGTCGCCGCCGGGCAGACCGTCGAGGTGACGCTGGAACCCGACCTCGCGGAACGCACCGTCGAGGTGCCCGGCGATCTCGCGGCGGCGCTCGACGCGACTCCCGCGGCCCGTGCCGCGTTCACCGCGCTGTCCTACAGCAACCAACGTCAACGCGCCGAGGCCGTGGCGTCGGCGAAGCAGCCCGAGACCCGCGCGCGGCGCATCGAGAAGATCATCGCCGAGCTGTCCTGACGCGGGTCAGCCGCCTTTGGCAGCCCGGTGAGCGCCGGGCGTCGGGCCGATCGTGCGCAAGAACGTGTCCACGAACGACGCCGTGAGCACTCCGGTGACGTAGCCCACGCCGCATCTTATTGAAGTTTCAATATAAAGCCTGCAGACTCGCATGTGAAACTTCAACAACCTGGAGGCTGGCATGGGCATCGCGGTGAAGTCGGCGGTATCCGCTGCGACAGTCCGCACGCAGGTGACCGTGCCTCTCGAGTTCTCCGACGGGTACACCACCACCGCTGAGGTGTTCACGTTCACCGGGCTCGGTGACGGCCGCGAACACCTGGCGCTGGCGCTGGGGGAGTGGCGGTCCGTGCTCGCCACCGGCGCCGCGCCGCTCGTGCGGCCGCACAGCGAATGCCTGACCGGTGACGTGTTCGGCTCGCAACGGTGCGACTGCGGTCCCCAGCTGCGGGAGGCGGTCGAACGCATCTCCGAGGCGGGCGGCTTCCTGCTGTACCTGCGGCAGGAGGGGCGCGGGATCGGCCTGTACGCCAAGCTCGACGCCTACGCGTTGCAGGACTCCGGGCTGGACACCTACGAGGCGAACCTCGCGCTCGGCCGCGGCGAGGACGAGCGCGACTACTCGGCGGCAGCGCAGATGCTGCGGGCGCTCGGGGCCGACCGGATCCGGTTGCTCAGCAACAACCCCGACAAGGCGTTGCAGCTCGACGCCCTCGGCGTGCGGGTCGTCGAGCAGGTGCCGACCGGCGTGCACCTGACCGGCGCCAACGCCGCCTACCTGTCCGCCAAGGTGACCCGCACCCACCACACCCTCGCCCTCCCGGCCGCCTGACTCCACAAAGGACTGCGCACACCATGACGCTCGACGTGATCGATCACAAGAACGCCGCGACGGACGTCCCGGTGCACCCGCTGCTGTCACGGCGGTGGAGCTCCCGCGCGTTCGACCCGGCCCACGAGCTCGCGGACGAGCAGGTGACGGCACTGCTGGAGGCGGCCCGGTGGGCGCCGAGCGCCTCGAACACCCAGCCGTGGCGGTTCGCCGTGGCGCATCGCGGCACCGCCGAGCACGAGGCGGTGCTCGCGACCCTGGCCGCCGGCAACCAGACCTGGGCGCGGGACGCGTCCGCGCTGATCGTCGTCGCGGCCCGGACCACGGCCGCCGACGGTGCCGCGCAGCCGTGGGCCGTCTACGACGCTGGCCAGGCCGCGGCTCACCTGTCGGTGCAGGCTCAGGCCGAAGGTCTCGCGGTGCACCAGATGGGCGGCTTCGACCGTGACCGCCTCACGTCGGTCCTCGCGGCGGAAGGCGTGACACCACTGGTGGTCGTCGCCATCGGCCTGCGCGACGAGCCCACCCGGCTGACCGGGTCCTTCGCCGAACGGGAGACCGCCGCACGCGTGCGCCTGCCGATCGACGAGCTCCTGCTCCCGGTCCAGGTGTGACGCTCCAGTACCCGGCAGGCCCGCGAGAGGGGAGGATGGCGTGGTGACCGACGTTCGCCCCGCACCCGCCGAGCCCCGGTGGCTCACCGGCGCCGAGATGTCCACCTGGCTGAACATCACGCAGCTCATGATGCTGCTGCCGACCGCGCTCGACCGGCAGTTGCGCGACGACGCCGACCTCACGCACGCGCACTACCGGATCCTCACGATGCTCAGCGCCGAACCGGACGGCAGCATGCGCATGACGCAACTCGCCCGCAAGGCCGGCACCACCACGACGAGGCTCTCGCACGCCGTGTCCGCTCTGGAGGAACGCGGCTGGGTAGCGCGCCGGGCGTGCCCGACGGACAAGCGCGGCCAAGTTGCCGCGCTCACCGACGGGGGCCACGCCTTCCTGCGCGCCGCCGCGCCGGGTCACCTCGCCGAGGTGCGCAGGCTCGTCTTCGACCACCTGTCGGACGAGGACGTCGCCCGCCTGGGCGAGATCACCGCGAAGCTCCTGCCGGCGCTCACCAGCCCCTGAACACCTGCGGTCACAACGCCCCGTTGGCCTCGCAGGCCTTGCGCACGCCCTCGCCGTAAGCGGGATCGGCCTTGCCGCAGTGGGAGATGTGCCGCTCGACGGTCTCCTTGCGCGCACCCTTGATCGCGCGCGCGGTGTTCTCGAACAGCACCTGCTGCTGCTCGCCCGTCATCAGCCGGAAGAGGTCTCCGGGCTGCTGGTAGTAGTTGTCGTCGTCCTCGCGGAAGTCGAACCGGTCCGCGGTGTCACCGGCGGACAGGGACGGTTCGGCGTACGCGGGCTGCTCGGCCCAGCGGCCGAAGTTGTTCGGCTGGATCCCGGGGACGCCACCCTGGTTGCCGTCGACCCTCATCGCGCCGTCGCGGTGGTAGGTGTTCACGAGCCGCGCGCCGTTCGGGTGGTTGACCGGGATCTGGTGGTGGTTGACGCCGAGCCGGTACCGCGCGGCGTCGCCGTAGGAGAACAGCCGTCCCTGCAGCATCCGGTCCGGGCTCAGCGAGATGCCCGGGACGACGTTGGCCGGGGTGAAGGCGGCCTGCTCGACGTCGGCGAAGTAGTTGCCCGGGTTGCGGTCCAGGCACATCTCGCCCGCCTCGATCAGCGGGTAGTCCTTCTTGCTCCACACCTTGGTGAGGTCGAACGGGTGGAAGCGGTACCCGTCGGCGTCGGCCTCCGGCATGACCTGCACGTAGAGCTTCCAGGCCGGGAAGTCGCCGTTCTCGATGGACTCGTACAGGTCGCGCTGGTGCGACTCGCGGTCGCGGCCGATCACCTGACCGGCCTGCTCGTCGGTGAGGGTCTCGATTCCCTGCTGCGTGCGGAAGTGGAACTTCACCCAGTGCCGGACGCCGTCGGCGTTGATCATGCTGTAGGTGTGCGACCCGAACCCGTGCATGTGCCGGTACGAGCGGGGGATGCCCCGGTCGCTCATCACGATCGTCACCTGGTGCAGCGCCTCGGGCAGGTTCGTCCAGAAGCCCCAGTTGTTCTCGGGGTCGCGCAGGTTGGTCCGCGGATCGCGCTTCACGGCGCGGGCGAGGTCGGGGAACTTCAGCGGATCGCGGAAGAAGAAGACCGGCGTGTTGTTGCCGACGACGTCCCAGTTGCCCTCGCTGGTGTAGAAGCGGGTCGCGAAGCCGCGGATGTCCCGTTCGGCGTCCGCCGCGCCGCGCTCGCCCGCGACCGTCGAGAACCGCACGAACATCTCGCACTCGTTGCCGATCTGGCCGAACAGCGCCGCACTCGTGTAGGCGGTGAGGTCCCCGGTGACGGTGAACCGGCCGAACGCGCCGGAGCCCTTCGCGTGCATCCGCCGCTCGGGGATGACCTCGCGGTCGAAGTGGGCGAGCTTCTCCAGCAGCCACAGGTCCTGCAGCAGCACGGGACCGCGCCTGCCCGCGGTGAGGCTGTTCTGGTTGTCGGCGACCGGGGCGCCGGCGGCCGTGGTCAGCGGGTCGGTGTTGTCTTCGAACGCCATCTGGTGAACTTCTCCGATCAGTGGTCGCCGGGGTCGCAGGAGGGACACAGCCCCCAGTGCAGGACCTCGGACTCTTCGACGCGGAAACCGTGCGTCCGCGGGAACTCCAGGGGAGCGTGCTCGACGTCCGCCACCGCGCCGCAGCCGCGGCAGACGACGTGGTCGTGGGCGTGGTCGCGCAGTTCGAATCGCGCCCGCTGGCCGGTCTCGAGCCGACGCACCAGCCGTGCGTCCGACAGCGCCGCCAGCACGTCGTAGAGCGCCTGCGTGGACACGGAACCGATGTCCTCGCGGACGATCCGGCCCAGCTGGTCGACGTCGGCGTGCGGGTGGTGCTCCAGGGCGATCAGCACGGCGATCCGTTGTTTGGTGACTCTCAGCGAGACGCTGCGCAGGGCGGCGACCGGGTCTTCTGCGGGCAAGTCGGTCTCCTCGTCGAGCGGCGCAGATAGTTAGGACTCCTAGCTAGACTGTGGCATGCTGGACGCGCTCGGGGCAAGTAGTCCGGACCGGTTCAAGAAAACGAGGTCTTCCGTGCGCTCGGTCGTCATCCAGCACGTTCCGTTCGAAGGGCCGGGTCTCATCGCTCCGGCGTTGTTCGCCGTGGGGAGCGAGGTCTCCGTGGTCCGCGCGGACCTCGGGGACGTGCTGCCGTCCGCCGCGCAGCTCGACGTGCTCGTGGTGATGGGCGGCCCGATGGGGGCGTTCGACGATCTCAAGCATCCGCATCTGGCAGAGGAACGGGCGTTGGTCGCTGAGTGCGTCCGACTCGGCAAACCCGTCCTCGGTGTTTGTCTCGGCGCGCAACTGCTCGCTGCGGCGCTCGGGGCGTCTGTTCATCGCGGGCCGGTGGCGGAGATCGGGGCCGGCGAGGTCGAGCTCACCTCCGTCGACGACCCCGTGCTGTCGCCGTCCGGGTCACGGCTGCCGGTCGTGCACTGGCACGAGGACACGTTCGACCTGCCCGACGGCGCGGAACTGCTCGCGCGGTCGGACCTGTACGCGCACCAGGCTTTCCGGGTGGGTACGGCCTACGGTCTGCAGTTCCACGTCGAGATCGGTTCCGCGGAGCTGTGGGAGATCACGCCGTACCTGCCGGCGGGCCGGAAGATCTCCCTCGCCGAGGTCGACGCGGTGTCCGCGGTGGGGCAGCGGGTGCTCGCACGGTGGGCCGCGTTCGCGGCCGCGGTGGTGGGGTCCTGATGAGCGCGCACGTGGTCGTCGTGTCGACCGGTGTGGTGCGGCGACTTCCCTGGCGAGGCCGGGAGGTGAGCACCGCGATCGCGAAGTCGCCGGTGTCGGGCCGGGTCGACGTCGGTGTCCTCGGGCCGGCCGGTGACGAGCAGGGGGACCAGGTCAACCACGGCGGACCGGACAAGGCGGTCCTGCTCTACCCGAGTGAGCACTACGCGGCCTGGGCGGAGGAGGTCGGAACGCTCGCCATCCCCGGTTTCGGGGAGAACCTCACCACGTCCGGGTTGCTGGAGAGCGACGCCGTGATCGGCGCTGTCTACGCCGTGGGGTCGGTGCTGCTGCAGGTGAGCCAGCCCCGCAGACCCTGCTTCAAGCTCGCCGCACGGCACGACGTCGGGGACATGGCCGTGCGGACCCAGCGCACGGGCCGCACCGGCTTCTACTGCCGGGTGCTGCGAGAGGGACACCTCGGGGCGGGTGACGCGATGCGCCTGGAAAGCGCACCCTCGCACGGGATCACGGCAGCCGAGGTGCATCGGGTGATCAACGTGGACCGGGGCGACGTGGCCGCCGCCCGGCACCTGCTCGCCCACGACGGCGTGCTGCCCGAGTCGTGGGTGAGGCTGCTGCACCGGCGCCGGGAAGGGCTTCTCGAGGACCAGGCCGCTCGCCTGCACGGCTGACGCACCTCACTGCGGGGTGGCGCGCTGCTTCCGCTTCGACGCCGGCGCGTCCGCCGGTTCGTGCTCCGGGCAGTCGGTGCGCAAGCCCGCCAGTGGCAGCGGCATGCGCAGCAGGTGGCAGTGGTGCGGCACGGCGGGGTCGGGGTGCTCGTCGCGGCCGAAGAAGCGGCACGTCGTGCACGTGTGCGTCACGCTGATGACGCCCGCGCGGTGCAGGCCGCCGATCACCCGCAGCAGGGTGTGCAGGGTGGTCGCCTTGTCGTGCTCGGAGATCCCCGCCAGTGCCGAGGTCAGTGGATCGTCCCAGGAGGACAGTCCACGCGCGACCTCCTCGCCGGTGGCGGTCAGCGTGAGCGAGCGCCGGCGGCCGTCCGTCCCGGGTGAGCGCGTGACGATCTCCTTGCGCTCCAACGCGGCCACGGCGTCGGACATCGTCGGCGTGGTGACGTCGAACTCCGCTGCGAGCGCCGCCACCTCGTGACGGTTGCGCGGGTGCTGTGCGAGTGCGAGCACGGCCTGCTGCTGCAACGGCGAGAGCCCGTGCTCCCGTGCCGTGCGCTGCGCCAGGGACCGCATGCCGTGCCCGAGCCGCTCCAGCGCGTCGGCCAGCCGCCGGTCGAGCCCGGCCGTGCCGTCGGTGTCAGTCATGCGATCCGCCTCGCCCGTAGTGCTTTCCGCGTCGATGGTACGTGCCGTTCGTGGTGAGACCTGGATCACCTCGGGAACAAAGTAGGTAGGACTCCTACTTACTTTGTGACAGAGTACCGCTCGCCCGGCTTCTTCGACTCCGTGAAGGAAGCGACATGACGTTCCCCGAACCCGTACCCGGCTACACCCACGACGACCCGGGTCTTCCGCCGTCCCCGGTCACGGCGGCCGACCTGGAGGGGTTGCTCGCGAGCGTCCTCTTCGGACCCGCGGACCAGGAGGCGCTGCGGGTCGCCGGTGAAGTCCTCAGTGGACAGATCGAGCAGGTGCTGGACGTCTGGTACGGCTTCGTCGGAGCACATCCGCACCTGGTGGCCTACTTCTCCACCCCGCAGGGCGAACCGATCGGCGACTACCTGGCACGGGTGCGGGCGCGGTTCGGCCGCTGGATCATGGACACCTGCCTGCGGCCGTACGACGAGCGCTGGCTCGCCTACCAGCACGAGATCGCGCTGCGGCACACCGATCTGAAGAAGAACCAGACGGACCACGCCGACTCGGTGCCGCACATCCCGTTGCGCCACATCATCGCGTTCATCTATCCGATCACCGCGACGATCCGGCCGTTCCTGGCCGCCGGCGGGCACGACGACGATCAGGTCGACGCGATGCACCAGGCCTGGTTCAAGGCCGTCACGCTCCAGGTCGCGCTGTGGTCGCAGCCCTACGCGGGCAAGGCGTGGTGACGTCGTGAGCCTGCTCCTGTCCCCGTCGAGCGGACTCCTGGCGCCCGCGATGCCCTGGGAGACGACCGAATGGTTCAACAGCGACCCGCTGAACCTGGCCCAGTTGCACGGCCGCGTCGTGGTGCTCGAGGCGTTCCAGATGCTGTGTCCCAGCTGCGTGAGCCACGCCCTGCCGCAGGCCGTCCGGCTGTCGAGGGCGTTCGGTGACGATCTCGTCGTCGTCGGCCTGCACACCGTGTTCGAACACCACCAGGCGATGACCCCGACGAGTCTCAAGGCGTTCCTGCACGAGTACCGCATCCCCTTCCCGGTCGGCGTCGACGCGCTCCGCAGCGCGCACCCCGCACCGGTCACGTTCAGCCGCTACCGCATGCAGGGCACGCCCACCACGGTCCTCATCGACCGCGACGGCATGCTGCGCGGCCAGAAACTCGGCCCCGTCGACGACATGTCGCTGGCCTCGGCCGTCACCCGGCTGCTCGACGGCGCCGTTCCGCCCGCCGTCTGCGCCATCGACGGCACCTGCACCTGACACACCCACCCGAGAAGGAGAAACACCATGTCCCGCATCGAGCTCACCAACCCCGACCAGATCACCGACGAGCGCGCCGAGACCCTCGCCCAGATCAAGGGCGCTTTCGGCGTGGTGCCCAACATGTTCAAGGCCGTCGCGCACTCGCCCGCCGCCCTGAACAGCATGTGGGCGCAGTTCGGCGCCCTGGGCGGCGGCACGCTCGGCGCCAAGATCGGTGAGATGGTCGCTGTGGCCGTCGCCGACCAGAACCGTTGTGACTACTGCCTTTCCGCGCACACCATGCTCGGCAGGAAGGCCGGCGCCACCGCCGAGGAGATGGCGAGCGCCCAGGGCGGCAAGTCCGACGACCCGCGCACCTCGGCCGTGCTGACGCTGGCCACCGCATTGGTCCAGAAGCGCGGGCAGATCGCCGACACCGACGTCCAGGCCGCGCGGGACGCCGGGCTGAGCCAGGAGGAGATCGTCGAGACGGTGGCGCACGTGGCCCTCAACGTGTTCACCAACTACATCAACGTGGCGCTCGACGTGCCGGTCGACTTCACCCGTGTGCCCCTGACCAAGTGACTCACCTCGCCGGTGCACCAGGAGGACCCGGTGCACCGGCGGCGTCAGCCGTTCTTCGCCGACGCCACCTCGACGACCGTGACGTGGACCCCGGCCGCCCGGATCGCCGCCACCGCAACGGGATCGGCGGACATGTCCGTGACGACCTCGTGGACGTCGTGGATGTCGGCGATGCGGGCGAGCGTGGCCTTGCCGAGCTTGCTGCCGTCGGCCATCACGACGACCCGCGCGGCACGGCTGAGCATCGCGTGGTTGGTGCGCGCCTCGTTCTCGTCGTGCGTCGTGATGCCCGCGGCGGCGTCGATGCCGTCGACGCCGATGAACGCCGTGCCGATGCTGATCGACGCCAGCACGTGCTCCGCCCACGGGCCCACGAGCTCGTAGGAACGGGGTCTGGCGACGCCGCCGACGACCACGAGCTTGTGTCGTGGGTGCAACGCCATCTCCATCGCGATGTTCAGCGCGTTCGTCACCACGGTCAGGTCGGCGCGGCCGGGTAGCTGCTTCGCGAGTTCGCTCGTGGTCGACCCTCCGGTCAGCGCGATGACGTGTGACCCCGACGGCAGCATGCGGACCGCCTGACGCACGATCGCCCGCTTCGCGTCCCGGGAACGGCCGCCGCGGTACCGCACCGGCACCTCGTTCACGCCGCCCTGCGGTTTCGCGCCGCCGTGCGTCCTCGTCAGCAGCCGCTGTTCCTCGAGTTGCGCCAGATCACGCCGCAGCGTCGCGGAGGAGACGCCCAGGCGCGCGCAGAGGTCACCGACCTGCAGGGAACCGCTTTCCCGGAGCACTTGCAGTATTTCGGACATCCGTTCGGCGCGCGTCGTCCGCCTTTTCCGCTCGGCCATGCGCGGAGCCTACGACAACTCTTTCCCGTGAGCGATCGCTCACGCCCTGCTCGCTCCGGCGGTCTTCTGAGCTGGGCTGACACGGCCAAACGCTCATTCGAAATGCTCATTTGGGCGGCGAACCTTGCTGCTCGCGCAGCGCCGGACGTACGAATGCACCGCTCAACGGCATTCGAAGAAATCGTCCGAATGCGCCGGGGAAGTGCTTTGGGGATCGGAAGGCGACACCATGGGTGAACGTGGGCTCGGCACCAGCTGGACCGCCGCGGAGATCCGTCAGCAGCCCGCCACCTGGCCGCGCGTGGCAGAGGCGGTGGAACAGGCCCGCTCGCCGGTCGACGGCCTGGTCGGCGCGGCACTGGCCGACGCGAGGACACGGGTCGTCCTGACCGGTGCGGGCACGTCGGCGTTCATCGGTGAGGTCGTCGCGCCGGCCATCGCGCGGCACCTGGGCAGGCCGGTGGAGGCGATCGCCACCACGGAGATCGTCGCCGACCCGCAGGCAGCGGTCGTGGACGACCGGCCGGTGCTGCTGGTGTCCTTCGCGAGGAGCGGCAACAGCCCCGAATCCCTTGCGGCGGCGGAACTCCTGCACCGGCTCGCACCCGGACTGCGACACCTGGTGATCACGTGCGACCCGCGGGGGCAGCTGGCTCGACGGTGGTCCGGCGCGGAAGACGCCGTGGTGGTCGCGCTGCCGGAGGAGACGAACGACCGCGGCTTCGCGATGACGTCGTCGTTCACCGGGATGGCGTTGGCGGCGCTGCTGGCCTTCAACCTCGATGTCGACGTCGACGCGTTGGCACGGCAGGGATCCGCGGTGCTCGACGGAGCCGCGGAACGGGCGTCGGCGATCGCCGGGGCCAAGCCGTCCCGCCTGGTGTACCTGGGGTCGGGACCGTTGCGGGGACTGGCGCGGGAGGCCGCGCTCAAGTGCCTGGAACTGACCCGCGGTGAGGTCGTCGGCATCGCCGAGTCGTCGCTGGGATTCCGGCACGGCCCCAAGTCCGTGCTCGACGACCGCACGATCGCGATCGTCTTCCTCTCCACGGATCCGTACTCGCGTTCCTACGACGTCGACATCGCACGGGAGCTCGTGCGGTCGCTCGGCGCCGATCGGGTGGTCGTGGTGGGCGAGGCGGACTCCGCCGACTGCGGTGGCGCGCGGGTGTGGCCGGTCGGCGGTGAGGTCTCCTCGCCGTCCGCGTGGGCTCTGGTCGCCGTGATCACGGCCCAGGCCACGGCGCTCGCGTGCTCGCTCGCGCTGGACCTGACGCCGGACAACCCGTTCCCCGGCGGCGAGGTCAACCGCGTGGTGCAGGGCGTGGTCATCCACGACTTCCCGGAAGGAGTGAGCTGAGATGTTCCTCGGAGTCGACGGCGGAGGCACCAAGACCGCGTTCTGCCTGGTGGACCTGGACGGCCGCGTGGTCGCGGAGGCCCGCACCGCGAGCGTGTACTACCTCAACGACGGGTTCCCGATCGTCGAACCCCTGCTGCGCCGGGGAATCGACGAGGTCTGCGGCACCGCGGGCATCTCCGTCGAGGACATCACCTACGCGTTCTTCGGCCTGCCCGCCTACGGCGAGATCAGCGGCGACGTCCCGCTCCTCGACGCGTTGCCCGCGCGGATCCTCGGCGGCGACCACTACCGCTGCGGCAACGACATGATCTGCGGCTGGGCCGGTTCACTCGGCGCGATCGACGGCATCAACGTCGTCGCGGGCACCGGTTCCATCGCCTACGGCGAACACCTCGGCAGGCAATGGCGCGGGGGCGGCTGGGGCGAGCTGTTCGGGGACGAGGGGTCCGGCTACTGGGTCGCGATCAACGGCCTCAACGCGTTCAGCCGCATGGTCGACGGACGACTGCCCGTCGGGCCACTGGTCGGCGAGATGCGCACGGCTCTCGGCCTGGCCGCGGACTTCGACGCCATCGACGTCGTGATGATGCGCTGGAACGGTGACCGGGGCCGGATCGCGAGCCTGAGCAAGATCGTGGTCGCGGCGGCCGACGCCGGTGACGCGGTCGCCGCCGGGATCCTGCGCCAGGCGGGCCAGGAGCTCGCGCTGCTCGTGAACATCGGCCGCGAGGCGCTGGAGTTCCCCGCCTCCCAGCAGGTACCGGTGTCGTACTCCGGCGGCATGTTCGGCTCGGCGCACGTGCTGGCGTCCTTCCGCGAGTCGCTCGGCCGCGACTTCGACCTGCGCGAACCCCTGCTGGAACCGCACATCGGCGCCGCACTCCACGCGGCACGCCTGCACGGACACCCGTTGCGGGCAGAGCAGATCTCACCCGCGACGCTCTCCCTCTGAGGAGCCGAAAATGGCCACATCCGGCGTGTCCACCTCGTTCTTCCGCGCGAACAGCTGGGTCCCCTACGCGGGACTGCTGGTGTTGTTCTGGGGCGTGTGGGGAGCGTTCTCCGCGCTGCCCACGAAGCTCTACGCGTACCCCGACCCGATGGTGTACGTCGTGTGGTCGTTGACGATGCTCATTCCCGCGTGGGTCTCGTTGCGCGGCAAGAAGTTCGACCGCAGTCGCACGGCCGCCGGGTACGGGCTGCTGATCGGGCTCACCGGTGCGGGCGGACAGTTGTTGCTGTTCAAGGCACTGACCATCGGGCCCGCGTACGTGATCTTCCCGATCGTCGCGCTGTCACCCGCGATTACCGTGCTGATGGCGTTCGGACTGCTGCGTGAACGGCTCGGAGTCCTGTCGTGGACGGGCGTGGTCCTCGCACTCGTCGCCGTGGTGCTGTTCTCGGTGTCCACCGGGGACTCGGCCGAGAGCGGCTGGCTCTACCTGCTGCTCGCGGTCCTCGTCTGCGTGGCGTGGGGTGTGCAGGCGTTCTTCATGCGCAAGGCGGCGGTCGCCGGTGTCGACGACCCGACGACGTTCGGCTGGATGACCATCAGCGGCCTGGTGCTGATCCCGGTGGCGTTGCTGATGATGGGCGGGCTGCCGCTGGACTTCCCGTGGCAGGCCCCGGCGCTCACCGCGGGCACCCAGCTGCTCAACGCCGTCGGCGCCCTGTTCCTCGTCATGGCCATGAGCCGCGGCAAGGCCTCGATCGTCGCACCGGTGACGAACGCACTGGCCCCCGTGCTGACGATCGTGCTGTCGCTGCTGGTGTTCGGCGCCCAGCCCAGCGCCTTCCAGGTCACGGGCATCGTGCTGGCCCTCGCCGGGTCGACGTTGATGGTCTACCGCGCGGAGAAGAGCAGCGAGGCGGTTCCGGCCGCCGGGACGACGACGTGACGGGCCGGATCGTCACCGTCACGCTCAACCCCGCCATCGACGTGACCTACCGCGTGCGGGCCCTCCGTGTGGGGGAGACCGTCCGCGTGCCGGAGGTGCGGTCGCGGGCGGGCGGGAAGGGCGTGAACGTCGCGGCCGTGGTCGGCGCACTGGGCGAGGACAGTCTCGTGCTGGCGCTGACCACGACCGCGGAGCCGGACGAGTTCCGCAAAGGCCTGCAGGAACTGGGAATCGCCCATCGGCTCGTGCCCGCCCTCGCGTCGGTGCGCCGGACCATCGCGGTCGTCGCCGACGACGGCAGCACGACGATGTTGCAGGAGAACGGTTTTCCGGCTCTCGCAGAGGCTGCTGTGAAGATTCTCGCGGCGCTGCGGGAAGAACTCGAAGCAGGTGCGGGTGCCGTCGTGATCTCGGGCAGCGTGCCGGCCTCGATGGACCCGGACGTGCCCGCCCAGCTCGCACGGCTGTGCGGTGAGTACCGGGTGCCGGTCATCGCGGACGTGTCCGGTGCGGCACTGCGCGCGGCCGCGTCCAGCGGGGCGGTGCTGATGCCGAACGAGGACGAACTGGCGGAACTCGCCGCACGTCCCGAGGATCTGGTGACCGGAGGAGCGGCGGCCGTGGTCGCCACCGCCGGCCCGGACGGCGCGACCGCGGTGACCGCCCGGGGCACGTGGCACGCCCGCCCGGCCGAGGTGGTCACCGGCAACCCAACGGGCGCGGGTGACGCGGCCGCCGCCGCGCTCGCACTGCACCTGGCCCGGGCGGGCAGGGAGGTCGACTGGCCCGCCGCCCTGGCCGACGTGGTGGCGACCTCCGCGGCGGCCGTGCTGAGACCCGTGGCCGGAGAGATCGACCGCGAGGCGAGGGCCCGCTGGATTCCCCTGACGACCGTGAAGGAGTCGCGATGACCGCGGAATGGACCACGTTGCTCGGCGGTCTGCGGACCGAGCACCGTGCGGTGGGCGCGTTCAACGCGATCATGATCGAGCACGCCGAGGCGATCGTCGCCGGTGCCGAACTGAGCGGCCTCCCGGTGATCCTGCAGATCTCCCAGAACGCCGTGCGCTACCACGGAACGCTCGCGCCGTTCGCCCGCGCGTGCCTCCAGCTCGCCTCCGACGCGACCGTGCCCGTGCTCGTCCACCTCGACCACGTCGAGGACGAGGACCTGATCCACGAGGGACTCGACCTGGGCATCACCTCGGTCATGTTCGACGCCGCCAAGCTCGGCTACGCGGACAACGTGGCGAGGACTCGCGCGGTCGTGGAACGCTGCCACGCCAACGGATGTCTCGTCGAGGCAGAACTGGGTGAGGTCGGCGGCAAGGACGGTGCCCACGCGCCCGGCGTGCGCACCGACCCCGGTGAGGCGGCGGCGTTCGTCGCGGCGACCGGCGTCGACTCGCTCGCCGTCGCCGTCGGCTCGTCCCACGCCATGACGGACCGCAGCGCGGTGCTGGACGAGGACCTGATCGCCGCTCTGGCGCTCGCGGTCCCCGTGCCGCTGGTGCTGCACGGTTCGTCCGGCGTGAACGACGACGGACTGCGGGGAGCGGTCGCCGCCGGCATCGTCAAGGTCAACATCGGGACGCGGCTGAACCAGGTGCTGACGGAGGCGGTCCGCGCGGTGCTCGGGGCACGCGAGCAGCTCACCGACCCGCGCCGCTACCTGGCACCGGGCCGGGACGCGGTCCGCGACGAGGTCGCCAGGCTGCTCACCGTGCTGGCGAAGTGAGCCGTGCGCACAGGGGGTGCGCACGGCCACGCTTCAGGCCGTTGCGGGCACGTGTGATTCTTGTGCCGTGCGACCGAGTTCCGCCGTGGGGCGCTTGAACGTCTCACGGCCGGTGGCGATCGCCGCGGCGCTCACCGCACACACCACCGCGGTGAAGACGGCGACGCCGATCCAGTCGTCACGACCGGAGCCGATCGCCGCCACCACGCTGGGGGCGAGGCCCGCGATGGCGAACCCGATCTGCGTGCCGATCGCCATGCCGGACAGCCTGACCTCGGTGCTGAACATCTCGCCGTACAGCGAGGGCCAGATGCCGTTGATGGCGGAGTACGCGACTCCGAACAGCACGATGCCGAGCGCGAACACCAGCCCGTACGAGCCGATGGAGATCGACCACAGGTAGGGGAAGATCAGGATCGCGCACGCCCCGCAGCCGGCGAGGAAGACCGGTTTGCGGCCGATCCGGTCGGAAAGGCTTGCGAGCAAAGGGATCGCGGCCAGCGCGACGACGTTGGCGAGGACGCCGACCCACAGCATGGGCGTGCGTGCCAGCCCGATCGTGTTCACCGCGTAGCTCAGGGCGTAGACGGTGAAGATCGTGCTGACCGAGGCGATGGTGGCCGCGACGACGACGCGCAGGACGTCGGCCCAGTGCGTGCGGAACAACGTGGCGACGGGCAGCTTGGCCGCCTTGGTGCGCTTGAACTCCGGGGTCTCGTCGATCTTGCTGCGGATCACGAGCCCGACCACCACGACGACCGCGCTGCACCAGAACGGCACGCGCCAGCCCCACGTCAGGAGGTCCTGCTCGGGGAGCGCGGCCACGGGCAGGAAGATCGCCGTGGCGAGGATCTGCCCGGCCTGCGTGCCGCTCAGCGTGAAGCTGGTGAAGTACGCCCGGCGGTGCTCCGGCGCGTGCTCCAGCGACATCGAGTTCGCGCCGGCCTGTTCACCCGACGCCGAAAGTCCCTGCAGCAGCCGGAGGACGACGAGCAGGATCGGCGCCAGCACCCCGGCCGTGGCGTAGGTCGGCAGGCAGCCGACCGCGAAGGTCGCCACGCCCATGAGCAGCAGCGTGAACACGAGGACCTTCTTGCGGCCGAAGCGGTCCCCGACGTGGCCGAGGACGAACGCGCCGAGGGGCCTGGCGAGGTAGCCGACGCCGAACGTGGCGAGCGCGAGCAGGGTGCCCGTGGCCGGCGAGGTGGCGGGGAAGAAGACCTTGTTGAAGACCAGCGCGGCGGCTGTGCCGTAGATGAAGAAGTCGTAGTACTCGAGGGCGCTGCCGATCCAGGCTGCCAGCGCAGTCTTGCGGGCCATCGATGTGGTCACGGCGTACTCCCATGTACGACCTAGTTAGTTAATACAAGGTCGGATACACCACCCCCGTGTGTCAAGGGTCAGATTTCAGCTGGTCAGGTAGTCGACCAGCATGTCACCGAGCATGCGTCGGTGGTGCTCGCGCCGGGACGGGTCGAGCATGTCCCGGCCGAAGATGGCGGCGAACGTGTGTCGGTTCGCGAGCCGGAAGACGCAGAACGCGCTGATCACCATGTGCACGTCGAGCGGGTCGACGTCGTCGCGGAACCGGCCTTCGGCGCGGCCGCGTTCGAGGATCTGCGTCAGCCCGTCGAGCGCCGGGTTGGCGAGGCCGGCCAGCACCTCCGAGCGCGCGATGTGCTCGGCGCGGTGGATGTTCTCGATGCTGACGAGCCGGATGAAGTCGGGATGCGCCTCGTGGTGGTCGAAGGTCAGCTCCGCGAGCCGGCGGATGGCGTCCTCCGGGGCGAGGTGCTCGACGTCGAGCTCGGCCTCGAGGGCGCGGATGGCCGAGTAGGCGCGTTCCAGGACGGCGATGTAGAGCTGTTCCTTGCCGCCGAAGTAGTAGTAGATCATCCGCTTCGTCGTGCTGGTGCGCTCGGCGATCTCGTCGACGCGCGCGCCCGTGTAGCCCTTGTCGGCGAACTCCCGGGTGGCCACGTCCAGGATGTCGGCGCGGGTGCGGTCCTTGTCCCGCTGGCGCTCGGCATCGGACGACGACGGTGCGGCCACCAGGCCCCCTTCGATCTGCGGATGACCAGCCAATTCTAGGCCCTTCCCGCCGGCGGGCCGGGTGCGCTACCGTGAACTCACTAGTTCGTACATTACTGGGGAGGCCGGGTGACCCACTACCTGATCGGGCTCGTCGGCTCCGGCATCGGCCCGTCGCTGAGTCCGGCGCTGCACGAACGCGAGGCCGGTGAGCTCGGACTGGCCTACACCTACCGCCTGCTGGACCTCGACGAGCTCGGGTCACCGGTCGCCGAGGTGCTCGCCGCGGCCCGGACGGAGGGGTTCGACGGCCTGAACATCACCCATCCGGGCAAGCAGGCGGTCCTCCCGCACCTGGACGAACTGGTCCCCGAGGCCGAGGCACTGGGCGCGGTCAACACCGTGGTCTTCGAGGACGGCAGGGCGATCGGCCACAACACCGACGCCACCGGCTTCGCCCGAAGCCTCACCAGGAGCCTCCCGGACGCGCGCAGGGACGACGTCGTCCTGCTCGGCGCGGGCGGGGCGGGTGCCGCGGTGGGACACGCGCTGTTGTCGCTCGGCACCGGTCGCCTGGGCGTGCACGACGTCGACTCCGAACGCGCCGAACGGCTGGTGGCGGCGCTGGAACGCCGGTTCGGCGCCGGCCGGGCCGTCACCTGCGGTCCCGAGGCCGTGCGGACCGCCGACGGACTGGTCCACGCGACACCCACCGGCATGGCCGCGCATCCCGGGCTGCCGATCGACGAGTCGCTGCTGCGCCAAGGGCTCTGGGTCGCGGACATCGTCTACCGGCCACTGGAGACCGCGCTGCTCGCGGCCGCTCGTGCGAAGGGCTGCCGCGTGCTGCACGGCGGCGGGATGGTCGTGCTGCAGGCCGCCGAGTCGCTGCGGCTGTTCACCGGCGCCGAACCGGACGCCGACCGCATGCTCGCGCACTTCGAGGAGCTGGAGGGGGAACCCGCGCATGCGTCCTGACCCGCGTACCGCCGTCGCCACCGTGTGCCTGTCCGGCACGCTCGACGACAAGCTCGCCGCGGCCGCCGAGGCGGGCTTCGACGGCGTCGAGCTGTTCGAGAACGACCTGCTCGGGTCGCGCCGCAGCCCGGCGGAGATCCGGCGCCACTGCGCCGACCTGGGCCTGACCATCGACCTGTACCAGCCCTTCCGCGACTTCGAGGCCGTACCGCCGGACGTGCTCGCCGCCAACCTGCGCCGTGCCGGGCACAAGTTCGACGTGATGGCCGAACTGGGTGTGGACACCGTGCTGGTGTGCTCGTCCGTGTCACCGGACGCCATCGACGACGACGATCTCGCTGCGGAGCAACTGCACCTGCTCGCCACCCGTGCCGGTGAACGCGGTCTGCGCGTCGCCTACGAGGCGTTGGCGTGGGGGAGGTTCGTCAACGGCTACGAGCACGCGTGGCGGATCGTGCGCCGCGCCGCCCACCCCGCACTCGGCGTCTGCCTCGACAGCTTCCACATCCTGTCCAAAGGGGACGATCCACGGGCGATCCGCGCCATCCCCGGCGAGAAGATCTTCTTCCTGCAACTGGCCGACGCGCCGACGTTGCCGATGGACGTCCTGCAGTGGAGCCGTCACCACCGGCTGTTCCCCGGCCAGGGTGACTTCGACCTGAAGACGTTCACCCGCAACGTGCTCGACGCCGGCTACCGCGGCCCGCTCTCGCTGGAGGTGTTCAACGACGTCTTCCGCCAGTCCGACCCGTACCGGGCCGCGGTCGACGCGATGCGGTCCCTGGTCAGCCTGCGGGACTCCTTGGGGCTGCTGGACGTTCCGGCCGCACCCGTCTCCAGCGGCTACGCCTTCGCCGAGGTCGTGGGGGAGTCGGACCTCGCCGCGCTGGGGTTCGCGCGGACCGGCCTGCACCGCTCGAAACCGGTGGAGCTGTGGACCCAGGGTGACGCACGGGTCCTGGTGAACGCGGAGGGCGAGCCCGGCGCCATCGGGGCGCTCGGCCTCTCGGTACCGGACCCGGCAGCGGCGGCACAGCGCGCGAAGGCTTTGCTCGCACCACCTCTGGCGCGGACGGCCGGGCCCGGCGAGGCGCCGCTGACCGCGATCGCCACCCCAGACGGAACGCAGATCTTCCTGTGCGCGGACGACGACTGGATCGGCGACTTCCTGCCGACGGGGGAGTCCGCGCCGGGTGCGGGGATCACCGGGATCGACCACGTCGCGCTCACCCAGCCGTTCGACAACTTCGACGAGGCGACGCTCTTCTACCGCTCGGTGCTGGGCCTGGAACCCGGTGCCACTGCGGAGTTCGCGGCCCCGTTCGGGCTGGTGCGCGGCCGCGGTGTGAGCGGCGGCGGAGTGCGGCTCACCCTGGACGCCGCGCTGGTGCGGCGCGGAGGGTGGGCGCCCGCCGTCGAAGCGCCCCAGCACATCGCGTTCGCCTGCACTGACGCGGTCGCCTGCGCGAAGGCACTTCGTGAGTCGGGTGCGCGTCTGCTCGACATCCCGGACAACTACTACGACGACCTCGCGGCACGGACGGGCATGGCCGCCGCTCGCATCGACGAGTTGCGCGGGCAGTCCGTGCTGTACGACCGCGACGAGCGTGGCGAGTACCTGCACTTCTACACCGAACTCGTCGGCGCGAGGGTGTTCTTCGAGGTGGTGCAACGGATCGGTGGCTACGGCGGGTTCGGTGTGGTCAACGCGCCCGTGCGGATGGCGGCCCACCACGACGCGCGGAGAGCCGCCGGCGCCGGCTGAGTCGAGTGGGTGTCAGCCGCCGAACGCCGTGTCGACCGCCTTCGTCAGTTCGCCGACGGTCTCGACCAGCGGCGCCACCGGCTTCACCATTCCGTTGAGCCGCTCGAGGACTCGTGCGATCACACCGCGGTCGGGTTCGGGTGACTCCAGTTCGTCCTGCAGTTCGGCGGCGGTCTCGTCGACCGCGTCCGGGAGTTCCTCGCGGTGGCGTTCCAGCAACGTCATCAGCTGGGTCACCAGTTCGTTCGTCGCCGGTGCGGCGGTGAACCGCAGGCCGTGGCTGATCGCGCGGGCGTGCTGGCCGACTGCCTGGTTGCCGACGTTGCTCACCCCGCCGGACTGCTGGATGCCGTAGTTCGGGGAGTTGTCCGGCATGGGGATTCCTTCTGTCACGTCGGTTTGCCCGCGGCGGGTTCGGGGGCGGGGAAGTGGGTCGTCGCGGTGGCCTCGCTGCCGATGGCCTGGTTGCCCACGTTGCTGATGCCGCCGGTCTGGATGACGCCCTGGTTGAGGATCGTCATCTGGCGGTTGCGGAACTCGGTGGTGTCCACACCGCGTTCGTCGAGGAAGTCGAGCAGCGCGGCCAGCACGTGCCGTTCGATCAGCTTGAGGTGTTTCGCGGCGTCGGTCTTCTGGAAGTAGTTGTGGTAGTTGGTGTCGGTGGCCTCCTCGCGGACGCTGAACCGGGCGCCGTAGCTGTAGCCGAGGTCCTGCTGGGCGATCGCGCGTTCCACGGTTCGGTGTCGTGACCAGCGCCAGTGGAAGGTCAGGTCGCGCACCACCCGGAACGGGGCACGCGGCACGGCGCCGGACAGCCCGCTCGCCGCTCTGGCCAGCATGCGGCCGATCGCGCCCGCGGTGAGGACCGGGCTGATCCGGTCGACGTCGTGGTACTGCTGCCACAACGGGCCCAGCACGGTCCGGTCGCACTGCAGGTAGAGCAGCCTGCCGTCGGTGGAGAAGTGCAGGAACGTGCTCGCGACGACCTCACTGCCCCACGACGGGACCTGCGCGCAGAGGTAGTGCCTCGCCGAACCGTGGGGACGTGCGGCGAGCCGGTCGAGGTCCTCGCCGGACAGGTGCGGCAACGGTGGCCGGTCACGTTCCGGGAGGAGGGCCGGGTGCATGGTGAGGGCGTTGCCGCTGACGAACGCGCGCTCGGTGAGGAACAGGCCGGGCAGTTCGTCGGGCTCCACCCCGATGCCCGCCAAGCGGTCTCGCACGTGGGCGACCAGTTCGACGGTGTCGAGCGGCACCACGCTCTCGGTGCCGGGCTCGGAGTCCGGTCGCAGGGACGGCAGGGCGAACGACCACGTCGACACGAGCGGACCGTGGCCGAGGAACGGGTCGAAGCCGTCGTAGACCGTCACGTTGCCGCGTTCGGTCTCGTCGATCGCCGCCAGCCGGTCCGTCAGCCAGGCCTGGCTCGCCGGCAGCGCGGGCGCCGACTCCGGGCGGAACGCGGTCCAGGTGAGTTCGCTCAGCAGCGTCCGGCGAGTCTGCCACTCGCTCCAGACGACCAGCGCGTACATGCCGAGGCCCGTCAGCAGGGCGAGCCAGGGCAGGCCGACCAGCCAGTCGTCGACCGGGGGCTCCGGGCGTGGCCGGGACCGCGTTGCCGCCGGGGCGGTGCCGAGAGCGGACACGATCGACACGGTCACCAGCAGCAGGACCGCCAGCACGCCGAGCGCCGTGACGGCGTCGCGCAGTCTGCGGGACTCGGAGGCACGCCTGGCGAGGGCGCCGGCGACGGGGAGGACCAGCGCCAGCGCCAGGATCGTCCACAGTGGAGAGAGGACCAGTGCCAGCGCCGTCGCCGCGAGCAGGCTCCAGTCACGCACGCGGCGCTGGCGGATCCCGGCCAGCGCG
Organism: Streptomyces sp. ID05-26A; assembly: GCF_033794685.1. Taxonomy (NCBI): domain Bacteria; kingdom Bacillati; phylum Actinomycetota; class Actinomycetes; order Kitasatosporales; family Streptomycetaceae; genus Streptomyces; species Streptomyces sp. ID05-26A. Next base: position 204,270 of record NZ_JARAYZ010000002.1, read on the forward strand.
TGCAGCAGCACCGGGCGCAGCGAGAACCCGACCGACGGCGCCACCGCGTGCAGGTCGTCGATGACCAGGGCCCTGGTCATCCGCTCGGCGAAGCCCTCGTCCGTCCTGGCCGCGACGCACAGGTACCGGGTCGTGTCGTCGGGGGAGAAGGCGGTCGGCTGGCTCATCGTTTCCCCTTCACCACAACGACTTCGGTGCTTTGGTGCGAGGCTCGCGGTGCGCCGGTCTCCTGCGCTGCACGGCCACGACGGCGCCGATCACCGACCCGAACAGCACGCCGAACACGGCCGACGAGCCGAGCTGGGTCAGGAAGAACTCCTCGGAATCGCCGACGTAGGAGGCGGTTGTGCGCGCGTCGAACAGCGCGACCGTCACCAGGCCGGAGCTCAGCCCGGCGGACACGGCGCTCAGCGTCGTGAGCCCGACGGTGGTGACGAACAGACCGATGCCGCCCGCGGTCTCGGCGACCCAGCGCCGCACCCTGGACAGCCCCGCGACGGCCAGCAGCAAGAACAGCGCCGTCCGCAAGTTCGCGAACCAGAACAGGAACGGCCCGGCCCGATCGACGTCCACGTGCCAGACCGGATACGCCACCACCAAGCTGACCAAGCGGGAGATCGAGTCCGCGCCGACCGTCGCGCCGGCGATCTCCAGGTTCAGCCAGGGGTTGCCGACCAGCAGCACGAAGCCCGCCACCACGGTGACACCGGGCGCGAACATGCGCCGTGAGTGAGGTTCCCCCTGCCCGGTCACACCAGCAAACCTAGAACTCCCGGTCGTTTCCCGGCGACGGCCGATCGGCGTAGGAGTGATGGGGTCCGGAGCAGTCGATCGAGGGTCAGCCGGCGCGTGAGGCCGCCGCGTACGCCGGCGTCCAGGCCGCGAGCCGCTCGCGCAGAACGCGGTAAACGTCGGGTGCGAGGCCCATGCCGATGTGGGTGCTGTCCACCTCGACGCATTCGGCCGACGGGTCCTGGCTCAACCGCCACGGCACGACCTCGTCCGACTTCGAGAACATCGACACCGCCGGGATCGTCAGCGGCACGGCCAGGGACCGGACGCTGTCGTCGTGGCAGATGCCGTTGAAGCACTCGTGGTTCATCAGGCCGGGCACTCCGACCGCGGCCAGCCGGGCGAGCGTCCTGGCCGCGAGCATGACGTGCGGATTCGCGGCCAACGGGTCGACCACGGGGCTGCCCAGCATGACCAGGCCGCGGACCAGGTCGGGCCTGCGCGCGGCGGCGAGCCGGGCGAGGCCACCGCCGCGGCTGTGCCCGACGAGCACGACCGGTCCGCCGGTGGCGTCCGCGTGTTCCTCGAGCCGCTGCTCGATCCGGTCGACCAACTCGGTGGTGCAGCCCAGGTTGAACCCGATGCGGGCGCCTCCGGGACGGTAGCCGCGGTGGCCGAGCCACGTGCTGACGAAGCTCAGCGACACGTCGGCCGCGCCGAAACCGGGGACGAGCAGCACTCCCAGCCCGCCGCCCTCGTCAGGATCCGCCTCGCGCCACACCGGGTCCGCGAGCAGCCGGAACCCGAGCTTCGCCGTCACCGCGTGTTCACGGGCGATGGAACGCAACGATCGCAACGCGTTCATCCGCGTGCCTCCCCCGCCTTCGTCTGGATGTCCGAAGGGTTGCCGCGAGCAAGCCCGCCAAACGTGAAGTTTTTTACGGCACGACACGGGTACGCAGGCCCATGACCAAAACTCGTTGTCATGCCGAGCGCGCCGAGGTGACGCTGCGCTCCAAGACGATGCTCCTGGAGTTCACGGGTGAGTGCGACGGGGACTCGTTGTCCGAGATCCGGTTGACCGCCGAGCTTCCCGACTCCGGCGGACCCGAGGACGGCGGCACCATCGTGCTGGAGCAGGACGGCGCCGTCGTGACGCAGCCGGACGGCGAGGTGCGGCTGACCGCGCACAGGCCGATCCGGTGGGGTGCGGGGCCGGTCGACGCGGACTTCGCGCTGCTGGAGAGCCCGGAAGCGACGGTGCTCGCGGTGCGCGGGCTCGTCGTGAAGGTGGAGTCCGCGGACTGAGTCGCGCTCACGTCGCGGAAGTCGTTGCGCGCCAGGTACTACGTGGGACGTCTTCACCCTCGTCGTGCATTCGTCGCTGCGGGAACTTTCTCGAACTGACCTCGTTTGCGGCGGAATCCGCAGGGTAGCTCGTAAGCCAGGACACGACGATGAGCTGAGGAGTCAGCCGTGACTGAGAATCAGATGGGTGGAGTGCGCACGGCGGCCCGGGACGAGGGCTCCGAGGTCGCGCAGCACGCCAAGGAAGCCGCCGGACAGGTGGGAAGCACTGTCCGTGACCAGGCATCGCACGTGACCCAGGAGACTGCGGCCCAGGCGCGCCACGTCGTCCGCGACGTGCGCGAACGCGTTGCGGCAGAAGCGGAGGAGCAGGCGCTCCGCGTCTCGAAGCAGCTCGGCCGCATCGCGGACGAGCTGGGTGAGATGGCCGGCAACGCGCCGGGTGACTCGATGTCCGCCGGTGCGATCCAGGGCGCCGCGGACACGAGCAGGCAGGCCGCGCGGTTCCTCGACGAACGGGGTGCGCAGGGCCTGCTCGACTCGGCCAAGGACTACGCCCGGCGCAAGCCCGGCACGTTCCTGCTGGGAGCCGTGGTGGCCGGGTTCCTGGTCGGCCGGGTGGCCAAGAGTGCGACCGGGGGCGGTGACGACAGCCCGCGGCAGCAGCCGCAGAACCAAGGTGGTGTGGTGCCCGTCGCGGCGGAGAACCCGGCCGCGGCAAGGGATTACGGCGCACCGCTGACGGCGGGTCCGGCACCCACGACGCCTGCGATCCCTCCGGCGCCCGCGATCCCGCCGGCGGGGGTGCCGCATGTCGGTCCCTGAGATGCCACCACCGTCGCGAGTGGACGGTGCGGGGGAGTCGCTGGGTGATCTCGTCAGCGAGCTCACCGGTGACCTGTCCAAGCTGATGCGGCAGGAGCTGGAACTCGCCAAGGCCGAGGTGCGCCAGGAGGCCGCCAAGGCGGGCAAGGCGACCGGGATGCTCGCGGCCGCGGGGTTCGCCGGCTACATGACCACCGTGCTGGTCAGCCTCGCGCTGGTGTTCGCGCTCGGTGCGGTCATACCGCTCGGGTGGGCCGCGATGATCGTCGCGGCGATCTGGGGCATCGCCGGCGGAGTCCTCTACTCCACCGGGCGCGCCAAGCTCCGCACCGTGAACCCGAAACCCGAACGCACCGTCGAAACGCTGAAGGAGGACGCGGAATGGGCGAAACACCCGACCAGATAAGGCGTGACATCGAGGTGACGCGCGCGGAGCTGCGGGCCGACGCCAACCGGCTCGTCGACCACGCCAGTCCCAAGAGCATCGCCCAGCGGCGCGTCCGCGGTGTGCGGCAAGGACTTGTGTCGATGAAGGAGCGAGTGATGGGCACTGCCTCGGACGCCGCGTCGACGGTGCGGGAGCAGGGACACGACACCGGGCACGCCGTCGCCGAACGGGCGGACCAGGCCGTGCAGGCGGTGCAGGACGCACCGCGCCAGGTAGCCCGGCAGACGCAGGGAAGTCCGCTCGCCGCAGGGCTCATCGCGTTCGGCAGCGGTCTGCTGCTCGCGGCGGTGCTGCCCCGCACCGACGCCGAGAAGCAGGCGGTGCACCAACTCTCCGACAGCTTCAGCGACGTGGTGGAACCCGCGAAGGAAGCCCTGACGGAGTCGGCGCGGCACCTCCAGGAGGACGTGAAGTCCTCCGTGACCGAGGCGGCGGGCGAGGTGAAGCAGGTCGCCGCGGACGCCGCGCAGACCAGCGCGGGAGAGGCGAAGGACGCGGCGCGGGACGTCGGCGGACATGCCCGTGAGTCCGGGCAGCGGGTGTCCGGCGAGGCGACGGGCGCCTGAGACGACGTCGGGGGGCGAGCTGAGGCTCGCCTCCCGACGTTGGAGAACCGATTGCTGTGCGAGGTCCAGTCAGCCCGGTTGTGGGACTCGTTCGTGACGCGGGGTCCGTCTTCGGTCAGCGGCCCGGTGTCGGACTTGGTCGTGAAGCGGGGTCCGGTCTTTCCGCCGGCGGCCCGGTGTCGGACTTGGTCGTGACGCGGGGTCCGGTCTTTCCGCCAGCGGCCCGGTGTCGGACTCGGTCGTCACGCGGGATCCATTCCGCCGTCACCACCCCGGCCTTCGGGCTCGGCCTCGTCGCGGCCCCGGTGCGGTCCACCGGGGTTCTCGTCGGCCACGGTGGGGCGCGTGTGCTCACCACCGATGTCGGCGTCCTCCAGCTCGCTCTCGGCGGTCACGCGGTCGGGTTCCGGCTTGGTCATCGCCACTCCTCCTGCCAGTCGTGGTGGGTCTCGAGCGCGGCGGCCGGCAGTCGCAACACGCGCGACCTGCCCGGCGCCCGTGTCCTTGGCGGGCAACGGATTCCGTGTCAGCGGCCTGGGTTCGGCAGCTTGCCGGTCCTCGTGAGCTGCTCGGCGATGTCGCGCAGCTTGACGTTGGTGTGCTGGCTCGTGCGGGTGAGCACGGCGAACGCCTGGTCGGCGCTCAGCTTGTGGCGCTCCATCAGGATTCCCTTGGCCTGACCGATCAGGTCGCGGGTGTGCACCGCCGCCGCGAGCTGATCGCGTTCCTGGGCGGCGGCCAGCGCGATCGCCGCGTGGCCCGCGAACAGGCTGCCGACGTGTTGCGACTCCTCGTCGAACCCCGCGGTCTCGTGCGAGTACAGGTTGAGGGCGCCCAGGTCCTCGTTCTGCACGTACAGCTGGAACGACAACATGCTGCCGACGTCCAGTTCCGCCACGCGCCGCCCGAACTCGGGCCACCGGTCGTCGTGGACGACGTCGGGCACGGAGACGATCACCTGGTCGAACAGGGCGGTCAGGCAGGGGCCCTCGCTGGAGTCGTACTGCGCCTGGTCCACGTCGCACGGCAGGGCTCCGGTCGTGGCCACGGTGAGGATCTCCTTCTTGTCCCGCACCGTCATGATGCCGGCGTGCCCGGCCCCCGGGATGGTGCCGACCGCCGCGTGCACGATCGCGTCCAGCGTCTGCTGCTCACCTCGCTGCCGCTGGAGGGCGCGCGCGATGTCGGTCAGCTGAGTGGCCAGGTCGCCGCCGGCGGACGTGCCGGGGGTGGACTCGCCTGCGGTGTTGTCGACCATGGGAAGTGGGGTACCCCGAATCGAGCGCCGGCAGACCTAGGCAAAGACAAGTCGACCCCCGGCGGACGTGAGCGCGCTTCGGGTTTTGTGACGCTGGGGTGAACTCCTGCCTGGTGACGTGGCTGCGGTTGTACCTCACGGCAAATGGGCATAGCGTGGGTGGGGATTTCGGAAACTTCGATCATTCAGGCGAGGTAAAATCACGGGTTTTCCGGGTGGGGCAGCGGCTCGCGTCGGCGCTTTTCGCGGTGGGCCGACGGGAGCGTCACGATGAATCACCATTTCGACGAGCCACCGGAAGTGCTCAACACCAGAATCGTCACCCTCGGCGGTGTCGTGGTGGTCGAACTGACCGGCGAGATCGACATGCTGAGCGCGGAACAGCCGCTCACCAGGACGCTCGAGGTCCTCGACCAGGCTCCGGCCGGGCTCGCGGTGGACCTGCGCGCGGTGAGCCTCTTCGGTTCCTCCGGCATCAACCTGCTGCTGACCGTGCAGGAACGGGCCGAGATCGACGGCATTCCCGTCGGAGTCGTCGCGAACCAGTCCGCCGTGCTGCGGCCGCTGGCGATGACCATGGTCGACCGGCAGCTCGCGATGTTCACGAACCGGTCCGACGCCCTCCTCGCACTTCACGCGCTGCCCGCCAGGAGGCGCAGGCCGTAGTCAGGGCGTGCCGGGGCAGGGAACCAGCGCCCAGACGGACTTCCCGAGGGCCCGCCGCACGACGCCCCACCGCTGCGCGAGCCCGTCGACGAGGATCAGGCCGCGGCCCCGCACCGAATCGGCCGACCAGGCCTTGAGCACCGGCCGCTTCGACGACGAGTCGTCGACCTCGATCCCGACGACGCGCGGCTTCGACCACTCGTGCAGGTGGAGCTGTGCGGGAAAACGACCGTGGTCGTAGACGTTCGTCACCAGTTCGGTGATCACCAGCAACACGTCGCCGGCATCGTCGTCGTGCAGTGCGGACAGGGTCGAAATCACCCATCGGCGAATTTCGGCGATGTCGGGAACAGCGCCGTCGAGTTCCAGGACACGGGAGATGTCCGGAGGCTTTTCGCCGTTCGTCAAAATGGTGCACCCTTCGTCGTGGTGAACGTACCCCACGACATCGGGGCGAAACTTCCGGCGAATTCGATCAGCCGGCCGTTCTGCCGCCCTGGTTCGCACGCAGAGCGCGTTCGACGTCCGGAAGCACCTCCAACACCTGGTCGAGCCCGGACGCCGTGATGGGGCGCAGCACGGCCCTGTGCGAGGCCACGACCCGCAACGGGATCCGGGCGGCATGGGCTCGGCGCTGGTGCGCCAGCAGCTCGTTGAGGCCGCTGGATCCGAGGAAGGTGACCCCGGAGAGGTCGACGACCACGGGGAACGGCGGTGTGGCGATCGCCAGGGCGACGCGCAGTTCGCGCCGGAGCGCGGCCACGGTGTCCTGGTCGATCTCGCCGACAGCTCGCACGACCACGGAGAGCGCATGGACCTCGCGGTGCACCTGCAGAGCGAGGCGGAAGGTTTCAAGCACAGCGGAGACTCCTCGTCTCTCGCCATCCGGCATGGGATGTGAGGACGCAGCTGCACGCTGAACTGCTCACCTCGACTGTAGCTGACGAAACGACGACCGTGACCGTTCCGTGCTCAACGCCTCTCGTACCTGGCCAGGACCGCCCCGCCGGGGAACGCCCTCGTCTCCACCAGGGTCAGCTCCACCGCGCTGTCGAGCGCGGTGAAGAACGGCTTGCCGCCGCCCACCAGAACGGGGTGGGTGACGACCTCGTACTCGTCGACCAGCCCGGCCCGCATCGCCGCGCCGGCCAATGCCGCACCACCGACCCTCATCGGTCCGCCGTCCTCGGCCTTGAGCCGGGTGATCTCGGCGATCGCGTCCCCGGTCACCACGCGGGTGTTCCAGCGGGTCTCGTCGATCGCCGTGGAGGAGAACACCACCTTCGGCGTGTCACGCCAGTTCCGCGCGAACGCGACGTGTGCCGCGGTGGCACCCGGCTGCTGGTCACCCGTCGGCCAGTGGGAGCTCATCGTCTCCCACAGCCCGCGCCCGTACAGGAACACCTCGATCGCCTGCTCCTGTTCGAGCCACCACTGGAACAGCTCGTCACTCGACGCGCCCCAGTTGATGTCGCCGTCCGGCGCGGCGATGTAGCCGTCGAGGCTCAGGTTCATCCCGTAGACGAGTTTCCGCATGGCGCATTCCTTCCGTTGGTGAGGTGTGGACCGCCGAGACGCCGAGAACTCATCGGTGACACGGCTCAGTCGTTCTGCCGCTCCACGACCAGGACCGCCCCACCGGGTTCGCCGCCGTTGCCGCGCAACGAACTGCACACCACGCGGATGACGACCTCACGCCCGCGCCGGTTCAGCGCGGTCATCTTGACCTCGTCGGGGTGGCCGACATCCGCTCGGCGATGAGGTCGAAGAACTGCCGGTAACCGTCGTCGAGCGGGGGAGTTGACGCCGAGCACGAGCAGGGCCGCGGGCACGCCGTCGCGGACCGGGGTGACGGGCAGGACGACCGCCGAGTGCGGTGGCTGCGCCCGCCTTCCGGACACGAGGCCGGGGAAACGGGTGGCCACGTCCTCGACCAGAGCAGTACCTGCCAGGCCTCGGCGCCGCCCGGCGACGCACCGATGAGCAGTGCCTGGTAGCGGGCGGCGTCGGGGTCCACGCCGTCGAGTGTTTCAGGTCGTGCGCTCGCGGACATCTGAACGGGATCGGGGGACCGGGACGTGCCGGATGCCGTGGTCGACGGGGTGAGGATCTAGGCGGCGTCAGGGCGTCTCGGTGCAGTGCAGAACGGCCCACACGGTCTTGCCGTCCACGAGCTCGGTGACGCCCCACCGCTTGCTCAGCTGGTCGACGAGCATCAGACCGCGCCCGCGCGCCGCGTCGGCCGAGAACCGCCGCAGCTGGGGCAGGGCCGGGGAGGCGTCCTGGACCGCGATCCGCACCAGCCGGGGCCGAGGCGACCAGCGCAGCTCCACCTGGGCCGGGAACGCCGCGTGGTCGTGGACGTTCGAGACCAGCTCGGTGATGACCAGGAGCACGTCACCGAGATCGTCTTCGTCCACGCCGGGCAGAGCGGAACGCGCCCAGTGCCGCACCGCGGCGATGTCGGCCACGTCGCGGTCCAGGCCCAGCACGCGCGTTCGATCGGGAGGGTCGTCGCCGATGGCCAAGCGAATTTCCTCCTGTCGGTTTGGGGCGAAGTACCCCGTACGCGCCGGTCGAAACGCGTTTCGCGTCGGAGGTTCACCGGTGATCGTGCCGGGCACTCGGCCCAGAACGACCTGGGCCGGCGCGGCACCGGCCGCCGGGTCACCCGTTTCGAGGTGCCGCTGGGCGCGCTGGTGATGGCGACGATGGTCGGCGACCAGCAGGCGACCGACGACATCGCGGTGATGGCGATGCGCCACCGCCCGTGACGCTCGTCAGCGGGCGTCCTCCAGTTCGCGCAGCAGCGGCAGTGGAACCTTGGAGTACTCCGGGAAGCGGTGGTACGGCTTGACCATCGGGTGGAAGCGCGCCGGCAGCCCGCCCGACCGGGCCAGTGCCGCCAGGGCCGTGCCGATGCGCTGAGCGGGCACCGCGAACGCCAGGTCGTATCCGTCCACTTCGGACACCGCAGGCAGCCACCTGTCGAGGAACGCCTCCACTGGGCGGCGGTACGGGGCGAGCGCGTCGGCGAAGGCCGAGCACAGGGTGAGCGTCGCGGCGTCCTCGCCGCCGAGGTGCCGCACGGTCAAGGTGATCGACTCCTCCGTGCCGTTCGGTCGCCGGGCGGCGAACACCTCACCGAGCGCGGCCCAGGCGTCCACCTCGGCCAGCGCGGCGAGCGCGGATTCCCGGTCGTCCTGGGCGAGCAGAGCGTCTTCCAGCACGAACCACAGCAGGCCCCGGGACGTGCGCCGGCTCAGTTCGCCGGTCGAGGTGCCGAGCAACCGCTCCGCCGCCGCCACCGTTCCCGGGACGTCGACCCACAGGTAGTCGACGTCCGCGCCGGTGATCGTCTCGGGGGAGGCGCGCAGGGCGGCGTCGAGGGTCGTGCGCTGGGCCTCCGTCAGTTCCTCCGGTGCCAACGGCCGGTAGGTCTCGCCGCTGGAGCGGAACTGCCGCGCCATCCGTTCGAGCAGGCGGGTGTGCAGGGGCGGCTGCTTCTCGGACGCGGTGAGCAGTCCGTCGTCGTCCGTGCCGAAGGTCCACGCCGAGGCGGCCAGTTCGGCGAGGTCGCCCGTCCACACGTCGTGCACCGGGTACTCGCCCTGCGCGAGGTGGTGGAGCAACGCCAGCGAGTGGTCGTCGGCGAATCCGGAGTAGACCAGGCACGCGGCGGCCGCGCCCCGCACGTGCAGCGACGGGCTGTTCGCCATCAGATCCCGCGCCGCGGCACCGTGTTCCACTCTCGCGCCGGCCCGTTTCGCACCGCCGGGAGTGACGCCGTTGTCGCGCGCGGCGAGGAAACCGTGGGCCAGGCACAGTCCGGCGGTCGCGTCCGGGGTGAGGGCGGGCAGCGCCTTCGGTTCCCGGCCCAGCAACACCAGCAACCGCAACGCCTCGTCGTCGCCGGTGCGGGTCCACATCGCCTCGACGTCGGCGGCGAACTCCGCGACCGCTCCCGCGTACTCGCTCGTGGCCTTGCGGACGTCGTCGGGCCGCGCCACGAAGTGCGTCTCGCCGACCGCGATCCGGGCCAGGAACAGCAACGCCAGCGTGTTGTCCCGCCGCACCAGTTCGGCCAGGAACGGGATCGCGGCCTCGGACGCCGAGTAGACCGAACCCTGGTGCGTGGTGGCCGAATAGAGGCCGTACACACCGAAGTTCCTGTCACCGTCGTCGTCGCTCGTGAGCGCCTCGATGAACCACGGTGTCTCGTCGGCGGTGCCGTACGCGTCTTCGAGGGCCGCCCAGTCCACGTCGTGCACTCCGGCGGGCGGTGCGGTGGTGCCGCGCAACGGCGGCCGCTCCGCGTCGTCCCCGTCCTGGTGCTCGAACTCCGGCGGCGCGAAGTCCGGCAGGTCGTCAGCGTCGAACACGGTCCGTCCCGCCAGGTCGAGGAAAGTGGCAGGGTAACAAAGCAGGGGCCCGGTTCCAGGCGGAACCGGGCCCCTGCCGGGTCAGAGCTGGTCCCCGACCTGGTCGACGAACCCGGCCGCGTCCTGCGGGTTGTTCTTCGTGCCGAGGTACTCGTAGGTGTCCTTGTCGAACACCATGACCACCGGCTCGGCCCACGGCGCGGAACCCTCCGGCACCGGCCAGCTGATCCCGATGCCGGGACGGCCGGACGAGACGTCCTTCACCACCGTCAGCCCCGGCACCTGGATCGCCGCCTCGAACAACGCGGCCCGCTGCGGTCCGGGCAGGTACGAGTGGTTGACCATGCTCAGCACGTCCTTGCCGTACGAGTTGACCGGCCGGTCCTTGTCCTCGCCCTTGAGCAGCCGCAGCATGTCTTCGGCCGTGGTGGGCAGGTCGTCCCGGTACGAGCGGAGCGGCACGCACTTCTCGGTGGCGCCGGTCGGCTTGTCGTACTTGTCGAACACCCTCCTGGTGCCGTTGACGCAGCCGGCGGTGGTGCTCGGGTCGCCGCCCGCCTCGCTGATGATCCGGCCGTCACGGGTGCCGTCGACGGAGAACCAGCCTTCCCACCCACCGTTGCGCACGTAGTAGAACTGGTCCGGCCTGGGCACCTCGTCGGGCTTCGAACGGGCTGCCGCAGCAGCGTGCGCCAGCAGTTGCACGGCGGTGTCCACCTGCGGAGCCGTGGACCCGGTGGGTGCGGCGTCGTGCTTCGGCGCGTCCGGTGAGCCGGACGGCAGGACCATCACCACGGCGGTGATCGTCGCTGCCGCGGCGAGCGTGGCGACGGCGATCACGCCGGTGCGGTTGCGCCTCGGCGGTTTCATGCCCGCGACGAGCTGGGCACGTGCGGCGGCCAGGTGGTCCGCGGACTTGAGCGGAGTGTCGTCCAGTTCCCGGACGAGCTGGAGGTCATCCATTGTTGAGCAGCTCCTCGACCTCGGTGTGGTTGCCGGTTCCCAACGCCTCCCGGACCTTGCGGCGGGCGCGGTTCAGCCGGGAACGCACGGTTCCCACCGGGATCGCCAGTGCGTCGGCGACCTCGAGATAGCTGAGCTGCTCCCACGCGACCAGCAGCAGCACGTCGCGGTCCTCGGCGGACAACACCGCCAGCGAGCCGCGCAGCACCGACCGCATGGCCTGGGCGGTGACGTCGGCCGCCACCCGGTCGGCGTGATCACCGACGTGGGGCACGACCGCGGGCACCTGGTGCCGGCGCACCTCCTCCCGCCGGTGCTGACCGACGAGGTTGGTGGCGATGCCGTACAGCCACGGCCGGGCGTCCGGCCGGGACCGGTCGTAGCGCTCCCGTTTCGAGAACGCCACGAGGAACGCCTCGGCGAGGAGGTCGTCCGCGGCCTGCTGGCCGAGGCGCCGGGCGAGGTAGCGCTGGATGTGCGGCGCGTGCCGGTCGAAGATCAGGGCGAACTTCTCCGGCACGTGCAACGACGCCTCGATGAGCTCCGCGTCGGTTGCTGTCATGGTGGCCTTTCGAGCGAAGGGTCTTCGCCCTGTTCTCCGCAGAACGCCCCGATCGGGTTCACGGCCGTGTCAGCGAAGGCCGGATCGAGGCGTGGGTGCCAGCCGGATCGTGGACTCGGATCCGTCCACCATGGCCGCCACGGTGTCGGCGACGGTCCCGCACCGGGGATGGCCGTGCACGGCCTCCAGGACCCGTTCGCGGTCGGCGTCGTCCTCGAAACGCCGGATCCAGACGAAGTCGTCGCGGCCGGGCACGGTGAACGAACCGACCACGGTCATGCCCCCTTCCCGGTGCAATGGGATCACGGTCTCGTCCATGTAGAGCGCCAGTTCGGGGCCGAGGCCGGTGCGTGCGTGTTCGGTGCGGATCTCGTAGAACATCGAGTTTCCTCCTCGGCGGTCAGGACGTGCGTGCGGCGGCGAGTGCGTAGACGTCCGGAGACCCTTCCCACGGCCAGGTGCGCTGCACGGCCCAGTGGGTGATCAGCCAGCGTCCGCCGGTCCTGCTCAGCCTCAGCTGCCAGTACCCGCGCATCGTGCAGTGGTCGACGACGCCGGGATCTGCGAGGACGTGGTGGTAGGCGACCACGTGCGCACGGCATTCGGCGTCGTCGCCCGACAGTCGCAACTTCAGGTTCGAGGTCGAGTGGTGGGTGCTGTCGAAGCCGTCGAGTGTGCTGCTCGCCAAAGCGGTCAGGTCGGCGGCCGCCATCGTGGCCGGTGGCCTGCCGAAGTGGTGGGTCGACAGGTCCAGCAGCACCTCGTCGGCGAGCAGCAGCCGCAGTGCGTCCCAGTCCCGGTCGTCCTGGGCGTGGGCGAGGCCGGTGACGACGTCGGTGACGGCCGCCCGGTCGGTCAGTTCCTGGAGTGTGCTCACGTGTGCGCCTCCGTGCGTTCGATCAACGGCAGCACCAGCCGGCTCGGGTGTGCGGGCCCGTGGTGGACCCGGTTCACCGCGACGGCCGGGGTGTCGGTGGTGATCGTTCCGCCGGTGTTGGTGTTGCGGTCGTAGCGGGGGAAGTTGCTGCTGGAGACCTCGAGCCGGATGCGGTGTCCCGGCAGGAAGACGTTCGACGTGACGCCCATGTCGACGGTCAGCTCGTACACGGTGCCGGGCTCGAGGAACGCCGGGGCGGTGAGCGAGTCGCGGTAGCGGGCGCGCTGGATGCCCTCGCAGAGCAGGATCGCCCTGCCGTCGGGGTGCACGTCGACGAGCTTGCCGGTGAAGTCGGTGTCCGGTGCGGACGACGAGGCGTGCAGCACGAGGGTGACGTGACCGGTCACCTCGACCGGGGCGTCGAGGACGGCGCTGGTGAAGCACAGCACGTCGTCCCGCGTCTCGACCGCCGCCTGGTCGGCAGGACCGGGGTAGCCGGTCAGCACCGTGCCGCCCAGGGTCGGCACCGGACGGTCGGGGTCGTAGAGGAACGTGTCCGCGGCGTCGGCCGGCACGGCGTCGCGCGTCAGGACCCCGTCGCCCGCGACCGTGTTGGCGCGGCCGTCCCCGCCCAGGAAGACGTCGGTGTAGCTGGTGTCCGGCAAGGGCCAGTCCTCCTCGTCGCGCCACCGGTCGATGCCCATCACGAAGATCCGCACGCGGTGGGTGTCGCCGGCCCGGCCGTGCACCCAGCGGTCGAAGAAGCGCAGGTGCTCCCCGGTGACGTCGGCGGCCTTGATGCTGCCGCCGAGCCCGAAGGACCGGTCCGGGAACGTGCCGAGGTCCATGCCGTCGGGATGGGCCCAGGGACCGATGACGAGCCGCTGGCCGTCCCTCGCCGCCTCGCTGCCGCCGTGGTCTCGCATGGTCCGGTAGGACCGCACGGTCTCGCCGATGAACACGTCGTACCAGCCACCGATCTGGAGCGCTGGAACCGTGATGTCGCCGCAGCGGTCGATCGCGGCGACCTCCTGCCAGAACGCGTCCCGTTCGGGATGGCCGAGCACGTCGCCGAACCACGGCAGGGAGCGTGTGATGGCGTCCCGCCCGGTGAGCAGTGGACCGGGATCTTCCAAAGTGGACAGAAGTGCCGCCGCGTCGCCGTTACCGCCTGCCCTGCGCAGATTGCGCAGAGCCGACAGCGTGCTCCACGTGAGCACCGTGTCCTCGGAAAGCGCGCCGCCGGGGGAGTACCACGGTGCGCGGTACAGGTCGGCGGAGCTCATCGCGGGCGCGATCGCGCGCAACGCCGGTGGCGCGTCCACGGCCGCAAGCCATTGCGTGAAGCCCATGTAGGACCCGCCCCACATGCCGATTCTGCCGTCGCACCAGGGCTGTTCACTCAGCCACGTCAGGGTGTCCGCGCCGTCACGACCCTCGTGGGTGCCCGGCACGAACGTCCCGGGTGATCGGGAGGTGCCGCGCACGTCCTGGGCCACGACCGCATAACCGGCCCCCACGAACGCGAACACGTCCGGCAGCTTCGGGTTGCCGAACGTGCCGGCGTCGTCCTTGCCGTACGGGGTGCGGAGCAGCAGCGCCGGGAACGGCCCGGGGCCATCGGGACGCCACACGTTGGTGGCCAGGGAGATGCCGTCGCGCATCGGCACGGCGACATCCACGTTCACGATGAAACTCATGCCCGCACCTGGTCGTTCTGGGACGTGAGCATCCAGTGGCTGAACGCGGCGTAGTGCCGCGCGAAGTCCTTCGGCGTGGGAGAGTGCTCGACCGCCGCGGACAGCTCCGCGACGCGGGTGTACCGCGGGATTCGGTCGGCCTGGTAGTTCTCCAGTGCGGCGGCCACGTCGCTCGCGGAGCCGATCAGGTGGCCGAGCAGGGCGGCGTCCTCGATGCCCAGCGTCGCGCCCGCGGTGATGTGCGGCGACATGGCGTGCGCCGAGTCCCCGGCCAGCGCGACGCGGGCGGAGACCCAGTGCGGCAACGGGGGCACGAGCATGATCTGGTTGTGCAGGATCAGTTCCTCCGGCGTCGCCGCGATCAACTGGGCCAGCACTCCGCCCTCGCCCTCTTCGAGGTGGTGGGCGCGTTCCAGCGACTGGTCCCTGCGGGTGCCGGTCAGCGGCGGTGACTTGAACTGGTTCACCAGCCAGTAGACGTTGCCGTCGTGGGTGCGCACGTACCCGCCCCGGCACCCGTTGGTGCCCAGGATCAGGCGGTTGCCGGGCACCTCGATGCCGTCGGCCGGGACGACCGCGCGCCACACGTGGTGGCCGGGGTGTTCCTGTGCAGGCGTGCCGGGCACCAGTTGTGCGCGCACGGCGGAGTACGCCCCGTCCGCCCCGACGAGCAGATCGGCCTTCTCGGTGCTGCCGTCGCTCAGCCGGACGGTGACGCCGTCCGCGTGTTCCTCGTACGCGCCGAACCCGGTGTCGAGCCGGATGTTCTCGCGTCCCACGGCGTCGGCGAGCAGGTCGAGCAGTTTGGCGCGGTGGACCAGGAGATACCGGTGGTCCTCGACGCCGAACTCGGGACTCTTCAGCAACGTCCCGGCGGGGTCGTGGAAGTACATCTCGCTGGGTTTGCCGATGGCGCGCACCTGCTCGCCGACGCCGAGGTCGTCGAACACCGCCAGCGCGTTGGCCCAGAGCCCCAGCCCGGCTCCGGCGGCGCGGATCTCCGGTGCCTGCTCGCAGACCACCACGTCGATCCCGGCCCGGCGCAGGGCGAGTCCCGTCGTCAGCCCCACGATTCCGGCGCCGATCACCACGGCCCGAGTCACAGTCATGTCCTTGTCCTCCAACGATTTCTTCTCTCGACCTCGACCCTAGGAGCGAGGGTCGATTAACTCCAGTGCAACTCTGGTACTTGAGGATTGCGGATGTGATAATCCGCGAGTGGACTACATCGATCTGAACCTGATCGAGGCGTTGGACGCGTTGCTCGCGGAGAACAGCGTCACCAAGGCCGCGGCCCGGCTGCACACCTCGGCCCCCGCCATGAGCCGGGCGCTGGCCCGGCTGCGACGGGCCTTCGACGACCCGTTGCTCGTGCGCGCAGGGCGTGATCTCGTGCCCACCCCACGTGCTCTGGAACTGCGCGGCGAGGTGCACGCGATCGCGTCACGGGCACGGGCGTTGTTCGCGCCGTCCACGACGGCCGATCCGCGGACCGCGGTGCGCGTGTTCGACCTGCAGGTCACGGACATGCTGTCCACGACGTTCATCCCGTCGCTGATCGACGATCTGAGGGAGCAGGCCCCAGGGATCTCGCTGCGCCTGCGGCCGGAAACCCTGGAGGACGTCCCCGCGCTGCGGGAAGGCCTGGTGGACCTGGAGATCGGCAACATCCGCCCCGGCGACTCGGAGATCCACTCGGAAGAGCTGGTCACCGAGACGCTGATCGGCGCGGTGCGGCGGAGTCACCCCCTCGCCAAGGTCAAAGTCGTGACACCGCAACGGTTCGCTGACGCCGACCACATCGTCGTGTCCCGGCGCGGCCGGGCCGAGGGCCCGATCGACGAGCAACTGGCGGAGCTGGGCCTGACCCGGCGGGTCGCGGCCGTGGTGCCCACGTTCGCGAGCGCGCTCTTCATCGCCTCCGAGACCGACGTCGTCTGCGTCGCCCCGGCCAGGCTGGCGCGGAGGATGCTGGACACGCTCGGGCTGCGCACGTTCCCGATCCCGGTCGCGCTGCCGTCCGTGACGGCCGGCATGGCGTGGCATCCGCGCAACCACCACGACCGCACGCACCAGCTGCTGCGCGAGCGCGCCCGTCACATCATGGCCGCGGCTGCTCGGTGACGGCGTTCCCGCGGTGGCGCAAGCGGCGCACGAACTCGATGAACCCCGTCACGACGAGCGCGAGCCCGATGCCGACGGCGATCGCGAGCAGGGTGTTCTCCTGGAACAGCACGCCTCCGAGATAGCCGGTGAGCGCGGTGTAGGCGCTCCAGGACGCGGTGGCGAACGCGACGAACAGCACGTACTTGCGCAGGGGGAAGCCGACGAGCCCGGTGGACAGGGTGGCCAGGTACCGCCCGACCGGGATGAACCGCGTCGTCACCAGGATGAAGCCGCCGCGGGCGTCGAGCTCGCGGGCGAACCAGTCGTGCGCCGCGCGGCGTTTACTGCCGGGCGGGAGCCGTTTGAGCAGGCGTGCGTCGAACAACCTGCCTGCCGTGTAGGGGACCAGGTCGCCGAGGAAGGCGCCGAGCGTGGTGGCGGCGATGACGAGCACGATGTCGGTCTGCCCGGTCGCGGCGTAGACGCCCGCGATGATCACGACGGGTTCGCTCGGGATCAGGGGCAGGAACGAGTCCAGGAAGGACACCGCGATCAGCACGGCGTAGAGCCAGGGCGAGGAGATGAGCGATTCGGCGAGCCGCAGCCAGTCGATCACGAGGGGTCCTTTCGGGAGTGGTCGTGGGGCCCGACGACGATCTCGGGCGACGCGGGGCGCGACACGCAGGCGAGCACGGAGTCGTGCTCCGCCTCGCCGTCGAGGACCGCGAGACGGCAGGTACCGCAGACGCCGGCCTCGCAGGACGACTCGACGGGAACACCGTTGCGGCGCAGGGCCTCGAGCAGCGAGAGATGAGCGGGAACCTCGACCCGCAGGCCGGTGGGAGCCCAGACGGCCGTGAACGGCGAGAAGCCGCCGGGTTCGGCCGCGAACTGCTCCGTGTGGATCCGGCTCGCGCGCCAATGAGCGGTGAGTGTGCGGACGGTGTGCATGAGCGGAGCGGGACCGCAGCAGTAGACCCGGACGTCGTCGTCCGGATCGGCCAGGTACGGCCACAGGTCGAGCAGTCCGCGCTCGTCGCTGTGATGCGCTGAGCTGGGGAACTCCTGCAGGAACGGGGTTTCCTCGGCGGACTGCGTCAGGTACAGCAGCCGCACACCGGTGTGGCCCTGGGCGCGCAACTTGCGCACCATGGCCCGGATCGGTGTGATGCCGATGCCGCCCGCGATGAACAGGTACTTCGGCGACGGGTGCAGCGGAAACCTGTTGGCCGGCTGGGACACCAGCAGTTCGGTGCCCACGGTCACGTCGTCGTGCATGCTCGCGGAACCACCCCGGCCGTCGCTGTGGCGGCGCACGCACACGACGTACTCCCGCGTGCCCGGATCGACGAGGCTGTAAGCGCGCTTGTGCCCGGCGGGCGTGCTGATCACGACGTGCGCACCGGGTTCGTGGTCCGGCAGCGAGGCTCCCCAGGGGTCGCGCAGGACGAAACGGCGGACCGTCGGCGTGAGGTCGGTCGTCTCACTGACCCGCAGGCGCAGCTCAGACAACGACCTCACCGCCCCTGCGCACGACTCCGGCGGTCAGGACCTCCAGGTAGATCCCCATGAACTGGTGCCCGTAGGCCTGCTGGAGCAGGCGCACCACCGGCAGGTCGCGCCTGCCCGTTCCAGGGCCGACCTCGGTCGCGGCGCAGCGCCTGGTCTGGCGCACGGCCCGGACGCGCACACCGTCGAGGTCGAACTCCGTGCCGATCAGGTCCACTTCGGACCACGCGGGCAGGCCGTCGACCAGGACGTTGGCACGGAACCGCACCGGGTCGACCGTGGCGCCCGTCCGCGACTCCAGGTCGCGGACCGAGGCCAGGTTGATCACCGAGACCCAGTTCATCGGCCCGTCCCCGGCGACGGTCGCGTCGGTGAAGCGCCTGCCCGGTTCCCGCGCGAGCAGGGGAACGACCCCCGCCGGCAGGTCGAGCACGCGGGCGAAGAACCGCATCGTCGCGGCAACACCTTCGTCCGTGCTCAGATCGGCTTTCAGCACTTCGTTTCCGGCCACTCTCGCGACCAGGACATCGGTCTCAGCGTCGAAATGGGTGTCCACACCGGAAAGGCGGTGATCCGAGACGAGCGCGAAGAACTCCTGTTTGGAAAGCCCTGCCCGCGTGCCGTGGTGATATCGGCCGTCCGGCCGGGCCAGTGCGAGCACCCGGTCGTGGGGAAGACCTTCGCCCGGACGGAGTGTCACCTGGTCCAGCGGTTGTGCGCTGAGCCCTTTCACGGGATGGACGAACAGTTCCCGCACCCTGCCCCCGTTCGTCACCACGGGAGCAGGGTCTTGCGCGTGAATGTGTGGTGGTACAAGGGAATCTCGCTTTACTGTCGCCGTTCGGAATTGGCGATCGCCGTGAGCTCCCTTTCGAACCTAGGCAGGGTTCGACGTGACTACAAGTGCGTTCTCGGCAAGGGATGATTCACCCTCGCGCAATCGGCTTCACGGACACACGTTCGACGAACTGTTGTTCAAGGTGAGGTTGCGGAACGTCGTGTTGGTGCCACAAGGGTTCTCGCGCACCGACGAGTTGGTCACCGTCAGGTTCTGGACGATGATGTCGCGGTTGTTCGGGAACTCCGAGCGCGCGGCCAGCCGGATCTCACCACCACCGGTCACCGTGCCGCTCTGCGTCGCGAGGGTGACGTTGGCGCAGTTCTCGACGAGCACCGCGTTGTTGCCGGTGTTCGCGAGGTCGAGGCGGTCGATGCTCAGTCCGCCGCTCTCCGACACGCAGAAGACACCGCGGCCGCCGCCACGCGCCCGCACCGTGCCGACCCGGACGTTCGTGGGATAACCGCTGCCGATGCGCCCGTTGCGGTTGGCGGTGCGGAAGGCCGCGTATCCGGTGCCCGCGCCCGCGTTCTCCGCGTCCACCGTGCCGACGGTGGCGTTGATCGTGTCGTTGAGCAGCAGCCCGGACTCGCCGACGTTGCGCGCGGTCACCGTGCCGATCGTGAGGCCGTCCAAGCCGTAGGTCTCGACGGCGTGACTGCTCGCACCGGACACGAACGCGTTGTCGATCCTGACGTTCCGGCTGCGCACGCTGGTGTTGCCGCGGTTGTCGATGCGCACGCCCAGGCCACCGGACAGCCGCATGTCGATCTGCCCGAGCACGACGTTGTCGACGTTGCGCAGGAAGATGCCGTACAACGGGCGGCCCGTGACGCTGAGGTAGCGCACCTCGACGTCACGAGTGCCCCGGGAGTAGATCGGGGCCTGGTCGCCGGAACCGGTGCCGGTGACGTTGATCGTGCCGCAGACGTCGATGCCGGTGTAGCTGGGCAACGAGATCCGGGAGCCCGCGCTCACCGACCCGCTGCCGCGCACCAGGACCCACTGCTTCGACGTCCGTCCCGCGGTCAGGCTGTCGAGGGCGGCCTGGACGGCCGACCGCATGTCGGTGCCCGTGTAGACGGTCCGGCTGCCGTTGCGGGACGTCCACGTGCTGCCGTTGAGCACCGCTTCGGCGTTGAACGACCGGTCACCGCACGCCAGTATCTGTGGCGCCGCGGTCGCGGGGGTGAGACCGCCGAGCACGACCGCCGCGGTCACGGCCGCGCCGACGCGCCACCTGGTTGAGAACATGCCAGATCTCCTCTTCGGTGTGTGCGGCGGCGGGCCGTCTCACCTGAGGTGGTTCGACAGCGGGATGCGCTGGTCTCGCAGGGCCTTGGCCACGACCCCGGCGATCTGCCCGGCGCCGGACGCCTCGAAGTGCGTGTGGTCGTCGCAGAAGAAGGCGCCGACCGGGCCCTTGGTGTAGTCGCCGTCGTTGGGGCAGAGCTTGAGCGTGTTGTAGAGCGCGTAACTCAGCTTGTGCAGGTCGATGACCGTCACGCCGGCGGTCCTGCCCGCGTCGAACGTCTCGGTGAGGAAACCGCGGGTGGCGACGGCCGTGCTGCCGCTGCACCTGATCGCGGAGACCGGGGTCAGGAAGATCGGCGTGACGCCCCTGTCCTTCGCCGCCTTGGCCATCAGCGCGAGAAGCTCCCGGTACCGCGCGCTGCCGACGTGACGCGGGCAGTCGCGGCTGCCGTCGTTGATGCCGAACTGGACCATCAGGTAGTCACCGGCCTTCATCCCCGACGCGGGATCCAGCATGGCGAGCCAGCGCTGGTGGAACGTCCTCGGGCTGACCACGCACTCGCCCGCCGCGTCCTTGGTGCTCTGCACGTTGGACTCGTACAGCCACGTCTGGATGCTCCGCCCGGCCATCGCGCTGTTCACCACGGTGACGTCACCGGTGAAGAGCCGGCCGAACCGGTTGCCCCAGCCCACCGGGCAGGCCGTCCTCGGATCCGCCATCGTCGAGTCGCCGGCGAGCCAGACCTTGACGGCCGCGGCCTGGGTCGTCGCCGCGTCGGCAGGGGCGCACGTGGGTTCGCCGGCCGACGCAGGGCCGGTGGCGGTGAGCAGCGGCAGCACGACGAGTGCGGCCAGGGCCAGGAAGTGCTTCTTCACAGGGATCTCCAGGGTGTTTCAGGGCCAGACGATCTCGTTCGCCGGAACCGGTGCGGTGAGTCGCCGCAACGAGCCGGGCGGCAGGACGCGCTGGTCTCGCAGCGCGGTGGCGACGAGCCGGGCCACCTCGATCGCCCCGGCGGCCTGGAAGTGCGTGTTGTCCTCGACCCCGTCCGGGTAGTTGGGGTAGGGCCCGGCCGGCAGGTGCAGGAAGTACTTCTTCGTCCCCTCGACGCCCGCGCGGTTCCAGAGCACGAGACTCGACGCGGTCAGGTCGATCAGCGGCACACCCTTGGCGGCCGCCAGTTCGCGCATCGCGGCCGGGTACGCGCCGTGGGAGGGTGCGGCGGCACCGGTGCTGGTGAAGCGCCGCCGCTCGACGGACGTGACGAGCACCGGCTTCGCTCCCTTGGCCCGGCTCTTGTCGATGTACTGGGAGAGGTAGGACTTGTAGGTCGTCGACGGCTCGGTGTAGCGGGCCGGGTCCTCCTTCTTCTGGTCGTTGTGCCCGAACGAGATGAGCAAGTAGTCGCCTCGTTTGATCTTGGCCAGGATGCGGTCGAGACGGCCCAGGTCGACGAAGCTCTTCGAGCTGGCCCCGGACAGCGCCTCGTTCGCCGTGACCACACCGCCGGTGAAGAACACCGGTAGCGCCTGGCCCCACCCGGCCCGCGGAGCCAGCGCCGAGGCGTAGGTGGAGGCCGTGGAGTCTCCTGCGACGTGGACGGTGACCGGGGGCGCCGCCGCGACGGGCCCCGCCGTGGCCAGGAGGGACAGGGCCGCGGCGAGGACGACGGGGGTGCGCTTGAGGAGCATGGACTTCCCTTCGATCAGCGTGAGGACGACTGTCCGCGACGGCCACCCACCGCGTCACTCGCCCGACGGTGCGGGGAGCTGGACGCCGAGCGGGACCGGGGTGCCGAAGTTCGGTGTGCCGTCGGCGTTCCAGGTGAACTTCTGCGCGCGGGTGGACCGTTCCATGCCGCAACCGCCCGAGGCGCTGGTGTTGCCGTGGTAGACGATCCAGTCCTCGGTGCCGTCCGGCGACTTGAAGAACCCGTTGTGGGCAGGGCCGAAGACCCCGTGCTCGTCGTTGCGCTGGAACACCGGGCTGGGCGACTTCGTCCAGTGCGCGCGGTTGAGCGGGTCGGACCCGGTGAGGGTGAGCAGGCCGAGCTTGTAGTCGGGACCCCAGCAGGCGCTGGCCGAGTACACGATCATGGTGCGACCGTTGCGGTACAACGGTTCCGCGCCCTCGTTGACCGGCGCGGTCTGCCGTTCCCACGCCAGGGTGGGCTGCGAGATGGTGCGTCGTGCGCCGCTGATCGTGTACGGGTTGGACAGCGGGGTGATGGTGAGGCTCTGCGTGCCGTCCATCGCGCTGCCCATCAGGTACAGCTTCCCGTTGTGCTGCAGGATGCTCGGGTCGAGCTCCCAGGTGTTCCCCAGGTCCGCCTTGAACGTGTACGGGCCCATCGGGTCGGAGCCCGCGCTCTCCAGCACGTGCAGGCGCTGGGTGGGGTTGTAGTCCTGCACGTTCTGCCCGGCTACGTAGTAGAGGTACCAGCGGCCGTTGAGCAGGTGGAACTCCGGTGCCCACATGTTGCAGCACCCGTTGGGGCGGCCGGACAGGCTGAACACCACGGTGTCCGCCGCGCTCGACAGGCCCGCCAGCGTGCGGGACCGGCGCAGGGTGATCGTGGAGTTCCACGTCGTGGTGGCCAGGTAGTAGTAGCCGTTGTGGAACTGCAGCCACGGGTCGGGGCCGTTGCGCTTGATCGGGTTGGTGACGTTGCCGGCGGCGCCGATCTTCACCAGCTGCCACTGCTGGTTCGCGGCGCCGGTGTCGGGCCACTGGATCACCTGAGCGCCGTTGGCGGCGGAGAAGTCGAGGACGTCGACCGCCTTGCCGCTCGCCCGGTTGACCAGCCGGACGTGCCCGTCCGGTGAGTCGGCCAGCCGGAACTGCTGACCGGTGCGGCCGGCGTCCGTCGTCTGCACGAGCCCTGCCCGGTCGGCGGTCGACGCGAAGTCCAGGACCTTGCCGCTGTGCCGGGACTTCACCCGGTGGAAGCCGCCGCCGGAGTCGACGAACTGCCACTGCTGCCAGGCGCCGTCGTTGCGCGCGTACTGCGAGATCCGGGCGCCGTCCGCCGTGGACAGGTCGTAGACGTCCAACGCCTTGCCGCTGTGGCGGTTGACCAACGCGTACGACGCGCTGGTGTCCACGACGGCGGCGGACGCCACCGCCGGCACGGTCAAGCCGCACAGCAGGACGACCGCGGCAGCCAGCTTGCCGATCGAGGTCATGGTCTTCTCCTCAGCGCAGGACCGGCCAGCCGGCCGAGTCGTAGGCCAGCAGGTTGATGCCGAGCCGCGACGCGCCGCTGTCGGTGTAGTAGTGGTAGACGAGGACGTCGCCGTCGACATCGGCGAGCACGTCCTGGTGCCCGGGCCCGTGCACGCTGCCCTGACCGGCGAGGATCTCCGTGCCGCCGCCGGACGTCAGGGCGGTGCCGTTGCGGTCGACGTACGGGCCGGTGACGCTGGAGGAGCGGCCCACCATCACCCGGTACGTGCTGGACGCGCCCCGGCAGCAGTAGTCGAACGAGACGAAGAGGTAGTAGTAGGCGCCGCGTTTGACGATGTTCGGGGCTTCGATCGGACCACCGTTCCGGCCCGCGAGGGAGCGGAGGGTCGAGTCGGACCGCAGGCCGGTCGACGGGTTGAGCGCGATCATCTTGATGCCGGACCAGAACGAGCCGAAGCTCAGCCACCAGCGGCCCTGGTCGTCCACGACGAGATCCGGATCGATGGCGTTGTAGTTGTCCGACGTCCGCGACTCGACGACCAGCCCGCGGTGGGTCCACGTGCCGGCGTTGCCGCTGGGACTCGTGGCGAGGAAGATCGCCGACCGGTTCGAGCCGAACGTCGAAGCCGAGTAGTAGAGCCAGTGCTGGCCGTTGCGATAGGACAGGTCCGGAGCCCAGAGGTTGGCGCTGCCGCCGGTGTAGGGGGTGGTCCACGACGCGCCGCCGGGGAACGCCGCACCCGCGTTGCGGAAGGTGATCCGGTCGGTGGAGGTCTTGAGCGCGATGCCGTTGCCGGTGTGCGCCACGAGGTAGCTTCCGTCGGCGCGCCGGACCGCGCTCGGGTCGTGCACGCTGATGTCACCGGTGACTCGGCCCGGCAGGGGATAGGCGTAGGTGGACGGTGGTGTCGTGATGCCGGACGCAGGTGGTGGTGTCGTGATGCCGATCGCGGGTGGTGCCGCCACGACGCCAGGCGCGGGCTGTGCCGTTGCGACGCCTGACGCAAGCTGTGCCGTTGCGACGCCTGACGCGGGCTGTGCCGCCACGACGCCAGGCGCAAGCCGTGCCGTTGCGGCACCAGACGCGGGTGGCGCCGTGGCGGCACCAGATGCCAGGACCACCGCCACGGCCAGTGCTGCTCTTCCCAGTGCTGTCTTCCTCGGAGCGGCCATGAGACACCTCGATCTCTTGGACGGAGTCGTCGCGGCGGCGGAACTCTTGTCACTCCAGGACGAACGTCGCGTCCGCCCTTCCTTGCGCGTCGGTCACGGCCTGCAGGGCGAGCAGTCCGTTGCCGGCGCGGAGGTGGCGGCCGGGGAAGTTCACCGACTCGAACGACACCGCCGAACTCGCCGCGAGGCCCGCGCGCTGCATGAAGCTGGCGTCGTTGCGGAACAGGGTGCTGCCGTCGTTGCGCTCGACCCACACCTCGTTGTTGCGGTGCCGCAGGTAGTAGCCGGGGAAGTTGGTCGACTCGAGCGAAACGGCGCCGGAGCCCGCCAGCCCGGTGACGATCCTGAACTGCGAGTCGGCCAGCGGAGACACGTTCGCCTCCATCCGCGCGCGGTATTCCCAGTGCCGGACGAAGCGGTCGGTGGCGGCGTAGGACCGGAGCCGGACCGGGGTGGCGCCGTCGGGGACCGGGATGCCGAAGTCCGGTGTGCCGTCGGCCTTGAAGTAGACCTTCTGCACGCGTGTGCGGCGGTTCGGGTCGTTGAGCGGATCGCCGCTGATGTCGCGGTAGTTGCGGTCGTGGTAGACCATGACGTCGCTGGTGCCGTCCTCGGACGCGGTGAACGAGTTGTGGCCCGGGCCGTACTGGCCGGTGGCGGCGTTGGCGGCGAAGACGGGGTTGGCGCTCTTGCTCCACGACGCCGGGTTGAGCAGGTCCGCGGTCGCCGAGGCGGTCAGCAGGCCCAGGCAGTAGTTCGCGTCGGTGGCGCTGGCCGAGTACGTCAGGAAGACCCTTCCGTTGCGCTGCAGGACCGCCGGCCCTTCGGCCACCTTGAACCCGCGGGTCTCCCAGGCGAGTGTCGGCACCACCAGCCTGGTCACCGTGCCGGTGATGGTCCACGGGTTCGCGCCCATGCGGGCGAGGTAGACGTTGGAGTTCGTGGAGATGCCCGGTTCCTGCTGCGCCCAGGTCAGGTAGCGCACGCCGTTGTGCACGAACGTCGAGGCGTCCAGGGAGAAGGTGTCCCAGGGGGTCGTGATGCGGCCGCGTTCGGTCCACGACCCGGTGAGCGGGTTGGCGCTCGAAGTCTCCAGCACGTACATCCGGATGCGCCAGATGTCGTCGGTGCGGCCCGCGGCGAAGTAGACGTACCACTTGCCGTTGATGAAGTGGATCTCCGGCGCCCAGATGTGGGCGCCCATCTCACCGCTCGAGTGCTTGCGCCAGATCACCGTCTCCTGCGCCGATGCCAGACCCTGGATCGTGGTCGCGCGGCGCAGGACGATCCGGTCGTACTCCGGCACGGTCGCGGTGAAGTAGTAGAAACCGTCGGTGTGCTTGAAGATGTGCGGGTCGGCGCGTCGTTCCGCGATCGGGTTGGTGTACCGCACCGCGGGCGTCGCACCGGCCGGTGGCACGGGCAGGCCCGCCACACAGGTCACGGCGGTGAGCACCAGCACGGCCAGGCGGAGGAGAACCGTCTTCATCGACTGTCCTTTCAGGCCAGTGGCGCGGTGACGGTGAACGACGCGTCCCCGGCGAAGGTCGAGTCCGAGGTGCGCCAGTCGACGCGCAGTTCGTTGTTCTGGTGGCGCAGGTACCGGCCGGGGTGCGAGTAGGACTCGAACGACGTGCTGCCGCCGCCAGCGAGCCCGGCCCTGCCGCAGAACGTGGCGTCACGGGCGAAAGCCGCGTCACCGGTGCCGGTGTCCAGCCGGACGCGGAAGCCGTAGTGCCGCAGGTAGCGGTCCGGGAAGTTCACCGAGCGCAACGAGTAGCAGTTCGCGTTCGCCAGCCCCGCCACGACCGTGAACGTCGCGTCCTGGCGTGTGGTGAGCGAACTGGACGAGCTCACCGGCTCGACGTACCCGAGGTTGTCGCGGTGCCGGACGTACCGGTCTGGGAGGTTGACCGACCGCAGCGACCTGGCTCCCGTGGCCACCGCCGTGCCGTCGCCGGAGTCCTCCCGCAGCACGGTGAAGTGCCGCGCGGTGCCCGACAGCGCGGTGAGCTCGGTCTTGGCGCCGAAGCTGGAGAGGTTCGTGCTGTCGGCGTAGAAGTAGCGCCGCTGGCCGTACTGGTCGAAGTAGATCCGCCAGCGGCCGTCGGGCAGCCGCACGAGCGCGGGCCCTTCGAGACCGGAGCCCCAGCCCGCCCAGTTGCCCGTGCCGACGAACGTCCACGGCCCGTTCAACGACGTGGCGGTCGCGTGCTCGATGTACTTCGTGGTCTCGTTCTTGAGGAAGTTGTGGTAGGTGCCACCGACCTTGACCAGGAAGCTGTCGATGAAGTTGGCCGGGATGCCCAGTGCCACCGGGCTGCTCCACGCCGACAGGTCCGCGTTCGTCGCGGTGATCCGGTAGGGCCGGAACTGTCCCGCCGTGCCCGCCGTGGACGCGGAGAAGATCACGTGCACGCTGCCGTCGGAGTCCTTGAACCACTCCGGTGCCCACGTGCTTCCGGTGGCTCCGTTGAGTCCTACCCGGACGGTGCGCAGGAATGTCCACGTCACGTAGTCCGCGCTGCGGGCGAAGCCGATCGTGTCGCCCGTCCAGTTCGTCGTGTAGACGATGTAGTAGTAACCGTCGGTGTGCCGGATGACGCTGGGATCGCGGATCAGGCCCGACGGCGGTGTGTAGGCGTTGGCCCGGACCTGGGTGAAACCGGTCGCGTTCGCCGAGTCGTAGACGTACATGTTCGACTCGCTGCTGTTCGTGAACGCGGTCATCACGTAGTGCGGTACGGGACCGGCGGCCGTCGCCACGGGAGCGGTGGCGACGACACCCGCCCCGATGGCGAACGCGGCCGTGACAGCTGTCAGCACGCGCTTTCGGGTTGAACGGACGGCATGCGGCAGGGGGAAACGCATGGACCGGCTCCTTGCACCATTGAGAGGCTCCAGGAAGTTAGCGTTAACACTATGTGGGCATATGTGTACTCCTGGCAATAGTGCTTCTACCAGGGTAGATCAAGTTAGCGATAACAAGAGGGTCTTCCGTGCGCTGACCACAGTCGAACGTCATTCGACGCGGGATTCGACGACGCGAGTCGAACTCAGGGAAAGCGCACGCCGAGGTCGGCACCGTTGGCAGGACGCAGGAACGGGGACGACCGGATCGACCCGTCCGCGTTGCGGGAGCCGGTGACCACGCCTGGATCCGTGCTCTGCAGGGACCAGGAGCCACCGATGTTCCACGAGTTGCCGCTGCCGGTGGAGGTGGAACCGAGCGACATGGCGGTGCCGTTGGCCACCGAGAGGTTCTTCGTCAGCGTGCTGGAGGAACGGCTGAAGTTGAAGCCGGTGCCGGGGTTGTCCCACGCCGTGCAGCGGTCGATCGTGTGCCGGCCGGGGTTGTTGTTGTCGATGAAACCGCCCACGGCGTTGTCCCACGTCGCGCTGTTGCGCACGGTGTGCCCGGCCGCCACCCCGTTGCCGCCCAGCTTGAAGCCGTTGCCGTCACCGGTGAAGTCCGGGAGGTTCCAGCGGTTGAAGCCGTTGCCCCACGCCACGCTGTTCTCCACCAGGACCGGCGAGGAGAACATCCAGAAGTCGAGGCCGTCGTCGGAGTTGTTCCACAGCCGGGCGCCCCGCACCACGTTGCCGGTGCCGGAGCCCTCCTTGATCGCCAGGCCGTCCGCGCTCTCGCCGTTCTTGCGCGGGTCGCGGTTGCCGTGGCTGTCGAGGTTGAGGATCTGGTTGTTGCTGGACGCCAGCACGATGTGCAGGCCCGACTCGTAGTTGTCCCTGGTGATGATCCGGTCGAACACCGTGTTGTTCACGTCCAGGCCGAAGACGCCGTACGGACCGTGGATGATCTCCAGTCCGACGAGCCGCCACCAGTCGCCCTCGATGTGGATCGCGCCGCGCTCGGCCCGCGGGATGGACGAGCCGACCGGGCCGGGCGTGTGCGGCATGTTCTCACCGTCGATGACCACGCGCTCGGAGTTGTGGGCGCGCAGGGTGATCGGAGCGCTCTGGGTGCCGTTCTTGAGGATCTGGATGTTGGTCGCCGGGGCGTAGGTGCCGCCGCGGACGTGGATGGTGCCGCCCGCCGAGACGAGGTCCACGGCCTTCTGGATGGTCTTCAGCGGCGCGGTCACCGTGCCGGCGTTGCCGTCGTTGCCAGTGGTGGCAACGTACAGCGCGGTCGCAGCCGCGGCGGGCAGTGGCACGAGCACGCCACCGGCGGACAGGATCGCCGCGACGACGAGAGAACTCAGCTTCATCTTCTGCTCCCGGGCAGGGGCCCGCAGGCCGGGCCAGCGCGGCTGACGCACTGACCCGGCCTGGGATGGGGTGGCGACGGTGGCCAAGAACGTGACGGTGGCCAAGAACGTGACGGTGGTCAGAACGCGACGGTCTTGCCGCCGAGGGTGACGACGAGCCTGCCGTCGGAGGCGAACGACCAGCCGAGGGCTCCGCTGTAACCGGAGCACCGAGAACCGTTGGTGCCCGACCAGAACTGGTTGGTGGAGTCGGAGTTCCCGACGACCTTGTCGTTGCTCCCGCTGCTGCTGCGGCAGGACGTGTTCGTGCGGAACACCGAACTGCCCGCGTCGAACGAGAAGTTGCGCTCGTCGTTGTCGATGCTGAGATTGCTCGACACGGCCATGGAGCCGGGGTTGCGGTTGTAGGTGAAGCCGTGCTTGCCGTTGTCGTAGGCGATGGTGCGGGTGATCGTGTGGTTGACGCCGATGTCCTCGCCGCCGAGCTTGAAGCCGTTGCGGTCGCCGTTGCCGGCCTGGCCGCCGTTGCTCAGCGTGCCGTTCTTGTACGCCAGCGAGTCCTCGATGGTGACGGCGCCGATCGCCCCGGTGTCCGACTTCGTGTAGAGGTCCCAGCCGTCGTCGATGTTGTTGTGCGCGACCGAGTAGCGGAACACGTTGCCGGGCCCGGAGGTGAGCTTGGCGGCGAAGCCGTCGGCGTCCTCCCCGTCGGAGTCGGCGTTGTCGTGCGACTCCGCGCTGAGGATCAGGTTGTTGGACGGCCACTGGTCCTTCGGCGTGCTGGACAGCTTCCGGGAGAGCTGCAGGCCGGTGTCGCGGTTGAACCGCGTGATCGTGCGTTCGAAGATGTTGTTGCTGCCGCCGACGAAGATGCCGTTGTCCCCGGCGCGTTCGACGACGACGCCCAGCACGTGCCAGTACGAGCCGTTCACGGCCAGGCCCCGGTTCGCCGGGTCCTCGGTCTGCGCCGAGAAGTTCAGCACCGGCTTCTCGCCCTGGTAGGCCGCCAGCTTCTTGCGGGCGCCTGAAGTGCCGTTGTTGGTGTCGGGGATCGTCACCGTCTGGGAGAAGCTGTACGTGCCGCCGCGCAGGAAGATCGTGCCGCCCGAGGCGACGCGGGGGAGTGCGGACGTCAGCGTGGTCGGGTCGGAGATCGTGCCGGCCGCGCTGTCACGACCGGTCGGCGACACGTACAGCGCGTTGGCGGGCGGCGTGCCGGTCGTGGTCGTCGTCGGGCCGGTGGTCGTGGTGGTGGTAGTGGTAGTGGTGGTTGTCGTCGTCGTGCTGGTCGGTCCACCGGCCGGCGCGAGCGTCCACTGCTTGGTGGCGGCGCTGTCGCAGG
This sequence comes from Streptomyces sp. ID05-26A, assembly GCF_033794685.1. Classification (NCBI taxonomy): domain Bacteria; kingdom Bacillati; phylum Actinomycetota; class Actinomycetes; order Kitasatosporales; family Streptomycetaceae; genus Streptomyces; species Streptomyces sp. ID05-26A. The sequence continues at coordinate 234,195 of NZ_JARAYZ010000002.1, forward strand.
AGTTGGTCTGCACCAACGCACCTGACGTCGTGGCGTTGTCCTTGACGTTCATGCACTTGCCGCCGTTGGCGTTGACCAGGCGCTGGGTGTCGCCGTTCGGTGTCAGAGCCCAGACCTGGCTCGTCGCACCGGTGCACGTCTCGAGCTGGATCGGCTTGCCCGCGCTGGTCGACGCGTCGCGCACACCGACGCACAGGCCACCCGCCGTGATCCGGACTCCGCCGCTGACGTCGGTCAGCACCCACTGCTGGCCGGCGCACGCCTGTTGCCGCAGCTGCGTCCCGCTCGACGGGCTCGTCCCCGCGTCGAGGCACAGGCCGCTGCCGGCGTTCTTCATCTCGTAGGTGCCTGCGGCGTTCGCGGTCGCCGCGAGACCGGGCCACGCCGCGAGCACGGTGACCAGTGCGACGACGGCACCGCCCGACGCCAGTCCGGCCCGGACGCGTCGCTGACGCGCCCGGTGCGCAGGCTGTTCCGAAATGCCCATGGGGGCTCCACTTCTTCTACACTGGAGAAAGGGTTTTTCTTCGGATGCGTGGCGGGGTTCCCGTCGGATGCTAAGAGCATTCTTCTGACGCGGTCAACGTCGAGGTAATTCGTGCTCGGGTCGATGTTCGAAGTCGAATTCATCGAAGGTCCAGGTCGGAGCTCGTCGAACGAATCCCCGAACGGAGCCGAAAAATTCCGGTCGGTCACACTCGTGAACAGCCTCACCTGGCGGGACCGCTATTTCTGGTTCATCACCGTGAATCTCGGCGATTGATCCGAGGGTCTCCGGGTGAACGAAAAAGCCCTGCCGCGGACCGTGGGTCCGCGGCAGGGCCGTGTGTCTTCGGGGATCAGGCGACGCGGCAGGAGATGCTGGGCCAGTTCCAGTTACCGCCGTGCTGGACGGTGAAGCCGAACGTGTTGCCGTTGCCGTTCGGCCTCGCGGTCATCACGTTCGCGGAGTCCCAGCTCGCGCTGGTGTTCCAGGTGGCGATGATCCGTTGTGGCGAGCTGACGGTGACCGTGACGATCCAGGTGTCCGTGCCGGTCACGGTGACGTTGCCGTTGAAGCGGTCGTTCCACTTCTCGCCCTCGGAGTACGTGGCCGTGCAGCCCCCGCCGCCGGGGTTGGACGTCGTCGTGGTGGTGGTCGGCGGGGTCGTGCCGCCCGTGCCGCTGTTCAGGACGTTGAGGACCGAGGTGTAGGCGGCCTTCTTGTTGCCGCTGCCGTCGAAGAGCAGCGGGGTGCCGGAGGCGCGCCACGAGTCGGTGTCGCGGATGCCCCACACGGTGATGCCGGTGCAACGCGCGACGGACAGACAGGCCTGCGTGACACCCTGGTACTGCTGGGCCTGCGAGCTTCCGGAACCCTCGATGTCCAGTTCGGTGATCTGCACGTCCACGCCGAGAGCGGCGAAGTTCTGCAGTGTCGTGTGGTAGTTGGACGGCACCGGGTTGCCGCTGTTGAAGTGGGCCTGGAACCCGACGCAGTCGATCGGGACGCCGCGGGACTTGAAGTCCTGCACCATCCGGTAGACGCCCTGGGTCTTGGCGTGCGACCAGTTGTCGGTGTTGTAGTCGTTGTAGCAGAGCTTCGCGCCCGGATCCGCCGACCGTGCCGCGCGGAACGCGGCCTCGATCCAGTCGTTGCCGGTGCGCTGCAGGTTGGAGTCACGCCGGCCGCCGCCACTGCCGTCCGCGAACGCCTCGTTGACGACGTCCCAGGCGTAGATCTTGCCCCGGTAGTAGCTCGCGACCTGCGTGACGTGGTTGAGCATCGCGTTGCGCAGGGCGGTGCCCGACATGTTCTGCATCCAGCCCGGCTGCTGGGAGTGCCACGCCAACGCGTGCCCGCGCACCCGCTTGCCCTGGTTGCGGGCCTGGTTCACGATCCGGTCCGCGTTGCCGTAGCTGAACTGGCCCTGGTTGGGCTCGGTCGCGTCCATCTTCATCTCGTTCTCGGCCGTGACCATGTCGAACTCGCGGTTCAGGATCCCCACGTAGGTCGAGTCACCGAGCTTGTTCGCGGCGACGGCGGTGCCGTAGTACCGGCCGCTCTGCTGGGCCGCCGCGGCGAGGGTGGAGGCGGCACCACTGGCGGGTGCCGCCGCGAGCACCGCGGCTCCGGCGGCGGCGAGGACGAGGCTGGACACGAGTGAGACCCGTGCGACTGACTTCGGTGTCAGTGTCATGTTCGGCGCTTTCTGAGAGAACCCGCGATCACGCGGGCGAGAATGGAATTGCTCGAGGATCGGTGGTGTGGATTGCGCCAAATCCACCCCATTTGACTGGGAACGTCGAGCAGTATCAGCTCACTCCGCCCGGCTGGACAAGCCTCGTTCTCCGGCGCTCCGGAGAGGAGTTCACCTGCGTGAACGCCGGCGATCGGACGTCGGGACCGTCGAATCTCCGTCGAATGCACAGGTCGGCGGCGGTGTGGTCCAGGAGGTTTCGAAAGAAATGAGGCGGAGGCGCGGTGTCTAATTTGTGAAAGTTTCGAAACTCGACGCAGCGGTGGTCGTGGTCCCGCTGGGCCGTTGTTCGTCAACCTGCGAAGGAGGAAATATTAGCCGCCGGGAAATAATATTAGCCATCTGGACGCATTTCCTGGAATCGAGCACTCTGGCTGTCCGTACGCACGGCGAGCCGCCCGCCACCATTCGTGGGACAGTCGAGGAGAATCGATGAGTCGTTGTACTGGCGCGCTCACATTGGCGTCGATCGTTGTGCTGGCCTCCAGTTTCCTGATGACCGCACCCGTCGCGCAGGCCGCACCTGACGCCGCCGCACTCACCGCCCGCCTCGGAACGTCGACCGCGGGGTCCTACCTCGACGACTCCGGACGTCTGGTCGTCACCGTGACCGACCAGGCCGCGGCTCAGGCCGTGGACGCGGCCGGCGCACGGGTTCGGGTGGTCGAGCACAGTGCCGCCGTGCTCGCGGCCAGTGCCGGGGTGCTGGAGCGCACCGCGAAGATCCCCGGCACGTCCTGGGGCACGGACCCGGTCACGAACCAGGTGGTGGTGTCCGCCGACGCCACGGTGACCGGCGCGTCGCTCGACCGGCTGAAGTCCGTCGTCGCGGGTCTCGGCTCCACGGCACGGCTGGAGCAGGTCGCCGGCTCGTTCCGCACGACGATCGCGGGCGGCGACGCGATCCTCGGCGGAGGTGTGCGCTGCTCGCTCGGCTTCAACGTGAAGACCCCCGGCACCAGCACCGCGTACCTGCTGACGGCAGGGCACTGCGGCAACCTCACGTCCACCTGGAGCACCTCGGGCGGCCAGGTCATCGCGTCCAGGACGGGAACCAGCTTCCCGGGCAACGACTACGCGCTCTTCCGCTACACCGGCTCCGTCAACCGGCCCGGCGAGGTGAACCTCTACAACGGCACGCATCGCGGCATCGACAACGCGGCCGACGCCGTCGTCGGGCAGACGGTCGGCCGCAGCGGCAGCACCACCGGGTTCCACCGGGGCAAGGTCACGGGCCTGAACGTCACGGTGAACTACGTCGACGGCACGACCGTCACCGGCATGATCGCGACGACGGTGTGCGTGCAGGGCGGGGACAGCGGAGGGCCGTTGTTCGCCAACAACACCGCGCTGGGCCTGACGTCCGGCGGCAGCGGTGACTGCACGAGCGGCGGGCGGTCGTTCTACCAGCCGGTGACCGAGGCGCTCCGGGCCTACGGAGTGACGGTCTACTGAGCTGGTCCACAGAGGAGGGCGGGGCGTCCCGACTGACGCCCTACCCCTGATAATTCGTATTACAGCCTTGTTTCACTGTGAGTTCGCCTCTACGGTCCGAAAACGCGGAGTCCTCAACGCGAAGGAGCGTCCCCCATGGCACCGAATCGCCGTCAGCTGCTGATCGGCACCGCGAGCGCGGCCCTGCTGGGAGCGAGCGCAGGGGGAACCGCCGCCGCCGCCGCGCCCGCCGGGTTCCCCGACTACCGGTACCGCAGGCTCGCGCTGGTGAAGAGCAAGCTCCGCTACAACCCCACCAACGAACTGATCTTCCCGACCATCCGGGGCACGAAGAACCGGATCTCCGGCGCGCTGGCCGCGTACTACCTCTACTACGCGCCGCACGACGCCCCCGGCGGCATCTGCCTCGCGTACGCGAACACGCTGGACGAGGAGTTCACCGAGTACGCCGGAAACCCGATCATCACGAGGAACTGGCCCGGTGAGTACAGCGTGTCGCACGTGTCCTCGCCGCACGCCATGTGGAACGACGACGCCCAGCGCATGTACCTGTACTTCCACGGCGAGAACACCGTGACCCGGCTCGCCAGCTCCGCCGACGGCATCCACTTCTCCTACGAGAAGGAGGTCCTGTCCACCCGCCTGCTCCCCGCCGGGACGACCGAGACCTCCTACGCCAGGGTGTTCCGGCACGACCTGCCGTCGCGCGGCGCCCGGTACGTGATGGTGTTCATGCTCAACAACACCACCAACCGGCGCGACATCGGCTGGGGCTGGTCGGCCAACGCCCGCGACTGGACGTTCGCCCAGACCCCGCTCGTCCGGCACCAGGACGTGGGCGCGGTCAACGTCGGCGGGCCACACCTGTTGTTCCGCAACAACAGCGTGTACGTGGTCTACAACACCGACATCGGCAGCGGCGGCAACATCCTCATCACCGAGGTGGGTCTCGACTTCAGCAAGCGCAACCACCTCGGCGTCTTCCACGACTCGCTGGCGGGGTCGCCGGACAACGGCCGGGCCGCCGCGCCCTCGTTCGGCACCTACCAGGGCCGGGAGTACATGATCTACGAGGCCGGGGACCGGCTGTCGGGCAACATCGCGATCGCCCGCGCGGTCTGACGGCCCGGCCCGAGGGCCGGCCGAGTCCTCAAAGGACGTGCCCCGGGTCACTGCGGGCCGCAGTTCGCCTAACTTAGGTTAGGCTCCCCTCATGTCTGAGGTCGATGGGGCGGTGCTGGCGGGGCGGAGCCTCGTGCTCGCCCATCACGAGCACGAGGTGGTGCACGGCGTCTCGGTGGAGTTGACGCCGGGAGCCGTCACGGCGCTGGTCGGACCCAACGGATCCGGCAAGTCGACGGTGCTGCGCTCGCTGGCTCGCCTGCACCGGCCGAAGACCGGTGAGGTGCACCTCGGCGAACGCTCCGTGTGGCGGGGGTCGGCGTTGTCCGGCAAGGAGTTCGCGCGCAACGTCACCCTGCTCACGCAGCAGCGGCCCACGCCGTCCGGTGTGTCCGTGCGGGACGTCGTCGGCTACGGGCGCCATCCCTACCGCTCGGGGTGGCGCGGCGTGGATCCGGACGGAGCGGCCGCCGTCGCCGAGGCGATGGCGATGACGGGTGTCGCCGACATGGCCGCCCGAGGGGTCGACGAGTTGTCCGGCGGCGAGTTGCAGCGGGTGTGGCTGGCCTCGTGCCTCGCCCAGCAGACGTCGGTCCTGCTGCTCGACGAGCCGACCAACCACCTCGACCTGCGGTATCAGGTGGAGATCCTCGACGTGGTGCGGGATCTGGCCGACGACCACCGCGTGGCGGTCGGGGTGGTGCTGCACGACCTCGACCACGCGGCGATCATCGCCGACCGCGTGGTCCTGCTGTCGCGGGGCAAGGCCCTCGCGAGCGGCGCCGTGAAGGACGTGCTCACGGCCGAGCACCTGACCGAGGCCTACGGCGTCGTCGTGCACGTCGCAGACGACCCGGTCACCGGAACTCTGCACTGCCGCCCGGTCGGCAGACACACCCCTCGCGTCTGAACCATTACCCCGGAAGGCTTGTCATGCGCGTTCAAGTCCTGGTCGCGGTCGCCGCGATCCTCCTGACCGCCTGCGGTACGACGGAAACACCGCAGAGCGGGCAGTCCACCGGCGACTCGGGTGGCCCGGTCAAGGTCACCGATTCCCGCGGCAAGGCGGTCGAACTGAAGGCCGCCGCGAAGCGCGTCGTCGTGCTGGAGTGGGGCGAGGCCGAGATGGTCGCGTCGCTGGGCGTGATGCCGGTGGGGGCGGCGGACACGGCGGGGTACAAGACGTGGGACTCGGCGGTGCCGCTGGACGCCTCGGTCAAGGACGTCGGCAAGCGCGGCGAACCGAGCGTGGACTCCATCGTGGCGCTGAACCCGGACGTCGTGATCATGGCCGAGGAGCGCGACTCGACGCTGGCGCCGCAACTGGAGAAGTACGTGCCGGTCGTGGTCACCAAGTCCAGCGACGCCGCGCGCAACTTCGACCGGTTGCGCGAGGACCTCAAGATGATCGCGCAGGCGGTCGGCAAGACCGCGGAGGCGGACCGGCTGCTGTCCGAAATGGACACCAAGCTGGCCGACGGCAGGAAGGCGTTGGCGGCCAAGGCGGGCACGCCGTTCTTCATGGCCGACGGTTACCTGGAGGGGAGCACCGTCAGCATCCGCCCGTTCGGCAAGGGGTCGCTGGTGTCCGACACGGCCGAGGCGCTCGGGTTGAAGAACGCGTGGACCGGTCAGGTCGATCCGCAGTGGGGTCTGGGCCAGACCGACGTCGAAGGCCTGACCGCGCTCACCGACCCGAACACCGTGCTGTTCTACAGCGCGTCGGAGGACGACGTCTTCACCACCGGTCTCGCCCAGAACCCGGTGTGGCAGCGGCTGCCGTTCGTGTCGGCCAAGAAGGTCCACAAGCTCGAACCGGGTACCTGGACGTTCGGTGGCCCGAAGTCCGTGGTCCACGTCGCTGACCAGTTCGTGAAAGCACTCGCCTGATCGTGCGCAACGCCGTCGTCGCGGCGGCGAGCGTGGTGGTCATCGCCCTGCTCGCCGCCGTTCACCTCACCCAGGGCACCGCCGACACCGGTGTGCTCGACGTTCTGCGCGCCGTGGTCGGAGCGGGCGACGAGCAGACCTACGCCGTCCTGTCCGGTTCACGGATGCCGCGCCTGCTCACGGCTTTGCTGCTGGGCGTGGCACTGGGCGTCGCGGGCGCGGGCATGCAGTCCGTGGCGCGAAACCCGCTCGCGGCACCGGACACGCTCGCCGTGAACGCCGGCGCCTACCTGGCCGTCGTCGCGGTGTCCGCGTTCGGGCTGACGCTGCCGACGTTGCCCGCCGGAGCGACGGCGTTCGCAGGAGCGCTTGCCGCCGCGGTCGTGGTGCTGGGCCTGTCCGGTGCCGCGTCGGCGACACCCCGGCTGATCCTGATCGGCTCGGCCGTGACGCTGGCTCTGCAGTCGATCACCATTCTGCTGCTGCTGTTCTACGAACAGGAGACCTCGGGCCTGTTCGCCTGGGGAAGCGGCTCGCTGAGCGTGGCGAACCTCGACGCCACCGCCCGGATGGCGCCGATCGTGCTCGCGGCGACCGTCGCGCTGATCGCGATGGGCCGGTCGCTGGACGTCCTGGCGCTGGGCGACGACAACGCGTCCGTCGTCGGCCTGAACGTGCGCCGCACCCGCATCGGCGCGGTGCTGCTGACCGTCGCGCTGACGGCCGCGGCGGTGACCGTCGCCGGCCCCGTCGGCTTCGTCGGTCTCTGCGCGCCGGTGATCACGCGCCTGCTCATGTCGGGGGAAGGGCGTCACCGAGTTCTCCTGCCCCTGTCGGGACTTCTCGGCGTCGTGCTGGTGCTCGGGGCCGACGTGGTGCTGCGGGCGGTGATGGGATCGGCGGCGGCACTGCGCGTGCCGACCGGTGTGATCACCACGATCGTGGGTGCGGTGGTCCTGGTGTGGCTGGCTCGCCGCAGCCGCCCGAGCGGGTCACGCCGGCAACCACCGTCGGGCCGGGTCAGCGTTGCGGGCTCGCGTCGCCGTCTCGTCGTCACCGGCGCCGTCGTCCTGGTGCTGCTGGTCACCGCACCGGTGGTCGGCATGCTGCTCGGCGACCGCTTCGTGCTGCTCGGCGACCTCGTCAACTGGCTGTCCGGCCGCACCGGCACGGCCCTGACGTTCGTGCTCGACCAACGCCTGCCGCGGGTGCTCGCCGCGCTCACCGCCGGTGCGGCGCTCGCGGTGTCCGGGTGCGGAATCCAGTCGGTGAGCCGCAACCCGCTGGCCGAACCCGGCCTGCTCGGCATCACCGCCGGTGCGGGACTCGGCGCCATCGCCCTGATCACCTTCGTGCCGCTGGCCGGCGCGTGGCAGATCGCCGGTGCCGCGGGGGCGGGTGCGCTGGTCGCGTTCGTCCTGGTCTACGGCCTCGCCTGGCGGTCGGGTCTCGACTCCGACCGGCTGGTGATCATCGGCATCGGGCTCTGGTCCGGCGGGATGGCCCTGATCACGCTGATGATCGTGACCTCGGACCCGTGGAACATGGCCAAGGCGCTGACCTGGCTGTCCGGCTCCACCTACGGCCGGACGCTGGATCAGGTCGTGCCGGGCCTGCTCGCGCTGGCGATCCTGCTGCCGCTGCTGTGGTCACGGCACCGGGAACTGGACCTGCACAGCATCGACGACGACACACCGCGCATCCTCGGCCTGCCGCTGGAACGCTCGCGCCTGGTGGTCCTCGCCGCGTGCGGCATCCTCGCGGCGACGGCCGTGGCCGCGGTCGGTGTGGTGGCGTTCGTCGGCCTGGTCGCACCCCATCTGGCCCGATCGCTGGTGGGTGGCCGCCACGCCCGCGTCATCCCGGTGGCCGCGGCGGTCGGCGCGATCCTGGTGAGCGCCGCGGACACCCTGGGACGCACCGTCATCGCTCCGGCGCAGATACCCGCAGGCCTGGTGATCGCCCTGGTCGGGACGCCCTACTTCGTCCTGGTGCTCTGGCGGACGCGTGCGTGAACCGTCGTGCCGCTCACCTGACGCGAACCCGCGCGAGCGCCTTCTCGGCGAGCCCCGTCTCGATGCGCCGCAACGTCGTGATCATGCCCTCGATCTCGTCCTCGTCGGTGACGACGCCGTCGAGCAGGTCGCTCCAGATGCCGTGCAGCCGCTGGAGGTTCGCCTGCGCGCGGGCGGTGGGGTAGAGGCGGACGCGGCGGGCGTCCTCCTGGTCGGCCTCGCGGTGGACGAGGCCCTTGCTCTCCAGGCCGCGCAGCGCCCGGCTGAAGTTGCTGGAGATCTGCTGCGTGGCCTCGGCGGCGGCGCGGGCGGACGTGCCGGGGTTGCGGTCGATGTACCGCATCACCGCGATGTCCACCGCTGACCACCTGTCCTCGCTCACACCCTCCTTGGCGGCGTGGATCTGGCGGCCGACCGCCGCGATCAGGTCGGCCAGTTCGAACAACCGGGTCTTCTGGTCCTCGTCCACGCGTCCATGTTACTTTTCCTGTCGAGTGATAGCTATCAGTTGATAGGAGAAGTGGTGAACGCGCCGTCCCGCAGCACCATCCCCGTGCCGCTCCTGCTCGTGCTCGCCCTGCTGGCGAGCGTCGCCCCGTTCGGCATCGACCTCTACCTGCCCGCGTTCCCGCGCATGACCGCCGACCTCACGACGAGCGACACGGCGGTCCAGCTCACGCTCACGATGTTCCTGCTCGGCCTCGCCGCGGGGCAGCTGGTCTTCGGCCCCGTCTCGGACCGGTGGGGCAGGCGCGGGCCGTTGCTGGCCGGCTCGGCGGTGTTCGTGGCGGCCAGCGTGCTCGCCGCCGTCGCGCCCACGATCGGGGTCCTGCTCGTCGCCCGGCTCGTCCAGGGGCTGACCGCGGCGGCCGGCATGGTCATCGGCCGTGCGGTCATCGCCGACCTCGCCACCGGCCGTGCCGCCGCCCGCGCGTTCAGTCTCATGATGATCGTCAGCGGGGTGGCGCCGGTGGTGGCGCCGCTGCTGGGCAGCCTGATGGTCGACGGGATCGGGTGGCGGGGCGTGCTGTTCGTCCTGGCCGGTCTGGCGGTCGCGATGCTCGCCGGTTCGGCGGTGGTCGTGCGGGAGACCCATCCGCGCGAACGGCGCGGTATCGCGAAGGCGGGCGGGTTCCGGGCACTCGGCCGGCGCGCCTACCTGACCGCCACGGCCACGTTCGTCTTCTCGTTCGCCGTGCTGATGGCCTACATCTCGGCCTCGCCGTTCCTGTACCAGGTCGTCATCGGGATGGGTCCCGTCAGCTACGGCGTGCTGTTCGCGCTCAACGCGCTCGGGCTGATCACGAGCAGCACGGTCGCGTCACGGCTGCTGCGCCGCAGTCACCCGCGCCGGGTCCTCACCATCGGCACGGGCTGGCTGCTCGGGGCCGCCGTGGTGCTGCTGGTCCTCGCGCTCCTGCCGATCAGCGCCGCCTGGCTGATGGTGCCGATCTTCTTCGCGGTGGCGTCGCTCGGGTTCGTCCTCGGCCCGGCCACGGCACTCGCCCTCGACGCGGTGCCGGGCGCGGCCGGCACGGGATCGGCCGTGCTCGGTGCCGCCCAGTTCGGGCTCGGCGCGGCCGTGTCCCCGCTCGTGAGCGTCGGCAGCACCCATTCCGCGCTGCCGATGGCGATCCTCATCGCCGTGCTCGCCGCCATCGCGGTCTGCGCCTCCCGGCTGCTCGCCGGACGAGACGTCCCTGCTCCGGAACCCGTCGACGTGCTCACGGGTGCGAACTGAGGGCGAAACCCCGGCGGAGGCCTCAGTTCTGTTCGCGCAGGTTCTGCGCCAGCGTCCAGAAGACCTCGAAGTTGGGGATGTCGCCGATCGCGTAGTTCCCCTGCTTGCGCCTCGTCGCGGTGAGCACGACGTCACCCGCACTGGTCGACAGGCCCTCGATCTCGTCCCACGCCACGAGACCGTCCGGCGTGACGATCCCGGATCCCGACAGGGCCAGCGGACCGAAGCCGACGGTCCTGCCCTCGTTGATCGCTTCCACCGCCGGTGGCAGCCGCAGGGCGAAGACCTCCTTCGCCAGCAGCGGACCCAGTGTCCGGACCTCGGTGGCGGGCACCTTGTCCGGCTGCTCGACGCCACGGAAGACGACCAGTTCGCCGTCCCGCAGCACGAGCCGGTAGGCGTGGACGGTGAAGACGTGCTGGTAGTTGACGTAGTTGTCGGTGGAGATCTGGTGGATGGCCTCGATCTCGTCCCAGCTGATCGCGCGGGCGGGCACGCCGTCCCTCGCGGGCAGTGCGACACCCTCGCCGTACACGTAGACCCACTCGTGGGCTTCTTTGTTCTTGCCGTCGTTCCGATTCTCGTACTGAGTGATCGCGATGAAGCCCACGATCGTCAGCACGACACCCGCGCCGATGCCCAGACCGATGCTCCCGCTCACCCACCAGAGCAGCCCGCCGACGGCCAGCGGGGCGACGAGCGCGGCGAGGATCGGCAGGGCCTCGACGAACTCGTTGGCCTTCTGCTTCTCGGCCTCCTCGACGGTGCCGACCACGTGCGGCACCCGGTACACCCCGGTGGCCCGGCCCAGCCCCTTGTTGGAGGCCGCGATCGTCACCTCGGGCGGGATCGCCTGGTCGCCCGAGAACTGAATCGACATCCGTACTCCCGCCCCGCGATCTGTTGAGGCCCAATGGAACCACGGGGCACGGGCGCCGCGTGGCGGTTCGGATGATCTAGTGGCGATCGGGAGTTCCGCTGACCGGGTCGTTTCCTAGGATGAGCCGCATGCCCACCGCCGACGAACTCCTCGGACGTTCCGCCGTCACCAGCCTCGTCCAGGCGATCCAGGTCGCCGCTCCGGACGCCGACCTCACGGCGTTGCGGGCGGCGCCGAAGCAGATCGCCCCGTTGTCACTGCGGGAACGCGCCGACCTGCTGAGGGACGCCCTGCTGGCGGACCTGCCCGGTGGCTACACCGCGCTCGCCCGGACCGTCCGCGCGGCCCGGGACCACTCGCCGCAGTTCACCGGCTGGCTGATCTGGCCGGTCACCAGCGCGCTCGCCACCCAGGCCGTCCGGGAGGACACCGCCGCGTTCGACGACGCGATGGCGCTGCTCGCCGACCTCACCGGGCTGCTCACCGCCGAGTTCGCGATCAGGACGCTGCTGCGGCACGACCTCGACCGCGCCCTCGGCATCATCGGCGACTGGACCGGGTCCGCCGACGAGCACGTGCGCAGACTGGCCTCCGAGGGCACTCGCCCCTACCTGCCCTGGGCCGTGCGCGTGCCGGAGATCTTGGCCCGTCCCGGGGCGACGGTGTCCATTCTGGACTCTCTGCACCGCGACGAGAGCGACTACGTGCGCCGGTCGGTCGCCAACCACCTCAACGACCTCAGTCGCGACCACCCGGACCTCGTCGTGGACACGGCGCGGCGCTGGCTGGAGGACGGTGACGCGAACACCGGACGCCTTGTCCGCCACGGGTTGCGCACGCTCGTGAAGCGCGGCGACCGCGGCGCGCTCGCACTGCTGGGGTTCGCGCCCGCGACGGTGGAGGTCGACGGGCCCCACCTGGAGCAGGACGTGGTCCCGTTCGGCGGCAGCGTCCGGTTCACCGCCACGATCCACAACGCCGGTGACACCGAGGCGGCGCTCGCGATCGACTACGTCGTGCACCACCGCAAGGCCAACGGCGGCCAGACCGGCAAGACGTTCAAGCTGACGACCAGGACCCTGGCCCCGGGCGAACGGATCCAGGTGACGCGGGAGCACTCGTTCCGGCCGATCACCACTCGCCGCTACCACCCCGGCGGGCACGCGATCTCCTTGCAGGTCAACGGAGTCGCGACGGACCGCAGGGAGTTCGAGTTGGGCGCCCTAGACGGGCCAGTCGCGTAGAGCCGTGTCGGCGATCTCCTGCAGGTCAGCACGGCTGACGCCGCTCGCGGCCTGGACGGCGATCCCGAAAGCGACCGTCATGACGAACAGGGCGAGCCTGCGCGCGTCGGTCCCCGGCGGCAGGTCGCCCTCGTCGGCGGCGCGCCGGAACCGCGTTTCGAGGAGCCGGCGGCCGTGGGCGCGCCACTCCGCCAGGATATCGCGCGCGGGCTCGCCGGACCCGCCCGCCGCCAGTGACCCCTGCACGCCCAGGCAGCCCGCAGGACCTCCGGGCTGGGTCGTGGTGTGCACCGAGCCCGTGAGGAACGCCGTCGCCACCTCGTGCGCGGTCGGCTTCTCGATCGCGCGCAACGCGTAGGACGCCGGGCCCTCGTCGTAGCGTGCCAAGGCTTTGCGGAAGAGCTGCTCCTTGTTGCCGAACGCCGCGTACATGCTCGTCTTGGTGATGCCCATGGCGCCGGTGAGGTCCGCGAGGCTCGCACCCTCGTAGCCCTGCCTCCAGAACACCAGCATGGCCGCGTGCAACGCCTCGTCCGCGTCGAAGCCCCTGGGCCTGCCGATCACCGTCACACCCTCAGCCTACCTCTTCGGTACCGATCGGTTCGGAAGTGCTACGGTCGAGTTACGTACCGATCGGTACCGAAAGCTTGGAGGGGACATGCCTCAGTTCGAGGGCAAGACGGTGGTCGTGACCGGCGGGAGCAGCGGCATCGGCCTCGCCGCCGCCCGGCGGTTCGCCGGCGAGGGCGCGCACGTGTTCATCACCGGCAGGCGCCAGGGCGAGCTGGACGCGGCCGTGGAGTTGATCGGCGACGCCACGGCCGTGCGGGGCGACGTGGCCGACCCGGCGGACCTCGACCGGCTCTACGACGCGGTCCGCGCCAGGGGCAGGGGAGTGGACGCGCTGTTCGCCAACGCGGGCATCGGCGGGTTCGCGGCGCTCGAGGACACGACCGAGGAGCACTTCGACCAGATCTTCGGCGTCAACGTGCGCGGCACGCTGTTCAGCGTCCAGAAGGCGTTGCCGCTGCTCAACGACGGCGCCGCCGTGATCGTGAACTGCTCGGTCCGCGCCGACGACGGCGTCGCGGAGTTCGGCACCTACGCGGCGACCAAGGCCGCGCTGCGCTCGTACGTCCGCACCTGGGCCAACGAGCTCAAGGGCCGGAACGTCCGCGTCAACGCGATCTCACCCGGCACGATCGACACGCCCGCGGTCGCCGGGCTGTCGGACGAGGCCAGGGAGGGCTTCGCGGCCGGGGTGCCGATCGGCCGGATGGGAACGGCGGACGAGGTGGCGGACGCCGTGGCGTTCCTCGCCTCGGACCAGAGCAGCTTCGTCGTCGGGGCCAACCTGTACGTCGACGGCGGCGAGAACCAGCTCTAGCGACGTAGGGTCGGTGCCGTGGATCGCATCGCGGGATCGTGGTACGGGCTGGCGTTCGGGGACGCGCTCGCCAAGCCGACGGAGTTCCTGACGGTCGAGGAGATCGACCGTCAGTTCGGTCCGGACGGTCCGGACGACCTCACGGGTGATCCCGCACTGGTCACCGACGACACGCAGATGGCGCTCGCGGTCGCGTGGGCGCTGCGCGACGCCGGCCACCTCACCGCCGACGCACTCGAACCGCGCCTGCGGGAGCGGTTCGTCGCGTGGGCGCACAGCCCGGAGAACAACCGCGCGCCGGGGATGACGTGCCTGCGCGCGTGCGGCGGACTGGCGGAGGGCGCCCCGTGGGTGGAGGCGACCATCAAGGGCTCCAAGGGGTGCGGCGCGAACATGCGCGTGACCCCGGTGGGCCTGGTGCCCGGCCTCGACCTCGACGTGCTGGCCGGGGTGTCGCAACTGCAGGCCGCGATGACCCACGGCCATCCCACGGCACTGGCCGCGTCCGAGCTCACCGCCTACGCGACGCGCCTGCTGGTCGACGGCGCCGACCTGGCGGACGTGCCCGCCGCCTTGCTGGCCCGCTGCGCCGAACGGCGTTCGCTCTACCTGGAGGAGTGGCTGGGCTCCCTGTGGCAGATGCCGGGGGCGACCACACCCGCCGACTTCATCGCCCGCGGCTGGGACGAGTGCGTCGCGGCCCTCGAACTGCTGGTGGCCGCCCTGGCCCGGCCCGACGACGGCCTGGACGCGTGCCTGGCCACCGGGGAGGGCTGGATCGCCGAGGAGGCGCTGGCGACCGGCTTGTACTGCGCGGTCCGGCACGCCGGCAACCCGGTGGCCTGCCTGGTGCGGGCGGCGCGGACCAGCGGCGACTCGGACTCGATCGCCGCCCTGGCCGGGGCGTTCGTCGGCGCGGCGCACGGTCTGGACGCCTGGCCCGCGGACTGGGTCACGCGCATCGAGTACGCGGACCAGCTGGCCGCACTCACCGCCTAGGTTCGGCTGTCGAGCCAGGCGCCCCACGTGTTCCGCTTGACCCGGACCTCAGGCCGGTCGGCGACGTCGAGGAGGAACTGGGCTCGGCACCGGACGAGTGGATCTTCCGCCCGTGCGAGGGCCGCCATCCGGTCGCGGAAGTCCGCGCCGTCGACGTGGCGCACCAGGAGCGCGTACATCCAGTCCTTGCAGCGGTAGGGGCGGTGCACCACGTCGACCAGCAGATCGATGGCCTCAGGTCGAGCCTCGGTCGGCAGTCCGCACCGGCCCAGGTGGCCGAGCACCCCTTCCTTCATCGACCACGGTGACCAGATCTGCGTGTCACGCGAGGTCCACTGGTCGGGGAAGAGCGTCTCCCACCTCAGGTACAGCGCCACGAACGGCCAGAGCTCCGCGCTCACGGCGGAGTTCCGGGACTCCCACCGCAACAGCTGCCCCAGGTACCAGAAGACCGTCCGGTCGCGGCCGGGCTCGTAGATCGACACACCCGTTCCACTGGCCACCGACTCGCGGTGCCGCGCCAGCGCCCGGCCGCGGACGGCGTCGTCGTCAGCGATCAGGTCGAACAGCCGTGCGTCGGCCTTCGGTGAGGCGATCTTCATCGGCGGAGCATCGCACGGCCCGTCGCCGGGCTCCGAAGCATTTCTGTCAGCTGTCATCCACGGATGCCTGCTAAAGCGTTATAGACAGCGATTCACGTTGCGTCTAGGTTAAGCGCTCATCACCCCGAACACCTCCTGTCAACGGCAGGAAGTCGTCGGAGGCCTGTCAACTAAAACGCTTAAGTTCGGAGGCGAAGTGGCTGCGACTCGCGCAACGGTGGCCGGGACGGTTCTCGTGCTGGCTCTCTCCGCCTGCGGCGGCGGTGGCGGTGCGGACGGCGAGGCGGTCGTCGCCGTTCCCGCCGACCCGGCGAAGGTCACCGGGACCATCACGGTCCTGACCAACCGGACCGACCAGGTGCAGGACGGCACGACCAAGAAGTACGCCGACGAGTTCAAGAAGACCTATCCCGGTGTCACGGTGGAGTTCCAGGGCCTCACCGACTACGAGGGCGAGGTCCGGATCCGGATGAGCGGCGAGGACTACGGCGACGTGGTGCTCATCCCCGGTTCGGTCGACTCGAACCAGTACCCGCAGTTCTTCGCTCCGCTGGGGACCACCGAGGAACTGCAGCCGAAGTACGACTTCACCGACAAGGCCGCGGTGGACGGCAAGGTCTACGGGCTCGCGAACATCGGCACGGCCAACGGGTTCGTCTACAACAAGAGCGTCTGGCAGAAGGCGGGTGTCACCGAGTGGCCGAAGACACCCGCGGAGTTCCTCACCGCGCTCAAGGCGATCAAGGACAAGACCGGCTCCACGCCGTACTACACGAACTACAAGGACGGCTGGCCGCTGACGAACTGGGGCAGCGGTCTCGGCTCGCCGAGCTGTGACGTCGCCGCGAACGACAAGCTGGCCGAGACGAAGGAACCGTGGGCACCGGGCACGGACCTGAACGTCGTCGACACCTTGCTGCACGACATCGTCCACACCGGACTCTCCGAGGCCGACCCGAACACCACCAACTGGGAGAACTCCAAGAACCTCCTCGGCACCGGCGAGGTCGCGACCATGTGGCTCGGGTCGTGGGCGGTGGTCCAGATGCGGGAGGCCGCGCGCAAGGCCGGGCGTGACCCGCAGGACATCGGGTTCATGCCGTTCCCGGCACAGGCCGGCGGGAAGTTCTGCTCGGTCGTGCGGCCCGACTACCTCTTCGCGATCAACAAGCACAGCAAGGCGAAGGAGGCCGCACGGGCGTGGATCGACTGGTACATCTCGAAGTCCGGTGACGCGCAGCAGTCGTTGTCGATCTCCGCGCTCAAGGGCGCGCCGCTGCCGGAGAGCCTCAAGCCGTTCGAGGACGCGAAGGTCGAGCTCGTGCGGCTCGGCTGGGCGAAGAACAACCTGGTCAACCAGATCGACAAGGCCTCCGAGGTGGGGCTGAGCGCCAAGGACTACCCGCAGCGCATCGTCGACGTCGCCAGGGGAGCGGCACCGGGTGATCTCGCGGGTGTGTTCGCCGACCTCAACAAGAGGTGGGCCGAAGCGCAGGCCGAGATCGGCTGACCGCACCGATGAAACAACGCGCCCACGTGCCGTGGCTCTACCTGCTCGTCCCGCTCGTGTTCCTGGTGGCGTTCACGTACGTACCGGTCGTGAGCATGGTGGTGCACAGCTTCACGGACTGGGACGGCCTCAGCCGCGACCGCGACTTCGTCGGCGCCGAGAACTACGTCGACCTCTTCACCCGGCCACAGCTGTTCCAGGTCTTCGCGGTCAGCCTCTTCTACCTCGCGGGCGCGCTGCTGCAGACGGGGCTGGCACTGTACTTCGCGACCGTCCTGAGCTTCGGCACGCGGCTGCGGGGCCTGTTCAAGGGCATCTTCTTCTTCCCGTACCTCGTCAACGGCGTCGCGATCGGGTTCGTGTTCCTCTACTTCTTCCAGCCCGGCGGCACGCTGGACACCACGCTCGCGGTGTTCGGCGTGCAGCCGCGGCTGTGGCTCGGCGACCCCGACCTCGTCAACACCTCGCTCGCCGGGGTGTCGGTCTGGCGCTACGCCGGGCTGAACCTCGTGCTGTTCCTCGGTGCCATCCAGTCGATCCCGCCGCACCTGTACGAAGCGGCCACTTTGGACGGAGCGAGCCGATGGCAGCAGTTCCGCCACATCATCGTGCCCAGCATCAAACCGATCATCAGCTTGTGCGTGATCCTCGCGGTGTCCGGCGCGCTGTCGGTGTTCGAGATCCCGTTCATCATGACCGGGGGAGCGAACAACAGCGAGACGTTCGTGATCCAGACGATCAAGCTGGCGTTCACCTTCAACAAGGTCGGCCTGGCGTCGGCGGCCGCGGTGGTGCTCCTCGTCATCGTGCTGCTGGTGACGTGGTTGCAGCGGACGCTCGTCCCCGAGGAGAGGGTCGAGCAGTCATGACGGCACGCCACGCGCTCGCCGCGTTCCTCAAGTACCTCAGCCTGGTGCTCGCCAGCGTCGCGGTGGTGCTGCCGTTGCTGGCCGTGCTGCTCACCTCGTTGCGCACCAGCGAGGAGGCCACCGCCAACCGCAACCCGCTGGCCGCGCCGGCCGACTGGTTCAACCTCGGCAACTTCGCCATCGCCTTCACCGACGGGCAGATGGCGCGGGCGCTGTGGAACACCACGTTCATCCTGGTCTTCGCCCTGATCGGCACCGTGCTCATCGGCTCGATGACCGCCTACGCCGTCGACCGGTTCCACTTCAGGGCCAAGAAGCTCGTCATGGCCCTGTTCCTCGTCGCGACGCTGGTGCCCAGCGTGACCACGCAGGTCGCGACCTACGAGGTGATCAGCGCACTCGGCGTCAACGGCACCCGGTGGGCGCCGATCCTGCTCTACACCGGCACGGACATCGTGGCCGTGTACATCTTCCTGCAGTTCATGCGCTCGATCCCGGTCGCGCTCGACGAGGCGGCGAGGATCGACGGCGCCGGCTCGCTCACGATCTACTGGCGGATCGTCCTGCCGCTGCTGCGGCCCGCGATCGTCACCGTCGTGATCGTCAAGGGAGTCGCGATCTACAACGACTTCTACATCCCGTTCCTGTACATGCCCTCGGACAAGCTCGGCACCATCTCGACCGCGCTGTTCCGGTTCAAGGGCCCGTACGGCGCCCACTGGGAGGTCATCTCGGCGGGCACGGTCCTCGTCATCCTCCCGACCCTGGTCGTGTTCCTCGCGTTGCAGCGCTTCATCTACGGCGGGCTCACCGCGGGCGCGGTCAAATAACCACTTCAGGAGAAGCAGAACATGGTGACCAGAACCGAACTCCACGACGGCTGGGTTCTCCGCTCCGAGAGCCCGAGCAAGCTCGGCGAGAGGGAGGTGCCCGCCACGGTGCCGGGGTGCGTGCACACGGATCTGCTGTCGGCCGGGCTCATCCCCGATCCGTACCTCGACGAGAACGAGGCGAAGCTCGCGTGGATCGGCCGGACCGACTGGCGTTACGAGACGACCTTCCACTACAGCGCGGAGGACGGCACCCGGGTCGAGCTGGTGTGCGACGGCCTGGACACGATCGCCAGGATCGAGCTGAACGGCCAGGAGATCGCCTCCACGGTCAACATGCACCGCGCCTACCGCTTCGACGTCCGGGCCGCCCTGCGCGACGGGGAGAACACGCTCTCGGTGACGTTCACGAGCGCGCTGGCCCACGCCGAGGAACAGGAACGGCTGCTCGGCGCCCGCCCGCACGTCAACGCCCACCCGTACAACATGATCCGCAAGATGGCCTGCAACTTCGGCTGGGACTGGGGCCCGGTCCTCGTCACCGCCGGGATCTGGCGGCCGATCGCGATCGAGGAGTGGCAGGAGGCGCGCATCGCGGCCGTTCGCCCGCTCACGAGCATGGACGGCACCGCGGAGGTGCACGTCGACGTCCAGCGGACCGGCGACGAACCGCTGACGGTCGTCGCGCGCATCGGCGAGCACGAGGTCCGGTCCGAACTCGTTCCCGGTGCCGGTGGAACGGTGCTGCGGATGGAACTCGGCGACGTCGGCCTGTGGTGGCCACGCGGCCACGGCGAGCAGACGCTGCACCCGATCGAGGTGACACTGTCCACAGGGGACATCTGGCGCGGTGAGGCCGGCTTCCGCACCGTCGAGCTGCTCACGAATCCGGACGACGACGGCACCGAGTTCACGTTCCGGATCAACGGTGAGCGCGTCTTCGTCAAGGGCGTCAACTGGATCCCGGACGACTGCTTCCCGCACCGCGTCGGTGAGGCCCGGCTGCGGGAGCGGTTCGGCCAGGCCCTCGACGCCGGCGTGAACCTGCTGCGCGTCTGGGGCGGCGGCATCTACGAGTCCGACGACTTCTACGCGCTCGCCGACGAGCTGGGACTGCTGGTGTGGCAGGACTTCCTGTTCGCCTGTGCCGCCTACCCCGAGGAGGAACCACTGCGCGGCGAGGTCGTCGCGGAGGCCCGTGACGCCGTCAACCGGCTGGCCGCGCACCCGAGCCTCATCGCCTGGAACGGCGGCAACGAGAACGTCTGGGGCTACCACGACTGGGGCTGGCAGGAGGATCTCGGCGAGCGGACCTGGGGCATCGGCTACTACACCGACGTCCTCCCGAAGATCGTCGCCGAACTGGACCCGGGCCGTCCCTACCTGCCGAGCAGCCCGTACTCGGTCTCCGAGGACCTGCACCCGAACGACCCGGCGCACGGCTGCACGCACATCTGGGACGTCTGGAACGACCGCGACTACACGGCCTACCTGGAGTACGAGCCGCGGTTCGTGGCCGAGTTCGGGTTCTGCGGCCCGCCCGCGACGGCGACGGTGAAGGAGGCGATCCGCGACACCCCACCGGCGCCGTACGGACGCCGCATGACCGCCCACATCAAGGCCGAGGACGGCAACCGCAAGATCGCGCGCAGGCTCGCCGAACACTTCTCCGACGTGCGGGGGTTCGACGACTGGCACTGGGCCGCGCAACTCAACCAGGCCCACGCCATCAGCACCGGGATCGGGCACTTCCGGTCGCTCACCCCGAAGTGCTCCGGCACGATCCTGTGGCAGCTCAACGACTGCTGGCCGGTGACCTCGTGGGCGGTCGTCGACGGGTACGGCCGGCTCAAGCCGTCCTGGTACGCGTTGCGGGCCGCCTACGCCGAGCGGTTGCTGACGATCAGGCCGGACGCCGTCGTCGCGGTGAACGACACCGCGCAGGAGTGGGCGGGCGAACTGCGGGTGCGGCGGGTGCGGCTCGACGGGGCGGAGGTGACGGACGTGGTGCTGCCGATCGTGGTCGCTCCGCGTTCGGCCACGACCGTCGGTGTCCCGGACTCGGCCGGTGACCTCGTCGTGGCCTCCGTGGGCGAGGTCAGGTCGTTCGCGTTCCCGGCCGGAAAGGCCTTGCCCGAAGCCGCTTTCGACGCGACCGCGGAGGCTGTCGACGGCGGTTACCGCGTCACCGTGACCGCCAGGTCGGTGCTGAAGGACCTGACGCTGCTGGCCGACAAGGTGGCGGCGGACGGTGTGGTCGACCGCGGCCTGGTCTCGTTGCTGCCAGGGGAGTCCACCGTGTTCGGCGTGCGCACCGCCGCACGGTTCGCGCCGGAGTTGCTGGTGGCGGCGGACGTCCTGCGTTCAGCGAACCAACTGGAGGTCTAGCGCTTCGGAGGTGCCGTGCTCGACCTCGGGACGAGCCGGGGCGCCGGCACCTCCACACCGCGCTGCTCGACGGCGCCGTTCTTCGCGACCACGTCGAGCAGCAGCTGCGCGACGCGGGCACCGTACGCGGCGACGTCCCGGGCGAGCGCGGTGATCGCCGGCCGGATCACCTGGCACAGCTGGGAGTCGTCCCACGCGACGATCGACAGGTCCTCGGGCACCGAGAGCCGCATCTCGTCGGCCACCGACATCCCGGCGACGGCCATGATGCTGTTGTCGTAGAGGATCGCCGTCGGGCGCTCGGGCGAGGTCAGCAGCCTGCGCGTCGCCTGGGCGCCTTCGAGCCCGGTGTAGTCGGTGTGCACGACCTCGATCGACTCGATCCCGTACCGGGTGCTCGCGTCGCGGAACGCCTCGTCGCGGCGCCGGGTGTGCAGCAGGTCCGGCAGGCCCGCGATCCGGCCGATCCGGCGGTGGCCCAGCGCGGCCAGGTAACCGACGGTCTCGGCGGCGGCCGCGGCGTCGTCCGCCCAGACGTGCGGCAGCGACCCCACGTCGGCGGGACCACCGACCACGACCGCGGGCAGGCCGAGCTGTTCGAGCAGGCCGACGCGGGGGTCGTCGCCACGCAGGTCGACGACGATGATCCCGTCGACCCGGTGCTCACCCCACCAGGACCGGTAGACCTTGAGCTCGGCGTCGACGCTCGCGACGACCTGCATCATCAGCGCGTAGCCCGGCGTCGCCAGCACCGACTCGATGCCGCTGACCAGTTCCATGAAGAACGGCTCGACGCCCAGGGTGGCGGCGGGCCGGGGGATCGCCATGCCGATGACGTTGGTGGTGCCGCCGGACAGCACGCGGGCGGCGCTGTTGCGGTGCCACCCGATCGCGTCGGCGGCGTCGAGGACGCGCTGGCGGGTCCGGTCGGAGACACCGGGCCGTCCGTTCAGGGCGAACGACGCGGCGCTGATCGACACCCCCGCTCGTTGCGCGACGTCGGAGATCGTCGGCCGCTTCATCCGGACCTCCTCGTCGGCTGCGGAGATCAAAACATAGCAGCGCAACAACTGAAGCGTTTAACCAGCACGCCACGAGCACGGTTCCTGGGAGCGCTCCCGGTTAGACTCGCACGGTCCAGCAGCGGGTGAGACAGGTGAGGCGGTTCCGGGTGAGCCAGCACGACTCGACCGCCGGCGAGCGCAGGGCCACCATCAGGGACGTCGCCGCGCGCGCCGGTGTGTCCCCGGCGGCCGTGTCGATCGCCCTGCACGACCGGCCCGGCGTGTCCGCCGCGACCAAGGAGCGCATCCTCACCGCCGCGCGTGAGCTCGGCTGGCGGCCCAACCTCGCGGCCTCGTCGTTGTCCGGGCGGCGCCTGCACACGGTCGGGCTCGTGATCGCGAGGCCCGCCCGACTGCTGGGGCTCGAACCGTTCTACATGGAGTTCATCTCGGGCATCGAGAGCGTGCTGGTGCGGCGGTCGTGCTCGTTGCTGCTGCGGCTGGCGGACGGTGCCGAGGAGATCGAGGTCCACCGCGAGTGGTGGCAGGGCGGACGTGTCAACGGCAGCATCCTCGTCGATCTGCACGTGGACGACCCGCGCATCCCTGCGCTGGCGGACCTGGGCCTTCCCGTGGTGGTCGTGGGTCATCCGAGCCTGGCGGGGGAGTTCACGCCGGTGTGGACGGAGGACGCCGAGGCGATCACCGAGGCCGTGCGCTACCTCGCCGCGCTGGGGCATCGCCGCATCGCGCGGGTGAGCGGGCCGCCGGAGCTGGGGCACAGCGCGATCCGCACGGCCGCTTTCGCCGACGTGGCACGGGACCTCGGGCTGGACGCCCGCACGGTCGTGGCGGACTTCTCCGCGGACCAGGGCAGCCGGGCCTGTCGCACGCTGCTGCTCTCGCCGGACCGTCCGACCGCCATCGTGTTCGACAACGACGTCATGGCGGTCGCGGCGCTGGGCGTGGCCGCGGAGTTCGGCCTGTCGGTGCCGGCCGACCTGTCCCTGCTGGCCTGGGACGACTCGCAGCTCTGCCAGCTCACCAGGCCGACTCTCTCGGCCATGCACCACGACGTCTTCTCGTTCGGCGCGCAGGCGGCGGAGACGCTGTTCGACGTGATGAACAACCGGTCTCCGGCGCACCGTCTCGCGCACGCCCCGAGGTTGGTCCCACGAGCGTCGACCGCGCCGCCTCGAAGCTGAACCGTTCCGGAACTAAAACGCTCTATGGACACCTCGTACGAGTCCGCCTATGTTGATGCAGCAGAGCAGATTAAACGTTTTAGTTCATCGGCTCGCCGCCGCAGCCGTCACGTAGTCCCGCCCAGTGAGGAGCGGGTTCCACGAGGAGGAGCGAGTGCGACACACCACGCTTCATCGGTCCGGCGCGGTTCTGACCGCGGTCCTGACCTTCCTCGGCGTCCTGGTCGCGGTGTCACCGCAGGCGCAGGCGTTCCCGAGGTCGTCCCGGCAGCAAGTGATCAACTACCTGAGCTCGATCACCGGCCGCGCCATCGTCTCCGGCCAGCACAACAAGGAACCGGCGAACAACCCCGGCCAGTACACCCAGCAGGTCAAGGACATCACCGGCCAGTACCCCGGTCTGTGGGGCGGTGACCTGATGTTCCGGCCGGAGGACGTGGCGAACCGGCAGCGCGTGGTCGACCAGGCCAAGATCGAGTGGGCCAACGGTTCGCTGGTCACGCTGACCTGGCACGTGTGCACACCGACCGGAGGCAGCACCTGCCAGTTCGACGGCGGTGTGAAGACGCGGATCAGCCAGGGCCAGTTCACCGAGATGGTCACCGGCGGCACAGGACTCAACAACGCGTGGAAGCGCCGCCTCGACGAAGTGGTGCCGTACCTGCAGCAGCTCAAGGCCGCGGGCGTGCCGGTGTTGTTCCGCCCACTGCACGAGATGAACGAGGCCTGGAACTGGTGGGGCAACCGGCCGGGCCCGGAGGGCAGCGCGAAGCTCTACCGCATCACCCGCGACCACCTGGTGTCCAAGGGCCTCGACAACCTGATCTGGGTGTGGAACGTCCAGGACAACCCCGCCGGCAACTGGGCGTCGTACTACCCCGGCGCGCAGTACGTGGACGTGGTGTCACTGGACGTCTGGTACAAGGGACTGCCCACTTCCGGTGACTACCAGCAGATCCAGGCCATCGCGAACGGCAAGCCGATCGCGCTCGCCGAGACCGGCAAGGTGCCGAACGCCGCGTTCCTCGGCGGCCAGACCCGCTGGAGCTACTTCATGGTGTGGTCGGAACACCTGCGCGGCAACAACACCCCGGCGGAGGTCCAGGCCGGCTACTTCCACCCGCGCACGCTGAACCAGGGCGAGTTCACCATCGGCTCCGCACCGTCCACTCCGGACGGAGTGGTCCGCGCGAACTGACTTCTCCCCCCTGCCCGCTCCGACGAGATCGCGGCCGGGTCAGAAGGCGTCCTCGGTGAAGTCGCTCGGCATGTCGTCGTCGTAGTCGCCGTGCGAGCGCCTGGTGCGCTGCTGACCCGCCGCGACGATCTCGTCGAGGTCCTGGCCCTCCTTGATCGCCGTGTACGCGCGCTTCAGCGACGGCATGCTGGTCTGCATCGCGCGCTGCACCTCGGGATCGTTCACGGCCCTGCCGGACGCGATGTCCCGCCAGGACAGTTCGCCCGAGTCGACCTTGCGCTGCAGGTCTTTCAGCGCGTTCGGCGCATCCTTCGACCGGGCGAACTTCTCGATCTCGGCGATGTCGGCGGGGGACAGATCGGCGCCGCGGCCCTGCGCCTTGGACGCTTCGAGAGCGACCTTCTCCAGCCGTGCGCCCCTGGCGTCGAGATCCTCCTGCCACGTCCGCAACTGCTGGCGGGCGCTGTCGTACGGGAACGTCATTCCGCACCGCCCGGGCTCGAGGTGCTGGGCTCCGCCCAGCGTTCCTCCTTCTGGGCGTCCTTGTACTTGCTGTGTCCCTTGTAGCCGCTCTTCACCGCGCCCCACGCGCCGCTGCCCACGGCGGACACGCCGTCGCCGAACTTCTCCTTGCCGTCCTGCCAGGTGTCGACCACGTCGAAGAAGTCGTTGACGTCCCGCACGTCCGGGATCCTGGCCAGCGCGGTGCCCATGAGCTTGATGCCGTTGATCATGCCCTGGACGCCCTCGATGAGCGTCTTCATGGACTGGATCAGCTTGCGCACCTGGTCGACGATGTTGACCACGTCGTAGACCATCCACACGGCACGGCCCCAGCCGACGAGAGGGATCCAGGCCGTCATCGCGGCCTTCATCAGCTTGTCGCAGATCTTGTCGAGCAGCGTCAGCGCGAGCTTCGCGGCCGACCGGCAGGAGGCCGCCATGTTCTTGAACCGGTCGCCGATGAACTTCGCGACCTGCGAGTCCCACTCGATCGCCGTGGTCCACGTGCGGCGCATGCGGTTCTCGAAGCTCTGCGCGGCACCGCCGTCCCAGCTCGGCGACAGCTCCTCGATGCCGTTGTTCACGTTGTGCCGCACGTTGTCGAGCGACTTGGCGATCCGGTCCCACGCGGCGGCGTTCGCGTCGATCTTCTCGAAGTCGCCCGCCAGCGGCATGACCAGGTCGCGCACCAGGTCGTCGCCGGTGACCTGCTGGTAGATCCAGTTGACGCCCTGGATCTTCCAGCCGGCGGCCTCGATCAGCTCCTTGACGGTCTGCCGGCCGGGCCGGTTGTCGGGCGCCGCGCGCAGCGAGACATTCGGATCCTCGATGTCCTGGTAGCCGTTGCAGACCCCGCCGGTCATTCGCCCACCCCCAGGTACCGCCCCAGCCAGGACGGGGGCTCCGTCTTCCCGCCCGCGGCGTCGATCAGGCAGACGCCGATCTCGTCCGCCTTCTCGTAGGCACGGGCCGCCTTGACCAAGGACTCGGCGTCCTGGGTCATCTTCTTGTTCGCGGCCTCGAGCGTCTCCCCGTAGAGCTGCGCGACCCCGGTCACGACGGGGTCGAGCAGCGACAGCAGCCCGGTGAACCCGGACGTGTCCCCACCCTTGTCGATCGCGTGCTCCCGGATCGTCAGGAAGTGCTCGGCCTGACGTTCGAGGAGTCCGCTGTACCCACGCAGCTCATCCGGCTCGACGTGGAACTTCTCTCCCATCCGCCTGACCTTAATGCGCGGATCCTTCGTATTCCCGGCTATAAAAAACACGAATCGCGGCGGTCCCCGCGCCCCGGGACCGGTCCGGTTAGGATGACCACCGGCGAGTTCCACGCCCAACCTCCTGACCGGGTGCCCACGCAACCCGGCTGACGCGGAGGCAAACGGGACCTGTGTGCCTGGGGACGCCGTCTTCGTCACGCCTTGACCAAGGCTGTCGTGGCATCTGAACGCGTGGGGTCCGGGTGCCTTCCGCGACGGCCGAGGAGATCGGTGATGACGTCACGCAAGCAGTTCAAGGCTCAGGTCCGCGCCCGCATGGCCAAGACCGGTGAGCGCTACACGACCGCCCTGGCGCACCTGAGCGGTGCGGCGCCGGACGACGGCTGGGAGTTGCGCGGAGGCACGGACCCCGACGCGGCGGGCCTGGACGCCATGCTCGCCGCCCGCGGCATCTCCGGGCTGAACGAGGCGCTGCTGTTCGGCATCGGCGGCGGGATCGGCGCGGGCTACATCCTGTGGGAGTTCAAGCACGACAACGGGCGGCACGTGACGATCGGGTTCTCCAACTCGTGGCAGTACGTCACCCGCCGCACCGAGAAGGTCCTCACGCGACTGGGCGTCGCACACGAGTGGCACCGGTCGGCGCCCAAGGCCGCGCAGGCGTGGCTGACCGGCCGGCTCGACGCCGGTGACGCCGTGATGGTGTGGCCCGACCGGTACCAGATCGGCTACTGGGACCTGCCGGAGTCGCTCGACGGTCACGGCGGGCACCCGGTCGTGGTGTACGGCACGTCCGGCGACCAGGTGTACGTGGACGACCGGAACCTGGTGCCGCTGACGGTCGCGCGGGCGGACCTGGACCGGGCCGTCGCGCGGGTCGGCACGTGGAAGAACCAGGCGGTCGTGGTCACCGGGTCCGATCACGAACCCGACGTCGAGGCCGCGGTGCGCGAGGGCCTGCGGGACGTCGTCGAGCACCTGTCGCAGAAGTCGGACTCGTTCTCGTTGCCGGCGTGGCGCAAGTGGTCCCGGATGATGACCGACACCAAGGCCGCCAAGGCGTGGCCCAAGGTGTTCGCCGACGGGCAGGGGCTCGACCACGCGTTCCAGAGCGTCCGGGAGGGCGTCGACGGCCGGTACGGGGTCACGGGCGGGAACCTGCGGCCGTTGTTCGCGGACTTCCTCGACCAGGCCGGCCATTCCGGGCTGGCGCCGCGGTGGCGGGAGATCGGCGAGATGTGGAACGCGCTGGGGGAGTCGACCGACTTCCCGGCCATGGGTGCACAGCTCGCTGAGCTGTACGAGGCGGAGACCGACGCGATCGCCCGGTTGAAGGCCGCGGTGAGCTGATCGCCGCCGGGGGACGCGGGACGATCGTCCCGCGTCCGTCTGGTCAGGCAACGGTCAGGCGACGTCGCGCCGGCTCACCGGCCGCAGCCGGACGCGGCGGGCACGGGGCTTCTCCTCGCGGCGTGAAGACTCGGAGGAGTCCTCCGTGCCGGCGGAGTCGCTGTCCGACGACGTGGCGCGGCCGCCGGGGCCCCGGTCGCGGAAGTGCGTGAGCGCCAGCAACGCGAGTGCCGCGAGCAGCAGCGAGTGGGACAGCACGCGGCCCGCGGTGGCGGTGCCGTCGATCAGGTCGCTGGCCGAGTACGGGATCAGCACGGCGACGAACGCCGCGGTGACGGGCAGCATGCCCGCGGTCGCGGCGGGGCGCAGCGCGGTCCAGAGCAGGCCGAGGCCGAGCGCGAGGTTCCAGGCGGTGCTCTCGTTGAACAGGTGGCTGCTGTCGAGACCGGAGACGTGGCCTCCGTGCGTGGCCGAGCCGGTGCCCAGCACCTGGGCGAGACCGAGCGTCAGCTGGGCGACCGCGACTGCGCCGAGCAACGTCCTGACGAGCCAGCCGCGCGGCGCGGGCGGGACGATCGGGGGAGCGGCGTCGAGGATCGTGGCGGCGAGGTCGGGCACGGGGGTCGCGGCCCGCACGCGCAGGGTGCGGTTCAGAGCCGTGGCGGTCTCCTGCCACTCCCGGCAGTCCGCGCACGTCTTCAGGTGGGCGTCCACCTCGGCGGCGGGCACGCCCTCGTCCTCCCCGTCGAGTCGCGCGGAGAGGGCTTCGCGGCAGGTGCTGCAGTCCACGTACACATTGTCGGTCATGCGGCCCGGTTGGTTCCCGGTGATCTGCGAGCGGTTCGGAACGGACCCGGATCGCCCTGGTCAGCGGCCGCGCCCGGACGGGCCGGCGGCGCGTGTACCACTGATCGGTCCGAATGGCCGGTCAGGTCCCGGACGTTCGCCCGTTAGGCTTCGGCCTCGTGGACTTCGCCGATGACGAGGTGACCCGATGGGCGTTGCAGGCCCGGGACGGTGACCGGGACGCCCTGGAACGGTTCGTGCGGGCGACCCAGCGCGACGTGTGGCGTTTCGTCGCGCACCTCGAGGACGTGGGCGTGGCGGACGACCTCACGCAGGAGACCTTCCTGCGCGCGCTGCCGAGCCTGCGGAACTTCGAGGCGAGGTCCTCGGCGACGACGTGGCTCCTCTCGATCGCCCGCCGGGTCGTGATCGACCAGGTGCGGATGGCGCGGTCGAGGCCGCGGGTGTCCCCGGACGTCGACTGGGTGCAGGCGGCGGACCGCGGGCGTGGCGTTTCGTCCGGCTTCACCGGCGTGGTCGAGCTCAACCTGCTGCTCGACGAGCTGGCCGCGGACCGGCGGGAGGCCCTGGTGCTCACGCAGGTGCTCGGGCTGGGCTACGCCGAGGCCGCCGAGGTCGTCGGCTGCCCGATCGGGACGATCCGCTCGCGGGTCGCGCGGGCACGTGAGGACCTGGTCAGGGCCACCGGGCGTGATGCCAGCGAGACGGGCTGAGACTCGGGTGCGCGTGCTCGTTCTCACCTGAGCCGCATGCTCCTGAGCGTGCCGCGCTCGACGGTGCCCCGGTCCGGATGGATCTCGACCGGTTCGAACAGCGGGTCGAACTTGCGCTTGACGTCCCTCGACCAGTCGGCCTGGATGCCCTTCTCGCCGGTCTTGACGTCGTAGACGGTGACGTTCTCGTGCCCGAACTGGGGCAGGATGGTGGAGCCGGGAGTCCACTTCGGGTTGGGGATCTCCCGCTGCAGGACGATGTCGACCCGCCGGGACCCGTTGGTGCCCCACGGCACCTCCGCCTCGGGGCTCATCTGCGCGACCTGGCTGCGCAGCTGCCACCCGCTGTCCGGGTCGATCAGCCTGTCGTGGTTGTCCTCGACCCACTTGCCGACGCGCTTGTCCGTCTCGGTGCCGATGATCCGCTCGGTGCTCCAGTCCTGCGGGTAGTCCTTCCGGACGTTCGGCAGGTCGTGGGCGACCTCGTCGCGCATCCCGTTCGTGAGGTCGATGAACGTCTCCAGCAGCTGGTTGTGGATCTCCTCGGCGGCCTCCTGGATCGCCTCGCGGTCCTTCGGGTTCGCCCGGTTCCACCTCGGGTCGTTCTTGGGCGTGGGGAGGAGCTGCTTGGTGTCGAACGGGTGGGTCTTGCGGCCGATCACCGGCTGCCGGCCGTGAGCCGGGCCGACGGGCCGTCCGATCGAACCGGGTTTGGGTGTGGTGGGTCTTCCGCCGGGTCGCCAGCCTGGTTTGCCGGTTGGGCGCCAGCGGTTCATCCAGCCCGCGAGCTGGACGTTCTTGGCGGCTCCTGGATCACCCGTCGGTCCGCGCACCGTTTCGCCGGCAGGAGACTGGAACGACGCCGCGTTCGTCGTCCCGCCGTTCCCGCCCGGCGCGTGGGCGGCCAGGACCAGGTTCGGGTCTCCGTCCACACCGGACGGCCGTGGGGCGGTGGGGAGGGCAAGGGCGTCACGGAGCGGCGCCAGCACCTCACCCGCCCGCACCGTCCCGGCCAGTTGCCGCGCGGTCTGCCGCAGCATCTCCTCCAGCTCCGCCACGGGCTGGGCGTACGAGGCGACGAGGGAGGCGGCCTCGGCGCGGATCTCGACGGTGTTCGCGCCCCGCACCGAACTCGCCAGCCGCACGTAGGAGATCAGCTCGCCGACGCAGTGGTCGAGCAGCGCGTCCGCCTGCGCCCGCGCGGAACCGACGGCCGCGCCCGTCATCCGCGCCGCCGCACCCCCGGCGGCCAGCACCCTCGAGACCCCGGCCAGCGCCCGGCCGATCACCCCGGCCCGCTCGCGGTACCGGTCGCCGGCCGCTCCGGTCCAGTCGGCCTCACCCGCGACCGCGGACCGGACGAACTCCTGACCCACCCGCTCGACCACCGTGGCGGCACGAGTCAGGGCGTCCGTGTACGCGTTCACCGACCCGTCGACGGCCATCCGGTCGACGGCGTGCTGCAACGGCTCGACCAGCGACACGTAGTCCCCGAGCCCGGCCGCGACCAACCGCCGCACGGGCCGCACCCCGGTGACCGTCCCACCGCTGCGCAGTCGTGGTGCGACCCAGTCGCCACCGGCCATCGCGCTCGCGAGCCGATCAGCGGCCTCGGTGGCGGTGTTCATACCGTTCGCTCCGCGGGGTCGGCGAGCGAGTCGAAGGACGACCGCACGCCGGCCTCCTGGCGCGCGTACTCCTCTGCCGTGTCGCGGAGCCGGGAACCGGTCTCCACCAACGTGTTGAGCGCGGCGACCACGGTCTCCAGCCCTTCGAAGCCGAGCCTGTCGAGCACGGGGACCGCCTCCGCCGCCGCGTCACCGAACGCGCCGGGCGTCAACGAGACCGACCCCACCGCGTCGGCGGCGAGCTGCAACTCGGCGACCAGTTCGCCGACACCGCGCGCCTGCTCCGCGAGAACCGTGGCTGAGACCGCGTAACCCTCACGCATGATCCGCTCCTGGCGTCACCCAAGACCCGTCACCGCCAACAATGGCGCAACCACGCGCCGTGACGACACCGAACCGGCGAAGTTCGGCCGTACAGCGCAGCACCGGGCGATCAGCGGTCGAAGATCTCCGGCCCGTCCCAGTCGTCCGCGTCCGGCGACGAGGGGCGTGCGGGTGCCGGTCGAGGAGGAACCGCTTGCCCGGCAACGGGATGCGCCGGAGGGGGCGGCTCGGGAAAGCGCTGTCTCGTCTCGGCGAGGATCAGGTGGGCCGCGGCGTCGTGCGGGCCGATCGTCTCGGTCATCGCCTGGTCCACCAGGGCGGGAATGCGTGCCTGGGCACGGCGCACGCAGTCCATGACCTGAGCCGCGAGCACGGGCAGCGGCTCCCGGTTCCGCCCCTCCCGCAGCAGCAGCCCGGTGAGCGCGCCGCTGGTGGACACCACGACCTCGATCGTCCCGTCCGGGGACACCTCGCGGACCGTCTGGCCGGACAACCGGTCCCGCAGCGCCCCGAACCGGTGGGCGTTCTCCGCGACCTCCTGCTGCCAGTCCCGCGTCCCCTCGGATCCACCCACCGGTCGCCTCCCTCCCCGCGTCAGGCTCCGACACGGTCGATGATTCCGGCGGACGGGCGGCCGCACCAGGCTCCGGTGAGCCGAAAGTCGTGTGCTGCTGACAGCGACTATGGTCTCTGCCATACTCCCGAACAGGGAGGTGCGATGAGCGACGGCAGGCGGGGCACCAAGCAGCGGATGCTGGACAGCGCGGTGCTGCTGCTGCGTGAACGCGGCGCGGCCGGCGTCACGGTCGACGCCGTGCTGGCCCACAGCGGTGCGCCGCGAGGGTCCGTCTACCACCACTTCCCCGGCGGCCGGAACGAGATGGTGCTCGGCGCGGTCCGCCTGGCCGGTGACTACATCGACACCATGGTCAGCGAGGCGGCGGCCGAGGGGGACGTCCGGCAACTGCTGGAACGTCTGGTCGCCTTCTGGAAGCGGTCGCTGACCAAGACGGACTTCCGGGCGGGCTGTCCCGCCGCCGCGATGGCCATGGACGGCCGCGACACCGTTCCCGACGCCGTCGACGTGGTGCGGGAGATCTTCGCGCGGTGGCAGGGCAGCATCGCGGAAGCACTGTCCCGCAACGGTGTCGAGGCGGCCCGCGCGCAGCGGCTGGCGACGCTGGTCGTGTCCGCCGTCGAAGGCGCGATCATCCTCTGCCGCGCACACCGCGACCTGGGCCCGCTCGACGACGTGCTCGCCGAGATCGCGCCCCTGCTGGAGCGACGAGACTAGGAGCCTGGCCCATGTGGAAACCCAGCGCCTGCATCCTCTGCGAGTGCAACTGCGGGATCGAGATCCTCGTCGGCGAGGACGGGCGGTCGTTCGACAAGATCCGCGGCGACAAGCTCCACCCCGCCTCCGCCGGCTACACCTGCAACAAGGCGCTGCGCCTGGGGTTGCACCAGAACGGTGACACGGGCCGGATCACGAGTCCGTTGCGCAGGACGCCCGACGGCACGTTCGAGGAGATCGACTGGGACACCGCCATCGGGGAGATCGCGGCCCGGCTGGGCGAGGTCCGCGACACCTTCGGCGGCGAGACGATCTTCTACTACGGTGGCGGTGGCCAGGGCAACCATCTCGGTGGCGCGTACTCGCCCGCCACCCTCGCGGCCTTCGGCGCCCGCTACCGCTCGTCGGCGCTCGCGCAGGAGAAGACCGGCGAGTTCTGGGTCAGCGCCCGGATGCTCGGCAACATGACCCGCGCGGACTTCGAGCACTGCGAGGTCGCGCTGTTCGTCGGCAAGAACCCCTACCAGTCGCACGGTTTCCCGCGGGCGCGCTCGGTGCTCAAGGAGATCGCGAAGGACCCCGCCCGGTCGATGATCGTGATCGACCCCGTGCGGACCGAGACCGCCGAGCTCTCCGACTTCCACCTCCAGGTCCGGCCCGGCACCGACCTCTACCTGCTGACCGCGCTGGCCGCGGTGCTCGTGCAGGAGGACCTGGTCGCCGCGGACTGGCTCGCCGAGCACGCGGACGGCCTCGACGCCGTCACCGCCGTCCTGCGGCAGGTGCCGGTGGGGGAGTACTGCGCGGTCGCCGACGTCGAGGAGACGCTGGTGCGGGCGGTGGCCGCGCGGATCGCCGCCGCGGAGTCCGTGGCCGTGTTCGAGGACCTCGGGGTCCAGATGAACCGCGACTCGACGCTGGTGAGCTACGTCGAGAAGCTCGTCTGGCTGCTCACCGGCAACTTCGGCAAGCGCGGCACCCAGTACGTGCCGTCCAGCCTGGTGCCGATCGGCCGCGACCGGGGGCACGCGGGAGACCAGGGCCCGCGCAGCCCGGTCGTGGGCGCGCGGATCATCAGCGGTCTCGTGCCGTCCAACGTGATCGCCGAGGAGATCCTCACCGACCACCCGGCCCGCTACCGCGCGATGCTGGTCGAGAGCGCGAACCCCGCGCACTCGCTGGCCGACTCGGCGAAGATGCGGGAAGCGTTGGCAGCACTGGAACTCGTCGTGGTCATCGACATCGCGATGACCGAGACCGCGCGCCTGGCCGACTACGTGCTGCCCGCGCCGACGCAGTTCGAGAAGTTCGAGGCCACGTTCTTCAACTTCGACTTCCCGCGCAACATCTTCCACCTGCGGCACCCGGTCGTGCCCGCGCCGGAGGGGGTCCTGCCCGAACCGGAGATCCACGCCCGGCTCGTCGAGGCGTCCGGCGCACTGTCCGAAGAGGACTACGCTCCGCTGCGGGAGGCCGCAGCGGCCGGACGGGTGCAGTTCGCCCAGGCGTTCCTCGCCGTGCTCGCGGATCCGGTGAAACGGCGGCTCGCGGCCGTTCTGCTGTACCGCACGCTCGGCCCGACGCTGCCGCACGACGCCTCGGCGGCCGCCGTGCTGTGGATGGCCGCGCACGAGTGCGCCCGCAAGAACCCCGCCGGTGTCGAGAAGGCGGGCTACGGGTCCGGGCTCGAGGCGGGGGAGCGGCTCTTCGCCGCGATCGTCGACGGCGAGCACGGCGTGCACATCACCGACGACGAGTACGACGAGTCCTGGCGGCGGCTGCGCGGCGACCGGATTCACCTGGACGTGCCGGAGCTGCTCGCCGCTGTGGCCGCGCTGGGCGACAGGCCTGTGCCGCAAGGGGATCCGGACTGGCCGTTCGTGCTGTCCGCCGGGGAACGCCGCGCCTTCACGGCCAACACGATCATGCGCGACCCCACCTGGCGACGCCGCGACGCCGACGGTCGGCTGCGCATCAGCGTCGCCGACGCGGCGTCGCTGGGCATCGCGACGGGCGACAAGGTGAAGGTCACCACCCGGCGTGGCAGCGCGGAGGTGTCCGTGGACGTCGCGGACACCATGCGCTCCGGTCACATCTCCCTGCCCAACGGCTTCGGGCTCACGGTGAACGAGCGCACGGGCGTCGCGCCCAACGAGCTGACCGCGGCCGAGGACCGCGACGAGTGGGCCGGAACCCCGTGGCACAAGCACGTTCCGGCCCGCCTCGAACCGGTCACGGCACCCTGAGCGACGCCAGCGGCACGTGGTGCTGCCCGGCGTGGACGTCGCGGTCCCGCAGGCCTCCCTGCGGGACCGGGCGCGGGAACGAGATCTTGACGACGTTCAGCGACGGGATCCGGAAGATCTGGACGTCCTCGGCGCGCACGTCGTACAGGGACGCGACGAGGTTCGCGTCCACCGTCCCGGCCGCGAGCGCGTAACCGGACTCGTCGCGCAGGAACAGTTCCATCGTCACCCAGAACGGTCCGGCGTTCTTGGACCGGACCTCCAGCGCGAGATCGCCGAACGTGGGCTGCTCAGTCATGGGAGAGGGCCTTCCGGTGCTCGGTGCGGAACATCTCGGTGGGGGTGAGGGTGTCGACGACGTGGTTGAGCGCGAACTCGTAGACCGGACCGCGCTCGGTCTCGGCGGGGGAGGTCGCGAACGCGAGGCTCGGCAGGTAGGCCATGTCCGGGGTCGGCAGGTGCAGCATCAACGGGTTGGCGACCTTGGCGACGGCGGTCGCGAGCTCCTGGGTTCGGGCGCGCACCAGGAGCATCACCCCGATCTCGCGCGGTGGCCGCGTCGCCGGGTCCAGTGAGCCCAGCACGGCGTCGTAGCCGTAGCGGCGCAGGTCGAAGGAGTACTCGCCCTCGTCGAGCCCGAGGGTCTGCGCGACGCGGCCGGTGAAGACCTTGACGAACAGGCCGGTCCACTCCTCGATGTTCGCGAGGATGTGCTCGTCGCGGATCGCGGTGAACGACATCGTCTCGTAGCCGGTGATCCGGGCGCCCTCCAGCTTGATCGTGTGCTGGCCGGCGGGGTGGAACCGCGAGCCCTCGACGCGCACGCGCCGTTCGTCCAGAGCCGTGTAGGTGGCCTCCGAGACGTCCAGTTCGCCGGCCGGTTCGCGCATGCGGAACGGGTTCACCGTCTCGTAGAGCATGTGCGCCGCAACGGAGATCGGCGTGCAGGCGGCGTCCGGGTCGAGCGGTTCGATGGTGAAGCCGGTGTGGTCGACGGTGGCGAGGACGCCGCCCGCGCGGGGGTTCGTCGTGCACTGGCCGCCGCACTCGACGATCTTCGCCGCGTGCCATACGGGTCCGGCCGGCATGCCCTTCATCAACGGGAAGGCGGCGGCGAGGGCGGTGTCCGTCGCACGGCCCGCGAGCACCACGTCGGCTCCGGCGCGCAGGGCCTCCTCGATCGGTTCGTGGCCCATCATCCCGACGACGTGCGTACAACTGTCCACAGTGGCCTCATCGAGAACTGTCGCCGGTGGCAACGGATGCACTGCGCGTTCACGCAGCCGTGCCTTCACGAAGCCGGCCCGTTGCTCGCTGAAGATCGTCGCCACGGACAGGTCGAGCTCCTCCTCGCACAGGATGTCGTCGACGATGCCGGCGACCCAGGCGACACCGGAGTCGGTGCCACTGGTGCCGCAGGACCCGACGATGAGCGGGATGCGGGCCTGAGCGCTTGCACGCAGGAGGATCCGCAGGTCGCGGGCGACGGCCGCGGCGGTCGTCTTGGCGGTGCCCGAACCGAGGTAGTGCGGGCCCGAGTCGGTCGATCCGCCGTCCACGGCGATGACGTCGGCGCCGAGCTCCAGCCCGCGGTCCACGGAGGACTGGGTGAAGCCGGCGCCGAGCATGCCCGTGGGCGTCAGGACGCGGACGGCTCCGTCGGGAGCGTTCATGTGCGAGTTCCTTCCGGTTGTTACAGGGAGACCGCGTGGCGGCGGCTCAGGACGGCGACGCGCAGGATCACGGCGGTGGCAAGCGCGCTGAGCAGGGCGATGTCGAGGAGCATGTAGCGCCACCCGGTGATGTCGACCATCGCGCCGACCACCCCCGGCCCGATGAACCCGCCGGTCGCCCAGCTCACCGTGTACAGGCCCGTGTACACGCCGATCACGCGGGCGGACGGCGCCAGGTTCCACAGCACGACGGCGGCGTTGATCAGGAACCCGGACGCGCCGGCGGCCGCGACGCAGAAGGCCGCGACGGTGGCGGCGGGGGTCGGCACGAGGGTGCCGCAGGCGAGCGAGACGCCGAAGACGACCATCCCGATCGTCATCGTGCGGACGCGCCCGATCCGTTCGGCGAGCAGCGCGGCGGGGTAGGCGGCGACGAGGAACGCGACACCGCTGGGGAACGTCAGCGAACCCGCCGCGCCACGGGACAGGCCCAGGGTCTCCATGCCGTACGGGGTGAACAGCGACCGCGAGGAGAACCAGGCGGAGGCGAACAGCAGGACCGCGGTGACGAGGAGGAGCCGGCTGCGGTTCGGGTCGCGCAGGATGTCCTTGAGCAGGTCCCGCAACCGCACGGACGACTCGTCGTGCGCGTCCTCGGTGAGCGCGAGCTGGTAGGCCCGCGAGGTGTTGTCCCGCACCCGCGAGACGAGAACCGCCGTGCACACCAGCATGAGCAGTGCCGGCACGGTGAACGCGAGCTTCGGGTGGTCGTCCACCAGCAGTGCGCTGATGAGCGCGGACACGATGACGGTCAGGCCGGAGGCGATCTTCACCGCCGCGTTCGCCCTGCCCCTGCGTTCCGGCTCGATGAAGTCGGGCAGCAACGCCTGCGCGATCGGCTTGAAGCTGTTGCCCACCAGCGAGTACACGAAGATCACCGCGATCAGCGCGGGCAGTGCCGTGGCCAGTGGGATGAGCATGAACAGCAGCGCGGCGAGCGGCATGCCCACCGCCAGGTAGGGAATCCTGCGGCCCCACCGCGTCCGGGTGTTGTCCGACCGGTTGGCGATCCAGGGCTGCACGAAGATGCCGAGCAGGTTGTCCATGCCCATGAGCAGACCGACGACCGCGGTGCTGGCGATGTGCTCCCGCAGCAGCGGCGGCACCTGGGCGTCGTAGAAGTCCCAGGTCGCCTCCTGCGCGAACACGGCCAGCGCGACGAAGAACGTGATGCGCCTGGCGAGCCGCCGGTCGACCGGCGCGGCGAGTGACGACATCGGGAAGCCTCCGTTGGCTCGGGAACGTCGCGGCGCCACCAAGCTAGGATGCTATAGCAAAATAAGCAAGCAATAGCTTAAGTGCTTGCCGTAGTATCGGCGCTCGTGATGGCGGAGAAAGATCCTCAGTCCGGCACGCTGGCCGGCCGGGCCTACCGCTCGGTCCACGACGCCATCGCGGCGGGCGAGCTGGCCCCCGGCGAGAAGGTCACCGAACGCGGCCTCGCCGAGCGGCTGTCTATGAGCCCCACCCCGGTCCGCGAGGCCATCCGCCGGCTGGAGCAGGACGGCCTGATCAAGAGGACCGGCCCGCGCACGGTCGTCGTCGCGGACATCGGCGCCTCCGCCGTCGAGGACCTGGCCGAGGTCGAGATCGCGCTGCGGGGCCTCATCGCCCGCTTCGCCGCCCGGCACGCGGGCCCCGCGCAGCTCGACGAGCTCGACACGATCCTGGACGAGGCGGACGACCTGCTGATCGTCATCAAGCAGCGCGCCGCCGACGGACGTCCGGCCGACAAGCACCTGAACACCCTGCTGGACACCATGCGGCGCTTCAACGACGCGGTGGCGTCCTGCGCGGGCAACGACATCCTCGTCCGGCTGCTCGACCAGACCAGGGTGTTCTCGCAGGCCGAGCGCCGGGCCCGGATGCTGGAGCGGGCGGCCGCGAACCACCAGTTCGGCCTCGACCGCTACGCGAGCCACCGCGCCCTGGTCCGCGCCCTGCGCGCGGGCGACTCGGCCGCCGCGGAGCAGATCGCGATGGACGACGTCCGGGGCGGGCTGGACGACCTGCGCAGCACACCCGTCCGGGTGCCGACGGGGAAGTGAGCGTGCCCTCCGCGTGGGGGAGCTGATCCCGGAGTTCGACCGGTCCTGACCCGAGTCAGGACCGAGCTCGCAACACCGACTGCTCGCCGCGCTCCAGAGCGGCGACGTGCTCGGCGACGGTGAACGCGTCGCTCAGCGTGCCGCCACCGTCGAGGAGGCCGATCACCCGGTGTTCGCGCTCCTTGACGGCCAGCGCGGCGTCGAGGAGCGACTCGACCCGCGCCGGGTCCACGACGACGAGGCCCTCGTCGTCGGCGAGGACCAGGTCGCCGGGGTTGACCGTGACCCCGCCGCAGGTCACCGGGACCTGGAGCTCGCCGAGCTGCGTCGCGGTGCCGGCGCGCGGCGTGACGAACCGGCTGTAGACCGGCAGCGCGCACGTCGAGACGTAGGCCATGTCGCGGTAGCCGCCGTCCACGACGATGCCGCCGAGCGACCGCACCAACGCCGCCCGCGCGAACATCTCGCCACCGAGCGCGGTCTCGCGTGCGCCGCCGTCCACGACGATCACCGCGCCGGGCTCGGCCGTCTCGACCGCGCGCAGCACGGCCAGGAAGTCCTCGCGGCAGCGGACCGTGAACGCCGGGCCGCAGATCCGGGTCGCCGCGGACCGGGCGCGGATCGCGCTGTGCACGACCCGGGTGGTCCGGTCGGCGTCGCAGAGGGCGGTCGTGTCGACGTCCAGAAACCGTTCCAGCAGTGCGTCGTTCACTGGCATGAGGCGCGATCCCTTGTCTCGGCGGTGGAACTCCCTCCATCCCACCCCGGCCGGTTCGCCCCGTCTACGGTGATGCCGTGGCAGACACCCGACAACGCCTGATCGACGGCGCGATCGAGACGATCCGCGCGCACGGTCTGACCGGCACCACGGCACGGAGCATCGCGGCCACCGCCGGGGTCAACCAGGCGCTGGTCTTCTACCACTTCGGCACCGTCCACGACCTGCTGCAGGCCGCGTGCCTCGCCGCCACCCGGGCCAGGGTGGAGCCGTTCGCCGAGCAGCTCGGCCGGATCACCGACCTGCGGCAGCTCCTCGCGCTCGGCCGCACCCTGCACACCGCGGAGCGCGCCGAGGGCAAC
Organism: Streptomyces sp. ID05-26A; assembly: GCF_033794685.1. Lineage (NCBI taxonomy): Bacteria > Bacillati > Actinomycetota > Actinomycetes > Kitasatosporales > Streptomycetaceae > Streptomyces > Streptomyces sp. ID05-26A. Next base: position 273,720 of record NZ_JARAYZ010000002.1, read on the forward strand.
GTCATGGTGCTCGCCCAACTGCTGGCCGGCGCCCAGACCGACCCCAAGCTCGCCGAGGCCACCGCGGCGTCGCTGCGGCTGTGGATCACCCCGATCGAGGACGCCCTGACGAGGTTGCTGGCCGGCTCGCCGGTGGCCGAGCTGATCGACACGGCGGGCCTCGCGCGTGCGGTGAGCGCCGGGTTCATCGGCCTGGAGCTGTACGAGGGCGTCGACCCGGACGGGGCCCAGGCCGCGCTGGACGCCCTCGACCGGCTGGCCGTGCTCATCGAGGTGGTGGACGACCTCGGGCCGGTCGCGGTCCGCGCCCTGCGCGCCAAGCTCCGGAAGACCGCCAAGAACCGTATTTGAGCAACTGCTCAAATGCAGCTACCCTCCTGTTTGAGCAGTTGCTCAAACAGGAGGTGACCTCATGGCGCGACGACGAGCGCTCTACGTGGAGACTCTGATCAGGGCCGACCTCGACGACCTGTGGCGGCACACCCAGGAACCCCGCCCGCACCAGCGGTGGGACCTCCGGTTCACGCGGATCGACTACCTGCCGAAGGCGGATCCGGACGACGCGCAGCACTTCCGGTACGCGGTCCGCGTCCTGCCCGGCCTGGAGGTCGACGGGACCGGCGTCAGCGTCGGTGAACGCACCAAGCGCGACGGTTCGCGGACGTCGGCGCTGCGCTTCAGTTCGGCGCACCCGTTGTCGCTGATCCGCAGCGGGGCGGGCTACTGGCGGTACGTGCCGACCAGCGCGGGCGTCCGGTTCCTCACCGGGTACGACTACCAGCCGGGCTGGGGCCGGCTGGGCGCGCTGGCCGACCGCCCGTTCCGCCTGCTGATGGGGTGGGGCACGGCCTGGTCGTTCGACCGGCTCCGGCTGTGGCTCGAACGCGGTGTGCCGCCCGAGGTGTCGTTCCGGCGGGCGCTGCTGGACGCGGGCGCGAGGATCGCCGTCTGCGTCGTCGCCTGGTGGACCGCGCCTGCTCTGCTCGCCGCGGCCCTCACCCTGATCGCCCTCCTGGTCCCGCCGTCGCCGTCCACCCCGGCTGCCCGCAGGTGCCGCCGGACTCCGCCGGACCGCCGTTCGTCGACGGCGCCCTCGACCCTGTCCACTTTGGAGCACCCCCAATGACGTCGATCTTCCAGCGCGCCCTCGGCCGTGACTTCGACCGCCTGCACCCGCAGTTGCGACGCCGGTTCGGCGTCTCCGACGAGCAGGGCGTCGCCTGCGTCGGCACGGGCACGATGGACCGGGTCTGGCACGGCCGAGGGTTCACCCGGCCGTTCCTCTGGCTCGGGGCCAAGCGCCACATCCTGCTGCCGGGCCACGGCGGCGACATCCCGTTCACCATCGAGAACTACCCCTACCGCGACTCGCTCGGCCGGGAGACGGTGACCTTCGTCCGCACCTTCACCTTCGACCGGCCGCAGCGCTGGGATGCCACGATGATCTACAGCCCCGAGCGCGGCTGCGTCGTGGACTACCTGGGCACGCACCAGCACGTCGCCGTCGACCTGCACCTGTCCGTGGACGACCGCGGCGGGCTGCTGATCCGCAGCGGGGAGCAGCGCTTCCACGAGGGACCGGTCCACTTCCGCATCCCCAGGCTGGTCACCGGCACCGCGGAGGTCCGCGAGTCCTTCGACGACGAACTGGGCCGGTTCCGCATCAACGTCGAGGTGACCAACCACCGGTTCGGGCCGCTCTTCGGCTACCACGGCACCTTCCACTGCTCCTATCCCGAGAGCGGTGCCGTGCCGGACGCGGTCAGGCCGGTGCGGGAGCAGGCGAGGGTCTGACGACGGGTGCGCCGGTCCTGGCCACGACGTCCTCGATGGTGCTGCCGGGCGCGAGCTCGACCAGGCGGAAGGCACCGTCCTCGACGTCGAGCACGGCCAGGTCGGTGATGACGCGGGAGACGACACCGCGGCCCGTGAGCGGCAAAGTGCAGGTATCGACCAGTTTCGCGTCGCCGTTGCGGGCGTTGTGCTCCATCAGGACGATGACCCGGCGGGCGCCGCTGACGAGATCCATGGCGCCGCCCATGCCCTTGACCATCGCACCGGGCACCATCCAGTTCGCGAGGTCGCCGTGGGCGGAGACCTGCATGCCGCCGAGGACCGCGGTGTCGATGTGGCCGCCGCGGATCATCGCGAAGCTGGTGGGGGAGTCGAAGAACGACGCTCCCGGCAGGACGCTGACGGTCTGCTTGCCCGCGTTGATGAGGTCGGGGTCGACCTCGTCGTCGTAGGGGAACGGGCCGACGCCGAGGATGCCGTTCTCCGCGTGCAGTGTGACGGTCGAGTCCGCGGGCAGGTGGTCGGGGATGAGCGTGGGCAGGCCGATGCCGAGGTTGACGTACTCGCCGTCGCGCAGTTCGAGCGCGGCGCGGGCGGCCATCTGGTCGCGGGTCCAGGCCATGTCAGTTCGCCTCCTGGCGGGCGCGGGTGGTGCGCTTCTCGATGTCCTTGCGGGCGGCCTGTTCGGTGGTGAGCGCGACGACGTGCTGCACGAAGACGCCGGGCAGGTGCACGTGGTCGGGGTGGATCTCGCCGACCTCGACGACGCGTTCGGCCTCGACGACGGTGAAGCGTCCGGCCATCGCGGCGGCGGGGTTGAAGTTGCGGGCGGCGGCGTGGAAGACGCAGTTGCCCGCGCGGTCGGCGATCGCGGCGCGGATGAGGGCGACGTCGGTGACGATCGACTCCTCCAGCACCATCTCCTTGCCGTGGAAGGTGCGCACCTCCTTGGGCGGTGAGGAGAGGGCGACGGTGCCGTCCGCGTTGTAGCGCCACGGAAGGCCGCCCTCGGAGACGAGCGTGCCGACACCGGTCGGGGTGTAGAAGGCGCCCACCCCGGAACCGCCGGCGCGCAGCCGTTCCGCGAGTGTCCCTTGTGGAGTGAGCTCCACCGTCAGCTCGCCCGCCAGGTACTGCCGGGCGAACTCCTTGTTCTCCCCGACGTAGGACGCGACGACGCGGCTGATCCGCCGGGCCTCGAGCAGCAGGCCGAGACCGGCACCGTCGACACCGCAGTTGTTGGAGACGATCGTGAGGTCGTCGGCGCCCTGCTCCAGCAACGCCTCGATCAGGAACCACGGGATGCCCGCGAGCCCGAACCCGCCGACCGCGACGCTCGCGCCGGACCGGATGCCCGCCACGGCCTCGGCCGGACCGCCGACCACCTTGTCCAGGCTCATGAGTTCTCCTTCGTGAGGTGGTCGACCAGCGCCGTGTTGACGACGTCGGGACGTTCGGCGTTGGCGAGGTGGGCGGCGCCCGGCACGACCAGGAGCCGTCCGTCGCGGACGGAGGTGGCGATCTCCTCCAGATGCGGCGGCGGGGTGGCCGGGTCGTCGGCGCCCGCGATCGCGAGGGTGGGTGCGGTGATCCGGTGCAGGTCGGCGCGCTGGTCCATGGTCGCGATCGCCTCGCAGCAGCCCGCGTAGCCCTCCGCCGGAGTCGAGGCCACCATCGCCTCCCAGCTCTCGCGGTCGTGGTGGGCCGGGGTGAACCAGCGCTGGACCACGGCTTCGGCGACCGCCTTCGTCCCTTGCGCGCGGACGAGGGCCGCGCGGTCCGTCCAGTTCGAGGCCGGCCCGAGGCAGGCGCTGGTGCACAGCACGGCGAGCCGGTCGACGCGTTCGGGGTTGCGGGCGGCGACGCGCAGCGCCGTCATGCCCCCGAGCGACAGGCCGACCAGGTGCGCCCTCTCCACGCCCAGGCGGTTGAGCAGCACGACGAGGTCGGAGGCGAGGGAGTCGATCGTGTGCGAGCCCGGCAGCACGGGGGAGCGCCCGTGGCCGCGGGTGTCGTAGCGGACGACGCGGAAGTGCTCTTCGAGCGCGGGGACGGTGGCGTCCCACATCTCCAGCGTCGAGCCCAGCGAGTTGGACAGGACGACGACCGGCCCGTCCGGCCTGCCGGTGACGACGTGGTGGACCTCGGCGACGCTCATCAGCGCACCGCCTCGAAGACCGCGGCGAGGCCCTGACCGCCGCCGATGCACATGGTCTCCAGACCGTAGCGGCTGCCACGACGACGCATCTCGTGCGCGAGGGTGGTGAGGATCCGCGCTCCGGTCGCGCCCACCGGGTGCCCGAGCGAGATGCCGGAACCGTTGGGGTTGAGCCGTTCGTCGGCGGGATCGAGCTTCCACTCGCTCAGGCAGGCGAGCACCTGGGCGGCGAACGCCTCGTTGAGCTCGATCACGTCCATGTCGTCGAGGGTGAGGCCGGCGCGCGCGAGGGCGGCGGCCGAGGCGGGGACGGGCCCGATGCCCATGACCTCCGGCCCGACTCCCGCCACGGCCCACGACCTGAGCGCGAGCACGGGTCGCAGCCCGCGCTTCTCGGCCTCGGCACGGGTGGTGACGACGCACAGCGCCGCGCCGTCGTTCTGGCCGCTGGCGTTGCCCGCGGTCACCGTGGACTCGGCGTCGAGCTTCAGCCGCACCGGCCTCAGCCTGGCCAGGTCCTCGAGCGTCGTGTCCGGACGTGGGTGTTCGTCGCGGTCGACGACGACGTCGGGCTTGCGGCCGCCGGGAACGGTGACCGGGACGAGTTCGTCGGCGAACTTTCCGGCCTGGTCCGCGGCGCCCCAGCGCTGCTGCGACCGGACCGCCAGCGCGTCCTGGTCGGCGCGGGAGATGCCGTACTCGCGACGCAGGTTCTCGGCCGTCTCCAGCATGCCGCCGGGCACCGGGTGGAACCGGCCGCCCGCGGTCTCCCTGGCCCGGTCGAGGCGGTCGACGAGCTGCACGCCGCCGCTGCGCACACCCGTGCGCAGGCCCAGCGCGTAGTGCTCGACCTGCGACATCGACTCCGCGCCACCCGCGATCACCACGCTCGCCGCGCCGGTCGCGACCTGACCCGCCGCGTACAGCACGGCCTGCAGCCCGGACCCGCAGCGCCGGTCGATCTGGAGGCCGGGCACACCGGTGCCGAGGCCCGCGTCGAGCGCCGCGATCCGGCCGATCGCCGGTGACTCGCCGTTCGGGTAGCTCTGCCCGAGCACGACGTCGTCCACGTCGCCCTCCCGCAGCCCCGTGCGGCGCACCAGTTCCGTGAGCACGGCGGTGGCGAGGTCGGTGGCGCTCAGCGAGGCCAGGGCCCCGCCGAACCGTCCGACCGGGGTCCGGAGGGGTTCGCAGATCACGACGTCGGTCATGCCCCTACGCTAGGGCGGATCGGCCATATACAGAAGTACTCATTTCGCGACCATTGATATTCTGCGAATATCACTGAATGGAACTCCGTCATCTGCGGTATTTCGTCGCGGTCGCCGAGGAACGGCACTTCGGACGCGCCGCCGAACGCCTGCACATGGCACAACCGCCGCTCTCGCAGCAGATCCAGCAGCTGGAGGCCGAGCTCGGCGTGACGTTGCTGCGGCGCACCACCCGCAAGGTCGAGCTCACCGACGCGGGCGCGGTCTACCTGGACCGCGCGCGAACCGTGCTGGCCGCCGTGGACGACGCCGGGGAGGAGGCGCGGCGCGTGGCGGACGGACTGCAGGGCCGCCTGGTCGTGGGCTGCGTCGGCTCGGCCACCTACAGCCTGCTGCCCGCGTTCGCACGGGTTCTGCGCGACGAGCTCCCGGCCGTGGACTTCGTGTTCCGGGGCGAGATGCTGGCGCCCGACCAGCTCGAGTCCCTGCTCGCCCGCCGCATCGACCTCGCGCTGCTGCGCCCGCCGGTCGAACACCCGGCGGTGCGGGCGCTGACCGTGCGCCAGGACAGGTTCATCGTGGCACTTCCCGAGGACCACCGGCTCGCGCGGCGCCGCCGGTTGAAGATCGAGGACCTGCGTGACGAAGACCTGATCGTGCACGCCGCACGAGGCCGTTCGGTCATGCACGGCATCGTCACGGACCTGTGCCGCTCAGCCGGGTTCGAACCCCGGATCCGGCACGAGGTCGAGGAGACCTCCACCCTCGTCACGTTCGTCGCATCCGGACTCGGAGTGGCCGTGGTCCCGCAACCCGTGGCGGAACTCGGCGTGCCGGGCACGACCTACAGGCCGTTGGCGGGGGACCGGAGCATCGACCTCCTGGCCGCCGTGCGCGCCGACGACGACTCGCCGGTTCTCGCCAGGGCGCTCGGCCTGCTGGAACGGACACAGGCGCGCTGAGTCAGCGCTCCCGTATCCGTCCTCTGTGGACGTCAGCAGGCCCGGACGACGACCGAGTGCGCCTTGCTGCCGAGGTCGAGGATCTTCACGGTCTTGGTGCCGGCGGGCACGCGGACCTGGTAGGTGCCGGGGTTGACCGGATAGCCGAAGTAGCTGCCCGCCGGGGCGGCCGCAGTGCCCGCGATCACGTAACCGCCGCGCAGGATGTCGGTGGCGACCGCCTTGCCGCAGTTGTTGGAGATGTAGATCTTGCCCTTGGTCGCGGCGGTGGCGGAACCCGCGCCGAGAACCGAGATGAACAGACCTGCGGTGGCCATTCCGGTGAGAACGCGCCGGGTGGTCGTCATGGTGCTCCTACGGTGTAGAGGGCTTCGCCCTCAAGCTAGCGGCGGGCACCTCCGCGCACAGTGGGTCGAACGACCGACAGTCACGGACCGGCCGCCTCCACCGGCAGCACGACCTGGAACCGCGTGTCGCCCGGCTGCGACTCCACCCGGATGCTGCCGTGGTGCTTGTTGACCACGATCCGCCACGAGATCTCCAGTCCGAGCCCGGTGCCCTCGCCGACCGGTTTGGTGGTGAAGAACGGTTCGAAGATCCGGCCCTGCACCTCCGCCGGGATGCCGGGTCCGGTGTCGCCGATCTCCACGACGAGGCGCCTGTCCCGCGCGAAAGTGCGCACTGTCAACGTTCCCGTGCCGCCCATCGCGCTCAGGGCGTTGTCGATCATGTTCGTCCACACCTGGTTGAGCTCACCGGCGTACGCGGGGATGGCGGGCAGGGCGCGGTCGTAGTCCTTGACCACCGTCACGTCCTTGAGCTTGCCGCCGAACATGACCAACGTGGAGTCGAGCAGGTCGTGCACGTCGACGACCTGGTGCGGCGCGCGGTCCATCTGGGAGTACTGCTTGGCGGCACCGACCAAAGTGGACACCCGCGTGGTGGCGTCCTCGATCTCGTTCATCAGCATCTCGGTCTCGACCGTGTACCTGAGCCAGTGCACGGCGGATCCCGTGACGGCCGCCGGGCACGGCAGGAGCGACGTCTCCAGCCACTCGACGTCCAGCCCGGCCGCGACCAGGACGGGCGCGACGTCCCAGCCACCGGCGATGCCGTGGTCGTCGAGCCAGTCGGAGACCTCGTCCTCGGCGTCGCTCGCCTCCAGCGGGCTGAGCTTCGGTGCCTTGGCGACCCGTTCGACCGCCTTCTCCTGGAGTTTCACCAGGGCGGGCAGGACCTCCGGGTCGATCGCCCCCTGGGCGAGCAGGGCGAGCTTGTGCCGCATACCCGCGACCCGTTCGCGCAACGCCGCCGTCGCCCGCACGGCCGCTGCGGCCGGGTTGTTCAGCTCGTGTGTGAGGCCCGCGGACAGGGCGCCGAGCGCGGTGAGCCGTTCGTGCTGGCCCACCGTCGCCTGGGTGTTGCGCATGCCCCAGAACAGGCCCTCCAGCAGGTGCATCGCCATCGGGAACCACGCGCGGACCACCGGCCCGAACTCGTCGGCGTCGAACTGCAGCATCGACGTGGCGGTGATCGACTCGACGGTCATCTGGTAGGTCGGCTGGTCGAGCTCCAGGTATGCCTGGGTGGCGCCGAAGTACGAGCCGCGCAGGTCGCTGCGGCTCACCTCGACGCGCTGCCCGCCGATGTTGCGGCACAGGGCGACCGTGCCCTCGAGCAGCACGAAGAAGCACGTCGCGGGCTCGCCCTCGGTGAGCACGGGCGTGCCCGCCTCGCGGGTCTCGACGTGCCCGTGCCCGGCCAGCCAGTCCAGCTGGTCGTCGTCGAGCTTCTCGAACAGGAACAGCTCGCGCAGATCCGTCGCCGTGAGCCTCTCCATCAGGACCTCTCCAGGTAGCGGTGGACCAGCGTGACCGCCATGGCACCCTCACCGACCGCGGACGCGACCCGCTTCACCGAGTCCGCCCGGACGTCGCCCGCGACGAACACGCCGGGCAGGTTCGTCTCCAGGTGGTACGGCGCCCGTTCGAGGTCCCAGCCGGGAGGTGAGCCGCCGAGGTCGGGCCCGGCGAGCAGGAAACCGCGGTCGTCCCGTTCCAGCGTGCCGTCCAGCCAGTCCGTGCGCGGGGCGGCGCCGATGAACGCGAACAACCAGCTCGCCGGCACGGTCGTCGTCTCGCCGGTCTTGTTGTGCAGCAACGTCAGCGTCTCCAGGTGGTCGTCGCCGGAGCCGCCGCGGATCTCGGTGTGCGTGCGCACCTCGACGTTCGGGATCGCGGAGAGCTGGTCGATCAGGTACCGCGACATCGACTGCTCCAGTGAGTCGCCGCGCACCAGGATCACCACCTTGCGCGCGTGGCCGGAGAAGTAGACGGCCGCCTGGCCCGCGGAGTTCGCGCCCCCGACCAGGTAGACGTCCTGACCGGCGCAGTTCGGGCCCTCGGTGGTCGAGGCGCCGTAGTACACGCCTCGTCCGGTCAGCTCGCCGAGTCCGGGTGCGTCGAGCAACCGGTAGGACACGCCCGTGGCGAGGATGACGGTGTGGGCGGAGAGTTCGGTGCCGTCACCGAACCGCACGACGCGCGCGGCACCCCGGCGCTCCAGGGAGACGACGTCGCGCGTCGTGAGCAGCTCGACCCCGAACTTGACCGCCTGCCTGCGGGCCCGTTCGGTCAGCTGGCCGCCGGACACGCCGTCGGGGAAGCCCAGGTAGTTCTCGATGCGGCTGCTGGTGCCCGCCTGGCCGCCGGTCGCGATCCGTTCCACGAGGACGGTCCGCAGGCCCTCCGAGCCTCCGTACACCGCGGCACCGAGCCCCGCGGGCCCGCCGCCCACGACGATCAGGTCGTAGAACTCGGACGACGGCTGCGTGGTCAGGCCCACCTCGGCGGCGAGCTCCGCGTCCGACGGGTCGACCAGGGCCTTGCCCTGGGCCGTCACCACGACGGGCAGCGTCGTCCCGTCCTGGTGCGCGGCGGTGAGCAGGCAGCGCGCCTCCGGCTCGTCGAGCGCGTGCCAGCGGAACGGAACGTTGTTGCGCGCCAGGAAGTCACGCACCTCGTAGGAACGGGGTGACCAGCGGTGCCCGACCACGCGCACCCGCTGTGGTGGCTGCCGGTCGCTCACCGCCCAGGCGCGCAGCTGCTCGTCGAGCACCGGGTAGAGGTTCTGCTCGGGCGGGTCCCACGGCTTGAGCAGGTAGTGGTCGAGGTCCACGACGTTGATCGCCTGGATCGCGGCGTCGGTGTCCGCGTACGCCGTGAGCAGCACCCGGCGTGCCTGGGGGAACACGTCCATGGCCTGTTCGAGGAACTCGATGCCGCTCATCTGCGGCATCCGGTAGTCGGCCAGCAGCGCCGCGACCTCCTCGCCGCGCAGCTTGATCTCGTGCAGGGCCTCCAGTGCCTGGGACCCGGACTCCGCCCGCACGATCCGGTACTGCTCGCCGTACTTCCGGCGCAGGTCGCGCGCCACCGCCCGCGACACGGCGGGGTCGTCGTCCACCGTGAGAATCGAAGGCCGCGAGACGCGACCGGCAGTCGTCATGAGACCAGTCAAACACCAGAACTCGCCGATGGCCGCGAGCGAGGTACCTTCGTGCCGTGGCAACTACTTGTGAACACGTCGCCGAGCTGGGCGCCGAGCCCGCACCGTCCACGGTGGAGGGGTGCGAGGACTGCCTGGCCGTCGGCGGCCGGTGGGTGCACCTGCGCCTGTGCCTCGGTTGCGGCAAGGTCGCCTGCTGCGACTCCTCGCCCGCCAAGCACGCCTCGAAGCACTTCGCCGACGAGGCCCACCCGGTCATGCGCTCGTTCGAGCCGGGGGAGACCTGGCGCTGGTGCTTCGTGGACAACACGATCGTCTGACGTCAGGCCGGACCGGCCGCCAGCAGCTCGCGGTAGCGGGCGGCGTGGTGTTCGTCCGGGGTCGGCGACACCGCCGGCTCCGGAAGGTCGTCGGGGTCGTCGGCGATCACCACGCCCTGGGACCGGCACTGCGCGACCATGCCCGCGTATCCGTCGTCGGACCACTGGCCGTACTCGTCGCTCAGGGCCTCGCTGAGGCTGGTGCCGCGCAGGAGCTGGTACTGGCCCTCGTTGTCGAGGCTGACGACGGGCGCCGCGGTGAGCGGGAGGTCGTCCGGGCCGCGCCAGTAGCCGAACGCCTGGCCCTCGTCGCCGTCCTCGGCGACCCACGTGATCAGCGCGGCCGTCTCCTCGATCGCCCGGACGTTGGCGACGACGTCGGGGTTCGCGAGGTCCTCGGCGGTCAGGTAGCCGGTGTCGAGCGCCTCCGGCCGTTCGTCGTCGGCGAGCAGGCGCAGGCCCTCCGACCAGGGGTTGGGCTCGCCCGCGTCCCGCAGGCGGCGCCAGACGGCGAGGTCTTCGGGAATCATCGACATGCCTCTCGTGGGGGTGCGGTGGTGATCGTCTCGCACGGTTACGGTGGCGGCAACGGCGAGGAGCTTGCTGATGGTGAGGCTGGACCGTCTGGTCAACGTGCTGGGAGGGTACGGGGTTCGCCTGTGCTGCTGTCCGGTGCCGCGGTCGGCGGAGCTGCGCGGTGTGGTGCTGCGGGACGCCGCGGACGACCGTGCCGAGGTCGGCGACGTGTACCTCGCCGTCGGCACCGGGTCGGTGGCCGAGGCGGTCCGTGCGGCGGTCGCGGCACGTGCCGTCGTCGTGCTCGTCCGGGGAGGCGAGGACCTCCTCGCCGACGCCGTCGCGGTGGGGGAGGCCGAGGGCGTCGCGGTGATGCTGGCGGATCCGGCCCTGTCGTGGAGTCAGCTCGCCGGCGTCGTCTACGGCCTCGTGCTGGAGGGTCGCGAGACCGAGTCCGGTCGTGGTCCGACGGACCTGTTCGCGCTGGCCGACAGCCTCGCCGCGGCCACCGGCGGCGCGGTGACCATCGAGGACCCGCTGTCGCGCGTGCTGGCGTATTCGGGCCCGCAGCAGGAGGCCGACGCGGCCCGGCTGGAGACCATCATGGGCCGGCAGGTGCCGGTCTGGGTGCGGGAGTTGTTCGACGCGGCGGGGGTGCGGGCGCACGTGCTGGCGTCCGACGAGCCGCTGTTCGTCCCCGGCGCACCGGCGCGTGGCCTGACCGGGCGGATGGTGGTCGCGGTCCGGGTGGGCAAGGAGCTGCTGGGCGCGATCTGGGTGGCGTGCCCGGCGCCGTTGGAGGGCACTCGCCGCACCGCGCTCACCGACGGTGCCCGGATCGTGGCGTTGCACCTGTTGCGGCTGAGGGCCAGTGCCGATCTGGAGCGCCAGGTGGAGTCGGAGTGGGTGCTCCGGCTGCTGGAGGGCACCGCGGACGCCGCGACGGTGATCAGCCAGCTCGGGTTGCCGCCGGAACCCGGCCGGGTGGTCGCGGTGCGCGCGCACGTCGGCGAGGAGCGGCACGCGGCCGTGCTGCTGGCGTTCGAACAGGCGACCACCGGGTTCGGCTGGTCGCGGCCGGGGCGCAGCGCGTTGGCGGGCAACAGCATCTACACGGTGCTGCCGGGGGAGCGGATCGCCGCGGCGCGGGACTGGCTGGCGGCGCTGAGGTCGGCGCTGCCCGGGAACGTCGTGCTGTCGGCCGGGATCAGCGCGGTCGCCGAGCCCGCGGACCTGCCCGCCGCTCGCCAGGAGGCGGACGAGTGCCTGGCGCTGCACGAGGTGCGGGCCGGGGACGCGCCCGCCTACGACGAGTCGTGGGACGAGATCCTGTTGCAGCGCCTGCGCACCGCGGCCAGGGTCGGCCGGGCGTCGGCCCGCGGACCGGTGGCCGACCTGCGCCGGCACGACGGTGAGCACGGCACCGACTACGTCGCGACGCTGCGCGCCTGGCTCGAGGCCCAGGGCGATCTGGCCGTGGCGGGCGAGCGGCTGGGGGTGCACGGGAACACGGTGCGCAACCGGCTGCGGAAGATGAGCGAGGTGACCAGCCTCGGCCTGGACGATCCCGCCAAGAGGGTCGCGATGACGATCGATCTCGCCGCGACGGTGTCGGAAACCTACAACCGCTGACCGGCGATTGTAGGAATCGGACAACCGGTTGGCCCACCGTCCACCGCATCCTGGAATCGGTATCAGCGATGACAGGAGGCAGGGATGGACGGCGTCGAGCGCCTTGACGGCGGTCCGCGCTCCGCGGTGGTGGTCGGGGCGGGCGTGGTCGGCCTGTCCACGGCGTGGTTCCTGCAGGAGCGCGGAGTCGAGGTGACCGTGGTCGACCGGACCGGGGTCGCGGCCGGCGCCTCCTGGGGCAACGCCGGGTGGATCGCACCAGGGCTCGCGATCCCGCTGAACGAACCGGCGGTGCTGCGCTACGGACTGCGATCCCTGTTCGACCCGGCCGCGCCACTGCACATCCCGCTGACCGCGGACCCGAAGCTCTGGTCGTTCCTCGCGCGGTTCGCCGCTCACTGCCGTTGGTCGTCGTGGACCAGGGCGGCCAAGGCGAACATCCCTCTCAATGAGGAGTGCATCGAGGCCTACGACGTGCTCACCGCGAACGGCGTCGAAGCGTCCACCGTCGACGCTCCGATCACGGCGGTCTTCACCTCCGCCGTGAGCGCGCAGGGCCTCGTGCGGGAACTGGACAGGCTCGCGGCGGCAGGGCAACCGGTCGACCACGTCAGGCTGTCCACAACGGACTTGCGCGAGCAGGTGCCGTTGGCGTCGTCCGCACTCACGGCCGGTGTGCGCGTCGAAGGGCAGCGGTTCGCCGCTCCGGGGGAGTTCGTCCAGGCACTGGGTCGCGCCGTGGTCGCCCGTGGCGCCACGATCCACACCTTCGAGGTGGACGACGTCCGCGCGCACAGCACCGGTGTTGTCGTGCAAGGCATCTCCGCCGACGTGGCGGTGCTGGCCACCGGTGCCTGGCTGCCGGGACTCGCGGCACGTTTCGGCGTCCGCACCCCGGTTCGTGCCGGACGCGGGTACTCGTTCACCGTGCCGGTCAGCGAACCGGTCCACGGCCCCGTCTACCTCCCGGAGGCACGAGTGGCGTGCACGCCTTACCAGGGCGGTCTTCGCGTGGCGGGCACCATGGAGTTCCGCTCCCCGGACGCACCGGTGGACGAGACGAGGGTGGACGCGATCATCGCCTCCGTCCGGCCGTTGCTCGACGGGGTGCGGTGGGAGGACCGCACCGACGTGTGGGTCGGTCCCCGCCCGGTCACACCGGACGGCCGCGCGCTCATCGGCGCCACGCGCGTGCCGGGCGTGTACGTCGCGGGAGGGCACGGCATGTGGGGCCTGGCCCAGGGTCCCGTCACCGGACGGTTGCTGGCCGAGCAGATCACCACCGGCAAGCAACCCGCCGCCCTGCGCGAGTTCGACCCGCTCCGGTGACCGCACCGGCCGAGCCACCGCTGACCGACGGCGAACGAGCCGAACTCGCGTGGCTGCGCAAGGAGAACGACTTCCTCCGCGTCCAGCGCGACATCCTCCTGCGCGTGGCCTCCGGCTACGCCCACGACTTCGAGGCGATGTCGCGCCGCCACCCCTGACCCCCTTCCTGTCCGTGCGAGTCGTGGGCCGACCGAACCCGGCCGGCACGGACGCCCCGCCGTCAGGGCGGTACCTCCCCCCGATCCGCCCTGACGGCACCCAACCCCGGAGGCATCATGACGACCCCGCGGGTGTGGCTGTCACCGCAGGCACACCACAGACTCCGCAACGAACTGACGGCCCTGCTCGCCTCACCGCAGACCGGCGATCCGGACTTCACCTCACGGCGCGACCGGGAGACGCGCATCCGTCAGCTCAACGAACTCCTCACCAACGCGATCGTGGGCGAGGACCCTCCCGACGACGGCGTGGCCGAACCCGGGATGGTGCTCACCGTCCGCTTCGACGACACCGGCGAGACCGAGACGTTCCTGCTCGGCGCGCGCGGCGCGGAGTCCGGCGCGGTCGAGGTCTACTCGCCGGACTCCCCGCTGGGAGCAGCCGTGCACGGTGCCCGCCGGGGAGAACAGCGCGCGTACCGGACACCCAGCGGCGGCACGGTCCTCGTCACCCTGCTGAACGCGGTGCCGTACGGGAGGACGCTGGAGGTGCGCCGTGCTCAGTGACCGGGAACGCGAGACGCTGTGCGAGATCGAGCGCGCGCTGTCCGCAGAGGACCCGAGACTCGCCTCGACCCTGAAGGGTGCCGAACGCCGCGTCCACCCGGCCCTCGGGGTCGTGGCCGCGCTGCTGACGCTGGTCGCGTTGGTGCTCGGGCACCTGACCGGCGCGATCGCGTGCGCGCTGGTGGCCGGGTGGACCTGGGGTGCGTGGCAACGCCGCAGAACGCCCGGGGTCAACCGGAGCCGGGTGACCGACTGAGATCGCACTGCTGAGCGGCCTCCTGCAACGCCCGCAGCGCCGCCCGGCACGCGGGACGGTTCGTGCTCCCGTTGCGCCACAGAGCGAACACCCTCCGTCGAGGTGCCGGCAGCAACGGCACGAACCGGACGCCCTCCGGCGTGGGTCCGCGACCGAGCCGGGGGATGAGCGCGGCGCCGAGCCCCGCCGCCACCAGTGCCAGCTGGGTGGAGTGCTCCGACGCGGTGTGCCTGATCGGGCGCTCGATCCCGTTGCGGCGCAACGTGTTCTCCAGCCAGCCGTGGCACATCTCGTCGCTGGGCCAGCCCACCCAGTCCTCGTCGCGCAGCTCGTCCAGGGTGACCGCGGCCCGGTCGGCGAACGGGTGCCGCGCCGGCAGCGCCACGTCGAGGACGTCCTCCAGGAGCGGCGCGCACGAGATCCCTTCGGGGACCGCGAGCGGGTCCTCCGGCCAGTCCTGCACCACCGCGAGGTCGACGTCGGCGTGGCGCAACTGTGCGATCGACTCGTGGGGTTCCAGTTCCACGAGCCGCGCCGCCAGGGCCGGGTACCGCTGCCTCAGCGCGTGCAGCATCGGCGGCAGGAGGCCGCGGGCGGCGGTGGCGAACGCGGCCACCGAGAGCGTTCCGGTCACGGCGCCGCGGTGGTCGGCGAGGTCGGTCTCGACGAGTTCGACCTGCTGCAACAGCCTGCCCGCGTGCTCGGCGAGCAGGTCGCCGACGTCGGTGAGGCGGATGCCGCGGCCCTGCCGTTCGAGCAGGCGCTGACCGACCTCGCGTTCCAGCCTGGACAGTTGCTGCGACACCGCGGAGGTGGTCACGTGCAGTGCCTCGGCGGCGCCGCGGACCGATCCCGTCGTGGACACCGCGTGCAGCGTCCGCAGGCGTTCCAGATTCAACACATCAGCGATGCTACGCAATCAGGCCAAGAATGTTTCGATTGTCTTAGCAACGCCGGGTCGGCAGGCTGAACGAACCGACACCTTCGCAAGGAGTACCCGTGCACTCCCACCTCGTCCTCGGCGGCGACCTTCCCGTCCACCGCCTCGGTTTCGGCGCGATGCGGATGCCCGCCGACGACCCCGCAGCGGCGCACGCCCTGGCCCGCCGCGCGGTCGAACTCGGCGTCACGTTCCTCGACACCGCCGACTCCTACGACCTCGGCCGCAACGAGGAGCTGCTGGCCGAAGCTCTCCACCCGTACCCGGATGGTGTCGTCGTGGCCACCAAGGCCGGCCAGTGCCACCCCGGTGACGAGTGGATCCCGCTCGGACGCCCGGAGTACCTGCGTCAGCAGGCCGAACTGAGCCTGCGACGGCTGCGGGTGGAACGCATCGACCTGTTCCAGCTGCACCGGGTCGACCCCGCGGTCCCGCTGGCGGACCAGATCGGCGCGTTACGGCGGCTGCAGGACGAGGGCAAGGTGCGGCACGTCGGGCTGTCCGAGGTCTCCGTCGACCAGATCGTCGAGGCGGGCCGGATCACGCCGATCGTGAGCGTGCAGAACCGCTACAACCTCGCCGACCGGCGCTCGGAGGACGTGCTGGACCACTGCGCACGGCACGGCATCGCGTTCCTGCCCTGGCTGCCGATCGCGCCGAGCGTGCGGCCGGACTCGCCGGTGACCGAGGTGGCCCGCCGGCTCGGCGCCACCTCGGCCCAGGTCGCGCTGGCCTGGCTGCTGCGCCGGTCGGAGGTCATGCTGCCCATCCCCGGCACGTCGTCCGCGCGTCACCTCGAGGAGAACGTCGGCGCGGCCGGCGTCGCACTGTCTGATGAGGACTTCGCGCTCCTCGACCGGCTGTCAGCCGAACTTCGTCCAGCGTCCCTCTGAGATCACCTCGACGGACCCGCCGACGACCTCGATGGCCGTCTGCTCGTCGATGGCGTAGGCGGGGCCGCCGATCTCGGCGGCCCACTTCTCCGCGTCGGCCTGGGTGTTCGCCGGGAAGGCGTCCAGGTGCGGGAAGATCGAGAAGTCGACGACGCCGAGGGTGCGGTCGTCCGGCGCGGCCGCCCACTCGACGAAGTCCTGACCGATCCGGGGCGTCAGGACCATGCTCCCGGCACTCACCCCCACCCAGACCTTGTCCGGCAGCGACGGCAGCAGGTCGGCCAGTCCGGACTCCCGCATCCAGTGGCACAGGTACGTCGCGTCACCGCCGTCCACCAGGAGCACGTCCGCCTCCCGCACCCAGGGAACCCACCGCGGTGCGCCGATGCTGGGCAGCGCGGTGAGTTCGAGGACTCCGAGCGAGGCCCAGCCCAGCCCGGAGAACTGCCGCCACCTGCCCTCACCGGTGAGCAGCCCGCGCACCGATGCCGGGGCGCTCGGCGAGTTGCCCCACAGGGCGGTCGGGACGCAGAGGGCGTGGCACTCGGAGACCGGTTTGCCGAGCAGCCGCACGAGCGCCGAGTGGATGCTCGGGTTCGTGACGCCGCCTGAGGTGAGCAAGAGCTTCACAGATGCCTCCCGGGTCGGAACGTGGACGTGTGGGCAGACCACGGACCTGGGCGGAACTCATCGCCGGCGGTCGGTTCAGCCGGGCACCTCGTCCAGGTACGCCTGCGCCTGCAGCGTGAACAGCTCGGCGTACCCGGCCTTGGCCGCCATCAGCTCCTCGTGCGTCCCGTACTCGGCGACCTTCCCGTGCTCCAGCAACAAGATGCGCTCCGCCTGCCGCACGGTGGAGAACCGGTGCGAGATGTACAGCGTCGTCCGGCCCTCCGACAGCTCCCGCAGCCGCGAGAACAGGTCGTGCTCGGCCTGGGCGTCCAGCGCGGACGTCGGCTCGTCGAGCACCAGGATCGGCGCCTCCCGCTGGAACGCCCTGGCCAGCGCGATCTTCTGCCACTCACCGCCGGACAGGCTCACGCCCTGGTCGAACCAGCGGCCGAGCGGGCTGTCGTACCCGCGGGGGAGCCGCTGGATCCGTTCGTCGGCGCCGGCGCGGCGTGCTGAGTTCTCGATGTGCGGCCGGTCTTCCAGCCGCGTCAGGTCGCCGAGGCCGATGTTCTCCGCGGCCGTGCCCTGGTAGGTCACGTAGTCCTGGAACATCGCGCTGATCCGCGTGCGCAGCTCGTCGGGGTCGTACTCGCGGATGTCGACGCCGTCGAGCAGGATGCGGCCGCCGGTCGGGTCGTAGAGGCGGCACAGCAGCTTGAACAACGTCGACTTGCCCGCTCCGTTGCGGCCCACCACCGCCACCGTCTCGCCGGGGCGGATCTCGAAGGTGACGTGGTCCAGCGCGGGTTCCTGCGCGCCCGGATAGCTGAAGGTCACCCCGTCGAACCTGATGTGTCCCTCCACAGTGGACGGCATCGGCCGTGGCGACGCCGGCGCGGTGATCTCCGGCTCGGTGTCCAGGAACCGGTACAGCGTGTCGAGGTACAGGTTGTTCTCGTACATCCCCGACAGCGCGGTGAAGAGCCCCGACACCGACGTCTGCACGGAGGCCGCCGCTGCCGTGTACAGCGCCAGGTCTCCGAGTGTGAGCCGTCCGCCGACCGCTTCCAGCGCGATGTACAGCGTGATCGCCGAACCCGCGAGCGTGCTGAGCAGACCCCACGACGTCGAGCTGATGTTGCGGTTGATCGTCAGCTTGCGCTGCCGCTCGTAGGAGACGGTGCCGAGCCTGCGGAACCGGTCGACGAAGTACGGGCCGAGCCCGAACAGCTTCGTCTCCTTGGCGTAGGTGTCCGTCGTGACCAACGACGACAGGTAGTCCATCCGGCGCTTGATCGGCGACATCAGGAAGGTCAGCCAGAACGCGCGCGAGCCGTACTTCGACTGCGAGATGAACGCGGGGATCGGCGCCAGCAGCGCGACCAGGGCCAGCAGCGGGCTGATCGAGACGAGCAGCGCGATCATGCTGCCGAAGGTGATCAGCGTCCGCAGGAGTCCGAGTGCGGAGTTCATCATCGACAACGGCCGCGTCGGTGCCTCCTGCGCGGCCTGGCGCAGCATGTCGTACGACGTCGAGCCCTCGAAGTACGCGAGGTGCAGTTCGCTGGCGTGCGCCATCACGCGGTGGCGGATCGTCAGCGTCATGCGTTCCTGCAGCAGCGACTGGGCGATCGACGTCAGCGCGCCGCTGACCGCGGTCGCGCCGAGCACGCCGAACTGCAGCAACGCGATCTTCGCGATGTCACCCGTGGTGCCGGTGTGCTGGATCGCCGCGACGACCGAGTCCAGCAGCAGCTTCGCGATGTACGCGGTAGCGGTCGGCAGGAGCCCGGACAGGAGCGTGATCAACGTCAGCAGGACGGTCAGCACCGGACTGGCCTGCCACGTCAGCCGCGCGACCTTCGGCAGGCCGCGGACCGTGCCCGCCACGGACGTCCTCGCGCGCTTGAGCCGGGAACGCAGGTCCTTCGGTTCGTCGTCCTGGTTCGGTTCGGGGATGTCGACCGGTCCGGTGAGCCCGCTGTCCGGCACCGTCGTGGCGCGCCGCCGCCGTCCGCGCCGGCCCAGCGCGAACTCCATGCCACCTCCGCCGCCCGGGATCATCCAGCCTCCACGGCGCCGTGCAGGAAGAAGTCGACCACCTGGCGCGTGGTGGGCGCGTCGACGTCCGAGGCCAACCGGCGGCCACCGAACAGCAGGGTCAGGAAGAGGGAGGCGAGGTGTTCGGGCGGCAGCCGCAGCCGGTCCCTCTCCGGCGTGAACAGCTCGACCATCGCCCCTCGGATGGCGGCCATCGACTCGCGGCGCCCGCCCTTGCCGCGCTGTCCGGGCTCGCGGTGCTTGACCCGGCCGGACGCGTGCAGCGCGCCCATCAGGGCACCCATCCGCTCGAGGTGCGCGCCGAGTGCCTCGGCGGCTTCGGCGAGCCGGTCCTCCAGGGGCTGGTCGACGGGGATCTCGGCGATCGCGTCGAGCACGTGGTCGGGCCGCAGCGCCTCGGCGGTGCAGGCGTCGAACAGCTCGTCCTTGTCCTTGAACGCGCGGAAGATGGTGCCCTCGCCGATGCCGGCGGCACGGGCTATCTGGCTGCTCGTCACGTTCGCGCCGTGCTCGATCAGGAGCGGCAGCACCGCGTGGACGATCATGGCGCGCCGGTCCTCGGCGCTCATGCTCGGCGCTCTTCGCCGGGCTTCGGATGCTGGTGTCATGCACCCAGTGTGCGGAGTGAGTGCTCACTCCGTCAAATGAGTTCCGTCACCTCGGTGGACGCCCGTTCGGTGGAGTCGCCGACCAGGACCTCATAATGTTCAGCGTGCTGAACAATGTGTTGAGGCGGGGCGCCGCCGCTCTCTGCGTCGCCGTGCCGCTGGTCCTGCTCGCGCTGGCGTGGGGCCCGCTGACGAACGGCCACCCCGCACAGCTGGTGCTGTTGGGCCTGGTCGTGCTCGTGGGCGTTGGGCTCGCGCTGTGGAGCCGGGTTCCGGCGTGGCTCGCGGTGGTGCTCGCCGTCGTTCTCCTCGCGCCGCTGCTGTACCTCCAGCCGTTCGCCGCCACCCAGGACACCGGCGACGCGACGGTGCTGCGGCCGGACGGCCCGGCCCGAGCGGGACTGGTCTTCCACCCCGGCGCCCGCGTGGACTACCGGGCGTACCTGCCGTTGCTCAAACGCGTTGCGGCGCAGGGCTTTCTCGTGGTCGTGGTGAAGGAGCCGCTCAACATCGCACTGCTGGGCGGCGACACGGCCGCGTTGCGAGCCGAACATCCCGAGGTGCCGGTCTGGGCGGTCGGCGGACATTCGCTGGGAGGGGTGGCCGCGGCGCGGGACGTGCGCGCGGACGCGTCGGTGCGCGGCCTGGTGCTGTGGGCGTCCTATCCGGTCGACGACCTGAGCGGCCGCGGCGACCTGACGGCGTGGTCGATCCACGGCGAACGCGACGGCTTCACCACGCCGCGGAACATCGCCGAGTCGCGTGCCCTGCTGCCGGCGGACACGCGGTTCGAGCAGGTTCCCGGTGCCGTGCACGCCTTCTTCGGCGACTACGGCGACCAGCCGGGCGACGGCGTGCCCACGGTGTCCCGCGCCGAGGCCCAGGAGGAGATCGTCGAACAGACCGTCGCGGCGCTCACGTCGCTTCGCGCCTAGGGCCTGCGGTCGAACGTCGCGAGCAGCTTCGCCGGAGCCTTGATCCGCCACGCCTGCTCGACCAGTTCGGCCAGCTGTCCCGGATCCACCTCCGCCAGGTCGACGAGGATCGACCCGTGGCCGTCGTAGTGCGGCGTCGTGTAGAACGCCGGGTCGCCGGACGCGAGCAGCGCCGCCTTCTCGTCGAGACCGCACATCAGGACGAGGCCCCCCTCGGCCTCCGCGCGCAACCGGGCGAAGCCCTTGCCCGCCACCTTCAGCGCGGGCGTCCGGTACCAGGTCGCCTCCTCGACCTCCGGCAGTCGTGCCGCGAGCGTCACCACGTCGTTCCAGGTAGCCATGCCGCCATCGTCGCAGTGACCGGGGGCGTCCGCCTTGGACGAATGGAAACTCACGCGGCTGAGCGCTTTCGGTGCGGGCAATCGCGGAACTGGCCGCGATTTCACGGACGGGTTTTCCAGTTCTCCCAAGCGATCTGAGCCGCGGCGAATGTGATCCGGTGCGAAACCCGCCCGGTGGGCTCCGGTCTGTCGTAGACTTCCCCAAAGATCACCCTGGGGGGCGGTTCACATGTTCGACTCTGATTGGGGACTCCGCGACTTCTTCGCGGGCGACGAGGACCCGAACGTCACGTAC
The DNA here is from genome assembly GCF_033794685.1 of Streptomyces sp. ID05-26A. Lineage (NCBI taxonomy): Bacteria > Bacillati > Actinomycetota > Actinomycetes > Kitasatosporales > Streptomycetaceae > Streptomyces > Streptomyces sp. ID05-26A. Next base: position 294,815 of record NZ_JARAYZ010000002.1, read on the forward strand.
ACCATCATTCTCGTTGCGGGACAAGTACTTCCGCTCGCCGTCGTGCGTCTGACCGGCGGTGTCGAAGAGGCCTTCACGCACGACCTGCGCTGGGAACCGTCGACTCTGCTGAGCCGGGTTCCCAGCGAGCCGGCGTGGACCGCGAAACCCGCGAACGTCGGTTATGCCAACGGGTTCCTCGTCGAGATGGTCCAGACGATCCGCGCGCGGACCCACCTCTCGGAGTTCGCGGACTACAAGTACTTCGCCTACTTCCGCCGGACCGTGGACGTCCTGGACCTCCGCAACGCGCACGCGCTCATCCGGCGTCCCGAGTACTACGGCGACCAGGAGTACATGGGGCACAACACGTGGGAGGACACCGACCGTCCCCACGACGTCGACCGCGGCGAGGACATGCAGGGCGACTACGTCGCGATCAGCGCGCAGGAGGCGGCGGAGTTCAAGCAGCGCCTCGACACGTGGTGGGAGAACGAGGCCCTGCGGCACTACGTGATCAAGGTGAACGGCAACCCGGTCGCCGTGGCCGCGAGGTCCCGGAGCACCGGCACTTCGGTGCAGGAGATGGCCTTCGACGGCACGGGCGAGTTCGGGCCCGGCGATCTGGTGAGCAGGGCCGAGCAAGACCCGGTCGCGGCCGCCGAGGAGGTGCCGTACGACTACGCGGTCAGGGTCATGGCCGCACTCGTCTGCTACCGCAGGGACCAGGACCGCGCCAAGCTGACCGGCGGGTACGCCCTGTTCCAGCGCCAGGTCGACGTGCTCGACCTCGACTCGGCGGTCGGGATCTCGCGCGAGCCGGGACCCGAAGCCGAGGTCGTGAGCCTGCCGCTGGACGACGTCGAGGCCTACCGCCTCTTCCTGCGGCTCAGCCTGCGCCTCGCCCGCCGCGAGGCCGCACCCGTCGACGGCCACTACTACTTCGCCGTCCTGGACTCCCTGCGCGACGCCGCGGACGCCGGCCGGGCCGTCTCCCTGATCCGCTGCCCCGCGGACGCCGCACCTCGGTGGGAGCTGTTCCTGCGGTCCGGAGAATGGCTGCCGACCAGCGGTCCGCTGCACCTCGTCACGAGGCCGATCGGCGCGGACGACGTGCACCGGATCGCGGCACGGCTGTCGGGGGAGACCCGCTACTTCCAGATCGTCAACGGGGAACCCGGCTTCATGAGGTTCATCCGCTGGTCGCCGGCCGGCGAGGCGACGCGCGAGCACCCGGACGGGCCGTGGCAGCCGTGTGACGTGCTCGGCCGGTGGCGGCAGGAACCGGCGTGGACGATCACCGAGCCCACGTGGTTGCGCGCGAGGGAGACCAGCGCCGGCTGAGGTACCCGATCGGCGGCTGTACGGTGACTGATTTTCGGCAGATAGTGCACATTTTGTCGGTCTCTACAGCCGAGTTACGTCGAATCCATGGGGGCATCGGGCCGTGGCAGGTTCGCACCGTTCCAGTGCGACGGTTACGGGGCTGGTCAACGGGCAGGTGAGCCGCGCGTCCCGTGCTTCGGTGCGCACGGTTCGATTGCTCACCAATGTGTTCGCCTGGCTCGGAGCCGCCGCACTGGCCGGCAACCTCCTCTTCGCCGGAGCCGGGATCGTCCGCTTCCCGCTGGCCGCCGTGGTCGTCCTCGTGGTGGCTTCGTGGCTGTGGAGGCCGCGGCACGACGGCTGGGCGGTCGCGGTCGCCGAAGGCGTTGTCACGGCGGGCGCGGCAGTGGTCCTCCCCGGTGCCCAGCCCGTGCTCGCGTTCCTGTTCGGCACGACGACACGGCGTGCGTTGCACGGCGGCCCGGGGCGGTACCCGGTGAAGTCGCTCGTGAGCCTGGGCGGCTACGTGGGCGGGCTGTGCGTGTCGTTGTCCCGGCTGGACCGCGTCGACCCGGACGCCGTGCTGGCGGGGGTCATGCCGCTGCTGGGCCTGGTGATCGGCACGTTCGCCCTGCACGAGACGGTGCGCGCGGTCAGGACGCAGGAGGTCGCCCGCCGGACGGTGGAGGCGGTGCTCCAGGCGAGTCCGGCCGGGCTGGCCGTCCTCGACGAGCAGGGGACTCCCCGCCTGCACAACCTTCGCGCCCAGGAGATGTTCGGGTGGGACGACTCAGGGACGAGCACCGTGCTGTGCCCGCACGACGTCAGCATCACCCGGTGCCGCGACGGGTGCGTGTCCTCGGACAGCGCGGTCGAGGTGGAGCCGCGCGACGGAGTGGTGCTCTCCGTGCACACCGGTCCGGTCGAACAGGACACCGGGCCCGATCACGTGGTGGTCGCCGCCGTGGACGTGACCAGGCGCCGGGAGTGGGAAGAGGCGTTGCGCGACAGGGCGGAACGCGACGGGCTGACCGGACTGGCCAGCCGTGCGCACTTCCTGCACCTCGTGCGGGAGGCGATGGTCCTCGAACCCGTGGTCGGGCTCCTGGTCGTCGACCTGGACAGGTTCAAGGACGTCAACGACGCCGACGGCCACGAGGTGGGCGACCGGTACCTCAAGGCCTCGGCCGCCCGCATGAGGTCCGCACTGCCTTCGAGGGCCGTGGCAGGACGTCTCGGCGGTGACGAGTTCGCCGTGCTCGCCCCTGGCTTCGACGTCCGCGACACCGTGCGACTGGCGAAGTCCGTGCTGTCGAGCCTGAACGGCGCCGCGGAACCGTTCGCCGCGAGCGTCGGCGCCGCCGTCTCACAGGCCGGCACCGGCGTGGCCGACCTGCTCCGGGACGCGGACACCGCGATGTACGTCGCGAAGCGGGACGGCGGCAACCGGGTGCGCCTGTTCCGCCGCGAGATGGGGGAGCAGGCGCTCGCCCGGCAACGCGACAGGACCGACCTGCGCGCCGCTGTGGAGGGTGACGAGCTCGTCGTCCACTACCAGCCGATCGTCGACCTCGCGACGAGCGCGGTGACCGGCGCCGAGGCACTGGTCCGGTGGCAGCGACCCGGAATGGGCCTGCTGGGGCCCGACAAGTTCATCGGGCTGGCCGAGGAGACCGGCCTCATCGTGCCGCTCGGCGCGAAGGTGCTCGAAGCCGCGTGCGAGCAGGCCGTGCGCTGGCACGCCGAGGGGCGGTGCCTCGGGGTGACGGTGAACGTCTCCACCCGCGAACTGGCGACCCCCGGCTTCCTGCCGAGGCTGGAACGGGTCATCACCGCGGCGGGGCTGGCGCCGGGCCGGTTGACCATCGAGGTGACCGAGAGCGTGTGGGCGGACGAACCGGCGATGCGGACCCTCGTGGCCGTGCGGGACGCGGGGATCCGCGTGGCGCTGGACGACTTCGGCACCGGTTACTCGTCGCTCAGCTACCTGCAGCGCTACCCGTTCGACGTCGTGAAGATCGACCGCTCGTTCACCGGGGCCCTCGGCCGCAACGGCCGCACCGAGGGCGTGATCCGGTGCATCATCGCCCTGGCCGACGTGCTGGGCGCGAAGACGGTCGCCGAGGGGATCGAGACGCCGGAGCAGGCGGACTGGCTCCGCGCCGCCGGGTGCTCCTACGCGCAGGGCTACCTCTTCGGCAGGCCAGCGGACGCCGCCAGTTGGAACGCGCACTCGTCGGCGGCGTCGCCGGGGTGGTGATCGGCGCCCCCGCCCCTCCAGCACCGCTCGAAACCTGGTCGTCTCCGCAGCTAGCTACCGCACCGCCCAGAGCACCGTGCGTTCCGAGTGGACCAGGACGGACCGCTCGTTCCGCCTCGCGGTGGAGGTGCCGGCCGAGGTCTGGGTGCCGGTGGCGGCCGGGCAGGTCGTCCGCGCGCCGGGTCGTTCACCTTCACCGCCGGATCGAGGTAGCCGTGCTCACAGCCGGGTCAACGGGTGGGGCCGTCCCTCGAAGTAGATCCACCTCCTGCCGGAGTCGACGTGGCAGTCCCATCCCCAGGGGAGCTGCTGCAGGTAGGCGACGGCCGCGGCGGTGAGGATCGCCTCGTCCTCGCCGCCGCCACGGGTGATGCCGGCCGGCTCGTCCAGCCCGCGGAGGTGGCGGACGTACACGGGATCGACCTTGGCGAGGTAGCGGCCGGGGTCGTTCGCCGCCGCTCGGGCAGCCCGCCGCGACCGTTCCGGACCGCTGGTCATGCCGCCCTCCCGACGTGCGAGATCACCACGTCGACGAGGGCGGGATCGCCGAACTCGGCGAGCGCCCGGGGGATCCGGTCCACCTCGGCCGCGGGAACGGTCGTGCGGGCCGCGAGATCGCCGCCCGGTGCGAGCCGGACGCCGACCTCAACCAGACCAGGTGCGGCGTCAGCCAGTTCGAGCCGCACCACGGCGGGCCACGGCAGGTGTACCTGCCCCAGCCGCACCCCCGTGGCGTCGATCTGGAGCAGCGTCCACCTGCTCGCATGCGTGTTCACGACAGCCAGGAGCGAGCCGACGACGGCGAACACGAACAGGCCCCGTGGCAGCGACGGAACGTCTAGTGCCCACGCGACGTAGACGACGACGGCCGCGCCGGCGAGCAGTGCCGCGATCTTCCCCGCCAGCCACAGGGCGGAGTTCGGCCTGTCGACGCGGTACCGCACCTTCCGCCTGATCCGCTGGGCCGTGAGCGAGGCCGTCACCAGCAGCGCGACACCGCTGACCGCCACGAGCGCCGGGCCGGGCCCGTCTGCCAGGTACCCGCAGGCGACCAGCGTCGTGATCCCGCCCGCGGCGGCGAAGACCTCCACCAGCCGCACCAGTCGCAGCCTGCGTTCCCGCTCCACCAACGCGGGAGTGGCCGTTGCCATCTCGTTCCCCTTCCTGCGACACCACTTCCGCGGTCATCACAGGGCAGGGCGTCGCGCCGGGACCAGGCCGGCACACCGGCCATTTGTGGCCGGTCCCGGTACCAGCCGGATTCGACTCGAACCACCGTCGAATCGACGGCTTCGTTGCACCACCGAGCCGTCCTGCCCCACAGTGCGATCCATGAGAATCGCGGCGACCACCCTCGTCCTCGTGCTCATGAGCGGCCTCCCGAGTCCCGCGCGGGCCGCCGCCTGGGAGGACGTGATCGGGCCGGGCTCCTTCGGCAGTTACGGCGCGCTGGAGTCGGAGTGGAACTACCGCTACCCGTGGGGTTCCGACCACAACGGCACCGCCCGCATGTACGCGAGCGCCACGGACCACAACCACGTGTCGCTGTCCGGGGGCGTGCTCACGGTGAAGGCGACGCGGATCTCGTGGAACGAGGGCAACAGCAGCGCCAGCCCGTACCTGCCGATCCGCTACCACTCCGGCGCGGTCCACGCCAAGGAGCACGTGGTGGTGACCGACCAGTTCCCCAACTGGGAGGTGAAGGGTGAGTTCCAGGCGCCGTCCGCACGGGGCACCTGGCCCGCCTTCTGGCTCACCGGCGTCAACAGCTGGCCGCCCGAGAGCGACATCCTCGAGTTCAAGGGGGACAACCGGAACTGGTTCAACACCTTCCGGACGTCCAGTGACGTGTCGAGCTCGATCGTCGGCGTCTCGTCGCCCGGTGCGTGGCACACCTACCGGGCGTGGATCACCAAGGTGAACGGCACGGACGTCGACATCCACTACTACCTCGACGGCAAGTGGATCGCGAAGCACACGGGCAGGAACTTCGCCGGCAAGCCGCTGTGGCTGATCCTCAACCTGCAGATGGAGGGCTCGTCGGGCAGCCCCGGTCCCACCGCGGAGACGGTCTACCGCGCCCGCAACGTCTACATCGGACGGACGCGGGCGTAGCGGGTCGCCGGCGAAACGCCGTTCAGCCGCCGGACACCGCCGTGCCCGACCTGGTGATGGTGTAGGTGGTTCGCGTCCCGCTCCAGAAGTGGAACGTGAGCGTCACCCCGCCGTCGGCCACCTCCGCGAAGAACTCCGGCTTGAGGATGATGGCGCCGCTGCCGTGGTCGGGCTGGAAGTGCTGCCAGAACTCCTTGAAGGAGGTCCAGTTCGCCGGTCCGGCCGGGGATCCGTCGGCGTACTTCGCCTCCATGGTCGCGAGTTGGTCGCCGCGGAACTGCGTGGGGATCGAGAACGACGTGGTCGTGCCGGAGGTGGCGGCATGGGTCGGCGGGTCGTGGCTGATGATGCTGATCGGCCACGGCACACCCCGGGAGAACCGGGCTTCCACGGTGGCGTTGACGCCGTAGGCGCGGTTGCCGGCCAGCCGGGTGAGAGCGGCGGCGGTGAGCGTCAGGGTGCTGCCGGTGACGGTGTAGTCGGTGCCCCGGACGAGGTCGGTGCCGCCGTGCCGCACCCCCTGGAACGACGTGCCGTTCAGGTTGAGCGCCAGCGTCTTGGCCGTGATCGAGCCGGTGCGGGGCAGGTGGACCTGGTCGGACGAGGCGGTGCCCGACCGCGTGGTCCAGCTGGACCTGATCAGGTCGTGCAGGCCCTGGTCGCGCCACCGCAGTTCGGCGCGGTTCAGGAACTGGCCCGCGTCCCAGAGCATCGTGGTGAGCGCGCGGGTGCGGGCGTGGTGGCCGACCGCCTCCAGGAACTTGAGGAACTCGCCGCGTTCGATCACCCCTGGGCGGTTGTGGTCGTAGTTGAGCAACGCCCACTCGCCGATGATCACCGGGATGCCGCGCGTCACGAAGGTGGTGTGCACGCGGTCGAAGGTGTTCACCAGGTCCTGCTCGACCTCGGTGTTGAAGCGGGTGAACCCGGCGATGTTCACGCTGAACGGCCAGAAGCCGTAGAAGTGGACGGTCGCCGCGATGTTGGTGTCGCGCAACTGCCGGTAGCTCGCGAGGAACGCGTCGAGCCTGTCCTGGTCGGCGTTGGTGTGCAGCGTCGGCAGCACCAGCAGGCGGGTGGTGTTGCCGCCACCGGACCCGCGCACGATCCGGTGGAACTCCGCGTTGAGCTCGTGCAGCGCCTGGAACTCCTGCTCGACGCCGGACGTGCCGGTGAACTGCGGTTCGTTGATGTTCTCGAAGACGAGCTTCGACGAGTGGTCGCGGAACGTCGTGGCGATCTGCGACCACAGAGCGGTGTACCGCGCGCGGACGTTCGCGCGGTCGGCCGGATAGGTGTTGATCCACTGCCACGAGTCGTGGTGCAGGTTGACCATCACGTACAGGCCTTCCGCCAGCGACCAGTCGACGATCTCGCGCACGCGGTTCAGCCACGCCGTGTCGATGGCGTAAGCGGGTGCGGGGCCGTGGTGGTTGCTCCACGTCACCGGGATGCGGATGCTCTTGTAGCCCTGGGAGCGCACGTGCCGCAGCAGGGTCCGCGTCGTGCGCGGGTTGCCCCACGACGTCTCGTCGGGGATGGCGTCGAGCGTGTTGCCGAGGTTCCAGCCGGGTTGCATCGCGGCGACGGTCTTCACGGCGTCACGGGGTGCACGGCCGGAGGTGGACGCCATTCCGTTGGCGTGGAAGGAAACCATCGCGAGCGCTCCCGCCACCAGCAGTGTTGCCAGGGTGATGGCGACCATGCGTGCGGTTCCGCGTTTGTCGAAGAGGCCCAACACTTCACTGTCCCTTGCTGTCATCGCAGGAGGGCGGCGGTGCGGCAGCCCGAATCTAAGCGCTTAGATTTGCCGCGGCAAGGTGCTGGACGCCCGTTCGACGCCGTTCGACGGAGTCAGTTCCGGGGAGGGCAGCCGCAGCTCGCGCGGAAGACCGGCGCGGTGGGCAGAGGGGCCTGGGAGAAGTCGGCGTCGAGGAGCAGGCGCACCGCTGTGCGGCCGATGTTCTGCATGGGTTGCCGGACCGTGGTCAGCGATGGGGACGACAGGCGGGTGGCGACCGTGCCGTCGAACCCGGTCACCGCCACCCGCCCGGGGACGTCGACACCGGCCTCGCGCAGCACGTCCAGCACGACCAGCGCCTCCTGGTCGGTGGCGCACACGAGGGCGTCGGGCAGGTCGCCGGCGAGCAGGGGAGCCAGCGCGGCACGGGTGGTCGCCGCCTGCGCGGGGTGGCTGTCGAGCGGCGGGGCCACCGGGAGTCCCGCGGCCACGAGAGCGTCGGAGTAGCCGCCGAATCGTTCCTCGAACTCCGCTGTGGCGTCGCGCGAGCCCACGTAACCGAAGCTGCGGTGCCCGTGCTCGTGCAGGAGGTGGTCGACCAGCCCGCGCATGCCCGGCCGGTGGTCCACCAGGACCGTGCGCGTCCCGGCGGCGGTCGAGCGGCCGCCGAGTTCCACGACGGGGATCCGCCGCGCTATGCGGGCCAGGGCGTCGGCCGGCGCGGCGCCCGCGAAGGTGATCAGGCCGTCGACGCGTCCGGCGACGTCGACCACGGCGGGCAGGTGGTCCGGCGGGCTTCCCGATCCCAGCATGAGCGCGAGACCCCGGTGGCGGCATTCGAGTTCCACGCCCCGCTGCACCAGGTCCGAGTAGAGCGGGAACGACCGCGCGCCGTCCGTCCGCAACTCCTCGGCCGCGTCGTGGTCGTTGTCCAGCAGGTAGTTGAACGAGTAGAGACCGATGGCGCCCGTGCGTCCCTTGGCCAGCCCACGGGCGTTGACGTTCGGCACGTAGCCCAGCGAGGCCGCGGCGGCCAGGACGTTGTCCAGCGTCTTCCTGCGCACCCGCTCCGGCTGGGTGAAGGCGAACGACACCGTCGCGATGGACACCCCTGCCCGCTCGGCGACGTCGTACACGGTGGGCTTGCGCGCCATCGGGTCGCCCTCCTCGGTTCGGCGGCAGCACGGACGCCTCATCCTTCCCGACGCGCTCCCGCGGGGCTCATCCCGTTCGGCGGGCTCGGTGCGGACGCGACGAGGAGTCCGCGCCCGCACCGGGTGCTCAGTTCACGAGCAGGCGTAGAACCGCGTCAGGCTCTCCTTCGGGAACCACTGGTTGACCGCGCAGTGGTAGACCTTGCCGGTGGCCTCCTCGTGGATGGCGACGTACTCGGAGTACCAGGCGTCGGACTCCCGGCCGCCCTTGCCGAGGCTGATGTAGCCGATGGCGCCGAACGACGGGTGCCGGTGCGGGCCGGAGGTCCACGTCTCACCGCGGCGGAAGTCCCGGTCGAACTGCATCGGGTCGGACTTGCCCTCGGTGCCGAACATCGTGACCCGGACGGGGTCCTCAGTGTCCGCGTTCGGCAGGTTGCCGGTGCGGAAGGTGAGGTAGTAGGTGCTGACGCCGTCCGCCGAGGCGGGGACGACCGCCGTGAGCGAGCCGAGAACGGCCAGTGCGGCGGAGAGCACCACGGTGCGGATCTTCATCTTCTCTCTTCCTGTCGACACTTGTCGTGACGCCGGAACAGTGCCGGGGGGACGGTGGCCGTGCGGCGGTCGTCCAGCGGCCGCCCGGGCTCGGTACACCGACGCCGGGCAGATCCGTTGCCGGCGAAGGAGAAGCCCACGACTCCGGTCGCCGCACGAGGCTCAGCGGATCGACCCGCCGGTGGACGCCTAAGCTGGCGATCATGACCAAGCACCGGTGGGCCGCCGCTGATCTCCCCGACCTGACCGGGCGCACGGTCGTGGTGACGGGGGCTGCGAGCGGGGTCGGTCGCGGCACGGCCAAGGCCTTCGCCGCGGCAGGGGCGCGCACGGTGCTCGCGGTGCGTGACGTGGCCGCCGGTGAACGGGCCGCGGCCGCCATGTCCGGCACCACCGAGGTCCGTGAGCTGGACCTCGCGAACCTGGCGTCGGTGCGCGCGTTCGCCGAGGGGTGGCAGGGCGGGATCGACGTCCTGGTCAACAACGCCGGAGTGGCGATGACGCCGTTCGGTCGCACGGCGGACGGGTTCGAGCTGCAGTTCGGCACCAACCACCTGGGCCACTTCGCGCTGACCAACCTGCTGCTGCCCTCGATCACCGGCCGCGTGGTGACCGTGGCGTCGGGCGCGCACAAGGCGGGCGTGCTCGATCTCGACGACCTCGACCTGGCCCGCACCGGCTACACCGCGGTGAAGGGGTACGGCCGGTCGAAGCTCGCGAACCTGTTGTTCACCCTCGAGCTGGAACGGCGGTGCCGCGAGGCCGGGTCGTCCGTGCGCGCGCTGTCCGCGCACCCCGGCTACACGGCGTCCAACCTGGGTACCAAGGGGCGTAACCGGCACCTCGTCAAACTCGTGCACGTGGCCGGGCGTTACCTCGCGCAGTCCGAGGACCAAGGAGCGTTGCCGTCGTTGTACGCGGCGACCCAGGACCTGCCCGGTGCCGCTTACGTCGGCCCGGACGGGCGGTTCGAGCTGCACGGTCACCCCGCGCTCGTCGGCCGGTCGGCGGCGGCCAGCGATCCGGTGCTGGCGCGGCGCCTGTGGGAGACGTCGGAACGGCTCACCGGGGTGACCTTCCCGCTGTGACCGTTCAAGTGCGTTCTGGTTAATTGCCGATTTACCATTCGGCAATTGCGTGATGAGTTTCAGGCGATTTCTTCCGCATATACTGCGGCTGCAGTATTCAGCTACCTGCGTCAGTAGGACGATCTTTGTTCCCTGAGCGGCGAATCTGTGTGTGACACAGACGAACCCATTGGGAGAGAACAATGATCGAGGTGGTGAACCTCAGCAAGCGTTATGGACCGAAGACCGCGGTGGACGGGCTTTCCTTCACCGTCGAGCCCGGAATCGTCACCGGATTCCTCGGTCCGAACGGCGCGGGCAAGACGACCACGATGCGAATGCTCGTCGGCCTCGCCGCACCCTCTTCGGGCATCACCAGGGTCAACGGCAAGCCCTACCGCGAGCACCGCGCTCCCATGCGGGAGATCGGGGTGCTGCTCGACGCACGCGCGGTGCACCCCGGCCGTTCGGCCCGTGATCACCTGCTGGCCATCGGTGCCACGCACGGCATCTCCGCCAGGCGGGTCGACGAGGTGCTGGACGTCGTGGGCCTCACGGACGTGGCGAAGCGCCGGGTGGGCGCCTTCTCGCTCGGCATGGGGCAGCGGCTGGGCATCGCGGTCGCGTTGCTGGGCGACCCGCGCACGGTGGTGCTGGACGAGCCGGTCAACGGCCTCGACCCGGACGGCATCCGGTGGATCCGGCACCTGCTCAAGGACCTCGCCGCCGAGGGCCGGACGGTGTTCGTCTCCTCGCACCTGATGAGCGAGATGGCGCTGACCGCCGACCACCTGGTCGTGGTGGGGCGCGGGAAGCTCGTCGCGGACGTGCCGATGGCGGAGCTGATCACGTCGATCGATCGCGGTGTGCACGTCCGCTCGTCCCGCACCGGTGAGCTCGTCGAGGTGCTGAGCGGCGATGGTGTGCGGATCAGTTCCGTCACCGGCGACGTGCTCGAAGTGGTCGGACTGTCTACAGAGGACATCGCGGCGCGGGCCTCCCTCGCCGGAATCCCGTTGTTCGAGCTGACCCCGCGGCAGGCGTCGCTCGAGGAGGCCTACGCGGAACTGACCCGGGACGTCGTCGAGTACCAGGGCACGACCACCTCGCTCGGGGAGGTGGCGTGATGACCACCTTCGGCGGTGTGGCGCGCGGTGAGTGGGTGAAGCTGCGCTCGGTGCGGTCCAGCGGCTTCGCCGTGCTGGGCGCGGTGCTGACGATGATCGTGGCGGGGCTGGTCTTCGCCGCCACGATCGGCACCGACTCCGACGGCGCCGACGGGGTGACCGATCCGGCCGGAATCACCTTGAGCGGCGTCATGTTCGCGCAGCTCGTGACGGGTGTGCTGGGCGTGCTGGTGATGTCCGGCGAGTACGCCACCGGCATGATCAAGCCGACGCTGACCGCCGTGCCCGCGCGGTTGCCGGTGCTCGCGGCCAAGGTCGCCGTGCTCGCCGGCACCGTGTTCCCGGCCGTGCTGGCGAGCGCGTTCGCCGTCTTCTTCGCCGGGCAGGTCGTCATGGGCAACGCCGGCCTGCCCACCGCCGAGATCGGTGACGCCGGTGTGCTCGGCGCACTGGTGGGATCGGCCGTGACGATGACCGGTGTCGCGGTCATCGGTCTTGCGCTCGGGGCACTGCTGCGCAACACAGCGGGTGCGGTGTCCACAGTGGTCTTCCTCGTCTTCCTCGCGCCAGGGCTCGGAGGCCTTCTCCTGCCGGCCACGTGGAGGGACGGCGTGCTGAAGTTCCTGCCTTCCTCGGCGGCGGAGGCGTTCACCCACGTCGCCCCTGCTCCCGGACTCCTCAGCGCGACGGCCGGTGCCGCCGTGTTCGCGGCCTGGGTCTTCGTCCCCCTCCTCGTCGCCGCGGTGTTGCTGCGCCGTCGTGACGTGTAGGCGGGGAGGTCGCGGTGGAGGGGCTCCGGTCGTGGGCACGGGAGCATCCGCTCGTCGTGGACGCGGTGAGCGCCGCGGTGATCTACCTCGTCATCTTCGGGCTGAGCGCGGCGGACGGTGCGGAGTCCGCGCTGGACGTCCGGACCCCTCCGCTGCCCGGCCTGCTGGCGGTGGTCACCGCCGGCCTGGCGGTGCGCCGGAAGTGGCCACTGTGGACACTGGCCGTCACCGCCTCCGGGGTGGTGACGGGGACGGTGCTGGGGGCGGACCTGGAGCCGTTCCTGGTTCCGCTGGCCGTGGCGACCTTCACCGTGCACACCGATCGGTGGACGACGCGCCGGGCCGCGGTGGCCGGCGCGCTGCTCGCGGTCCCGGTCGTCGCGATCGTGACCGGCACGACCGGTTCGGCGTGGGAGAACCTCGGTCGCCTCACGCTGATCGGCATGGCCGCGGCGGCGGGGGAGGCGGTGCGCAACAGGCGCGCGTTCATCGCGGCGATCGAGGAACGGGCGGTGCGGGCGGAACGGTCCCGCGAGGAGGAGGCACGGCGCCGGGTGGCGGAGGAGCGGCTGCACATCGCTCGCGAGCTGCACGACGTGGTGGCGCACCACATCTCCGTGATCAACGTCCAGGCCGCCGTGGCCGAGCACCTGATCACCTCGCGGCCGGGCGCCGCGGCCGAGGCGTTGCAGCACGTCCGCCGGTCGAGCCGCTCGGTGCTGGACGAACTGCGCGACCTGCTCGGCGTGCTCCGCGGGGCCGGTGAGCCGCACGGTCCGGTCGAACCCGCGCCCGGCATGGACCTGCTGGGACCGCTGGTCGAGACGTTCCGGACCTCCGGCCTGGAACTGCGCTGGACCTCGAGCGGGGAGTCGCGGCCGTTGCCCGCGACCGTCGACCTGGTCGCCTACCGGGTGATCCAGGAGGCGTTGACCAACGTCCACCGCCACGGCAACGGCACCGCGCACCTCACCGTGACCTACACGCCCGCCGAACTGGTGCTGCAGGTCGTGAACTCCCGCGGCCACCACGTTGCCACGGGCGGTTCGGGACTCGGGCTGATCGGCATCCGCGAACGCGCCGGCGCCGTCGGCGGCACGGCCAGGACCGGGATCGGCCCCGGCGACACCTTCCACCTCCACGTCACCCTGCCCCTCGGGAAGAACTCATGACCATCCGCGTCCTGCTCGCCGACGACCAGCCGCTCATCCGGGCCGGGTTCCGCGTGCTCATCGACTCCGCGCCGGACATCGAGGTCGTGGGTGAGGCGGCCGACGGGCTGGAAGTGCTCGACCACGTGCGCACGTGCCGTGCCGACGTGGTCGTCATGGACATCCGGATGCCCCGGATGGACGGACTGGAGACCACCCGCCGCATCACCGCCGACGAGAACCTCGACGGCGTGAAGGTCCTGGTGCTGACCACGTTCGAGATGGACGACCACGTGGCTCAGGCAGTCCAGGCGGGAGCCGGCGGGTTCCTCGGCAAGGGTGTCGAGGCCGCCGAACTGCAGGCGGCGATCCGCACCGTGGCCCGAGGTGACGCCCTGCTGTCACCGAAGGCGACCAAGGCGTTGATCGGCCGGTTCCTGGCCCAGCGCCCCAGCGAGCCGATCAACCCCGAACGCCTGGACGTGCTGACCCAGCGCGAACGCGAAGTCGTCGTGCTGGCGGCCAACGGCATGTCCAACGACGAGATCGCGGAAGAGCTCGTGGTCTCGCCGCTCACCGTCAAGACCCACGTCAACCGGGCGATGATGAAGCTCCAGGCGCGCGACCGCGCCCAGCTCGTCGTGGTGGCGCACCAGACCGGCCTGGTCCGCGCCTGACGTCCGCTCGGTTGATCACCCCCGACTTCTCACGGACAAGGAACGACCATGAGCACTCTCACGACAGCGCCCAAAACTGCTCCCGCACCGGTGAACCGCGTCCGCTGGCCCATCTCGGCCCGGTTGCGCAAGGCGATCCTGGTGACCCACGTCGTGGCGGCGGGAGCCTGGATCGGCGTCGACGTCGCGGCCACCGTTCTCGTGGCGATCGGATGGGCGAGGTCGGGTGACGACCGGACCGCCGTGTACCAGGCACTCGCGGACTTCTCCGTCGTCCCGCTCCTGCTCGCCGCTCTCGTGGCGGGGGTGGTCTGCCTGGTCACCGGAGTCCTGCTCGGGATGGCCACGAAGTGGGGACTCGTCCGCTACCGATGGGTCGCCGTGAAACTGGTGCTCAACGTCGTGGCATGCGCACTGCTGCTGGCGTTCCTCGGGCCGATCCGCGAGCTGTCGTCGGGCGAACAACCGTTGCAGGACATGTGGTTCGTCGCGTTCCTCGCCATCAGCGCGTTGGTGCTGCTGAGTTTCGCGATGGTGCTCTCGGTGTTCAAGCCGTGGGGACGGGTCCGCAAGGTGGTTGACAGCAAAAGCTAACAGCATTAGCTTTTAGCTAATCACATTAGTTTTACTGCGGAGGACGGACGGCATGACCGAGTACCTGAACATCGCCGGGAACACCATCGCCTACGACGTGACGGGGCAGGGTCCCCTCGTCGTGCTGGCCCACGGCATCGGGGACAGCCGCCACTCCTACCGCTTCCTGGCCCCGGCGCTCGCCGCGCAGGGCTACCGGGTGGCGAACGTCGACATCCGCGGCTGCGGTGACTCCAGCACCGGCTGGGACGGCTACAGCCGCACCGACATCGCGGGTGACCTGGTCGCCGTCGTCCGCCACCTCGGCGGCCCGGCGGTGATCATCGGCCAGTCGATCAGCGGCGGTGCCGCGACCATCGCGGCCGCCACCGCGCCCGACGTGATCGCCGGAGTCGTCGAGCTCGCGCCGTTCACCCGCGCGCAGTCCTTCGACCTGGGCGGGCTGATGCGCGTGCGGCGGTTCCGCGCCGGCTACACCCAGCTCGCGAAGGTCATGGTCGGGGGAAGCCTGACGGCCTGGAAGAAGTACCTCGGCCTCGCGATGCCGGCCAAGCCGGCGGACTGGGACGCCGAGCTCGCGCGCATCGAGTCCAAGCTGAGCGAACCCGGCCGGATGAAGGTCCTGCAGGCCATGTGCAAGACCAGCCCCGCCGACGCCGGCGCCCAGCTGGCCAACGTCACCTGCCCGGTCCTGGTCGTCGTCGGCAGCGCCGATCCCGACTGGGCCGACCCGCGTTCCGAGGGGGAGAGGGTCCTCGCCGACCTGCCCCGCGGCCTCGGTGAGCTGGCGGTCATCGACGGTGCCGGGCACTACCCGCACACCCAGACCCCCGACGAGGTGCTCGCACTCTCGTTGCCGTTTCTGACCAAGACCTTGGCGCGCGCCTGAACGGCCGCGTCCGTCCACAATCCACAGAAAGGCTTCTGGTGAAGCAGTCGAACGTGAACGTCGGTGGGCAGAACATCGCCTACGTCGAGAGCCCAGGCCGGGCGGACGCCCGCACGGTGGTGTTCCTGCACGGGAACTCGTCCTCGGCACGAACGTGGCTTCCCCTGCTGCAGCAGGACTTCGGCAGCCGGTTCCGCTGTCTCGCCCTGGACCTGCCCGGGCACGGCAGGTCCGAGCCGGCCGGCGACGACGCCGCCTACTCGTTGCCGGGGTACGCGGCCGTGCTCACCGGTTTCGCCCGGGAACTGGGGGTGACCGACGCCGTCTTCGTCGGCTGGAGCCTGGGCGGGCAGATCGTGATGGAGGCCGCGCCCGGCCTGCCGGACGCCTGCGGCTTCGTCGTCTTCGGCGCGCCCCCGATCGCGACACCCGCGGACATGGCCGAGGCGTTCCTGCCCCACCCGGCGATGGGCGCGCTCTTCACCGACCAGGTCAGCGAGGAGGAGGCCGAACTCGTCGCGGCGAGCTTCACCGCGCCGGACTCGTCTCTGGGCCTCGCGGACTTCGTCGCTGACATCCTGGCCACCGACGGCAGGGCGCGCACCGGACTCGGCGCCAGTGCCGGTGCCGGTCTGTTCGCCGACGAACTCGCGATCGTCTCGGCACTCCGCCGTCCGCTGGCCGTCCTGCACGGTGCCGAGGAACAGCTGGTGAGTCTCGACTACCTGCGCAAGCTCGACTTCCCGGCGTTGTGGCGCGGCGAGGTCCAGGTGATCCCCGGCGCGGGCCACGCTCCGCACCAGGAGACGCCGGACCGGTTCGCCGCGTTGGTGACCGACTTCATGACGGACGTGGCCGCGGGAGCCTGAGATGATCGAACCAGCACGTCCGAACAACCCCGGCGAAGTGGTGTTCCTGATGCAGACAACCCTCCGCGGGGGCTCTCGTGCCTAGGGCGGGCCTCGTTCCGGCCACCGTCATCGCGGCCGGAGCGGAACTCGCCGACGAGGTCGGCTTCGAGTCGCTGACCATGGGCCTGCTCGCCGAGCGGCTCGACGTGCGCCCGCCTTCGCTCTACCGGCACGTCGAGTCCCTGGACGCGCTGCGCCGGGGCATCGCCCTGCAAGCGAAGCGCGAACTGGGCGGCGTGGCGGCCCGGGCCGCCGTCGGCAAGGCGGGCTCAGCGGCGATCCACGCGTTCGCCGACGCGTATCGCCGCTGGGTCCTCGACCACCCCGGCCGTTACGTGGCGTCACTCCGCGCCCCCGCACCCGACGACGAGGAAGACCGCCAGATCAGCGACGACTCGCTGCGGGCGCTCTACGACATTCTCGCCGGCTTCGGGCTGCACGACGACGACGCGGTCGACGCCGCCCGTGCGTTGCGGGCGGCGGTGCACGGCTTCGCGAGCCTCGAAAGTGCCGGTGCCTTCGGGTTGCCGCGTGACGTCGACCGCAGCTACCGCGTGCTGGTCGAGTCCGTGATCTCGGGCCTGTTGCACAACCGGCCGGACTCCGCCGCGACCTGATCACAGTCGATTGGATCGTTTTTGAGTTGAATCGAGGGGTACTGCTGGAGCGGTCGCGGCATTCCGCGACCACTTCACCAGCAGGAGGCGCCCGTCATGAGCACGATCACCAAGTCCGTCGACGTCGAGGCCGACGTGACCAGCGTCTACGACCAGTGGACGCAGTTCACCGAGTTCCCGCGGTTCATGGAGGGCGTCGACCGGATCGAGCAGCTCGACGACACCCACACCCGCTGGACGGTCAGCATCGCCGGGGTGACGCGCGGGTTCGACGCCACGATCACCGAGCAGCACCCGGACCAGCGGGTCGCCTGGCGTTCCGACACGGGCCCGGGGCACGCCGGGGTGGTGACCGTGCACCGCCTCGACGCCGAGCACACGCGGGTCACGGTGCAGATGGACATCGACCCGGAGGGTTTCGTCGAGAACGTCGCCGACAAGCTCGGCATCCTCGACCGCCGGGTGCAGGGTGACCTGGACAGGTTCAAGACGTTCATCGAGAAGCGCGGGGGCGTCGAGACCGGTGCGTGGCGCGGTGACGTCGACCGCCCCGCCCAGTCCTGATCACGCGCTGTCATGCCGGGCTCCTCGGCGCCGGTTAGCGTGAGTTCGTGCCCATGACGCCGGTCTCCCTGTCAGCGGTGCGCAGTCGGACCAAAGTCGTCCCGGGTGTTGCCTGGGCCTGCGGCTTCGTCGTCGTGCTCGCCCAGATCGTCTACTCGATGACCGAGCCGGACCAGCGGCTGCCGATGACGCTGCTGTCCGTGGCCGCCTTCGCGGTGGCATCGGTGTGCGACGCGGCCGTCCGCTTCGGCAGGACGGCCGCCGTCGCGCTCGTGGTGGTCGCCGGGGGAGGCGGGCTGCTCGCCGAGACGGTCGGTGTCCACACCGGATTCCCGTTCGGGCAGTACCTCTACGCGGGCACGCTCGGGCCCTCGCTGTGGACGGTGCCGCTGGTGGTCCCCCTGGCCTGGGTGATGATGTCCTGGCCCGCCCTGCTCGTCGGCCGTGCTCTCGCGCGGCGGTGGCGGGAAGGTCCACCGGCCTGGCTCGTCGTGGGAATCGGCGCCTGGGCCCTGGTGAGCTGGGACGTCTTCCTGGACCCGCAGATGGTGGACGCCGGCCATTGGGTGTGGGCCCACCCCGAGCCGGCGTTGCCCGGTGTCCACGGGGTGCCGCTGACCAACTTCGCCGGGTGGATCCTCGTCGCCACGCTGATGGTGGCGGCGCTGCACCGGCTGGTGGGACGCGAGGGCCGGGAACTGGATCTGCGCGTGGGGCCCGCTCCGGTGCTCTACCTCTGGACCTTCGGCTCGTCGGTGTGGGCGCACGCCGCGTTCTTCGGGCGTCCGTCCGGCGCGCTCGTCGGCGGTCTGCTGATGGGGATCGTCGCCGTGCCGTTCGCGGTCGAGGTCTGGAAGGCGCATCGGTGAAGCCCTGGCTCTCGGCCGCCGTGCGCGGTGCGGCCGTCGGTTCGGCCGTCTCGCTGCTGCACGTGCTGGTCAACGCACGGCTGATGAGGGTCCCGCCGGCACATCCGCCGGAGTGCGACGAGATGGTGTCGGTGCTGGTACCCGCACGGGACGAGGCGCACCGCATCGCGCCGACCATCCGGTCCCTGCTCGGCCAGGAGGGAGTGCCCGGGCTGGAGATCGTCGTGCTCGACGACGGGTCGGCCGACGGCACCGCAGACGAGGTCCTCTCGGTCGCGGCGGGCGACGTCCGGCTCCGCGTCGTCACCGGCGAGCCGCCACCGCCCGGCCTGCCCGGCAAGCCGCACGCGTGCGCACAACTCGCCGCCATGGCGCGGGGCCGGGTGCTGGTGTTCGTCGACGCCGACGTGGTGCTCGCGCCACACGCGGTGGCCGCCGCGATCGCCCTGCTGCGCGAGAACCGGCTCGACGCCGTGTCACCCTTCCCCCGGCAACTCGCGGACGACGTGGCGACCCGTCTCGTCCAACCGCTGCTGCAGTGGTCGTGGCTCACGTTCCTGCCGTTGCGCCTCGCCGAACGCTCACCGCGTCCGTCGCTGTCCGCCGCCAACGGCCAGTTCCTCGTCGTGGACGCCGACGCCTACCACCGCTGCGGAGGCTTCGCCGGGGTGGCCACGGCCGTGCTCGACGACCTCGCGCTGATGCGGGCGATCAAGCGCGGTGGTGGCCGCGGTGTGGTCGCCGACGGCAGCTCCGTGGCGGTCTGCCGGATGTACGACGGGTGGCCGGACCTGCGCGACGGCTACGAAAAGTCGCTGTGGTCCGCTACCGGCAGTCCCGTGTCGGCCGTGGCGCTGTCGGGCGTGCTCACCTGGCTGTACGTGCTGCCGGTGGTGGCGGCGCTCGCGGGCTCACGTGCGGGAGCGGCCGGTTACCTCGCCGGCGTCCTCGGTCGTGCGGTGGCCGCGCGGCGCACGGGCGGCCGGGTGTGGCCGGACGCGCTGGCCCACCCGATCTCGGTGGGTGTCCTGGTGTCCCTGATCGCGCGGTCGTGGTGGTCGCGGTGGAGGGGACGCCTGAGCTGGAAGGGCCGATCGTTGCGAGGAAGCACCTGACGTGGCACGAGTCGCAGTCATCGGCGCGGGCATGGGCGGGTTGGCCGTCACCGCGCGCCTGGCACACGCCGGGCACACCGTCACCGTGTACGAGCAGGCCCCGGAGCACGGCGGCAAGCTCGGTGTCCTGAGGCGGGAGGGGTTCACCTTCGACACGGGCCCGTCGTTGCTGACGCTGCCGCAGGTCTACCGCGACCTCTTCGCGGAGACCGGCGCGCCGCTCGACGAGGTCGTGGACGTCGTCCCGGTCGAACCCGCGTGCCGGTACCGCTTTCCCGACGGTTCCACCCTCGACCTGCCCCACGCCGAACGGGACGTCGACGCCGCCATCGCCGGGGCGCTGGGGCCGAAGGCCGCACGCGACTGGCGTGCCGTCATGAACGACGCGGAACGGTTGTGGGACCTCGTCGGCGAACCCGTGCTGCAGAACCCGCTGGGCGGCGTGCGTGATCTCGTCCGCCGGTCGGCGAGCGTCCGGGACCTGATGGCGATCGCGCCGTGGCGCACGCTGCGCGGGGTCGGCGAACGCCGGCTGGAAGACCCGCGCCTGCGCATGCTGCTCGACCGCTACGCCACCTACAGCGGCTCGGATCCCCGCCGCACACCGGCGTTGATGACGGTGGTGCCGTTCATCGAGCAGCGGTACGGCGGCTGGTACGTGCGGGGCGGGCTGCGCAGGCTGGGCGAGGCCCTGTTCGAACGCTGCGTCCTGCTGGGAGCCGGTTTCCGGTTCGACACCAGGGTCGAGGCGATCGAGACCCGCGCCGGAGGCGTGTCCGGGCTCGTGCTCCAGGACGGCGAACGGGTGGAGGCGGACGTCGTCGTGTCGGACGCCGACGCGGCGCAGCTCTACGGCGCGCTGCTGCCCGATCGCCGGGCGAAGGGGGCCCGCAGGGCGTTGCGGAAGGTCGAGCCGTCGTTGTCGGGCTTCGTCCTGCTGCTGGCGTTGCGGGGGAGGACGCCGGACGCGGCGCACCACCGGGTGTTGTTCCCCACCGACTACGACGCCGAGTTCGACGCGATCTTCGGCAAGGACCCGCGGCCGGTGCCCGATCCCACGGTCTACGTCTGCCACCCCGCCGACCCGTCGGTGGCACCGGACGGTGCCGAGGCCTGGTTCGTGCTGGTGAACGCCCCGAGGCAGGGACCCGTGGACTGGACCGCTCCGGAGCTCGCCGAGCGGTACGCCGACCGGGTCCTGGAAGTCATGGCGAGCCGGGGCCTGGACGTGCGGGACCGCGTGCTGTGGCGGGAGATCCGCACTCCGGCGGACTGGGAACGCGACACCGGGTCCGTCGGCGGCGCGATCTACGGCACCTCGTCCAACGGACCGCGCGCGGCACTCCTGCGCCCGGCCAACCGGTCACCCGTGCCGGGACTGTTCCTGGTCGGGGGATCGGCTCACCCCGGTGGGGGACTGCCGCTGGTGGGGATGTCGGCGGCGATCGTGTCCCGCCTCGTCGGACCGGCCTGAACGGCGTCCGGCAACACCCGGCCGCCGAGCTCCCGCCGGATTCCCGCCGCGAGCTGGACCATCCCGGCCACCGCGCACCCCGCCCACACGAGTGCGCAGACCACGGCCCAGCTCCACCCGGTGCCCGGGGTGCCGTCCGGCGCCAGTCCCGCGCCGGCACACGCCACGGCGACGACGATCATCCTGGTCGGACGTTCCGCCACGGTGACGGCCCCGGCCGACGTCATCCCGACGCTCTGCGCCTTGGCCCTGGCGTACTCGTGCAGCAGCAACGCCACGCCGAGACCGGCACACCACCACGCCGGCGCGTCCAGCGCGAACAGCACCAGCACGAGACCCAGGTCCGAGAGCCGGTCGGCGACGGCGTCGATCACGGCACCCACCGGTCGCGCACGGCCGGTGCGCAGGGCGACCGCGCCGTCCAGCCCGTCGAGCACCCCACCGGCGACGACCAGCACCAGCGCCAGCAACGGCCATCGTCCACCCGCGAACGCCACCGCCGCGGCCCCTCCGACGGCCACCACTCCCGCGACGGACAGCAGGTCGGGGTGCACGCGGTCGAACGGCCGCGCGATCGCGTGGATGAACCGCAGCCAGCCGACGACCAACCGGCTGCCGGAGACGTCCTCGCTGTGCAGGCGCGACCAACCGGCAACGGGGTCCACCTCGTGACCGGTCACGTCACCACCGTAATCGGAGGGGTGGCGGCACGCAGGTTCGGGTAACTGGTGATCATGGGATTGCTCCGCGCCGTGACGGCCGACGTGCGAAGTTCGTTGCGCGGCCGGGATCTTGTGCTGTGGGCGGCCGGGCTGACGTTCTACGCGGGACTCGGCCTCGTGCCGATGCTGCTGCTCGCGCTGCGCGGGGCGGCACTGCTGTTCGGACCGGCGTTCGTGCTCGGCAACGCCCGGATCCTCGGCGGGTCGATGCCGAGCGCGCACGATCCCACCGAGGCGCTCGTGCGGCTGGCCGAGGCCGCGGTGAACGCCTCCTGGCCGGTGCTCGCCGCCGCGCTGATCCCCGCGACCCTGTACGGCGAGGGGCTGCGGCGCGGACTCGGGCAGGTGGCCCACCGGCCGGTGTCGAAGTGGACGGGGCAGGCCGGCCGCGTCGGGTTCCTGCCGGTGCTGCTGGTGGCGCCGCTGCTGATCGCGCTGCCTCTGCGGTTCACCGCGGACGTGGCGGCGCTGTACGAGGCCGGTGGCTGGCCGGTCGTGTGGGGCGTTGTGCTGTCGTTCCACCTCGACCTGGTGCCTGTGTGCGTGGCCGTCGCCCTCGTGTTCGCGTTCGCGGGCCCGGTCACGTTGCCGATCAGAGCCGCGGTGGTGTCGGGGGTCGCGGTCGGCGCCGTGCTCACGGGCTTCCTGCACGGCTTCCTGGTGTTCCTGGCCATCCCCCTGGACTGGTCCATCCCCTTCGGAGGCCTGCCGGCGGTGGGCACCGTCGCCGCACTCGGGTTGTGGCTGTTCGCGCTGCACATCATCTTGCTGCTCGGTTACCGCACGACGCTGAGCTTCCTCGCCGTTGTGCAGGCTCGCTGAGGCGGACTTACGGTCGGAGCAGGACGTCAACGGTTCGTCGCCGTGGGCACGGGAAGGGCAGGTACGTGGACAAGCTCGAGGTGCCGGGGAAGTTCGACCGCGCCGCACACGGGTACGACCTGCTCGTCGGTCTCAACCCCGGCTACCACCAGGCGTTGCGCCGGTCCGCACGGGCGTTGGGACTGCGGCCCGGCATGCGGGTGCTCGACCTCGGCTGCGGCACGGGAGCGTCCACGGCGGCGCTCGTCCTGGCCGCGCCGGGGGTCGAGATCGTCGCCGTGGACGCGTCGGCGGGGATGCTCGACCGTGCTCGGAGCAAGCGCTGGCCGGACCGGGTGCGGTTCGTGCACAGCCGCGCCGAGGACGTGGACGAGGGCCGGTTCGACGCCGTGTTCGCGGCCTACCTCGTGCGCAACCTGCCGGAGCCGGATCCCTTGCTGCGCAAGGTGAAGGACTTCCTGGCGCCGGGCGGCCGCATGGTGCTGCACGAGTACTCGGTGCGCGACTCCGCCGTCAGCACCGCGATCTGGACGGCGCTGTGCGGCGTGATCGTGCCGGCCGGCTGGCTCGCCACCGGCGACCGCTCGCTGTTCACCTACCTGTGGCGCAGCGTGGTGCGCTTCGACGGGGCCACGGCGTTGCGCGACCGGTTGCGCCGCAACGGGTTCGTCGGCGTGACCAGCTCGCCGTCCCGCGGCCTCCAACTCGGGGTCGTGCACACCTTCCTCGGCCACGCGCCGGAACAGGAGCAGCAGCAGTGAGGGATCGCAAGGCGGTGCGGATCGCCGCACCGGCGGGACGCGCGCGGTTCGGAGCGGACGCCCCGCAGGTCGTCGTCGTGGGCGGCGGGATCGCCGGTCTGGCCGCCGCGACGCTGCTCGCCGAACGCGGGGCGCGAGTCGTGCTCTGCGAACGGGAGCGGTACCTCGGCGGACGGGTGGGCGGCTGGCCGACCCGGCTCTCCGACGGCAGCGAGGTCACGATGACCCGCGGCTTCCACGCGTTCTTCCGGCAGTACTACAACCTCAGGTCGTTGCTGCGGCGGGTCGATCCGGGCGGGCGCGCGCTGACCGGGATGCCGGACTACCCGTTGCAGCAGGCGTCCGGCCACCGCGACTCGTTCGCGGGACTGCCGACGACGGCGCCGTGGAACGCGCTCGCCTTCCTGCGCGCCAGCCCGACCTTCCGGTGGCGTGACCTGCCGCAGGTCGACGGCCGCGCCGCCATACCGCTGTTCGACGTGTCCGTGCCTCGCGTCTACGAGGCGCTCGACGGCATCGACGCGGCGTCCTACCTGGAGCGCATCCGCTTTCCCCAAGCGGCGCACGCCCTGGCGTTCGAGGTCTTCTCGCGCAGCTTCTTCGCGCACCCCAGCCAGATGTCGGCCGCGGAACTCGCGGTGATGTTCCACATCTACTTCCTCGGGTCCAACGAGGGCCTGCTGTTCGACGTGGCCGCGGACCCGTTCCCGCACGGTCTGTGGGGGCCGCTGGGACAGCACCTGGCCTCGCTGGGCGCGACGGTCTGCACGGGCACCGAGGTCGGCTCCGTGCGCGGTGGAACGGACAAGCGCTTCTCGGTCGAGATCGGGGGAGGGGAGGTCGAGGCGGACGCGGTGGTGCTGGCCGCCGACGTCCGCGGCCTGCGAGCGCTCGTAGGCGCCTCGCCGTCCCTCGCCGACGCCGAGTGGAGGAGCCGCGTCGGTGAGCTGCGGAACGCGCCGCCGTTCCTGGTGTCGCGGTTCTGGCTCGACCGGCCGGTGGACCCGGACAGGCCCGGATTCCTGGGCACCAGCGGGCACGACCTGCTCGACAACATCAGCGTGCTCGACCACTACGAACACGAGGCACGGGCGTGGGCCGCGCGCACGGGCGGCTCGGTCGTCGAACTGCACGCCTACGCGCTGCCGTCCGATGTGGACGAACACGACGCGCGGGCCCGGTTGTGGCATCAGCTCACCGAGGTCTACCCGGAGACCAAGGGAGCGGAGGTGGTCGACGAGCGGCACGAGCTGCACGACGACTGCCCGCTGTTCCCTGCCGGCGGGTACGCGCGGCGGCCGGGAGTGCGGACACCGGACGAGTTCCTGGTGCTCGCCGGGGACCACGTGCGCGTCGACCTGCCCGTCGCGTTGATGGAACGCGCCGCCACCACCGGTTTCACCGCCGCCAACCGCCTGCTGCGGCAGTGGGGCGTGGCCGGGACCGAGCTGTGGACGGTGCCGACCGAGGGGCGCGTGCCGTTGCTGCGCGCGGCGGCCCGCCGTTGGGGAGGGATGGACCGCCAGGCCTCGTGACCTGGGATCCGTGTCGAAGTCCGGTCCGCGACAGCCGGGCCGGACTTCGACACGGAACCCCTGGCTCAGTCGGGGAAACGGCCGCTCGCCCTCAGGGCGTAGCGGCGTTCGGCGTAGGCGAGGTCGTCGCGCCACAACCGGACCGCCGCCCGGCGCATGATCGGCCGCAGAGCGCCGGCGGCACGCCGGGCCACCGCGAACCCGCTGCGCTCCGAGTGCGCGATGGTGGCCTCGACGACCGCGGTGCGGCCAGGGCCGATCGGTGTCGCGTGCGTCTCGACGACACTCCCGGCGCCTTCGCCTTCGACGATGTGCATCGCGACGGTGCGCGGTTCCGGGCAGGTGAACGCGGCGACCACCGGCACACCGACCCGGCCGGCCAGCCGGAACGTGACCTCGACCAGGAAGACGTCGTTCTGCTCGGTCGGTGTCTCCAGCACCCTCAGGTTGGCGAACGAGTAGGGGTGGAACCACGCGCCGTGCCACGGGTCGAGCCGGTTCGCGACGACGTCCTCGGGATCGCAGCGACCGGCGAGCGTGACCACGGCGTCGATCGAGCCCGCCGGCGGGCGTTGCGGCAGCACGGGCGCGTCCAGCGGTTCCTCACCGCCCGCCTGGTCGAGCCGCACCCAGACGAGCACGCCGTCGTCGTGCGCGGGGAAGGGCGTCCACGCGCCGAACCGCGTGCCGTCGAGGGCGAGTCCGTGCCAGCGGCAGATCAGCTTTCCCTCCGCCACGGCACCGTCGCACAGTGGCGCTCCGAGGTGCGGACACGACCCGGAACCCGCCATCAACCGGCTGTGAGGTCCGCGCCAGAGCACGATCTCCCGGCCCGCGATCGTGCGGCCGCACACCTTGCCGCGCACGACGTCCCCGCTCGCGCCCGCGACGAACCAGTTCCCGGACGGGCGCGCCTCCGCACGCTTGAGCGCCGCCTCGATCAGCGCGGGCTTGGCGTCCTGCCACGTGGGCCGCTGCTCCCTCCACGGCGGACTGGAGTACACCTTCAGCGGAATGCGGTCTCGCATGGAACCCTCGTCAGGCGGCACGGGCGAGCACCGCCCTGGCGAGCGCGGGCAGGGCTACGGCGAGCCGCCTGCCGTTGGACACGACGACACGGCGCGAGAACACGTCGTAGTCCGCCTCCTCGACGAGGTCCAGAATCCTGCCGTAGAGCCGGTACGCGGTCATCACGCACGGCCGTGAGCGCGGTGCGAGCATCGCGATACCCGGCAACGCGCGCGTGTAGATGTCACGCGCCCGGCCGACCTGGTCGCGCAGCGCGGCACGCACCTGCTTGTCCGTCTGGCCCGTCGCACGCGCGTGCAGGAGCCTCTCGCGGTCGACGCCGAACGAGGCGAGCTCGTCGGCGGGCAGGTACACCCGCCCGCGGTCGAGGTCCTCGCCGACGTCCCGGATGAAGTTGGTGAGCTGGAAGGCGACGCCGAGCGCGGCGGCCGCGGGTTCCGCCTCCTCGCGCGGCACGCTCGTGCCGAGCACCGGCAGGACCTGCAGTCCGATCACCGCGGCGGATCCGTGCACATAACGTTCGAGGTCGGCGAAACCGGGGTAGTCGGTGACGGTGAGATCCATCCGCATCGAGGCCATGAAGTCGTGAAGGTGCCGGTGCGGGATGCCGTAGCGCTGAACGGTGTCGAGCAGCGCGGTCAGCACCTGGTCGTCCGACGTGCCGTGCTCCAGGGCCGCGCGCAGCCTCAGTTCGACGGCGGACAGCTCGGCGATCTTCTCGTCGAGTCCACTGTGGAGATCGTCGACGACGTCGTCCACCCAGCGCGCGAAGCCGTACAGCGCGTGCACGGCCGGACGTTGCTCTGGGCTGAGCAGCCTCGTCGCCAGGAAGTAGGTGCGGCCGTGCTGCGCGTTGAGCTCGCGGCAGCGCCTGTACGCGTCACGCAGGGCCGGCGCGGTCACACCGGCGGCGTCCAGTTCGCGCTCTGCCGACATCAGCGGTCCTTTCGCGGAAGGGTTCTCCCCAACGCTAAAGCGGCGAGTTGCCCTCCGCACAACGGCGGCGTTCATCATGCAGACCCGACCCGCCCGTGGTCAGCTCGGAAAGCCGCACTTCCGCCGACTTCGAGGGGGCGACGATGTCGCTGTTGACCAGCGTGGACGCTCGCACGTCGCCTTTGGACGACTTCGGCGTGCTCCTGGACGACGCGCTGCGGGAGTTCCTGAGCGCGAAGCAGGGCGCCGAGGGCGAGCTCGGCGACGAGCTGCGCAGGCTGACCCTGGCCGGTGGCAAGAGGATCAGACCCACGTTCGCGTGGTGGGGCTGGCGGGCCGCGGGCGGCGCGCCCCGTGCGGACACCGTCGTGCGCGCTTTGGTCTCGTTGGAGTTGTTGCAGACCTGTGCACTCGTGCACGACGACGTGATGGACCGCTCACCGACGCGCAGGGGCAAGCCCTCCGTGCACGAGGCGCTCGCGGCACGGCACCGGCGGGAGCGCTGGGCGGGCAGTGCCCGCCAGTACGGCGACTCGGCGGCGATCCTGGTCGGCGACCTGGCGCTGGCGTGGGCCGACGACGCCCTGGTGACGGCCGGTCTGCCCGCGGACGCGCTGCAACGGGCCTGGCGGCCGTGGCAGGACGTGCGCACCGAGATGATCACCGGACAGCACCTCGACCTGCAGGCCGTCGCCCGCCGCGAGGAGTCCCTGGAGCACGCTTTGCGGGTCGCCGCGTTGAAGACCGCCGCGTACACCGTGGAGCGTCCGTTGCACCTCGGGGCCGCCCTCGCCGGAGCGGGCGACGACGTCGTGAAGAGCCTGCGCGAGTACGGCCACTCCGTCGGCATCGCCTTCCAGCTGCGGGACGACCTGATCGGCGTGTTCGGGGACTCGTCGGTGTGCGGGAAGCCGGTGGGCGAGGACCTGAGGGAAGGCAAGCGGACACCGCTCATGGCGATAGCGCTCTCACGAGCACAGGGAAAACCCGGCGCGCAAAGACTGCTGCGCCGCTGCCTCACCGCCAGCGCGGTGAGCGATCGGACCGTCGACGACGTGCGCGCGTTGCTGGTGGACCTCGGCGCGGTCGCCGCGGTCGAGGAGCACATCGAGGTGCTCGCGGCCACAGGCCTGGCGGCCCTGGAACGCGCGGACCTCGAAGAGCGAGCCCGCGACGAACTGATCCGCCTGGCTCACCGCGCCGTGGAGAGGACGACCTGATGGCGCGCACGGTGCGAGGCCGGACCGACCGGGTCGTGGTGGTCGGAGCGGGGCTCTCGGGGTTGTCGGCCGCGCTGCACCTGCGCGGTGCCGGCCACGAGGTGACGGTCCTCGAACGACAGCCGCACCCCGGTGGGCTGGCGGGCAGGCTCGACGTCGCGGGTCACCACATCGACACCGGGCCGACCGTGCTCACCATGCCGGAACTGCTCGACGAGGCGTTCGCGGCCGTGGGGGAGCGTCGTGAGGACCACCTGGAGCTCCTGCCGCTGCACCCGGCCTACCGGGCGACGTTCGCCGACGGGACCGCACTCGACGTGCACACCGACGGCGAGCGCATGGAGCAGGCCGTCCGCGACTTCGCGGGCGGTGCGGAAGCTCGTGGCTACCGCGACATGCGAGCGTGGCTGACGAAGCTCTACGAGGTCGAACGGGACAAGTTCATCGGCGCGAGCTTCGACTCGCCGTTCGACCTGGTGGGCCCCGACCTGGTGGCGCTCACCCGGCTCGGTGGTTTCGGGTCGCTCGATCGGGCCGTCGGGAAGTTCCTGAAGGACGAGCGGCTGCGCAGGGTGTTCACCTTCCAGGCGCTGTACGCCGGTGTCGCACCGCGAGACGCGTTGGCCGCCTACGCCGTCATCGCCTACATGGACACCGTGGCGGGTGTGTGGTTCCCGCGCGGCGGAATGCGTGCCGTGCCCCAAGCACTGGCCGACGCCGCCGCGCGCGCCGGAGTGCGGTTCTCCTACGGCGTGGAGGTCGACGACCTGGAACGCACGGGGAGCCGGGTGACAGCCGTGCGTTCGACAGAGGCGCGCTTCCCTTGCGACGCGGTGGTTCTCGCCACCGGTCCCGCCCAGAGCACCCGGCTGCTGCGCGGGGAACCGCGCAGGCTCACGCCGCTGCGCTGGTCGCCCTCCGCTGTCGTCGTGCACCTGAGCGCCCGCAGGGTGGTGGACGACCTCGCCCACCACACGATCTCGTTCGGCGAGCAGTGGAACGGCACCTTCGACGAGATCATCCGGCGCGGGCGGCTGATGAGCGATCCGTCGCTGCTGCTGACCACCCCGACGCTGACCGACCCCGCGCTCGCCCCCGCGGACCGCCACCTGCAGTACCTCCTCGCGCCCTGCCCGAACCTCGACGCGGCCCCGATCCGCTGGGACGTCGAGGCCGAGCGGTACGCGGAGGAACTCATCGCGGAGATGACGGCCCGCAAGCTCGTCACCGACGCCGAACCGCTCGCCGTCGTGACCCCGGACGACTGGGCACGGGAGGGCCAGGCCGCGGGCACCCCGTTCTCGGCCGCGCACACCTTCGCCCAGACGGGACCGTTCCGGCCGAGCAACCTGCCGTTCCGCGACGGCAACGTCGTGCTGGCGGGCAGCGGCACCGCACCGGGGGTCGGGATCCCCCCGGTGCTGATCTCCGGCCGGCTGGCGGCCGAGCGGCTCCGGCGCTGACTGGCTGGTGCTGGTCGTGCGGTGCTGGTTGTGCGGCGTTGACCGGCTGGTGCTGACCGGGCTGGTGCCGGCCGGTCACCTCGGACCGGCCGGCACCGGCCTCAGACCTGCGGTACCGCGATGGGCGGCAGCGCCCGCTCACTCGCGGCGACCTGGGTCATCTTGGCCGTCAACGGCGCCAGCAGCCGTGAAGTGAACGCCTTGTCGGCCAGGTGGCGCAGCCGCAACCCGAACCGGGTCCGCGGATACGCGAACGGCACGATCCAGCCCGGGAAGTTCTGCACGTCGTCGACGAGCGGCCGCATCCACTCGTCGTAGGCGGCGAGCCCGCCTTCGGACCCGGACAGGGAGGCGGCCAGCACGTACCCGCTGATGAGCGCCAACGAGGCGCCGCCCCCGCCCATCGGGGTGACGCACCACGCGGCGTCCCCGGCGAGGCACACCCGGCCGCGGTGCCACGAGGGCATCCGGATCTGGGTGAGCTGGTCGACGTAGACGTCGTCGGAGGCGTCGAGCCCGTCGAGGACGCGGCGGGCCTCCCAGCCCGCGTCGGCGAAGCGCTCGCGGAACCGGCTCAGGGCGCGGTCGGGAAAGTCCCCGGTGCACGCGAGCATGGCCCGCGTCGTGCCGTGGTTGTCGGGACGCAGGTGGATCTGCCGTCCGCCGGTCGTGGTGTACCAGCGCCACCGGCTGTCGTCGCTCGCCGTGCGGGGGATCGTGCCGAACGCCATCGTGATGCCGAGGTCACGGCGGTCGACGTCGTCGAACAGCAGGTCGCGGGTGGTGGAGCGGACGCCCTCGGCGACGACCAGCAGGTCGGCGCGGAACGTCCGGCCGGAGGCGGTGGTCACCGTGACGGCGTCGGTGCCGTCCTCGACGCCGGAGATGGTGTCGCCGAAGAGGACGTCGACCCCCGCGGGCAGGTGCCGCAGGATCGTGCGGGCGAGGTCGCCGCGCAGGACCTCCAGTTCGGCGGTCGCCCCGTCCGGGCCGCCCGAGGGCAGTTCCGCGCGCACCCGGCCCGACGAGTCGACGAACACCGTGCCGGTCTCGGTGGTGTTCTGCTCCTTGACCGCGTCGAACAACCCCATCCTGGTGAGCACCTCGCGGGCGGTGCCGCGGACGTCGACGTTCTGCCCGCCGTCGCGGAATTCCGGTGCGCGCTCCAGCACGGTCACCTCCCACCCGGTGCGGCGCAGCCAGAACGCGGCCGAGAGCCCGGCGATGCTCGCGCCGGAGATGACCGCGTGCCGTGTCGTCATGTGCAACCCCCTGCTTGATAGCTTTGCTGCAAAGCTACTTCGGGGAGCGGGAGGGTGCATGACAGACGCGGATCCGCTGGTGGAGGCGTGGTCGGCGGCCCAGGTCGAGGTGATGCACGGACTGCGGGACTGGGTCGTCGCGTTCACGGCGCTCGACCAGCACCTCGCCACGTGGATGCGCCTGCCCACCTCCGACGCGGGCGCGCTGGGGCAGATCGTCTGGGCGGCCGAGGCGGGCACACCGCTCTCGCCCGCCCGGCTGGCCCGGCAGATCGGCATGACGACCGGCGCCACCACGATCCTGCTCAACCGGCTCGAGGCCGCCGGGCACCTCGTCCGCAGCCGCGAGAGCGCCGACCGCCGCCGCGTCACGCTGCGACCCGCCCCGGCGTCGCGCGAGCACGCCCGCCGCTTCCTCGCCGTCGCCGGCACCGAGATCGCGGACGTCCTCCGCACGACGTCACCGGCCGAACTCCGGGCCGTCGCGGCGTTCCTGGGCAGGATCACCGGCGCCGCGGCCGACGCCGACCGGCGCCTGGGCGAGCAGGAGGAATCGCACCCGAAGTTGTGACGAGGTCGACGGTTGACCTTCACCTGAGTGGGGCATCCGGCTGGCGTAGCACCAAAACAGTCGTTGAGGGAGGACCACATGGGCACCGACGACAAGATCGACGCCAAGGCCGACCAGCTCAAGGGCAAGGTCAAGGAGGGCGTCGGCTCTGCGACCGACGACGAGGGCCTGCAGGCCGAGGGCAAGGGTGACCAGGCGAAGGGTCACCTGAAGGAAGGCGTCGAGAAGGTGAAGGACGCCTTCAAGAAGGACTGACCGACGCGTCTCCCGCGATGAGCGTGCATCTCCGGATGCACGCTCATCGCGTTGTTGTGAAACAACTTCAGCACGACCGCCCGTGAACGCACGGGTCGTACAGAGAGCCGAGAACCTTGCAGATCCAGCCCGCTGCCCAGACGTTGCCCGACCACGGGCTGTTCAGCCACCCGGACACCGAGTACACCGGTGCCCAGCGCGCCTTCTCGCCCGCCGAGATGGCCCAGTACCGCACGAACCTCTTCCACGAACCGGCTGCGGCGCCCGACGTCTACTCGAACACCCCGTAGCCCGCGACGGCGTGCCTCCGGACCCCGTCCATGTCGAGCTCCACGCCGATGCCGGGGGTGTCGGGCAGCGTGATGTAGCCGTCCTTGACGATCGAACCGCTCCCGTCCGGTGCGTGGACGTAGCTGTCCCACACCTCGCGCTCCTCGAGGGCGTGCCATTCCTGGACGAAGAAGTTGGGGATCGCCCCGCACTGGTGCGACGTGGCCATCGTGCCCAGCGGCGTCGACACCAGGTGTGGTGCGAAGGGCACGTAGTGCAGCTCGGCGAGGTTGGCGATCTTCTTGGCCTCGGCCAGGCCGCCGCACTTCGGCACGTCCGGCTCGATGAAGTCCACGGCGCCGCGTTCGAGCAGCTCGCGGAATCCCCACCGCAGGTAGAGGTTCTCGCCCGCGCAGATCGGCGTGCGGGTCTGCTCCCGCACCCGCACCAGCGCGTCGACGTTCTCCGCCGGTAGCGGTTCCTCCAGCCACATCAGGCCGAACGGCTCGAGCTCCCAGGAGATCCGGCACGCGCTCGGCACGTCGTAGCGGGCGTGCAGATCGATTGCGAGGTCGACGTCCGGCCCGATCGCCTCCCGCACGGCCGCCACGCGTTCGACCATCGACCGCAGCTCGGCGGCGTTGACCGTGTGGTTGAACGCGTCGAACTTGGCCGGGTGGTGCAGGTCGTCGACGTCGAACTTGATGGCCGTGAACCCCTCCGCGACCATCCGCTGGGCCCGGTCGACGCACCCGCTGATCGAACCGGCCGGGTCGTCACCGTCGCCGCAGTCCGCGTAGAGGCGGATCCGGTCGCGGAACTTCCCGCCGAGCATCCGGTACACCGGCTGGCCCGCGGCCTTGCCCGCCAGGTCCCACAGCGCGAGCTCGATCCCGGACAGGGCGATCACGAACACCCCGCTCTGCGCCCCCGCGAAGACCTTGGCGCGCCGCAGTTTCTCCCAGCACCGCTCGACGTTGCGCGGGTCCTCGCCGATCAGGAGGGGCGTCAGCGAGTTGATCATCCCGACGACGGCACCCGCGCCGGCGTCGGGATTGGCCTCGCCGAACCCGCTGAGGCCCTCGTCGGTGTCGATTCGAACGAGGGTGGCCTCGCCGTGGTAGGCGACCACCGCCGTTGTGACGTTCACGATTCGCATGGCTCTCCCGGAGTCGGGTGGTGCATGAGAACGGACTGTCGCGAAACTCAACTTGTCCTATAAGCTGATGACATGCAAAGGGGACAAGAGTCTCCGGACGCTGTCAAGGTCCGGACCCTTCCGGTGCAGGTGGCGGCACACCTGACCCGCCGCATCGTGAGCGGCGGGATCGAGGACGGCCGCGCGCCTTCGGAACTCGACATCTCCCAGGAGTTCGGTGTGTCCCGCGTGGTGGCGCGGGAGACGCTCAAGATCCTCGCCTCGCTGGACATCGTGGAGGTCGCACAGGGCCGCCGCGTCGTCGTGCGTCCACCCGCCGAGTGGGACTACCTGAGCCCGCTGCTGATCGAGTGGCTGCCGACGGAGATCGTCGGTGACCTGTTGCAGGAGCTGCACCAGATGCGCGTGCTGCTCGAACCCGAACTGGCCGCGATGGCCGCGGCCGTCGTCACCGGCGAATCGCTCGACCGGCTCAGGACCGGGGTCGACCGGATGGCCGAGCTCGAGGCGGATCCCAACGCCTACCTCGAGGTCGACCACGAGTTCCACATGGAGATCTGCCGGGCGGCCGACAACCGCATCCTCGACCGGATCATGTACTCCGCCCGCTGGCTCGGCACGGCCAGCCGGCGCATCACCAACGAGGCGCCCGCCGCACTGCGCAAGGCCACCGCCGACCACACCGAGATCTACGAGGCGATCGTCGCGCGCGATCCGGACCGGGCCCGCGCGGCGATGCGCAAGCACCTCGCGAACAACTCCGCTCTCCTCGCGGAGAAGGAAAAGCAGACCAGGCGGGCCACCCGCCGCCGTTAGCGCACCACCAGCACCTCGCTCCGCCGTCTTCGCCGCTTGAACGACCCGGCAGCGCGGCGCACGCCTCGCTGTACCGCCGGCTGCAACGTCGCCCCGTCGGTCCGCGTCCGCATGCCCGGACGCGAGAGGAGTGGTCATGGAAGAGAAAGCGGATTTATCCCGGCGTTCTTTTCTCGGGATGAGCGCGCTCGGCGTGCTCGGTCTCGCCGGATGCGGGGGAGGAGCCCCCGCCGCGCCGCAGGTCGACGTCAAAGTGCCCCAGGCCCTGCTGGACCAGGCGGCCGGGCTCCGCGGCGGGTCGGTCGGAATGCTCTCGCAGAAGCTGTACTCCGAGTCCGCCAACAAGGCACTGGACGCGTCGCTGCAGGTCTTCGCACAGGCCACCGGCACGACGGTCCGCAACGACCTGGTCTCCGGGGACGCCGGCGACATGGTGGCCAAGATGGACGCCGAGGTGAAGGCGGGCACCAGCCGTGACTTCGCCTTCGTGAGCGACCGGCGGTTCGTCGGCCAGCTCCACAACCTCGGCGCCCTCACCGACGTCACCGACGTGGTCGAGGAGATGCGCAAGCTCTACGGGGAGCCCGCGACGGAGGCGACCAACTACTGCGTGTTCGGCGGGCGCTGGTTCGCGATCCCGTACCACTTCATCGCGTCCGCGATGTACCTGCGCAAGGACTGGTACCAGGAGAAGGGGCTAGCGCTCAAACCTCACTACACGTGGGAAGAGTTGCGCGACAACGCGTTGGAGGTCTCGGACCCGGCGAAGAAGCGCTTCGGCTGGGGTCTCACGGTGAACCGCTCCGGTGACGCCAACGGCTTCATCGCGAACGTCGTCAACACCTACGGCGGCGCGATCGCGGACAACACCGGCACGAAGGTGGTGTTCAACTCGCCGGAGACCGTCGCCGCCGTCACGTTCATCGGCGACATCTACACGAACCCGAAGTACACGCCGATGCTGCCGCCGGGGATCGGCAGCTGGACCGACTCGAGCAACAACGAGAACTGGCTGGCCCAGATCCTGGGGCTCACGCTCAACCAGTTCAGCGTCTACGCCGACTCGAAGACCAAGAACAACCCGGTCTACGCCAACACCCACCCGTTCAACGGCGCCACCGGACCGGCGCTCGACAAGCCGCTCGCGTTCGGCGAGTCCAACTCGTTCGTCGTGTTCAAGGGGGCGAAGAACCCCGATCTCGCCAAGCTCGTGGCGAAGTACATGGTCAGCGGGACCGCGCTGCTCGGTGTGGCGAAGGGAGCGCCGTGCCTGGTGAACCCGTCGTGGGACAAGGTGTGGGACTCCGACCCGTACTACACGAGCGGTGACCCGGCCTTCCCCGCGTTGCGGGAACAGACCCGCACACCGCTGCCGGTGACCACGAAGACCGGCTTCAAGTTCCCCCAGGCTCCCAGTCCCGGCGAGCAGGCCGCCACCGCCGCGTACCTGCTGACCGACATGATGCAGTCGGTCATCCAGGGCACCAAGCCGGCTGACGCCGTCGCCTCGACGCACGCCCGGATCGTCCAGGTCTTCGAGCAGCAGGGCTACAAGCAGTGACCACCCTGCGCACACGTCCGGCGCCGGTTCACCCGGCGCCGGGCCGGTCGTCCTCGCTCACGCCGTCGCAGCGGCTGCTCGGGCGGGACTGGCGTCTCGCCGCGGTGTTCATCGGGCCGACGCTCGTGCTGGTCGCGGGCCTGATCCTGTTCCCGATCGCCGACTCGATCTTCACCAGCACCACGGAACGCCACGGCGCGGAGACGGTGTTCGTCGGGCTGGACAACTACACCGCCCTCGTGGACGACACCGTGTTCCACAAGGGAGTGCTCAACTCGTTCGTCTTCACCGCGTACGCCGAGATCTTCAAGGTGACCCTCGGCCTCATCGCGGCGTTGATGCTGCACCACATGCGCCGCGGCCGAGCGATCGTCGCCGGCGTGATCCTGCTGCCGTGGGTGGTGCCGACGGTCGTCACCGCCTTCACCTGGCGGTCGCTGTTCGACCCGATCTTCGGCAGCGTCAACGTTTTGCTCACCGACTCCGGCATCGGGCCCGGCCTCGCCGCGATCGGGTTGGTCGACCGGTGGCCCGCGGAGTGGCTGTCCGATCCCGCACTCGCGATGCCGGCGGTCATCCTGGTCAACGTGTGGAAGGGCATCCCGTTCTTCACGGTGACGTTCCTCGCCGGGCTCAAGGCCATCGACGGCGGCCTGTACGAAGCGGCCGTTGTGGACGGTGCCACGCCGTGGCAGCGCTTCCTGCACATCACCCTGCCGGGCCTGCGCCACATCATGATCGTGACGGTGTTGCTGTCGTCGATCTGGACGTTCAACAACTTCGACCTGATCTGGCTGATGACCCAGGGCGGCCCCGGGGACGCCACGGCCCCGTACGTGATGGTGGCCTACTCGAAGGCCATCCAGCAGTTGCAACTGGGTGCGGGCGCCGCGGTCACGCTGGTGATGCTGCCGATCATCGCCGTGCTCGTCGTGATCCTCGTGCGGATGATGCGCCGCAACGACCTGCCGGGCGCGGGCGACCTGGGACGCAGGCGGTTGTCCCCGGCCCAGCGCAGGGCGTTGCCGTGGGTCGTCGTCGTGCTCTCGGTGCTGGTGCTGGTCTGGGCTTCGCCGCACATCGTGTGGAAGGCCGCGCTCGTGCTGGGCGTGTTCGTGGTGCTCGCCGCCGCCGTCGGACGGGTGGTGTCGGTGCTCGCCGCGCGGGGCAACCGGCTGGCCGCACGCCTGGTCGGCGGCACCGGTTCGGGGATCGCTTTGGTGGGACTGCTGGGTTTCGTGCTCGCGCCGCTCTACTGGATGACGGTCACGGCGTTCAAGTCCGACGACCAGATCGTCGCGCGCACGGACGATCTCTGGCCGACGCCGTGGACCACCGAGCAGTTCACCAACCTCTTCACGGACAGGGCGTTCGGCACCTGGTACCTCAACACGATCCTGGTGTCGGTGGCGTCCACGGTGATCGCGCTGGTGTGCGCGGCGCTGGCCGGGTACGCGTTGGCGCGGTTGAAGTTCCGGGGTTCGGAGAGCTTCACGGTCACGATCCTGCTCACCTACGTGATGCCGGGCGCGCTGCTGTTCATCCCGCTGTACCAGATGATGAGCGGCATCGGGCTCAACGACTCGTTGTGGTCGCTCGTGCTCGCCTATCCCACCTTCACCCTGCCGTTCGCGACGTGGTTGCTCGTCGGCTACTTCAAGTCGATCCCGGCGGACCTTGAGGAGGCCGCGCTGGTCGACGGCTGCACGCGGTTCGGGGCGTTCATCAGGATCGTGCTGCCGCTGGCCAAACCGGGACTGCTCGCGGTCGCGCTGTTCACGCTCACCAACGCGTGGAACGAGTTCCTGTTCGCCTTCGTGTTCATCACCAAGGACGACTACAAGACGTTGCCGGTCGGCATGCAGTCGATGATCTTCGGTGACGTCGTGCCGCAGGGACAGCTGGCCGCGGCCTCGCTGCTGATCAGCATCCCGGTCGTCACCATGTACGCGTTCGGGCAGCGGTTCCTGACCGAAGGGCTCACCGCGGGGGCGGTGAAGGGGTGAGCATCACGGAGGAGCACGTCGCGACGGCGTCCCGGCCCAGTGACCTGCGCATCACCGACCTGCGGGTGACCACGCTGGCCGGGGTGCCGTTCCGCTCGTCGATCATCAGGATCGACACCAATCAGGGGCTGGTGGGCTACGGGGAGGTGCGCGACCAGGCCAGCGCCACCTACGCGCTCGTGCTCAAGAGCCGGCTCGTCGGCGAGAACCCCTGCAACGTCGGCAAGATCTTCCGCAAGATCAAGCAGTTCGGGCACCACGGCCGTCAGGGCGGCGGGGTCTCCGGCGTCGAGATGGCGCTGATGGACCTCGCCGGCAAGGCGTACGGGGTGCCCGCGCACGCGTTGCTCGGCGGCCGGTTCCGCGACGAGGTCCGCTGCTACGCGGACACCCCGTCGCTGCCGGATCCGCACGCGATGGGCGCCCGGCTGCTGGACCGCAGGCGACGCGGGTTCACGATGCTGAAGATGGACGTGGGCATCGACCTGCTGTGGGACGTGCCCGGGGCGTTGATCGCGCCGCCGGGCGCCCGCGCGGACCTGACGACGATGCACCCGTTCACCGGCATCCAGGTCACCGCGAAGGGCGTGGACCACCTGGCGTCCTATGTGGACACCGTCCGATCCGTCGTCGGCTACGACATCGCACTCGCCGCGGACCACTTCGGCCACATCGCCCTCGACTCGTGCATCCGCGTCGGTCGCGCGCTCGAACCGTTCACGCTGGCGTGGATCGAGGACCTGATCCCGTGGCAGCTGACCGACCAGTGGCGCCGGCTCACCGAGTCCGTCGCCGTCCCGACGTGCACGGGGGAGGACATCTACCTGCTCGACGGCTTCCGGCCGCTGCTCGACGCCGGCGCCGTCCGCGTCGTGCACCCCGACCCCGCGACGGCGGGAGGAATCGCGGAGACCAAACGGATCGGTGACCACGCGCAGGAACGCGGGATCGCGATGGCGTTGCACCTGGCGGCGTCCCCGATCGCGACGATGGCGTGCGTGCACCTGGCCGCCGCCACCGAGAACTTCCTGGCGCTGGAACACCACGCGACCGATGTGGAGTTCTGGAGCGACCTCGTCACCGGCCTGCCGCGCCCGTTGATCCAGAACGGCCACATCGCGGTGCCGGACACGCCGGGGCTGGGGTTCGGCGACCTCGACGAGGAACTGGTGCGACGCCACCTGGACCCGCGTGATCCGGTGTTCTTCGCGGAGACGACGCACTGGGACGGTGAGGCGAGCCACGACCGCCTGTGGAGCTAACGACCCTGCTCGGCACGCCACCGTTCGTACTCGGGCCGGGCCTCGTCCGACAGCGGGTAGTACCGCCGCAGGTCACCACCTTCGGCCAGGCGCAGCCGGGAGAACTCCTCCCACTCGGCGTGCTCCTGGGCCACGGCCAGCACCGCGGGCGCGAGCTTGACCGGCACCACGACCGCCCCGTCGTCGTCGGCCACGACGATGTCGCCCGGCTCGACGAGCGTGCCGCCGCACGCCACCGGCACGTTGACGGCGGCGGGCACGATGTCTGTCTGGGCGTGGAAGTTCGGTGTGGCGCCCCGGATCCACAGCCCGAGACCGAGTTCCTTTGCCTCACCGACGTCGCGCAGGCACCCGTCGACCACGACACCGAGACCGCCGCGACCCTTGAAGTAGGTCAGCATCATCTCGCCGAACACGCCACTGCCCATGTCACCGCGCGCGTCGACGACGATCATGTCGCCGGGCTGGGCGTGGTACATGACGTGCCGGTGCAACTGCTTCTCCGGCTCCTCGTACTCGTCGACCGGGTACAGGTCCTCCCGCTTCGGCAGGAACTGCAACGTCAACGCCGGTCCCGCCACCCGCACGCCGGGCGTCACCGAGACGGGCCCGCGGATGAACGCGCTGCGGATGCCCATCCTGCTGAGCTCGGCACTGGCCGTCGCGCTCCCGATGGCCGCGAGGGCCGCGCTGAGTTCGGCAGGCGGGCGAACGATGTCGTGCGTCTCGACCACGTCGGCAGCTCCCTCGGATCCGTGCTGACCGCGACTGACGGAGAGGTTCGATCTCAGCTTAGCCGGGAAAACCCTTGGTGTGACTAGTCATTTGCGATGACGGATCCCGGCGTACAGGAGCGTGCCCCCGGCGAAGGCGAGAGCGAGTCCCGCCCACCCGCGCTGGTTCGCCGCCATCACCGCGTCGTACTGCTCCTCGGTGAGCTCGCGGACGACGACACCGTCCTTCGACTCCTGGTACTTCCCGTTCCGCTGCTCGAAACTGCCCGCGTCGGTGCCGGTCAGCAGCGGGTAGGCGAAGAGGAAGGCACCGCCGAGAAACGAGATCACCCCCACCGCGACCGCCCATGCGGGCAGCGTCGGCTTCGTGAAGTTGTACCCGCCTCTGGCCAGCACCACCGTCGAGGCCATGAGAGCTGTCGAGATCACCGTCAGCACGACGTTCGCCGACCGCGGCAGCAACGCACTGCCGGTCAGGAACCCGGAGACGATGACGACGGCGTCGATGAAGATCACTACGAGCGAGGCCTTCTGCAACGGCACCAGTCTCATGCTTGACCACAGTAGGGCCACCGGGCCGGATCCCGCGCCACAATCGTGAACCGGGATCCGGCCTGCCGACGCCTACTCGGTGTCCGCGTGGATCGCCGTCAGGATCGGCGTGCGCGCCGCGGTCCTGGCCGGCCACAACGACGCGAGCATCCCGATCACCACCGTCACGAGGACGAACGCTCCCAGCTGCCCCCACGGGATCACCACGGGAATCCCCTTCTGGCTGAGCACTCCCACCACACCGAGGCCGGTGCCGGCGAGCAGGCCGAGGGCGGCGCCGAGCACCGCGATGATCACCGACTCCAGCCGCAGGACCGAGCCGACCAGCCTGCTGCTCAGGCCGACCGCGCGCAGGAGACCGATCTCGCGCACACGCTCCAAAGTGGACATCGTCATGGTGTTCACCACGCCCAGGGCGCCGATCAGCACCGAGACGCTGAGCAGTGCGTAGAGGATGTTCAGGAACGTCTTCGCCGCACTGGTCGCCGCTTCCGCGGCCTCCGGCTTGGTCTGCACCGTCAGCACTGGGTTGTCGAGGGTCTTCTGGAGCCGCGCGCGCAACTCGGTGGGATCCTGTCCGGACGCGGCCTTCACCAGGATCGTGCTCGGTGACGCCGCTGCCGGAGCGACTTCCGTCGAGATCAGCGCTTTCTGTCCAGAGGCCTCCGGCACGTCGTAGGTGGCCACGACCGGCAGGGTCACCGGCTTGTCCTCCGCGCCGAACGCCTGGAGCACACCGGTGACCGGGGAACCGACCGTGAGGTCGTACCGGTCGGCCGTGGCCGTCGAGACGGCGATGCCCTGGTCCAGGCGGTCCAGCGAGCCGTCCCTGACCGTCAGCGGCAGGAAGTCCTCGACGCTCGACGCGTTCACGGCGGTCAGGTTGAGGAACCTGCTCTCACCCAGCTTGATGGACACCGGCGTGAGCGGGCTGACCGCCTGCACGCCGGAGACCTTCGCGACCTCGGCCACGGTGCTGGAACTGAGGTCCGAGAAGGGGATCGTGCCGATCTGGACGTCCGCGTTGTCCCCGGTCCGGGTGTCCTCCGCGTCCTTCGTGGCCGCCGAGGAGATCCCCACCGTGACGGCGGCGCAGACGGACAGTCCGATCATCAGCGTCGTGGCGGTCGCGGCCGTGCGGCGCGGGTTGCGGCGGGCGTTCTCCACGGCCAGGGTGCCCGGCATCCCGCGCAGCCGGGTCAGCGGGCCGCGCAGCACCTTGGTCAGGCCCGCGCTCACCTGGGGAGTGAGCACGATCAGGCCGAGCATCACCAGGGGAGCGCCGAGGTAGATGAGGTCCTGGCTGCCGATCGCGGCCGCGGTGACCGCTGCTCCGATCAGGAACAGGGCCGCGCCGAGAACGTTCCTGCGGCGCAACGACTTCGTGGTCTGCGGAAGTCCGGTGCGCAGGGCCGCGATCGGCGGGACGGACGCGGCGCGCCGGGCCGGGACGTACGCGGCGACCGTCGTGACGCCGACGCCGACGGCCAGAGCGGCGGCCACGGCGCCGAGGCTGAACGCCCGCAGCGGCACCTCCGGGCCGTTGATCACGGAGAAGGCGCTGTTGAGCACGGCGGCGACACCGATCCCGAGCGCGTAGCCGAGCACCGTCGCGACGAGACCGAGCACAGCGGCTTCGGCGAGCACGCTGCGGAGCACGTACCGCCGGGACGCGCCGACCGCGCGCAACAGGGCGTTCTCCCGGGAACGCGCTGTGGCGAGCATGGTGAAGGTGTTCGCCACCAGGAACACCGCGACGAACAGCGCCACGCTCGCGAACAGGAGGAGGATCGACGTGAGCTTGTCGTCACCACCGACGGTGTTGAGCGAGGCTCCCGTCGCGGCGTCGAAGGTCGGCGGCAGGGCCGCGCGGACGCTCGTGGCGATCGTGTCCTGGCTGACGCCCGGTGCGGCGACGAGGTCGACCGCCGTGTACCCGCCGGGAACGGGGGAGAACCGCTCGCTCGCCGTCCTGAGGTCGAACGCGACGAGCGAGCCTCCCGCGGCGAGCCTCGGGTCGTCGGCGGTGAAGACACCGGTGACCATCACCGGGTGCACCACGCCGTTCACGATCACCCGGGCCTGGTCACCGGCCTGATAGCCCGTCTTCGTGGCGGTGTGCTCGTCGAGTGCGACCTGGTTCTCGCTCTCCGGTGCCTTCCCGGCGATCAGCCGGTGGCGGCCGGAGTCGAAGCTGGTACCTCCGGCGTGGTCGGGCTGACCGGCGATCTCCCCGCTCTTCGTGACGAGGAACGCGTATCCGTCGGCGATCGGCCGCACCTGCGCGACGCCGGGGAGGGCGCGGAGTTGCGCGACGACGTCGTCGCCGAGCTTGGTGGAGACGAGATCGGGCTCCACCTTGACCGCCACGTCGGCCTGCGCGCGGGCCTGAGCCCGGTCGAACGCGGTCGTGACCGCGTCACCGTAGAGCAGCGACCCGACGACGAAGGCGACGCTGAGGACCACACCTGCCAGGGACAGCAGGAACCGCGCCTTGTGCGCGAGGACGGATCGGAGGGCGTGACGCAGCATCAGCGCACCGCCTGCGGCTCGAACCGGCGCATGCGCGCCAGCACCTGGTCCGGTGTCGGCTGCCGCATCTCGTCCACCAGCACGCCGTCGGCCAGGAAGAGCACGCGGTCCGCGTAACCGGCGGCCAACGGGTCGTGCGTCACCATCAGCACGGTCTGCTGCCACTCCCGGGCACAGCGCTGGAACAGGCCGAGGATCTGCGCGCCGGAGCGCGAGTCCAGGTTTCCCGTGGGTTCGTCGGCGGCGATGATCTCGGGCCGCGTGATCAACGCCCGCGCGCAGGCGACACGTTGCTGCTGGCCGCCGGAGAGTTGCGCGGGGCGGTGCTCGAGCCGGTCCTCCAGGCCCACCGCGGCGACGACCTGGTCCGCCCAGCTCTTCTCCGGCGTCCGGCCGGACAGCGACAGGGGCAGGACGATGTTCTCCCACGCGGTCAGCGTGGGCAGCAGGTTGAAGGACTGGAACACGAAGCCGATCTGCTCGCGACGCACGCGCGTGAGGTTCTCGTCGTCCAGCGATCCCAGGTCGGTGCCCGCGATCCGCGCCGTCCCGGACGTGGGTTCGTCGAGTCCGGCGAGACAGTGCAGGAACGTCGACTTGCCCGAGCCGGACGGCCCCATGATCGCGGTGAACTCCCCGCGCCGGAACCCCGCCGTCACCCCGGCCAGCGCGGTGACGGCGGCGTCGCCCTCCCCGTAGACCTTGCCGAGCTGGATCGCCTCGGCCACCGTGTGTTCGTTCATGATCGCCATGCTCGCGCGGGTGGTGGGCCCGGCGGCTCAACCGAACTGACGAACGCCTCCGGGGCCACTCAACCAAAGGGATGAGGGCCGGGCGCCGCCGACTGTCCTACCGTGACGGTCATGCTGGCGGAGATCAGAAGGTTGTCCTGGGCGCAGCGCCTTTCGGCGGGACTCGGCCTGCTCACCGCCACCGCCGTGGTCGTGTTCGAGGGACTGAGCGCGGAGACGGTGGCGACCGGGGCGGGACTGGTGGTCACCGGCCTGCTCTCGCTCGCGGCACTCGCGATGCCCTCGGTGCGCGCGCCGGTGGTCGCGGCGGTGGCGGTCGTCTCGATCGTGTTCACCCTGCTGGTCCAGGCGTTGCCGGCCGGCCTGGACAACACGTTCGGAGTGGTGGAGCTGACCGCGCTCGCCTGGCTGAGCGCGCGGTCGATCATCGAGCTGCGGCCGAGCCGTTCGATGCTGGTGGTTCCGCTGCTGTACGGCGCGGTCGTGTCGATGCTGACGCGGTGCTACACGCTCGAACGGCCGCAACTCGACTACGTGGCGGGGTTCTTCGCCGTCGGGATGCTGTTCGTCGTCCTGCTCGGCATGTACCTGCGGCTGCACGACCAGCGCCGCGTCGACGCAGGGGAGCTCGCCAAGCAGGCACAGAGGCTCGAGTACGCGCGTGACCTGCACGATTTCGTCGCTCACCACGTGACGGCGATGGTGGTGCAGGCGCAGGCCGTCCGCTTCATCTCGACGGAGGGCCGGCAGCCGGGGCCCGAGGACCTGGACAGGGCGCTGGCCGGGATCGAGCAGGCCGGCGAGCAGGCCCTCGTGTCGATGAGGGGCATGATCTCGGTGCTGCGCGACGACGAACCGGCCTCGATCCGCAGCACGCTGGGCGAGGCGGTCGCGGAGCCGGTCGGTCACTTCGCGGGCCCGCCGATCACCATCGACATCGACGACGACCTCGCGACGACGCACCTGGCCGCCACCGTGGTCGACGCCGTCCGGCACGTCGTGCAGGAGTCGCTCACGAACGTCCTGCGCCACGCGCGGGATGCCGGGGCGGTGGAGGTCCGGGCGAGGACCCTGCCCGGAGCACGACTGGAG
Source organism: Streptomyces sp. ID05-26A (assembly GCF_033794685.1). Classification (NCBI taxonomy): domain Bacteria; kingdom Bacillati; phylum Actinomycetota; class Actinomycetes; order Kitasatosporales; family Streptomycetaceae; genus Streptomyces; species Streptomyces sp. ID05-26A. The sequence goes on from NZ_JARAYZ010000002.1 coordinate 339,082, forward strand.
GTCGTGGTGGCCGACGACTCTCCGTCCACTTCGGACGTTCCCGGCACCGGCTTCGGTCTGGTGGGCCTCACCGAACGGGTCGAGGCCGCCGGCGGCACCCTCACCGCGGGCCCGGTGGGCAGCGGCTGGCGCGTGACCGCGGTCCTGCCGCTCGCGCCGGCTCTGCCATGATGGACGGTCATGAGCATCCGCGTGCTGATCGCCGACGACCAGGAGATGATGCGTTCGGCGTTCCGGATGATCCTGGACTCCCAGCCCGACATCGAGGTGTGCGCGTCCGTCGAGGACGGCCAGGCCGCGGTCGACGAGGCCCGGCGCCTGCGCCCCGACGTGTGCCTGCTGGACATCCGCATGCCCAAGCTCGACGGCCTGGAAGCGACCAGGCTGCTCGCCGGACCAGGGGTGCTGAACCCGCTCAACGTCCTGATCGCCACGACGTTCGACCTGGACGAGTACGTGTACCGCGCGTTGCGGAACGGCGCGTGCGGATTCCTGCTCAAGGACATGTCACCGGCGTTGCTCGTCGAGGCGGTGCGCGCGGCCTCGGCGGGAGCGACGCTGATCGCGCCCACGGTGACCACGCGGCTGTTGTCCCACTTCGCGCTGGACCGCTCGGACACGGCCACTGTGGACTCGGCGCCGAGCGAACCGTTGACCGACCGTGAGCTCGACGTCATCCGGCAGGTGGCGCAGGGCAGGACGAACGCCGAGGTCGCCGAGAACCTGTACGTGACCCAGGCCACGGTCAAGACGCACCTGGCGAACGTGCAACGGAAACTGGGCGTGCGCAACCGGGTGGAGATCGCCGCCTGGGCGTGGCGGACGGGCTTGTGCTCCTGAGCGGGTGACGGTTCTCGTCGGTGTCGTGTGGACACCGGAGACGTGCGCCCGGATCACCTGAGGCCGGGGTGGTCCCTGAGCTGTCTGCGGGAGGTCACCCCGAGCCGCTGGAAGATGGTGCGCAGGTGCGCGTCCACGGTCCGCTTGCTGATGAACAGCTGGGTCGCGACCTCCTTCGACGTGGCGCCCGCGGCGACGAGCCGGGCGACGGCCACCTGGTGCGTCGTGAGCTGTTCGTGGACCTGGGCGGAGCGCCGCTCCGGCCCGTGATCCGGTGCAGTCGCGGATACCGCGCCCGCAGCCTCGGCACGAACTGCCACGGACCGGTGATCAGGGCGAGGCCCGCGGGCACGGCGTGGACGACGAGGCTGGTGTAGTAGCCCGGGGTGGTTCGGTCGAGGTTCGGCACGGTCGAGCCCCCGGCCAGGTACGGCGGCACGAAGACGCCGGCGGTGACGAGCGCCAGCAGGGCGAGGAGTCCCCAGAGGAACCACCACCAGCGCCTGCCGACGGTGCGCGACACGACTGCTGTGGACATGCGGGACTCCCTGTGCGCGAAGATCGAAGAGGAGCTTGATCATCGATTCGCCCCGCGTGCCGCCGCATCGGCAAGAAGTGCCTATCCGGTGCCTACCGCCGCGGCTCCCAGCGGAACAGGCGGGACGCCAGCGCGGCGGCCACGACCACCCACGCGAGCGTCGGGGCCAGCAGGAACAGGGAGTCCGCCGTCGAGGCGCCGCCGTTCCAGGCGTTCACGACCAGTTCGGTCGCCGCTCCTCCGGGCAGCAGCCGCTTGAGCAGCGTCAGGTCCTCGGTCCCGCTGATGCCGACCCAGCTCGCGACGGCGACGACACCGAGGCAGACGGGCAGCGTCGTGACCTGCGCGTGTTCGGGCGAGTTCGTCAGGCCTGCGGTGGCGAGCGCCAGGCCGACCATCATGAGCGCGGTGGTGACGACCGCGAGCGCGAGCAGGGCGATGTTCTCCGGGACCGTGGTGACCGCGGCGAGCACGGCCATGATCGCGGTCACCTGGACCAGCGCGATCACGGTGGCGGGCAGCACGAGCCCGGTGAGGATCGCCCCGTCGCCGGCGGCGGTGGACCGCAGCCGCTTGAGGAACAGGTTCTGGCGCCGCGAGGCCAGCGTCGTGACGGAGCTCGCGTAGAGGCCGAACGCGCAGACGGTGAACATCACGATCGCGGCGATGTAGCCCAGGCTGCCGATCTGGGTGAAGAGATCGTGCTGGTAGAGGAAGAACGCGCTGACGGCGATCGGCATGACGAAGCTCGTGATCAGCACCGACCGGTTGCGGAAGATCTGGGTCAGTTCGCTGAGGAAGATCGGGAGCACAGCGGGTGTCCTTTCAGGACGAAGCGGGGTCAGGAGGTGCCGATGGCGCGGAAGACGTCGTCGAGACGCGTCGGGCCCGCCTCCAGGTCGCGCAGTTGGAGGTCGTTGTCCTCCGCCCAGCGCAGCAACGCCGACATGGCCTTCTGCAGTTCGAAGGTCTCGACGAGGAACCGGCCGTCCGCTTCGCTCGTCGCGTCCAGGGGCAGCGCCGGGGCGGGTGTCGCGAGACCGAAGCGGATGACCGACGGCAGCGTCCTGGTCAGCTCGGCGACCGTGCCCTCGCGGTGGAACCTGCCGCGGTGCATGAGCCCGATGCGGTCGGCGTGCTGCTGTGCCTCCTCCAGGTAGTGCGTCGTGAGCACCACGGTGCTGCCGTTCTCGCGCATCCTGTCCACTGTGGACCAGAGGTCGTCGCGGGACTGGATGTCGAGGCCGGTGGTGGGTTCGTCCAGGAACACCAGCTCGGGCGTGCCGTACACGGCGGTGGCGAAGTCGAGGCGGCGTTTCTCGCCACCGGACAGCTGCGACACCTTCGTGTCCGCCTTGCGGGTGAGGTCGACGACGTCGAGCACGCGGGCGACCCGGTCCGTGCGCCGTGTGAGCGCCCCGACGAGCCGGACGGACTCCGCGACGGTCAGGTCGGGGGTGAACCCGCTGTCCTGCAACATGATTCCCATCCGAGGCCGCACGGCGGCGCGGTCGGACGGGTCGTGGCCGAAGACCCGCACGGTGCCGGACGTCGCGGTGCGGTGTCCCTCGACGGTCTCCAGCGTCGAGGTCTTGCCCGCGCCGTTCGTGCCCAGCAACGCGTACAGCTCACCTCGCCGCACGTGGAAGGAAAGGTCCTGCACGGCGTGGAAATCGCCGTACCGGACGTTCAGGCGGTCCACTTCGATGACAGGTGTGGTCGACATGGCGTCGATTCCACCGAAAGGGACGGTGGGCGGGCAGTGTCACCACGTCACCACCTGACGGTGACATTTGTGCCCCCGAAGGCATGACGTGGTGTCACTGGTGCCGTCCCCGCCCCGGCGAAATACTGTGGTCGTGATGACTCCGGTACCGACCAGCTACGCGTCGTCCGCTCGGGGGCGGATGAGCAGGCTGAACATCACCACGCAGCTCGCGGTGATCGTTCCGGTCGGGACGGTGCTGGTCGTGTCCGACTCCCGCGTCTGGTGGGAGGCGGTCGTCCTCGTCCTCGGTGTGCTCACGTCCATGGTCGCCGTGGTGCTTTGGGCGAAGGACAGGATCGACGACTACGCCTGGCCACTGCTGGGAACCAGTGCCGCCGTGTGGGTCTTCGGCGCGTTGGTCAGCGGGAGCGTCACGGCGTTCTACAGCATCACGGTCGTGGGTCCGCTCATCGTGCCGCAGCTGAAGCGGCACCGGATCCCGGCCGCCGCGGGGCTCGTCGCGTTCGTGGCGGCGGTGGGTGCGTCGAGGTTGGTGCTGGAGCAGGGGAACGCGGGCTCGATCGCGTTCCGGTTCGTGCTGGTCCCCACGGCCGTCATCGTGGTCACGCTCGGGTTCATGTTCGCCAACGACGCCTTCTACCGGGTCCTGGCGGAGCTGGACGAGGCACGCGAGCACGAGGCGGAGCTGGCCGTCGCGCGGGAACGCATCCGGTTCGCGAGCGAGCTGCACGACATCCAGGGCCACACGCTGCACGTGGTGAAGCTCAAGACCGCGCTGGCCGGGAAGCTGGTGCGGCGCGACGCCGGCCGCGCGGAGGAGGAGCTGCGGGAGATCCACGCCCTGGTCGGCGACACGATCAGGCAGACCAAGGAACTCGCGTACGCGCAACGGCGGCTCAACCTCCCGGCCGAGCTGGAGAACGCGAAGAACCTGTTCGAGGCCGCGGGCATCCGCGTGCGGATCGTCCGGTCGGCGCCCGTCGACGAACACGCGGGGGAGTTGCTCGGCCAGGTCCTGCGCGAGACGACCACCAACATCCTCCGGCACGCGCAGGCGGGGCAGGTGCGGATCACGCTCGCGGAGTCCGGCATCACGATCGTCAACGACGGCGCGTCGGGCGACGACCCGCCACGGCTGCGCGGCCTGTCCACGCTCCGGGACCGGCTCGCCGGCTTCGGGGGAGAGTTGACGGTGGCGCAGGTCGACGGCGAGTTCACCACGGCCGCCGCCTTCCCGTCGGGGGTGGCGCGATGACCACGGTGGTGCTGGCCGACGACGAGGCCCTGTTGCGCAAGGCCCTGGCGGCGCTGCTGCCGATGGAGGGCGACATCACGGTCCTCGCCGAGGCGGAGAACGGCGAGCAGGCCGTCGAGGCGACGCTCGAACACCGGCCGGACGTGCTGGTGATCGACCTGGAGATGCCCGGCGTGGACGGTCTGGGCGCGGTGGCGGAGATCCGCCGGTCGCTGCCGGGTCAGGTGGTCCTCATGCTGACCCGGCACGCACGCCCCGGCGTGCTGCGCAAGGCGCTCAAGCTCGGCGTGCAGGGGTTCGTGAGCAAGTCCGCGGACCCCGCGCACATCACGTCGGTGATCGCCGCCCTGCACGGCGGCAGGCGGTGGATCGACCCGGACGTCTCCGCGCTCGCGGTGGCCGACGACTGCCCGCTCACCGACCGCGAGCTCGACGTCCTGCGCGTGACCAGGGAGGGCTACTCGGTCGCCGACATCGCGAAACAGCTCCACCTCGCCGACGGCACGGTCCGCAACTACCTGTCGAACGCGATGCAGAAGACCCAGACCAAGACGCGGCACGAGGCCGCCCGCTACGCACGAGAACACGACTGGCTTTGAGAGAGGAAGACATGCTGATCGTCGAGGACCTCGCGCTGCTGCTGATGGACGACGAGTCCGGCACCCCGGCCGCCGCCGGCACGCTGTACTACACGATGGGCGGCGCGGTGCTGGTGGAACTCGCCCTGGAGGGCCTCGTCGAGGTGCGGGACGGGAAGGTGCACACCGTCGGCGACGCCCCGGAGGACCCGTTGCTGCGGTCCGGCTACGAGAAGGCGGCCGAGAAGCCCCGGTCCGTCCACTCCCTGCTGGCCAGGATCGGCGCCGACATGTGGACACGGGTGGTCGACCGCCTCGTCGAGCGCGGGCTGATCGCCAGGGAGAAGAAGCGGGTGCTGGGCCTGTTCCGCATGAACACGCTGCCCGCCACCGGCACCGGCCACGAGGAGGAGGTCCGGCGACAGATCCGTGCCGTGCTCGTGGACGGCGCCACCCCGGACGCCCGCACCGCCGCGCTGACCGCACTGCTGTCCGCGAGCGGCGCGCTTCCGATGCTGCGGCCGAAGCTGGCGTGGTCGAGTGAGGTCGCCCGGCGCGCGAAGGAACTGGAGCAGGGCAACTGGGGCGCGGAGGCGGTGAGCGCCGCGGTGATCAGGACCGCCGCCGCGGTCGCCGCCTCCGCCGCCGCCGTCACGGCCGCCGTGGTGATCCCGGCCGTGACCTGATGCCGGACCGGCTCAGGACTCGCGGCTGTCGTCGACGGCGATGACGCCGAGCACTCCTGATGCACCGGGCTGCCCGGGTTGTGTTCGACGTTTGACGCGATCAGGAGCGGGTAGGGAAACCCTTGCGGGGAAAGCCGATCTGACCGCGGGGGAGCGAGATGGATCCGAGCGTTCGCAACGGCATGGTGGCCATGTTCCTGCTGAGTGCCGCCGCAGTGCCCACTCTGCTGCTCGAATGGCCGTTGGTCGTGCCGATCCTGCTGTTCCTCAGCGCCTGTCTGGCGGGCGCCTACGTGGTGAGGCAGTCGCTGGACCGCCGCTGAGGCTGCGGTTCAGCCCTGCTCGTCGCGAACGTCCTCGCCGTGCTCGGCGAACGCCTTGAAGTCCTGCATGTGCTGCAACGACTGCTTGCGGAAGGTGCCGGGCATCAAGAGCCCCACCAGCCGCATCAGCACGCCGCTGAACCTGTACTCGTTCTCGCTCTCCCAGAGCGTCGTCTCCGGGCCCGCCTCGGTCAGGCGGTCGGCCGTGGAGCTCCACATGCCCTTGCCGACGATCTCGCGTTCGAAGTGGACGACGGTGTCCGCCGGAATCCGTTGCAGGTCAACCGGGTCCCGGCGGGTGATGGTCTCGGTGGCCTCGAACTCCTGCCCGCCCGTCAGCAGGACCACCCGCGACCGGGTGCCGACGTGCCCGTGCTCCCCGTTCAGCGGCTCGTGCAGCACCATGCCCCGCAGCCACTTCGGCAGGTGCTCCGGGTCGGCGAGCAGCTGAGCCACCTTTTCGCGCGGCAGGGCGATCTCCAGCGAGACGGTGTACTTCATGGCTGAGCGCTCCAGTTCTCGAGTGAACGCAAGCACGGTAACAGCGCCCAGTCGAACGGATTCGACTCGTCTTGACCGTGCGAACACCATCCTCCACAGTGAAGGGCGCGGCGGTTTCCGCCGTGATGGCTTCTTCGCGAAGCAATCGTTCTCGCTTTGAACGGGCGAGGTGGGCCGCTGGGCGCAAGCGGTCCACCGGACGTCGCCTGCCGGCGATTCCCCCACCTCACCGAAGAGGAGCACACCCATGGCCGAAACAGGCCATCACCCGCCCACCTCCGTCTCCCGCGCCCGCGGACGTCGCGTGGCCGGCATCACCGCTGCCGTCGCCGTCCTGCTCGGCGGTCTGATCGCGGCCTTCAGCGCGGCACCCGTGTCGGCGGCGACCGTCGACACCACCGCCTGGTACGTCCTGGTCAACCGCAACAGCGGCAAGGCCTTGGACGTCTACAACCTCGCTACGAACGACGGCGCGCGCATCACCCAGTGGGCCCGCAACGACGGCAACCAGCAGCAGTGGCAGTTCGTCGACTCCGGCGGTGGCTACTACCGGCTCAAGTCACGGCTGTCGGGCAAGGTGCTCGACGTCTACAACTTCTCGACCGCGGACGGCGGCGGCATCGTCCAGTGGTCCGACTCCAACGGCAGCAACCAGCAGTTCCGCCTGGCCGACTCCGACGGCGGCCACGTGCGGCTGGTCAACCGCAACAGCGGCAAGGCCGTCGAGGTCCAGGGCGGCTCGACCGCCGACGGCGCCAACGTCGTGCAGTACAGCGACTGGAACGGCTCCAACCAGCAGTGGCAGCTCGTCCGTCTCGGCGGCGGCGGGAACCCGACCACCACGACGACCACGCCGCCTCCGGGCGGAGGGTGCCAGCTCCCGTCGAGCTACCGCTGGTCGTCGACCGGCGCGCTGGCGCAGCCGAAGCAGGGATGGGTGTCGCTCAAGGACTTCACCCACGTCATGCACAACGGCAGGCACATCGTGTACGCGACGACCCACGACACCGGCACGACCTGGGGCTCGATGAACTTCGGGGCCTTCACGAACTGGTCGGACATGGCGTCCGCGAGCCAGAACGGGATGAGCACCGGCGCGGTCGCCTCGACGCTGTTCTACTTCGCGCCGAAGAACATCTGGGTGCTCACCTACCAGTGGGGTCCGACCACCTTCAGCTACCGGACCTCGAACGACCCGACGAACGCGAACGGGTGGTCGTCACCGCAGACCCTGTTCACCGGGCGCATCTCCGACTCCGACACGGGCGCGATCGACCAGACGATCATCGGTGACGGCACGAACATGTACCTGTTCTTCGCCGGTGACAACGGGAAGATCTACCGCGCGAGCATGCCGATCGGGAACTTCCCCGGCAGCTTCGGCTCGTCGTTCACGCAGATCATGAGCGACACCAAGGCGAACCTGTTCGAGGGCGTCGAGGTCTACAAGGTGCAGGGCCAGAACCAGTACCTGATGATCGTCGAGGCGATGGGGAACGGCGGGCGCTACTTCCGCTCGTTCACCTCCAGCAGCCTCAACGGTTCGTGGACCCCGCAGGCCGCCAGCGAGAGCAACCCGTTCGCCGGCAAGGCCAACAGCGGTGCCACCTGGACCAACGACATCAGCCACGGTGACCTGATCCGCTCCAACCCCGACCAGACCAAGACCATCGACCCGTGCAACCTGCAACTGCTCTACCAGGGTCGTGATCCGAACTCGGGAGGCGACTACGGCCGCCTGCCGTACCGGCCGGGTCTGCTGACGCTGCAACGCTGATCCGTCGGAGCGGCAGCCGGATCCCGGCTGCCGCTCCGGCCACCGCTCAGATCCCGAAGAAGTCCAGTGCGACGGCCGCCATCCCGGCCGACGGCAGGCTGTGGCCCGCGCCCTGGATGCTGTAGACCTCGACCTCGCCCGCGTACCGGCTGCGGTTCCAGCCGGGCCGCGGGGTGTCGGTGGACGTCGGCGTCTGGCCGAGGCCGAACACGTCGGTCCACTGCTCCATCGACTCCCGCAGCAGGGAGTACGGCACGAGCGTGTCCGCCGCGCCGTGCCACAGCTGGACCTTCGGCCGCGGTCCGGCGAACCACGGGGTGGCGCGACGGACGGAGTCACCCCACTGCTTCGGGGTGCGGTCCATGCTCCCGCCGGTGCACTTGCTGCGGCCGGGCGGGTAGTCGGCGGCGTTGGCGAAGCAGTCGAACGGCACGCCCATGAACGCCGCGCCCGCCTTGAAGACGTCCGGGTAGAGGGCGAGCATGTGGTTGGTCATCATGCCGCCCGAGGACGACCCGGTGACGAACACCCGGCCCGGATCACCTTGGTGGCGCTGCTGGACGTAGGTGATCATCGAGACGATCGACACCGGGTCGCTGCCGCCGCCACGCCTCTTCGCCGCGGCGGACCACGTGTCGAAGCACTTGCCGAACCCGGCCTCCTGCTGGGCGCTCGGGTAGATCACGATGAAGCCGCGCCGATCGGCGAGCGAGGCGAACTCGCTGCCGGCGTGGAAGCCCGGGCCGGACCCGCCGCACCCGTGCATCGCGACCACGACGGCGGGCTTGGCGGGCCGGACGTCCGGCACGTAGACGTGCATGCGCATGCGTCCCGGGTTGTCGCCGAAGCTCGTCACCTCGGTCAGCGACGCGGCGGACGCCGGTGGTGCGACCAGCGTGCAGGCGGCGAGCAGGATGCCGCCGAGCAGTGCTTTGACAGTGGTTCCGCGGGTGGTCATCGTCGGCCTCCGGTCAGGGTTCCGGATCTTCGAGAGGCCCGAAGGTAGTCAGATCCCTGACGGACGTCAATTATTTGACGAACATTGCCGCACGGCGTTCGACGAACAACGCGGGCCCGCCCGGCGTGCCTGAACTGCTCAAAGGTCGAGCAGGAGGCGCGTCGAACGCGACCGGGACACGCAGATCATCATCACGTCACCGCACTCCTGTTCCGCTGCCGTGAGAACGGAGTCGCGGTGGTCGGGAGTGCCGTCGAGGACGCCCGTCTCGCAGGTGCCGCACGTGCCCTCCCGGCAGGACGACAGCACGGACACGCCGCTGTCCTCCAGCACCTCCAGCACGGACCTGCTCGCCGGTACCCGCAGGACGGTGCCCCTCCGCGCCAGCTCGACCTCGAACTCCTCGGAGGAGCCCTGCGCCGGAGACGCCTTGGGGGAGAAGCGTTCCACGTGGAGGGTGCCCGCAGGCCAGTCCGAGCAACGCTGTTCGACCGCGAGCAGCAACGACTCCGGCCCGCAGCAGTACACCGCGGTGCCGGGTGAAGGCTCACCCAGCACCGCCTCCAGGTCCAGCGGCCCGTACTCGTCCTGGGGGCGGATCTCGACGTTGTCCCGCTGTTCCAGTTCGGCGCGGAACGCCATGGACGAGCGGGTCCTGCCACCGTAGGTCAGCCGCCAGTCGTGTCCCGCCGCCTCGGCCCGCGCGACCATCGGCAGGATCGGGGTGATCCCGATGCCGCCCGCGATGAACACGTAGCGCTTCGCCTCGACGAGCTCGAAGTGGTTGCGCGGTTCGCTCACCTCGACCAGCTGTCCCGCGGCGAGGACGTCGTGAACGTGCCGGGACCCGCCACGTCCCTCCGGTTCGCGCAGCACCGCCACCTGGAAGGCCGAGGTGTCCGCTGGATCACCGCACAGCGAGTACTGGCGGATCACTCCGTCGGCGACCACCACGTCGATGTGAGCACCGGGAGTCCACACGGGCAACGGACCGTCGTCCGGGTCCCTGAACGTGAGCAGCACGACGCCGTCGGCGAGCAGGTCCTTCTTGTCCAGCAACAGTTTCACGGTGTGTGCCCCTCCGGGTGACCGAGCAGCCACTCCCACAGCTCGATCGGGTCCTCGAACTCCCGCTCGGCGGCGCAGTGGCACGTCGCGTGGAGCCGGTCGGTGCCCGGCACCCAGTGGATGCGGAACACCCGGCCACCGGTCGTCGTCGTCACGACTTCTCGCACAGCCGGCCCAGCATCCGGCGCGCGGCGAGCCCGCCGGTGTCGATGTTGATCGACAGCTCCTGGTAGCCCTCGGGTTCGGTCGCGATGACCTTCTCGAGGACGTTCAACGCCACGACGTCCTGCAGGACGACGGTGCGGTTGTTCTCCGCGAGGAAGGCGGAGACCTCCTCGTCGCCGAGAGCGAAGTCCCTTGCCACGGCCCAGAAGTCGTGGGTCGAGGTCTCGGTCTCCGGGGTGATCGCGTAGACGACCTCGACGTGGAACGCGTCGGGATCGGTTCCGTCGGCGTGGGGCACCGACCCGACCGGAGCGATGCGACTGTGCAGTGTGTACAGGCACGGCGGCATGTACTCGATGTCCTGCCAGCGCGCGATCCTGCCCTGCAGCCCGGTCGACTTCGAGTAGAACGGCGGGCACTCCGCGTCGTCCATGTGGCGCGACACCCTGATGATGCCGGCGTCCTCGTCCACCTCGGTGTCGATCGGGGTCGACGCGACCTCCGGCGTCCCGATGTACCCGCCGTGCAGGTAGGTCTCGTGGGAGAGGTCCAGCAGGTTGTCGACGAGCAGGCCGTACCTGGCGTCCAGCGGTTCCATGCCGCAGACGGTCGTGTAGGCGGGGTCGACGAGCCACGGCGCGCGGGGGATCTGGGAGGCGTCGGCGTTCGCCGGATCACCGATGAACACCCAGACGAACGAGTCCTGCTCCACGACCGGGTAGGGCGACAACCGTGCGGTGCGGGGAATGCGGGTCTGGCCGGGCACGGCGACGCACTTGCCGCCGGCGTCGTAGGTGAAGCCGTGGTAGCCGCACACCACCTGGTCGTCTACGAGGCGCGAAGGGGGCTGGGACAGCGGGAACCGGCGGTGGACGCAGCGGTCGGGCATGGCCGTCACCGAGCCGTCGCGCGTGCGCCAGAACAGGATCGGCTCGCCACAGACGGTGCGGGTGAACAGGTCGTGCGCGATCTCGGAGCCGTAGGCGGCGACGTACCACTGGTCACGCGGGAACCAGGACATCGGAACTCCTTCTCGTGGTGGGAGCCACAGAGTGGTGGAGAACACCGCCCGAGCCGAAGCACTGTTTCCAGAAAATGGAAGACCTGTTGATCACGCCGTGAGAGCGCGGGAGATCGCCTGGGCACAGGTGCGGACCAGCCCGGCGAGTCCGTGCGCGGTGGTGCTGCCGTGCCGCACGACCAGGGACACCGCCGCGACGACCTCGCCGTTGCCACGGCGGATCGGCGCGCCCACGGACAGCGCGTCCATCGTGACCTGGCGGTCGCTCACCGAGTAGCCGTTCGACCGGACCGCGGCGAGCATCCTGCGCAGCTGGACCGGATCGGTGACGGTCTTCGCGGTGTGGTGTTCGATCGGTCCGTTGAGGACGTCCTCCTGCACCTCGGGCGAGGCGTGCGCGAGCAGGACCAGGCCGACACCGGTCGAGGTGAGGGCCCACCGGCCGCCGACGCGGGTGAGCACCGGCACCGACCCGAACCCGGCGATCCGTTCGACGAAGACGACCTCCGTGCCCTCCCTGACCGCGAGCTGCACGTTCTCCCTGGTGATCTGGCAGAGGTCCTCCAGATAGGGCAGCGCGGTCTCGCGCAGGCCCGGCCCGCGCGGCGCGAGCGAGCCGAGCTCCCACAGCCGCAGTCCGACCTGGTAGAGCCCGTCGTCGTCGCGTTCGACGGCGCCCCACGCGCACAGTTCCTGCACCAGCCGGTGGGCGGTGGACAGCGGCATGTCCGCGCGGCGGGCCAGGTCGCTCAGGCTCAGCGCGCGGTGCTCGGCGTCGAACGCGTCGAGCAACCGCAGCGCACGGCTGATCACCGGACCGGTCGGACCGGTCGGCCGGCCGCGTCTCCGGTCGTTCACCACGACATCTTCCACTGTGGACCACCGTCGTGACCAGGGTGGACGCGGTTCCGGTGAACGCCCCCGCCGAGGAGGGCGTATCCCTCGGCAGGGCCACCGACCGAGGAGCACGGATGAACCCCGCCGCTCAGATCGCCTTCCGCGTCGCCGTCGCGTTCGTCGCGCTCGGACTGGGAGGAGCGTCGGTCGCGGCGCTCGTCGGCCTGGTCCTGTCCCACGTCGGGCCGCAGGGAGCGGCGAGCGTCTCGCTCTGCGCCAGAGACGCCGTCACCCCGGCCGGCGGGCGGGACTACCTGGCCCAGAACAACGTCTGGGGCGCCGAGACACCGCAGTGCGTGACCGTGGGGGACCAGTCGTTGCGGATCGACAGCGCCGAGCACGACGTGCCGCCGCAGGGGGCGCCGGCCGCCACCCCGTCGCTGGTCAGGGGATGCCACTGGCGCGAGTGCACGGACGTCGGCGACCTGCCGGTGCAGGTGTCGGCGATGTCCCGCGTCACCAGCGACTGGGTCACCAGCCAGGTCGACGCCGGGGTGTTCAACGCCGCCTACGTCGTCTGGTTCCACCGGGGACCCGTCGCCGAGCAGACTCCGGACGGCGCCGAGCTGGTGATCTGGCTCCGCAGCCGCGGCGGTGTCCGGCCCGGCGGGGTGCTGCTGGCCCGTGAGGTGGCGATCTCGGACGCGCGGTGGAACGTGTGGCTGGCACGGGACCAGGGCCGCGTGCGGGTCACCTACGAACGCGTCGGTGAGGTCACGACGGTCAAGGGTCTCGACATCAGCGCGTTCACCCAGGACTCGGTCCGCCGGGGCCAGGTCTCGCCGGACTGGTACCTGGTCGCGGTCGAGGCCGGGTTCAACCTGTGGCGCGGAGGAGCGGGCAACGCCATCGAGGACTTCTCCGTCTCCGTGGAGGGACAGCAGCCCGAGAAGGCGATCGGAACCCCCGCTCCCGCATCGTGCTTCGCCGCGCTGACCGTGGAGGAGACCTGGGAGGGAGGGTTCCGCGCGGTCGTGGAGGTGGCCAACGTGGGGACCTCGCCGGTCGGGGGATGGGTCCTCGACTGGACGTTCCCGGACGGTCAGCGGGTGGAGGAGTCCGCCGTGGTGCGGGTGACCCAGTCCGGGTCCTCGGTCCGCGCGACCGGCGCCGCGCTCGAACCGGGCGGGTCCACCACCTTCGACCTCGTCGGCAGTGGAGTGCCGCCCGGCATCGTGTCGATCACCTGCACCCCCGCGTGAGCGCTCTGCTTTCAGTTGGCGACCAGTCGCCATCGGTTGTCCGCCGTGCCGTTGTCGGAGTCCTGCACGACCTGCGCTCCGGCGGTGGTGGAGCCGTTGAGGACACCGAGCAGCTTGCCGCTGTTGGCGTTGCGGACCTTGTGCGTGCCGTCGCCCTGCGCGATCAGCGTCCACCTGTGGTCGGCCGTGCCGTTGTCGGACCACTGCAGGACCCGCGCGTTGTCCGCGGTGGACATGTTCTCCACACCCAGCACCTTGCCGCTGTGGACGTTGCGCAGCCGCACGTCGGAGCCGTCGGTGACGATCTGCCAGTTGTGGTCGGCGGTCCCGCTGTCGTGCCACTGCACCGCGAGCCCACCGTCCGATGTGGACATGTTCTGGATGCCGAGCACCATGCCGGTGCCGGCGTTCACCAGCCGGTAGCTCGTGGCGGCACTGCCGGTGGCCCAGTAGACGGTGTAGTTGAACCCGTGCGCGTCGTGGAACGGCCCGAGGTTCACCTGGGTCCCGTTCGCCCTCGCCGTGAACGTCAGCGACGACGAACTGGTGCGGGTGACAGAACCGGTGTCGAGAGAGGGCAACGCCGACAGGCTGGTGTTGCCGTAGTTGCCCGCCAGCACGGCCGGACCGTAGGTGAGCGCGACGACGTCGGCGTTGTCGTTGGAGGGCTGGACGATCACGCGCATCGGCAGCCGGAGCGTCACCACGTCACCGGAAGTCCACGACCTCGTCAGGGACGCGTAGGTGCCGGGTGTCGCGGTCACGTTCTGGGCGACGCCGTTGACGCTGACAGTCGCGTTCGCGGTCCACGCCGGAATGCGCAACCGCATGGTCCACGACCCACCCGCGTTGCCGGTGACGGTCAGCGTCGTCGTGTCGCTCGCCGGATAGCTCGTGCTCTGGGTGACCGTGATGCCGCGGGCCGCCCACGTCAGCACCGAAGGCGTGTAGAGGTTCACCGTGAGCGTGGTGCCGCTGTGGAAGTAGATCGAGTCGGCGAGCTTGGTGTTGGTCTCGATGCCGGTGCCCTGGCAGCACCAGAACGTGCCGTAGTCGGTGCTCCAGTTGCCGCCGCCCCACGCCGGTCCGGTGTTGCCGCGCCGGTGGCCCGGGTTCAGTCCGGTGAAGTAGCAGATGTGGCCGTGGGGGTCCGCCGGGTTCTGCTGGCCGATCAGGTGGTTGAGCAGGGCGCGCTCGTAGTAGTCGAAGTACGCGGCCCGGCCGGGATCGGTCAGCCACAGCTCGCGGGTCAGTTCGAGCATGTTGTAGGTGTTGCACGCCTCGCACGTGTCCGTGTTGAGGTACGCGGCGATGGCGCTGGGGGCGCGGAAGTGTTCGGCCTGGCTGTTGCCGCCGATCACGTAGGTGTGCGCGCCGAGGGTGATGTTCCAGGCGTTGAGGGCGATGTCGCGGTACCGCGTCGTGCCGGTCGCCTTGTACTCCCGGGCCGCGCCGATCCACTTGGGCACCTGGGTGTTGGCGTGCAGGCCGTTCAGCCGGTCCTGGTTCGCCGCCAGCGGGTCGAACACGGCGGCGTGGTCGAACCGCTGGGCCGTGGTCAGCCACCGCGAGTCGCCCGTCTGCTGGTACAGGTCGGTGAGCACGGCGTTCATCCCGCCGAACTCGGTGGCGAGGACGCTCTGCATCGTGCTGTAGGACAAGCGGGCCGTGCGCCAGTCCACCCATGCGGCGAACCGCAGCAGCACGTCGCGTGCCTGGGTGTTGCCGACGAGGCGCCAGACGTCGAGCAACCCGGCGAGCGTCTTGTGCAACGAGTAGTACGAGACGGACCTGGGTGACCCGGCCTCCATCGCGTCGAGGTCCGACTCCGGGAAGCCAGACAGGTAACCGGTGTTGAACCCGGCCGCCGAGTTGTTCGCCTGGCACTTGGCCAGTTCGGCCACCACGCGGTTCGCCTTGTCCCGGCACGTCGTGTCTCCCAGCACGGCCCATGCCTGTGCCCAGGCCGTGAGGAAGTGTCCCTGGCTGTGCGTGCGGAACGGGAAGTCCGGCGCCTCCCAGCCGCCCAGCGCCGCGGCACCGTTCGTGGACAGGCGGTGGTTGGCGCGGAAGTTGTACAGCAGCCGCTCGGTGTCGACGAATCGCAGGTAGGCCAACGTCCGGTTCTGGTTGTCCAGCCACCGACCGGCCGTCAGCCGCACCTCGGAGAGGTCGAACGGGAAGGCCGAGACGCCGATGTCCCCGCGCACCGGCGGGACCGCGGCCGCCTGCGCCGTGCCCGTCGTCAGTGACGGCAGGGTGGTCGCGACGGCGGCCACGCCGGCGGCGTTCAGGAAGCGGCGTCGGCTCAACGATGAGGACATGGGGAGCGCTCCTGTTGCTCGGCGTACGGCAGCGGTGGCGGACGAACTGCGAGCGAACTTAGCCACGACGTGACGCCGGGGTCAACGACTCTTGTTAGCGTTAACTCCGTTCGATCGAAGATTCGATGACCGCGAACTCCCGATCCATCAGCGCGCTTGACGATGGGGGATCGCGCGCGGGTTCGACTCCTGTTAGCGTTCACACGAGCTGTGCGTCTCCTTGATGGATGCAGCAGTGTCCGTTTCGTACAGTTGCCCGCTCGTCCGGCACCGAATGGCTGATTGATCAACGGCGACGCGGGACTACGGTAGTAGAAAGTTCAACTACTGTGGGAGTGGTTCGTGGCACGCAAGTGCGTTGTCGTGCTCGTGGCTCTGCTCATCGGCGCCTGTGCCACGCCGGCCTCCGATCCGCCGCCCGCCGTCCCCTCGTCGGCGTCCCGGGGGACCGGCGAGCGCTCGGCGGTCGTCGCCCCGCTCACGGTGTCGGCGGTGGTGGACGGCCGCACCGTCCAGTTCTCGAACGGCGCTCGGTTCCGGATCTCCTTGCTCGCGCCGCCGGCCCCCTGCTGGGCGGAGGACGCGCGCGCCTTCGCGGAGGCGACACTGCTGAACACGCCCGTGCGGTTCTCCAGCGTGACACCCGGTGAGATCAACCTGGAACTCCCGGACGGCACGGACTACGCGTTGCTCGCGGTCCGCGAGGGCGTGCTGCGCGCCCAGGGCGCCTCGGGTCCGTTCGTCGACGCCGAACTGGCGGCGGCGGCCGGGAAACGAGGGCTGTGGGGAGCCCCGTGCAACGGGACGGGCGGGCCCGGTTCCGCCGATGTCGGAAACTGAGCGGCCGGAACTTCGTCGCGCCTGGAAACAATGGTGAGGAAAGGCTAAATCTTTAGCTCGGCCGGTGAAATGGGAGAAGTTTCGAAACTTTCCGGTGGCCTTTCGGGCTCACCGCGACGCTGCTACGGTCGATGTGCGGTTTCACGGCCGACCGGAAGTCCGTCGAATCGAATCGACAGTTCACCACTCTCACGGGTCGCTCAGTGCTGCCTCGCCGCCGCGCCGATCTCGATGACGAGGAGTGCCGCACATGGTCAGATTCGCTGTCCGCAGTGTCTGCATCGCGTTGGTCATGGCGTTGACGCCCGGTGTCGCCGCTGCTGACGTCGGTGCCGCCGCCACCTGTTCGAGCCAGACGGGCAACAACGGCGGTTACTACTACTCGTTCTGGACCGACGGCGGTGGCCGGGTCTGCATGGACTTCGGAGGAGGTGGTAACTACAGCACGTCGTGGAGCAATGTCGGCAACTTCGTCGGCGGCAAGGGCTGGAGCAACGGTTCTCGGCGCACCGTCAACTATTCCGGCAGCTTCAACCCCTCCGGCAACGCGTACCTGACTCTTTACGGGTGGACGTCGAACCCGCTCGTCGAGTACTACATCGTCGACAACTGGGGCAACTACCGGCCCACCGGCACTTACAAAGGCACGGTCACCACCGACGGCGGTACCTACGACATCTATCAGACAATGCGCTACAACGCGCCGTCGGTCGAGGGCAACAAGACGTTCCCGCAGTTCTGGAGTGTCCGGCAGCAGAAGAGGACCGGTGGGTCCATCACCACCGGCAACCACTTCGACGCGTGGAGTCGAGCCAACATGCGACTCGGCAACTTCAGCTACTACATGGTGATGGCGACCGAGGGATACCGCAGCAGCGGCAACTCGAACATCACGGTGAGGTGATCACCGTCCTAAGTGGATGAACGGGGCCCACCTGCTCGGACGGTACGGGTCCTCGTCGCGCAGCCGCCGCACGACGGTGTGCAGCGCTCGCGCCACCTCGCCCGGGCTCTGGGCGAGGTGGTCGTACATCGTGGCGGCGACGTGCACGGCCGTGTCGTCGCCGATCGCCCACAGGGTGCTGACGACCTGCCTGGCGCCGGCGACCTGCATCGCGGCGGCGACGTGCGAGGCCTCGTCCGGCAGGTCGCCGCCCATGGCCGTGTCGCAGGCGGACAGCACGACGAGCTCGGCGTCGAGGTGCAGTCCCGCGATGTCGGCGATGCTCAGGAGCGCGTCGGCCAGGTAGAGCCCGTTCTTCCCGCCGTGACAGGCGAAGTGCGCACTCTCGTGCCGTGGCAACGACTCCAGCACCCGGGCGCGCGTGGCCGTGGCACCGGTCAGCTCCACCAAGTCGGGGAAACGCGACCGCAGCAATGCCACCTCGTCGGCCGCCGACGGCAAAGGCCCCAGTCCGGAGACGTAGGCCGGGCGATCGGCGAAGGCGACGACCAGCGGTGGCCGGTTCCCCGCCGTGGACGCCCGCCGCGCGTACAGCAGCGCGCGCAACGTCGGTGTCGTCGACGAGACGACGTGGTCGAGCACCGACATGCCCGGATCGTCGTCCGGGTCGTGGAATCCGGCGGCGTGCAGCGGCATCAGCGCGAGGGGCCCGGTCGGGCACCACCACACGCGCTCGCTGGAGATCGTGGCGAGCACGGGCTGGGCAACCGCCTCCCACAGCCATTCCAGGGCGGCGAACACGACCTGTTCGCGGGACCCGGCGGAACCACCGACGCCGACCCCCGCCTTGGCCACCGCGTCCAGGTAGCTCTCGGTCATGGCCTCGGCCTGGTCCGGCGTCAGGCCGGGCAGTTCGACCACCCGCACCGCGCCGTCGGCCACCACCAGGGCGTCGCACCGCAGCCGGCTCACGTTGACGAGCACCACCGGGCCGTCGGCCGCCGCTTCGGCGAGAGCCGCGAACGGGGTCGGCAGGAGGAACCGCTCGAACCCGGGGCGGGCCCGGACGGCCTCGACGAGCGCGTCCCACTCGCGGGCCAGCACCCGCCTGCGTTCGGCCACGTCGCTCGCGCCCCGGCCGTCGGCCCAGCCCAGGGCATCGGTCTCGGCGCGCAGCTCCGCCAGCCGGTCCGCGAGGTCGGGATGGGCGCCCAGATCGGCGCGGGCGTCTAGGGTCTGGCCCCAGAAGAGCGTTCGGCCGTGGTCGAGCAGTTCGACGGCCCGCCGCGGATCGCCGGCCGCCACGAACGCCGCCGCCGCGTCGCAGGCGACGGTCGGCCAGCGGGTGAGCAGCCGGTCCCGGTCGGTCCTCGCCAGGCCGCGCCACAGGATCTGGTGCAGGTGGTCGACCGCGTCGGCGTACACCCGGCTCGCGGCCTCCCACTCGCCGTTGCCGGCGTGCAGCCTGGCCAGGGAGACGAACGCGTCCATCCGGTCGAGCGCGCGGCCCGTCGTTCCCGCCACCTGCTGGGCGAGTGCGTCGGTGGCGTCGCTCGTCCTGCCGAGGTCCTCCAGCACCTGCGCGAGTGCCAGCAACGCCTTCTGGTGGTCCGGGGCCTGGGGCGGCCGTTCGGCGATCACCGCGCGGAACTGCTCGGCGGCCTCGGCCAGGTCGTCCCGGCTGGACGTGGCACGGCCGCGGTCGCGCAGCACCAGTCCCAGGTTGAGCCGGTCCGACGGGATCGGCCGCACCGCCAGGGCCGCGCGGATCGAGTCGACGGCCTCGTCGATGTGCCGGCGGTCCTCGGTGAGCCAGAAGCGGTAGCGCAGCCGGTTGCCGAGGTTGGCCTGGGCGTGGGCGCGCTCGGCGGGCGACGCGGCCGAGCGTTCCGCCCTGCGGCCGACCTCGATCGCCTCGTCCAGGTCCGCACGGCGTGAGGAGTGCTCGTAGCGGTACACCAGCGCACTGCCCAAAGTGTTGAGGTACCTGCCCTGCTCGGGCTCCAGTTCGACGACCCGGCGGGCGTACCCGATGGCCTCGTCCAGGTCGGCCCCCGAGCGGTCGCGCTGGAACCGGTTGAGCAACGCCGCGCCCAGGTTCACGAGGTAGTCGAGCTTGCCGTGCCCGAGCGGCACGTCGCCGCCGAGCGAGGGATGCGCGAGGCTCTCCCGCAGCAACTCGACCGCGTGGTCGAGGTCGGCGTCGTCTCCGCGTTCCTCGAACCGCCGCATCAGCGCGGGGCCGACCGCCCAGCCGGCCATCCAGCGGTCCGGTCCGGCCCTGGTCAGCAGGGCCCGCCCCTCGGCGCAGATCCGGTCGAGCAGGTCCAAGTCACCTGTCCGCTCGTACTCGCCCAGGGACGTCATCAACCGATTCCCTTGCGAGACCAGCGATTCCGGGTTGTCCACGTACTCGAGCCCCGGTGGCACCTCGAACTCCAGGGGACCGCGCAGCGCGACGACCTCGTCCAGCGCCTGTGCGGCGGCGGCCCGGACACCGGGGTCGGCGGCGCGTTCCACCGCGAGCCGGAGGTACTGCGCGGCCTCGTCGGCGTCGGCGCCCGCCCCGGTCTCCTGGAAGCGGTGGCGGTAGCCGATGCCGAGGTTGAGCAGCATGCTCGCGAACACCGGATGCGCGGGCGGGCAGAGGTCGATCACCTGGTGCAGGGTGTCCAGCATCGCGTCGAGGTCCTCGATGGCGCCGGTGCGCTGGAACCGGTGACCGAGCACCTGGCTGAGGCTCGCCAGGAACGGGAAGTGGTTGCCGTCCTCTGGAGGTGACAACCGCAACGCGCGTTCGAGGTCCTCCTGAGCGGCGTCGAGCGGAGAGAGGTCGCCGGTGATCTCGGTCCACGTGACGATGGCGTTGCCGCGCAAGCCGTACAGGGAACCGAGACCGTTGAGGTCGGGCGGCAGCGACGCGAGGCACGCGTCCATCAGCTTGATCGCGTGGGCCACCAGGTCGGCGTTGTGGTTGCCGCCGAGCATCACCAGCGTCTTGGCGGCCTCGGCCGCCTCCGCGACCGGCCGCCAGTCGCCGCTCGCCTGGCCGAGTTCGAGACAGCAGGCGGCGAAGTTCTTCAACGCGAACGATCGCGACGCCTCCGGGGCGACGCCGGCCAGTTCCCGGTAGGCCTCCCTGCAGTCCTCGAGCCACCGCACGTCGTCGCTGCGCATGCCCAGTGCCTCGGCGAGCACGAGCAACGCCGCGGGACGTTCCGCCGCGTCCGGTCCGCACAGCGAGACGGCGTGACGGGCCTCGGCGACGGACTCGTCGAGCGCGCCCAAGTCCCCGCTCTGCCGGTAGCGCTCCAGCCACGCGCGGGCGTTGCGCAGCGCGAGACCGATGTCCTCGGCAGGTTCGTACCGGTCGTGTCCTCGGCGCCCGAACATGCCTGAATCCCCCAACTCCACGCTGTGACGTGGTCTACGCTCACCGTAACGGGAGAGAGGGACGTTTCGTTGGGCAACGAGCAGGACTTCCTCGCGCTCTGGTGTGCACAACTGCCGTCGCTGCGCGAACACGCCCGCGGCAACGGGGTTCTCGCGAGACTCGACCGGGACGTCGACCGGATCCGGGACGGCGCGTCGGCGGAGCGGGCGTTGCTCAAGTGGGTCTCACCGGAGACGGCCGAGGCGTTGCGCGGGTGGGCGGACCGTCCCGCGGCGGGCATGGCCGCACTCCCGGGCCTGCGGGGGACACCAGGACTCGGTGCCGGGAACTACACCTGTCCGCGTGACCGGTGCGGCCGCCGCGCGCACCGCGACGAGCACGGCCACGTGCCCCGCTGCACCGCGTTCGACGAGACCATGCGTCCTTCATGACCGCTCTGCTGACCGAGGCGAGCAAGCGGGTGGGCGCCCACTGGTTCACGGCCGTCCTGCTGCCGGGCCTGGTCCTGGTCGCCTGCGGCGCGACCGCGTTCACTCTGGGGCACGCCCACGCACTGGATCTGACACGCCTGACCGGTGAGGTCGGCAAGCTCCTCAAGGCGCAGCAGGGCCAGCTGGTCGTGACCGGCGCGCTGAGCATCGCCGCGGCGGGCGTGCTCGGGACCGCGGCGGGCGGCATCGGCAAGGCGGTGCAGCGCTGGTGGACGCGCGAGCGGTTCCTCACCGGCGGCCTGCTCACTCGGCTCCGCTGGTCCCGCCGCTCACGCGCTCTGAAGGCCGCCGAACGCGCGGAGATCGTCCCCGTCGCCGCGTACCTGCCGCACCGTCCGACGTGGATCGGTGACCGGGTCCGGCTGGTCGAGACACGGGTGCGAGCCGAGTACCACGTGAGCGCGGCGCTGGTCTGGCCCCGCGTGTGGCTCCTGCTCTCCGAGGACGCCCGCCGCCCGATCAGCGACGCCCGCGCCCGGTACGCCGACGCCGTGACCCTCACCGGCTGGGGCACCCTCTACCTGCTGGCCGGTGTGCTGTGGTGGCCGGCGCTCGTCATAGGGGGCGCGGTGTGGCTCACCGCGTGGCGCCGGGCGCGCGACACGCTCGCCGAGCACGCCGACCTGGTCGAGTCCGCGATCGACGTCCACCTGCGCGCCCTGGGCGAGGCGCTCGGGGTCACCGAAGGCAAGGCGATCGACGACCGTCTGAGGAAGTCGGGTCCATAGGGGGAGACGACCGTGTGGTTCTCACGTCGCAAGGAAACGCCGGTGCCCGCCGAACTGGCGCGCCGCATCAAGAGCGCGCTGGCGTTGTTCGACGCGGGCCAGTACCAGCACGCCGAACCGGAGTGGGCGGCGCTCGTGCTCGACTGCCGGGAGCAGCTGGGCCCGGACCACCCGGAGACCCTGAGGAACGTCGACCGCCTCGGCTCGGTGTACTTCCGGCTCAAGATGCTCGTGCAGTCGGAGGCGATGCACCGCGCGGCGCACGACCAGGCGCTCACCACCTTCGGCGCCGACCACCCCGAGACGTTGTCCTTCGCGCACAACCGCGCCTGCGCCATGGTCGTCATGGGGGACCGGTCCGCGATCCCGCTGCTGGAGGACACGCTGGCACGCCAGCGGCGCAGGCTCGGCAAGCGTCACGAGGCCACCATCACCACCGCCAAGACCCTGGGCGTCTTCCTCTTCATGAAAGGCGACGCGCAGGGCGCGCTCGACACCCTCGAAGAGGCCCTCGCCGCCGCCACGCGGGCGTTCGGAAGGGACGACCCGCTGACCGCCGACATCGCTCACCAACTGGACATCGTGCGGCGCAACTCCTACCGGCGCTGACCTGGCGTCACTTGGCGGCCTTCTGCGCCTCCTGCACCGCGGTGCGCCAGGCCTCGTCCGGGCGCTTGCCCTGTTCGACGGACTGCAGCGCCGGGCCGAACACGGTGTCCTGGATCTGCCCGTCGGCGGGCCCCTTGTGCTGCGCCGCCTTCACCTTCTGCACCTGTGCGGCGTAGAGCGCGCCCGCCTTGACGTTGTCGAAGTAGGTGTTGACGTGCTCCAGCAGCGCCCTGTCCTCCAGGGCGTCGATCTGGCTGGGGAACGTTCCCCTGGCCTGGAACGCCTTGATCTGCTGCTCCGGCGCGGTCAGCCAGGCCGCGAGCGCCGCCGCCTGGGACGCGTTGCGGCTCTGCTTCGGCACGGTCAGGTAGGAGCCGCCCCAGTTGCCGCCGCCGTTGGGGAACACGTCGGTGACGGCCCACTTGCCGGCGTTCTCCGGTCCCGCCTGGGTCTCGATGACGCCGAGCATCCACGACGGGCACGTCTTGGTGGCGAACCTGCCGAGCTTGAAGCCGGTGTTCCACTCGTTGCTGAAGGCGGCCAGCTTCGCCGACTGCCCTCTCGCCACGGCGTTCGTGACGGCGGTCCAGTCGCTCCTGATGGCGGGGTTGGACTCGACGACGAGGGTGTCCGCCTTGTCGTAGTAGCCGACGTCGTGCTGGTTGTGCATCGCGTTGAAGATCTGCGCCGCGCTGTCGAACCAGGCGACACCGGAGACCTTGCCGACGAACTTGTCGCCCGCCGCGAAGTAGCTGTCCCACGTGGCGAAGAGCTGCCGGACGTCGTCGGGTTCGGAGGGCAGTCCGGCCTCGGCGAAGAGGTCCTTGCGGTAGCACATGGCCAGCGGGCCGATGTCCGTGCCGTAGCCGATCAGCCTGCGGTCCTTGGTGGTCGCGGCCTCGGCCTTCCACTTCAGCCAGCGGTCCGCCGTCACGTCCCGCGGACCGATCTCCGTCAGGTCGTGGAACTGGCCGGACCTGGCCATGACCTGGCTCAGGTAGCCCTCCTCGACCGCCTCGACGTCGGCGAGTCCCGACCCCGCTCCCAGTTTGGTGAAGAGGTTCTGGTGGTGCGGGGCGCCCTGGCCGGTCTTGCGTTGGGTGATCTTGACGTCGGGGTGGGCCGCCTCGTACTCCTGGAACAGCTCCTCGTAGCCGAACTCGTTGAACGTGGCGACGGTCAGCTCGATCCGGCCGTCGGACGTCCGGCTCCCGGTTCCGCCCGCGCCACAGGACGTGACGGCGACGGACACGACGGCGCAGATCGCCACGGTTCTCCAGCGGCTCGGGCGCACGGTGAAACTCCTCTGACGGCGGCGGCAGTGCTGGGAGCGCTCCCAGATTTGGGGAGTCTGATATCGCCGGGCGGAGGTGTCAAGCGGTCTGCGGCTGCCGGTGCGCTATTCGTCGTGACGATGGCAAAGGGTTGCAGGGGAGGGAAAGTACTTGTTTGGACGCGTTCCACGTGCCGGATAGGACTGTTCTGGAGGTGGTCGTGATGAGGTAGATGCGGCGGCGGAGATGCTGGGAGCGCTCCCGGATCCGGCGAGTTCCGGTTCCTGCCGGTGGTCACGCCGGCCTGCGGCGTGACCACCGTCCGGGGCTTCGCGCTAGCGCTCCACGACGATCGCGAGTGCAGGGCACAACAGGGCGGCGTGCTCGGTGGCCGCCTCCAGCTCGGCGGGCGGGTCCTCCACCAGCAGGACCACCATGCCGTCCTCGTCGCGCTGGTCGAAGACGTCCGGTGCGGCGAGCACGCACTGGCCGGCGCCCACGCAGGCGTCGACGTCGACGCGGACCTTCATCGGTTGTCCTCCTCGTCCCAGGTGACCGGGAGCGAGCGCACGCCGTAGACGAGCGCGTTGTCCTTGAACTCGACGTCCTCGAACGGCACCGCGAGCCGCAGGGTCGGGATGCGCTGGTGCAGGCGGGCGAACACCTCCTGCAGTTCGACCCTGGCCAGCTGCTGGCCGAGGCACTGGTGGATGCCGTAGCCGAACGCCAGATGCGCGGTGGCTTCACGCTTCAGGTCGATGCGATCGGGATCGGGGAACACCGACTCGTCGCGGTTGCCGGCCGACAGCGCGGCCACGAGCCACTCACCGGCCTTGATCGTCTCGTCGCCGATCGTCAGGTCGCCGGTGGCCTGACGCAGCACGCCGAACTGGACGATCGACAGGTACCGCAGCATCTCGTCGACGGCGGTGCCCGCGAGCCCGGGGTCGGCCCGCAGCGCGGCCAGCTGATCGGGCCGGCGCAACAGGGCGAGAGTGCTGAGGCCGATCATGTTGGCGGTGGTCTCGTGCCCGGCGATCAGCAGCGTGATGCCGAGGGTGACCAGTTCCTCGACGGACAGCTCCTGGCCGTTCTCCCTGGCGCGGACGATCAGCCTGCCCAGCAGGTCGTCGGTCGGCGCCGCCATCTTGGTCAGCACGAGCTGGGTCATGAACCCGGCGACCTCCAGGTTCGCCTGCTCCAGCGCGGCGGGGTCGCTGTTCGTGCCGATGAGGACCGCGGTCTGCTCCTGGAACCGGTCGCGGTCGCCGTAGTCGACCCCGAGCAGTTCGCAGATCACCAGTGACGGGATCGGCAGCGCGAAGTGCTCGACCAGGTCGATCGGCCCGGTGTGCGTCAGCATCGCGTCCAGGTGGTCGTCGACCAGGCCCTGGATGTAGGGGCGCAGGGCCTGGATCCGCTTGACGGTGAACTCCGGCGTCAGCAGGCGCCGCAGCCGTGCGTGGCCGGGGCCGTCCATGTTGAGCAGGCTGCCGGGCGCCACCGGGCGGTCGAGCAGGCCGCCAGGCACGACGTGCGTGGACGGGGCCGCGTGCGAGCTGAGGTTGGGATCGGCCAGCACCGCGCGCACGTCCGCATACCGGCTGACGACACGCGCGTTGACACCGACCGGGCACGCCAGCGAGGCCGTGCCTTCCTGTTCGCGCAGGTCGGCGTACTCCGCGGGGGGATCGAACGGGCACCCGGAGTCGCGCGCGGTGGGGAAGGAGGCCTGGTCGGACCGCTTGTCGAGGGTGGTCTCACTCATGGCGCGGCCCACCTTCGGCCAGGAATATGGCAGTCACTGTCATGTGACTGAGACTGCCAGGTGGCATTGAATGCCGCAACTGGCCGGTGTGTCATGTGGCAGTGGCTGTCAGGTGGCAGTGCTACCGTGCGGTCCGCGCGGAACAGGGCCGGGAGGTGCGCTCATGGGCTTGAGAGAAGCGAAGATGGAACGCACCCGGCGGTTCATCGCCGACACGGCGTTCGACCTGTTCGTCGCGCAGGGGTACGACGACACCACGATCGAGCAGATCGCCGCCGCGGCCGAGGTCGGGACCCGGACCGTGTACCGCTACTACTCGACCAAGGAAGCGCTGGTCGTCAGCTTCGTGGAGAACGGTCTCACCGCGGCGATGGACGCCTTCCTGGCCCAGCCCGACGAACTGCCGCTGTCCGAGGCGCTGCACGCGGTCGTCGACAGCGTCGAGCACACGATCGGGACCAACCCGGCCCGCCTGCTCGCCCTGTACGAGATCTTCGACAAGACCACGGGGTTGCGGGCCGGACTGGCCGACCTGTGCTGGAGCTGGCGTCAGCGGCTGGCCCAGGAGATCCTCCGGCGCGAGGACGGGGCCGCGGACGCGCTCTTCGCCGCGTTGACCGCCGCGAGCACCATGAACGTGATCGAGGTGATCGTGCAGACGTGGACCGTGAACGGCGGTCGCGCGCAGATCGCCGACATCGCCCGCGAAACGCTGGAGCTGTTGCACACCAAGGCGATTCCCGTTCCGACCCCCGCCGGTTGATCCGGTCTCCGCGACACCGGCCAGCAGCACCTCTGTAGTCTCGCACCGCCTGACGGAAGGACACGGGTGGACGAGTCGTCGAAGGTCGGTAAGCACGCTCGCGCGGTACTGGCCGCGGCGGAGGCGTTCCGCGCCGAGGCCGCGGGAGTCCGCGCCGAACCGGATCGCCTGCGCGCGCTCGCCGTCGCGCGGTACCAGGCGGTGCTGGACGCGCTGGTGGCCGACCGGCTCCGCGCCATGCCGGTGGACAAACTCCGGGACACCAAGGCGAAGCTGCGGCTGAGCACGCTGAAGGACGCCGGGTACCGGACGGTCGCGGACGTCGTCCACGCGCGCCCGGAACAGCTCGACGGCGTGCCCGGAGTCGGCCGGCAGTCCGCCGAGCAGATCGTTCAGGTCGCCCGCGCCCTCGCCGAGGCCGTCGCGCGCGAGACGACCGTCCGGCTGAACCCCGACCGCGCCGACAGCGCCCAGACCGAACTGCTGCAGCTGATGTCCAAGCTGCGCAGGGCGAACCAGCTCGTCGGTCCGCTGCGCGAGCCGCTCGGAGACGTGCTGGACAGGGTCGGCGCCGACGTGCGTGCCGCGTCCCGTGCCTGGAGCCGGGTGCGGATGTTCTTCTCCCTGCGGAAGAACCGGCAGGCCGCCCTCGACTCGCTCGGCCGGCTCGAGGCGCTGCTGGCCAGTCGCGACGTGGCGGCGTTGCGCGCGGTGGGCACGCAGCTGCGCGTGCCGGATCTCGACCACCGCGCGCTGTGGCGCGACTACGAGCTCGACGCGGCCGCCTACAACACGCTCCTCGCCGACCTCGCCGGCGCGGAGGCGGTGCCGGATCGCGGTGCCGCCAAGGGTTTCGTCCCCGCCGACATCGAGCACGAGGTCGACGCGACCCCGCTGGACACCAGCCTGCTGAAGGTGTCGCTGCGTGGTTACCAGGTGTTCGGGGCCAAGTTCGCGCTCGCCCGCAAACGCGTGATCATCGGTGACGAGATGGGACTGGGCAAGACGATCGAGGCCATCGCGGTGATGGCCAGCCTCGCCGCCGGCGGGCGGCGCGGGTTCCTGGTCGTGTGCCCGGCGAGCGTCGTCGTCAACTGGGTCAACGAGATCGCCCGGCACAGCGACCTGGTGCCGCACCGGATGCACGGCGCGGGCCGTGACGGCGCGGTCGGCGAGTGGCTCGCGCAGGGCGGTGTCGGCGTGACGACGTTCGGCACGTTGCCGAAACTGGTGCTGCCCAAGAGGTTCCGCCCGGCGCTGGTCGTGGTCGACGAGGCGCACTACGTGAAGAACCCCGACACGCAACGTTCCCAGGCGGTCGACAAGATCGTGCAGCGCGCGGAGCGGGCGGTGCTGCTCACCGGCACGCCGATGGAGAACCGCGTCGAGGAGTTCCGCAACCTGGTCGGGTACCTCCAGCCGGGCGTCGCGGCCCGCACGGGCTCGATCGACGCCGTGGTGGGAGCGAAGGCCTTCCGTCGCGTCGTCGCACCGGTGTACCTGCGCCGCAACCAGGAGGACGTGCTGGGGGAGCTGCCGGAACTGCTCGAGGTGGAGGACTGGGTCGAGTTCGGCGAGCAGGACCGGGGCGCGTACCTCGACGCGGTGCGCGAGGGGAACCTGATGGCGATGCGCCGCGCCGCCTACACACCGGGCACGCCCAGCGGCTCGGCGAAGCTGGAGCGGCTGCTGGAGATCATCGAGGAGTCGAGGGACAACGGCTGGAAGGTCGTGGTGTTCTCGTACTTCCACGACGTGCTGGACGCGGTCGCGGAGCACGTCGAGGTCTTCGGCCCCCTGACCGGCGCGACGTCGGCGCAGGGCCGTCAGCGACTGGTGGACGACTTCACGGCGTGCGAGGACCACGCGGTGCTGGTGGCCCAGATCGAGGCGGGCGGCGTGGGCCTCAACATCCAGGCCGCGTCCGTGGTGATCATCGCCGAGCCGCAGTGGAAACCGAGCACGGAGGACCAGGCGATCGCCCGGTGTCACCGGATGGGCCAGGTCCGCAAGGTCCACGTGCACCGGTTGCTGGTCAAGGACAGCGTGGACGCGCGGGTGCAGGAGGTCCGCGACCACAAGACGTTGCTGTTCGACCACTACGCGCGCGAAAGCGACACGAAGCACTCGCACGCGAGCGCGCTGGACTCGGCGGTGTCGGTGGAGCAGCGCGTGGTGCAGGCCGAACAGCAGCGCCTCGGTCTCAGCTGAGGAACTTGTCGAGGACGGTGTTGAACGCCGCCGGGTTCTCCAGGAACACGAAGTGGGAGCTGGCCTCGGTGGTGGGGAAGACGTGCAGCTCGGCGCCGGGGATCCGCTCGGCGATGTAGCGCTGGGAGTCCGGGCTGACGTGGCTGCCGTCGCAGCCGAGGACCAGCGTCGGGACGTCGATGCGGGGCAGCACGTCACGCCAGTCCTGGGCGCAGTGGTCGAACAGCAGCGGCACCGCGGCGTGCGCGGGAGTGGCGGTGATCTCGTTCGCCACGAACTCCCACACCTCGGGGTCGGTCTCGCCGGAGAACATCGACCGGACGAACGCCTCGCGGACCGTCGCGCCGTCCGGTCCGTGCAGATCACCGTTGAGCGCCAGCAGCCCGCCCACGTCGAAGATCGCTCCCGACTCGGTCTGCTCGGCGGCCGACATCCACGGCACGGCGGCGACCGCCGCGGGCTGGTCGACGATCACCAGGCGCCGCAGCCGGGCGGTGCCGTGCTGGTCGATGTGGCTCCACAGCACCGAAGCGCCCATCGACCAGCCCAGCGCGTCGACTCGGTCGAGGCCGAGGTGGTCGAGCAGTTCGGCGTAGTCCTGGGCGAGGCGGGCGATGCGGTACCCGTGGTGCGGCTTGTCCGAGAGGCCGTGCCCCCGCTGGTCGAACGTGATCACCCGCCGGTCGCCGAGACCGCCGGACTGGTGGCGGAACATCGCCTGGGTCTGGCCCCACCCGTGCAGCAGCACCAGCGGGACCTCGCCGTCCGGGCCGCCGGAGTCCTGGTAGGTCAGCGTGACGCCGTCGTTGGTGCGGAAAGTGGGCATGGCGATCTCCTCGTCGAGTCGGCCCGGCTGTCGAGCAGTCTCGGACCGCCGTCACCCGGTCTGCCACCGCCGGGCGACGAGAGTTCAACTCCCGGCATGCTCCGATTGTCGAATGACCTCGGCCAGCGCGAGTCCGGCGTGCAGGACGAGCCGCGTCGGGCCGTCGGTCACCACGTCCAGGCCGGTCAGGTCCCGGAGCCTGCCGAGCCGGTAGTAGAGCGTCGTCCGGTGGACGTGCAGGCGCTCGGCGGCGAGAGGGCCGTTGCCCGCCGCGTCGAGGTAGGCCCGCACGGTCTCGGTGAGCTGGCCGTCGGGGTCGGCCGCGCGCAGTTCGAGGAACTCCCGGGGCAGCACCGCCTCGGTCAGCGCGGCGTCCGGGATCGCCAGCAGTGGCCCGAGAACGCCCAGCTCGTGCCATCCCGCGACCGGTTCGCGCAGCCCCAGGGCCGCCGCCCGCCGGGCGAGACCCGCCTGCCGCAACGAGGTGGCGGCGTGGTGCAGGCCCGGCCCGGTGCCGCCGATGCCCGCGACGCAGCGGAAGTGACCGAGGGCGAACTCGCCGACGCGGTCGAGCACGCCCGCGACCCGCGCGACGGCGTGCTCCGGTGAGCCCAGCAGCACCACGGCGTGGTCGCCGGTCACCGAGGCCAGCTGGTCGGCCGGAGCGGCCCGCCGCTGACCGGACAACGCGTGGCGCAGGGCGACCTCGACGTGGGAGGTGGTCGTGGTGCGGGTGCCGACGACCGAGATCTCGACCGCGGTGACCGTGGCGAACCGGGCAGCCCGGCCGCTCTCGTGCAGCGCCTGCCGGGCGGCCCGCCGTGCCGAGAGATCGGGTCCGACCAGGTCGAGCACGGTCTGATCGTCGCCCCTCCCGGTCGGTGCGACGGTCCCGGTGTGCAGTGCCAGAGCCAGTTCCCGGGCGGCGTCGTCGACCTGGCCGAGTTCCGCGGTGGTCATCGACTGGTCGGCGTCCATCACCATCAGCAGGCCGAGCAGCGCGCCTTCCCAGCGGACCGGCACGCAGACCCTGGCGTGCATGCCGATCGTGTCGTTGGCGGGGATCAGTCCGGCCCTGGTCCAGCTCGTCACCCCCTGGGCGAGCACGTGCCCGCGGGCGGCGGGCTCGGCGACGTGGTCGAGCACCGCCCGGATGCGCACCGGGTCCTCGTCGCCGTAGTGCGGGCTGGCGTAGAGCATCTGCATGGTGGGGTCGTTCACCACCACCGACCGCGACAGCTCGGTGGCGAGCCCGTCGATCAGTCCGGACACGGCCGTGCTGGTCATGCTGCGAATTCTACAATCGGAGCATCCACTCCCGCCTTTCCTCGTCGCCGGACGGTGGGCGGTCGTGCGGCCCGGCGTCATCGTGGTCCGATGAGCGAACGGGAGCTGGACGGCCGTGTGGTGATCGTGTTCGGCGCGGGCTCCAGCGGCCCCGGCCTGAGCAACGGCGAGGCGGCAGCGCTGGCCTACGCTCGCGCCGGTGCGCTGGTGGCGGTGGTGGACCGCGACAGCGCCGAGGCCGAGCGGGTGGCGAAGGAGATCACCACCACCGGGGGCGCCGCGCTCGCCGTCACCGCCGACGTCACGGTGGAGGCCGACGTCGCCGCCGCGATCGCGTCGGTGGTGGCCGCCACGGGGCCACCGCACGTGCTGCACAACAACGTCGGCGCGTCGGTCGTCGGTGATCTCGCCGCCACCGACCTCGCCACCTGGAACCACGGCATCGCGGTCAACCTGACCAGCGCCTACCTCACCTGCCGGTACACCCTCCCGCACATGCTGGCGGCCGGTCGCGGCGTGATCGTCAACGTGTCGTCGCTGGCGTCGATCCGCGACACCGGCTACGTCTACCCGGTGTACAGCGCGGCCAAGGCCGGCCTGAACCAGCTGACCGTCTCGCTCGCGCTGACCCACGCCCGGGACGGCCTGCGTGCCAACGCGGTGCTGCCCGGCCTGATCGACACCCCGATGGTCGCCCGCCAGGTCACCACCGAGCTGGCCGCCCGTCACGCGGCGAGCCCGACCGGCCGGATGGGCTCACCGCACGACGTCGCCAACGCCGCGGTGTTCCTGGCCTCCGACCGCGCGGCCTACATCAACGGCGTCTGCCTGCCGGTGGACGGCGGGTTGTTCGCGAGGTCCGTCTAGCGTCGTTCTCGTGTCCACGATTGCTTCAGTTCTGACCGAAATCAAAGCGCGATCGGGTTGTCAGTCGGGCAGACATGCGCCCTCTCGGAAAAGATGGCCCGGAGGCGTGGCGCGCTCTGCTCGGTCATCGCCAGGACTGTCCACACGGGAGCGAGTGGAGGAACTCGCCCGACGCGGTCGACGTCTCCGGTCCGATGGTCGACGAGGTGTGCCGGCTCTCGACAACTTCTTCCTCCCCGGCATCGGTTCCGGCTTCCGCGGGGCGCTCGTGAAGGTGCCCGCGGATCTGGTGGACACCGTGCGGGAGACCTGCTTGAAGTCGTTGCGGGACGGGGACTCGACCGAACTCGACGCCACCACGCTGATCGGTGCCGGGCGCCGCCTCACGTGACGTGCGCCTCGCGGGCTAGATGCAAATGATTGTCATGAGCTAACGTCGGCGGGTCGCCGTTCTCATGACGTCAGGAAGCCTCATGCACCACCGCGCGCCTCTGGCCGCCACTGGACTGGTCGTCGTTTCGGTCCTCCTCGCCGGCTGTTTCGCTTCCGGGGCAGGGGAAACGGCGGGGGAGACCAGGATCGCGCTGGCCATGATGCAGCCGCCGCGGTCGGGTCTGTCGCCGTTCAGCGACGACGCGTTCAAGCTGTCGCGCTGGTCCGCGGCGGAGACGCTGGTGAAGCTGGACGACAACGGCGACGCCCGCCCCGGACTCGCCACCGAGTGGCGGCGCACGTCCGAGACCGCGTGGGAGTTCACCGTCCGGCCGGGCGTGCGCTTCCACGACGGCAGCACCCTGACGGCCGCGGCCGTCGTCAACACGCTCACCAGGGCGATGAAGGCGGTGCCGAAGCCGCGTATCCTCGACGGCGTCACGCTGACCGCGTCGGTGGTGGGGGAGAAGCTGGCCGTCACGACCGCGACGCCGGATCCGCTTCTGCCGCAACGCCTGTCGTCGCCCCAGCTGTCCGTGCTCGCCGAGAGCGCGTACTCGGCGGACGGCAAGGTCAACCCGGTCGGCACCGGCAGCGGGCCGTTCCGGCTGGTGAGTGTCGGTGGGACCACGAGCGCGACCCTCGACCGCTTCGACGGGTACTGGGGTGAGAAGGCCGAGGCCGCGGGCATCGACGTGTCGTTCGTCCCGGACGGCGCCGCGCGTGCCGCCGCCATCCGCAGCGGGGAGGCGCACATCGCCGAGGCGGTCCCGGTCTCGCAGGCGGCGTTGCTCGATCCGCGGACCGTCAGCGAGGTGCCGATGCCGCGCACCAACACGGTGTACCTCAACACGAGGTCGGGTCCGTTCGCCGATCCGGCGGTGCGGGCCGCCGTGCGCGAGACGATCAACGCCGGTCAGCTCGTGAGCGGCGTCTACGAGAACCGCGCGGACGTGGCCAAGGGGCTGCTCGGGCCCGCGTTGCCGTGGACCGTGCAGGCGCGCAAGGAGATCACCGGCCGGGTCGCCGCCGGCAAGCCGAACGGCGCCACGATCACGCTGGCGACGTTCACCGACCGCGCGGAACTGCCCGAGGTCGCGTCGATCGTCCAGCAACAGCTGCAGGACAACGGTTTCAAGGTGAACCAGGTGGTGCGCGAGTACGCCCACATCGAGCAGGACATGCTGGCGGGCAAGTTCGACGCGTTCATCCTGTCGCGGGCGACCGTGCTCGACTCGGGCGACCCGGTGGCCTATCTGAAGTCGGACTTCACCTGCGACGGCTCCTTCAACATCGCGCAGTTGTGCGACGAGAACGTCGACCGGGCCGTGCGCGCGGCGGAGGCGGCGGAGGCGGGTGACCAGCGTCGTGCGGCGATCATCGAGGCCGAGGCGGCCGTGCTGCGCACCGACGCGGCCATCCCGATGTTGCACGAGCGCGTGATCCAGGGTGACGCCACCTCGGTCGTGGGTTCCGTGAAGGACCCGCGTGAACGGGCGCTCATCACCGCCGCCACGCACGTGAAGTGATGGCACGCAAGGGAGTCGTGCTCTCCCGGCTCGGCGCGCTCGCGCTGATCACGGTCGTCGTCGGGCTCCTGCCGTGGTTGTCCGGTCGTGATCCGGCGTTGTCGGTGCTGCGGGCGAGGTCGGCCGAGCAGGAACCGACGGCGGAGGCGCTCGACGCGGTGCGGCGGCAGCTCGGGCTCGACGCCGGACCGGTCGAGGTGTTCACCGGCTGGGCGGCGGGTCTGCTGCGAGGGGACCTCGGTCGTTCCTGGGCCGGCGGTGCCGAGGTGCTGCCGACCGTGCTGTCCGGCCTCGGTGTCTCCCTCATGCTGATGTGCGCGGCCGTGGTCGTCGCGCTCGTCGTGGCGTCGGCGTTGTGCGTGCCCGGCCTGCTGCGCGGTGCCCGTGGTGACGAGACGGGAGCGACCGGTGGCGCGGGTGCGGCGCTCGCGGCGCTGCCCGAGTTCCTGCTGGCCGCCGTGGTGCTGGTGACCCTGTCGGTGTGGCTGGGCTGGTTCCCGCCCTACGGCTGGCAAGGCCCGCAACACCTGGTCCTTCCGGCGCTCTCGCTCGGCATCCCCGCCGGTGCGGTGCTGGGCACGCTGTTCGCCGACGCGCTTCCCGCGGTGTTCCGCGAACCGTGGGTCGCCGTGTGGCGGTCCTGGGGTTGTGGCCGATCGGTGCTCGTCCGGGGTGTCGTGCGGCGTGCGTTGCCGCCGTTGCTGCCCCAGGCGGGGTTGGTCGTCGTCGGCCTGACCGGTGGTGCGGTGGCGGTCGAGGCGGTGTTCGCGGTTCCCGGGATCGGCAGGACCGCCCTGGGGGCGGCGCGTGCGCAGGACGTGCCGCTGTTGCAGGGGTGCGTGCTCGCGCTCGTGCTGCTGGGGCTCGCGGCCGGTGCGGTCGTCGGCGTGGTCCGCCGGCGCATGCTGGGACCCGCCCTGAGGGACGCCTCCCTGTCGTTGCCCGCGCTCGTCCAACGGACGCGGACCCGTTGGCACGGCGCGGTTCCCGTGGCGAGTGCGGTGCTGACGGCGGTGGTGATCTGCTGGGGTCTGCTGCGTGATCCGCTGAGGATCGAGACGGCGGCCCGGCTCGCGGCGCCGAGCTGGGCCCACCCGCTGGGGACGGACGGACTCGGCCGCGACGTGCTGGCACGGGTCGCGCACGGCGCACCGGCGACGATCGGTGTGGCTGTCGCGGTGTGCGTGTGTTCCTACGTCTTGGCTGTGGCCCTGGGTTTCCTGCCCGGTGTTGCGCGAGGCGCTGCGGAAGCGGCGAACTCGATGCCGCCGGTGATCGCCGGCATCCTCGTGGCCGCGGTGCTGGGCCCCGGCACGTTCGGAGCGTCACTCGCCGTCGCGCTGGTCTCGTGGCCCGCCCTGGCCGCGCACGCCGCGGCGCTCGTGGAGCAGACGCGCGCCTCGACCCACATCACCGCGCACCGCGCACTCGGTGCGACGCCGTCGTGGATCGAGCTGCGCCACGTCCTGCCCGCCGTCGCGGGCCCGGTCGCCCGCAACGCCGTCCTCCGGTTGCCCGGAATCGCGCTGGCCCTCGCCTCCCTGGGCTTCCTCGGTCTCGGCTCCCAGCCGCCCGCGCCGGAATGGGGGCTCATGCTCGCCGAGTCGCTGCCCTACGTGGAGCGGGCGCCGTTCGCGGCGTTGAGCCCCGCGGTGATGCTGGTGCTCGTCGCCGTGTTCAGCATGTCGTTGTCCGCCCTGCTCACGACCTCCAGGCCCGCCCGTCGTGTCGTGCCAGCCAGTCCAGGATCGCCTGGTTCAGTTCCTCCGGCTTCTCCTGCTGCATCCAGTGGCCGCAGTCGAGGCTGATCACCTCCACGCCGGGCACGAACTCGGCCAGGTTCCCGGACCTGGCAATCACGTCCCGGTCGCCGTAGACCATGAGCGCGGGCTGGTGGACCACCGGGTCCACGTCCGCCAGCAGGTGCCAGTTGCGGTCGAGGTTCCGGTACCAGTTCAGGCTTGCCGTGAACCCGGACGACGTGAACGCGGACACGAGGACGGCCAGTTCGTCGTCACTCATCACCGGATCGCCCAGAGGTGTCTCCGCGCGGGCGAGATCGAGGAACGCCATGCCCGGCTGCGGCTCTCGGGGAGGTTCGTTCTTCCGGAACAGGTTGCGCAGGAACCGGGAGGTGTTCGCCTCGAACACCGCGTCCGCGACGCCGGGCTGCCGGTTGAAGTGGACGAGGTGGGAGTCACCGCCGAGCAGTTCCTCCAGGAACTCGACCCAGGGCTTCTCGCCGCGTTCGGGGTAGGGCAGGCTCAGGTTGATCACCTTCCGCACGCGGTCCGGGTGCAGAAGCGCCAGTCCCCACACGACGTTCGCGCCCCAGTCGTGGCCGATGAAGGTGGCGTCCTCGTACCCGTGGTGGTCGAGGAGCGCGACGAGATCACCCGTGAGGTGGGCGATGTCGTAGTCCGTCACCTCGGCCGGGCGCGACGAGTTCCCGTACCCGCGCTGGTTCGGGACGATGACGTGGTAGCCCGCGGCGGCGAGGGCGGGCATCTGGTGGCGCCAGGAGAAGGCGTGTTCCGGCCAGCCGTGGCAGAGCACGACGGCTTTGCCCGCGTTCGGCCGGCCCGCTTCGAACACTTCGAGCTCCACGCCGTTGACTCGGACGAGCGTGGGCTCGGGGAAGTCGGCACGGAGGGTCGTCGGTGAGGTCATGACACCATCCTGCGACCGAAACCGGTCAACCCATGACCTGTTTCCGTGGCAGTCTCACCGGCGTGGGAACCGACAGGCTGGTGGCCGTACTCCTGATGCTGCAACGGCGCGAGCACGTGACCGCGGCGGAGGTCGCCCGGGAGTTGGAGGTCTCCGAGCGCACGGCCCGCCGGGACCTCGACGCCCTGGCGATGGCAGGGGTGCCCGTCTACTCCACGCAGGGCAGGGGCGGCGGCTGGCGTCTCGTGGGCGGCGCCCGCACCGACCTGTCCGGGTTGACCGCGAGCGAGGCCCGCGCCCTGTTCCTGGTGGCGGGTCAGGCGTCGGCGGCGACGCCCGCGGTTAAAGCGGCTCTGCGCAAGCTCGTCCAGGCCCTTCCGGAGCCCTTCCGCGTGCAGGCCGAGGCCGCGGCGTCGGCGGTGGTCGTCGACCCGCCGCGCTGGGGGACGAGCCGGGTCGAGCGCCGGTCACCACGTTTTCTCGACGCACTCCAGGACGCGGTGATCCGCGGCGTCCAGGTGCGGTTCGGTTACGTCGACGGCAAAGGCGCCGAGACCGTGAGAACCGTCCACCCGCTGGGCGTCGTCGCCAAGGGCCCGTGGTGGTACCTCGTCGCCACGACCGAGGCCGGCCGGCGGACCTTCCGCGTCGACCGCGTGTCGTTCGCCGATCCGACCGTCGACGCCGCGCACCGGCCCGCGGACTTCGACCTCGCCGCGAGCTGGCGCGAGATCGCGGACGAGGTCGACCGCCGGCGGACACCCCTCGTGGTCCAGGCGGTGTGCGTGGCGCACGAGATGAGCCGGCTCCGCATGGTGATCGGCGATCGGCTCGAGGTGGGAGCGTCCACATCGGACGGGCGCGTCGAGGTCGCGATCCGGGGGTACAACGAGTACGCGCTCGCGGGTGAGCTCGCCGGTCTGGTCGACTGGATCGAGGTGACCGGTCCGCCGGGGGTGCGGGACCAGTTGGCCGCGATCGGCTCCGCGCTCGTGGAGCGGTACGGCTGAGACAGCGCCAGATCAGTCCCGCTGACGGCGAGCCAGGAGTTTGCGCTGGGTCCGGCGACCGTGCGCCACCATGAACGGGATCGCGCGCAACCCGAAGCGCGGGAACGTGTCGGCGAGCCGGGCCAGTGCCCCACGCCACCGCGGCACGGCGGTGACCGGCTTCGGCCTGTCGAGCACGGCGGCGACGGCGGCGGCGATGTCGGCGGGCTGCAGGAGTGTGCCGGAGAACGACAGCGCGGCCGCCGGGTCGTCGAGCTTGTCGTGGAGCATCGGTGTCCAGATGCCGTCCGGGCAGACGCACGAGATGTCGATGTCCCGGATGCCCGCCTGCCGGAGATCGGCGAGGGTGCTGAGGCTGAAACCGAGGGCCGCGTGCTTGGAGGCGGCGTACACCGCCTCGCCCACGACGGCCGTGATGCCCGCGAGGGACACGATGTTCACGACGTGCCCGCCGCCGTGACCGCGCATGGCCTGGATCGCGGCGACCGTGCCGTTGATCGTTCCCACCGCGTTGACCTCGATCATCAGCCTGCGGGTGGCGGTGTCCTGCTCCCATGCGGGCCCGGTCACCAGCACCCCGGCGTTGTTGACCCAGACGTCGAGGCGGCCCGCACGGGCGACGATGTCGTCGCGT
Source organism: Streptomyces sp. ID05-26A (assembly GCF_033794685.1). NCBI lineage: Bacteria > Bacillati > Actinomycetota > Actinomycetes > Kitasatosporales > Streptomycetaceae > Streptomyces > Streptomyces sp. ID05-26A. The sequence continues at coordinate 377,181 of NZ_JARAYZ010000002.1, forward strand.
GCCGCTGCCACCGCGGCGTCGTCGCGCACGTCGAGCACCCGTGCGATCGCGCCGATCTCGGCGGCCGTCGCGGTCGCGGTGGCCTCGTCGACATCGGTGACCAGCACCGTGTAGCCGCGTTCGACCAGCATCCGCGCGACCAGTCTGCCCACGCCTCGCCCGGCCCCGGTCACGACCGCGCCCGCTTTCGCTGTCATCGGAGCAGTATCGCGCTCCCGGCGCCGGCGGCAGAACAGCGTGCAGAGGCAATCACATCAACGTCGCCGTCAAGATGACGAGGAAATTCAATTGAACCATTTACATTCTTGACGAACATATTTGTCTCTGGTGACACTGGCTCCGGTGGCGGCGCGCAGTCGCTCTGCCAGGTGAAAGGTCGAAGCCGTGTCCTCGTGGGGGGCGATGCGGGCCTGCCTGGTCCATACCACTTCCGACCTTCGTCGAGGCAGGATCGCCGTTGCACACTCCAGTCACACCGCTCACGCGTCCCGGGATCGTCCGCCGTCTGTGGTGGCGCTCCGCCCAGGGCCCGAGGCTCGCCGTCGCGGGTCTGAGCGTCATCACCACGGTCGCCGCCACGGGAGTGATCACGTTCGGCGGCGACGCGTTCCCGCTGGCGCGGGGGAGCTCCGGTCTCGAACAGTCCGCGCGGGGAGGCGACTCCGTCGAGGCGACCGTCCGCGAGGTGTCCGAAGTGGACTCCTTCGAGGGGGTGGAACCGGGCACCGGCCTTCCCTTCCGCGCCCGTGTCGCGGGGGTGCTCCGGACCACGGACTGCTGGCTCGCCGAGTCCCGCGCGGCCGCTCGGGAGTTGTTGCTGGGCAAGGAGGTGCGGCTCCTCGTGCGGAGGGACGGCACCTCCGGGGGAGATCAGGTCGTGGTCGACGTGGTGCTGCCGGATGGGCGGGACTACGCGCGGACCGTCGTGCAGGACGGCGCGGCGCCGGCGGATCCGGCCGGCCGTGAGGAGCTCGTGCCGGTCGAGTCCGCCGCGCGTCAGGACCGCCGTGGCCGGTGGGCGGCCGGGTGTGAGGTCGTCGAGACGTCGGTGTCCAGCGCGCCGTCCACGACCGCGCCGAGCACGTCCACGACGACGACCACCGTTCCGGTCACGACCGAGTCCAGTCCCGCGCCGTCGTCGTCATCGCCCTCGCTGACGACGTCCTCGCGCGCTGACGGACCGCGACCGGTCGTCCTGGCGGGCACGCGGTGCGATCGGGAAGGGGATCTCGGGACGACCATCACCGGCAGGGAGATGGTCTGCGCCCGCAACGGCAACGGTGAGCTGAGGTGGCGGCGTGCCAGGTGAGAGCGAACCCACGGCCCCTCGCCTGGCGGACGGCGGGGTGCCTCGCGGCCTGACCAAGGGCGGCTGGGTGCGCACGACCGGCTGGCTCCAGGTCGGCGACCGGCCGGTGAGCTCCGCGTACGTCGCCGCGACGGTCGGACTGCTGTGGGCGCCGATCGTCGCGGTCGCGGTGGTGCCCGCGTTCCCCGTCGCGGCCGGGATCCTGGTGGTCACGGCGCCGGTGCTGTCGGGTGCGGTGTGGTGGGTCTTCACGACGCGGCTGAGGCCGTCCTCCTCGGCGCGCAACGTCGGGCAGAAGCAGGCGGACGACCTCGCGCCGGGTGACGTCGTCCGGCTGCACGGGTCGATCGGGCCGGTCGGCCAGGTGACCGAGGTGACGCGCGACGAGGGCGTCCTGGTGGTCTTCCACGGCGGCGGACAACTCTCGTGGGCCTCCTGTCACGTCGTGCAGATCGCGGAACTCCTCAGCTGAAGCCCAGCGAGAAGTCTTGACGCGAGACGCGCGTCACCGCACTATGACTGCGCAGACATGACTGCGCAGTCATAGTCAGCGGACAGCAAGATCCGCAACGGCCGGAGGGGCTACGATGGCGCTTCACACGAGTCTCGGTGGGAGCTCAACTGTGCCGCGCAGCGTCGACGTCGCCCGTCTGGCCGGGGTCTCGCAGAAGACCGTGTCCAGGGTCTTCAACGACGAGCCGTACGTCTCGGCCGACGTGCGCCAACGGGTGCTGGACGCCGCGGAGACGCTCGGCTACCGGCTGAACAACGCGGCCCGCGCGCTCGCGTCCGGGCGCACCCGGTCCATCGGCGTCGTCACGCTCGGCACGGCTCTCTACGGTCCCGCCTCGCTGCTCATGGGCGTCGAACGGGCCGCCCGGGACACGGGGTACGCGCTGCGCGTGGTGAACACGGTGGAGGGTGACCCGTCGGGCGTCGCCGGCGCCGTGAGCTCACTGCTCGACCAGGGCGTCGACGGCATCGTCATCTCCGAGCCGATCGACGAGGGCCCGATGCCGGACGGGATCGACGTGCCGGTGCTCGTCCTCGGCGGGCCGGCGTCGTTCGCCGGACCGCGGGTGGTCACCGCCGGCGTCCGCGGGCACGAGATGGCCCAGGCCGCCACCGAGCACCTGCTCGCTCTCGGCCACACCACCGTGCACCACGTGGCCGGTCCGCAACGCTGGTTCGCGGCCAGGGAACGGCTCGAGGGCTGGCAGGCCGCGCTGGCCGCGGCGAACGTGCCCGAACCCGCGGTCGTCGCGGGCGACTGGTCCGCGGCGTCCGGCTACGCGGCCGGCCGGGAACTGGCCGCGATCCCTGATCTGACAGCGGTTTTCGCGGCGAACGACGACATGGCGATCGGACTGGTCCGCGCGCTGACCGAGGCCGGCCGCCGGGTGCCGGAGGACGTCAGCGTCGTGGGCTTCGACGACATCCCGCTCGCCGCCTACATCACCCCACCGCTGACCACCGTGCGTCAGCCGTTCGATGCCGTGGCACGCGAGGGTTTCGCCCTCCTCGTGCACGCCGTCGAGAAACCGCAGGAACCCCCGCTGCCGACGGGTGACCAACCGGTCGACCTGATCGTCCGCGCCTCCACCGCGTCCCCGCCATCCACGGGGTCACGCACCTAAGTAGCGCAACCACGCGCAATTCGCCTTCACCAGCACGCGTTCCCTTCGCGTGCCGGTCGTCCCTGCCTGCCTCCAGGAGCACTCCATGTCCCCACTGCTGAGCCGCAGATCGTTTCTCGCCGCCACGGGCGCGGTGTCGCTGAGCGCCGCGCTGGGCGCCTGCGGTGCCGACGGCGCCACCCCCGCCGCCGGACCGGTGAGCCAGAGCGACATCGACAAGGCCATGACCACCCCGACCGAACTGACGTTCTGGACGTGGGTCCCGAACATCGAGAAGGAGATCGCGCTCTTCGAGAAGAAGTACCCGGCGATCAAGGTGAAGGTGGTCAACGCCGGGCAGGGCACGCCGCACTACACGAAGCTGCGCACCGCTCTGCAGGCCGGCACCGGCGCACCGGACGTCGCGCAGATCGAGTTCCAGTACATCCCGACCTTCACGGTCATCGACAGCCTGCTCGACCTGGCACCGCACGGCGCCGCGGCGCTGAAGGACCGGTTCGTCGACTGGACGTGGGGACAGGTCACCGGCCAGAACGGTGAGGTCTGGGCGATCCCGCAGGACACCGGCCCGATGGGAATGCTGTACCGGCAGGACATCTTCGACACCTACGGCATCGGGGTGCCGAAGACCTGGGACGAGTTCGCGGCGGCGGCGCGCAGGCTGCACACGGCCAACCCGGAGATCTACCTGACGAACTTCGCGGCGAACCAGGCCGCCGCGTGGCACGGGCTGCTGTGGCAGGCGGGCGCGAAACCCTATGCCAGCACCGGGAAGAGCGACATCACGATCAAGGTCGACGACGACGTCTCGAAGAAGGTCGCCGGATACTGGGGCGGCCTGGCACGGGAGGGCGTGATCGGCGTCGAGACCGACTTCACCGACGCCTGGTACACGGCGCTCAACAACGGCAAGTACGCCACGTGGATCACCGCGGCGTGGGGCCCGGTGTTCCTGTCCGGCTCGGCGAAGGCGACCGCGGGCAAGTGGCGTGCCGCACCGCTGCCGCAGTGGGACTCGGCCAAGCCGAGCTCCGGCAACTGGGGCGGGTCGACTAGCGCGGTCATCAAGGCCACGAAGAACCCGATCGCCGCCGCCCAGTTCGCGCAGTTCCTCAACACCGATCCCGAGAGCGCGAAGATGTTCGCGGCCGAGCAGTTCCTCTTCCCGCCGACCAAGGCCCTGCTCACCGACGCGGCCTTCGCCGGTCAGGCACTGGACTTCTACGGCGGGCAGCAGGTCAACAAGGTCTTCGCCGACATCGGCGACACCGTGAACAACTCGTTCCAGTGGCCGCCGTTCCTCGACCAGGTGGTGACGGACTGGACCGAGACCGTGGGGAAGTCCCTGGCCGACAAGGCGGACGCCGTCGCGGCGCTCGGTGAGCTGCAGCCGCGGATCACCGCCTTCGCCGAGAACCAGGGCTTCACGGTCCGATGACGACACGTCGCCACGGGGCGGCGGGACCGCTGTTCGTCGCCCCGTTCATGGTGCTCTTCGCGCTGTTGTTCATCACGCCGCTGGCCTATTCCGCCTACCTGAGCCTGTTCCAGCACAAGCTCATCGGCGGTACGGCCTTCGTCGGGCTGGACAACTACGTCACGGCCGTCACGGATCCGTTGTTCCTGCGCGGAGTCGGCCGGGTCGCGGTGTTCTTCGTGCTCCAGGTCCCGGTGATGTTGTTGCTGGCACTGCTCTTCGCGCTCGCGCTGGACAGCGGACTGGTGCGGCTCGCGAAGGTCGTCCGGCTCGGGATCTTCGTGCCGTACGCCGTGCCGAGCGTGGTCGCCGCGCTGATGTGGGGCTACCTCTACGGACCCGACTACGGCCCGTTCGCCCAGCTCGGCCGGATCCTCGGCACCGGGGTGCCGGACTTCCTGGGCGACGGCTGGATCCTCGGCAGCATCGCGAACATCGTGACGTGGGAGTTCGTCGGCTACAACATGATCATCCTGTACGCGGCGCTGCGGACGATCCCGCGCGAGCTCTACGAGGCCGCCGCAGTGGACGGGGCGGGGGCGTGGCGGATCGCCTGGTCGATCAAACTGCCCGCGCTGCGGCCGGCGCTCCTGCTCACGTTGCTGTTCTCCGTGATCGGCAGCTTCCAGCTGTTCAACGAGCCGAAGCTGTTGCAGCCCCTCGTGCCGACCGTGATCGACAGCTCCTACACCGCCAACCTGTACGCCTTCTCGCTCGCCTTCACCGGCCAGCAGGTCAACTACGCGGCCACGGTGTCGTTCCTCCTCGGCCTGGTCATCGTGATCGTCTCCTACGCCGTCATGCTCACCGCGAACCGCAGGAGCGGCTCATGACGACCCGGCGCAGCACACCTCTGACGATCGTCATGCTGGCCGCCCTGGCGTACTTCCTGCTGCCGTTGTGCTGGCTGCTGGTCGCGTCGACCAAGTCCACCCAGGACCTGTTCACGACGTTCGGGCTCTGGTTCTCCGAGGCCCCGCAGCTGTTCACGAACATCGGGTCCACCGTGACGCACGGCGGCGGGGTGTTCGCGCGGTGGATGCTCAACACCGCGATCTACGCCGTTGTCAGCGCGGTGGGTGCCGCGCTGCTGGCGGCCGCCGCGGGGTACGGGTTCGCCAAGTACTCCTTCCGCGGTCGCTCCGCCGGGTTCACCCTGGTGATCGGCGCCGTCATGGTGCCGACGACGGCCCTCGCGATCCCGACCTACCTGCTCTTCGCGCAGGCGGGCCTGGTCAACACGCCGTGGGCGGTCATTCTGCCCTCACTGGTGAACCCGCTCGGGCTCTACCTGATGCGCGTCTACGCCGAGGACGCCGTGCCGGACCACCTCGTCGAGGCCGCCCGCCTCGACGGCGCGAGCGAGGTGCGGATCTTCTTCGGGATCGCCCTGCGGCTGCTGGGGCCGGGCCTGGTGACGGTCGTGCTGCTCACGCTCGTGACGACCTGGAACAACTACTTCCTGCCGCTGATCATGCTCAACGACCCCGAGCTCTACCCGGTGACGGTCGGCCTCGCGTCGTGGGCCGCCCAGGCCCAGAACGGCGGCGCGGGGGCGAGCAGCGAGATGCTCCCGCTGGTCGTGACCGGGTCGCTGCTGTCGATCTTCCCGCTCGTCGTGGCCTTCCTGCTGCTGCAACGGTTCTGGCAGAGCGGCCTGACCGCCGGCGCAGTCAAACAATAGTCCTCTGTGGAGGTTCCACCATGGCGGTTCTGCCCGCCCGTGTCCTGTTCGGCGCCGCCTACTACCACGAGTACCAGCTCACCGACCGGCTCGAGGTCGACCTCGACCTGATGGCGGAGGCGCACTTCACCGTCATCAGGGTGGGGGAGTCGGTCTGGTCGACCTGGGAGCCCGACAACGGCCGGTTCGACCTCGACTGGGTGCAACCGGTCCTGGACGGCGCCCACGAACGCGGGATCGCGGTGATCCTCGGGACCCCGACCTACGCCGTGCCGCCGTGGCTGGCGCGGCAGTACCCGGAGATCACCGGCGAACGGGCCACCGGCCGGCGGATCGGCTGGGGCGCGCGGCAGGAGGTGGACTTCACGCATCCGGCGTTCCGCTTCCACGCCGAACGCGTGATCCGCGCGATCGTGGCGCGTTACGCCGGGCACCCGGCCGTCATCGGGTTCCAGGTCGACAACGAACCGGGCAACGAACTGCTGCACAACCACGGCGTGTTCCAGAGGTTCGTCGACCACCTGCGCGAGAAGTACGGCGACGTCGAGACGCTCAACCGGGAGTGGGGCCTCGTCTACTGGTCGCACCGGCTGTCCACGTGGGCGGACCTGTGGACGCCCGACGGCAACGCGCAGCCGCAGTACGACGTGGCGTGGCGGGAGTTCCAGGCGCGGCAGGTGACCGAGTTCATCGGGTGGCAGGCCGACATCGTCCGCGAGTACGCCCGGCCCGAGCAGTTCGTCACGACGTGCATCTCCTACACCCGGCCGGCGGTGGCCGACGACGAACTGAGCGCCCGCCTCGACATCGCCTCCGGCAACCCCTACTACGACATGCAGGACGGTCTGGCGCTGCCGGACCGCACCCCCGACGACTTCGAGCAGAGGTGGAAGACCACCGGCGTGTGGTCGCTGCGGCAGACCGCGGACTGGATGTTCTCCTCACGCCAGGAACCGTTCCTGGTCACCGAGACCAACGCCGGGTCCATCGGTTTCCCCTGGGACAACCGGCCCGCGTTCGACGGTCAGTGGCGGCAGGTCGCGTGGGCACTCGTGTCCCGGGGTGCCCGCATGATCGAGTACTGGCACTGGCACACCCTGCACTTCGGCGCGGAGACCTACTGGGGTGGCATCCTCCCGCACACCGGCAAGCCCGGCCGTGCCTACGCGGAACTGGCCGCGCTGGGCGCCGAGTTCGACGCGGCGGGCGCGCTGGTCGCCGGGCTCGAACCGGACGCCGACATCACGATGGTCTACTCGACGCCCAGCAAGTGGCTCATGCGGAAGTACCCGCCGCTGTCCACTTCGGACGGTGAACCGGACCCCGCCGCGTACCACCGGATCCTCGACCCGTTCTACCGCGGCGCGTTCGACGCCGGCCTGCAGGTGCGGATCGTGCACGCGAGCCGGCTGGGCGGCCTGACGCCGGAGGTGGCCGCGCTCCGGCATCCGGTGCTGGTCGCCGCCGCGCTCTACGTGGTGGACGACGAGACGATCGACTGGCTCGCGGCCTACGCCGAGGCCGGCGGCCACCTGGTCCTCGGGCCGCGCACCGCGTACGCCGACCACGAGGCACGTGCCCGTCCGGAAGCGGCTCCCGCCCGCCTGACCGACGCCGCGGGCGTGCACTACGACGAGTTCAGCAACCTCCGCGCGGACGTCCCGGTGCGCGGCCTGGCCCCGAAAGCCACGGCGAGGCACTGGATCGACGGTCTCACCGTGACGACCGCCGAGGTGCTCGCCGAGTACGACCACCCGCACTTCCGCCGCTGGCCCGCCGTCACCACGCACGCGCACGGCAAGGGTCGCGTGACCTGCGTGGGCACCGTGCCGGGCCGCGATCTCGCACGGGCGCTGGCGCACTGGCTCCAGCCGCTGCCGGTGAGCGGCTGGAGCGACCTCCCCGGCACCGTCACGGCGGCGACCGGCACCTCCGCGGACGGCCGTCGCGTGCACGTCCTGCACAACTGGAGCTGGGCTCCGGCGCGCGTGCAGGCACCCGTCGAGCTGACCGACGTCCTGTCCGGCGATCCCGTTCCCGCCGGTGCGGCGCTGGACCTCGGGCCCTGGGACGTGCGCGTCCTCGCCACCGTCACACCCTGTTGAACCCAGTGAGGAGTGGACAATGTCGTCCCTGCGCAGACATCGGACCTGGCTGCTGGCGGTGGTGCTCACCCTGGTGGGCACCGCGTTGACAGCGGCTCCGGCCCAGGCGTACGGACCGTCGGTGCTCGTGGCGCCGTCCGGCTCGTGCACTCGCCCGTACTGCTTCACCTACGCCAAGTCCGCCCAGTTGCCCAGCGGCAGGATCGTCGCCACCTACGAGGACAACGACCAGCCGCTGGAGAACATGACGTTCCCGATCTGGAGCAGCACCGACAACGGCGCGTCCTGGTCGAAGAGGTCGTCGGTCGCCGACACCTCGCCGCGCCGGTGGGGCAACTGGACCAACCCGAACCTGTACGTGCTGCCCCGGCGGGTCGGCACCATGCCCGCCGGAACCCTGTTGCTGGCCGGGATCTCGTCACCGCCCGACCGGTCCGCCACCGCGATCCAGCTCTACCGCAGCGACGACGAGGGCGCGACCTGGCAGTGGGTCAGCGAGGTGGCGCTCGGCGGCGGCCAGTGGGGGAGTGCGAACCCCACCCCGATCTGGGAGCCCTACCTGCTCGCCGCGAACAACCGGCTGATCGTCTACTACTCCGACGAACGCGACAAGCAGGACCACGACCAGAAGATCGTGCACCAGACCTCGTCCGACGGCCTGCGCTGGGGACCCGTGGTCGAGGACGTGGCGGCGGCGGACCGCGCCCTGCGACCGGGCATGCCGATCGTGACGCGCATGGCCGACGGCCGGTACCTGATGGTGTACGAGGTCGTCGGGCGCCCGGACACCCCCAACAACTTCAAGATCTCCGCGAACCCCGAGTCGTGGAGATCGGGCGACATCGGCACGACGCTCGACTACGGCGGCAGCCCGATGGTCATCACCCAGCCGAACGGCCGGCTCGTCTACAACTCCCACGGCTCCTCGGACGTCCGGGTCAACACGGCCAACGGCACCGGCCCGTGGACGCCGATGCGCACGCTCATGCCCAAGGGCTACAGCCGGATGCTCCAGCACGTGGCGGGCACCGGCCGGGTCCTGATCCTGTCCGTCGAAGGGTTCTGGGTCGGCACGCGCAACAGCGTCCACTACGGCGACGTCGACCTCGGCCACAGCGTCGGCGCCTACTACAAGCTGGTCAACCGGCGCAGCGGCAAGGCGCTGGAGGCCTACCAGTCGAGCTTGGAGGACGGCACGAACGTGGTGCAGGGTGACGACAACGGCCGCGCGAGCCAGCAGTGGCACCTGACCGACGCCGGTGACGGGCGCAGGACGTTGTTCAACCGCAACAGCGGCCGCGTCCTGTCGATCTGGGGGACCAGCGGGGCGGACGGGGCACGCGCCGTGCAGTGGGTGGAGAACAACGGCGGCGACCAGCAGTGGCAGGTGGTCCCGGCCGGCGACCACGTCAGGCTGGTCGCGCGGCACAGCGGCAAGGCGCTGTCGGTGCTCGACGGGTCCACCGCGAGCGGCGCCCAGGTCGAGCAGCGCACGGACACCGGGTCGCTCGACCAGCAGTGGCGGCTGGTGCGGGTCGGCTGACCCGCGCGGCAGCCTGAACGCGTGGTTCAGGCTGCCGTGCCCTGGTCAGGCCGACACGCCGTCGAGCTGGAAGGTCTGCACCTGGCCCGCGGCGAACGGGACCCGGAGCAGGTTCCCGGTGAGCCGGACGTCGGTGCGCTGGACGTAACGATCGCTGCCGCTGGTCGTCGAGGTGGACCAGCGGGTGATCAGACCGGTCGGCAGGGTGCCGAACCGGGAGAGGTCGTAGGTGATCGTCTGCGCCGACGTGGCGGTGTTGACGCCCACGACGACGAGGCGGCGCGACGACGGGTCGTACGCGGCGGCGGTGTTCCCGGCGGAGGCCGAGACGATGCGCATGCCCGGCCGGATGTGGCGGGTGAACTGCGCGAGTACGAACAGCTTGTTCTGCACGGAACCGGCCTGCAGCGTGTCCGCGTTGTAGTCGATCAGCGCCCAGACCGGCGTCGGGTCCATCACCTGCCAGTAGCACCACGCCGTCGGGTGCAGCCAGCGCCAGTCCAGGCAGAGGTTGCTCGCCAGGGAGAGACCCGTGCCGTCCTTGTCGCCGTACTCGGAGTTCCACAGGACCTTGCCCGCCGACCGGGCGTCGCCGTGCACGAGGTCCCGCCGTCCGCCCGAGCCCTGGTAGCCGTGGACGTTGATCTGGTTCACGACGGACCTCGTGGTGGCGTCGAAGGAGGTCCACGTGCTGTGCGCGGCGTCGTAGCTGGTCTCGTCCGACGCGGCGATGCGCATGCCGGACAGGCCGCGGTTGTTCATCTCCTCGCGCAGGTACCGCAGCACCGTGCGCTGAGTGGCCGGATCGAAGTGGCAGCCCTCCTGCTTTCCCGTCGCGGACCAGTAGTTCGACGCCGGTTCGTTGAACGGGGAGATCGTGCGGAACGTGACGCCCCAGTGGTCGCGGAAGTGCCGGGCCACCTCGGCCAGGTGGACGCCGTGGTTCCGCTGGTTCCACGACTGCAGGTTGTCGGCCGAGGCGTTGGCGGCACCGGAGGGGTTGTGGTTGAGGCACATCCACCACACCGGGGAGTTGGAGAAGAGCTCCGTCATCGCGCCGCGCGCCGTGGCTTTGACCACCGCCGCGCGCTGTTTGGCGTCGGCGTTCCAGTTCCACGCCGACGACGTGGGATCGGTGTCGCGCCAGTCCTGCCAGTAGGTCTCGATCTGCTTGAAGCGCGGGATGTTCGGCGAGGCGACCATGCTCTCGCCGTTGACGGAGTTCCAGCTGCACGCGCCGAGGTTGTAGCGCGCGATGTTCATCCCCAGGCCGGGCAGCGACTGTCCCTTGTAGACGACGTTCCCGGTGGTGAACCACAGGTCCGCGAAGTCGTCCCGGTCACCGAAGACGTTGGCCCACCAGGCGAGCGAGGTTCCCCAGCCCTCCCAGGTGCCGTGGTCGGGACTCGGATCGACGGTGACGGTCTCGTCGGCACGAGCGCTACCGGTGCCCACCGCCTTCGCCGCGACGGCGGCGGCCGCGCCGGCCAGCATTGTCCTGCGCGTGACCATGAGGATCTCCCAACTCGGTTTGTGCGTGGTGGAGGCCGCTCAGAGCTTCGCGCCGACGATCGGTGCCAGGCGCTCGGCGATCTTGCGGTGCCCCTGGTCGTTGGGGTGCACCTTGTCGGTCGTGTCCGCGGTCTCGTCGATCCAGCCCGTGGTGTCGACGAACTGCACGTTGCGGTCCCCGGCGTCGGTGAGGACCTTCACCGCTGCCTGGGTCTCGGGCAGGTACCGCTTGCGGAACGTGCCCATCGCGAAGATCGCGGCGGCCGGGTACTTCTCCCGCACCCGCCGCAGCAACGTCACGTAGGACGAACGGAACTGCTCTCCGGTGACGCTGTGCCCCACGTCGTTGGTGCCGAGGTTGACCACGACGGCGTTCGCCCGGTAGCGGCCGAAGTTCCACGCGGGCGCGCCGAGCGCGAGTCCCGTGCGCAGGAAGCCCTCCCGCATGCTCAGGCACCCGTCCGCCGCCGGGTGCAGGCACGAACCGCCCACGGCGATCTGGGTGTGACCCGCCTTCAGCTTCTCCCCGGTGAGCCAGCCGTACGCGGTCAGCGCCTGCTTGGACGACTGCTGGCCCACGGTGATCGAGTCGCCGACGAACTCGACGATCTTCTGCGGGACGGCGGGGGCGAACGTCTGCGCCCCGGTGTCCAGTGTGACGCCCTGGAACACCGCGTCTCCCTTGTAGGAGCCCGCGACGGGGCGGTACGACACGCGCAGCGTGTGCCGGCCGGGCGCGAGCTTGACCGGTGTCAGGTCGACGGTGCCGCTCCTGTTCACATAGGACACGTCGGGCCCGCCGTCGATGCTGACGAAGAAGTCGATGGCCCGGCGCTGGTTGAGCTTCACCGTCGTGCCGGTGAAGCCGACGACGACGTAGGCACCGGCCCACTCGGAGACGAACGCGGTCGACGAGGTCGTGTTCCACCGGCCGAAGTACCGGACGTCCGGGTCGGTCGGGGAGACGGTGACCGCGGCGGACGCGGCGGGCGCCGCGACCACCAGACCGGCCAGCACGGCGGCGATGACGAGAACCTTCACGGTGAGTCCCCTCGGAGCAGGGTGGTGACGTGCGGGGCGATCCCTCAGCACCGGTTCCTCTTCGGGCAGGGGAGCGGGACACGAGCCCAGTCGACGTCGGCGCCCCAGTAGAAGCCCGGGTAGGAGGGCTGGTTGTAGGTGGTCTGCTGGCGGGCCACCTCGACGCGGTACTGGCGGTCGTGCATCAGCGTGTACATCTTGTGGTTCGTGGGCTCGGTGCTCGTGTGGAACCTCAGGGCCGAGCTGTCCTGAGTGCGGACCACGAGTTCCTCGCGCCAGTCACCGAAGACGTCCGCCACGAGCGACGGCGTGCCCTTGGTGCCGTTGTTGGTCCGGGTTCCGGTGGCGGTGAGCAGCGTGCCGCGCCGCCAGTCGTCGATGGTCGGCGTCACGTCCTGGGCGCCGTTCACGATCTGGGTGGTCATGTCGCCGGCCCAGCGGATGCTCATGTTCGTGCCGGGGGAGCGGGTGTCGAGCTGCCGTCCGTCGGCGCTCCGGATCCCGGCCGAGTCCGAACCGCCCGGCATCGACGCCCACGTCTCCAGGCCGGGCACGTCGGGACGCACGTCGCCGATCATGCCGCGGCCGGTGTCCATGCCGGAGTACGCGCCGTAGACCACGTCGCCGGTCCGCGCGTCGCGCAGCGTGTAACCGTAAGGGGCGGAGCGCGCTCCCTCGTGGACCATGTAGGTCTCGAGGCCGGGACGGTTCGGGTCGATGTCGGTGACGTGCAGGGCGTCTCCGTGACCGACCCGAACCGCGGTTCCCGGATCCGCGCTTCCGGGTGGCAGGACGCCGGTGGAGCTGTAGAGCAGCGCGCCGTCGTGGTCGAGCGTCGCGCCGCCGTAGACGATCTCCTGCCTGCCGTCACCGTCCACGTCGGCGACGCTGAGCGAATGGGCGCCCTGCGTCGTCAGCTTCGCGTGGCCGGGATTCGTGCCGTCACGGCCGTGAGGGCTGTCGCGGAACGGGTTCGTCATCGGCACCCAGCCGCTGTCGGCGAGCCAGCGCTTCACGAGCCGCTTGCCGTTCCAGTCGTACGCGGCGACCGTGGACCGGGTGTAGTAGCCGCGGGCGAAGATCGCGGAGGGACGCTCGCCGTCCAGGTACGCCACGCCGGCGAGGAAGCGGTCGACCCGGTTGCCCGGTTCGATGCGGCTCATCGCGTAGTCGCCCCACATGAGCCCGTCGTCGTGCCGGCCCGGTTCGTAGCGCACCGTCTGGAGCTCCCGGCCCGTGGCGCCGTCGAACACCGTCAGGTACTCCGGTCCGCTCACGATGAAACCGGCGAACTGACGCAGTCTGTTGTTGGCGCTGCGACTCGGCGCGTAGACGTCCATGAAGTGGTCGGCCAGGGCCGCCGCGTCCTGTTCGGACAGTGGGTACGCGTACCGCGGCTCGATCCCCAGCGCCAGTTCGATCGTCGCGGGCCAGTGTCCCGTGACGACCTCGGGATGCGCGTGCCAGGACCGGAACATCCCGACGAGGTGGTCGCGGTAGCCGTCGGGGCTCAGCCGGTAGTCGTCGGAATGCGAGTAGCCCGCTCGCACGTCGTCGCGCGGCATCGTGACGTACCGGTCCCGGCCGTCGCGGCCGATGACCTTCGTGCCCGGCGCGGTCTTCGTCATCAGCTCCGCGCGCCCGTCCCCGTCGAAGTCGTGGACGAGGAACTGGGTGTAGTGCGCGCCCGCGCGGATGTTCACGCCGAGATCGACGCGGTGCAGCAACGTCCCGTCGAACCGGTAGGTGTCGAGGTACACCGGCCCCGTGTAGCCGACCTGCGAGACGTCCTTGGAGTTGCTGGGATCCCACTTCACGACGTACTCGTACTGCCCGTCGCCGTCCACGTCGCCGACGCTCACGTCGTTGGCCGAGTAGGTGTAGCTCTCACCTGCGGGAGTCACGCCGTCCGCCGGCCTGCGCAACGGCAGATCGCGGTACGGGGTCGTCCACGCCGTCACCGCCTTGCCGCGCCCGAGCGGGACACCGCGGACGACGGGCGCGACCTGGTACCGCGCACCGGCGGTGGGGGACGGGTCGAGGTAGGTGGTGCTGTCCGTGACGGTCGCCACGCGCTTCCCGTCCCGGTAGACCGCGAAGTCCGGTCCGCGCAGACCGGTGGTGCCCGCGCCGGTGGCCTCCCGGCCGAGCAGGCGCCAGCTCAGGTGCACACCGCCGCTCGTGGTGGACGCGACGAGCCCGCGGTCGAGGCGTTCGAGGTGGCCCGGGGAGGGATGCCACACCTGTGCGGTGGCAGGCAGCGGGCCGGTCAGAAGGGTGGTGGTCACCACCGCGAGCAGGACACTTCGTCGCATCACCACGCCGGTTACGATGAACCGTTTGACACCCGCACGCAATAGTCAGCTTTGTTGACATACAACAGGGAAAGCGTTTTCCAGAACTGTGTCGGCGCAGTGCGGTTCGACGGCCGGGCGGGATGTTGAAACGATTCAAGCAGCTCAGCCGGGGCGACACCGGCTCGCGGCCGCCGGGCGGGACGATCAGTCCGCGTCCGGGACGTTCCCCGGTCGCGGAATTCACCACGGTCGAATCGACGCCGCGTTCGACGACGTTCGACATCACCGCCCACGGGAGTCGGCACGACGCCGGACGAGGTCGTCGCGGTCACGGAGTTCGTCGAGTGGGTGCGAACAGCACAGAGCCCGGCTGGATGATCCATCCGGCCGGGCTCTGGTGTAGTCCGCAGGTGCCGCCGATGGGCCGGCGGCAGGCAGAGGACTAGGCGGGGACGATGTTCTCCGCCTGCGGGCCCTTCTGGCCCTGCGTGATGTCGAAGGAGACCTTCTGGCCCTCCTGGAGCTCACGGAAGCCCTGCGCGACGATGTTCGAGTAGTGGGCGAAGACGTCGGCGCCGCCACCGTCCTGCTCGATGAAGCCGAATCCCTTTTCGGCGTTGAACCACTTGACGGTTCCGGTGGCCATGGTGCACTCCAAGCATGAATGTGGCGCCCGCACTGTGCGGGAGCCGAGGTGATCTGCCGAGGTCAGAGACGATGAACAGCAAAATGCCCGTGACTGTGGTCACGGGCGACCGTCCTCTTAACCATGGCAGATGACACCACGCTACACCCTCCACCTCCCGTGCGCAGCAGGGGATGCCGATCAAGGCCTGACGAGGGTCGTCCCCGTGCGATGTGGTGCAGGCTGCCGGGCTCTGACAGAAGCGGACAGGAACCTCGGTGACCTGCGTCATGGGAGCGCTTTCATGGTTCGCTGACCTTGCGGCTCCGGTCGGGTCCGGGTGCCGGGAAAGGTGCACCGGATGAGCTCCCGGCGGGCGGTCGGTCGTGTCCTCGTGGCCCTGATGACGATGTGCGGCGTGGTCACCGGTGCCACACCGGCGACAGCCGCCGCCACACCGTCGCTCACCTTCGCGAACCCGCGGAGCCAGGCGCTGTACGGCACCGCCTACACGGCCGCGCTGGACAACCTGCTGCGCGTGAACACCGTGGGCTACGACCCGCGCCACAACCGGAGCGGCCTGCTGGACCCGGCCGTCGGCATCGTCCGCGCGGGCGGCGGCTACGAACAGCCGTGGACGCGCGACGCGTCGATCAACAGCTGGAACGCGGCCAGCCTGCTGTCCCCGGCCCTGGCGAGGAACACGCTCTGGGCCGTCGTCGACAAGGACCCCGCCGGCGCCCTGCGGGTGCAGCAGGACGACCAGCAGTGGGACCAGGTCATCTGGCTCACCGCCGCGTGGCACCACTACCTCGTCACCGGCGACCAGGACTTCCTCGGCAACGCCTACCGCACCGCCAGGAACACCCTCACGATCAGGGAGAACGCGACCACGGCCGGCTTCAACCCCGCCTACGGCCTGTTCACCGGCGCGTCCTTCTTCAACGACGGCGTCGCCGGCTACCCCGCGCCGCCCGCCGACGCGACCGAGTCGATCAGCACCGGCAGCATGCCCTGGCCGGGCATCGCGAGCGGGATGTACCTGAGCACGAACGGGGTCTACTACGCCGCCTACGTCAACGCGGGCAACATGGCCGAGCGCCTGGGTCAGCCGCAGGAGGCCGCCGGGCACCGGGCGAAGGCCGCCGCGTTGAAGACCGCGATCAACCGGCACTTCTGGAACCCGGCGACCGGCCTGTACGACTACCAGCTGCTCGCCGACGGCACGCGCGGCGCCCACCAGGAGGGCACCGGCCTCGCGTTCGCGATCCTCTTCGGCATCGCGAGCCCCGCCCGGGCGCGGTCCGTCCTCGCGAACGCACGCGGGATGACCTGGGGCATGCCCGACACGTTCCCGCACTGGGACCGCTACTCCGAGGCGCAGCCCGGCCGGCACAACGCGATCGTCTGGCCGCTCGTGCAGGGCCTGTGGGCCAAGGCCGCGGCACGGCGGGGCGACCAGAACCGGTTCGCCGCGGAGACGGCGCGCCTCGCGAAGCTCGCGAACAACAACAGCGGGTTCTGGGAGATCTACAACGGCACCACCGGCGTGGTCGACGGCGGCTGGCAGCGGCTGGGCGACACGGTGAAGTTCCACTGGGGTTCCGAACCCGACCAGACCTGGTCGGCGACGGCGTTCCTCGACATGGTCCACACCGGACTGTTCGGGCTCGGGTACACCGACCGGGGGCTGACCTTCGCGCCGAACCTGCCGGCGGGCTGGGGAGACGTCACCCTGCGGAACGTGCGCTACCGCGACGCCGACCTGACGATCGCGTTGCGCGGGGCGGGCACCACGATCCGTTCGGTCACCGTCGACGGCCGCCCGTCCCGCGCCGAGATCCCCGCGACGCTCCAGGGCGCGCACACCGTCGAGATCACGCTGACGGGAGCGACCGGCGGCGACCGGGACGGCGACGGCGTGCCCGACGCGCGCGACCGCTGCGCCGACACCGCGGGCACGGTCTCCGGCTGCCCCGCCCCCGGCCACCTGGAGGCCGAGGACGCGCGCAACACCGGCGGCGTCAAGACCAACGTGAACCACACCGGCTACTCCGGCCGGGCGTTCGTCGACGGGCTCTGGGCGCCGGGCGCCGCGACGTCGTTCACGCTGCACCGGGCGTCGGCGGGACAGGGCTCGGGCGCGGTCACCCTGCGGTACGCGAACGCCCACTCCGACGCGCGCACCATGACGTTGTCGGTGGACGGGCGTGCCGTGCGGCAGGTCAGCTTCCCGAAGGTCTCCGACAGCTGGGACGCCTGGGGCACGGTGACCTTCGACGGCGTCCCGCTGAGCGGCAGCGACCCGGTGGTGACGTTGTCCTACGGCGCCGGTGACACCGGGTCGATCAACCTCGACTGGCTCGCCCTGCGGCCTCAGTAGCTGAACGTGGTGGCGGCCTCGTCACCGATCCACTTCCACATCGGGATCGTGCCGTTGATCTCCGCGCCGGGGATCAACGCGTCGGCGTCGAGCTGCTTGGCGTTGAAGCACAGCGGGCAGACGAAGTACCGGCCGCCCGCCGCCTCGTAGCGCTGGAGCAGGTCCGCGAGCGGCGGGCAGCCCTCGCACGCGGTGCCTCTGGCGGTGCCGGTCAGCGAGAGGCGCACCGCCTCCTTGGACAGGAACATCAGCGTCTCCCGGCCGGTCTCGGCGGCGCCGATCGCCACCAGGAACGCGACGGTCACCTTCTCGGGGTCCTCGAGGCCGGTCGAGAGGCTGATGACGGCTTTGGTCGACATGATCTGCTCCTTTTCGTCGGGAACAGGACGTTAGGAGCGTGCCGGGGCCGTGTCGTCGGGCGTTCTCCCTACAGATCGAGCGGGTCGAGCAGGCCGTTGCGCAGCGCGAACAACGTCGCGGTCGCACGGGACGACGCCCCGGTCTTGGTGTAGATCCGCTCGATGTGCGTGCCCGCCGTCTTGCGCGAGATGTTCAGCCGGTCCGCGACCTCACCGGTCCGCGCGCCGCGGGAGATCAGGACCAGCACCTCGACCTCGCGCGGCGTGAGCCCGGCCGGACCCGTCACGCGCCGCCTGCTGCCGTTGCCCGCGGCGGCGAGAACGGCCTCGGCGGCGTCGCCGTCGAGCGCGCCGCCCCTGATGGCGTCCCGGATCACGTCGACGGCCTGCTTGGTGCTCAGGGCCGCCCGGTGTGCTCGGGGCTCGAGCATCGCCCGGTAGGCGCACGCCGCGGCCAGCAGCCGCCCGGTCATCGGCACGGACGCCCCGGACAGGCCGCGGTGGTAGCCGCTGCCGTCCATGCGCTCGTGGGCCGTCGCCGCGATGGAGCCCAGCCGGGCGAGCGCCGCCGGCCGGGCCAGGACCCGCTCGGTGTAGTACGAACTGAGCCGCACGCGTTCCCGGTCGGTGGCCGACAGCGGTCCCGGCCGGTCCAGGACCGTCACCGGGACGCCGTGCAGGCCGATGTCGTGCAGGAGTCCCGCGCGCCGGGTGGCGACGACGTCCCTCGCGGGGAGCCCCATCGACTCGGCGGCCGCGGCGGCGAGCTCCGCGACACCACGGGAGTGCCCGGCCCGCGAGGCGCAGCGCAGGTCGGTGAAGTCGGCGAACGCCTCCAGTGCCGCGTCCAGCTCGCGCTCCGTCAGGGGCCGGCGCTGCCGCGGATCCGCCGGCAGCGGGTCGATCCCGGCGTCCGCCTCGGCCAGCACCTCGTGCGCGTGCGCGACGAACGCGTCCACCACGTCGGGCGCGAACTGGCGGCCACGCCGTGCCTTGGCGACCTCGAGAGCGTCCTCGATCCCGCCGGTCCGGTACCGGACCTCGACGACGTCGGCCAGGTGCAGCAGGCGCACGGCCGGCGCGATGTCCGGGCCGCCCACCCCGTTCGGCACCCCGCGCCCGTCCCAGCGGGTGAAGAACTGCCGCAGCGCCGTCACGACGTCCTGACCGAGCCCGAGCCGCTCCGCCAGCGTCGAGGTCGTGACGCAGTGCGACTGCATACCCCGCACGACGTTCTGGCCGCCGGTCCGCAGCATCGTCGTCGCCACCCGCAGCCTGTGCCACATCGGCCCGCCGCGCCCGGCTCGCCGCAGGAAGAAGCCCATGCCGGCCAGCCCGGCGAGGTCGGTCGTGTAGCTGTCCGCGCGGAACGCGATGTCGTCGCCGAACGACGCGGCCACCTCGGGGGAGTCGGCGACGCAGCCGACCCAGGCCAGCATCGAGACGTGGAACAGGGAGCGCCGCTGGTCCTCGGGCACGTCCATGTGCCTCGCGAGCCGTTCCGCGATCCGCCACGACCGGAGCACGTGCTCCATCGGCTGACCCAGCCCGAGGTCGGTGGCCAGCGAGAACGCCGCGAGCAGTTCGGCGAGGTCGATCCCCGCGTCTCGGTCGGCAGACTCCACCCGCGAAGCGTAGCCCCGCGCCGGGCCCCGGCCCGGATCTCGCGCCGTGCCCCGCGCTCTCCCCGGGACGGCGCTCGGCCGGCACGGCGGAGCGGCAGGACCGCGGCGTGATCGTGGTCGTTCGGGCCGATTGTCCGAATATTCGTCCCCGATCGACCTCGGTGACGGCGGGACGGTGACCTGGACGGACTAGTGGGCAGTCACCTTCTGTAGTGACTCGCTCACCAGCAGGGATGTGACCATGAACACTCGCCTGTGACGTTGTCGTGTTCATTTCGTAATGTGGCCGCCCGTGTGAGCATGCCCCGTCCCCAACGCAAGGTGTTCCCGAATGTCGGGCCGACATAGAACCCAGCAGACAGCCAGCCGGAAGCTGCCCATCGCGGTGGCCGCCACCCTGACCGTGGGCCTGGTCGCGACCTTCTGGGTCGTCCGCAGTTCCGACCAGCAGGTCGATCCCACCGGCGCGGCCGCACAACTGGTCGCCCCGTCGACCTCCGCCAGTCAGGACCCGTCGTCGGCCACGCCGTCGTCGTCGACCACCGCGCCGCCGTCCTCGCCGCCTCCGGTGTCCACGGTCCCCACGACCACCCCGCCACCGCCTCCCCCACCGCCACCACCGCCGCCCCCGCCACCGCCCTGTCCGACCACCCTGGACGGCGTGAAGCCGCACGCGGCGCAGGTGGGCCACCACATCGCGGGCAAGTTCGGCGTCGACGACATCGGCGGCGCGACCGGCCGCGGCGGATCCGGCGACCACCCCACCGGCCTCGCGCTGGACTTCATGGTCGACACCGCCACCGGCAACGCCGTGGCCGACTACGTGCTGGCCAACCGCAAGGCGTTCGGCGTCACCTACGTGATCTGGCGCCAGCGCTACAACGACGGCAGCGGCTACACGCCCATGGAGGACCGCGGCAGCCCCACGGCCAACCACATGGACCACGTGCACGTCTCGTTCCAGGCGAGCGCGACCGTCAACGTCACCTGCTGACCCACCCCGCACGATCGGCGGCTTGCCCTTGAGGGCGGGCGTCGCCTCGAGCGACGCCCGCATTCCTCTGCTGCTCCTGGACCTCAGTTCTCCGCAGCGGCCGGTGTGCGTTCCTGCTTGCGGGACCGCGCCACTCCGATGATCCCGTCCAGGACCAGGAACGCCACGAGGCTGATGCCGAGCAGCGGCATGGCGATGCCGGCCGCGATCAGCACGAGCGGCGCCGGGATGACGAACCACAACGGCAGCTGCTGCCATCCACCGCGCTTCGGTGCCGTGCCGAACGACGCCTTGCGGTCGGCGCGGGTGGGGCGGCGCTGCCACCACATCCGGTACCCGAAGAAGATCAGCGTCAGGATGGTGGCGGCCAGCAGGAGGAGCGCGATCTGGTTCGCCAGGCCGAACAACAGGCCCATGTGCGCCAGGATGCCCACGGTGGACAGTTTCGCGAGGAACGGGTGGTCGTCGAAGTTCGCGCGGGCCGTGACGGTGCCGGTGGCGGGGTCGACGGCGGCCTTGTCCTGGCGGATGGGCCAGAGCTGGTCGGTCTGCCCGACGGACCAGGCGGATCCCGGTGTGGCGGCGGGGGAGAGTTCGACGGGTCCGTCGAGGCCCGCTCCGCGGCCGGCGGCGAGCACCCTGTCGAAGGTCCTGGCGTCGACGGGCTCGCCGGTGCCCGCGGTTCCGGTGTGCTCCGAGTGCGCGGCCGGTGCGGTCCCGGCGGGCGTTGAGCCGGGCAGCGCGGTGTCGAGAGCGGGCGCCTTGGCGTTGAGGGCCGTCAGCACGGCGCCGAAGTTCTCACCGGCGTAGTTGGACCAGGTCAGGCCGGTGGCCGAGAGGAACAGCGCACCGATCAGGGCCCACATGCCGAGGCTCGCGTGCCAGGAGCGGCTCTTGCGCACGCCTTTGGCGCCCTTCTCCGGCACCAGCAGGGCGCGCACGCGCCGCTTGGCGGTGCGGCGGCGCTGGACCCACAGCACCAGGCCGACGAGCGCGAGCACCCACAGCCAACTGGCGGCGAGCTCCGAGTACAGGTTGCCGACCGCGCCGAGCTGGAGGTCGCGGTGGAACTGGTCGAGCCACGTGACGGCCGGCGTCGAGCCCGCCCACGTGGTCAGCTCGCCCTTCACCTCGGCGGTGTACGGGTTGACGTAGACGGTCTTGCTGTACTCCTCGGCCAGGCCGGGAGCCGCGAACACGACGCGGGTCGTCGCCCCGGGGTCGTCGAAGAGCTGCACCGCGGTCACGGTGCCCTCGGGCAGGGAAGCCTGCGCCGCCGCCACCTGCTCGGAGACGGGACGTGCCGTGCCGGCGGGGTCGACCCGCAGCTCGTCGCTGTAGAGGACGTCGTCGATCTGGGGCGCGAACGCGTAGAGCATGCCGGTCACGGCCGCCACGACCAGGAACGGTCCGATGAGGACGCCGGCGTAGAAGTGCAGCCGGCGCAGCAGCGGCACGACCGAGATCTGGCCGGTGCGGGGTGTCTCGTCTGTTCGTTCGAGCTCGAGCGGGGGAGCGGACATCGAGGGCACCTCTGCGGGGGACGGAATGCGGGGTTGGAGCAGTAGTCGGATGCGAGCCCCGTTCAGTTCCCGCGAGTTCCAGCGCGCCGAAATCCGGTCGGGCAAGATTCAGGAACGTTCGTTCTTGACTGATCGTTCCTGAAAACACTAGGGTCGTCACATGGGACGACGAAGGTCTTTCGACGTGGACGAGGTCGTGGAGGCGGCCGCGGAGTTGTTCGCCCGCCGCACCTACGACGGTGTCTCGATCGACGACCTCGTGAAGTGGGTCGGAGTCCATCGCAACAGCCTCTACGGCGTGTTCGGCAGCAAACGCGGGCTATACCTGGCGGCGTTGCGCCGGCACGTCGACCGGGACGTACGTCCGCACCTGGCTCGCGTAGCGCGGTCGGAGGTCGCCATGACGTGGGACCTGCTGCTGCTCGCCGCGATGGACCGGGCGCCGGACGACTCGGAGGTCGCCGAACTCGTGTCGGCGGTCTTCGCCGAACTCGACGAGGCGACGGGTGATCCGGGAGTCACGGAGGCCCTGCTGGGCCGGTGGCTGCGCGGACGGCCCGCTGTCGAGCGCCACCGCGTCCCGACCGAAGACGACGCGCCGGAAACGGCGCCTGGTGAGGGGATCTGACATGGCAGTGGTCAGTGTGCAAGGCCAGGACCTGGTGGTGGAGATGGAGGGGCTGGACAAGCTGTGGGCCCTGAAGAGCAAGTTGACCATTCCTTTGGCGAACGTGCGCGGAGCCACGGTGGATCCGGGGATCCTGGGTGAGCCGAAGGGACTCCGGGCACCGGGCACGCACGTGCCCAAGGTGATCACCGCGGGCACGTTCCACCACGAGGGCGAGAAGGTCTTCTGGGCGGTGCGTGACGCGCAGAAGGCCGTGGTCGTGGAGTTGGCCGACGAGACCTACACCCGGCTGGTGGTCGAGGTCGACGACCCGCGCGCCGTGGTGGCCATGGTCGAGAAGGCGACGAGGCGGTGATCGTCAGGATCGCGGTGGCGCTGGCGACGGCGGTCTCCGCGGCGGGCGCCGGTGTCGCGTCGCCGCCCATGGTTGCTGTCGCCGCCCCGGCGGCGAAGTTCGGCCACGACAACGGGGTCTGGACACCGGCACGGGACGAGGAGGTGTCGTTCGTCGTCGAGGGCACGACCACTCACGGCACGCTGCACGTGCCCGCACACCGCCGTGGGGAACGGTTGCCCGCGGCCCTCCTGCTGCCCGGTAGCGGGCCTGCCGACCGTGATGGCAACCAGCCTCCGGCCTTCACCCCGAACACCATCCGCGATCTCGCCCGCGTGCTGGCGCGCGATCGCGTGGTGACCCTTCGGTTCGACAAGTACGGGACCGGCCGCACCGGGCTGGGGGAGTGGGCGCAGCGCCCTCAGGAGCTCGACCACCCCGCGTTCGTCCGGCAGGCCGCCGCCGCTCGTGACCACCTGCGAGGCCGTGCGGAGGTCGCGCCGCACCGGGTGGCGCTCGCCGGGCACAGCGAAGGAGCGATGACGGCGCTGGTGCTCGCCGCGGACGCCCCTCGCGATCGGCGTGCCGCCGCGCTGATCCTGTTGCAGCCGCTGGCGTTGCGGATGCTGGACGTGCTGGCCATGCAACTGCACGACCAGACCGGGCAACTGGTCGAGTCAGGCGGTATGTCCACAGAGGAGGGACAGGCGGTGGACCGTGCGATCGACGTCGCCGTGTCCGACCTGCGCGGCGGCCGCCCGGTCGACACCACGGCCATGCCGCCGGCGCTCGCCGCGCTCTTCCAGGCGCTGGCGGGGCCGAGCCGCCGGTTCGTCACGTCCGTGGACGCCGTCTTCCCGCCGGACGTCGCACGCCGGCTGCGGCCGATGCCCGTGCTGCTGACCTGCGGCGAGCTGGACCCCCAGGTGCCGTGCCACACCACCGACCAGCTCGCCTCCGTGATGGGTCATCGTGTGGTCCTGCCCGGCGTGGGGCACGCGATGACCACCGCCGACGGCACGTTCTCGCCGGTGCTGACCGACCGGCTCGACGCCCTGCGGTGGTGACGACGTTCAGCGGAGCTCGTCGTCGGTGTAGTACCCGGACTCGACGAGAACCTTGTGGTAGTTGGACTTGTCGACGCTCACGGGGTTCAGCAGGAACGCCGGAACGATCTTGACGCCGTTCTCGTAGTCGTTGAGGTTGTTGAGTTGCGGCGGTGTCCGGCCCTTCAGCACGGCTTCGGCCATCGACGCCGTGGCCCTCGCCAGTTCGCGGGTGTCCTTGTAGATCGTCGAGTACTGCTCGCCCACGATGATGGACTTCACGGAGCCGAGTTCGGCGTCCTGACCCGTCACGATCGGGAAGGCGGGGCCGTAGCCGTTGTTCTTCAGCGCGGCGAGGATGCCGAGCGAAATGCCGTCGTAGGGCGAAAGCACGCCGTTCACCTTGATGCGGCGGTACGCCGTCGTGAGGATCTCCTCCATGCGCTTGCGGGCGGTCTCGCCGTCCCATCGCAGGGTCGTCACGGCCTGGAACTCCGTCTGGCCGCTGCGCACCACCAGCTTCTTCTGGTCGATGTAGGGCCTGAGGACGGACATGGCGCCGTTGAAGAAGAACACCGAGTTGTTGTCGTCCGCCGATCCCGCGAACAGCTCGACGTTGAACGGACCGGGTGCGGGGCCGGGGCTGCCGTCGGCGTTGCGCAGCCCCAGTCCGGTCAGCAGCGACTCGGCCTGGTAGACGCCGACGCGGAAGTTCTCGAACGTCGCGTAGTAGTCGACGTTCGGGCTGCCGCGCAGCAGCCGGTCGTAGGCGATCACCGGAATCCCGGCCTCCGCGGCCATCAGCAGCGGCTGGGTGAGGGCCGAGCCGTCCACCGAGGCGATGATCAGGAGCTTCGCGCCGGCGGCGATCTGGCTCTGGACCTGCCTCACCTGGTTGGGCACGTCGTTCTCGGCGTACTGCAGGTCGACCCGGTGGCCCCGGGCCTCGAGGTCGCGCTTGATGTTCTCGCCGTCGCTGATCCAGCGCTGCGACTTCGTCGTCGGCATGGTGACGCCCACGAGCGCGCTCTCGGCCGGCTTGTCCTGCTGCCCCGCGGCGGGCACGCCGCACGCCGTCGCCAGCAGCAGAACCACAGGCAGCACGAACTTCGACGATCGCATCCCGGCTCCTCGCGCGGACCAACATCGTTGACGGTCGCCACGGTGACGAGGCAGGCCGTGGGCACGGTCGGCGTGTGACCTGTGCCACAAGCGGATGTGGACGTTAACAACTGGGGCGGGAGGGATCAAGCAAGGCGCCGCGGAAGGCGGTCCGGCCATTGGGAACTCGAATGGTCCGGGAGGGCCGGCATCGCGCCGGCCCTCCCGGAGCCGGCCTCGTCAGCTCGGCAGTGCCGCCAGAACGGGCGGTCGTGTCGGACCTGGTGATCGGGTCCAGCGGGTAGGTGCTGACGTTGACCGTGCCCGCGACCGAACCGTCCGGCCTGCGCGCCGTCACCTTCGTCAGCTCACCGGTGTCCGGGTCGTACTCGTACTCCCTCTTCGTGCCCGGCGTGGAGCCCGCCGGGCCCGTCACCGTGGTCTCGGTCCACGCGATCCGGCCGTCCGGGTGGTGGTTCGTGGTCTTCGTGCGGGTGACCGGGCCCGAGGTCTCCACGACGGTCGTGGCCGCGAGCAGGTAGTCGTACGCCGTCGTGGTGGTCGCCGGGCCCGAGGCCGGGTAGGTCCTGCACACCAGGCCCGCCCATTGCGGATTCCCGCCGCACTCGGGGTGTGCGGCGCTGGCGGCGACCGTGTAGTGGACCGTCCTCCTGGTACCGGCGCCGTTCGAGGCAGGCTGCCGGTGCTCGACGGCACGGCCCTCGGAGTCGAAACGGGTGACGGCCACGTCGTCACCCGGCGACGGCGCCCCGTCGAGGTCCACGTCCGTGGTCACGGACACGGGAGTGCCCAGCGCCCAGCCGTCCGCGTCACCGGCGACGAGCGGGGCGTAGGACTTGAACGTGCGGGACACGAGTTCGACGTCGGTCGCGGTACCGGGGTCGTGCGCCGACACCGTGTCGGTGGTCGGCAGCCGGTACGGCAGCGTCGAGGCCGGGTTGATCCCGTTGTTCGGCGCGTTCTGGTCGTACCGGGTCGCGGTGTGGGTGCGCAGCCACGCCTGCGAGCCGTCCCGCGTCGTCGTGGTGCGCGCCGGGCCGAAGACGTCTGTGATCAGGGTGCCCGCCGGGGTCACCACGGCGTCACCGTTCTTGATCTCCGTGTTGTGGACGGTGATCGTGGCCAGCTGGTCGGTTGTCGCGCCCGCCGGCAGCCGCTCGTCGACCACCAGCCGCAACGCCCGCGCGTCGAGCGCACGCACCTCGTTGCCCTGGGCGTCGTAGTCCACGGCCGTGTGCCGCCACGCACCGGAACCGTACTTCGCGGTGTTGACCGTGCGGCCCCGGTCGTCGGTGTACCGCAGGTCTGCGTGTTTCCAGTCGCCGGCCGTGATGCCCGAGGGCGTCGTGGCGGCCACCGGGTGGTCCGGGCCGAAGACGGCGAACCCCTTTTGCGGCGCGGAGGCCTGGTTCCACTTCGCGACGAACCCGCCGGACAGGTCGGGCAGGCCCGCGCCGGTGACCGGTACGTCGTAGACGAACGACGCCAGCGTCGCCGTACCGCCCTCGGGACGGTCGCGCTGCACGCCGGCGAGCTTGACCTGTGGTGCCGTGACGTAGCCGAACTGGAACGGCACCTTTCCCGCCGGCCGCACCGACGTGACCCGGTTCGCCGAGTCGTAGCCGTAGGTGGTGCCGAGGTTGTTGCGCTGATCGGTCGCGGTCGCGAGCCGGCCCGCGCTGTCGTAGGTGTAGGCCATGACCTTGATCGAGTCCATGCCGGCACCACCGGGCCTGTCCGGGCGGTAGACGTCGAACCACGCCCCGACGAGCCGCCCGTCGGCGGAACCCGTTGTGCCGTAGTCGAAGCGCAGTGAACGGCAGCCCACCGCGCCGGTGTAGCGGCCCTGCCCGCCGACGCAGGTGACGCCGGGCGCGGCGGGAGCGAGGATCCTCGTCACCCGCCCGGTCACGGGGTCGTAGTCGTAAGTCGTGCTGCTCGCGACGCCCGCCTCGGAGATGGCGCTGGGCCGGAACCTCCCCGCCGCGGTGGCGGTCGGCGCCGACGCCGCGGTGAAGGTCGTGATCGTGCCTTCGTCGTCGGTGTGGGCGATGGTCGTCGCCGTGCCGGTGCCCGTCACGGTCAGCTTGCCCGCGTCGGTCGACGTCTCCTCGTCGGCCGCCGGCCAGGTGCCCGCGTCGAGGTTCACGCCCGTGCGCCGCGTGCCGGTGGGGGAGGAGTGGACCAGCGCGGAACCTTCACCGTCGATCAACACGATCGTCCCGTCGAGCCGGGTGTGGTCGACGACCCGCATGCCCGCGACACCCGCGTCCGCGCCGTCGAACTGCGCGATCCAGCCAGGGCCGAAGACACCGCTGACGGCATCGGTGGCTCCGGCGAACGTGGAGTGCGAACGGGACAGCGTCAGGTCACCCAGATGACCGGGCACGGAGATGTCCGCGGCCTCGGTGTGGAACTCGCCCGTCCACAGCGCCACCTGCCCCGGTCCCGCCTCGGCGGTCGGGAACCCGTCGCCGAACGCGTGCGGCACCCGCAGCACCTTGGTCTTGGACTGCGACCACGTGCACCGGGTCGACACCGAGTACGTGAAGCACACCTGGACGTCCATCAGCACCGGAAGGCGCTCGTCCAGCGGGGTCGGCTGGATTCCGGCGGTGCCCGGGTCGGCGTCGAGCAGGCCGTCCCGGGTCTCGGCCGCCGCGTTCCAGCTGCCCGACGCGGTGACGCCCGCGGCGCCGTTGTCCGTCACCGTCAGCGGCGCGCTGGTCGCCGTGTTCCAGCCGGTGGTCTCGCTGGTACCGCCGTAGCCGGCCGAACGCCAGCGCACCGTCGCGGTCAGCGGTGTGGAGCCGCCGCGGGGCGGACCGGAGGCGGAGATCCGCACGCCGCCCGTCGTGGTCGTCCGGGGCGACGCGGCGGGACTGGTCAGCGTGCTGCCGCCGTACCCGGACCCGTGGTCCGCCGCTTCCGACAGCGTGCCCGCCGGAGTCTCGGCCTGGGCCCTGATCGTGTGCAGGCCCTGCGAGTTCGGCACGGTGATGGTCGCCTTGCCGACGTCCGGGTCGGTGGAGGGCACGATCTTGAGCTGGCCGGGGGCGCCGCCGGTGAAGTTCGTCGCGCTCGGCCGGCCGTCCACGGTCACCCTGACGTAGCCGGGGGCGCTGAACCCGTTGCCGGGCGCGGTGATCGTGCACGTGAAGTTCGCCGGCGGCGGGGTGTCGTGCCACGAACCGTTGGCGTACGGGCAGGTGATGGTCGGCGCCGCCGGAGTCGCGGCCCCGACGCGGAACAGCGACCACGCGGACCACGCCGAGTTCAGGGTGCCGTCGCTGGTCCTGGCCCGGACGGCGATCGCGGTGTTGTCCGGCAGGTCCGCGGTGGGCCGGCACCCCGCCTGCGTGCCCGACGCGTGGGCCGCGCTCGTGCAGGTCGCCTTCAGCGTCGCGGCGGTGCCGGCGGTGGAGGTGTGGAACTCGAAGTGGTGGCGGACTGTGTTGCCGTCGGGGTCGGTGCCCTTCGCCGACACCCAGTTGCGCCGGTTCGCCGTGTAGAGGTAGGTCGGACCACCGGGCGCGGCGTACGCGGTGGCGTTGACGATCGTCGGCGTCGCCGGGACGTCGGGCCTGGAAGCGACCCGCGGGTTCTGTGGTGCCGAAGGTGCCGCCGGCGTGGTCCGCGGGAACACCACCTCGACCGATGTCATCAACAGCGCTACGAGTGCGGCGAGGACGATTCCTTTGCGCAGCGCGGATGAACGTGCGATCACAGGGCCCCCACTTGTCGATCGGCCAGCACCCGCAACTGTGGCGACGTGCGTCCGATCAGCCCAGCGACAAGCTCTACGAATCGCCTACACAGTTCGTTCCGGTACTTCGGACAGCAGATCGGCGACACGCCGCTTTCCCTTGGGGTCGCCGATCCTGGCCATCAACGCCCCTGCCCGGATCAGCGCCTCGCGCGCGGCCTCCGGCCGCCCCGCCCGCAGCAGGGTGTCGCCCAGGTCGGTCAGCGTGTTCGCCTCGCCTGGCGCGTCCGCGATCCGCCGCCATTGCGCGGCACTGCGGGTCAGCGTCCCGGCTGCTTCCTCCAGGTGGCCTTCGGCGCGTTGGGCGAGGCCCAGCACCACGAGCGCGTAGGCCAGGCCGTGGGCGTCGTCCAGCGGTTCCAGCACCGCGAGCGCCTCGGTGAGGTGCCGGTGCCGGGCCTCGCGGTCGCCCGCCAGCCCGCGCAACTCGGCGAGGTTCACGAGGGTGAGGCCGTGCGTCCAGCCGCGATCGCCCAGTTCCTCTTGCAGGGCGAGGGCACGTTCGCCGAACTCGATCGCCTCCTCGACGGCACCGCCGAGCCGGAACACGTAGCAGGCGTTGTTCAACGCCCTGGCCGTCGCGTGGCCGTCGCCGTGCTCCTCGAACAACGCGAGACCCGTGCGGATGTGCTCCTGTGCTGTGCGGTGGTCACCAGCGCCGCGGTGGGCGAGCTCGGCCCGTGCCACGCCCAGGTCGCAGAGAAGGTAGGCGCGCACCAGGTCGTCGGCGGGGTGGCTGAGCGCCTTCTCGCACACCAGCTGCCAGTCCCGCCAGAGCCCGCGGGTCCGGTAGAACTCGAACAGGCCCACCGCCAGCAGGGGGACCGGGCCGCTCCCGGCCTGGGCCACCGCCGCGACGACGTGCGCGCGTTCGGTCTCGAGCCACGCCCACGGGTCAGGCAGGTCGGGCGCGTCGCCTACGTCCGCCGCCATCTTCAGCCGTGGTGAACCGCGGTTGGCCAGGGCGAGCCCGCGCCACGCCACCGCGTTGTAGAGCCGCAGCACCCTGGCCAGTGCGACCTCCCGCCCTGGCCCGGCCATGCCCGCCCCGTACACCCGCAGGAGGTCGTGCATCCGGTACCGGCCCGGCGCCGGGGCCTCCAGCAGGCAGGCGGCGGTCAGCCGTTCCAGCACCCGTTCCGCCTCGGCCTCGCCCACGTCCAGCAACCGCGCCGCCACCAGGACCGACAGGTCCGGCAGGTCCGGCCACGCCAGCACCGGGTACGCCGCCGCGGCCGCCCGATCGACCGGATCGTCGCTGCCCGCGAGCCCGTCGATCGAGTGCGCGAAGCACACCCGCACGCCGTCCAGTTCGTCCAGCCGCCGCCCGGCGTCGGCCAGCCGCGCCGCCAACGCCGCCGCGGACCACCCCGGCCGTGCCGCGAGCCGAGCCCCCGCCAGCCGCACCGCGAGCGGCAGCCACCCGCACCGCCGCACGACCTCGGCCGCCGCGCCGGGTTCCGCCAGGACCCGCTCCGCACCGGCGGTGAGCGCCAGCAACGTGATCGCGTCCGCCTCCGGGAGCACGTCCAGCCGCACCTGACGGGCCTGCGCCACGAGCACCGCCTGGCGGCTCGTCACGATCGCCGCGGTGCCCGCCGTTCCCGGCAACAGCGGCGCGACCTGCTCCTCGTCGGCCACGTTGTCGAGCACGAGCAGCATCCGCCGCCCCGCCAGCTCGGTCCGCAACCGCGCCGCCGCCTCGTCGACGGTCGCCGGCAACGCCGTGCCCGCCAGCCCGAGTGCCCTCAGGAACACCCCGAGCGCCTCCAGCGGTGCCACCGGCGCACGACCGCTGTGCCCGCGCAGGTCGAGGTACAACTGCCCGTCCGGGAAGTCGCCGGCGACCAGGTGCCCGACGTGCACGGCCAGCGACGTCTTCCCGACCCCGCCCATCCCGGTGACGGCCACCACCGCGGCGGTCGCCGGTGACCGCAGAGCCGCCGCCACGACGGACGCCTGACCCGAGCGGCCGGTGAAGTGCGCGACGTCGGCGGGCAGTTGACGCGGCACCACCGCGTCCGTGCAGACTCGCGGCTTGCCCTTGCGGGACGCGGCCTGGACGAACGCCTGCCGTTCCGCGCCCGTCAGGCCGAACACCCCGGCGAGCCGGTCCACCGTCACCGCCTGCGGGTACCGGCGGTCACCGCGTTCCAGCGCGCCCACCGCCTGTTCGCTGAGCTGCGCCTTCTCCGCCAGCGCCTGCTGGGTCAGGCCCAGCGCGATCCGGTACCCGCGCAACCGCTCGGCGAACGTCTCACCCATGTCAGCACTTCCCCCTGGGGCGTCGCAGTCCACCGATGATCGCATCACCGTCTCAGGGGTACTCGGCGAATCGCGGCTGTCTGGCCGAAGGTCGCACCGCGGGAGATCGTCTGATCGGGGATTCCGCCCCGGCTGGACAACGCGCCGAATGCGGCGATATTCGATCGCTGCGACCCGACATTCTGCGGCAGCATGAAGAAGCCGAGGACGGGGAAGGGGGTGGATCGCCGTGCCGGTACCGGAAAGGGCTGTCCGCAAGAACGCGGTGCCGCTCGCCCTGCGGCTGTACGGAAAAGAACTGCGGCGCCACGGATTCCTTTCCGTGGGCGCACTTGTGTTGCCCGCGCTGGGCGTCACGTTTCAGCTCTACCTGGCGCCGTTGGCGGTGGGCGGACTCGTCGGGAAGCTGGCGGGCGGTGGTGGCGCGAGCCTCGGCACCGTCATGCCGTACGTGCTGGCCTTCGGCGGTTTCATGCTGCTCTCGGAACTGTGGTGGCGCATCGGTCTGCACTGCCTCAACCGCGTGGACGGGCGCGGCATCGAGAACCTGTCCGCCCTCGCGATGGACGCGCTGCTGGAGAAGGACGCGGCGTTCTTCCACGACAACTTCGCCGGGTCGCTCACCAAGCGGGTGCTGAGCTTCGCGTTCCGCTTCGAGGACTTCGTGGACGCGCTGGCGTTCAAGATCTTCGCCAATCTCATCCCGCTGGGTTTCGCCTGCGTCGTGCTGTGGACCTACAACCCTGTGCTCGTCGCGGTCCTGGTCGGCCTGATCCTGGTCACGGGATTCGTGGTCGCGCCGCTCATCCGCCGCCGCCAGCGGCTGGTCGACCAGCGCGAGGCCGCCATCGCCCAGGTGTCCGGCCACGTCTCGGACACGCTCACGAACATGGAGACGGTGCGGGCGTTCGCCGCCGAGCCGCGCGAGGGCGCGGAGCACCGAACCCGTGCCGCCAGGCAGCGAACGCTGGCGATGCGGTCGTGGGACTACAGCAACCTGCGCATCGACACGGTGATCGCGCCGCTGTCCGTGCTCGCCAACGTGCTCGGCCTCGTGGTCGCGATCGGGGGCAGCGACAGGCTCGGTGTGGAGGCGATCGTGGTGACGTTCGCCTACTTCGGCAACGCGACGCGGATCATGTTCGAGTTCAACCAGATCTACCGGCGGGTGGAGAGCACGCTCACGGAGGCGGCCCAGTTCACCGAACTGCTGCTCGATCCGCCGACCGTGCTCGACCTGTCGCAGCCGGAACCGTTGCGCGTGAAGGACTCCCAGGTCCGGTTCGAGAACGTCGTGTTCACGCACGGCGGGAGCGAGCCGCTGTTCGACGGCCTCGACCTGGACATCCCCGCGGGCATGCGGATCGGGCTCGTCGGCCGCTCCGGCGGAGGCAAGACCACGCTCACCCGGCTGCTCCTGCGGCTGATGGACGTCGATCGGGGCCGCGTCCTCATCGGTGGCCAAGACATCGCCCGCCTGAGCCAGGCCGACCTGCGCGGCCTGATCGGATACGTGCCGCAGGACCCGGCCATGTTCCACCGGACGCTGCGCGAGAACATCGCGTTCGCACGGCCGGGCGCGACCGACGCCGAGATCCACCGTGCCGCGCAGGCCGCGCACGTGACGGAGTTCGTGGACGCGCTGCCCGACGGGTTCGACACGATGGTCGGCGAACGCGGCGTCAAACTGTCCGGCGGACAGCGGCAACGGGTCGCGCTCGCCCGCGCCATCCTGCGGGACGCGCCGATCCTGCTGCTGGACGAGGCGACCAGCGCGCTGGACTCGGAGAGTGAAGTACTGGTCCAACAAGCGTTGTGGCGGCTCATGGAGGGCCGCACCGCGATCGTCGTGGCGCACCGGCTGAGCACCGTCGTGCGGATGGATCAGCTGATCGTGCTCGACCGGGGCCGGATCGTCGAACAGGGCACCCACGCGGAACTGCTCGACGCGGAGGGGATGTACGCGAAGCTGTGGCGCCACCAGTCCGGCGGTTTCCTCGACGAGACGGTCGCCACTCGGTGATCGGTGCTCGCGCACTGGCCGACCCGGCCGCTCTCCGCTGAGCGGCCGGGGCAGGTGTGTCCACTTCGGACGGACTACTCCCCGCCGGTGATGTCGGCGAGACTGCCGTCGGCGAGGTGCTCGCCGACCGAGCGCGGCAACAGGTAGCCGCGCCCCCCGCCGGGCTGGCCGTGCCACGGCACCGTCGTCCCGGCCAGCACGCGCAGGTCGCGGGTCACCCGGTAGCGGCGTGATCCTTCTGCTTCCCGCTCGGCACGCAACGACATCTCCGGGAACGCGGTGTTCGGGGTGAACACCAGGTTGCCGCCGGGGCCGCCGTGCCGGAGGACCTCCCGGCCCGCCATCAGCGTCGCCATCCGCTTGTGCGTCAACAGGGTCAGCGGCGGCTCGCCGGGCAGGGGCTGGATCGGCCAGTCGTTGAGGGCGGCGACGGTGTTGGTATCGGCGCCGCCCGCGCGCAGACGGGCCGGCAGGATCGTCAGCGTGCCGAGCAGGTACGCCCCGGCCTCGAACAGCGTCGGGAAGCGGCGCGCGGCGAAGGTCCGCCCGCGTTCGTACTGCGCGACCTGCCACTCGTCCCCGGCGCGCTCGAGACACCAGCTCTCGTCCACGGGGCCGTCGAGGCTGTACGCCCTCGGGTTGATCCCGGCCTCCGACAGTGCCAGGGCGATCTGCGCCAGTTGCTTGCGGTCGCCGTCGGACAGGTCGGCCGGCGCCGGTGCGACGGGCACCTCGCCGGTGAGTGCGGCGGGCACCTCGCCGGTGAGCGCGGTGTGCGCCAGTGCCGCGGTCGCGCTGTCGACCGGCGGAGGGGTGAAGTTCGCCGCCCGGATGTGGTCGACCAGCTCGGCCTCCGGCGGCACGCCGTGCTTGGCCAGGTAGTGCGGGATCGACGCGGGCCACAGCCAGGTGCCGTCGGTGTGGAAGCCCGCGGGGACGTCCGGTGCGCTGTCGGGCACGAACAGGTCGGTGTCGTGGCCCCGGCCACCCAGCACGAGGTGCGCCTCGTTGAGATACCGCAGCACCCCCGCGACCTCGTCCGCGGGCACCGGCGGGCGGTTGACCACGGGGCGGCCGTTCGGCTCGCGGAAGTCGAACACCCGAGCCTCGCGGAACCGCGCACGGGCGCCCAGCACCTGCTCGACGTCCGGCACGATCGCCCGCATCCAGTCCGGCACGTACTCCGGCTTCCGCGGGAAGCGACGCAGGTCGTCGAGGACGGCAGGCATCGGCGGCGTGGTCTTCCAGCCGGGGTCCTCCGTGATGTAGCGCGCGGAGGTGCGGATCGGGAACTCGATGATCATCTGCGTGCCCGACCACGGGCCCGTGCCCCTGCCAGGGGCGATCATCCTGGCCCGCATCGAGGCCCACTCGTCGGCCGCCGCCGCGGGCGGGTTCCACGGCCTGAACCGGCCGTCCAGGCCCTCCACCTCGCCCAGCATCTCCACGAAGGATCCCGCCTCGCGGTAGCCGACCCGGAGCTGGGTCCAGTCGGTGGGGGCGTGCATCAGCAGCAGGTCGGCGACACCCCTCTCGAGGTCCCGCATCGAGCCGACGCCCGCGGGCTCCGTGTTCGGTGGGAGGTCGGGCATGCCGAGCCTGCGACGCACCCAGTTCGGGACCTTGTCCTCCGGCCTGGGAAAACGCTCCAGGTCCTTGCGCAGCACCTCGTCGGGCACCGGCGGGTCCCAGACCGGATCGTTCTGGAAGTTGTAGTACATGTGGTACTCGCTGGGCGGGCTCATCATGAACCGCGCGGAGAACCACGCGCCCCGCCCTGGCAGGTACATGAGCTCGCGCAGCGCCACGAACGCGTCCGCCGCCTCGGCCGGGGGCTCCATCGGTGCCGCCGTTCCGTTGTCCAGCAACACCCTCAGGCCGAAGTCCTGAACGCTCGACGCCAGGGTCGCCACCAGGTCGAGCCTGACCCACCCCTGCGGTGCGGCCTCCAGCAGGGCGATCCCGATCTGCTGGACCAGCTCCTCGTACCGACGGCCCCGCTCGGCGTCGGTCGACCCGTGGTCCACATCAGACATTGTCGAATCTCCTGAGATAGATCTGCGGGGCTCCGGCGGCGTCGACCATCACGAAGCGGGAGTGCACCTGGTAGGGGACCGGGCCGCCGTCGGCTTGGAAATCGTGCCAGGCAACCCTAGCGCCGGCCCGTTGCTCCCTGGCGGCCTGCATGTCCGCGCCGTACCAGGTTTGGCGGTTGTCCGGCGTGCCCCGTCCCTGGTTCTGGGTGGTGAGCTGCGGGAACTGGCCGACGGCGTCCGGTGTGGGCCGGGTCACCTGGTTCGGCTTGATGTGGCCGCCGTCGTAAAGCGGGCCGCCCACGTCACCGACGATGTCCTGCGACCACTGGCTGCGGGTTGTCCGCCTGCTGGGGCCGTAGGTGCGCTCATCGGTCGACTCCCCCGGGTGGCCGTGGTCGTTGGTCGCGATCACGTAGTCGCCGTCGAGGACGTACTGGGCGTTCCGGTTGAAGTTGTTGAGGTCCGGGTTGGCGTTGTCCCTCGGGCCGCCAGGGCTCGAGGCCGCCTCGACCGCCACCACCCGGCCGAAGCCGTTGGCATCCGGCGGTCCTGTGTAGAACGTGCCGCGGTTCGGTACGTCGAACTTGGTGTTGGGCGGCAGGTTCGTGCGGTCGCTGAAGGCTTCCCGGTGGGCGAGCGGCCCGAGCGGGTCCCCCGGCTGCGCGCCGGGGGCGGGCACCTGCACCGGGCTGTTCGGGTTGACGGTGTAGGGCTCGCTCCACTCCTGGTACCGCGGGGGGAACCCTTGGCTGTCGGTGCGGTACTGGTGCGTGGCCCCGTCGACGTCCACGCGATAGGTGGTGTTCGGCGCCGGGTTCCGCACGTCGGGGTTGTGGTCGTCACGGGTGTTCGGCGACTGCAGGTCGGCGTGCGTGATCACGCCGCGGTTGTCGGTGTAGTAGGTACCTCGTCCGTCCACTCGGTACGCGGTGTTGGGGGTGAGGCCGGGCCTGCCGATCAACGGTTCGTTCGTCCCCAGCGGTCGCAGCGGCTGGCCCTGCGCGGCCGGGTCCGCCGCACCCCGGTCGTTCACCGGGATGACGATCGGGTCGTCGTGGTTGCCGACACTCGGCGGGCGGAAGCTCGACTGGACGAGCCCGCGCGACGGGTCCGCCTGGGCGCGCGGAGACGCCTGAGGGGTGACGGTGTCCGGACTGGGGTCGACGGGCAGCCCGCCCGACCCGGTCGGGGTCATGTCCCCGGTGGGGGAGAAGGCGTTCCAGCCGCCGTCCGGTGGGATCCTCGGGTACGTGCGTCCGTTCGCGTCGACGTAGTCGGGGCTGGTGGAGTACGGCGTGGTGTTGCCCGGACCGGACCAGGCCCGCTCGGTGGGAGCGATGACCGTGGCGCCCGAGCTGCGCGCCAGGTCGGCGCCGAGGCCGTCCGGATGCCGTCCGGCCTCGCACCCGACGAGCACGATGGGGTCCGTGCCGTTCCAGCCGAGCCCCCTCGCGAGCGCGCCGAGTTCCGCACCGTTCAACCGCTGCCCGCCGACGTAGGCGCTCTGGCCGTCGCTGTGCACGTCGAGCACGAAGTGCCCGTCGATCGGCACGACCGCGTTCGCCGCGTTCCTGGCGCGCACGTCCGACGGGTCGAACAGCGCCGCGCCCGCCGGGGTGGCGAACCCGCTGGACTGGGCCAGCGGCCGGAGCCCGTCGGGAACGGAGTCCAGGTCGGGCATCCGGTCGCCGTCTCCGGGCGTGCTCGGGTCGCGGTCGGTGTCCGGTGTGGCGTCGCTGGGCGTGCCGGTGTCGTGGTCGGGCGTGCCGTCGGTTGGCGTGCCGGTGTCGTGGCCGGGTGTGCCCGGGCCGGCCGGGGTGTGCGCGAGGGCGTCCGGTGTGGGCGTGCCGTGGGTGTCGCCGAAGTCCGCGGGCAGGATCGGGTTGCCCGGCGGCGCGACGTGCACCTCCCGGATCGCGCCACTGGCGAGCAACTGCTCGACGCTCGCGGTCTCGGGCAACGTGAACTGGCGTCCGCCACCCGGCTGTCCGAGCGCGGGTGCCACGTCGGCGAGTTCGCCGCGCAACCCGTCCGGGTCCGCCACGACGTAGACGTGGTACCCGGACTCGGCGTTGTCCGGGAAGATCGCCCGATCGCGGTAGTGGTAGGGCTGCCCGTCGGTCCCCATGGGCGACAGGAACCGGCCGGTCTCCCCGCCGAACCGGTCGAGCACGGTCCCCGGCGGCAGGGTGACGTCGCGCTGCGACCCCGGAACCGCGCCACCGTGCGGCGGCCACTGGTTGGTCCGGTAGGTCCCGTCCGGCCGGTGGTGCTGGTTGAAGTCGTCCCGATCGCTGTGCGACCCCCACGGAGCGTGGTCGCCGATGAGGTCACGGGTGCGCTGGTCGTAGCTGCCCATGCCGTTGGAGCGGTCGCCACCCATCGGCACGTACTCGCCCATGTCGGCGAAGGGGTGCTCACCTTGGCGCGTCCCCAGGTAGGTGAGCGGTACGCCGTTCTCGTCGACCCGTGGCCCAGGCGTAGGAGCGGGCCCATCGGCGCCGTCGGGGCTGGGCCCGTCCCCGTCCGAGTCGGGCGCGGGTCCGTCCCCGGCCTCTCCGGACAGGTCCGGCGGTGAGGACCGGTCGACGTCGCCGTGTCCGAGTGGGGACGGTCCTGCCTCTGCGGGTGACGGCTGGTCGGGCTGGGTCGCGGGATCCCGGGCAGGCTCGCTGGTAGCGGTTTCGGTTGGCCGGGTTGGTGGTGCGGGGTCGGCGGGTGGGGTGGTGTCCGGGCGGGTGGGGGCGGTGGAGTCTGGACGGGTAGGGGGTGCGGTGTCCGGCCGAGTGGGCGGGGCTGTGTCCGGGCGCGTGGGAGCGGCGGAGTCCGGGCGAGCAGGGGGCGCGGTGTCCGGACGGGCAGGAGGGGTGGTGTCTGGACGGGCAGGGGGCGCGGGCCGAGAGGTGCCGTCCGTCCGCTCGGGGGAGCGACCGGTGTCCGGCAGACCCGCGGTGTCGCGCCTTGCGGGCGCGTCGGGCGGAGTGGAGCCAGGCGGGGTCCAGGCAGGCCGCTGGCCGTCCGGTGCCCTCGTGGTGTCCGGCCGAAGCTGGTTCGGGCGTGGGTCGGGACGGTGGCCACCCGCATCGGGATGCGGAGACTGGCGAGCCGGACCGCCCTGCTGGGGCATCCCCGGCGCCGAAGGCGCCCCGCCGAACGCACTCGGGCCGCCGAAGGCAGTGGGACCGCCGGACGTGCCCGGCGCGCCACCGCGTTGATCGGGGACTCCGGCGGGCGGCATCCCGCCGTCGGGGCGCCCCGTGTTCCACAAGGCCTGCGGCGGGGAATCCGCTCGGCTGCTGGAGGTCGCACCCGCGTCGGGGCGCGGCGGACCACCCGCCGTGGCAGAGGGCCCACCCATCCCGAAACCGGTACCCGCGGGCGGCCCGCCCTGCGGGCCGTTCCCGCCCGGCGCCGGGTGGGCACCGGGACCGTTCGCCGGGAATCCTCCGCCGGTTGTGCCCGGACCGCCTAGAGGTCCTGGCGCGTTGCCCGGGTTCGGTGTGCCACCGAACCCGCCGGCCGGTCCGCCGGTCGGGACAGGGCCCGCCGGGGCGCCCTGTCCGCTCGTGCCGAAGTTCCCTGGCCCACCAGGGTTGCCGGGCCCTCCTGGGTTGCCGGGGTTACCGGAGTTGGCCGGGCCGCCGGAGTTGCCGGGCCCGCTGGGGTTACCGGGGCCAGCGAAGTTGGCTGGGCCGCCGGGGTTGCCGGGCCCGCTGGCGTTGCCGGGGCCGCTGGCGTTGCCGGGGCCGCCGAAGTTGGCCGGTCCACCGGCATTGCCTGGTCCACCGGCATTGCCGGGGCTGCCGAAGTTGCCTGGTCCACCAGGTGTGCTTGGCCCGCTGGCGTTGCCGGGTGCGCCGGCATTGCCCGGTCCGCTCGGACTGCCGGGGCCGCCGAAGTTCCCCGACCCGCCGGGGTTGCCAGGGCCAGCGAAGTTCCCCGACCCACCGGGGTTGCCGGGGCCAGCGAAGTTGGCCGGTCCGCCGGGGTTGCCTGGTCCGCTGGCGTTGCCGGGTCCACTGGCGTTGCCGGGGCCGCCGAAGCTGGCCGGACCGCCGGGGTTGCTCGGTCCGCCGGGGTTGCCGGGACCTCCGAAGTTGCCTGCGCCGTGGCTTCCGGGCGCACCGGCGCCGACCGTCCCGCCTGGGGTACCGGGTGCGCCCTGACCGCCGTGTCCGGGGAAGCTCCCGGGGTTGCCCGCCGCGTGGGAGCCGGTGGGGGAGCCGTAGCCGCCAGGCCCACCAGCGCCGTGAGATCCGGGTGTGCTGCCGCCCGCGCCGGGACCGCCTGACGAGGAGTGGCTTCCCGGAGCACCGGGGCTGGGCGCCGGACCGCCGAAGCCGCCCGGACTCGGTGGCGTGAAGCCGGCCGGTCGCGAAGTGCCACCCGACGGGCTGCCGCCTGCCGGGTTCCCGCTCGGCGCGCCGCCGGACGGAACGCCACCCACGGGCGCCCCGCCGCCGAACGGCGCGGGTCCGCCGGACGAGGGGGAGCCGGAATGGGGCTGCTGGGTCGGTGCTTGCGGAACCGGCGGAGCGGGCGGAGCAGCTGCCGCGGCGCTGGTCTCGGAGTGCGTCCCTGGAGTGTTCGAGGGCGGCGCCGACGGCCCGCCGGACGGTCCTCCAGAAGGTCCGCCTGATGGCCCGACGGGAGGCTCACCGGAGGGGCCGCCGGAAGGCCCGGCAGGAGGTCCACCCGACGGTCCACCGGAAGGGCCGCCGGACGGTCCGACGGGAGGCGCGCTGGGCGGACCTCCAGGGGGCGGTGGCGGGGCGCCTGGGCCGTCGCCGATGTTCGGTGCCGTTGGCGTGTCGTAGTGCGATTTCGCCCCGCCGATGCCGCCGGAGACGCCGCCGGAGACGCCACTGCGCGCGAGGTCGCCCGCGGTGATGTCCTCGCCGGTGATCGCGGCGTTCGCCACGGTGGAGGCCACGCCCTCGACGCCACCGCGGACGGCGCCCTCGACGACGTTGCCGCCGAGGCCCGTCGCCCTGGTCGGGACGAAGTCCAGGCCGCCGCCGATCGCGCCGGAGATGGCTCCGGAGAGCGCGGCGCTGCCGGTCTTGCTCCAGTCCCAGCTCTTGCGGTCGCCCTTGGCCATCTGGATGCCCTGGATCGCCGCGTCGATGGCGACCTCGGTGAGCATCTCGCGCAGGATCGCGGTGATCAGCTTGCGGAAGATCATCTGCACGGTGATGCGGGTGGCAGCCTGGGCGATCGGGATGCCCGCCGTGGACGTGCCGAACGTGCCGAACGCCGCCGCGATCAGGGCCGCGATCTCGATGGCGAGCATGATCAGCGCGGCGATGATGGCGTACTTGGCGTACTCCACCTCCAGCGCGGTGTTGTCGCACGAGCCGGCGAGGCCGTCGCACGACTCCTTCAGCTTCACCAGGTAGGCGTCGGCGCCCTCGACGAACTTCTTCCA
The DNA here is from genome assembly GCF_033794685.1 of Streptomyces sp. ID05-26A. Classification (NCBI taxonomy): domain Bacteria; kingdom Bacillati; phylum Actinomycetota; class Actinomycetes; order Kitasatosporales; family Streptomycetaceae; genus Streptomyces; species Streptomyces sp. ID05-26A. The sequence goes on from NZ_JARAYZ010000002.1 coordinate 417,943, forward strand.
GTACTCCCCGAAGGCGTCGGCGGCCTGGCCCTCCATGGCGCCGAACGACTTCGTGGCGGCGTTGCCGGCCTGCGTGATGACCTCGTCGATGTCGGCGGACGCCGCCCGCCAAGCGTCGCCGAGTGCCCTGAGCTTGTCCTCATCGCCCTCGGGCCAGCTCTCGCCGACGACGATGGGGAACAGCCAGGTGATCTCCGATGGAATGGTGATCGACATGATCCCCGTTCAACCCCCTACAGCGCGCCGAGGCCACCGCTGCTGTTCTTGTCGGTGTCCTGATGCGTGTTGGCGGTCTCGTTCAGCGCGGTCTTGATCGCCTGGATCGCCTCGCTCAGCTGGCCGAACGCCTTCAGCGTGCCTTCCGCCGCGGGCACGTAGTCCTTCGAGAACTGCTGCCCGGACTCGTCGCCACCCCAGCACGCGCCCTGCGCGGACAGCGCGCTGGAGAGCGTCCCGCCCGCGTCGGCGAGCATCTCGGCGGCCACTCCGAACGCGCCGGCGCCCGCCCGGACCTCGTCGACCTGGATCCTGAAGGAGCCGGTCATCGCGGACCCTTCAGCACGCTGCCGAAGCCTTCTTCGTCATCGGGATCGTCAACGCGCGGTGGCCTGCCCCGCTGCGGCGGTGCCTCGGCGACAGGCGGGCCCGGAGGCGGAGGCGGCCGCAACAGGTCGGCGAACGAAGGCGCGCCCTCGACCAGTTCGGACAGGTCGGTCTGGCCCTGCAGCGGCGCGAGCACGCCCTCGACCTGCTCGCGCGCCGACCGGGCCGCGGTCTGCGCGGTCTCGATCACCGAACGCGCCAGCTTCTCCGGCGTCGACCGGGTGAACGCGGCGGGAGCGAACCGCAGGTCCGTCAGCACCCCGGCCGGGTTCACCTGGACCTGCACCAGGCCGTCCGGCGAGGTGGCAGCCCCGGTCACGGCAGCCGCACGGGCCTGCGCACCGGCGAACTCACTCGTGCGCCGACGCAGATCAGCCATCAAGTTGTCGACGTTCTCCCGCATGGCGGCGTTGCGCGCTTCAAGCTCAGCCCTACGCGCGGCAGCGTCACTCATGTGTCCCCTCCCCTGATCGACCGAAGGACACACGCACGCATCCCGAAACTACGGACACCAACTTAGCGAGTCGGCCTCGCTCGCCTGAGCGGTTTCGCGATGATGCCCCGAAGTTGACTCCAGACGGCCCCGAGGCTCGCCCGCGGCAGTCCTATCCCGACAGAGGTCCGGCGTCCTGCACGCACCGGGAGACCTGGACGCGGTTGGTGACCTCCAGCTTCGCGAACACGCTCCCGACGTGCGTCTTGACGGTAGCCAGGCCGAGGTGCAGCGCTGCGGCGATCTCGGCGTTGGTCAGTCCTTCGCCGACCGCGACGGCGACCTCGCGTTCACGGTCGGTCAGCCGGGCGAGCAGCGTGCGGGCGGCGCGTCGCCGGGAGTCGTCGCCCTGTCCGGTGACCGCGGCGATCAGGCGGCTGGTGACGCTCGGCGAGAGCATCGGTTCGCCGAGCGCGACACGACGCACCGCGGCGACGATGTCGGCGGGCCTGGTGTCCTTCACCAGGAACCCCGCCGCGCCCTCGCGCAGCGCCGTGACGACCAGCTCGTCGGTGTCGAACGTGGTCAAGACGATGACTCGAGCCGGCGATCCCCGGTCGCGGAGCTGCCGCAGGGCGGCCACGCCGTCCATCTGCGGCATTCGGACGTCCATCAGGACGACGTCCGGGCGTTCGCGTACCACCACGTCGATCGCGTCCCGCCCGTCGGCTGCCTCACCGACGACGTCGATGTCCCCGGCGCCACCGAGGATCATCAGCAGGCCTGCTCGCACCAGCGGGTCGTCGTCGACGACGACCAACCGCACCACGGTCAGCTCTGCCACGGCAGTCTCGCGGTCACGACGAACGACCCGTCGGGCCGTGGCCCGTGGGTGACGGTTCCGCCGGCGAGTTCCGCGCGCTCGGCGAGGCCCAGCAGCCCCACTCCCGGCGACGGCGCCGCGCTCACCCGGTCGCCCAGCGGGTTGCGGACCTCCACTTCGAGCACACCTCCGGGAGTGCCGGTGAGACGCACGGCGACAGGCTCGCCGGGCGCGTGTCTCCTGGCGTTCGTCAGAGCTTCCTGGACGATCCGGAAAGCCGTGCGCGACAGCGTTTCCGGGAACTGTCGCCCGGCCAGCCCGCCGTTGTCCAGCCCGCCGTCGTCCAGCCGGACCGCCGAACCGGCCTCCCGCGCGTCGGCGAGCAGCGCGGGCAACTGCGCGAGTGTCGGCTGTGGAGGTTCGGCCGAGTCGTCCGCGGCGCCCTCCGCCCGCAGGACGCCCAGCACCTCCCGCAGTTCGGCCAGCGCGAGCCGCGCGTTGTCCTGGATGGTGTGCGCCACCGCGGCCGTCTGCCCGCGGTCCAGGTCCTCGCGGTAGGTCAGGGCCCCGGCGTGCAGCGCGACCATGGAGATGCGGTGCGCCAGCACGTCGTGCATCTCCCGGGCGATCCGGTTCCGCTCCGCGTCGCGGGCGACCCGCGCCGTCAGCGCCTGCTCCCGTTCCGCCGTGAGGGCGCGCTCGCTCAGCGAGCCGACCAGTTCGCGGCGGGCGGCGACGTAGTACCCGGCGACCACGGCGGCGGCGAAGAACGCCCCGCTGAGCACCACTCCGCCCATCGAGTCGAAGCCACCGCCCGTGGTGAACAGAAAACGTGGCCGGTAAAGGAACTCGGACGCGATCGCGCCCGCGACGAACACGGTCGCGGCGATCGTGACCGCCACCCGTTGGCGTCGTACGGCCATCGAGGCGACGGCGAACGCGGCCGGGCCCATGCTCGCCACCGACACGGCGCAGACGGCACTCGCCAGGCACGCCGCGAGCAGGGGACACCGCCGCCGCAACGGAAGAAGCGCGAGCACCACCACGCCGAGGACGAAGTCGAGCACCAGCACCGCGCCGACGACGTCCTGCTGCGCCGGCGTCAGCGGCGCGGACAGCACCACCGCGGTCTGGGCGCACCACGCCGCCGCGCCGACGGCTGCCGCGAGCAGGTAGCGCCAGACGCGGGACCACGGGCGGGGCAGCAGTTCCGGCATGGCCGAAGCGTAGAGGCGCGAGGTGCGGCGCAGGTCCGTCGAAAGGCTCGACCGCCTCCACCTCCGGGTGGAGGGGAACGAGCCTCGGTGGGGAGTCGCCAGAGGCTCCGACGGGACAGCGTTGGTGTCGTCATCACCACTACCGGCGTTGCGCCACAAGGAGAAGCCATGACCAAGCCCAAGACGCTCGCGAGGACAGCGGGTCTGCTGTACCTGGCCCTGGTCCTGCTCGGCACCTGGGCGGAACTGGTCGTCCGCAAGAGCGTGCACGTGCCCGGCGATCCCGCCACCACCGCGGCGAACATCGTGGCCCACGAAGCGCTCTTCCGCTGGGGCCTCGCGGCGGACGTGCTGATGGCGGTCGTCTTCGTGCTGCTCGGACTCGTCCTGCAACGCCTGCTGCACCACGTGGACGAGCGCGCGGCGACGGCGCTCCTGGTCTTCGTGTCGGTCGGCGCGGGCTCCATCCTGCTCAACCTCGCGTTCCACGCCGGGGCACTGCGGGTCGCCACCGGCCCCGTGAAGGACGACGGTCTCGCGTTGCTGCTGCTCGACCTGCACGGGTACGGCTACACCCTCGGTGGCGTGTTCTTCGGCCTGTGGCTGTTGCCGATGGGCCACCTCGCCCTGCGCTCCGGCCTCTTCCCGAAGCCGCTGGGCGTGCTGCTCGTTGTCGGCGGTGTCGCGTGGGTCGCCGATCCGCTGATCGCGTTCGCCCTGCCCGGCGCACCCGGTCTCGTCCGTGACGTGGTGTCGGTTCCCACGTCCCTGGCCGAGTTCGGGCTGATGCTCTACCTGCTCGTCCGCGGCGTCCGATCTCCTGCGCTCACCACGGAAGGCCCCGATGCACTGGTGCGTCCTCGTCGAGGCTGACGAGGACGTGGTGCAGGTGCTCGGCGGCCGCGCCGAGCACGGCTTCGTCGACCGCGTCCAGCGCACGGGCGAGCGCTTCGCTGACGGCCGCTCCGGTTTCTCGTGCGGTGGCCGCTCCCCGTTCGGTGAGGCGAACGATGCTGCTCCTGGCGTCGGCGGCGTTGGCCTCGCGGGTGATGTGCCCGTCGGTCTCGAGTCTGCGGAGGATGTTGCTCAGGCCCCCGGTGGTCAGCAGCAGCTGTGACGAGAGTTCCTGGGGGCGCACGTCACCGTTGGCGGCCAGGGCACCCAGCACGTCGAGTTCGCCGCGGGAGAGCCCGTGCTGCTTGAGCACGTCGACGACGTGGCGTTCCAGCAAGGTCTGCAGCCGCACGGCGTGCTGGCCGAGGGACAACGAGGACAGCTCGCGAGGTGTGGGCACGGGCGAAGCCTACTCGATTGCTTTCGTGATAGCTTTCGCAAAAGGTAAATCGGGGAGGGTTCATGACGACGGTGATCGAGAACGTCCGGGTGTTCGGCGGTGCCGCGGCGAGCGGGCCGCGCCGGGTGGTGTTCGGCGAGACCGTGCTCGGTGACGGAACGGCCGACGGGGTCGTCGACGAGGTCGTCGACGGTGCGGGCAAGGTGGTGCTGCCGGGGCTGATCGACGCCCACGTCCACGTCGTGCGCGGCCGGGCCGACCTGGAGGACCTCGCCCGCGCCGGGGTGACGACGGCACTGGACATGGCCGCGTGGCCCGTGGAGTTCGTCGACGGCCTGCGGCGGCAGAAGGGCGCGGCGCAGATCCTGAGCGCCACGATCCCGGCGGCCGGGCCGGGAGGGCACCACGCGAGGATGCCGGGCTTTCCGCCGGAGGGGATCGTCACGAGTCCGAACGAAGCGCGGGCGTTCGTGCGACGGCGCGTCGCCGACGGTGCCGACTACGTCAAGGTCGTCACCGAGGCCGCACCGCCGGAGGGCATGGACCAGGTGACCGTGAACGCACTCGTCGAGGCCGCGCACCAGCACGGTCTGCTCGTCGTCGCGCACGCGGTGACGACCGGAGCGTTCCGCGTCGCCGTGGAGGCCGGCGTGGACGTCAGCACACATGCACCGCTGGACGCCGTGCTCGACGACGACACCATCGCCCGGATGCGGGAGCTCGGGATGGTGTCGGTGCCGACGCTCACGATGATGGAGGGCACGGCGAAGTTGTTCGCGGCGAACGGGTTCCGCTACGAGCACGCGCGGGACACGGTGACCGCGTTCCGCGACGCCGGGATCCGGATGCTGGCCGGCACGGACGCCAACTCCGCGCCAGGCGCGCCGTTCGCCCCGCAGCACGGCGAGTCCCTGCACCACGAGCTCGAACTCCTGGTCGCCGCCGGGCTGACCCCGGCCGAAGCCCTTGCGGCAGCGACGTCGTCGCCCGCGCGGACCTTCGGCCTCGACGACCGCGGTGCGATCGAGGAAGGCAGGCGCGCGGACCTGCTCCTCGTCGACGGTGACCCCTCGGGGGACATCACGGCCACCCGGAACATCACCGGCGTCTGGATCGCGGGGGAGCGCGTCCGTTGACCCTTCCGAAGTCGCGGCGTCGCGCGACCGCCCGGCGTCAGCAGTCCTGCGCGAGGAGTCGCGCCGTGAGCTCGATGCAGCGCAGCCGGGCGGGAGAGAAGTCGTACGGCATCTTCATGAACGCCTCGTAGGCGCTCATGACCCGCTCGGGCTCCTCGTCCACCTCGTCGTCCTGCCGGAGGAGTTCGTCCTCGGCCGCCTCCAGTCCGTCGGCCTCGATGGCCCGCTCCAGCGCTTTGTGGTGGGCGTACCGCAGTGCGGCCAGTTCCTCGACGCGGGGGTCGTCGGGCTCGACCCCGTCGTCGAGGGAGGCCTCGGCCGCGTCCAGCCGGTCTTCCTCGGCCCGCAGGTCGGCGTGGGTGGCCAGCACGATGAACGTGCTGGCCTGAATCGCGGCCGCGAGCGGGCCGAAGATCCGTTCCGTGACCATCAGGGTGTCCAGATCGGAGGGTCGCACGGCACCGGGGGGCAGGTCGCCGAGCCGGTCCGTGACGAGGTCCGACAGCAGCCCCATCGGACTGCCCACGGCCCGCAGCCGCTGGACCGCCGCACGCTGCCGTTTGATGTCGGCCTCCTGGGCGGCCAGGGTCTCCTCGAGGCGGCGCAGGTTCTCGTCGATGTCCTGGGCGTCGTCGAACGCGGCCCGCACGTCGTCGAGCCCGATGCCGGCCTCCGCCATCCTGCGGATCCACAGCAGGCGGATCATGTCGTCGTAGCCGTAACGGCGGCGGCCGTCCGTGCCCCGTCCGGGTTCCTGGAGCAGGCCGATCTGGTGGTAGTGGCGGATGGCGCGCGGGGTCGTCCCGGCGAAGGCGGCGGCGTCACCGATCTTGACCTGGCGGGGCGGCGTGAAGGAGAGGTGCATCGAGGACGGTGCCTTTCGAGCTGCGGTGCCTTTGTGAGGACAGGACAGCACATGCCGCTACGTCAGGTGCAACATCCGGCGACCGGGCCGGGCAGGCTAGTTTGCTCGCGTGAGTCTCCTCGAAGACGTGGCCGAACGCGACGGCTGGCGGTGCTGGGTGTGCGACGAGCCGGTGGACCCCGGCATGTCGGTGAACGACCAGCGCGGCCCCAGCGTGGACAGCCGGACCGCGGACCGGAAGGCGAAGATCGCCGAGCGCCTGGCCCACCGCGGCTGCAACACCCGCAAGGGCGCTGTCAAGGTCGTCATCGCGTGGCCGGACCGCCTGCACGTGGCCGAACCCGCGCCCCTGATCACCGTCGCCGGCCGGCTGGAACGCAAGGGCGGCCGCGAACTCGTGGCTCGCTGCCCGACGCGGCAGGACGCCCAGGAGGCGGCGGAGTGGCTGGAGGACCGCTTCTCCCGCCTGGTGCCGGGTCTGCCGGTGACCGCAGGCGTCGAGGCCGGCGGCGGTCAGTTCCTCGTCGTCCTGTCCACCGGCCGCCGCTGACCGGAATCACCCGCACCGGTGGCCGGGCCGCGCTGTGCGCCGGACCCGTTCTCGTCCGGCGCACTCGGTTCCCCCTCGTCATCGGACCTGCCCGTCACGTCAGACGTGGTTCCGGCGCGCGCTCAGCGGCGGAGAAGTGCGGCCATCTCCAGGCGACGCGGGCGAGGACGGCCAGGAGCACCACCTCGACGAGGCTGCCGGCGAGGTAGTAGACCCACGTCTCGCCGACGCACGACACGATGATGGTGATCAGGTAGAGGAAGCTGACGACGAGGTTGACGGTTCGGTTGACCCGTGGTGTGAGGACGAGGGTCAGAACCACCATCAGGATCGGAGGCAGGACATAGACCAGGGTCGAGCTCAGGAACACCTGGTCGACCGTGAACGGCGTGGACGCCATCCTGCCTTCGAGCGCGGCGTCGAGGACATCGGCGCGGTAGAACCCGAAGATGTCGACGTACGCGAACACGAAGAGCATCGTGACCCACAGGGCACTGAGCACGAGCTTCACATCGACAGGGGTGTCTCGGTAGTTCCTCGGCGTCGTCACGGGATCCGCTCCTCTGGTCGGCGAGGAGGTCCAGTGTCATCGTGCCGGATTCGCGGCACACCAGGGTCTCGGCCAGTGTCGCCCTGGCCTTTCAGCCAGGGCCGGAGCTGTCTTTCCGGGCGATCCGCGGGCTTCTCCGAAGCCCTAGTGTCTTGCTGGTGAGGGGAACGCCCGGTCTGCTGCGGATGGAGCCCGACGCCGAGAGCCCACCGGTCCGCGGGTGGCGCGACTGGCTGCTCGTCGCCGTGGTGACGGCGACGGCGGTGGTGGAGGTCGTCGTTCGCGCCGACATGGTGTGGCGGCCCGTAGGCGTCGTGCTCGGCGTGACGTTGGCGCTCACGATGCTGTGGCGGCGGGTTCGGCCGCTCGCTGCGGTGGTGCTCGGGTTCGGCGGGGTGATGGTGGTCGACCTGGCGGCGGTCTTCGTCGGCGACGCGCCTTTTTCCTTGTATGCCAGCACGTTCCTCGTGGTTCTCGTGTACGCGCTGTTCCGGTGGGGAAGCAGCCGGCAGACGGCGTTCGGGCTGGCCGTGGTGCTGCTGGAGTGGCTTGTCGCCGTGGCGACCGACTTTCCCGGGCTCGTCGACGTCGGGGGTGGCCTGGTCGTGTTGTTGTTCCCCGCCGCACTGGGCGTCCTGGTCCGCTACCGGCGCATCGTCCGCACCCAGCGGTTCGAGCGGGTCCGGTTCCAGGAGCGCGACATGCTGGCCCGGGAGCTGCACGACACCGTCGCCCATCACGTGTCCGCCATCGCCATCCAGGCACAGGCGGGACGGTTCCTGGCGGGTTCGCGCGACCTGGACGGAGCCGCCAAGGCTCTCGAAGTCATCGAGGCGGAGGCCTCGCGCACGCTGGCGGAGATGCGCTCCATGGTCAGTTCCCTCCGCCGGGGCGACGGCGGACCGGAGGTGGTCGCCCGAGGCGTGGCCGACATCGAGGGTCTGGCCACGGCGGAGGGTGACCCCGGTCCGCGGATCGACGTCGAGCAGTCCGGCGATCTGCACGACCTGCGCCCCTCGGTCGAGGCGGCGCTGTACCGGGTCGCCCAGGAGTCGGTCACCAACGCGAGACGCCACGCACGGCACGCGACCCAGGTGCACGTCCTCGTGGACGGCGGCACCGACACCGTGCGCCTGAGCGTCAGCGACGACGGTGAGCGCGGCCTGTCCAACTCCCGCGTGCCGGGTTACGGACTCGTGGGCATGGCCGAGCGCGTGACACTGCTCGGCGGAACCCTCGAAGCGGGGCCGAACCCCGGCCACGGCTGGACGGTCCACGCGGTGATCCCGAGGCGAGAGGTGCCCGCATGACCATCCGCGTCATCATCGCCGACGACCAGGACATCGTCCGGGCGGGACTGACCACGATCCTCGACGGCCAGCCCGGCATCGACGTGATCGGTCAGGCCGCCGACGGCCACGAGGCCGTGGCACTCGCCCGCCGGCTGCGCCCCGACGTGTGCCTGTTCGACATCCGGATGCCGCGCCTCGACGGCGTCGAGGCGACCCGCCTGCTGGCGGGACCCGACGTCGAGGATCCGCTGGCCGTGGTCGTCATCACCACCTTCGACACCGACGACCACGTCAGCGGCGCACTGAAGGCGGGCGCCAGGGGCTTCCTGCTCAAGGACGCCGGACCCGCCCTGCTGGTCCAGGCAGTCCACGCCGCGGCCGAGGGTGACGCGCTGATCGTCCCCAGCGTCACCGCCCGCCTGCTCGCCCGCTTCGCCGACGCCGCGTCCTCCTCGAAGCGGGCCGGGCCACCCGTCGTGCTGACCGACCGGGAGGAAGAGGTCGCACTGACCGTGGCGCGGGGCCGCACCAACGCCGAGATCGCCGACGAACTCCACATCAGCCTCAGCACGGTCAAGTTCCACCTCGCGAGCCTCATGAACAAGATCGGGGCCCGCAACCGCGTCCAGATCGCCATCTGGGCGTACGAGACCAGGCGGGCGCGGCCGTGAACACCGGTCAGGAGATCCGGACGGAGACTGAACTCGGTGCCACGTCGGTGGATCCGGCCGTCGTCGCTGCCTATACGGTGCGGGGATGAGCCAGCCGATTCCGTTCGCCGACGCCAACTTCAAGCTCGCCGTCGTCCAGGAGTTGATGTACAACCAGGCCCTGTTGCCGAGGTTCGACCTGCGCGAGTACGCCGCCGAGCAGGGCTTCACCTACGACGACGGCAGCTTCGCGGCGGTGCCCGAGGCTCTGGCCTACTTCGAGGCGCTCGAGGTCCCCGCCGCGCTCGCGGAGAGGATCACCGAGATCGAGATGGACGGCGGCAACGAGATCTACCTCGAGATCGCGCCGAACTGGGATGGTGAGGACGGGCTGTTCGACGTCGCCGAGTTCGCCGACGTGCGGCACTTTCCCAACCTGAAGTCGATGACGTTGCTCTACACGGGCGACGAGGAGGCTCTGGAGTTCCTTCGTGCGCGCGGGATCGAGGCCGACTGGCTCTGAACCGCCCGGGTAGCCTCCTTCCATGTCCGAGCACAGCACGCCGTCCTTCGGCCCGTCCGACGACTTGAGGGGCGCGCGGTTCGAACGCGCGGCGCTGACCGGCGCGCGGTTCGTCGCGTCGGGACTGTCCGGTGTGGTCCTGCGCGGCGTCGACGTGCAGAACATGGACATCGACTCGCCGTGGCTCTTCGAGGGCGACGGCGTCCTCCTCGTGAACGGTGTCGACGTGGTTCCGCTCGTCGACGCGGAACTGAACCGCCGCTTCCCCGGCCGCGCCGATCGCCGAGCCACCACGCCGGACGGTCTCCGTGCCGCATGGGCCGCGGTGGAACGGGAATGGGCCGCGGCCGTCGACCACGTCGCCACGCTCCCCGAGGGCACGACCGACGCGTCGGTCGACGGCGAGTGGTCGTTCGCGCAGACGTTGCGACACCTGGTGATGGCGACCGACACCTGGCTCAACCGGGCGATCCTGCGGCAGGAGGAGCCCTACCACCCGGCGGGCCTCGCGAACGAGGGGGCCGCGGAGGACGGGCTGGACCTGTCGATCTTCACGACGGATCCGGTGCCGTACCCGGAGGTGCTGGCGGTGCGGGCCGGCCGGGTCGCCATGGTGCGCGACTACCTCGCGACCGTCACCGAGGCGGACCTGGCCGGGGAACGGGCGAACCCGTGGGCGCCCGAGCACCGGGAGACCGTGCTCGCGTGCCTGCACACGATCCTGCAGGAGGAGTGGGACCACCTCCGCTACGCCACCCGCGACCTGGCCGGCACGCCGTGACGCGCCGCCGGGGCTGAGCGTCGTCACCCAGCCCTGCCAGGGTGTGGCACACCCTCCCGCGGACGTTCCCGCCGGCCTAGCGTCACGATCATGAACGACCGACAGGTGATCGAGGATCTGCACACGCGGTGGGTGTTCGGCTGGGACCGCCGCGAGGGTGACGCGCCGTTCGACTTCGCGCGCGCCTTCGGCGAGTTCTACGACTTCAGCTCGCCGGACGTCCGGCTCTACGACGACTTCGACCCCGGACACCGGGTGTCGACGACCGCCACCGGCTACGGCGCGATCTGGGAGCCCGCCTTCCGCGACATGGTGTCCGCACGGCACGCCGTCGACGACGGTCCGCACGTTCTCACCGCGGACGGCCTCGCGGCGTCGACTCTGCGATTCCTGGCCAGGATCGTCGCGCCCGGCGGAGTCACGGACATCCGGACCACGACCTCGCTGGTCTGGCACCGCACGGCGGCCGGGTGGCGCATCGTGCGGGAGCACAACTCGACCGAGGTCCTGCGGCCAGGGGAGCTCGACGGCCGGTTCGCCTGCGCCTGAGGCCCGCGATTCGACGGAAAACGGCACCTCACCTGATCCGGTGAACGATTTGATCTTGGTGCCCGCAGTGCCTCACTCTGCCGCAATCCGTCGAGATTGTGTGAGCGAGAGGTGCCATGGAGCACGAGGCGAACTGGTTCAAAGGTGCTGTCTTCTACGAGGTTCTGGTCCGCGCCTTCTGCGACTCCAACGGTGACGGCACCGGTGATCTGCGCGGCCTGACGTCCAAACTGGACTACCTGCAGTGGCTCGGCGTCGACTGCCTGTGGCTGCCGCCGTTCTACGCCTCGCCGTTGCGCGACGGTGGGTACGACATCAGCGACTTCCGCGCGGTGCTGCCGGAGTTCGGCACGGTCGAGGACTTCCAGCACCTGCTGGAGGAGGCGCATCGGCGCGGGATCCGCGTGATCACCGACCTGGTGCTCAACCACACGAGTGATGCGCACTCGTGGTTCCAGCAGTCCCGTCAGGACCCGACGGGCCCGTACGGCGACTACTACGTGTGGAGTGACGACGATTCGGCGTACTCCGACGCGCGGATCATCTTCGTGGACACGGAGTCGTCGAACTGGACCTACGACCCGGTGCGCGGGCAGTTCTACTGGCACCGCTTCTTCAGCCACCAGCCGGACCTCAACTTCGACAACCCCGCCGTCCAGGACGCGATGCTGGACGTGCTGAGGTTCTGGCTCGACGTGGGCATCGACGGGTTCCGGCTCGACGCCGTGCCGTACCTGTTCGAGCGCGAGGGCACCAACTGCGAGAACCTGCCGGAGACGCACGACTTCCTCCGCAAGTGCCGCAAGGTCGTCGACGACGAGTACCCCGGACGGGTGCTTCTCGCGGAGGCGAACCAGTGGCCGTCCGACGTCGTGGAGTACTTCGGTGACGCGGAGGTGGGGGGCGACGAGTGCCACATGGCGTTCCACTTCCCGCTGATGCCGCGGATCTTCATGGCGGTGCGGCGGGAGTCGCGGTTCCCGATCTCGGAGATCCTCGCGCAGACGCCGTCGATCCCCGAGAACGCGCAGTGGGGCATCTTCCTGCGCAACCACGACGAGCTCACGCTCGAGATGGTCACGGACGAAGAGCGCGACTACATGTACGCGGAGTACGCCAAGGACCCGCGGATGAAGGCGAACATCGGCATCCGCCGACGGCTCGCCCCGCTGCTGGAGAACGACCGCAACCAGCACGAGCTGTTCACCGCGATGTTGCTCTCGCTGCCGGGCTCGCCGGTTCTGTACTACGGCGACGAGATCGGCATGGGCGACAACATCTGGTTGCAGGACCGCGACGCGGTGCGCACGCCGATGCAGTGGACGCCGGACCGCAACGCGGGCTTCTCGAGCTGCGACCCCGGCCGGATCTACCTCCCGGTGATCATGGACCCGGTGTACGGCTACCAGGGCCTCAACGTCGAGGCACAGGTCCGCAGCCAGTCGTCGTTGCTGAACTGGACGCGGCACATGATCGAGGTGCGCAAGCAGCACCGCGCGTTCGGCCACGGCGACTTCACCGAGCTCGGCGGCTCGAACCCGACCGTGCTCGCGTACCTGCGCACGCTCGGCGCCGACGTGGTGCTGTGCGTGAACAACCTGTCCCGGTTCCCGCAGCCCGTCGAGCTCGACCTGGCCGAGCACGCCGGCACCGTGCCGGTCGAACTCACCGGCGGCGTGCGGTTCCCCGCCGTCGGCGACCTGCCGTACCAGCTGATGCTGCCCGGTCACGGCTTCTACTGGTTCCAGCTGAACTCCGACGTGGAAGGCGGCGACGAGAAGTGACGACGAGCGAGGCCGTGGCGGTCCTGCCCGAGGAGCTCGACCGCTGGCTCGAGAGCCAGCCGTGGTTCCGGGCCCGCGGACCGGTGACCTGCGAACGGGCGACCGTCCTGCACCACGGCGATCCCGCGCTGGTCCACCTGGTGCTGGCGTGCGAGGGGCACCGGTATCAGCTGCTGGTGGGCGTGCGGGACGCACTGCCGGAACGGCTGGAGCACGCCCGGATCGGCGTCGCGGGCGAACGCGTGGTGTACGAGGCGGTGTACGACCCGGAGCTCACCGCCGTGCTGCTGGGCCACTTCGAGGACCTGGCGGAGGTGGCGGGCCTGCGGTTCCGCGGCGCGGTGCCCCCGAGGTACGCGGCCGCGCCGGTCGGACGCCCGTTCCCCGGCCCGCAGCGCAACTGCTCGATCGTCTACGGCCAGCGGCACGTGCTGAAGTTCTTCCGCGAGCTGACCCCGGGCGACAACCCGGAACTCGTGCTGCACGACGCACTGCACTCCGTCGGTGACCCGCACATCGCGGCGCCCCAGGGCTCCCTGGAGTCCGAACTGGACGGAGTTCGCACGACGTTCGCGGTGCTGCACGAGTTCGTGCCGCTGGGCGCGCTGGGCTGGCCGATGGCGACCGCCAGCGTGCGGGACTTCCTCGCGAACCCGAGCGACGACCCGCAGAGCGCGGGCGGTGACTTCGCCGCCGAGGCGCACCGGCTGGGCCGTGCCGTGGCACGCGTGCACGCGGACCTGCGCGAGACGCTGGGCGAGCAGATCGCCGGTCCGGGCGACGAGGTCGAGTTCGTGTCGGCCCTGCACACCCGCCTGGACGCCGCGCTGGCCGAGGTGCCGGCGCTGGCGGAGTTCGAGGCGGGCATCCGGGCGAGGTTCGACGAGGTCCTCGCGACCGGCGAGCCGATCCGCCTGCAACGGGTGCACGGCGACCTGCACCTGGGCCAGGTGCTCCGCTCACCGCACACGTGGGTGCTCGTCGACTTCGAGGGCGAACCGCACGGCACCGCCGCCGAACGCTCCCGCCCGCGCCCGGCGGAGCACGACGTGGCGACCGCCCTGAGGTCGCTGCACTACGCGGCGGCCCAGTTGCTGGTGGGCGCCGACGACGCCGCGATGCGTCCCAAGGCCGCCCGGTGGCTGGAGCACAACCGCGACGCCTTCCGGGCCGGCTACGAGGAGGTGTCGCCCGGCCGCACGCCCGGTGGCGCGCTGCTGACCGCGGTCGAGCTGGACCGGGCGGTGCTGGAGGTGCGGCACGAGCACCGGTTCCGTCCGGAGTGGATGGTCATCCCGCTGTCCGCGATCGCGGAGGTGGTGACGGGCGAACCGGCCTGGCCGGTGTAGCAGGCTGGGCGCGGGCCGGCAGGAGCCTGTCGGCCCGCGCCGGACCTCAGATCGCCCGGACCTCGGCGAGCCGCTTCTTCGAGTAGTCGTCGTCCCAGCAGACAGCGGCCTCCCACGCGGCTGAGGCCTGCGCGGCGACGTCGAACGCGGCGTCGTCGAGACCGGCGGCGTTGCCGGGCAGGACGAGGTCGAGGTCGGGGACGTCGACGTGCGCCTCGTCCCAGTCGATCAGCCCGACGTGGTTCGCGGTCACGCGCACGTTGCCGGGGTTGGGATCGCCGTGCACGACGCAGGTCCGGCGTCCGCTGAGCCGTGCCCACGCCGCCCGGCACCGCGCGACGCCGTCGGCGGGCATCGCCCCCAGGTCGATCTTCGTCCCGGCCGTGGCCCGCAGCAGGTCGGTCGACGACCGCCAGCCGGGCCGCTGCGGCCATCCCCGCGTGAGCCGGTGCAGTTCGCGCAGTGTCCGGGCCACCCGGCGCCAGTCGGCCCGCGTCTCGGGCGGTCCGCCGTCGAGGTGGGTCATCACCACGAGGCCGTCGCAGAAGAGCCTGCCGTCCGAGGTGGGGATCGGTACCGGCACGGTCAGGCCCTCGCGGTCGAGGTACCGGAGAAGTCCGGTCTCCCAGGCGAGATCGGCGTCGCTCCTGCCGCCGAGACGGCCGACGGCGAGGCGCCCGCCGACGCGCAGGCTCCACACGTCGTTGGCCACTCCGCCGGAGAGCGGCTCGACGCGCACCACGTCGTGACCCCACTGCCCGAGCGACTCCCACGTCATCGCGTCACGAACCTTCGTCCTCCCGCTGCCACCGCTCTGTCCTGCGCGACTCCAGCAGCGCCATCTCGGCGTCCACGTCCTCCATCCTCCCGCGCAGCCGGATCCGCGCGGTCTTCGCGTCGATGATCTCCGCGACCCCCTTGATCGCGTCCAGCACCGGCTCGCGGTTCGACTCGTCGGCGATCTGGGCGGCTCGGCCGAGCTTGACCGTCGCCTCGTCCGTGCGGCCGTCGCGCAGCGCGCCGATGCCCTCCTGCATCACCTGGTCCAACTCGACCTGGCCGGTGTAGTGCGCGACCATCGGGGCGATCTTGGTGGACTGCACCGGGTCGTCGGTCCACATCGCTTCCACCTCACCGCGACCGATCTCCCGCCCTCCGGCGACGACGTGCACGCGGGCGGCCAGCACCTCGTCGTCGAGGACGTTGCCCGCGGGGAGTTCGACGGACAGGTGGAAGTCCCTCGTCTCCGCGCCCCACGATCCGGCCGGGTAGTCACCGACCAGGGCGGAGACCTCGGTGCGGCGGTCCGTCAGGTCGAGGGTGTTCGGGTACACCTGTTTGAGGAAGCGGACCCGGCTGCCCCGCGGGGTCCACACGCGCAGCGCCACGTTGCCGACCGCCGTGCTCATGAAGTCCTCGGCCATCGCGCGGAACACGTCGGGGAGCGCCCGTTCGTCCGGCAGGCCGGTCGCGTCGCCGTGCAACGCGTCCGCGACGGCGCGCAGCGGTTCGGCCGCCCACTGCTTGCCGACGCCGAGGCTGTGGCAGACGAACCGGTCGCGGCACCGGTGCAGTGCCGCGGCGAACTCCTCCTCGGTCTGGCCGACGTTGTGCCCGTCGGTGAGCAGGATGCCGTGCTTGATCTCCGCCGGCTGCGCGGCCAGCAGGGTGTTCGCGAGGTCAAGCCAGGTGCCGATCGCGGTGCCGCCGTTGGGGTCCAGCCGCCCGACCGCCTTCGCGGCCTCCTTCCTGGTCTGTGGTGACGCGATCACCATGGCGCTGTTCACGGGGTAGACCATCCGCGCGGAGTGGGTGCCCGCGACGACCGCGAACGCCACGCCGTCGTTGAGCATCTTGATCGCGGTCGCGGTCGCCCGGCGCGCCTGCACCATCTTGTCGCCGCTCATCGAGCTGGAGCAGTCGATCATGATCACCTGGGCGGCGCTGGGCGCGGGACCCCGGCGTTCGCCCGCCGTGCTGACGGAGATCACCGCGTCGATGGAGCGCTGCCCCTCGGGGAGGTACTTGTTGTGGTCGACCCTGAGCGTGAAGTCCGGCGACTCGCTCACCCGTGCACCTCGTCTCTCGTCAGAACAGCGTCCTGGGACGGACCCTGTTCGCCTCGCGGACCAGTTCGATCCGGCGGCTCGCGCCGTCGGTGACGCTCGCCAGGTCGCGATACGCCTGCTCCAGACCGAAGCGCAGCTCCCGTTCCTCCAGCGGACGGCCGAGCACCTGGCCCGCGTGGCCGGTCTCGCCGTTGCCGGTCACCCAGTCCAGTGCGGCCTCGAGCACCCGCACCGACAGGTCCGCCTGCTGCTCGATGCCCATCCGCAGGCGTTCCAGCCGGGCGGACGCGTCCAGCAGCTGCGACTTGGCGGCGTCGGGGGACAGGCGGGCGTGGATCGCGGCCACCTGGGCGGGCACGTGCTGGCTGGACGACTCCGGCACGCCGTCGAGCGCCTCCACCGCCGCGGCCAGGTCGCCCTGCCTGCGCAGCACCCGTGCCAGCCCGAACGCGGCGCTGACGTAGCGGGTGTCGGTGCGCCACACCAACCGGTACAGCTCACCCGCGCGCGCGTCGTCACCGGAGGCCTCGGCCGCCGCCGCGAGCGCCAGTTTCGGGGTGAGCTCGCCCGGCACCGCGTCGAAGACGGCGTCGAACTCCGCCACCGCGTCGCGGGGCTGCCCCGCCGCCATC
Organism: Streptomyces sp. ID05-26A; assembly: GCF_033794685.1. NCBI lineage: Bacteria > Bacillati > Actinomycetota > Actinomycetes > Kitasatosporales > Streptomycetaceae > Streptomyces > Streptomyces sp. ID05-26A. Next base: position 435,043 of record NZ_JARAYZ010000002.1, read on the forward strand.
GCGCGGATCCCGCGGTACCAGGCGAGTCTCCAGTCGCCCGGTGTCGCGTCCGCGAGTTCGGCGAGGACCGCGTCCGCCTGCTCCAGGAGGCCGTGGGCGATCCGCACGGCGACGAGCTGCAGCTTGACCTCGTCGCTCTCCACCGGAATCGCCTCCAGCGCGGTGATCAGGTCGTCCGGGGTGGACGCGGTGATCGACGCCAGGTGCGCGGCGGCGGGATCCCTGGGGTCGACCAGCGGTGAGGGAAACGCGTCCGGCGTCCGCGTCCAGTCGATCTCGTCGTCCTCTGTGGACTCGGTGCCGAAGGTCCTGCGCTCGATCGAGAACCGCGTCGACACCGGGTTCCGCGCGGTGCCGTCCTGCGCGGCGAGGACCTCGTGCAGCACGCCCTCCAGCTGCCCGTACATCTCCTCGGCCGAGGAGAACCGCTTGGCCGGATCGATGTGCGTGGCGCGTCGCAGCAGGCGGTAGTACGCCTCGTGGGCGGTGAACAGCGGCGTCACGGTGCGAGCGGGAAGGGCGTACCAGTTCTCCTCCCTGGTGAACCCGTGGAACTCGATGCTCAGCACCGCGAGAGTGCGCCCGACGGTGTAGAGGTCGGACTGGACCGACGGACCCTTCTCCCGCAGTTCCGGCGCGGCGAACCCCGGGGTGGCGAGCAGCGTGTCGCCCGGATCGTCCGCCAGCACCGCCGCCCCGAGGTCGATGAGCTTGACCTCGCCGCCGGCGTAGAGGGCGTTGTCCGGCTTGAAGTCGCAGTACAGCAGGCCGAGCGAGTGCAGGTGGCCGAGCGCCTGCACCACGTCCATGGCGTAGGCGAGCACGTGCGTCAACGGCAGCGGCGCGCGCTGCCCGCGGTGGTCGCGGTGTTCGAGGAACAGCTCCTGCAACGACGGGCCGTCGACGTACTCCATCACGATGTAGCCGTCGAGCCTGCCACTGCGGGCGTCGCGGTGCGTCACGAAGTCGTTGATCTTGACGACGTTCGGGTGTTTGACCTTCAGCAGGTGCCGGCGTTCGTTGATGGCCTGGTCGAGAGCGGAGGGGTCGTCGGTGTCGATCAGTCCTTTGAGGACGACCCAGTGGACGGTGTCGGCGTCGCTCAGGTGCGTGTCCCTGGCGAGGTAGACCCAGCCCTGGCCGCCGTAGGCGAGGCAGCGGACGATCTCGTAGCGGCCCGCGACCTGTTCGCCCTTCGTGAGACCGGGGGTGAAGGAGAAGTGCGCGCCGTCCTTCGGGCACTCGCCCTCGGTGGGACCCGGTTCACCGTCGGCGCCGCGGCCGACGGGTTCGTTGCACTGACGGCAGTGCCGCCTGGTCTCGGGCACCACGACGACGGCGGAGGTCTCGGTGGCCGGGTCGCGCGGGGGCAACGACGGCAGCAGGACCCCGGAACGCCGCCACGGCACGGAGATCGGGCGAGAGGGGGTGGACCGGCCCGGTGCCGTGGCCGGTGCCGGGGTGGGCACCACCGGACTCGGAGCGGGCGGGCGAGGAGGCGGGCTCGCGCTCTTCGCCTTGTGCCCGCAGTCGTCGCAGAAACCCCACGCGTCGATCGTTCCCTTGCAGCCCGGCCGGGCGCATGCGTTCACCGCTCGTTCTCCGTTCGCTTGCGCTCTCTGCGTCGCACGACCGCCTGGACCGAGGCCTCGACCGCGTGGACCGCGGCCTGGAGGTCGCACGGCTTGACCCACAACAGGTTCCAGGCCACGTCGTACCTCCTGCGGAGATCGATCTCCTCGGCGAAGCCCTCCTTGGCCGCGACCAGCCGGTACAGGTCGAGCCGCTGACGCAACTCGTGCCGGGTCGCCATCGGCTCCTCGGCGCGCACGCGCTGCCGTTCCGCCGCGGCACACGCGTCGGTCACGTCCGCGTCGAGCGCGCCGAGCACGATCTCCTCGGGTCTGCGGCCGGCCATCGCCATGGCCTGCAGGGCTTTCAGGCGTTGCCGCAGTCCCGGCCCGGTGGGGACGAACGACGGCAGGCCGGAGTCCTTGATCCGGTCGATGGTCAGGTCGCAGGCCGCCGTCGTGCGCGCTTCGACCTCGTCGAGCTCCGCCAGACGGGCCTCGACGTCCTGCAGCGCACGGTGGATCCTGTGCGCGGCGTTCGGGGCGAGCGCGAGCCACGCGGCGTTGTTGCTGTGGTTGCAGCTGGGCTCCGGGTGCCCCTGGCCTCGCAGACTCGTCAGCACCTCGCGGAACAACGCGTCCAGCGTCAGCAGCATCGTCGGCTCCGCCGGGACGCCCTCACCCAGCACGCGCAGCAGTTCGCCGGTGAACAGCGTGTTCCGCATGCCCGCCGGGGCGAGCGCCTTGCCGTACGCGGCGGCGAGCACGTACGTCCCGTTGATCCGCACGTGCTCGATCACGCTCGACGAGGCGGACATGGTGTCCGGCAGTTCCCTGGCCGCGTAGCAGCAGTCGAGGATCAGCACCCGTGTCCGCGCCTGGCTGCGGTGCAGGTAGTGGCGCAGGTCCTCGCACCGCAACGCCGACGTGCGCAACGAGTCCGGCATGGTGTCCCGCATCGTCAGGCACAGCTCGTTCTTCTTGTCCCACGTCATCTCGCCGTGCCCGGCGTAGTAGACGAGCAGGACGTCCTCGGCCTCGGCCGCGGCGCGGGTGATCTGACTGCCCACGCCGATCTGGTCGGGAGGGTTGTGCAGCACCACGCAGTTCTCCGGCGGGAGTCCCGCGCCGTGCGGCGAGGTCAGCATCTTCGCGAGGTCGTTCAGGTTGTTCTCGACGCCGGGCAGTGCGGGGAACGCGGAATCGGTGTACGAGCTCGTCCCGATCAGCACCGCACGGGACGCGGCGGGGTCCGGCAGGACCGGCTGGTGTTCGCTCACGTCGTGCCGCCTTCGTGCTCCTCCAGCACCTCCCGCAGCATCGCCTCCACCGTGGCCTGGTTCCCCTTGGCCTGCTTGACGTCCACCTCGGTGCTGCGGCCGTCCGGCCCGGTCACCTTGATCTTGATGTGGGACCGGCGGCTGACGAGCCAGGTGGCGAGCGACCCGGCGAGCGCGGTGACGGCGCCACCGTTGCCGACCGAGACGCTGAGCACGTCGGTGAGCCAGCCCATCTCCTGCGGGCTCCGCTCGGGCTGGCCGAGGGAGACACCGCGCAGGTCGGGCAGGTCGAGCAGCCACCCGTGCAGCGACTCCAGTTCGGCGAACGCGTCGGGACTGTCGTGGATCTCGATCGCGGCACTCATGCCTACTCCTCGTCGATGTAGTGCGCCGGGGGTGGTTCGGGGACCGGACCGGGTTCGTCCGGGTCCCGCAACCACTTCTCGTACAACCGCTTCCACGTGCCGTCGGCACGCATCCTTTCGAGCACACCGTTGACGAACCGGACGAGTTCCTCGTCGCTCTCGCGCATGGCCAGCCCGTGGTGCTCCTCGGAGAACCGCTCTCCGACGATGTCCGTGGCGGGGTCCAGGTCCTTCAGTCCGAGCAGCACGCTGTCCGTGGTGGAGCTCGCCTCCACCTGGCCGCGCTGCATCAGCACCAGGCAGTCGGGGAACTCCCGCACGCCGACCGGTACCACCCCGAGCGAGGGCTCCTTGAGCTTGCCCATCGACGTGGTGCCGTTCGGCGCGCAGACCCGCTTGCCCTTCAGGTCACCGATGGACTTCACGCCCGAGGCCTTCGGCACCAGCACCCGCTGCCCGGAGATGAAGTAGTCCGAGCTGAACATGACCTTCTTGGTGAACCGCCGCTCGCAGGTGATCGTGATCGAGTCCGCGAGCAGGTCGACGTCCTCGGCCGCCAGCTTGGGGAAGTTGTTCGAGAAGTTGACCTCCACGAGGGTCACGGCGTTCTCGTCGCCGAACAGCTCCTTCGCGATCGTCTTCACGACGTCGACGTCGAACCCCTCCAGCGCGCCGGTCCGGGGGTTGAGCGAACTGGACCTGTTGAGGTTCTGGTCGACCCCCGCGACCAGCCGGCCGCGCCGCACGATCTCCGCGAGGGTGCTGCCCGGCGGCGCCTGCGCGGGGGAGCGGCCGAGCGGTTTGAGACTGCTGCGCTCCGGTACGAAATCGGGGCCGGTGCCCGGCGGGCACTGCGTCGGTGCCAGCGCGCCTCTGGTGTCGTCCATGCCGGGTGGCCGCAACGGTTCCAGCGTCGTGCGCGCCGGTACCGTCACCGCCTGGCCGCAGGAGGTGAGAAGGCACAGAGCCGCCGCCACGGCGACGAGTTTCCTGGTTCTCATCGGTACTCCCGGATCCGGGGCGCCATGCCGAGTCCCGCGGCCGCCGCGGCGACCAGCATCGACACCACGAGTGCGAAGTCCGCGCCGCGCAACGAGTTCACCGCGCCGGCCGCGCCGTTCTGGAAGGTCTCCTCGGACCTCCGGAGTGCCTCGGCCAGCTTGTCGTCCAGCTGGGCCGCGAGTTCGGTGGTGCCGCTCCAGTCCGCGGTCGCGGGGGTGGCCCGGTTCTGCTCGTGCAGCTCCTGCCAGTCGCGCCAGTGTGCGATCGCGGCTTCCACGGTCCGTTTCTCCTCCGACTGCTCGTCGAAGCGGCCGGCCGCCATGACGAGCGATCCGAGCTGGTCGTTGCCCGCGTTGAGCTTGTCGCGGGCGTTGCGGAACTCCTGTTCGTACGGGTCGGCGTTGCTGCGTTCGACGCGTGCCAGCGCCTCGGTGCTGCGCGCGGTGAGCGCGTTGATGCGGGCTTCGGCGAGCGCCTCCGTCCGGGACTTCCCGCGCAGGCTCGTGTCGACCTCGTCCGCCGCGGCGAACGAGGTGGTGACGAGCCAGCCGATCGCCAGGAGCACCGCGGCGGTCGCCACCAGCAGGCCGCGGTTCAGCGTGCGCCGCGTGGTCTCCCGCAGGTACAGCTGGACCGCCACGAGCGCGGCCAGTGCCAGCAGGCAGAAGGTGAGCGCGAGCCAGGCGATCGAACTCGCGTCGCGCTGGGCGTGGGTGAGCTTCTCCAACTCCGCGCGGTACAGCTTGAGCGTGTCGGGCAGCAGGACCTCGCGCACGAGTGCCGAGGCCTGCCGCAGATAGGCCGCGCCGAGCGCGAAACCGCGCTTGTTCTCGGTGTGCGCCGTGTCGACCAGCCCGGAGTAGTTCGTGAGCTGGGCGGTCAGCCGGGCAACCGTCTCCGTCGTCGCGGTGGGCGCGTTGACCGCCGCGGTGCTCAGCGCCACCGCCGCCTTCTGCACCTTGTCGAGGTACCCGGCGCGTTCGGCCGGTCCGGCCTTGTCGCCCACCAGGAACACGCTGTTCGCGGCCGCGTCCGCCTCGGACAGCGACTGGTACGCGTCCAACGCCGCGCGTGCCAGGGGAATGCTGCGCTGGGTCACCTCGGTCAGGGCGGCACGGCGCTGTGCGATGTCGACCGCGCCCACCAGCCCGGCGAGCAGGCACAGCGCCACCAGCACCGCCGCCATCGCGCTCAGCCGGCCGGGTGGCGTTCCCGTCGCCCAGCGCACCCGGTCCCGCAGGAGATGGATGCGGGGCTTCCCGCCGCGCGGCACACCGTTGTGCACCAGGGAATTCACTGTGTCGTCCTCATTCCGGCCGGTACTGGAGCGCCGGCGGTTCGGCCGGTCCCAACTGGTCCGCGAGCCACGTCCGCTGCAACTGCCGCCAGGTGCCGTCGGCGACCACCCTCTCCAGCACGGCGTTGACGAACCGCACCAGGTCCAGCCGGTGCGGCGCGATCGCGATGCCGGTCGGGTCGGACCGCAGCGCGGGTCCGACGATGCGGGTGGCCGGGTCCTGTGCGGCGAGCCCGGCCAGGATGATGTCGCCGGTCGACACGGCGTCGACCTGACCCTGTTGCAGGAGCAGCAGGCAGTCGGCGGTGTTCGCGGCGGCGACCGGGATCGGCTTGGCCGGGTGTTCCGCGAGGGGACGCAGGTTCGTGCTCGTCCTCGACGCGCACACCTTCCGGCCGCCGAGCCGGGCGATGTCGTCGATGCCCGAGTCGTGGTGGACGAGCAGCCGTTGCTGGGAGGAGTAGTACTCGGCGGAGAACGCGATCTCCTGCCACCGCTCGCAGGTCATGGTCATGCTGGAGAGCACGAGGTCGACGCGGTCGGTGCGGAGCGCCGCGATCCGGTCCGCCGCGTCGATCACCCGGTACTGGACGTGGTCCGCGGCCTTCGCGCGGTCACCGCCGAAGAGGGCGTGCGCGATCTCCTCCGCGAGCGCCGCCTCGAACCCCCGCACCTGCCCGGTGCCGGGGTCGCGGAAGCTCAGCAGGTAGCCGTTGCCCACACCGACGACGATCTTGCCCTTCTCCCTGATCCTGAGCATGGCCGAGCCCGCGGGCAGTCGGTCCGGCGCGGGCAGCGGACCCTGCGGCCGGTAGCTCTGCTCGGCGCGGCAGTCCGTCCTCCGCTCGACCGGGATCTCCGGTGGCACCTGCATCTGGGTCGGTACCGGCGCGGGAACCGACAGCGGGAGTGTCGGCGTGACCGCCACCTCCGGGGTCGCGCACGCCGTGAGGAGCAGCACGGTGGCCAGCAGCAGTCGCCTCATCGGTACTCCCGCAGCCTTGGCAGGTAGCCGAATCCGACTCCCAGCGCAGCGAGGGCCATCAGCACCGCGACGCCGATCTCACCGAAGGCCAGCGCGTTCCGCGCGTGCGCCGACTCCGTCTCGAACCGCTCCTTCGCGATCTCGATCGCCTTGCCCAGTTCCTCGTCGACCGTCCTGGACGGTCCCGTCGTGCCGCCTTGTTCGTCGGCGCTCGTCGCGAGCTTCACGGCCAGGCCGAACTCGCCGTTGTCGTCCTTCTCGCGCAACGCCTTGTGACCGTCGAGCCAGCGCGACCACTGCTCGCCGGCCCGCCGCACCGCGTCACGCGTCCCGGACGCGGTGGCCGCCCGCTCCGCGTCGGCGAGCAACCTGGTGCTCAGCCTCGCCGCGGCGGCGTCGAAGTCGGCCTCGTGCACCGTCCCGTTTCCCCGTGCGACGAGGATCAGCGACTCCGCGCACCGTGCTTTCAGCGCCTCGGCCCTGACGTCGGAGAACACCGCGACCTGTGCCGTGCCCTCGGTCCTGCCCGCGTGGGCGTGCGCCGCCGCCACGACGGACGCGGTGACCAGCCACGCCACCGCTGCGACCGCGCACAACGTGGCCGCGAGCAGACCGGCGTTGAAGATCCGGCGGGTGGTGCGCGCGAGGTGGACCTGCGCGGCGAGAAGCGCCAGCACCACGAGCACCGCCGCGCCGATCACGACCGGATCCACCGAGGAGGCCTCCTGCTGCGCCCGCAGGAGCCGGGTGTTCTCCTGTCTCAGCAGCCTTTCCGCGGCGGGCAGCATCACCGTCTGCGCGACGGTGGAGGCCTCCCGGAGGTAGGCGACCCCCTGCGGCAACCCCTGGCGGTTGAGCGTCCGGGCCGTCTCGATCAGCCCGGTGTACACCGGCAGGTGGGTGTTCAACGCGGTCAGGTCGGCTTCCGTGCCCTCGGCGAGGGCGGCGGTGCCCAGTGCGGCGGACGCCTCGGCGATGTTGGTCCGGTACCGGTCGCGCAACTCGGCCGGTTCGACGTCGCCGACCAGATACGCACCCGCCACCGTGGCGTCGGCTTCCGACAGCGACTGGTAGACGTCCATCGCCGCACCGGTCAGCGGCCCGCCGCGGTCGATCACCTCGTTCAGCGCGGCTCGCCGGTGCTGCACGTCGAACGCTCCGGCGACGCCCGCGCCCAGGCACAACACCACCAGCGCGACGAGGAGGACGACGAGTTGTCCCGGCGGGCTGGAATATGCCTGGCGACGCGGAATTCCGGCGAGGAAGCGGGTCCTGGTCGTCTGCCTGTCGTGTGTCGGCAAACCCACCCACGCCCCCTCGTGAAAGATCGTTCAACGCAGAACATCGATCAGCGGCGAAGGATAGTTACGCGTCAAACGAACTTCGGGGGGAATCGAACGAGTTCACCCACTTGCCGCGACCCGTGGACGGCCAGGGGTGCCCGGGCCTGTCCCGATCTCGGGCGGCCCGGATGAGGACGCGAGGACCACGAGCGTTCGGGGCGCAGCACGACGGAAGCCGAGTCCACAATGGAATCAGCTGACAATTCTGTTGTGGCACAACGGAAATCTAACAATGTTTGACTACAGTGGACGTATGTCGACCACCACTGAGACCAGGGTGAACCTGAAGTCGGTCACCCCGGACGTGTCCACCGCCATGCGGGCGCTGCACCTCGCGGCCGCGGACGCCGCTGCACAGGCCGGACTGCCCGCCCCGCTGCTCGAGTTGCTGCGGCTGCGCGTCTCGCAGATCAACGGGTGCGAGTTCTGCGTCGACCTGCACACCAGGGACGCGCGGAACGGCGGCGAGTCGGCACAGCGCCTCGACGCCCTGCGCGCCTGGCTCGGGTCCACGCTGTTCGACGAGAGGGAGAAGGTCGCGCTCGCGCTGGCGGAGGAGATCACCCTCGTGCACAACCGGCACGTGCCGGACGGGGTGTACCGGGCGGCCGTCGCCGAGTTCGGCGACCGCGCGACCGCCGCGCTCATCTGGGTGTGCACCGTCATCAACGCCTACAACCGCATCGCCGTCAGCACCCGCATGGCCCCCGCGTCACCGGCCGTCTCGGGCTGACGAGGCGCGGGGCGGGTCCAGCGGCAGGCGCATCCGCTCGACCCGCTCCCGCCACGGCGTGAAGTGCCTGCCGCCACCCGGAGCGACGGGGGAGCCGACCAGGTCCGTCACCAGGCGGATGCCGTGCAGGGCGTTGAGCAGCCACACCTCCCGCCCGGCCAGGTCCTCCACCCGGCGGGCACGCCGCTCCGTCCGGATTCCCCGCGCCGCGGCCAGGTCCAGCACGAGCCCAGCGGTCGTGCCGGGCAGCGCCGGGATCTCCTCGGGCGGCGAGCACAGCACGTCGTCCTCCCACCACAGCACGGACGAGGCGGCCGCTTCGACCACGATGCCGTCGGCTGTCCTGAGCAGCGCCTCCTGGGCGCCGTGGTTCGCCGCCTCGGCACGCAGGTCGCCCAACGTCCCGAGGTCCGGGCCCTTGCGGGCCGGTTGGCGCCGCCGGTCGGATCCGCCGGGCACCCACACCCGCACCTGGTCGCCGCGTTCGGGTGCGCGGCGGAGCCGCAGCCGCAACGACGGCGGATCTCCCGCGAGCTCGACCCGCGGGAACCACGCGCCCGTGCGCGGCAGATCGGAGATCGCCGCGCGCCAGAAGCGCTGGAGTTCCTGTGGCGTGACGACGCCGAGTTCCAGGCAGGACCGGCTGAACCTGCTGACGTGGCGGTCCAGCGACCGCACCGACCCGTCCAGCACCAGCCACGAGTCCGCCACCAGGAGGGGAGCGTCGTCGGCCGCCATCAGTGCCCCACTCCGGCGCGCGGGCCGTAGGGCGCGTGTTCGAGCCACTCGCCGAACCGGGGGACCACCGGAGCCAGGGACGCCGCTGCCCGGCGCCGCCACCTCGCCGCCGGGCCGGGTGGCCGCAGGTGCCGCAGCGCGGCGCCCGCGGCGGCGCAGTTGATCTCGGCCGCCGCTCGCCTCGCGGTGGCGAACCCGGTGACGGCCTCGGAGTTCGCCGCGGGGGACCGCCTGCCGGTCGCGATGGCGCCCGCCGCGGCGTGTGCGTCGGCGAAGCCGCTGTTCATGCCCCGCGCACCGAACGGCGGGAACAGGTGGGCGGCCTCGCCCACGAGCAGGATCCGGTGGTGCGGATCGGTGAAGTCGTCCGCGACCAGCTGCAGGAACCGGTAGACCGAGATGGCGGTGATCCGCTCCGGCGAGATCGGCCCGATCACCGCCGGCAGCCATCGCCGCACCTCCTGGGGTGCGGCGATGACCTCGGCCGTGTCTCCGGCCCGGCTCTGCACGTCGACCTGGAACCCGTTCGCGTAAGGCACCACGAGCACGCTGCGGCCGTCCGCGGCGGGGTGGTCGTAGTGCATCACCCGTTCCAGACTCGGTGTGCCGCCCGGCTCGTCGGCGACGTCGACCACCACGTGGAAACCTTCCGCGGCCGTGCCGTCCAACGACGTTCCGGCGCACCTGCGCACGATCGATCTGGCGCCGTCGGCGCCCACGACGTGACTTCCCGGCCAGGTCTCACCTCCGGCCGTGGTGACGGTGACACCGCCGGGGTGCGCGGCGACCTCGGTGACCGCGTCGTTCCACCTCACGTCCACGCCCGCCCGTGCGCAGGCGTCGAGCAGGACGCGTTCGGTCTCGCTCTGCCGCAGGCTGGTGAACGGGGGCAGGCCGCGGGAGGGGTCGTGCGGCGGGAACTCCCTCGCGTAGACCTCCCTCCCCCGGTACAGGGTGCGGCGGACGTTCCACAGCACCCCGCGCGCCGCGAGTTCCCCGCCCAGCCCCGGACTGGTGGATTCCAGCAGTGCCAGGGACTTCCCGTGCACGTAGAGCGCCCGGCTGCCGGTGCGGTGCCGGGTCGCGGGATCCGCTTCGAGCAGGACGACGGGCACCCCGTGGGCGCGCACGGCCAGCGCGGCGAAGAGCCCGGCCGGACCGGCGCCCACGACGATCACCGGCGCCTCGTCAGCCACGGGCCACCGCGCTGTCCCCGGCGGCGATCAGCCGGGCGAGCGCCACGCGTTTGATCTTCCACGTCGAGGTCCTGGGCAGGTCGTCGAAGTCCCACTGCTGTGGCGTGCCCAGAGCGGGGAGGTCCGCCGTCGCGCGTTGCCAGCGGTCCGGTGCCAGCGGTGCGCCGCTGCGAGTGCACACCACGGGCACCGCGACGCCGTCCGCACCGGGCACGACGACCACCTCGCGCAGTTCGTCGAGCCGGGACATCAGCACGTCCTCGATGCGCAGGTTGCTGTCCACGTCGTCGATCCGGTCGATCTCGCGGTCGATCAGGTTCAGCCCGCCCCACCGGCCGCGGGTGCCCATGTCGCCCATGCGCCACCAGCCCCCGTTCAGCTGGGCGTCGAACCTGTCCTGCGCGCCCTGGTAGGTGACGATCCGCCCACGGGTGCGCGCCTCGATGTGCCCGACCGTCCCGCGCGGCACCGGCTTTCCGGAGTCGTCGGTGATCCTCACCCTGGTGAAACCGGGGATGGCGGCGCCGACCAGGCGCCCGTTGCCCCGCGCCGCCCCTCGTTCGGTGAACAGGCGCACGGACACCGGTCCGGTCTCGCTCTGCCCGTAGAGCTGCATGAGGTACTTGCCGCGCCGCTTCGACGCGCCGAGCAGTCGTTGGACCGTGCGCGGGTGGATGGCGTCGAAGGTGCTGCTGAAGCAGCGGACGTTGCGCAGCGGTGCTCCGGGCGCGTCCGCCAGGTCCTCCCACAGCACGAACGTGTTGGGGTGAGTCTCCACGACCCCCGGCTGCCACCGTGCGAGCAGCGGGCCGACCGACGCCGGGTCGTGGTCCACCAGCAGGAGCAGTCGGCTGCCGCCGGACAGGAACGTGCCGAGCGCGTGGTAGAAGCGCGAGTGGACGAACGACATGCAGAAGGCCGCCGTCTCCCCGCGCACGGGCAACGCCATGACCTTCTGCGGCACCAGCCTGTTCCACAACGCGCGGGCGCAGTGCACGGCGAGTTTGGGCACGTCGGTGGTGCCCGAGCTGTGCGTGATCATCGCGGGTTCGTCGGGGTGCAGCCGCACCGGTGTGGCGCGCGCGGTGACCTCCAGGTCGTCGAGTGCGACGGCACCGGGGAACGTTCCGCTGACGAGGACCCGCTTGCCGGTGAGCCTGGAGATGTCGGTGTGCGTCATCAGCCGGGACAGCGTCACGTCGTCCGTCACCAGCAACGGCCGGTCGAGCCGTCCGAGCAGGATGCCGACCACGCCGGCGTCCAGACCGGACGACAGGAGCACGGGGATCGCGCCGAGACGGGACGCGGCACAGGCGAGGAGCGCGATGTCCGCGTTGTCGCGCTTGTGGATGACGACGTGGCTCGCGGGCCTGACACCGGCGGCCCGCAACCGGTCCGCCAGGCGGTCGACGAGGTCGGCGAGCGAGCGGTAGGTGTGCTGCAGTCCGGCGCCGGGAGCGACGTCGAGCACCCGGTCCAGGACGACCGGGACGGCACCGTGGCGCGTCGCCGCCGCGCGGAACATCTGTCCGATGTAGAAACCGCTGTCGGAGAAAATGGTGTGCTGCAAGGGGAAACTCCTCAGTCGGTTACCAGGATCCGGTGCGCACGACGTGCCGGCGCAACTTGCCGGTGGCCGTTCTCGGCAGCTGCCGCACGAGCCGTACGGTGCGAGGGACCTTGAACGCGGGCAGCCGGGACCGGGTCCAGGTGATCAGTTCGTCCGCCAGCCCCGGTGCGTGGCGCGCGGGCACGACGAACGCCCGCAGCCGGGAGGCGTCGTGGTGGTCGAGCACGGCGGCCACGGCGGCCTCGCGCACCAGGGGATGGGCGGTCAGCACGCGCTCGATCTCCAGCGGGGACAGGGAGATCCCGCCGACCAGCTCCATGTCGTCGGTGCGACCGAGGTGGGTCAGCGTGCCGTTGTCGTCGCGGCGCACCCGGTCGTGGGTCGTCAGCCAGCCGTCGACCAGCGCGGCGCGGGTGAGGCCGGGCTGGTTGAGGTAGTGGGAGAACAGGGTTGGGCCGCGCACCCACAACTCACCGTCGTCCTCGGCCGGGAAGCCCTGCGCGTCGCGCACCTGCACCTCCCAGCCGGGCACGGGACGGCCCAGCGTGCCGGGTGTGTTGTCGGCGATCGTGTTGGCGCAGAACGCGTGCCCGGCCTCGGTGGAGCCGATCTGCTCGCGCACCTCGATCCCCAGGTCGTCGCGCAGCCGGGCGCCGAGCGACTCCGGCAGCGGTTCCCCGGCCGACACCGCGACCCGCAGGGAGGCCAGCGCGGCGTGCGCTTCGGTGGACGCCAGCGCGGCGTACGAGGAAGGCACGGAGTACAGGAGGTCGACCCGGTGCCGGGCGATCAGGCCGACGATCTCGTCCGCGCCCGGCCGGTGAGGGGTGAGCACCGCGGCCGAACCCGAGTGCAGCGGGAACACCAGCGCGTTGCCGAAACCGTACGCCCAGAACATCTTCGACACCGAGAGCGCCACGTCACCGACGCCGATGCGCAGGACGTCCCGTCCCACCGAGGTGCCGTACAGGGCGAGGTCCTTGTGCGCGTGCACGACACCTTTCGGCTGACCGGTGGTGCCGGAGGTGTACTGCACGTAGAGCGGGCTCGTCGCGGTGACGTCGGCGACCGGGCCGGTCGCCGTGGTCCAGGCCTGGTCGAGCAGGTGGTCGACGTCGATCCACGGGTGGCCGGAGAACCGGTCCTCCAGGCCGGGGTCCGTCACGCAGAGGCGAGCGTCGCAGTCCGCGAGCAGCAGGTGGTGGTCCGCGGCGGTGAGTTCGGGGTTCACCAGCACGGCGACGGCGCCCAGCCGGGTGATCGCGAGGAAGGCGACCACCCACGCGGCACCGTCCGGCGCGGCCAGCAGCACGTGGTCCCCACTGCGGATCCCGTGCTCGTGCAACACTCCTGACGCCCTGGCGGCGAGGTCGTGGATCTGGCCGTGCGTCCACACCTCGTCGCCCACCAGGTACGCGGGCCGGGACGACCACCCCGCCTGATCGGCGTGCGTCGCCAGCGCGAGGGCCGCGTTGCGGACTCCGCCCATCAGCCGGCCTCCACCTCTGCGCCGACCACGGAGCCCCGACGACGGCGGCGCGCGTGCCTGCCCCGGCGGTACACGCGTGGCTCGGCGAGCAGCACGGCGGCGGGCCGGTGCGCGCCGGAGCTCCAGTACGCCCGCATCGGCGCGGCCAGCTTGAGCAGCATCTCCTGGTACTCGCCGTCGGGATCGGACCCCAGGACGACCGCCCCGCCCGCGCCGATCCGCACGCGCCCGGCCGCGAAGACGGCCGTGCGGATCACGATGCTCAGGTCAGCGGATCCGTTGCAGCTCAGGAAACCCAGCGCGCCGGAGTACACGCCCCTGGCGGTCGGTTCCAGGTCGTCGATGATCTCCATCGTGCGTTCCTTGGGGGCCCCGGTCATCGAACCGCCCGGGAAGCAGGCCCGCACGACGTCCAGCGCGTTCAGTCCCGGCTTCAGCTCGCCCCGCACCGTCGACACGAGCTGGTGCACCGTCCGGTACGTGCGGGTCGCCATCAGTTCCGGCACCCGCACGGTGCCGACCTGGCACACGCGTCCCAGGTCGTTGCGCAGCAGGTCGACGATCATCAGGTTCTCCGCGCGCGTCTTCGGGTCCTCGGCCAGCCGGTCGCGCAGTGCGGCGTCCTCCTCCGGGGTCTCACCGCGTGCGGCCGTGCCCTTGATCGGCTCGGCCTGCACGACGCCGTCGGCGCCGACCCGGAGGAACCGCTCCGGTGAGGAACTGGCGACGTCGACCTCGCCGAAGCGCAGGTAGGCGGAGTACGGCGCGGGATTGACCCGGCGCAGCACCCGGTAGTAGTCGGCGGACGCGCACGTGGCGGGCAGTTCCACCGCCGTGGTCAGGCAGATCTCGTAGCTCTCGCCCGCGCGGAGCTGTTCCTGGCAGGCGACGACGTCGAGCCGGTAGTCGTCCGCGTCCCGCAGCAGCCAGCGTTCGGTGATCTCCACCGCGTCCTGTTCCTGCGGCCACGACCGGACGGCCGGTGCCTCGTGGGACGACAGCGAGGAGAGGAAGGCGAGCGTGGCGTCGAGCCAGCCGGCGGCCTCGTCGTTGCCCGGACGCGTGTCCTCGGCCAGGCAGAGCAGATGCGCCGTGTGTTCCTGGTGGTCGATGACGATGACGCGGTCGGCGAACAACCAGGCCGCGTCCGGTGTGCTGCTGCGGTGGGCGGCCCGCCCGCCGAGCGCCGCCTTGAGCTCGTAGCCGAAGTACCCGACCCAGCCGCAGGTGAAGTCGAACGGGAGGTCCGGTTCGGGGTGTGCCCGATCGGCCAGACCTCGCTCGAGGTAGGCGAAGACGTCCTCGCGTGACCTGGTCGCCGGCCGGCCGGAGCGTTCCGAGGTCACCACACCCGCCCGCACGTCGTAGCTGCAGTACTCGGCGAGCGGACCGGTGTCGTCGCCGAGGTAGGAGAACCTGGCCCCGCGCTCGCCGGCCCCGGCGCCGTCGAGCCAGAACGCGCGTTCCGACGCCGAGTGCAGCTCCGCGAACACCTGCTCGGGATCGACGACCCCCTGGTGGACGGCGATGTGCAGCCGATGGCCGGTGTCTCGAGGTGGGGTCGTGCTTTCGTCGTCCGTCAAAGTGTTCGCCGTACCGCGCACGGTGACGGACGGCCGCGCGGTCTCGGAGAGCGCGCGGAAGTTGGCCAGCAGCCGGGTGCCCCACTCGGTGAGGATCGACTCGGGGTGGAACTGCACCCCCCAGTGCGGCCGAGTCCGGTGGCGCAACCCCATCAGCACGTCGTCCTCCGCCCAGGCGGTGGCCTCCAGGTCGCGTGGCAGCGGTTCGGGCACGTGCAACGAGTGGTACCGCACCGCGGTGAAGCCCTGCGGGATGCCGTCGAACAGGTCACGGCCGCTGTGCGTGACGGTGGTCGGGTGGCCGTGGCGGGCCTGCGGAGCGAGCGCGACCCGTGCTCCGGCCTGGAACCCGATTCCCTGGTGGCCGAGGCACACACCGAGCACCGGGAGCGCGTCCTGGTCCAGGAACCTGGTCGAGCCGGCGAGGTCCCGGCTCCTGCCCGGCCGTCCGGGACCGGGGGAGATCACCACGTTGTCGACGTCGCCGAACGACAACCGGGCCAGCGCCGGGTCGTCGTTGCCCAGCACGAGGGGGTCCTGCCCGTTCACGCCCGCGATCAGGTGGAACAGGTTGTAGGTGTACGAGTCGTGGTTGTCGATCAGAAGGGTCCGCACGTGAGTTCGCTCCGGTGATCGGGGCCAGCGGCGACGGGTCAGGGGCGACGTGAGCGCGACTGCCGCGCGCTGGGGAAGGTCGCCGGTGCGGCGTGCCGTGACCGTGACGCTCTGGGGGGTCGTGAGCCCTGGCGGGCTTCGTTGTCGGGAGGCACGGCCGGGGGCCGGAGGCCGGGGGAGGTCGTGACCAGTACTTCGACGTCCGGCAGGCTGGTCCGCACGGGCTGATCGGCTGGTGGCGCGGGGACGGCGCCCCTGCGCAGCCACGGGCCGAGCACCTTCATCACCTGCGGCATGAGCACCCAGGTCATCAGACCCGTCACACACACGCACAGGACCAACGTGCGCGCCAGGAGCGGCAGGCCCGTCACACGCGGGATGACGGTCACGTTGACCAGCAGCACGGCCGGGAACACCCCGATCAGCGTCACCACCGCCGTCTTCCACTTCGGCGGGAGCCTCGGCGGTGCCGCGGCCGGCGGCGCGGGCTGTGGCGGTTCGACTCGGGAGGAGAAGCGCCCCACGTACTCGCGCCACGTCGCGTGGGACCTCGAACCGTCCCACTCGGCGGCGCTCTCGGCGCTGTCGAACCAGCACAGGACGAGCCAGGTCGCCGGATCGCCCGATGCTTTCTCCATTCTTCCGTCGAGATATCCCTGTGATCTGGAGGCGGCGCTGAGAAGTCCTTTTACCGAAGTCGAGAAACTCGCCATCCGGCCCGAGGTGACCCGGTGCGTGCTGATGACGACGTATTCCTTTTCGTCGGACATCGGACCGAATGCCTCCTTCGGCGCCGGCTGCTCCGTTCGGTGCGGCAGGAACGCCCGTACAAGGATTCATACGGCCGTGAGTAGGTGAGGGTTCAACCGAAGTTGTGAGCGCTAACCTCACGACAGCTTGACATCTGCAGGCGTTGTCTGGGCCGCCCAGATGCCTGGAAGCGGGTAAATCCATTTTGGAAAAATACAGTTCGGCCGTTGTCGGCATGGGTCCGAGAGGCCTCTCGGTATTGGAAAGAATGTGTGCCAATTGGTCGCCGGTCGTCCTCGGTGACGAGCTCGTGGTGCACGTGGTGGATCCCGCGGAACACGGTTCTGGAACCGTGTGGAACACCGGGCAGCAGGGCGGATTCCTGATGAACACGGTGTGCTCGCAGGTCACGGTCTTCCCTGATGACAGCGTGCGGATGGAAGGTCCGGTGCGGCGTGGCCCTTCGTTGTACGAATGGTCGAGATCGGTCGCGTCCACCGCGGGGCTCGACGGCTGGGAGGACGCGGTCAGGAACGAGGCCCGGCGGCTGGGACCCGACTCCTACGCCACCCGCGCGTTCTACGGGCACTACCTCGTCTGGGCGCTGAAGGAGATCTCCCGCGGCGCTCCCGCCGGAGTGCGGATCGTCCACCACCGCCAGCGCGCGGTGGAGGTGACGGAGGACGGGACCGGGCAGGTGGTCCGGCTGGCCGACGGGCAACGGCTCGACGGCCTGGCCGCGGTGGTCCTCGCGCAGGGGCACCTGCCGTCGCGCCTCGGAGCCCGGGAACGGGCGCTCGCCGAGTTCGCCGAGGCGCGCGGCCTGCGGTACGTGGCGCCGGGCAACCCCGCCGACGCCGACCTGACCGCGGTACGACCGGGTGAACCCACGCTGCTGCTGGGCCTCGGCCTGAACTTCTTCGACCACCTCGCCGCGCTGACCGGGGGCCGGGGCGGACGGTTCGAACGGCGCGACGGCGTGCTCGTCTACCTCCCCTCCGGCGCTGAGCCCCGGCTGTACGCGGGGTCGCGCCGCGGTGTGCCGCTGCATGCGAGAGGGGAGAACCAGAAGGGCGCCCACGGCCGTCATCGGGCGGTGGTGCTGACCGAGGACGTCGTGGAGGCGTTGCGCTCCGCGCCCGTCGACTTCCGCGCCCACCTGTGGCCGTTGATCGCGAAGGAGGTCGAGACGGTCTACTACGCGACGGAACTGGCCTCGCGGCCGGAACCCGTTGACGTGGCAGGGTTCTCGGATCGGTTCCGGTCGTGTGCGCGGGGAGAGGAGGAGACCGCGCTGCTGGACGAGTACGGCGTCGAGGAGAGCGTGCGCTGGGACTGGACGCGGATCGAGCAGCCGCTTCCCCGGCTCGGGTTCGAGTCGCTCGAGGAGTTCCGTCCCTGGCTCCTGGCACATCTGCGCGAGGACGTGACCAGGGCGGCCCAGGGCAACGTGCGCGGGCCGGTCAAGGCGGCCCTGGACGTGCTGCGCGACCTGCGCAACGAGATCCGCGCGGTGGTCGACCACGGCGGACTGCACGGCCGTTCCCGTCGTGACGACCTGGAGCACTGGTTCAGCCCGCTCAACGCGTTCCTGTCCATCGGGCCTCCCGCCAGGAGGATCGAGGAGATGGCGGCGCTGATCTCCGCCGGGGTGCTCGACGTCCTGGGGCCGGGCACGCGGGTCGAGGCAGGCCACGCCGAGGGCACGTTCCTCGCGGTCGCCGACCTGACACCGCAGCCGATACCTGTGCGCGTGGTGATCGACGCACGCATGCCCACGCCGGACGTCCGCACCACCGATGACGAACTGCTGCGCGGCCTGCTCGCCACCGGCCGGTGCAGGCCGCACCGGGTGCCGGACGGCGAGGGCGGCGTCCTCGAGACGGGCGGGCTGGACGTGACCCCGAGGCCCGCCAGGGTGGTCGGCGCCGACGGTGCCCCGAACCCCGCGCTGTACGCGCTCGGTGTGCCGACCGAGTCGGTGCACTGGGTGACCGCGGTGGGCATCCGGCCGTGTTCGGCTTCGGCGACCGTCGGCGACGCGGATGCGATCGCACGGGCGGTGCTCGGTCCGCGTCGCGTGCCTCGGCGCGAGGAGACGAGGTGACCGGCGTCCAGAGCGACACGGGGCTGCTGTCCCCAGTGCGGGCGGCGACCGCGGTCGAGGGGATGACGTCCGACGAGGCGTGGCTGCGGGCGATGTGCGCCGCCGAGGCCGGGCTCGCCCGTGCCCAGGCCAGGGTCGGCACCGTGCCCGTGTCCGCCGCCGACGTGATCACCCAGGTCGCTCGTGACGGGTGCTTCGACGTCTCGGGCATCGCCGCGCGGTCGCGTGGCGCGGCCAATCCGGTCGTCGCCCTGGTGCAGGACCTGACGGGGCGTGTCGCCGCCGTCGACCCGGCCGCCGCCGAGTACGTGCACCGCGGCTCGACCAGCCAGGACGTCCTCGACACGGCTTGTTGCGTGGTCGTCGCACGGGTCGTGCTCCAGGTCCGGCAGGACCTCGCCATGGTGATCAGCGCGCTGGAGGACCTGGCCGATCGGCACCGTCACACCGTCATGGCGGGCCGCACGCTCACCCAGCACGCAGTGCCCACGACGTTCGGACTGAAGGCCGCGGGATGGCTGCACCTGGTGCGGGACGTGGACTCCCGGGCGGAACGCCTGGTGCGGCGCGGCCTGCCCGTGCAGATCGGTGGTGCCGCCGGGACCATGGCGGGCTACCTGGAGCACGCCCGGCCGCACTTCGGCGAGGTGCCGGCGGACTACGCCGCGAACCTCGTCACCGCGTACGCCGACGAGATGGGCCTGGCCGAGCCCGTGGTGCCGTGGCACGTGCTGCGCACCCCGATCGTCGACACCGCCACGTGGTGCGCGTTGCTGACCGGGGCGCTCGGCAAGATCGCCGTCGACGTGCAGTCCCTGTGCCGCACCGAGATCGCCGAGCTCAGCGAACCCGCGGCCGATGGCAAGGGGGTCTCCTCGGCGATGCCGCAGAAGCGGAATCCCAGCCTCGCCACCCTGATCCGGTCCGCGGCACTGCAGACGCCGGGGCTCGTCTCCACCCTCGCCCACTGCATGCTCGCCGAGGACGAGCGGCCCGCCGGTACCTGGCACGCCGAGTGGCAGCCGTTGCGGGAGTGCCTGCGCCTGGCGGGCGGCGCCGCGCACACCGCGGTGGAACTGGTCACCGGCCTGCGGGTGCACGCCGGCCGGATGCGGGCGAACCTGGAGATCACCCGAGGGGCGGTCGTGGCCGAACGCCTCTCCGCGCATCTGGCGCCACTGCTGGGAAAGGGGCCGGCGATGCGCGCCGTCGCGACCGCGGCCGGCCGTGGCGGAGCCCTCGCGGAAGCGCTGGCCCAGGACGTGTCCGTGGCGGCGGTGCTCGACGCCGGAACCCTGCAGCGGTTGTGCGATCCCGAGGACTACCTCGGCGCGGCCGGGCACCTCGTGCAGCGCGCCCTGGACGCGGGCGGCACCGGGTGACGGCCGTCCGGAACCCCGTCGCGCGGGAGTGGAGCCCGTCGACCTGGCGCGACCGGGTCGCCACCCACCAGCCGCGCTGGCCCGACTCCTGCGAACTCGCCCGCGCGCGGCTGCGCCTCGCGAGCGAGGCGCCCCTGACCACCCCCGAGGACGTCCGTTCGGTCCGGCACTCTCTCGCCGAGGTCGCCGCGGGAAGGGCGTACGTCCTGCAGGGCGGTGACTGCGCCGAACCCCTCGGCGTCGCCGCCCGTCGTGCCGCGCTGGCCAAGGACGAGATCCTGGGAGCACTGTCGGAACGGATCAGCGCCGCGCTGGACGTACCGGTGCTCACGATCGCACGACTCGCGGGCCAGTTCGCCAAACCGCGCTCCGAACAGACGGAGGTGATCGGCGGCGAGGTCGTGCCGACCTTCCGCGGACTCGCGGTGAACAGCCCGCATCCCGTGTCGTCCCAACGGGTTCCGGACGCCCGGCGGATGGTCACCGCCTACCACTCGGCCCGGGCGGTGCTGGGGGAGTTGCGCGACCTGGCCCGGCGGCGTTCCGGCGACCACTACGGCCGCACCAGCCACGACGGCGTTCGGTGGCGGCACAACGGCATGTGGGTCAGCCACGAGGCCCTGCTGCTCGACTACGAGGAGGCTCTGGTCAGGGTCGACCAGAACACCGGCGGCTGGTATCTCGCCTCGACCCACTTCCCGTGGATCGGCGAGCGCACCCGTGCCGCCGACGGCGCGCACGTCGAGTTCCTGTCCGGCATCGGCAACCCGGTGGGGTGCAAGATCGGCCCGGACGCCGTTCCCGGTGAGGTCGCCGCACTGTGCGCGAAGCTCGACCCGGAACGCCGGCCGGGCAGGCTCACCCTGATCTGCCGGCTCGGCGCACACCGGGTCCGAGCCCTGCTGCCTCCGTTGGTGAGCGCGGTGCGGGACGCCGGCCATCCGGTCGTGTGGATGTGCGATCCCATGCACGGCAACACGAGGATCACCGGCAGCGGCGTCAAGACGAGGCACCTGGACGACGTCACCGGCGAAGCGTCCGCGTTCCACGAGACCCTGCGCGAGCTGGGGGAGTGGCCGGGAGGGCTGCACCTCGAACTCGCGGGGGAGGACGTGACGGAGTGCCTCGGCGGTTCGGGCGTGCCCGACGAGGCGGCGCTCGTGCGCCGGTACACCTCGCTGTGCGATCCGCGGCTCAACAACGAGCAGGCATCGCTGGCGGTGGAGGCGGTGCTTCGGGGCAGTCTGTCGCTCCGCCGGTAGCGGGCTCGTGCCGGCGTCGTCGTGCGCCTTCCTCGGCTGGTAGCGGCAGCCGCTGATCAGCGGAGGTGGTGCACCTCCTGCATGCCGTAGACCGGCGTCGGCACCCCCTCGAACCGCGCTTTCAGCTGCAACGCCAGGAAGAGCGAGTAGTAGCGCGACTGGTGCAGGTTGCCGCCGTGGAACCACAGCCCGGGCTGCCGGGTCGGCTTCCACATGTTGCGCTGCTCGCCCTCCCACGGCCCGGGGTCCTTGGTCGTGCCGGAACCGAGGCCCCAGCACTTGCCGACCCGGTCGGCCATCTCCTGGCCCGCGAGGTCGGCGACCCAGCCGTTCATCGAGCCGTAGCCGGTGGCGTAGACGACGACGTCGGCCTCCAGTTCGGTGCCGTCGGAGAAGACGACCGCGTTCTTCGTGAGGCGGTCGACCTGGCCGCGGACGAGCTTGATCTTGCCGTCCGCCACCAGTTCCGAGGCGCCCACGTCGATGTAGTAGCCGGAGCCGCGGCGCAGGTACTTGAGGAACAGGCCGGAGTCGTCGTCGCCCCAGTCGAGGTCGAAGCCCGCCTTCTCCAGTCGCGCGTAGAAGTCCGCGTCGCGTTCCTTGATGCGCTGGTACACCGGGATCTGGAACTGCGGCAGGATCCGGTAGGGCAGGGAGGCGAAGATCGTGTCGGCGCGGTCGGTGGTGACGCCGGCGGCGACGGCCCGTTCCGAGTAGAGGTCGCCCAGGGCGATGTCCATCAACGAGTCCGAGCGCACGATGTGCGTCGACGAGCGCTGGACCATCGTGACGTCGGCGCCGTGCTCCCACAGGGCCGCGCAGATGTCGTGGGCCGAGTTGTTCGAGCCGATGACGACGGCCTTGCGTCCGGCATAGGCCTCGGGGCCGGGGTGTTTCGAGGAGTGGTGCTGGTCGCCCTCGAAGACCTCGGCGCCGGGGAACACCGGCACGTTCGCCTTGCCGGACATGCCCGTCGCGAACACGAGCTGCTTCGGGTGCAGTGTCACGGTTTCGCCGTCGCGGTCGACCGTGACCGTCCATTGTGTCCCGTCGTAGGTCGCTTCCTTGACCTCCGAACGGGTCCAGTACGGCACCTCCATCACCCGCGTGTACATCTCCAGCCAGTCCGCGATCTTGTCCTTGGGCGCGAACACGGGCCAGTTGTCCGGGAACGGCAGGTAGGGCAGGTGGTCGTACCAGACCGGGTCGTGCAGGCAGAGGCTCTTGTACCGCTTGCGCCACGAGTCGCCGGGCCGGTCGTTGCGTTCCAGCACCAGCGCGGGCACGCCGAGCTGCCGCAACCGTGCGCCGAGGGCGATGCCGCCCTGCCCACCGCCGATGACCACGACGTAGGGCTGTTGCGCGTACCCGAGTTCGGCCTGCTCGCGCTCGCGTTCCTCGGCCCACGACCTCCGGTCCTCGATCACGCCGTGCCGCACACCCTTGGGCCGAGACTCCTCGAACCCCTTCAGCTCGTGCAGGCTGGTCAGCAACGTCCACGCGCCCTCGTCGTTGAGCCGCAGGTGTCCGCGGCACCGCCCGGCCGCCGTCTCGAACTCGAGCCACGCCTCCACCACCCCGTCCGCCTCAGTGGGCGTCTCGGTGGTGCGGAAGTTCTCCGGATCGGCGCCGTCGAGACACGCGCTGAGCAGGTCGGCCACCTGCTCGCGGCCTTCGACGGTCTTGATGTTCCAGGTGAACGCGACGAGGTCGCGCCAGTAGCTGTCGGTGGCGAACAGCCCGGCGGCGGCGTCGACGTCCCGTGCCTTGAGAGCGGCCTCGAACTCGGCGAGCCAGGCGTCCACCCTCGCCTGTGCCGTCTGTTCCACGGTCTGGGGCATCGCCGCTCCTCATCACTCGTCGTACCGCTGATTCACCTCCTTCCCGCGCTTCGGCGAAACCGTTGCACCGGATTGCACGCCTGGGTCATGCTCGACCGGTGAGCGTGCCCAGGGCAGTGCCGCCCGGACAGCACCTGCCCACGTATGCCCGCGAACTCGTGCGCATGCACGACGCGGTCATCGCCGGCAGCCGCTCCGCCCTGCGCCCGCGAGCCCTGGTCTCCCGCTCCTGGAACCGGGTGCTCGACCTCGGACTCCGCGCGGACGACGTCAACACCCGAGACTGGCTGAGCTCCGCCGAGATCGGCCGCCGCCAGGAGAGCTCACCGTTGCGCGAGGTGGTCCCGGACCTGCGCACGGTCGTGGGCTCTCTGGCCGACGCCTCCCAGTTGCTGCTGGTGGTGACCGACCACGAGGGCGTCATCCTGTGGCGCTCCGGCACTCCCGCGGTCCGTCGCCGGGCGGATTCGCTGGGCTTCTTCGAGGGCGCCGACTGGACCGAACGTCGCGTCGGCACGAACGCCATCGGCACCGCCATCGCGGAGGCGGCACCGGTGGAGTTGCTCGCGGGAGAGCACTTCGAGCAGGGCCAGCACCCCTGGTACTGCACGGCCACACCCGTGCACGACCCGCGCACCGGCTCGCTGCTCGGGGTGATCGACGTGAGCGGGCCGGCGTTGACGCTGCACCCGGCGATCGGCGCGCTGGTCGAGACGGGCCGGCTGCTGGCCGAGTCGCGACTGTGGCGGTACCACCGGGAACGTCTCGAACGGCTCCGGACCGCGGCCCTGCTGACCGGGCCGTCGCTGATCGTGGACGACGACGGCTGGGTGGCGGCCTCGCACGGGGTGGCCGTCGGCTCGCGCATCGCGGTCCCGGTCGACGGTCACCCCGTTGCGGTGCCGGGACTCGGCGCCTGCACGCCGGAACGTCTCGCCGGTGGCTGGCTGATCCGCCCGTCCTCCGTGGACCGGACGGTCAGCCTCGATCTGGATCTCACCCGGACGCCTCAGGTGCGGCTTTCCGGCGGTGACGCGGACTGGCGCCGCACTGTCACGCGGCGCCACGCGGAGATCCTGGTGCTGCTGCACCGGGCCGGCCGGGCCGGGCTGTCCGCCGAGGCCTTGAGCCAGGCCCTGTACGGGGACGCCGAGCACGTGGTGACGGTGCGGGCGGAGGTGTCGCGGTTGCGGCGGTTGCTGGGGGCCTTGGTGGAGACGAGGCCGTATCGGCTGTCCGGCGACGTGCGGATGACCGTGCTGGGCTGAACCGGGTCGGGTCGCGGCGCCCCGCGCTCGGGATGGCGCCGCGACCCGTGCTCAGGCGATCAGGAGTGCGGGCAGGTGTCCCGGTACTCCTCGATCAGCGTGCTGCGTCCCGGTGCCGGGCAGAGGAACTGCTCGTAGCGGGTGTCGTTGTCGATGAACCGCTTGAGCCACGAGATGCTGTACTTCGCGATCGTCGTGTTGGACGAGTTCGGGGCGAAGTGCGAGGCGTTGTTGAGCTCCAGGTACGCCTTGTCCAAAGTGGACGGCAGTGACGTGTAGAACGGTTCGGAGTGCGACGAGACCGGTGCGATGGAGTCGCTCTCGGCGCCCACGACCAGGGTCGGGACGCGGACGGACGACCAGTTCTTCGTGGTGTGCCAGCCGGTCAGCGGGATCGCCGCCTGCAGGGCCGGGCGCTGGCTGGCCGCCCGGAGCGTGCCGCCGCCGCCCATCGAGTGACCCATGACGCCGAGGCGGGACGAGTCGATGCGCGAGCGCACGCTGCTCTGGCCGGTGAGGTAGTCGAGGGCTGCCAGCAGCTGGGAGGCCCGGCTGTCGGGCTGGTCGTAGATCGAGTTCGTGTCGATGGTGAAGATCACGAAGCCCTGGGACGCGAGGCGCGGGCCGAGCCACGAGATGCTCGACTGGGTGCCGGTGTAGCCGGGGGAGATGACGACCGCGCCGAACGTGCCGGCGGAGGTGCTGGTCGGGTAGTAGATCGTGCCGCCGCCGAAGCCGCCCACCAGCGACGAGACCGAGGTTTCCGAGACGGCGAACGAGCCGCGGGACGCCTCGATGCTCGAATTGGTGGGTGCGGGGCCTCGTTCGTACGGGTTGGCGGCCGCCTGGGCGACGGTGCCGCCGAGAAGTACCAGGGACAGCGCGACAGGAAGCACGGTGCGGAGTTGCACGGCGTTGTACACCTCATTCGGCAGGGAACGGGGGAACGCCTTCGACCCTGCAACCCCGCCGTGAGGGTCCGCATCGGTGCAACCACCGGTCTCGCCGAACAACTTCGATGGAAAAACTAACGGTGGTAGGTGAATTTGGTGCCTACCCCTTCCGGTGGAGCCGTTGCCGCCGTAAGACTGGGCCGATGCTGCGTGGCCGAGAGCGGCAACGCGTCGCCGTGGACGCGTTGGTGGACCGTGCGCGCGTTGGGTGCGGCGGGGTGTTGGTGCTGCGCGGTGAAGCCGGCTCGGGCAAGACTGCGCTGCTCAACGCCGTGAGAGACACCTACGACGCGTTGCTGTGCGTGGATGTGCCCGAAGTCGACGACGACCTCATCCGACTTGCTCAGGACGTCGCCGACACGAGGGCTGCGCTGCTGATCACCACCGAGGGGGAGCCGCGCGGGCTGCCCAGCGTCACGCTCGATCCGCTCGACGCGGCGACGAGCGTGCGAGTGCTGCACGACCTCGTGCCCGGCCTGCCCTCCACCCTCGCCGCCGACCTCGCGGACCTGGCCTGCGGGAACCCGCTCGCACTGGTCGAGCTGGCCGGGGCACTCACGTCCGCGCAGCTCGGTGGCATCGCGCCGGCGCCCGAGACGTTGCCCGAGAACAGCTCGCTGCGGCTGAGGTGGCGCGCCCGGTTCGCCGCCCTGTCTCCCGAGGCGCAACACGTCGTCGCGCTCGCGGCGGTCGACGAGGAGATCGACGCCGAGTCGCTCGACCTGCAGGCGGTGATCGAGGCCGGTCCGTTGTTCGACTCGCGCAGGCTGGTCCGGTCCGCCCTGAGAGTGGACGTGCCGCTGGCGCTGCGACGCCTGGCCCACGCCGAACTGGCGCAGAGCCTGCCCCCTGGTGCCCGCCGCACGTGGCACCAGGCCGTGACGACGCAGGACGCCGGGCTCGCCGACGACCTCACCGTCCACGCCGAACACGCCCGCCGGTGCGGCGACTTCGCGCGGGCCGCCCGTGACCACGACCGCGCGGCCCGACTCACGACCGACCCCGAGCAGAAGGCGCGGCACCTGCTCAAGGCCGCGGCCGACCACTGGGCGCACGGAGCGCCGCACCGTTCCCGGGCTGTTCTGCGCACGGCGACGAAGATGACCCACACGCCGGAGCTCAGGGCGTTGATGGACCTGGTCGTCGGCGGCATCGACCTCGGCGAGAGCCTGCCGGACGTGGCGGCGGACCGGCTGATCCGCGCGGCGAAAGGCCTGGTCGGCACACAAAGGGTGCTCGCGGTGGCGGCGCTCGGGTTCGCGGGCGAGGCGGCGAGCATCGCGGGCGACCACCGCCGCTACACAGCGGTCGCCGAGTTCGCCCGGGAGATCCGCAGCGCCGACGAACCGCCTGCCACGCGGCTCACGCTCGACCACCTCACCGGGATGCTGGCGACGTTCGACGGCAGGCACGACGAGGCGTTGCCCGCACTGCGCACCGTCGTGGACCTGGCCGACCAGGTCCCCGGCCCGCAGGCCCGCATCTGGGCGAGTCAGGCCGCCTACGTGCTCGGCGACGCCACGCGGTCGCACGAGATGGCGACCAGCGCGGTCACGGCGGCGCGCGAGAGCGGGTTCACCGCCCTCGTGCCGTGGGCGCTGGTGTACCGGGCCTTGTCGGCGTTGCTGCTGGACCAGCACGCGGCCGCCCTCAACGCCGCGACGGAGGGCGTGCACGCGGCCACGGCGATCGGCCAGCACAACGCCGTAGTCGACCACCTGACGATCCTCGCGCTGCTGGCGGCGCTCCGCGGCGACACGGACACGGCGCTGGACCGCATCGACACCGCCACCGAGCAGATCACCCAGCGCGGGCTCACCCGGCCCGGCACGTTCGGCGCCTGGGCGTTCGCGTGCGTCGACCTGGCCCGCGACCGGCCCGCCGACGCGCTGGAACGGCTGAGGCTGAACCCCGGACACGCCGGCATCAAGGTGATGGCCGCCCCGCACGTGGTCGAGGCCGCGGTGGCGTGCGGCAGACCGTCCACAGGGGACCGAGCGCTGGAACCGTTCGCGAGGTGGGCCGGCAGCACGGGGAGCACGGCCCGCCTCGCGCTCTCGCACCGCTGCCACGGCCTGCTGGAGAGCGGCACGGCCGACGAGCACTTCGAGGAGGCGATCCGGCTGCACCGGGCCAGCGGCACCGCCCTGGAACTCGCCAAGACCGAGCTGCTGTACGGGAACCGGCTGCGGCGCGGGCGCAAACCCAAGGCAGCGCGCGAACACCTGCGCGAAGCCGTGCACATCTTCCAGTCCTACCAGGCTGATCACTGGGTCGAGCGGGCCCGCGCCGAACTGCGCGCGGCCGGCGACTCCACGAGCGAACCGAGGGACCACCCCGGCCTGACGCCGCAGCAGGCGCAGATCGCCAGGCTGGTCGCGGAGGGCGCCACCAACCGCGAGGTCGCCGCGCGGTTGTTCCTGAGCCACCGCACCGTCGAGCACCACCTGCGCAACATCTTCGCGCGGCTCGGCGTGCGGTCGAGGGTCGAGCTCACCAGGAGACTCGGCTGACCACGAATCGATCAGCAAGGATGGGTCTTTGCGCGAGAACTACCGGCACTGGCAGCGGATTCCGACCCGTTGGGCGGACAACGACGTCTACGGCCACGTGAACAACGTCGTCCACTACGCCTTCATGGACACGGTGATCAACACGTGGCTGATCGGCGCCGGGCTGGACATCCAGGCCGGGCGGCAGATCGGGCTCTGCGTGGAGTCGCACTGCAACTACCGCGCCTCCATCTCGTTCCCGGAGGCGGTGGACGCCGGGCTGCGCGTCGGGCACCTGGGCAAGTCGAGCGTCCGCTACGAGGTGGGGTTCTTCTTCGAGGGACGCGAGGACGTCGTGGCGGAGGGGCACTTCGTGCACGTCTTCGTGGATCGGGACACGCGCAAACCCGTGGAGATCCCCGCGGGTCTGCGCACGGCGATGGAAGGTCTGGTGGCGGTGTGAAGACGCGAGGCGCGGTGCTGACCGCGGTCGGCGGACCGCTGGAGATCGTGGAGCTCGAACTCGACCCGCCCGGCCCCGGCGAACTGCTGGTGCGCGTGCACGCCACCGGCCTGTGCCACTCCGACCTGTCCGTGATCGACGGCTCGCGCGTCCGGCCGTTGCCCATGGTGCTCGGCCACGAGGCGGCGGGTGAGGTCGTGGAGGCCGGTCCGAACGCCGAGTTCAAGGCGGGCGACCACGTCGTGCTGTCGTTCGTGCCCGCGTGTGGTGCCTGCCGCCGGTGCGCGTCGGGCCGTCAGGCGTTGTGCGAACCCGGTGCCGCGGCCAACCGCGACGGCACCTTGCTGAGCGGCCAGCGACGGTGGACCCTGCCGGACGGCACGCGTCCGCACCACCACCTGGGCGTGTCCGGGTTCGCCGAGTACACGGTGATCTCCGACCGCTCGGCCACTCTCGTCCCACCGGACCTGCCCCTGGACGTCGCCGCCCTGTTCGGCTGCGCGGTGCTGACCGGTGCGGGCGCGGCGTTCTACAGCGCCGAGGTGAAGCCGGGGGAGAAGGTCGCGGTGTTCGGCCTCGGCGGGGTCGGCCTGGCGGCGGTGCTCGCGGCGGTCACGGCGGGTGCCACGCAGGTCGTCGCGGTGGACGTGGTGGAGCACAAGCGCAAGCTCGCTCTCACGCTCGGCGCGACGCACGAGGCCGCAGGCGGTCCGGACGTCGTCGCGCACGTCCGGGACCTGACCGGGGGTGGTGCGGACAAGGTCATCGACACGACCGGCGTCGCGGCGGTGCTCGAACAGGCCTACGCCGCGACGGCCGTCGGCGGCACCACCGTCACCGTCGGCCTGCCGCACCCGGACCGGACGGTGTCGCTTCCGGCGCTGAACCTGGTCGCTGAGGAACGCACGCTCAAAGGCAGCTATCTCGGTTCGTGCGTGCCGCGCCGGGACGTGCCCAGGTTCGTCGACCTCTACCGCGCGGGACGGCTGCCGGTCGAGGGCCTGCTCACCGGGCGGCTGGGCCTGCACGAGATCAACGACGGGTTCGCCAGGCTGGCCTCCGGAGAGGCGGTCCGGCAGGTCGTCGTGATGGAGTAGTGCCCGATTCGGCCCATTCGGGCATTTGTCGGGCAGGACAGTTCCGGTAACAGGTGTTGACCACCGCCGCTGTCCTGCGCCACGGTGAGAGCGCTCTCATGTTCGTCGCTGCCCGCAACGGGGCGGGTAGCGATCCCTGCACGGACAAGGAGAAGAGCATGCGCTTCACCATGCCCAGAGTCGTGCCCGCGCTGGCCCTCGTGCTGGTCGGGTCCACCTTCACCGTTCCGGCCCAGGCGTCGGAGAAGGTGATGTCACCCGGCCTGCTCACCGCGATGAGCTCGGCGTTCGGGCTGACCGAGGCCCAGGCGCGGCTGCGTCTGGAGAAGGAACAAAGCGCGTCGGTCCTGGCACCGCGCGCGGAAAGCGAAGCCGGTGCCGCACTCGCCGGCAGCTGGTTCGACGAGGCGAAGAACCGCCTGGTCGTGGCCGTGACCGACAAGGCAGCGGCCCGCAAGGTCGAGGCCACCGGCGCCGAGGCCGTCGTCGTCGGCCGTTCGGCGAACTCCATGGCGGCCCACAAGAACCGCCTCGACGCCCTGTCCGCGACCGGCTCGGTGCCGTCCGCGGTCGCGGGCTGGCGTCCCGACGTGCGCACCGGCACCGTCGTGGTGGACGTGGAGGCGGGCAAGCAGACCGCCGAGGTGGCCTCGTTCCTGGACAAGGCACGTCAGTTCGGTGCCATCTCCGTGCGCACCGAGGGCGTCCAGCAGCCGCAGACGTACGCGGCGGGCACGGTCGGCGGCGACCCGTACTACACGGGCAACGTCCGCTGCTCCATCGGCTTCTCGGTGCACGGCGGCTACGTCACGGCGGGCCACTGCGGTGGCAACGGTGCGGCCGTCTACGGCTGGGACCGCTCCTTCCAGGGCAACTTCGCGGGTTCCTCGTTCCCCGGCAACGACTACGCCTGGGTCCGCACCGGCGGTGGCTGGTGGACCGTGCCGGTCGTGCTCGGCTGGGGCCGGGTGCCCGACGCGCTGGTGCGCGGTTCGTGGGAGGCGCCGGTCGGCACCTCGGTCTGCCGCTCGGGTTCGACGACGCAGTGGCACTGCGGCGTGATCCAGGGCCGCAACGAGACGGTCAACTACCAGCAGGGCGCGGTCTACCAGATGGTCGGCACGTCGGTGTGCGCCCAGGGTGGCGACTCCGGTGGCTCGTTCATCACCGGTGACCAGGCCCAGGGTGTCACGTCCGGTGGCTACGGCAACTGCACGAGCGGCGGTCGCACGTGGTTCCAGCCGATCAACGAGATCCTCAACGTCTACGGCCTGAGGTTGCACACCGCCTGATGAACTCCCGGCTGTCCACCGCTTCTCGCGGTGGACAGCCGGTGCTTTCCTAGCGTGCGTTCACGTGCAGCGCGAGCGCCGTGCCCGCGCCGAGCGTCGTCGTGAACCGGCCGGAGGAGTCGACGGTCACGCGGACGCAGCCGTTCTCCTGGACGTTGCAGTAACTTCCGGCGGGCAGCGCGGTCTGGAACGTGCGGCTCACCGGGAACGTCTCGCGGTTGATCGCGACGAAGCCCTTGCTGCCGCGGCCGAACGCGATCATGTCGTACCCGTTGTCCTGCCAGTTGTTCACGTCCGTGCCCGCGACGGTGTTGCGGAAGGACACCATGTTCGCGATCTGCGTCCACGCGTGCTGGCACTTCCAGCCGCTGTAGCAGACCGAGTTCCCAGGCGGACCGGCGTCCTTGTCGGTGAACTCGTAGCCCGAATACACCTGCGGCGCACCGTAGTTCCACGCCAGCATGAAGACGTTCGCGAGCGTGTAGGTCGAACCGTCCTTGTACGTCAACGTGGACCCGTTGCGCTCGGTGTCCCAGTTGTCGACGAACGGCCGTGCCTGGCCGCTGGGCAGGAAGCCCCACGACTGCCCGAAGTTCCTCAGATAAGCCAGGTTCTCGTTCTGGAAGACCCGCTTGACGTCGTAGGCGTAGCGGAACTCGTCGACGTCACCGGACCCCGTGTACTCGCCGGGCTGCACCGCCTCGCCCGCGCCGTAGATCACCTCGTGCACCCAGAACACGCCGGGGTTGCTCAGCTTGCCCTTGATCGCGGCGAGATCACCCGCCGCCATGTGCTTGGCCGCGTCGACCCGGAACCCGTCGACGCCCATGGAGATCAACCGGTTCAGGTATCCGGCGATCGCGCCGCGCACGTAGTCGCTGCCGGTGTCCAGATCGGACAGACCGACCAGTTCGCAGTTCTGGACGTTGTAGCGGTCCTGGTAGTTGTTGATGTGCGAACGGCAGGAGTGGAAGTCCCAGTCGCTGTACACGCCGGGGTAGCTGTACTTCGAGTAGCCGGTACCGCCCGTGCCCGTGCCGGAGCCGGCGCTCATGTGGTTGATCACCGCGTCCGCGATGACCTTCACGCCCGCGTTGTGGCAGGTGGTGACCATGTTCCGGAAGGCGTTCTCGTCGCCGAGGCGCCCGGCGATCCGGTAGCTGACGGGCTGGTAGCTGGTCCACCACTGCGGGCCCTGGACGTGCTCGGTCGCGGGGGAGACCTCGACGTAGCCGTAGCCCTTGGGGCCCAGAACGTTCGTGCATTCCGCCGCCACGCGGGCGAACGGCCATTGGAACAGGGTGACGGTGACGTCCTTGGCGCCGGGTGGCGCCGCAAGACTTTGCACCGGTGTGGACAGTCCGACGATCAGCAGCACCGCTAGCAGGGTGCGCGAAGCCGAGGAAACCACGTTGTCTCCTTGCTGCAGGGGTTCACTACACGTCGTAGCACCTGCGAGCACACCGGGCAAAGCGTTGCAAGAACTTTCCGGAGTAATTCGGCCTAGTGCCGCGATCGGGCGAACGCCCAGCCGACGAGCGCGGCGGCCATCACCGTCAGCATGAGACTGCCGATCGTGACCGCGCTTTCGAACTGCGCGGTCTGCTCCGCGCTCCAGCCGGGCTGCGCGATGCCCCCGGCGAACACCACCGCCAGCACCGTGCCGCTCACGGCCACGCCCGCCGCCGAGGTGACCTGGGACGCGGTGTCGACCAGTGCGGCGCCGATCGACGTCCGGTTCTCCGGCAGGCCTTTGAGGACGTTCACGCCCGCGACGGCGCCGACCACGCGGATGCCGATGGCGACCAGCACGAGTGCGACGGCGACGGGCGCGTAACCGAGGCGGCCGAGCAGCGCGTAGACGGCCAGCCCGGCGACAACGCCGAGCGCGCCCAGCCAGACGGCCCGGTCGAGGCCCGCCCAGCGCACGAACCGGGTGACTACCGGGCCTGCGGCGATGAGGACCGCGACCTGCGGCAGCATCCCGGCAGCGGCGAGTGCGGGGGACCAGCCCCAGTCGAGTTGCAACTGGAGCGTGACGAGGTAGGTGAGACCGGCCGCCGCCAGTCCGGTCGCGGCCTTGTACGCGAGACCGCTGGCGACCAACGGGTGTGCGACGAGTTTCAGGTCGAGCAACGGATGGCTGGCCGTGCGCGCGCGAACCACGAACAGGACGCCAGTGACAACGGTCAGCGCGGCGGCGGCCCACGCGGTCCAGGAGCCTTCGACGAAGAGTGTCGGCGTCACCAGCGCCAGCACGATGGTGGCCGTGCCGAGCACACCACCCGGGTAGTCGGCGGGGCCGCGGTGCAGGTCCGTGTCGGGCCCGATGTCGCGGCCGATGCCGGCGAACGCGAGCACCGCGATCGGCACGTTGATCAGCAGCAACGCCTGCCAGGGCGCGACGGCGAGCAGGAATCCGCCCAGCGGAGGACCGACGGCCAGGCCGACCAGACCCACGGTGGAGATGAGCGTCATCGCGCGCACGCGCAGGTCGTCGCTCTGGAACAGGCGGAACGCCAACGCGATCGAGCCCGGGGTGGTCATGGCGGCGGCGATGCCCATCTCGGAACGCACGGCGATGAGGCCACCCACGGACGTGACGAACAGCGTTGCGAGGCTCGCGAGGCCGAGGAGTACGAGTCCGGCGAGCATCACGCGACGGCGGCCGAAGCGGTCCGCCACGGCGCCGAACACCAGCATCAGGCCGCCGAAGACGACCGCGTAGGAGTTCGACACCCATTGCAGCGCGGTCGTCGAGGCGTGCAGGTCGCGGCCGATGGTGGGCAGCGCGACGTTCAGGATCGAGTTGTCGAGCATCTCGAACAGGAACACCGCGGAGAGTCCGGCGAGGGCGATCCACGCCTCCCGCAGCGAGCGCGGTGAGCGCAGTCCGAGGTCGTAGGTAGTCACGAACACTGTTCTACTCACGAACACTGTTCGGGTCAACTGGTATGATCGAGGTCATGAACCGCAGGTCCCGCGAAGACTGGGCGACGCAGATCGCCGCGCTGGAGGAATCACCCCCGGCGCGCAAGGAACCGATCACGGTCGGGCGCATCGTCACCACGGCGCTGGCACTGGTGGAGGCCGAGGGGTTCGACGCGCTGACCATGCGCCGCGTCGCCGCAGCGTTGCAGACCGGGCCCGCCTCGCTCTACGCCCACGTGCGCAACAAGGCCGACCTCGACGACCTGCTGATCGGGACGCTCAGCAAGAACGTGGTGGTGCCCGCGCCCGATGCCTCCCGCTGGCGCGAGCAGGTGCTCGACGTCTGCGGTCAGTTGCGGGACGAGTTCCTGCGTTATCCGGGGATCGCGCGGGCCGCGTTGACCGCCCCGCCCGCCAACCTCGACACGCTGCGGATCACCGAGGGCATGCTCGCGCTCTTCCTCGCGGGCGGCGTGCCCGCGCAGGCGGCGGCGTGGGCGATCGACGCCGTGCTGCTGTACGTCAGCGCGTACACGTTCGAGTCGTCACTGCGTGGAGAGACCGGCGGGGCAGAGATGCTCGCACGGCTGAAGATGCTCCCGGCGAGCCGTTTCCCGCACACGGTCGAACACGCGGACAAGCTCGGTGCCGGACAGGGGCACGAGCGGTTCGAGTTCGCTCTCCGGCTGATGCTCGACGGCCTGCCTACCGGCGACTGACGAGCAGGTAGCGCTCGTCGTCGATCTCCCGGCCCCACAGGGCCTCGTCGGTCAGAGGGGTGACCAGGGCGTCTCCGCCGACCAGCTCGCGCGCCTCGGCGGCGGTGAGTCCGGCCCCGGTCGACCACCGGCCTTCCACGAGCACGAGAACGCCGCCCGGCTGGAGCAGTGACACCCATTCCTCCAACGCTGCGGCCGGGTCTGGCAACGCCCAGAGCACGTGCCGCGCCAGCACGACGTCGAACGACGCCTTCGGGTGCGGCGGGTGAGCGGCGTCGCCGGTGGTGAAGTCGACGGTCACGCCCGCCGCCGCCGCTTTCCGGCGTGCCGCCTTCACCATCTCCTCGGACAGGTCGAGGCCGTGCACGTCGTGACCGGCCTCGGCGAGCAGGACCGACAGGCTGCCGGTGCCGCACCCCAGGTCCACGACGGAGGCAGCCGGCGGGAACAGCGGGAGCAGGAGATCGGCCCAGGCGCGACGCACTCGTGGGTCGCGAAGTCCGTGGTCGGGCTCGTCGTCGAACGTCGCGGCGTGCTGGTCCCAGAACTCCCGAGGCGTCACGTTTCCATTTTTGCTTAAGGGACCATCAAGCCTTGCCCAAATGAGATGCGGAGTCCGTCGTACGGTCCCTAACCTCGCACTATGAGGCTTGTGCTCTGGCTCACACTCGCGGGCGTGTTCGCGCTCAGCGGTGACCACGCGCTCGCAGCCGTCCTGGTGATGCTCCTCGTCGGCTGCGCGACGGACCGCGTCCGTCACTGACCACTGTTCAGCGTTGGCTGTGCAGTCACTTCATGCTGACCTGTCGCTGCTGACCGGCTTGCGGGCGACGAGTCGTTCCACCACGCCGAGCTTGAAGCGCTGACGATCCTCGACGACCAGCCCGCGGGCCTCGACCAGGGGCAGCGGGCGGCGCAGGAAGTGCTCGCCCGCCATCGGCACCGTGATCCGCTCCAGCAGCCACTGCACGCCCCGCGTCAGCCGGGACGAACTGGCGACGTGGTCGAGGAGGATCAACCGGCCACCCGGCCGCAGCACCCTGACCATCTCGGCCACCGCGGTCCCGTGATCGGGAATGGCGCACAGGCCCAGCGTGCAGACCACCGTGTCGAAGGAGGCGTCGGCGAACGGCAAGGCATGTGCGGTGCCTTGCCGCAGCGTCACCTCGCGGCCGAGTCCGGCGGCGCGTGACTGGGCGAGGCCGAGCATCCGCTCGCTCAGATCAAGGCCGGTCAGCGACACGCCGGCCGGGTAGTGCGGCAGGTTGAGGCCGGTGCCGACGGCGACCTCCAGCACGTCGCCGGTCGCCTGGGAGCACGCCCACCGGCGGGAGTCGCCGAAGACGCGGCGGTCCAGGAAGCCCATCTCCTGGTCGTAGGTCGCCGACTTGCGGTCCCAGTAGGTCTGCCATCGTGCCTGATCCATGCCCTCACGATCGCCGAACGAGCCGCCAGGTGCTAGATCTGACCCGTGCGCGTAGTCGTGGTCTCCGGGGGCGATCCCGGTCATGTGGTGCCGGCCATCGCCCTGTGCCTGAGGCTCGCCGACGCCGGCGACACCCCGGTCCTGCTCACCGGCGACCGCTGGGTCGAGGCGGCGACCGCGGAGGGGATCACGGCGTCCCGCGTGACCGGCCTGTCCCTCGACGACCTGAAGGACGCGCCCGACCTGGGACTGGCGCTCTGCGACCAGGCCGGGGTGCTGGCCACGGCGCTCGCCCCTCAACTCGCCGCGCTCCAACCGGATCTGGTGGTGTGCGACGTACTGGCACTGGGCGCGAGCATGGCCGCCGAACTGATCGGCGTGCCGTGGGTGCAACTGTCGCCGCACCCGTTGTACGAGGCGTCGAAGTGGTTGCCGCCCATGGGAAGCGGGCTGGCCGCCGGCGTCGGCGTGCGCGGCAGGCTGCGGGACTCGGTGTTGCGGGCGTTCACGGCACGGTCGCTGCGGCAGGGCGAACGGCAGCGTGTTGTCGTGCGGCAACGGATCGGGCTTCCCGCGGTGGGGCCTGGGCCGGCGGCGCGGTTGATCGCGACGCTGCCTGCGCTCGAAGTGCCGCGCCCGGACTGGCCACGCGACGCGCACGTGGTCGGGCCGCTGCTGTGGGAGGCGAGCCGCGCGACGCTGAGTCCGCCGCCAGGGGACGCTCCGCTCGTGATGATCGCGCCGTCGACGGCGTGGACCGGGGCCAGGGGCATGGCCGAGATGACGCTGGAAGCGTTGCGGGACAGGGAGGTGCGGGCTGTGGTGTCGTCTTTCGCGCCCGTTCCGGACCTGCCGGGCTGGGCGCGGTCGGGGCCCGGTGACCAGGACGTGCTGCTGCGTCAGGCCGCGGTGCTCGTGTGCGGTGGCGGGCACGGGATGCTCGTCAAGGCGTTGCGGGCGGCCGTTCCCGTCGTGGTGGTGCCCGGTGGCGGTGACCAGTGGGAGATGGCGTGCAGGGTCGCGCGGCAGGGGAGCGGGCTCATCGTGCGCCCGCCGACCGTGGAAGGGCTCCGGGACGCCGTGGCGCGGGTGCTGGGTGACCCGGGGTTCGCGGCTGCGGCGGCTCGGGCGGCGGGGACGATCGCCGATGTTCGAGATCCTGTCGAGGTATGTCGGACTGCGTTGAGTCTTGCGCGTTGAGAGCGCTCCCACTTCAATGGGCTCATGCGCGTGTCAGTGACGATGCTCGTGGTGGCGGCGTTGACCTTCTCGACGACCTGGCCGGCGGTGGCGCATCAAGATCGCGCACCGGCCTCCGCGCTGGGCCTGGACCCGGTGACGGAGCGGGAGGCCCTTGCTCCCGACCTGTACCCCGCGGTGGGTGCGGGCACCCAGTTCCTCAACCATCCCGACCTGCTCGGGAACGTTCCGGAACCGGCCTGGTACGAGGCGAACATCCCGTTCGTCGACCTCCCCGACCGGGACATCCGCGACACCTACTACTACCGGTGGCGCACCTTCCGCGAGGCGCTCAAGTACTCCGGCCCGAAGGACGGCTGGATCGTCTCCGAGTTCCTCGGCCCGGTCGGCTACTCCGCGCCGAACGGCGGCATCGTCGCGGCGGCGGGCCACCACGTCTACGAGGGACGCTGGCTGCGCGACCACCGCTATCTGGACGACTACGTCGACTACTGGTTGCGCGGTTCCGGCGCGGGTGCCAAGCCCGCGACCGACTTCCTCAACGAGAACACCACCGACTGGGCCCACCAGTACTCGTTCTGGGCCGCCGACGCCGTGGCCGCGCGTGCCGCCGTCGACGGGCGCTCCCGGTTCGCCACGGACCGGCTGCCCGAGCTCGTGCGGCAGTGGGAGCGCTGGTCACCGCAGTTCAACCAGGACCTCGGGCTCTACTGGCAGACGCCGGTGTGGGACGCGATGGAGTACACCGCCAGCTCCTACCAGAGCCCTGATCCCTACCACGGCGGCGACGGCTTCCGGCCGACGCTCAACGCCTACCAGTACGGCGACGCGAAGGCGATCGCCGAGCTGTACAGGGCACGGGGTGACGCCACCGGCGCCCAGCGCTTCGACCAGGCCGCCGAAGCGCTCAAGACCAGCCAGGAACGATGGCTGTGGGACGACGCGGGCAAGTTCTACAAGCACGTCATGCGTGACGACAACCCCGGTCGCACGAAGCTCGCCGACCGCGAGCAGATCGGCTTCGTGCCGTGGTACTTCCACATGCCACCGGCGGCGAACAGCGCGGCGTGGGCGCAGCTGACCGACCCGCAGGGGTTCGCCTCGCAGTACGGGCCGACCACCGCCGAGCGCCGCAGCCCGTGGTTCATGAAGGACGCGCTCACCGGGTGCTGCCGCTGGAACGGTCCCAGCTGGCCGTTCGCGACCAGCCAGACCCTGACCGCCATGGCGAACCTGCTGATCGACTACCCGGCACAGTCCTACGTGGACCGTGACGACTACCTGGCGGTGCTACGCGGTTATGCGTTGACACAGCGCAAGAACGGCGAGCCGTACGTCGCGGAGGCCCACCACCCCGACGAGAACCGCTGGCTGTACGACGGCAAGGGCCACAGCGAGGACTACAACCACTCGACGTTCAACGACAACGTGCTGTCCGGCCTGCTCGGCATCCGGCCGCGGCTCGGGAACGAGGTGTCGATCGCGCCGCTGGTCCCGGACTCCTGGAACCACTTCGCCGCCGAGAACGTGCCGTACCACGGCCACAACCTGACCGTGTTGTGGGACAGGGACGGCAGCCGTTACGGCAAGGGCGCCGGCCTGCGCGTCTGGGTCGACGGCACGCTCGCCCACAGCCAGGCCGGTCTCGCGGCGGTGCGCCTGACGATCCCGGCGCGCACCTCGGCGGACGCGACCGAGCTGGTCGACGACTTCGCGAACGTCAGCCGCACCGGGTTCCCCACCGCCCGCGCGTCCCACAGCTACAGCGCCGACCCGCCCACCAAGGCGATCGACGGCCAGGACTTCCACCTCGACGTGCCCGGCACGCGCTGGACGTCCTACGGCAGCCCGAACTCCGCCGACTGGCTGGAGGTCGACCTCGGTGTGCCGACGTCGATCTCGGACCTCCGCGTCGTGTTCTACGACGACGGCGGGGGAGTGCGCGTGCCCGCGACGTTCGACCTGCAGTACTGGGACGGCCAGTGGCGGGACGTGCCCGGCCAGCAGAGAACTCCCGCGCAACCGGTGGCACGTCAGGTGAACCGCGTCCTGGTGCACCCCGCTGTGACCACGAGCCGGGTGCGCGTCCTGCCGCGCCGAACGGACGGCGGTGCTGTCGGCATCACGTCGTTCTCGTCGTGGCGAACGCCCGTGCGGGGGTTGAGCGCGTCGGTTCCGGACGATCTCGCGGTCCGGGCCGGTGCGGTGGAGACGACCACGACTTTGCAGGCGCAGCAACCGTTGCGCGGCGTTCAGGCGACGCTGGCCGTGCCGTCGGGGTGGAGTGCCGTGCCGCTGTCCCCGGCCTACGCCGCCCAACTCGGAACGGGCCAGAGTCTCGTCACCCGGTGGCGCGTCACGGCTCCTGCCGGCCTGAAGCTCGGTGAACGGGTGCCGATCCGTGTGATGGCAACGGTGTCCGGTGACGGCGGGGTCACATCGGCGTTGAGCTCCGCCCAGACCGTCTTCGATCCTGCCGCCTACGCCAACGTGGTCTGGGACGACACGTTCGACACGAACCGGATCGGCTCGTATCGCGTCGACGGCCCGTTCGGAGAACCGCCGCCTTCGCTGAGGGTCGCGAACGGCGTGCTGACCGCGAGTGCCACGGCTCGTGCGGGTTCGGTGCTGGCCGCACCGGTGGCAGGCTCCGTGCGCGGGACCGCGGTGATCGTCGAACCGAGGTCGTTCGCGGGCTCGGCCCCCGAGGACAGCCTGTTCCTCGGCCAGACCGCCGGGAACCGCGACTTCGCCCTGGCCTGGTTCAACAACGCGGGCAAGGCCTCGGGTGTCGACGTGACGGTGGCGGGGTCCCGGAAGGGCGACGAGGCCACCGGCGGTTGCTGCGCGACGCTGACGTGGGCACCGGGCGACCGGCTCGCCGTCGTGGTCGAGAACGGTCAGCTGACCAGCTGGCAGGAGCACGCGAACCGGTGGACGCTGCTGCGGTCCGCTCCGATCGGGTCGGTCGTGGATCCCTCGGTGGTCGCGGGGTGGGCGCCGGGCCTCGGGCTGAGGCTGGACGCGGGCGCGCTGACGATCGACCGCTTCACCGTGCGCACCAAGGTTTAGGTGTGATGATCACGGACGTTGTCGACAGCGCGTCCGTGATCACCAAAGCCTAGGCGCAGACGCGCTCGACCAGGACCTGCCAGCTGGTGACGAGGTCGTTCACCACCGTGCGCGGGTCGGGCGCGTCGCCGTCCTGGGTCTGCAGGTACAGCAGGATCGGGCCTTCCAGCGCCGCCACGAGCTGCAACGCCAGCGTGCCGCTCGCGGCGGCGTCGGGACAGGCCTCGGCCAGCAACACCTGCACGTGGAAGCGCGAAGGGCTGGCGGCGGCGGGGATCGGCTGGCCCGGGTCGAGCGACGCACGCGCGAGAACGGTGTGGCGGACGAGGAACTCGAGCCGGGCGTGGCCGAACGCGACCAGCCGCTCGACCGCCGGCGCGCCGGGTCCCAGTGGCGGCGGCCCGCTCATCACCTGCTGCTGGAACCGCGTCTCCTCCTCGTCCAGCAACGCGTGGAAGATCCCGGCACGCGTGCGGAAACGACGGAACACGGTGCCCTTGCCGAGCCCGGCGCGTTCGGCGAGGCCGTCCATCGTGACCTTGTCCGCGCCCAGTTCCGCGACCATCTCGCGGGCGACCTCGATCAGGTGGGCGCGGTTGCGCGCGGCGTCGGCCCGCTCTTCGCGGGGACGGCCCAACGGCAGCGCGACAGGTTCCACGACCCGCACGGTACCCGTCGATCTCCGCGCGATCGGGTAGGACGCACACCGAGTCAGTGGCGGAGCGGTTCGGGGACCGGGGTGACGCACGCCTCGCTTAGCAGTCCACATGACACAGTGGCTCGAACCCTTGTTGTTTGATGTCCAGGTTCCTCCCCTCGATTTCCGGCGCGGACAAAGGACCCTCACGTGAAACTCCTGCTGGACCGGATCAGCCTGGCCTTCAACGGCGTCACGGCTGCGTACGTCGGGTTCTTCGCCTACTTCGCCCCGCAGGCCTGGTACGACACGTTTCCCGGCTTCGGCCTGCGCTGGCTGCCGCAACTCGGTCCGTACAACGAGCACTTCGCGAAGGACGTCGGCGCGTTCTACCTCGCGTTCACCGCGCTGAGCCTGGTGGCGTTGGTGCACGTGAAGAAGCAGGCCGTCGCGCTGCTGGCGGGCGCCGCGCTGCTGGTGTTCAACGGCCTGCACTTCCTCTACCACCTGACGATGCTGCACATGTACGAGCCGCTCGACCAGGCGTTGAACGTCGTCCTGCTGAGCCTGCTCGTGGTGCTGTCGATCATCCTGGTGGTGCCGGCGAAACGAGTCGGCTGACGGCCTGCACGAGCGCGGCGACGGCACGGCTGCGGGACCGCTCCGGCCACGCGAGGACGAGAGCGGCGGGCGGGCAGTCCTCGATCGGCACGTAGCGGACGGCCGGTCGCGGGTACTTGTCCGCGACCGACCGCGGCAGCACGGTGATCGTCGCGCCGAGGCCGACCAGTGCCAGCAACTGGGCGAGATCGTGGACGCCCTGGTCGCCTATGTCGCGCTCGGCGCGTTCGCTGACCTCCTCGGCGCCGATGCCCAGGTCGGCCAGCAGCACGGTCGAAGCACCCGCGAGGTGATGGGTGCGAGGCAACGCCGCCACGCGTGGTTCCACGGCGACGACCTCCACGTCGATGCCGTCCGGGTCGTAGGGCTCGAACATCAGCGCGGCATCGACCTCGCCCGAGCGCAGCAGGCCCGTGTGTTCGCGCCAGCCGCACAGGCGCACGGTGACGGGCACGGCCTGCGTGATCTGGTCGAGCAGACCGCCGTCGGTGTCGGCCTTGACCGCCAGGACCAGGCCACGGCGGGGTGCCCGGGAGGCGCGCAGTGCGGCCGCGTCCAGGGCTTCGAGGGCGGGACGGGCGTGGGTGAGCAGCACCTCGCCCGGTTCGGTCAGCTCGACGACGCGGGTGGAGCGGTCGAACAGGCGCACGCCCAGTTCGTGTTCCAGGTTCTGGATCGCGCGCGACAACGCGGGCCCGGCGATGCCGAGCCTGGCCGCGGCGCGCGTGAAGTTGCGTTCCTCCGCGACCGCCACGAAGTAGCGAAGGGGACGAGACTCGACCACCAGCCGAGTCTATTACCCCACAGGCAACGCTATTAGTGCTCAGCAGGTAATAGTCGGTGCCGAACCGGTCGTTCTCTTTCCTGGCCCGCGACCCCAGGCTGAGGGCATGCGAGCGATCACCATCACCGGTTTCGGTGCCACCCCGGCCCTCACCGACCAGCCCGTTCCCGAACCGGGCCGCGGCGAGATCCAGGTCGCCGTCGAGGCGGCGTCGACCAATCCGCTGGACCTGGCCATCGCCTCCGGAGCGCTGAAGGCCATCGGGGAGTACCGCTTCCCGCTCACCCTCGGCATGGACGGCGCGGGCGTCGTCACCTCGGTCGGCGCGGACGTGACCGAGTTCCGCGCGGGCCAGCGGGTGTTCGGCCAGTTCTGGAGCCGGCCTCTGCGGTTCGGCACCTTCGCCGAGGTCGTCGTGGCGCGGGAGACACCCGCGCTCGGTGCCCTGACCACGATCCCGGACGCGGTGCCGACCCACCTGGCCGCCGCCCTCCCGACCGCGGGCATGACCGCGCTCAGCGTGCTCGACCACCTGACCGTGCCGGACGGCGGCACGCTGCTGATCATCGGCGCGACCGGAGGCGTGGGCACGATCGCCGTGCAGGCCGCCGTCGCGCGCGGGATCCGGGTGATCGCCACCGCCTCCGCCGAGACCGCCGACCGGATGCGCGCGCTGGGAGCGACCGAGGTCGTCGACCGCGCGGAACCGCTGGACGCCGCCGTCCGCAGGTCCGACGCCGTTCTGGACACGGTCGGCGTGCAGCGGCAGGACGGCCCCGCGTGGCTCTCGACCGCCGCGAACTACCGGCTCGACCGCAAACCCGAACGCCTCGCCGCGCTGGCGAAGCTCGCGGCCGACGGCGTGATCAAGCCCGTCGTCGGTCGCGAGCTGCCGCTCGAGGACGCGCTGCGCGAGGTCAGGGGGACGCTGGGGAAGACGGTGCTGCGAGTCGCTGCCTGATCTCGGCCTTGAGCACCTTGCCCACCTTGGACCGCGGCAGGTCGGGCCAGATCTCGACCTGCTTCGGTGCCTTCACGCTGCCGATCTGCTCCTTCACGAACGCGATCAACGCGGACGGGTCGGCGTGGCCCGCGGTGCGCAACTGCACGACCGCCGTCACCCGCTCGCCCCACTTCTCGTCGGGCAGCCCGACCACCGCACTGTCCTGGACCGCCGGATGGGCCCGCAACGCCTGCTCGACCTCGGCCGAGTACACGTTGAACCCGCCGGTGATGATCATGTCCTTGGCGCGGTCGACGATGAACAGGTAGTTGTCGGCGTCGAGGTACCCGATGTCCCCGGTGTGGTGCCAGCCGAACGCGCTCACCTCGGCCGTCGCCGCCGGGTTCTCGTGGTACCCGGCCATCACCAACGGCCCGCGCACGACGATCTCGCCGCGTTCACCGGGCGGCAGCAGCGTGCCGTCCGCCGCCATGATCGCGACCTGGGTCAGCGGCGACGGCCTGCCCGCGGACGACAACCGGTCGACCGCGATCGACCCGTCCGGCAGGAAGTGGTCGGCGGGGGAGAGGGTCGCGATCATGTTCGGCGCCTCGGTCTGCCCGAACAGCTGACCCATCACGGGCCCGATCCGGTGCAGCGCCTCGGTCAGCCGCACCGGCGACATCGGCGCGGCGCCGTACCAGAGGCACTGCAGCGAACCGAGGTCCGCCGAGTCGAGAGCGGGGTGGTCGAGCAGGCCGTAGATCACCGTCGGCGGCAGGAACGCGTGCGTGATCCGGTGGCGTTCGATCAGGGCCAGGAACTCGCCGAGGTCCGGCGCCGGCATGATCACCGTCTCGCCGCCCAGCGCCATGATCGGGAACGTGAGCACGCCCGCCGAGTGCGTGAGCGGGGCGAGCGCCAGGTAGCGCGGCCGGTGGCGGAACGGGTAGCTCATCAGCGTCAGCGCGGTGGCGGTCTCCAGGTTGTGCCCGGTCAGCCGCACACCCTTGGGGCGCCCGGTCGTGCCGCCGGTGCCCGCCAGCACGCAGAGGTCGTCGTCGGCCACCGTCACCGGTTCCGGCTCACGTCCGTGCTCCGCGAGCCAGGCGTCGAACGTGACCGCGCCCTCCACCTCGCCGTCCAGGCACACCAGCGTGGTCAACGCGGGCAGATCACCCCGGATGCGGTCGACGAGCGGCGCGAACTTCGCCTGGAAGAACAGGCAGCGGCACCCGAACAGGTCGAGCAGCTCCCGGTTCTCCGCCGCCTCGTTGCGGGGGTTGACCGGGCACCACACCGCCCCGGCCCGCGAGATGCCGAACACGCACGTGAGCGCCAGCGGATCGTTCGCGGACAGCACCGCGACCC
This sequence comes from Streptomyces sp. ID05-26A, assembly GCF_033794685.1. Taxonomy (NCBI): domain Bacteria; kingdom Bacillati; phylum Actinomycetota; class Actinomycetes; order Kitasatosporales; family Streptomycetaceae; genus Streptomyces; species Streptomyces sp. ID05-26A. Next base: position 479,421 of record NZ_JARAYZ010000002.1, read on the forward strand.
GATCGCCCGGCCCGATCCCGCTGCCCTGCAACGCTCCCGCGATCTCCCGGGAGCGCCGCTGGACCTCGGCGTAGCTCTGCGTCGAGTCGCCGATCGTCAGGCAGGGCGCGTCGCCCCCGAGCGACGCGCCCTTGTCCAGGTAGTCGGACAGCCTCATCAGCGGTGCACTTCGAGGATCGGGTCGAGGACCAGCCCGAACGACCGCAGCGCGCCCAGCAGTTCCCGGTGCCCGAACGCCTGGCAGCCCGAAGCGAACCCGACGCGGCGAGGCGCGTCCTGCAACAGGTGCACGGCGGCGTGCACGTTCAGCAACGCCGTCTGCTTGTAGTTGCAGTTGCCGTGGATCACGCAGTGCGCGCGGCCCAGCGGACCCGACGCGTGCACGGAGTCGAGCGAGATGTTGATCCGCGGGTTCTCGCGCGGCGGCATCTCACTGCGCACCTGCGCGGAGAACGCGTCGACGATCTCGTACTTCTCCGCGTCCGACTTGCCCTCCATCTGCTCCAGCGCGGCCGCGACGATCTGCGGCACCCCGAGCATCAACGGCCGGTTGAACACACCGCCGAGCGCCCGCACCGACGCCACGCGCGGATCCCTCTTGAACCACACGGGATGCGCCGTTCCACCCCACGGCAGCGCCAGGCCGAGTTCGTGCTGGCCGGGCACGACGAGCTCGTAGAGCCCCGCGTCGCCGGGCCACTCCACGTACTCGTTCTGCTCCAGGTAGTACGCCTTCGAGAACGCGGCGTTCGTGAGGATGGTGTTCGTGGAAGCGACGGTGGGATACCCCTTCCAGAACACCCCGATGTCCAAAGTGTCCAGTCCGGGCTGCTCCAGGCAGATCTGCGCGGCGATCTCGCCGACCGTGTACATCTGCGCGATGCCGGGGGAGATCAGCAGGCCCTGCTTGGCGAACTCGGCACCGTACTGCGCGTCGGTGTCGATCATCCAGTCCTGCTCACCGTTGGTGTCGGTGTAGTGCGCGCCGACGTTCAGGCTCGCCCGCACCGCCTCGTGGCCGTAGCGCGAGAACGGTCCGACGGTGTTGAGCACGACCTTGGCGCCGGTGAACGCCTCGGTCAGCGCCTCCTCGGTGTGGTCGACCTCGGCGATGTCGTAGGAGACGGTGTCGATGCCGGGCACCGCGTCGACGGCTTCCTTGACCCTCTTGCCGTCGCGGCCGACGGCGAGGAACGGGATCCCGTACTCGCGGAGGTACTCGCAGATCAGGCGTCCGGTGTAGCCGGAGGCGCCGTAGACGACGACGGGCTTGTCGGTAGGCATTCCGGTCACATCCCCATGCCGCCGTCGACCGGGAGACCCGCCCCGGTGATGAACTTGGAGGCGTCGGACGCGAGGAACACCACGGCGTCCGCCATGTCGTCGACCTGCCCGAGCCGGCCGAGCGGCGTCAGCTCGACGACCGCGCCGACGGCGGCCTCGACGGACGGGAAGAGGCCGAGCTGGGCGCAGTCGACGGCCAGCTGGTTGCCCATCGCGGTGGGCGTGAGGCCGGGGTAGATGCAGTTGACGCGCACGCCGTAGCCGAGCTTGCCGGACTCCGCGGCCGCGACCCTGGTCAGGCGGTCGATGGCGGACTTGGTGGCCGAGTAGACGCTGATACCGGGGAAGGCGATGGTCGCCGCGACGGACGCGACGCTGATGATCGAGCCGCCGTTGCCCGCCGCGCCACCGGGACGCATGGCGCGCAGGCCGTGCTTCATGCCGAGTGCGGTGCCCAGCACGTTCACGTCCAGCATCTTGCGGACGTCGGCGGACTCGAGCTCGGTGATCAGGCTGGTGATCTCGATGCCCGCGTTGTTCACGAGGATGTCGAGGCCGCCGATCGCGTCCACGGCCGTGCTCACCGCTGAGGCCCAGCTGGCGTCGTCGGTGACGTCCAACGGCACGAACTCGGCCGTCGCGCCCGAGTCACGCAGAGCTTGAGCGGTCTGCTTGCCCTCGTCCTCCAGGACGTCGCCGATCAGGACTGACGCCCCGGCCGCCGCGAGGGCCTGCGCCATGCCTGCTCCCAGGCCTCGCGCACCGCCCGTGACCAGCGCTTTTCGCCCGCTCAGCTGATAACTCGTCATTGAGTCGCCTCCTCGGTGAGTTGGCTCACACACTAGCTATTCCTTGACAGTCGTCAAGTTTTTCCTTGACGACTGTCCAAGATTTTTTGGACGAATGGTCAAGGTTTGTCGCAGTGAGCGGTAGGCTCCGGGGCGTGACAGAAGTCGCTTCGCGCAAGCAGGACCGCATCGCCCGCCGGCAGGTCGACAAGTTCGACGCCCGGCGGACCGAGCTCGCCGTGGCGACGCTGCACACGCTCGCCGAGCTGGGGTACGCGCGCACGAGTCTGCGGGAGATCGCGCAGAACTCCGAGTTCTCGCACGGCGTCCTGCACTACTACTTCGCGGACAAGCGCGACCTGATCACCGAGGCGGTCCGCCAGTACGAGGTCGTCTGCGTGACGCGCTACGACGAGGTCGTGGCGACGTCGACGACGGCGGAGCAGTTGCGGGCCGGGTTCGTGGCGATGTTCTTCGACACCCTCGGCCAGGACGCGACCCTGCACCGCCTCTGGTACGACCTGCGCAACCAGAGCCTGTTCGACGAGTCGTTCCGCGCGGACGTGCTGGAGATCGACGGCCATCGCGAGGACATGGTGTGGCGGGTCGTCAGCCGCTACGCCGAACTGCTGGGCGGCACGCCCGCCGCGTCGTCGGGCACCATCTACGTGACGCTCGACGGGATCTTCCAGCGCGCGTTGCTGCACCACTTCACGGGCAACTCCGACACCGTCGCCCAGTTGCGCGCCGAACTGCCCGGTGTGATCGACATGCTGGTGACCAAGGCCGAATAGCGGCCCTATCGCGGGTGTATCAATAACCGGATACCCGCTCGCAACGCCGTGCCTCGTTGACTGTGGTGCATGGCAACGGGCATCACGATCTACGGGTGCGAACAGGACGAGGCCGTCCTGTTCCGGGAAATGGCGCCCCGCTGCGGCGTGACGCCGATCATCACTTCCTCGGCGGTGTCCGAGGGCAACGCCGGACTGGCGCGCGGAAACCGGTGCGTCAGCGTCGGCCACAAAACCCGCGTCACCGAATCCGCTTTGCTGGCTTTGAGTCGTGCGGGCGTCCGGTACGTCTCGACTCGTAGCGCAGGCTTCGACCACATCGACGTGGAGCACGCCGAGAGCCTGGGCATCACCGTCGGGAACGTCGCCTACTCACCCGACAGCGTCGCCGACTTCGCGGTGATGTCGATGCTGATGGTGGTGCGGGACGTGAAGTCCGTTCTGAGAAGAGCTGACCTGCGCGACTACCGGTTGAGCGCGACGCGCGGCCGGGAGTTGCGCGACCTGACGATCGGCGTGATCGGCACCGGCCGCATCGGCGTGGCGGTGCTGGACCGGTTGCGCGGCTTCGGTTGTGTCGTGCTGGCGCACGACAGCACGCTACGCGATTCGGCCGACCACGTGCCGTTGGACGAACTGCTGCGGACGAGCGACATCGTCACGCTGCACGTGCCGTTGAACCCGGGAACACACCACCTTCTCGACCGAGACCGAATCGCTTTGATGAAACACGGCGCGGTCGTCGTCAACACCGGACGTGGTCCGCTCGTCGACACCAATGCCCTGGTCGAGGCATTGGACAGCGGCAAGCTCGGCGGAGCCGCGTTGGACGTCCTCGAAGGTGAGGAAGGAATCTTCTACACCGACTGCCGGACAAGGGAAGTGGACAGCGATCTGCTCCGGTTGCAGCGAATGCCGAACGTGCTGATCACGCCGCACACGGCCTATTACACGGACCACGCCCTGAGCGACACCGTGCAGAACAGTCTCATCAACTGCCTGAGCTTCGAAAACGGGGGAGAACAATGAGCAGGACGAAAATCGGGATCATCTTCGGCGGGTCGTTCGAGGAACACCCCGTCTCGGTGAAGTCCGCGCGGGAGGTGGCGGGGAGCCTCGACGCGGAGAAGTACGAGCCGTTCTGGATCAAGATCACGCGCGGCGGCGACTGGAGGCTGTGCGCGGGACCGGGCGCGGAGGACGGCCGCCCGGTCGTGCTCTCGCCCGACGGGCTGCTGGTCCTGGGCGACGGCAAGGTCGAGACGATCGGCCTGGACGTGATCTTCCCGGTGCTGCACGGCCGGCACGGGGAGGACGGCGCGGTGCAGGGCCTGCTGGAACTGTCCGGCATTCCCTACGTCGGCTGCGACGTGCAGAGTTCCGCGCTGTGCATGGACAAGTCGCTCACGTACGTCGTCGCCCGGAGCGCCGGGGTCGCGACACCGGACTTCTGGACGGACGTGCCGGACTCGGTGACCTACCCGGTCTTCGTCAAGCCGGCGCGGTCGGGCTCGTCGTTCGGCGTCACCAAGGTGTCCACTGAGGACGAACTGCGCGTGGCGCTGGAGGTCGCCCGGCAGTACGACTCGAAGGTCGTGATCGAGGCGGCCGTGGCGGGCAGCGAGATCGGGTGCTCGATCCTCGGTGACGGCGAGGAGCTGATCGTCGGCGAACTGGACCGCGTCGCGCTGACTCACGGGTTCTTCCGGATCCACCAGGAGAGCACGCCGGAGTCGGGTTCGGAGAACTCGACGTTCGTGGTGCCGGCGGACATCCCGGCGGCGGCACGCGCGCTCGTCCGGGAAACGGCGAAGGTCGTCTACCGCGCGCTGGGCTGCACGAGCCTCGCTCGGGTGGACATGTTCCTGACGCCGGAGGGGACAGTGGTCCTCAACGAGGTCAACACCATGCCCGGCCTCACCTCCTACAGCCGCTTCCCGAGGATGATGGCGGCGGCGGGTCTGTCGCTCGGCGACGTGATCGACCGGCTGGTGTCCCTGGCGCTGACGGGAAAGCTCCGGTGAACGACGACTTCGTCTTCGTGGACGTGCCCGGCATTCGCTGGGACGCCAAGTACGCCACGTGGGACAACTTCACCGGCAAGCCCGTCGACGGCTACCTGGTCAACCGCGTCGTGGGCACCCGCGCGCTGGTCGCCGCCCTGCGGATGGCCCACGAGAAGGCCGAGTCGCTCGGTTTCGGCCTGCTCCTGTGGGACGGCTACCGGCCGCAACGCGCCGTCGAGTGCTTCCTGCGTTGGGCCGCACAACCCGAGGACGGCCACACCAAGGCACGGCACCACCCACGCATCACGAGGGCGGAGATGTTCGAACAGGGTTACGTGGCAACGAGATCGGGCCACAGCCGCGGCAGCACCGTCGACCTCACGCTCTACCGCCTGGACACCGGCGAGCTCGCGCCGATGGGCGGCGGCCACGACCTGATGGACCCGATCTCGCACCACGGTGCCGCGGTCGGCGAGGCCGAGACGGCGAACCGGCAGCACCTCTGCTCGATCATGGAGGCGTGCGGGTTCCGGCGCTATGACAGCGAATGGTGGCACTACACGTTGAACGACGAGCCTTACCCGGACACCTACTTCGACTTCCCGGTCGGCTGAACGGTCAGAGGAGACTGGAGACCACGGCACCGTGCTCGTCCAGCACCCGAATGCTCGGCACGTCTCGCGCGTCCACCGAGAGGACGATGCGCGGCCGGCCCTTCGAGTCGTTGAGCGCGAGCACCGCGCCGTCTCCCGTGGACCAGACGAGCTCGACCCTGGTCGGCATCGGCGGCGTCTGCCCGGCGGGCAGACTCGGGTCCGGCATCTGCTTGAAGAACAACGCCGCCGCACCGTGCTCGCCCTGCCACTTCGTGCCGAGCGTGAGCGCCTGCGCGTTGACGTAGTCGAGCGAGAGACTGGCCTCCGACGCACCGGCGACGAGGCCGCCGCGCTCGGACCCGTTCTCGTCGTTGAAGATGAGGTAGGTGCCGTGTTCGGGGCCCTGGCGCTGCTCGGCCGGGATCACCTGGCTGCCGATGAGCACGGGTGGGCGCCGGGTGTCGGCCAGCACCCGTTGCCTGCCCCGCTTGTCGCGCACGGTGAACGAGTCGCGGACCTCCTTGCCGCGGGACTCGGCGTTGGCGGCGACGGCCGCAGGGGTCGCGACGACCGCGGTGGTGGCGGCGACGGCGGCGGCACGCAGGGCGGTGCGCCGGGGCAGTGGTGAGGTCATGCGGGAAGTCAACCGGGGGAGGCGCCGATGATCACTGGGGTGGGCCGGAGTGGTCGTGGTGAGGCTGGCCCCCGCGTCACCACGGGACCGGTTCGCCGCGAGCACCATGGTGCGGGCACGATGGTGCGGGCACGATGGTGCGGGCACGATGGAGCGGGCACGATGGTGCGGGCACGATGGTGCGGGCACGACGGTGCGGGCGAGACCCCGTGTCACGGGTGTAATCCCGGGCCGGGTTCCGTGCTGGGCGCGATCGGCGTCGGGCTCAGCGCGGTGTCGTCCTCACCCTCCTCCAGCAGCGTCGCCGCAGGCCCGACGATCCGCACGTCCGGGGTGCCGATGACGTCCGCGTCCTTGTCGTCGTAGTCGAAGCGGGCCAGAACGCTGCGCATGGCCTCGATGCGGGCGCGCTTCTTGTCGTTGCTCTTGACCACGGTCCACGGCGCGATGTCGGTGTCGGTGGACCGCAGCATCGCCACCTTGGCCTCGGTGTAGTCGTCCCAGCGGTCCAGCGACTTGATGTCGTTGGGGCTGAGCTTCCACTGGCGCACCGGGTCGATCTGACGGATGACGAACCGGGTGCGCTGCTCGTTGCGGGACACGGAGAACCACAGCTTCACGAGCAGCACGCCGTCCTCGACGAGCATCTGCTCGAACAGCGGCGCCTGCCGCATGAACAGGTCGTACTCGGCCTTGGTGCAGTAGTCCATGACGTGCTCGACGACGGCGCGGTTGTACCAGGAGCGGTCGAACAGCACGATCTCTCCCGCGGTGGGGAGTTCACGGACGTAGCGCTGGAAGTACCACTCGCCCCGTTCGCGCTCGCTCGGCTTGTCGAGGGCGACCGTGCGCGCGCCGCGCGGGTCGAGGTGCTCGGTGAACCGCTTGATCGTGCCGCCCTTGCCGGCCGCGTCCCTGCCCTCGAAGAGGATGACGAGGCGTTGCCCGGTGTCGGCCACCCAGTGCTGGAGCTTGAGCAGCTCGATCTGCATCAGGCGCTTGAGGTGGTCGTACTCGGGGCGGGACATCCGTTCGGTGAACGGGTAGTTGTCCTGCCAGGTGAGCACCTCGCGACCGTGCGCGTCGAGGAGGATCGGTTCGTCGGCGTCGGGGAACTCGGCGGTGTAGCCCTCGGCGAGCAGCTCTGCGGGATCGACAGTCACGAATTCGTACATACCCGACGTCCGGGGAGGAAAAACCGTTCTGTCAGCTCCTTCTGAACAGGAGTTTCCACGGCATGATCGCGGACTCCACCTGCACCGCCAGGCTCATCTTCGACGCGCCCTCGGCCCGTTCCTCGAACCGGATCGGGACCTCGGCGATGCGCATCCCGCGCCGGACCACGCGGTGGTTCATCTCGACCTGGAACGCGTACCCGTTGCTGCGCAGCGACGCGACGTCGATCTGCCGGAGGGTCTCGGCGCGCCAGGCCTTGAACCCGGCGGTGGCGTCCTTGACGCGCAGGCGGAGGATGGCGTTGACGTAGAAGTTCGCCCAGGCGGAGAGCGCTTTGCGGTGCCACTTCCACTCGTCGGCCACCGAGCCGCCCGGCACGTAGCGGGAGCCGAGGACGACGGCGGCGTCGGTGGTGCGCAGCACGTCGAGCATGGCGGGAAGGGCGCCGGCCGGGTGGGAGAGGTCGGCGTCCATCTGCACGACCACGTCGGCGCCGTCGTCGAGGGCCTTGAGGATGCCCGCCACGTAGGCGCGGCCGAGGCCGTTCTTCTCGGTGCGGTGCAGCACGGTGAGCGGGATCGGGCCGTCGAGCGCCAGTTCGTCGGCGAGGGCGCCGGTGCCGTCGGGGGAGCCGTCGTCGACGACCAGGACGTGCAGGTTCGGCACGTCGAGTGCGGCGAGCAGGCCCGCCAGCACGGGCAGGTTCTCGCGCTCGTCGTAGGTCGGCACGACCACGGTGACCTTCGGGTCCATCGTCATCCTCGTGAGTCGGAGTAGGAGCGCAGGGCGCGCAGGAAGTCCAGCCGGCGGAAGCCGGGCCAGTGGACGTCGCAGAAGTGCAGTTCCGCGAAAGCCGCCTGCCACAACAGGAAACCGGACAGGCGCACCTCGCCGCTGGTGCGGATCACCAGGTCGGGGTCGGGCTGCCCGGCGGTGTAGAGGTGCCGCGCGATGTCGTCCGGGGTGATGTTCTCCGTCAGCTCTTCGAGGCTCGGTCCGGACTCCAGCAGCGACCGCACGGCGTCCACCAGTTCGAAGCGGCCGTCATAACCCACGGCGATGGTGAGGTGGAACTCGCGGTCGCGGGTCTCCTCCTCGGCCAGTTTCAGCGCGTGCCGGGTGGTGTCGGGGAGCAGGTCCACCCGGCCGGCGACGTGCGTCTGCCAGCGTGCGGAGCCGACGGCCCGGGGGAGGACGATCCGCTCGACGACCTCCTCCATCAGGAACCGCATCTCGGCGTCGGCGCGCTTGTGCAGGTTGTCCGCGGACGCGAGGTACACCGTCAGGTGGCGGATGCCGAGGTCCTCGCACCAGTCCATGACGTTCTTCAGGTGTTCGCCGCCGCGTTGGTGGCCCTCGCTGACGTTCGCGAGGCCGGCCTGCCTGGCCCAGCGCCGGTTGCCGTCCATGATCACCGCGAGGTGCCGGGGCAGCACGGCGCTCTCCAGCCGCTTGCGGAGGCGGCGCGCGTAGAGGTCCTCCAGCGCGGCACGCATGATCATCACGAAATTCACGCTAACACCGGCGCGGACCCCGAGAGGGCGGACGAGGGGTCGTCCGCCCGAACCTTCACAACTCCTCCACACCCCGCGGCATCGGGTTCGCCCGCGTCCAGTCGTCGACGTGGAACGGCGAACCGCCACCGGCACGGGAGGCGTGCGCGACCATCGAGGCGGGCAGCTCCCCGTCGGTCATGTCGAGCCGGTCGCGGTAGTCCGCCACGAACGCGGCGGCGACCTGCCCGGAGGTCAGCGCGGGTTCGTAGTCGGCCAGGCCCGCGATGGAACTCTCCCGCAGGACGTACCCGAGCGCCTTCGAGACGTCCGTGATCACGGCCCGCACCCGGTCCGAGACGGCGACCTGGACGACCGTGCTGAACAACGAACCGGTGGAGGTGACGCGTTGCGCGGAGCCGATGACCTTCGTGTCGCCCCCGACGTTGACGCTGAACTCGCCAGGGCAGTACTCGCCCTCCACCTCACCGACGCGGGCGTCGATGGCACCGAGTCCGCGCAGCACCCAGGCGTGGCTCTCCGCGTTCGCCGCGAACGTCGCGCTGCCCGCGTGCCGGATGTCCGTGGTGCTGTCGAGGTGGTCGATCACGACGGCACCGCCGTCGTAGGCCACCATCCGCCCGCCCGGCGACCTGACCACCGGCTCGAACCCCGCCGCGCGGGCGAGGGCGGTGGCCTCGGTGATGCCGGGCGAGCGGAGGTCCCGGCCGCTGAACGCGACGGTGGGACCGTCCGGCACGTAGACGTGGACGAGCTGGGACCAGACCGCGCCGGGTGTGCGCAGCAGCAGTGCCGGGATCACCAGGTCGGTGACCGCGTGCCCGGTGGTCCCGGTGACCAGCAGGCGGGGGTTCGTCGCAGTTGACACGCCGTGATTCTCAGCCACGGCCGCTCAGCCCGCGGCGCGGTACGCCTCACCGGCCTCGTTCGGGGTGCCACCGGCCTTGTAGAGGCCGGTGCCGGGCTTGTCCTCGTCGGGCAGCGCGAACCAGGCGTAGCGCTCGACGTAGGGGAGGCCCTCCATCATCGCGCTGGAGCCGCGGGCGAACGCCGCGAGCTGAGCCTGGGTCGGGAACCGCGCCGAGCCGCCCGAGAAGTCGATCAGCGCGTACTCGGTCAGCCAGATCGGCTTGCCGTACCGGGCGTGCACCGCGGCGAGGTAGTTCCTGAGGTGGCCGACGGCCGCGTCGCTGAAGTCCGAGCCGTACCAGTGCACCGCGATGAAGTCGACGCGCAGGCCCCGCTGGGCGGCACCGGTCATGAACCGGTCGAGCCAGCCGCCCGGCTTGTCCCCGCTGTGCGCGACGGCGGGGCTGCCGAGCCGCAGCCCGGTCGCCTGGAGCTTCGGCCACAGGTCGAGCGCCTGTTCCGGAGTCATGTTCGCCTGGTCGGGGAAGTCCGGCTCGTTGAACCCGAGCAGCACCTTGCCGTTCGCCTTGGCCTTCGCGAGGGTCGCGTCGTCGGTGAACTTCGTGCCCCAGATCATCGGCACGAACTCGACGTTCGGCGGCGTCGGGATGCCGTCGGGCTGCGCGGCCCAGTTGTAGTACCAGCCCGCGCGGACGTCGGTGAGCGCCTTGCCGACACCGGTGAAGTTCCAGGTGCTGACGCCCTTCTTCACCGACGCCGTCACGGGCACCGCGGGCGGTGGCACGGGCTTGGCCGGTGCCGTGGTCGTCGACGGCGGCACTGACGACGACGTGGCCGGCGAGGTGGTGGGAGGCGCGGTCGTCGTGGTGGTCTGGCTGGTGGCCACGGGGAGCGCGCGGGCGACCGGCTCCTCACCCGAGGGCAGCACGGCGATCACGACGCCTGCGGCCACGACGGCTGCCGCCGCCGCGAGGGGCTTCACGAACGCGCCCTTCACCAGCAGGCTGAGCTTGCCGCCGCTGACGGGAGCGGACGTGACCTGGGTGATGGCCACCTGAGACCCGGTGAGCGTCGCCGGGTCGAAGCCGAGCGCGGCCGGCAGCGGCACCAGGGGCAGCCGGGCGAGCAGCCCCTCGACGGACGCGAGGTCGTGCCCGCAGCGCTCGCACTGGACGCAGTCACGGCTGTGCCGGGCGATCCGCTTGCGCCACAACGGACTGGGCACGCCGTCCCATTCCGCGACCACGTAAGCGAGTTCCGGGCAACGCGTCGTGCGCTCCAGCGTCCGCACCACGATGCGTGCGGCGTCGAGTTGGGCCTTCACGCGTTGCACGCGCACGGCGGTGTGCTGCGGGGTCAGCTCCAGCGCGTTGGCGACCTCCGCGCGGGTCAGTCGTCCCGCCGCCTCCAGCCACCACAGCGAGAGGAGCTCGCGTTCGTCCTCGCTGAGCCACCGGGTGGCCGCGACGACCTCGCGGCGTTGCCCGGACAGCTGCAGGCGCATGATCGTGAGGTCGACGAAGTCCGCGCCGGGATCGGCCACGTCCTCCGGCACCGGGCCGGTGACCGGGACGCGCTGGTGGTCGCGGTGCCGCAGCCGGATCTGGTTCATCGCGATGACGACGAGCCACGACCGGAACCCGGCGGGGTCGCGCAGTCCCGGCAGGCCGTGCACCGCCCGCAACATGGTCTCCTGGACAACGTCGTCGGTGTCCGGGTGGCCGCCGAGCGCGTGCCCGACGATGTTGTAGACGAGGGGCAGGTACCCGCTCACCAGGTCGTCCAACGCGCGCTGGTCGCCGTCGCGTGCGGCCACCACCGTCGCGACGCCGGGTTCCTCGGTCATCGCCATGCCCACCTCACTCGCCAGTTCAGGGTCGTCTGACCAGGAGATGTCCCGGGCGTACGGCGATAACGGAAAATATCGGCCGGGTTGCACCCTACGACGTGCCGGGGTGTGTGCCGACGCGATCACAACCGGACCCCTGTGAAGAGCCGCACGGAATCGAATTGAACCCCGATCGTCCCTTGACGACGGCCGGACCTGCGACAACACTGCCCCGGACAACGTCGGCCCAAGCCAGGAGCGCCCTTGCCCCACGCCTCCGAGCCCGCGACGAGTCCGGGGTTCGTTCGCCGCCTCTGGTGGCGCAGCGACCAGCGGGCGCGGCTCGCGATCGCGTGCGCCGGTGTCCTCGGGGTGCTGGCGGTGACGGGCGCGGCGGGCTTCAGCGGCGCCGCACCGCCCGGCCAGCGCAGCGGTCCGGCGGCGGCTGCGGCCGTGCACCGGGGCGACTCGTTCGAGGTGACCGTCCGCACGGTGTCCGACGTGGATTCGTTCGAGGGTGTGGAACCCGACACCGGACGCGCCTTCGGCGCCCGCGTGTACGGCGTGAACCGGGCGGCCTGCTGGCAGTCGCAGTCCCTGGCGGCCGCGGAGAACCTCCTGCGGGGCAAGAAGGTGCGGCTCACGGTGAAGTCCGAGTCCGAGGGCGATGCCGAGTCCGGCCGCCTGCTGGTCGACGTGCAACTGCCGGACGGCTCCGACTACGCCAGGACGATCGTCGCCGAAGGCTCGACGTCCGCCGATCTGGCCGCGCGCGGGGACCTCGTGCCGGAGGAGATGGCCGCACGCCAGCAGCGCCGCGGACTGTGGTCGACCGGGTGCGAGAGGTACGAGGTCGACCCGGTGGTGACGACGTCCAGCGTGCCGCCGACCTCGTCCACCACCACACCGGTCCCCACGACCACGACCACGAACGCTCTGCCGCCGCCTCCTCCGGTCCGGCCGACGAAAAAACCCGCGCCGGAACCGCCGCCCACGGAGACCACCGAGCCCGACGACGACGCCGAGTGGCTCTCCCGGTTCGTGGGCAAGCGGTGCGTCGTCGAAGGGGCGACGAGGACGTCGCCGAAGGGCACCGAGGTCGTCTGCGCCCGCGATGCCAGGGGACAGCTGAGGTGGCAGCGTGCCGACTGAGGAGCACGTCGACCTGTTCGCCGAGGTGGAAGCGGCGTCCACCGCGGCGGACGACGGCGTTTCCCCTGCAACGGCACCCTCCACGGTGGACGGCGGAGTCCCGCGCGGCCTCACCCCGGACGGGCGGGTGCGCACGACCGGGTGGGTGCAGGCCGGCGACCACCCCGTGAGCTCGGCGCTCCTCGCGGCACTGGCTGGCCTGCTGTGGGCGCTGGTCGCCGCGGCAGCGCTGGTGAGCGAGCGCCCGGTCGCGGCGGGTGTCCTGACGTTGACCGTCCCGGTGGTGTGCGGGGTGTCGTGGTGGCTCTTCACCACCCGGTTGCGGCCCGCCTCCACGGCCCGCAACCTCGGCACCAGTCGCGCGGACGAGTTGGAGCCCGGTGACCTCGTCCGGCTGCACGGGTCGATCGGGCCGATCGGCCAGGTGACCGAGGTGGTGGTCCAGGACGACGCCGAGGTCGTGTTCCACGGCGGAGAGCGGCGGACCTGGGCTCGCGAGCACGTGGTCCACCTCGCGGAACTGCTGAGCTGAGTCGCTCGGCGAACTGCCGGTTCTGTCCCACGTTCAGCGCTGCCACCAGGGCAAAACGCGCACTAACGTGACGTCACGTGCGGTTGACAGCTGGTGAGGTCAAGATCCTCGGGCCCGTCGAGGTGTGCGGCCCGCACGGCCGCGCGGTGCTGACCGGGGCCCGGCAGCGCAGCATCGTCGCCGTGCTCGCCCTGCGCGCTGGCACGCCGGTTCCCGTCGACCGCCTCGTGGACGTGCTGTGGGGCGAGGATCCGCCGCGCACGGCCGTGCGGTCGTTGCACAGCCACGTCGCGCGGGTGCGGCAGGCGCTCGCCGACTGCGGCCTGCCGGGCGCGCTCATGACCAAGCCCGGCGGTTACCAGCTCGACGCGTCCGTCGACGCGGCGACGTTCGAACGGACCAGGGACCTCGGGCTGTGGCGAGGTGAGCCGCTGGAGGACGTCGAGCTGTTCGGCTGGGGCCGGGCGGAGATCGACCGGTTGCGGGAACAGCGGATCGCCGCGCTGGAGACGTACTGGGGTGAGCGGCTCGACCGGCCGAACGCGGTCGAGGAGCTGGAACGGCTGGTGGTCGGCCACCCGACGCGGGAACGGCTCGTCGGCCTGCTGATGCGGGCGCTGCACCTCGGTGGACGGCAGTCCGACGCGCTCGAGGTGTTCCGAAGACTCAGACACCGGCTCGCCGACGAGCTCGGCGCCGACCCCGGCCCGGACGTCACCGCCCTGCACACCGCGATCCTGCGTCGTGATCCCTCGCTGCACAGCGCGAGACCCGCCCAGCTGCCGGCCCGCGCGGGCCACTTCACGGGTCGCGCCGCCGAGTTCGCCTCCCTCGCGGGACTTCCCCCGATCGTCGTCGTCTCCGGTGTAGCCGGGGTAGGCAAGACCACGTTCGCCGTCGAGTGGGCCCGCCGTGTCGCCGACCGCTTCCCGGACGGCCAGGTGTTCCTCGACCTGCAACGGCTCACCCCGGCCCAGGCCTTGACCGAGATGCTGCACAGCCTCGGCGTGCCCGCGGACCGGGTGCCCGCCGACCCGGCCGCGACGTACCGGTCCCTGTTGCACGGCAAGCGGGTCCTGATCCTGCTCGACGACGTCCGCCGCGCGCGGGACGTGCTGCCGCTCGTGCCGGGCGACCAGGGGAACCTGCTGCTGATCACGAGCCGGGACACGCTTTCCGCGCTCGGCACCCGTCACGCCGTGCACACGGTGAGCCTCGGCCTGCTCAGCGATCCCGAGGCGCACGACCTGTTCGCCGACATCCTCGGTGAGGGAAGGGTGCGGGCCGAGTCCGGCGCGACCGCGGAGCTGGTGGTCCACTGTGGACGGCTGCCGCTCGCGTTGCGCATCGCGGCCGCCCGGCTCGCGATCCGGCCCGGCAGGCCGATCGCCGACCTGGTGCGGGAACTGACCCGCAACGACCCGCTGGACGTGCTGTCGGTCGACGGGGACGACCGCACCGTCCGCACGGTGTTCGCCAGCGCACACCGCACGCTGAGCCCGCAGGCCGCGCGGCTGTTCCGGATCCTCGGTGAACACCCCGGCGCCAGCTTCCCCGCCGACCTCGCCGACGCGATGGGGCCGGGCCTCGACGAGCTCGTCGCCTCCCATCTCGTCAGCGAGATGGGCAACGGCCGGTACGCGCTGCACGACCTGATCCGGTTGTTCGCCCGGCAGAGCGGCGACATCGGTGACGGGGTGGAGCGCCTGCTCGACCGGTACCTCACGATCGCGCACGCGGCGGGCGAGGTCCTCAACCCGCGCCACGACCTCGTGACGCGGCCGCGGTGCGACGACCTGCCGTTCACCGCGGACCGCGTCGAGGTGCTCGCCTGCCTCGACGCCGAACGCGACAACATGCTGCACGTGATCCGGCTGGCCGCCCGCTCCGGCCTGCACCGCGAGACGTGGCAGCTGGTCTACCTGCTGACGAGCTACTTCGAGGCGCGCGGCAACTGGGCGGCACGGGTCGAGCAGTGCGAGCACGCGGTGACGGCCGCCCGTGCGCTCGGCGACCAGCGAGCCGAGGCGGAGATGTTGCGAGGGCAGGGAATCGCGCTGCAGATGACGTCACGCATCGCCGAAGCCATGGTGGTGCAACGACAAGCGCTCGCTCTCGTGCGCGAGGCGGGGGATCTGCGCGGGGAAGCCCGGCTGCACAACAACATCGCGAACGCGCACTCCGAACTGCGCGAGTTCGACCGTGCCCTGGACTCGTACCGCGCGGCGATGGACGTGCACGGCGCCGCGGGAGACGAGGTGGGAGTGGCGCTCGCCCGGCGCAACCTCGGCTACACCTACGTCCGGATGGGCCGGCCCGAACTGGCGACCGAGCCGTTGTTCGCGGCTCTGGAGACGTTCCGCGCCGAGGAGAACCTCCGGCTGGAGGCGGCGACGCTGATGTCGCTGGGCGGCGCGTACCACCGGCTCGCCGACCTCGAACCGGCGTTGCGCTGCTTCGGCGACGCGCTGCGGATCAGCCGCGAGGTCACCGACGACCGCTTCGAGGCCGACGCGCTGACCGGCCTCGGCGTCACCCAGCTCGCACTCGGAGATCCTGCCGTGGCAAGGGAATGCCTGAACGCCGCACTCGTGATCTGCCGGGCTCTCGGCGACGGCCACCGCGAGGCGTCGACCCTGCGCGACCTGGCGGAGGCCGAGCTGGCGCTCGGGGACCTCGCCGCCGCCCGGGACCACCTGACGGCCGCGCTGGAGGCGAGGACCCAGGCACCGGACGAGTTCGAGCGGGCCAGGGTCCACCGCACGGTCGCCGACCTGGAGGGCCGGACCGGGCGGTGGACCGAGGCTGCCCGGCACCTGGCTCAGGCCGTCACGCTGTTCACCTCTTGCCGGCGATCGTGAACACGGCGACGCGCTTGCCGATCTGGCCCGGCTTCACCGACGTGATCTCCAGCGTGAACGTCTTCTTCTCCGGTGTCACCCGCAGCACCTTGTACGGCACGAGCGCCTGGGTCTCGCCCGCCTTGATCGTCACCGTTCCGCGCGGCGCGGCCTGGTAGTCCTGGCCCTGCTTCGCCGTGCCGTCGACGAACCTGTAGGCGACCTCGACGTCCTGCTGTGCCGCCGCGCTCTGCTGCGGCTTCCCGTCGCGCAGCTTCAACACGGCCGTGTAGGAGTCCGCCGACTCGTGCACCGGCCCGTCGATCGCGTCCACGACGACCGGGCAGTCCGCCGGCTCGCAGTCCGCTGCTCCGTGCGCGGGCACGATCCCGAGCAGAAGCAGCAACAACACCATGATGGTTCTCATTGACAACCCTTTCGGTGGGTCCGTCTCCGAGTAACGGAGACGGACCCACCGGGGTTGATACTCAGTCCTTCTCGTTGATCAGGTATTGCGCTCCGCCGAGATCCGTGCCCTGCGCGTCGGTCTGGCGCACGTGCAGCTCGGCCGGGCCCGCCTCCTTGTCGGTCGCGAACGTCAGCGCGGTCTCGACGCGCTCGTCACCCTTGAGGACCAGGTTGTCGAACCGGGCCTTGGTGTCGGCGAGCTGGAACTGCGTCTCGCCCACCTGCTTCACGCCGGTCGCCCTGCCGCCCGCGGCCTTCCACCGCGCCGTGAGCTCCTGGCCGAGGTCGATCGTGATCGCGCCGGCGAACGGCCGCGTCTGCTCGAGGACCAGGTTCTGCCGTGCGTCGGTCCGCTCGGGGTTGCCGATCGTGTACGGCACGCGGACGGGTTCGAACGGCCGCACCCGCACCGAGTCGACGTTGCGCCAGGCGATGTTGTTGTTCCGCTGCGCGTTCTGCTGCGTGTTGCTGCCCTCGGCGAACGTCATCGGGTCGGCGTTGGACACCCACCGCGCGAGCAGGCAGAAGTGCGCCGGGCCGGGCACGTTCCAGCCGGGCCAGGTGATCATCACCGTCGTGCCGCCGACCGGCACGGTCGAGCCCGCGGTGCCGATGTAGGTCCAGCCGGCCGGCCAGGCCGTGCCGCCACCGAGGTTGCTGCGGTAGAGGTGCAGGCTGCCGTCGACGTTGCCGATGGCGCCCGCCTTGCGTCTCAGGGTGACGAAGACGTAGTTGTTGACCCCCACCACGGGGTTCTGGGACACCGCGCAGTACGCCGGCGTCGAGCACACCCTGATGTCCGGGCTGTAGTAGATGCTGCCGGTGCTCGGCTCGTTCCCGACGTCGCCGACGTTGTCGCGGACGAACACGTCGCGTTGGAACGGCGTCGCGCTCACGGTGGGCGCGATCAGCGTCGCGACCGCCAGCAAGCCTGCCAGCACCGTTGCCAGTTTGGCTTTCACCATGTCCTCCATCGGTTGAGGTCTGCCGAGGGAAGAAGTACCGGCGCGCTGTTGTGGCGACGTTGTCGTGCGGTTGTCGGGCGCCGGACGGGCGTGACAGGCCCGTCCCACCCCGACGATCTAGGCTGTCGCGGTGATCACCGGGTGGCGGCACCCCGCCCGCCTCGTCGTACTCGCCTTCCTGGCGGCCACCGCGGCCGGCACAGGGCTGCTCATGCTGCCGATCTCCGCCGAGTCGGGCCGGGCCACGGGCTTCATGCCCGCGCTGTTCACCGCGGCCTCCGGCATCAGCGGCACCGGGCTCGCCGTGGTCGACACCGGGTCGCACTGGTCGGTGTTCGGCGAGGTGCTGCTGCTGGTGCTGTGGCAGGTCGGCGGCTTCGGCATCATGACGCTCGCGTCCGTGCTGGCGTTGCTGATCCAGCACCGGCTCGGCCTGCACCTGCAGCTCACCGTGAAGACCGAGACCAACACGCTGAACCTGGGGCACGTCCGCGGGGTCGTGGCGGGTGTGATCAGGATCAGCCTGGTCGTCGAGGTGATCGGCGCGGTGGCGCTGGGGCTGCGGTTCTGGCTCGGGTACGGCGAGTCGTTCGGGCAGGCGCTCTACTCGGGGGTGTTCCACTCGATCTCGTCGTTCAACAGCGTCGGCCTGTCGCTGCACCCGGACAGCCTCATGCGGTACGCGACCGACCCGTGGGTGTGCCTGCCGATCGTGCTGGTCTCGGTGACGGGCGGGCTGGGGTTCCCGGTGCTGTTCGAGATCCTGCGCCGCAGTCGCAACCGCAAGCGGTGGTCGCTGCACACCAAGATCACCGTGCCGGTGTACCTCGGACTGATGGGGTTCGGGATGCTGTCCGTGCTCGTCTTCGAGTGGGCCCGCGCGGGCACGCTCGGGCCGTACGGGGTCGGCGAGAAGCTCCTCATCGGACTGTTCCACGGCGTCATGCCGGGCAGCGCCGGGTTCAACACCATCGACGTCGCCCAGCTGCAGCCCGCCACGATGCTCGTCGGCGACGTGCTGATGTTCGTCGGCGGCGGCAGCGCCGGGACCACCGGCGGCATCAAGGTCACGACGTTCGCGCTGCTCGCGTTCGTGCTGCTGGCGGAGGTCCGCGCCGAGCCGACCGTGCACGTGATGGGCCGCCGGATCAGCAACGAGGTGCAGCGCCAGGCCGTCACGGTCGCGCTGCTGGGTGTCGGCGTCGTGATGGCCGCGACGTTGGTCCTGCTGGCCACCAGCTCGTTCCGGCTCGACGACGTGCTGTACGAGACCACGGCCGCGTTCGGCGGCGTCGGCATGTCCACCGGCATCACCGACGACCTGTCCGTCACCGGCCAGCTCGTCATCATCGTGCTCATGTTCATCGGCAGGGTCGGGCCGATCACCCTGGTCTCCGCCCTGACACTGCGCGAACGCCGCCGGCGCTACGAACTACCCGAGGAGCGACCCATTGTCGGATAAGCAGGAATCCCGCGTCGTCGTGCTGGGCCTGGGCCGCTTCGGCAGTTCGCTCGCGCTCGAACTGGTCGCGCAGGGCACCGAGGTCATGGCGATCGACTCGGACCCGAAGCTCGTGCAGCGCTACGCCGACGACCTCACCCACGCCGTCGTCGCCGACACCACCGACGCCGAGGTCATGCGCCAGCTGGGCGTCGACGAGTTTCAGCGCGCGGTCGTCGGCATCGGCACCGACCTCGAGGCCAGCATCCTCACCACCGCCGTGCTGGCCGACTTCGGCATCCCCAACATCTGGGCCAAGGCGATCAGCCGCGAACACGGCCGCATCCTCGAACGCATCGGGGCCCACCACGTCGTGCTGCCCGAACACGAGATGGGCGAACGCGTCGCACACGTCGTCACCGGCCGCGTGCTCGACTACATCGAGTTCGAGGACGACTACGCGATGATCAAGGCCCGGCCGCCCCAGGAGGCGATCGGCAAACCGCTCGGCGCGAGCAAGCTGCGGGCGAAGTACGGCGTCACCGTCGTCGGGGTGAAGCGGCCGGGGGAGGGCTTCACCTACGCCACCGCCGAGACCGTGATCAACGGCGGCGACCTGCTGATCGTCGCGGGCAAGGTCACCGACGTGGAACGGCTCGCGGACCAGGCGTGACCGGCTCGTCCTGGTGGGACCTGCTGATCGGCGTCGCGGCGGCCCTGCTGCTGACCTGGGTGGTGTTGCTGGTCGCGCTGGTGGTCGTCCGGCCGCGCGGGAACCTGCTGCGCGAGGCGTTGCGCCTGCTGCCCGACGTGCTGCGCCTCGTGCGCCGGCTCGCCGCCGACAGGTCGCTGCCGCGCGGGGTCCGGGTCCGGTTGTGGCTGCTCATGGTCTACCTCGCCGTGCCGATCGACCTGATCCCCGACTTCATCCCGGTGCTCGGGTACGCCGACGACGCCATCATCGTCACGGCGGTGTTGCGCGGCGTCGTCCGCAGGGCGGGGATCGACGCGGTGCGCGCGCACTGGCCCGGCACGGACGACGGCTTCGCGGCCGTCGTCCGCCTCACCGGTCTGTGACGGTCACTCGGTCCCTTCGAAGGTGACCGCGGTGTCGGTGCGCGCGGGCTGGCCCCACACGAAGTCACGTGCCGCCGCGTCGCCCGCGAGGTAGAAGCGGAACCACGACGTGAGCACCCTCTTCGAGGCGACGAGCTGCGCGGCCCTGGTGACCGAACCGTTGTCGCAGAAGATGCCGGAGGAGTCCATGAAACCGCAGTGGAACCCGCCGGTGACCGTGCGGAGCTGCTTGGCGGGCTGCTTGGCGACGAACATCGGCCGCTGGTGCTCGCCGACCGGGGTGATCGTGTCCTGCGACCCGGCGAGGAACTGCGCCGGCACCCGCAACGTCGCGGCCGCGGCCTTCGCGGACGGGTTCGTCTCCGCCGCCGCGTAGGTCGAGATCGTCTTGATCTGCGGGTTGCGCGCGGCCGCGAGGACGGCGGCGCCGCCCCCCATCGAGTGTCCCGAGGCACCCAGCGCCGTGGTGGTGATGTGGTCGCGGAAGCGGGAACCCGTGGTGCCGTCCTGCGCGACGAGCCAGCTCAGGCCGGTGTTGAGGTCGTCCGCGAACGCGCTGTGGCTGGGGCTCAGGCCGCCCTGGGTCGTGGGCACCACCACGACGAAGCCCCAGGAGGCGAGGTGGTTGCTCGTGCTCGTGTACTTCGAGGTGGCCTGGAAGAAGCCGTGGCCGAAGGCGATCGCGGGGAACCTGCCCGTGGCGACCGGCTGGTTCGTGCCTGCCGCCGTCGCCGGGTAGTGCACCCGTGCGGGGACGGACCGGCCACCGACCACGGCCGTGACATCGCTGTACGCCACCGGGTACGTGCCGGGCAGGCCGTAGTCCGGTGGCGCCGCTAACGCGGGGGTGGCGGCCACCGTCGAGGCCACCAGGGCGAGCGTGATCGCGAGAACGCGCATGAGCTTCTCCTCATGTGATCAGGAAGATCCGAACCGCATGTGCAGGGTGGAGACGGCCACGTGCAGGCGTGGCCTCGCCGCTTCGAGCCAGCCGAGTTCGCCGTCCGGCGTGATGCGCCAGCGCAGGCGGGTGAGGCTGATCCGGGCGGACGTGTGTAGTGCCGTGCGCTTCGTCTTGCCGTGCAGGGTCTGCCAGACCGACGTGGTCAGCCGGACCGGAAGTGCTCGTGACGGCTTGCGGGTCTCGCTGGCGGCAGCGATCTCCTCGCCGTCGTCGTGGGCGGTCGCTTCGAGTCGTGCTCCGGCGGAGAAGGTGAAGCCCGCCAGCAGTTTCGGGATGCCCCACAGTTCCCGAGCGCCTCGCTGCGAGGTGCTGTCGTCGACCAGGATGTCCAGAATGGACAGACCGAGGCGGGCCTTGCGGCGGACCAGGATCGCGGCCATCACCTCGTGGTAGCTCAGCACTCCCGGCGGCTGGTAGTCGACGAACGCCGACACCACGACCACCCGGCCGAAGAGCGTCAACGGCACCACGTCCGGCGGTGGCAGGGGCACTGCCGAACGTGGTGCCGTCCACACGGTGAGCCAGCCACGTCCGTGCAGGTCCCACGGCTCAGCGGGCCACTCACTTGGCATAACGCACCTCCAACGCGCCGGGCGCGTCGCCCGGCACCGCGGGGTTACCCGGTGCCACCGCACGTACGCGCTGGTACGGGGCGCCCGGTTCAGGGCGTGGGTCCGGCTCGCCCTTGTTGGGCCACAACGACATCGCCCGCTCGGCGAGCGCGGTGATGGTGAGCGCGGGGTTCACGCCGAGGTTCGCGGGGATCGCGGACCCGTCGACGACGTGCAGGCCGGGATGCCCGTGCACCCGCTGGTACGGGTCGACGACCCCGGTGGCGGGGGAGTCACCGATGACGCAGCCGCCGATGAGGTGCCCGGTCAGCGGGACGTTCACCAGGTCCGGCCACGATCCCCGCGCCACCCCGCCCGCCTTGGCCGCGAGACGGCGCGCCACCTCGTGCCCGGCGGGGATCCAGGACGGGTTCGGGGCGCCCTCGCCCTGCCGGGTGGTCATCCGGCCACGCCGGGACACGGTCGTCAGCGAGTTGTCGAGGCTTTGCATGACCAGCAGGGCGATCGTCTCCTCCGACCACGCGCGCGGGGTGTGCATCCGCAGCAGCGAGCCGCGTTCGCGCAGGAGCTGGGCCAGGCCGCGCCGCAACCTCGCCGGACCGCCGTCGACGAGTGTCGTCATCAGCAGTCCCATCAGGTTGCTGCCCCGGCCGTACCGGACCACCTCGACGTGCGTGTCGGCGTCGGGGTGGATGGACGACGTGATGGCGAGGCCGCGGGACTGGTCGACCCGGCCGCCGGGCACCCGCACGGCCACGATCGCCTCGGAGTTGGTGCGGCACAGGAACCCGAGCCGCGGCGAGAGGCGAGGAAGCCCGCCGCGGTCACGGATGCGGTGCAACAGGCGTTGCGTGCCCAGCGAGGCCGCGGCGAACACGACCTGACCGCTGCTGAACGTGCGCGTGGCCCGTCCGCCGGTGCGCCGTGCCGTGACCTGGTACCCGCTCCGATGCGGCCGCACGTCGGTGACCGTGGTCAACGGCCACACCTGCGCACCCGCGTTCTCGGCCAGGTGCAGGTAGTTCTTCGGCAGGGTGTTCTTCGCGTTGTGCCGGCACCCGGTCATGCACGAGCCACAGCCGACGCAGGTGTCCCGCACGGGACCGGCGCCGCCGAAGAACGGGTCCGTGCCGCCGGGTCCGAAGTGGACTCCGACCTGGGACGTGCGAAAAGTAGGCGCTACACCGAGGTCGACCGCGACGTCCCGCAGCAGCCGGTCACCCGCGGTGCGGCACGGGTTGGCGGTCACGCCGAGCATCCGGGACGCCTGGTCGTAGTGCGGTGCCAGCTCGTCCTCCCAGTCGGTGATGTGCCCCCACCGGGAGTCGCGGAAGAAGGACGGCGGCGGCCGGTACAGGGTGTTGGCGTACACCAGGGAACCGCCGCCGACCCCCGCCCCGCTGAGCACGGCGACGTCGCGCAACGCGGTGATCCGCTGGATGCCGGTGCAGCCGAACGCCGGCGCGAACAGGTAGTCGCGCACCTGCCAGGAGGTCTCGGGGAGGTCGTGGTCCGCGAACCGCCGCCCGGCCTCCAGCACGCCGACCCGGTAGCCCTTCTCGGTCAGCCGCAACGCGGTCACCGCGCCACCGAACCCCGACCCGATCACGAGCACGTCGTAGTCCACCGTCACACCTTCACCCGAGCAGGGTCGAAGTCGGCCTGCCGGAGTCGTGCGCGCCGCAGGTACTCCCACGTCGTGCCGGGCCAGTTGGTCGTGATCGACCCGTCGGCGGTCCGGTACCAGGACGAGCAGGTGCTCCACACGCCCCGCGACAGCCTTCTGGTCATCTCGGTGTCGAACGCGGCGGCGACCTCGGGCCGCACTTCCAGCGCCGTGCCCGACTCCGCGAGATGGCGCACCGCGTCCACGACGTACCGGCACTGCGCCTCGATCATGGTGATCACCGAGTTGCCGCCGAGGTTGGTGTTGGGGCCGTAGACCAGGAAGAGGTTCGGGAAGCCCGGAACCGACAGGCCCAGGTGGGCGCGCGGACGGCCGGCCCACGTCTCCGCGAGGTCCCGGCCGTCCCTGCCGGTGATCCGCAGGCCGAACCCGAAGCCGGACACCGTGAACCCGGTGCCCCAGATCAGCACGTCCGCCGGGTGCTCGCGATCGCCGGCGCGCAGGCCGTGGGCCGTGACCTCGGTGATCGGCTCGGTCACCACCTCGACGTCCGGTCTGGTGAGAGCCGGGTACCAGTCGTTGCTGAACAGCACCCGCTTGCACCCTGGCCGTGTCGCGGGCGTCAACGCGGCCCTCAGCGCGCGGTCGCGGACCTGCCGCCGCAGGTGCGCCGCGGCGACGGCGGAGACGAGCGCGGGGGAGAAGCGGCCGTTGAGGAGCCTGGTCAGCGTCTCACCGGCGAGCCACACACCGCCCCGTGCGGCGCGCAACCTCGCCGGGTGGGATCGGCCGGTCAACGCCGCGTCGGGTTTCGGCAGCACGTGGGGTGCGGACCGCTGGAACACCGTCAGGTGCTCGGTGAGAGGTGCGATCTCCGGCACGAACTGGGCGGCGCTGGCCCCCGTGCCGACCACGGCCACCCGCTTGCCGCGCAGGTCGACGTCGTGCCGCCAGGCCGCGCTGTGGAAGACCTCCCCGGCGAAGCGGCCGAGTCCGGGCAGGCCGGGGATCGCCGGTGTCGTCAGCTGGCCGACCGCGCAGACCAGCACGTCGGCCTCGACGACGTCCCCGTCCGCGAGAGCGACGCTCCACCGGTTCCGCGACTCGTCGAACGTCGCGGCCACCACCTCCGCGCCGAACCTGATGTGGTCGCGCACCGCCTCGGCCGTGGTGGTCAGGTAGCGCAGGATGTCGGGCTGCGCCGAGTACCGGCGTGGCCACGAGGTGCTGGGCGCGAAGGAGTACGAGTAGAGCGACGACGGCACGTCGCACGCCGCGCCCGGATAGGTGTTGTCCCGCCACACCCCGCCGGGCCCGCTCGCCCGCTCCAGCACGGTGAACCGGTCGAAACCCGCTCTGTGCAGCGACAACGCGACGCCCAGCCCGCCGAATCCGGCTCCGATGACGACCACTTCGGGGTTCGCGTCCACGTGATCGACGCTAGGAACAACCACCCGTTCGCACCAGGACAACACCGGCCGGGCAGTTGACAATCGCGGCCATGACGTCGTTGGCCGAGCCGGTCGTCCGGCACTGGGACTTCCCGCGGGGCATCGCGAGCGTCGCGCTCCTCCTGCGCTTCGGCGCCGAGCACGGGGTGCCGCTGGACGCCCTGCTGGAGGGCAGCGAGATCGACGCCGCGCTGCTCGCCGACCCGGCCGCCGAGATCGACGCCCGCCAGGAGCTCACGGTCGTGCGCAACCTCGCCCGCCGTCTGCCTCACGCGGGGGTGGCCGTCGGACGTCGTTACCACGCCACCACTTTCGGCGTGCTGGGCTACGCGTTCCTCAGCGCGGCCACCCTGCAGGACGCGATCACCACCGCGCTGCGCTACCTCGACCTGAGTTTCGCGTTCACCGCACCCTCCGCCGTGATCGACGGTGACCGGCTCGTGCTGGCGCTCGACACCTCGTCGCTGCCGGCCGACGTCGTCCCGTTCCTCGTCGAACGGGATCTCGCCGCGATCCACACCGTCGTGGGCGAACTGCTGACCGGCGCGGTGCCGGTGCTGGGCGTCGAGTTCACCCATGCCGGACCGGAGGACGTCCGCGAGCACGAGGAGGTGTTCGGTGTCCGCCCGAGGTTCGGGGCGAAGGCTGACAGGTCCGTTGTGGACGTCGCGGTGCTGGCCGAGGCGTTGCGCCTGGCCAGCCCCGAGACGACGGCCGTGTGCGAGGAGCAGTGCCGCGCCCTCGCCGAACGCCGCCGGGAGACTCCCGGTGCCGCGCAGGAGGTGCGGCGGCTGCTCGAGTCCTCGGACCGGTTCGAGCAGAGCATGCCCGCGGTGGCCAGGGCGCTCGGCACCAGCCCGCGGACGCTGCGGCGGCGCCTGGCCTCGTCCGGGACGAGCTATCAGGCGTTGCTCGACGAGGTCCGGGCGAAACGGGCCGTGGCGCTGCTGTCGCGCGGTGACCTGTCCGTCGAGGCCGTGGCCGAACGGCTCGGGTTCGCCGAGGCCGCGAGCTTCATCCACGCCTTCCGCCGCTGGTTCGGCGTGACGCCGAGCAGGTACGGCCGTTCCCCGGTCGTGTCCCGGAAGTCCCGCCGGGCGACAGGAGCAGCCGAGGGCCCCGGAGACGACACCGCCGCGACGCGCCCGGTATGAGGGCATCGCGGCGGCGCCGTCTCCGGGTCTCTCGCCCGCGTCTGTCACCGGACGAACTTTCGGGACACGACCTGGCGGTGATCAGCCGTAGCAGGCGCCGAACGAGATGTTGACCTGAGTCGAGGTGATGCTGCGGCCGTGCTCCGACGCGACGAACGCGGCCACGTTGCCCACGTCGGCCATCGTCGCGGCGCGCTTGAGCGGCGAGGCGTCGAGGATGCTCTGCCTCGGAATCTCCATCTCGGGGATGTCCGGGAAGGTGTCGATGATGCCGCCGGTCAGCAGCGTCACCGTGCGGACGCCGTGCGGTGCCAGCTCGACGGCCCACTGCTTGCGCAGCGACTCGACGGCGTCGAAGCCGATTGTCACGTTGCCCATGCCGGGCAGGACGTTCGCGTGGTCCGAGCCGCCGAAGAACAGCAGCACGCCGGACTCCTGCTTCACCATGTGCCGGGCCGCGGCCTTCGTGGTGATCAGGTGCGTGGTCAGGCTGCTGCCGACGGCCGCGACGAGGTCCGGCGTCGAGATGTCGGCGAGCGGCTGGAAGAGCCCCGCACTGGTGATGACGTTGACCGAGATGTCCACGCTGCCGGTCTTCTCCGCGACGGCGTCGATGTGGTCGTTGACCGCGGCGGCGTCCGTCGCGTCGACGACGGCCGTCTCGACCTGGCCGCCCGCCGCCCGGATCCGGTCCGCGACGGCTTCGAGCTTCGCGGGCGTCCGGCCGGCCAGGAAGACCCGCGCGCCCTGGGCCGCGAAGGCGTCGGCCATCGCGCCGCCGATCGAGCCACCGCCTCCGTAGATCACCGCGGTCTTGTTCTCCAGCAACATCTTCTTCTCCTTGTCGTCGGAGAAGAGGCTAGGACGGGACGGCGCCGGTCCACATCGGTCACGTGACTGGCGTGCGGGCGGTCAGGGTTCCGGCGGGTAAGTCATCCGAGGCCGAGTTGCGCCAGTTCGATCCGCTTGGTGACGCCCAGCTTGGGGTAGGCGCGGTACAGGTGGTGGCCGATCGTGCGCGGGCTCAGGAACAACTGGGCGGCGATCTCCTTGTTGCTCAGGCCGGCCGCCGCCAGCCGGACGACCTGCACCTCCTGCGGTGTCAGGTCCTTCAGCACGTCGACGGCGGCCGGTTCGACCGGACGTTCGCCGAGTTCGGCCGTGGCGCGTGCCTCCCAGGTCGACGCGCCGAGCCGGGCGAAACCGGCGAGCGCGGCGGCCAGTTCGGTTCTCGCCTCACCTCGGCGGCGTCTGCGGCGCAGCCATTCGCCGTAGAGCAACCGGGTCCTGGCCTCGTCGAACCGTCCGGTGGGCAGGTCGAGTGCCGCGCGGTACCGCTCCTCCGAGTCCTCGACCACGGCGTGGCAGCGGTGCGACAGCGCTGTCGCGACAGGACTGTCCACGTGCGAGGCCCAGTGGTCGAACGCCTCGAGGTGCTCGGTGACGCGGTCCGGGTCGCCGTCGCGGACCGCCGCCTCCACCAGGTCGGGGACGGCGCGGATCAGGAAGTCGTACCGGGCCGGGCCCGTGCACACGACGTGCAGCGCGTCGAACGCCGTCGCGTACCTCCCGGCGGCCAAGTCGAGCAGGCCGAGGCCCCAGTGCGTCATCGCGGTGGCCACGGCGTGCCGGTTCTCCAGCACCGGCAGCACCTCGGCGGCCAGTGTGCGGCACCGGGTCTCGTCGCCCGCCACCGCGGCCAGCCACACCGAGACCGACCGCAGCACGGCGACCTCCATGTCGAGGCCGAACTCGGTCCCGAGGGCGACCGCCTCGGCCAGACAGGTCTGCGCGGTCAGGAAGTCGCCGCGCAGGGCGTGGGCGAATGCGAGGATCTCCTGCGCGTAGGGGATCCACATCAAGGCCCCGGTGGCACGCGTCTCGGCCACCATCGTGTCCATCACCGCGATGGTCGCGGGGTCGTCGGCCAGCATCAAGCCGCTGAACCCGGCGACGACCCGGTGCATGACGTCCTCACCGGGCAGGTGACCGATCTCCAGCACCGCGCGCAACGGCCCGGCGTCCGGCTGCCCGCTCAGCAGGGTGCCCCAGCTGCTCAGCGCATCGGCCGCCAGCCGCGACCGG
Organism: Streptomyces sp. ID05-26A; assembly: GCF_033794685.1. Lineage (NCBI taxonomy): Bacteria > Bacillati > Actinomycetota > Actinomycetes > Kitasatosporales > Streptomycetaceae > Streptomyces > Streptomyces sp. ID05-26A. Next base: position 507,239 of record NZ_JARAYZ010000002.1, read on the forward strand.
GAGCCGGGCCGCAGGTCGAGACCCGCCAGCACGCGTCCGCCCTCCGTGACCAGGTCCAGTGCGCCCGCGTCCCGGCCGGCGCAGAGCATCTCGGTCAGCATGACGACGGCGCGTTCGGGGTCGCTGTCCGCGACCAGCCGCGCCGCCTGCGCCGCGAGTGCCGCGTCGGCCTCGGGCGACGTGCGTTCGTACTCGATCTGGCCGCGCAGCAGCGTCATGTCCGCGACGACGGCCGGATCTGCGGTCAGGGACGTGACCTCGACGGCCAGCCGGGCCGCGCGGTCCGGTTTGCCCGCGTCGTAGGCGGCGAGCGCGGCCTTGGCGATGCGCCGCGCCTTCAGGTCGGGGTCCACGCTCAACCGCCCGGCGCGGTCGTACGCGGCGGACACGGCCATCGCCCCGCCCCGGCGCTCGGCCCGCAGCGCGGTGCGTTCGAGCTCGGCGGCGACCTCCTCGTCCGGTTCGGTGGTGGCGGCCGCCAGGTGCCAGGCCCGCCGGTCCGGGGTCGTCAGGGCGTCGGCGAACGCCCGGTGCACCGCGATCCGCTGGTGGTGGGTGGCGCACTGGTAGGCGGCGGCGCGCACGAGCGGATGCCGGAACGTCAGCTCGTCCGTGACGCTGATCAGCCCCGCGCGTTCGGCCGGCTCCAGGTCGGCGGTGTCCGCGCCGACCGCGCGAGCCACCCGCAGCACGGTGTCCATCCCGGCGAACCGGTCGGCCGCGGCGACCAGCAGGATCGCCTGGGACGCCGGGGGAAGCCCGGTGATCTGCGCCCGGAACGCGTCCTGCACCCGCCTGGTGACCGGCAACGGCCCCACCTGGTGCGCGGGCTCGGCCCTGCCCTCGCGCTGGGCGGCCAGCCGGGCCGCGCCGAGTTCGAGCAACGCGAGCGGGTAACCGTCCGCCTCCTCCAGGACCCGTGCCCGCATCGGCGCCGTCAGCCCGGGGGAGTGCGCGTCCAGCAGCCCGGCCGCCGCGTCCGGCGAGAGGCGAGTGAGCCGCAGCTCCTCGACGCCCGGAGTCGGGAACGGGACGGCCGTGTCGCGAACGGCGAAGAGCATCACCACCGGGTCGGCCTGGAACCGCCTCGCCGCGAACAGCAGGGCGTCCGACGAGCCGCGATCGAGCCACTGCGCGTCGTCCACCACGCACAACAACGGTCGCTCGGCCGCGAGTTCGGCGAGCAGCGTCAGCGTCGCCGCCCCGATCAGGAACGGCGTGGCCGTGTCGTCGCTCAGCCCGAACGCGCCGCGCAACGCGGCGGCCTGCGGCGCGGGCAGCACGTCGAGCCGGTCCAGGTAGGGGTAGAGCAGCAGGTGCAGCGCGCCGAACGCCAGCTCGGCCTCGGACTCGATGCCGACGCCGCGCAGCACGCGCATGTCCCCGGCGCCCGCCACGGCGTGGTCGAGCAGCGCGGACTTGCCGATGCCCGCGTCACCCCGGACCACCAGCGCGGCGCTGCTCCCGGACACCGCGTCCCGCAGCAGCCGTTCGACGTGGGTCCGTTCGCCATCCCGGCCGACCAACATGGCCCGAGAGCCTAGGCCCTGTCCTGCGAGTCTCGTCGGCCGACAGCGACGGTTGAGGGCCCCGGAGACGGCACCGCCGCGACGCCGGATCCGGTGGACGCGCCGCAGCGGCTCGGCGCGTCCACTGTGGACAGCGCGTCAGCGGGTCAGGCGGTACCGCCACGCCAGGCCGGACGTGCTGCACCCGGTCGTCCGCTCGGACGCCGTGTACGTCCAGCCGCTCGGCACCGTGCACGCCCAGAGGCCGACCGCCGGCGTGCGGAGGCGGTAGCGCGGGCCCATGCCGCTGGTGGAGCACGAGGTCGACCGGTCGACCGTGTCGTAGGTGTAGCCCTGGGGCAGCAGACACGCCACCAGCAGGTCGGCGGGCTGTCTCACGTTGTAGCGCGGCATGAAGCCGCTACCGCAGGTGCTCACGACCCGTTCCACGCGGTCGTAGGTGTGGCCGGCCGGGACGCTGCACATCCAGCCCTCGGCGGCCGAGGCGGGCGCGGCGACGGCGGTCACCGCATCCGCGGCGAACAGACCTGCCAGCAGCACGGCGCGCAGGTTCGACAAGAGTGACATCGGAACTCCTCGTGGGGGACTCGGCGGCGTGAGAACGATCATGCTCGCCGCGCGGGCCCCGCACCTCAGACCAAAGTCTGACCCGGCTCAGAGCAGTTCGGCGTCGTGCACGCGGCGGGCGACCTGCACCCGGTTGGTCGCGCCGAACTTCACGAACACGTTGCCCACGTGGGTCTTCACCGTCGCCACGCCCATGTGCAGGGCGCGCGCGATCTCCTGGTTCGTCAGGCCGTCGCTGATCGACAGGGCGACGGCGCGCTCCCGGTCGGTGAGGCTCGCGAGCAGGGCGCGGGCGGCCTGCTGCCGGGTGTTCGGGCGGATGGCCGCGGCGATGACGCGGTTCGTGACGCTCGGGGACAGCGCCGGTTCTCCCGCCGCGACCCGGCGGACGGCGGCCACCACGTCCTCGGGCACGGTGTCCTTCAACAGGAATCCGTTCGCACCGGCTCGTAGCGCGGCCAGCACCAGCTCGTCGGTGTCGAAGGTGGTCAGGATCAGGATGCGCGACGGGGTTCCCCTCTCGCGCAACCGGATGGTGGCCCGCACGCCGTCCATCCGCGGCATCCGGACGTCCATCAGCACGACGTCGGGCAGGTCGCGGGCCGTCAGGTCCAGGGCCTCCTGGCCGTCGGCCGCCTCGCCGACCACGAGCACGTCGCTCGCGCCGCCGAGGACCGTGCGCAGTCCGGCGCGCACCTGGGCGTCGTCGTCGACCACGAGGACCCTGATCACGCCGGCCACGGCAGCTCCGCCCGCACCTCGAAGGCCTGGTCCCGGACCCCGGACGTCAGCGTGCCGCCCGCGAGGACGGCGCGTTCGGTGAGGCCGAGCAGCCCGACACCGGGTGGCGACGGCGTCTCGGGCACGCTGCCGATCGGGTTGCGCACGTCCAGCACCAGCACGGTTCCCGCCCTTCCGGAGACCCGGACGTCCACCGCCGCACCGGATGCGTGCTTGCGGGCGTTGGTGAGCGACTCCTGCACGATCCGGAAACCGGTGCGCGACAACACTTCCGGCACCGAGGCGAGTGATCCGGACAGGCCGGAGGTGTCCAGGGTGACGACGCCACCGGCCTCGCGGACGTCGGAGAGCAGCGCGGTCAGCTCCGCCAGCGACGGGGCGAGCGGGTCGTCCCCGTCGTCACGCAGCACGCCGAGCACCTCACGCAACTCCGTCAGCGCCAGCCGGGCGTTGCCGTGGATGATCGACGCCGTCTCCGCCGCGTGCTCCCGGGTCAGGTCGTCGCGGTACGTCAGGGCCCCGGCGTGCAGTGCCACCAACGAGATCCGGTGCGTCAGGACGTCGTGCATCTCGCGGGCGATCCGGGTGCGTTCGGCGTCGCGGACGGCGCGCACGGCCAGCACCTGCTCCCGTTCGGCGGTCAACGCCCGCTGGCGCAACGCCTCCGCCAGGTCGCGCCGCGTCCCGATGTAGCACCCCGCGGCCACGGCGGCGACGAAGAGCGCCGACCCGAGCAGCATGTTGATCGTGACGACGGACGGCGTGACCCGGAGGCCGACGGCGTACGGCGCGTAGACCACGGTGCCGACGAACAGCGAAACCAACCACACCGCACCGGTGAGCGCGATCCACGACCGACGGCGGGAGTTCGCCATCGTCGCCATCGTGATCAGCGCCGAGCCGAAGCTCGACACGGAGACGGCGATCGGCGCGGCCGTGAGGCAGGCGATCGCGAGCGGGTACCGGCGGCGCAACGGCAGCGGGCCCAGCGTGCCGAACCCGATCACCGCGTCGAGCCCGAGCGTCGTGACGACGACGTCCGGGTACCGGGCCATGTGCGACGTCGTGACCAGCCAGGAGGCCATCGCACCCCAGACGAGGGCACCACCGGCGGTCGCCGTGGCGTCGGTTCCGAAGCGCTGCCACCGGCGCGGAACGGGCGGATCATGGAGCACGACCGCAGCCTACGGAGCCGTCGGCGGCGCCGGTTCCGACCTTCGGTGGAGGCGGGAGGTGGTCGCCGGTGGTACCTCGTCCGCCCGGAAGACCTGCCGGACGACACCGATCCACCAGAGGAACGTGAGCGCGATGACGGTGGGGTTCTTCAGGAACAGGAGCACCGCGAGGTAGGTCTGCCGGGCCTGAGGAGGCAGCAGCGCCGAGACCACGTGCTCCGCCAGCACCTCGAAGACGGCGAACGCCACGCCGAGGAAGACGACCTGCCACACCAGGCTGGGCCAGTGCCGGCGCGCGAACTCGCGGCCGGCGTTCCAGGTCAGCCGCAGCCCGGCCGTGGCGATCCGCCACACGAGCACCACGAGCAGGATCCGGACCGCCAGCACGACGACCTCGGAGGCCGTGGCGAGCGCGGGGTCGATCTCGTCCGTCCAGTTCACGGTGACCAGCCGCTGGACCGAGGCGATCGACGACAGTCCGGCCACCAGCCAGAAGTGGTGGAGGTAGCACTGCCACGTCCATCTCGGCACCTCGAGTGCCACCTTCAACTCGCTCACGGTTCCCCCTCGATACTTCAGTCAACTTAACAATTTAGTTCAGTGTACTGAAATGTCTGCTGAGGTAAAGTGGCCGCGTGGAAGGTCGAGACGCCGGACGTGAGCTGAGCACCGCCGTGGTGGCGTTCCACGAGGCTGTGGGCGCGAGCCTCGGGGTGACGGCCGTCGACCAGCGCGCGCTGGCCGTGATCATGGGCGCCGGGTCGGTGTCGGCGGGGGAGCTGGCCAGGGAGATCGGCCTGACGCCCGGCGCGGTCACGGGAGTGGTCGACCGCCTCGCGCGGGCCGGGCTCGCACGCCGCGAACCGCACCCGGAGGACCGCCGCCGGCTCGTGATCACGGCGACTCCCGGCGCGTTCGGGGACACCTTCGCCGGACTGGGCAAGGCGATGGCCGAGTTGACCGAGCGTTACTCGCCGGCCGAGCAGGCGGCGATCGGTGACTGGGTGACGAGGACGATCGAGGTGCTGCGCGAGCAGACCCGGATCCTCAACACCCGGTCGCGCTCGTAGGTCCTCCGCCCCTCGCCCTGCCGGCTCCTGACTGTCACCAGTCGAAACGCGCGGGTGGTCGTCCGCGTGCGGCTCGCTCTAGTACGCCCCGAGCCACCCCTGCTGAAGTATCCAAACGACTACTGACAGATAACCCGAATCGAGATGCAATGGACAAGGCATCCGTCGCGCGCTTCCTGCTGCTGGCGCTGCTGTGGGGAAGCAGCTTCACCTTCATCAAGGTGTCCCTCGAAGGTCTGACACCGGGACAACTCGTACTCAGCAGACTCGTCCTCGGCGCGGCGGTGCTGCTCTCGATCGCGGCCGTCCGCAAGGTCACCCTGCCACGCTCCGTGCAGGTCTGGGGCCACATCGCGGCCGCCGGCCTGTTCGGCAACGTGATCCCGTTCCTCCTGCTGTCCTACGGCGAGAAGACCACCGGCGCGGGCATCGCGGGCGTCCTGATCGGCGCCACCCCGCTGCTGACGCTGGCGCTCGCCACGGCCGCGTTGCCGACCGAGCGGGCGACGTCCCGCAAGGCGATCGGCCTGGCACTGGGCTTCGTCGGCGTGGTGTTGCTGATCGGGCCGTGGCACGAGTCGCTCGGCTCGCTCAGCGGGCGGATGGCGTGCTTCGGCGCGGCCGTCAGCTACGCGATCGGCTTCGTGTACGTGCGGAAGTACCTGTCGCCACTGGGTTTGGCGCCGCTGGCGCTGGCCGCGTCGCAGCTCGTGTCGGCGGCGGTGCTGCAGGCGCTCGTGACGCCGTTCCTCGCCTGGCGCACGCCGGACTTCACCGGGCCCGTGACGCTCAGCATCGTGCTGCTCGGCCTGCTCAGCACCGGCCTGGCGTACGTGCTCTACTTCCGCCTCATCGGTGACGTCGGCGCGACCACGGCCTCCGCGGTCAACTACGTGGTGCCGGTGTTCGCGGTGCTCGTCAGCGTGTTGTTCCTCGGTGAGCACGTGACGTGGAACCTCCTGGCCGGTGGCCTGGTGGTGCTCGTCGGCGTGGCCTACGCGGAGAACCGGGTGGGGCAGCTGCGCAAGGAGAAGGACACCGCGGGAGCGGTCCGGTGAACCCCGGGGCGCTGCTCCGCGTGATCACCGCCGACCTCGACATGGTCATGGACCGCGACCCGTCGATCCTGTCGCGCAGCGAGGCGTTGCTGCACCCGACGGTCATCGCGCTCTGGGGCCACCGCGTGTCGCACGAGTTGCACCTGCGGGGACATCGGCGCAGCGCCCGGCTGGTCATGGTCGTCGCCAGACTGCTGACCGGGGGCATTGAAATCCACCCCGGCGCGACGATCGGCCGCGGTTTCTTCATCGACCACGGCGCGGGCGTGGTGATCGGCGAGACGGTCGTCATCGGCGACGACGTCACGATCTTCCACCAGGTGACGCTCGGCGCGGTCGGCTGGTGGCACGACAACCAGCGGCCGGAGGGCTCGCGGCGGCACCCGAAGCTCGGCGACCGGGTCGTCGTCGGGGCCAACGCGACGATCCTCGGCCCGGTCACCATCGGCCACGACTCGGTGGTGGGTGCCCAGGCGCTCGTCATCCGGGACGTGCCGGCGGACTCCCGCGTGCTGGCGCCGTTCTCCATCCCGAACCTGAGGTCGAGCCGCAGCGTCGCGAAGGCGGCCAGGCCTCGTCAGTCCGTCGTGGTCGCGGGGCAGAAGCACAAGGGAGCGGCCGTCTTCCCCAGCTGGTGACGTCGGGGTCCTGTGCCGAAGTCCGATCCGCGACAGCCGGGCCTCAAGCGCAACTCTCATCGAACCGGACTTCGACACAGGACCTAACCGATCGGAGTGCTCGTGAACACCCGACTCAGTCAGCCCCTCACCAAACGGCCGCCCGCCGACTCGCTAGTCGACCTGATCGGCGGCACGCCCACCGTGAAGCTCGACCTCGGCGTCACCACGGCGAACCTCTACGCCAAGCTCGAGATGGCGAACCCGCTGTCCAGCGTGAAGGACCGCGCCGCGCTCTACATGATCAACGGAGCGGAGGAGCGCGGGCAGCTCACCAGGGGTTCGGGCACGATCGTCGAGGCGACGTCGGGCAACACCGGCATCTCCATGGCGGCGATCGCGGCCGCCCGCGGGTACAAGTGCGTGATCGTGCTGCCGGACAGCGCGACCAGCGAACGGCTCCAGCTGCTGCGCGCGTTCGGCGCCGAGATCGTGCTGACGCCGTACCAGGAGGGCTACGTCGCGGCGATCGCCAAGGCCGAGGAGATCTACCGCGAACGGCCGGGGTCGTGGTTCGCCTGCCAGCACGAGAACTCCGACAACGTGGCCGCGCACCACGCCACCACCGGCCCGGAGATCTGGAACGACACCGACGGCGAGATCGACGTGTTCGTCTGCGGTGTGGGCACCGGCGGCACGCTCAGCGGCACCGCGAAGTACCTGAAGGAACGCAACCCCGCGATCCGCGTGGTCGCGGTGGAGCCGGAGGGATCACCGGTGCTGAGCCAGGGATGGGGCGGCCTGCACCGCATTCCCGGTCTCAACGGCGGTTTCGTCGCGGCGACGACCGACGTCGACCTCATCGACGAGGTCCTCACGGTGTCCAATGAGGACGCTTACGCCACGGCACGCGAACTCGCCAGGACGGCGGGACTGCTGGTCGGCGTCTCCTCCGGCGCGGCCGCCCACGCCTGCCGCGTGCTCGCCGGACGGCCGGAGTACGCGGGCAAGAACCTGATCACCGTGTTCCCGGACACGGGTGAGCGCTACCTCTCGTGGTTCAACCAGGACGACATCGCCAGCAATGAGGAGTGAACAGAGATGACGCAAGTGTCCAACATCCTGCTTCCCGGCGAGGGCGAGTCGGTGCAGATCGGCACCACGACGCACACCACGTTCAAGGCCAGGGGGAGCGAGACCGACGGCAAGCTCGGCCTGTACGAGCACCGCATGGCCCCCGGCGCGCCCGGCGCCTCGCCGCACGTCCACAACGAGCAGCTGGAAGCGTTCTACGTCCTGCACGGCATGGTGGAGCTCCACCTCGACGGCAAGTCGTTCGCCGCACCGCCCGGCACGTACGTCAACGTCCCCATGGGGGTCTCGCACGGGTTCCACAACCCGTACAAGGACCAGGCGACGATGCTGATCATCTTCACGCCCGCGCTCAACCGCGAGGAGTACTTCCGTGGCCTCGCCGAGATGTACGCGGACGGCAACCAGCCGAGCGAGGACGAACTGCTGACCCTCATGGCGAAGTACGACCAGTTCGAGGTCACGATGAACGGCTACGACGTGCCGAACTGGGGCCGGCACTGAGCTGACATCGCGGGATCCGCGACGGCGGCCGGACGCTCGTGCCGGCCGCCGTCGCCGTGCTTTCCCGCTGATGTCACGAATCTTCACCTCCTCGTCACTCCCCGGACTGGAGCCTGGTCAGCGGCCCGTCGCGTCTCAACTGGTGGTTTGACGGTTGACAGTCGGGCCAGGGGTGGAATATTCCAACCCCGGCAGAGTGTCCGGCGCGGTCGGGTGGGCGGGGCCTCCCGACCGGCGCCGCCGGCGACGAGGTGGCGAATGACAGAGGAGTTACCGGAGATCCCCGGCTTCCGGTACGTCCGACCGCTCGGCAAGAACGTCCACCTGTACCGCGCCGCGGACGGCGAGGTCGCGGTGAAGCTGCTCGTCGACCCTCCGCGGGTGGCCGAGATCAGGACGGTGGCCGGTCTGCGGCATCCCGGGATCGCGAGCGCCGACCGCGCCGGACGGACCCGTGCGGGCCTGCCGTACCTGGTGATGAGGTACTTCCCGGACGGAGACCTGGCCGCGGCGGCGCCGTTGTCCTTCGCGCGGGTGCTGGAGATCGGGATCGAGGTCGCCGGAGCGTTGCACGCGGCGCACCAGGCCGGTGTCGTGCACCGCGACGTGAAGCCCGCCAACGTGCTGCGGGGCGACCGCGGACAGGTGTACCTGACCGACTTCGGCACGACCGGTGGTGACCACCTGCTGTGGTCGGCGCCCGAGGTGATCAGCAGCGGCGCCCACTCGGTCCGCGCGGACGTCTTCTCGCTCGCCGCGACGTTGTGGCACCTGCTCGCGGGCCACTCGCCGTTCGTGGTGCCACGCGGCGACAACTCCCGTGCGGCGATCACACAACGGATCCTGCTCGGCGCCACGCGACCGTCCGGCCGGGCACCGCAACCGCTGGAAGACCTGCTGCGCCAGGCGATGTCCGCCGATTCGGCGGTGCGACCGGCGTCGGCAGGCGAGTTCGCCGAGCGGTTGCAGAGGATCCACGAGGAGTCCGCTCCGACCACCACGCTGGCGGCGGTCGTCGTCCCGGCGGACGTGCCCGCGCGCAGGAAGGCCCGGTGGCCGGTGTACGCCGGAGTGGCCGGTGCCGTCGCCGTCGTCGGTGTGACCAGCGCGCTTCTCATGCAGGACAAGGGTTCTCTGCAGGTGCCGGTCGGCGCCCAGCCGGACAGCGCCGCCGGGAGCGGAGCCGTCGGCAAGGCCGTGGTGACCGCGACCCGCGTGAACCCGCAGACGCTCCGCTTCGCGTGGACCTACCCGTCACCGCAGTCCGGTGACACGTTCGTCTGGCGCACCAACGACGAGCTGAAGACCGGCAGCGTCACCGAGCCGGCGGTCGAGCTGCCCGCGTCGGGCACGCTGTGCGTCGAGGTGCGGGTCGTGCGGGCCGGCGGCGGGAACTCGGACGACCGCGACTGGTCGCCGGAGGGTTGCGGCTTCTGACGTGCGGGGCCGGGCAACGTTCTCGTTGCCCGGCCCCGGTTCTCGCCTCGTGGCTACGACAGTCGTCGCAGCTTCGCCTTCGTTGTCCGCCCCGGCTACCTGGCGGCCACGACGGTGGTCGCAGCCACGCCTTCGTTGTCCGCCCCGGCTACCTGGCGGCCACGACGGTGGTCGCAGCCACGCCTTCGTTGCCCGCCCCGGCTACCTGGCCGCCACGACGGTCGTCTCGACCACGCGCTCGTTGTCGCCGGGGTTGTTGTCCTCACGGCCGTCGAGACGGACACGCGCCTTCAGCGTCGCCTTGCCCAGCGCCAGGTCGTCCGCGGAGTAGGTGTAGTCGAACGGCACGACCACCGTGCCGTCCTTCGCCACCTGCCCGCGCACCGTGCCGACCACGTCGTGGTAGCCGTCCCACCTGCGGCGAAGCAGGTCGACGACGATGCCCTCCGCGTAGCGGGTGCTGGTGACCGACACCTCGACGCGCCCGGTCTCGCCGACCGTCGCGGACGCGGGCGCGGCGACGTTCGACACCGTCACGTCGTGCGTCTCCACCTTCAGGGTCTGGGTGGTGGAGCCGGAACGGCCGTCCGCGGTGTAACCGGAGATCGTCACCTCGTAGTCGCCGTCGGTGGCGTACCGGTGCCGCACCTCCGCCGTGCCGGGCACTGCCGGGATCGTGGCGGTCGAGCCGTCGCCGAACCGGACCTCACCGCCCGCTAGCCAGCGCCCCGCCGGGTCGCCCGGGTCGATGCCGAACCGGACCTCGTCGAAGACGCCGGGGTGCTGCGGCGACACCCACCACGCGGTGGGCTGGATCTTCGGCGCCTCGGAGAGCCGCAACGACAGCGGTCCCGCGCCGTAGATGCCGTCCGAGACCCGGACGTAGTAGGTCTCACCGGGGGTGGCGGCGAAGATCGCCGGGTCGTGGGCGCTCTGCCGGCAGTCGACCTCGGTCAGCGCGCTGCCGCGGAACACGGCGACGGCCGGCCCGTTCAGGTCCTGGGTGACCTTGGCCGAGACGAACAGTGCCCGGTCGGCCGTGTAGCGGTACCACAAGGACCGCGTGGACGAACGGTCGCAGCTGGGCCTCGGCTCGGTCGCCTCCAGCGAGGCGGGACCGGTGTCCCCGGCGGTGTCGGTGTCCAGCCGCACGTCCACGGCCGACGCGAGGTCGTCGTTGGCCGGACGCGGCACCGGCTCGAGCCCGAACGTGACTGGCCCGGCGAACCGGGTGTCCTGCGCGAGGAAGTGGTAGGTGGTGCCGGCGGTGACCTCGAAGGTGTTCGAGCCACCGCCGTGCGGGTACTGGCAGGCTCCCGGTGTCCAGGTCAGCGCGCCGCGTTCGCCGGTGTAGGCGGAGATCGCGGGCTTCTGCTCGTCCGGCCGGTCGGTCGTCATCCGGACGACACCGTCGGCGGGCGCGGTGTAGCGGAACCAGACGCTGCTCGTGCTCCACCCGCAGTGCGACGGGTCGTCGGAGCCCGCCGTGGCCTCACTGGTGTCCACTGTGGACGAGAAGGGGAGCGAGGTGATCGCTGTGGCGCCGGCGAAGTCGTCGTTGGACGGAGGTGCCGCGTGGGCAGCACCGGGCGCCAGTGCCGCGGTCAGCACGACCGCGGCACCGATGGTCAAAGCACGCAAATGAGAACCCCAGTTTCCGTGGGCCGCTCGAAGCACGGCCCCTCGTTGCCTGGAGACGCGCCGGGCGGCGCTGAGGATGCCTCGCGTGGAAAGTTGCGCCTTATGCCGCAACGAAGTGCGGCCGACAGGTCACTTGCGCTGCTCGGCGACCAGCCAGCACAGGCAGAAGGGGTGCCCGGCCGGATCGGCGTACACCTGGAAGTCGTCGCCCGAGGTCCTGCCCCTGGCCGGTTCCAGCACCGTGGCACCGAGAGCCATGACCTGCTCGTGCGCCTCGGCGAAGTCCTCGACCCACAGGTCGAGGTGGATCTGCTGCTTCGTCGGACCGTCCGGCCACTGCGGCGGGGTGTGGTCGGGAGCGAGCTGCACGCCGATCCGCGGCGTGCCGTCGACGACCACCGTGTGCCAGTCGTCGTCCTCGTCCACCTTGCCGCCCAGCACTCCTGCCCAGAACCCGCTCTCCCGCGCCAGGTCGGCCGCGTCGAAGACGATGACCTCGAATTTGATCCGCATCACCGCATTCTGCCAACGGTTCCGGTGCCTCGCAGCGCAGTTCGCCGAGGGAGCAGGACGATGCGGCCGAACACTTCACCCGCGTCCATTCTGCGGTGGGCGAGCGCCGCGTCTTCCAACGGCAGCTGTTCGTGCACCACGGTGCGCAACTCTCCGCCGGCCGCGGCGGCGAACTGCTTCGCACGCACCACCCGTCTGTCCGATTCGGACACCGTGGCAGCGCTGAAAGTCGCGAACGACAACGACTTCTGGAACGCGGCCATCATCCGGGCACCGAACTCCGGTGGCATCCCGCCGACCGCTCCGACCACGACGACGCGCCCGTTGGGGTGGAGCCGATCGAGGAACGACGGCAGGTCCGGACCGGCCACGACGTCGATGATCACGTCGAATCCGGCGGGCGGGTGCTCGCCCGCGCCGGACCGGTCCAGCACGTGGGTCGCGCCGAGTTCGCGGAGCCGGGCACCACGCTCGGGCGACGAGGTGGTGACCGCGACCGCACGGGCGCCGCCCAGTGCCGCGAGCTGGACCGTCGTGATCCCGAGACTGCCCGCCGCGCCCCGCACGAGCACGGACTCGCCGGGGGAGAAGCGGGCGTGGGCGAGTCCGAAGTGCGCCACCACCCCGGCGCTCCCGAGCGTCACCGCGTCGACGGCCGAGAGGTCCCCGGGAAGTTCGACGAGCTCACCGGCCGGGGCGACCGCCTGTTCCGCGTACCCGCCACCGGTGCCGGTGGACGCCCACACCCGCCGGCCGACCCAGGCCCCGTCCACGTCGTCGCCCGCGTCCACCACGGTGCCCGCGACCTCGCCACCGGGAACGAACCCCTCCCGGAAGCCGTAGGAGGCGAGGTCGCCACGGCGGATCACGACGTCGGCACCGCCGACCCCGATCGCCTCGACGGCGATCAGCACCTGCCCCCTGGACGGCACCGGGTCCGCGACATCGACGACCGCCATCCCCTCGGGCCCACCGAACTTCCGCACCACAACGGCTCTCATGACACGGAAGCTAGACGGACGCCCCCGTCCGTTTCGCTAAAGTGAGAGCGTGGCCGATCGTTCGTCTCGGACAGTGCGTTCCGACGCCCGGTACAACCGTGAACACATCCTGGACGTGGCACGGGAGGTGTTCGCCGCGGAGGGCCTGTCCGCGCCGATGCGCGAGGTGGCCCGCCGGGCCGGCGTCGGTCCCGCCACGTTGTACCGGCACTTCCCGACCAAGGAGGTCCTGGCGGCCGAGGCGTTCGCCGACCGGATGCGGGCATGCGAGACGATCGTGGCGGAAGGACTCGCGGATCCCGATCCGTGGCAGGGCTTCTGCGCGGTGATCGAGCGGATCTGCGAGCTGCACGCCCGCGATCGCGGCTTCACCGCCGCGTTCACCGCGAGCTTTCCGCACGCCGGTGATTTCGCGGCACGACGGGAACGCACACTCCGGTCCGTCGCGAAGCTGGCGCGCAGGGCCAAGCGGTCGGGCCGGTTGCGCGCGGACTTCGTGCTGGACGACCTGATCCTCGTGCTCATGGCCAACAACGGCATCCACGCCACCTCGACGGCGACCCGCGCCGCCGCGTCCCGGCGCTTCGCCACGCTCGTGATCCGCGCGTTCGAGGCGGCCTGATCAGCGAACGGGACTGATCCCGGCCACCGCGAGCGCGAACAACCGCCCGGCCGACCCCGCTGGATCTCGGTGGTGCTCCGTCACCGTCACGATGCCGACGATCAACGTCACCAGTTCGACGACCGTGACGTCCGCCGCGACCGCGCCGTCCGCCACCGCCCGGCGCAGCAACGGCTCGGCCGCCTCCTCGATCGCGGTCGCGCACGAGTTCCCGTGCACCGGGTCCCCCTCGAACGCCAGCGCGGTCGCGAGTCCCTTCGCCGCGACGCAGTACGTGACGACCTCGCCGAGCCACGTGAGCAACGCCTCCCGGCCGTCCTGCGCCCCGGTCAGTTCCCGGGCGCGCTCGCACAACACCTCGATCCGGTGCCACAGCACGGCTTCCAGCAACGCCTGACGGGTGGGGAAGTGCCGTCGCACCGTCGCCGACCCGACCCCGGCGACCCGCGCGATCTGCTCGAGCGACGCCCCGGCCCCGTGCACGGCGACCTCCTGCTCGGCCACGGCGAGGATCCGGCCGTGGTTGCGCCGGGCATCGGCGCGCTGGCGATCGGTCATGGCACACCTCGGGGTTGATAAACGGCGGGGCCCGCCATGTCGTAGCGAACACCTAAGTGGCGGGCCCCGCCATTTAGTGCCGAGTCACCGAGGAGAGCCATGTCAGCGCCAGTTCTGGTCACCGGAGCCACCGGCAAGCAGGGAGGCGCCGCTGTTGAAGCGCTGACGGCGGCAGGCGTCCCCGTGCGCGCGTTGGTCCGCGATCCCGAGTCCGGCCGTGCGAAGTCCCTGGGTGTGGAACTCGTCGTCGGCGACCTGCACGACCGCGCCTCGCTGGTGGCCGCCACCAAGGGCGCCGGGGCCGTGTTCTCCGTGCAGATGCCCGCGTTCACCGCGGACGGTTTCGACTTCGAGGGCGAGGTCGCCCAGGCGACGAACCTGATCGAGGCCGCACGGGAGTCGGGCGTGCCGCAGTTCGTCCAGACGACCGTCGACGGCGCGGGACAGCACACCGTGGACGAGCTCTACCCGGTGCGAGCGGCGTCCATGAACGCCAAGGCGGCCATCCAGGACCACCTCCGCACCGCCGGTTTCGAGCGGTGGACGTTGCTGAAGCCGGGCTTCTTCATGGAGAACTTCCTGCCCTCGTCCGCCTTCCTGTTCCCGCGCGGGGTCGAGGGAGGCCTGGTCAGCCTGCTGAAGCCGACGACACGCCTTGCACTGGTCGCCGTCCGCGACATCGGCACGGCGGTCGCCGCCGCCGTCGCGGACCCCGGACGGTTCCACCGCGTGGAGCTGGAACTCGCGAGCGACCACCTGTCGATGGCCGAGATCGCTGCGGTGCTCTCCCGCGTGCTCGGCGCCGGCCTGACCGCACCGGACATGACGCTGGACGAAGCCCGTGCCGCCGGCCTGCCCGAGATGGCCTCCGGGCACGACCGGCTGAACGAGACCGGAATGGCCGGGCGGCCGGAGTACGCGAGGGAACTGGGGCTGCCGCTCACCGGATTCGCCGAGTGGGCGCGGGAAGCTCTGCGGTAGGGCTCAGAGTCTCTCCCCGGCGGTGACGAACAGCCGCTCGGCGGCGTCCAGCAGCACGTCGCGCAACGCCGGCGAGGTCGTCGCCACCGCCGCCGCCCGGAACCGGGTGCCGACGCCCATCAGGTCCACCCGGGACAGCCGTTCGTCGTGGTCCCAGTGCGGCGTCACGGGCACCGGCGTCACGGACGGGATCACGACGACCGACCGGATGGCGGCGCTGGGGCTGCCCGTCCACGACGTGTCGATTCCCTTCGAGTCGGCTCGGGGCTGCTGGTGGGGAGCCAAGCACCACTGCACCACGCGGCGAGGACTACGAGATCTTCTACGAGGTCAAGGCGAACCTCACCAGGGCGCAGCTGAAAGTCCTCGCGCTCGGGGGCGTGACGCGGCTGCAGCCCGGCCTGGAGTCGCTCAGCTCCGCCGTGCTGCGGCTGATGAACAAGGGGGTCCGCGCCGCGCAGAACGTCAACCTGTTGCGCTGGGCCGGGTACTACGGGATCGGCGTGGCGTGGAACATCCTGTGGGGTTTCCCCGGTGAGACCGCGGAGGACTACGCGGAGCAGGCGAAGGTCGTTCGCCACCTCGTGCACCTGCAACCGCCCGCGAGTGCCGACCGGCTCTGGCTCGAACGCTTCAGCCCGATGCACACCCGGCCGGACAGCTTCGGCCTGCCGCGGCCCAGGCCGGAGGCGAGCTACCGGTTCGTCTACCCGGACTCCGTCGACGTGGACCGGATCGCGTACTTCTTCGAGTACGAACCGGCCGGGGCGTTGCCCGCGAGCGCGTACACGGCGTTGAAGGAATCGGTGACGGCCTGGTCCCAGGCGTGGTCGGACACCCGCCCCAGGCTTGTCTACCGGTCGGAGGGGGGCTATCTGCGGATCGACGACACACGGCACCAGGGACGAGACGGCACGTACGCCTTTCACGACACGCTCGCGGCGATCTACCTGGCCTGCTCCGACCGGCCGCGCACCGCGGCGGCCGTCCACGCGGAACTGGGGCTCGACCTGCCGGTGCGGGACGCGTTCCGGCAGTTCCAGGAGCGCGGGCTCATGTTCCTGGACGGCGACCTGGCGCTCGCGCTGGCGTTGCCCGCCACTCCCGGTCGGTAGTCCGCTGGGTCAGCCACACCCCGGCCGCGACGACCAGCAGGAGGCAGAGCAGACCGGCCGTGCGGCGGTCCCAGCGCCGGCCGCGACCGAGGGGATCCGCCGGCGGCGCGGCCTGGGCCTGCCTGCGCCGCTCGGCGACCACCTCGAACCGCGCCTCGGCCAGCACCACGAGACCGATCAGGCCGAGCATGGTGTTGGACAGGGTGCCGAACGTGTCCCCGTTGTTCGCCTCCCAGTCCGACAGCGCCTTCATCACCGCCCAGTCGTGCGGTTCGGAGGTGAGTGCGCCGGCCAGTCCGGGCTCGACCCCGTCCCGCTGCTCCGGAGGCCGCGCCATCGCCCCGGCCACCGCCTCGCTCCGGATCGCGGCACGTTCCTCGGCACGGGTCAGTTCGCCCGCCGTGGCAGCGGTCTGCGCGTCCGAGTAGACCGCGCCGATCTCCCTGGCGGTCGCGGCGACGCCTCCCTCCCCGGCGATCTGGAGCGCGGTGACGCCGAACTCGGTGCGCGTCGAGCTGATGCTCTCGGCGCTGCGGGCCTGCACGGCGTGCCGCGCGGAATCCGCCTGGTAGCGCTGCTCCTGCGAGCTGAAGTACAGCTGGGTCAACGGGAAGAGCACGCCGGCGGTCCAGATGGCGAGCAGCAGGAACGTGAGCCGCCGTTCCGGCCTGGGCGCCGAGCCGGGCTGGGGAAGGAGCTGGAGCGGAGGTTCCCGGCCTCGCACGGAGGCCCAGAAGACGGCCAGGCCGGTGACGAGTACGGTGATCACGGAGATCCACCACGCGAGCCGGGCGGCACCGTCTCCCTCCCGGTCGGGAACTTCGGGGTCGGGCAGGGGTTTCGCGCGTTCGCGCCCGGCGTCGGCGAGCCGGTGCACGAGGTCCGAACCGCCGCCGGGAAGGGTGTAGCGCTCCTGGCCGAGCAGTGTCGTGGGGCCGGAGGCCTGCCGGAACGCGAACGCGGCGTTCTCGGCGATCGTGCGTTCCGTGCGGGCCTTGTCGCCCAGCGGTGCCAGCGCGTCGGCCCGGATCTCGAGCACGGCGACGCGGAACGCGAGCGGACCCTCGTTCGCGTACACCCGCCGGACCTCGTCCTGGTGGACACCGGCCTTCTCGACCTCGACCCGGATCGCCAGCTGCCAGGCGCTGGACGCGTCGCTGTACTTCCAGCCGGCGAGGAACGTGAACGCGGCGCCGGCCAGGACCGCGACGACCTGGACGACGACCCGTGCCCTCACGACGCCCGCAACAGCACGAGGGCGTAACCGCCGGACTCGTGCAGGTGCAGCGAGTCCGCGTCGGCGCGGAAGGTGAAGACCCTGGGCTCCAGCGGTTCGGGGACGTCTGTGTAGTCGCCGCCCGGGTCCTCCGGCGTCTTCCGGGTCCTGGTCGACTTCGCCGGCGTCAGTTCGAGCCGGTCACCGGTTGCCGAGTAAGTGCCTTCCTGGTTGCGGTGAAAGACGAAGCGGCCGGACGGAACGTTGTATTCCAGTGCTTCCCGCGACGCGTACCGGCCGTCGGCCGAGAAGCGGTAGCGCATCTCGGTGGTCGATCCCGTGCAGACCCACTCGCCGGCGATCCGAGCCGGACTCGAATCGCCGGAGGGTGGGGGAGCGGCGCACGCCGGACCCGAGCTCGTCGGTGGTGTGACGGAACTCGGCGACGGCAGGGGAGGTGGTACGAACGGGTCCGTGCACCCTGCCTGGGAAAATGCGGTGAAAACCACGATGAATGCGACGAGAAGTCGTCTCGGCACCGGTGCTGCCATGGAGGCGACTATACGTTCATCGCGAAGAAGAAAGCATAAAGAATGTTAATCGAGGTTTCGCCTGGAATATACATCGTGAACGAAGAAATCGTCGGCCAATGCTTTCCGGTCACGACTCCGCCAGCACCCAGCCGCCGTCGTTCTCGTCGTCGGTGCCGAGCAGGACGTCGCCGCCGCGCAGCAGCGTCACCGCCTCGATCTTGCGCCCGGCGAACGTGCCGAGCAGGTGCGGCCGGCCCAGGCCGACGCCGACGGTGTCCGCGCGCGGCACCAGCCGGCCGATCTCGCGCAGCGACGACGAGAACGGTCCGTCGTCACCGGGGTCGACCGCGGAGGACACGAGCAGCGACCCGTCCGGCCTGATCGCGATGTCCGACACGTGCCGGACGGTCTCCTCGTGCGCGCCGGTGTCGAACTCGACGGTGCTGACCGGGCCGAACCTGTGTTCCCGCAACGAGAAGTACGCCGAGGAGAGCGTCGACGTCCGGGCGCCCGCGCCGCGATCGCCCCACACGGCGGCGAGCCGGGAACCGACGGCCTTGAGCGCGAAGCTCTCCACGTTGTCCGCCGGGTCGTGCGGGGGCAGGTCGAACGCGGCGACGACCGTGACGACGTCGCGCCGCACCCGCACGTGGAAGGCGCGGCTGCCGCTGGTGACCGCGACGTACTCGCCGGGCCGGTGGGGCACGGCGGTGACCGCTTCCAGGTCGACCGGGACCTCGCCCTGCCAGGTCATCGGCCGCACCGCGGTGACGCGGCCGTCGTCGAGGACGATCCGCCGGACGCGTTCCTGTCCCGGTTTCTTGTTGTCGATGACCGAAAGGGCCTCGACGTGGTCACCACGGCTGGTGAGCACGGCGAGGCCGCTGACGCCCTCGGTGATGCCGGTGCCGACCCGTTGCCACGCGTCGGCGTGGGCGGGGGACGGGACGAGGGACGCGGTGACCGCGAGCAGGCACGCGGTCAGCAGGGAGCGGGAGGACATCTGCCCAACGTGGCACAGGACCCGTTGCGCGCCAACGAGATGGGCCTGCTTTGCCTGAACGGTCAGCCGATGGTGACCACCCTCGCCCACGACGGCGGGGTGTCCGGCACGTAGTCGGGATCGTCCTCGTCGACCTGGGACGGTCGCGAGAACAGACCCACGACCGTGCGGCAGGGCGACGACTCGGGCCAGGGCGTCTGGCCGTCGGTCAGGACGACGATCACGTCGGGACGCGAGCGCAGGGCCTTGGTGAAGCCCTCGCGCAGGTCCGTGCCACCACCGCCCACCAACGGGATCCCCTCCGCCTGGCACAGCGGGCCGGTGACGTGGGCGGCGGCGTCGCACGACAGCACGGAGACGAGATCACGACGTCCGCCCACGGCCCGGACGATCGCGGTGATCTCCAGGAGCGCGCTGCCCAGTTCGGCGTCGCTCACCGACCCGGACGTGTCGACGATGACGACGACCTTCGGCGGCCGGCGGCGCAGGCTCGGCATGATCACCTTCGGTACGCCCGCCGACCGGCGCGAAGGCCGGCCGTAGGTGTAGTCCTCGCCCACGCCGGGACCGGAGACGGCCGCCCGGACCGCCGAGCCCAGCAGGTCACGCCACGGCTGCGGCGGGTGGAACGCCTCCTCCGCCCAGCGCAGCCAGCCCTGCGGCACGGAACCGGGGTGGCCCGTGATGCTCTGCGCCACGCGGAACCGGACGGCGTCCTGCTCCTGCGCGGTGAGCACCCGCGCGCCGTCCGCCCCGAGGTCCCAGGACCGTTCCAGGCCGTCGGCGCCGCTGCCGCAGTCGAGCCAGACGAACGCGTCGGTGTGCGGGCCGAGCCGGAACTGCCGCAGGTAGTCCTCCATCAGCTGGCCTTCCGCGAGCCTGAGGCGTTCCGGGCGCACCGCGCCCTTCGGGCACACCAGGCCGTCGCCGAAGACGTCGTCGTTGATCTCGCAGTCCGCCGCGATGTTCATCCGCAGCCGCTCGCCCGGCCCGGACAGCTCGTGACGGGCGGCGTACCGGTCGCCGCGGCCGTGGTGGTCGCGGATCAGGTGGGAGACCTCGTGCACCCACACTCCGGCGAGTTCCTCCACGGGCCTCCTGTCGACGAACGCGGGCGAGACGTAGCAACGCCAGTGCCGGTCTACGGCCATCGTCGGAACGTGCCGTGACTCCACCACTTTCAGCGCGAACAACGCCGTCGCGAGGTACGGCCGGCACCGCACCGCGTAGAGCCGGGCGGCGAACAGCTTCTCCTCGTCCAGGGTTCCCCGCGTCATCGGCGGCCACCCGCCACGGCCGCGGTGCGGTCCGCCCGTTGTGACAGCGACACGGCACCGGCCAGCCGCTCGATCGCCTCGGGTACCTGCCAGTCCTCCTGGCGCAGGGAGGCGAGCGTCGACGCCGGGACGACCACCAGGTCCGGGGCGCCGGTCTCGAGGGCCAGCGTCAGCAGCGCCCACGCCGCGTTCCACCGCGCCTCGCCGGGCCGGTTGCGCACCGCCGCGACCACCCCGTCGAGCACGACCTGCCGCAGGTCGCCGCGCTCGGGCAGCACCGCGGCCGCCGGGTCCGCGAGCAGGTCCTCGGGGTCCGGCAGGTCCATCCGGTCGAGGCTCGCCAGCAGTTCGAGTCCGGGACCGTCCCCCACCGTGCCGCGCACCAGCATCGACAGCACGTCACGGGAGGTGCCGGCCGCGGTCGCGAACGCGGTCAGGCGCAACGCCATCTCCCAGCTCCGCGGCGAGGGCCAGGCACCGCCGCGCAGCGACTCGTTCTTGGGCAGCTGGTGCACGAGGTTCGGCCGCGCGGCCAGGAGTTCGCACACCGCCCGGCGGGCGAACGCCACCGAGTCGGTCAGCAGGTGCGGGGCCAGTCTCGGCAGTGCGGCGACCGGCCAGGTCCCGCCCAGCCCGCGCACCACGACCTCGTGGTCGAACGTCCACTTGAGATGGACGAACCTGTTGGCCAGCGGCGGACTGAGCTCCCAGCCGTCGGCGGCCGAGGAGCGCGGGTTGGCGGCGGCCACGATCCGGACGCCCGGCGGCAGGCGCAGCGCGCCCACCCGGCGTTCGAGCACGACCCGCAGCAACGCGGCCTGGACGGCGGGCGGGGCGGTGGACAGCTCGTCCAGGAACAGCAGTCCGCGCCCGGCCTCGACCAGGCGCACCGCCCAGTCGGGAGGCGCCATCGGGACGCCCTGGGTCGCCGGGTCGTCACCGACCACCGGCAGCCCGGAGAAGTCGGAGGGTTCGTGCACGCTGGCGATCACCGTGGTCAGCGGCAGTTCGAGGGTGTCGGCGAGCTGGGTGAGGGCCGCGGTCTTGCCGATGCCCGGTTCACCCCAGAGCAGCACCGGCAGGTCGGCGGACACGGCCAGCATCAGGGCTTCGAGCTGGGGATCGGCCCGCGGTTCGGTGGAGGTGTCGCCGAGCAGGGCGAGCAGATCGGCGGCGACGTCGAGCTGCCGGGGGTTTGTAGCTCCATTGTGGAAAGTCACTGCAAGCATGGTTCGGTCACCTGGGGTCAAGTCGTGGGCCGTGTTCCGGCCGGGAAAGTGAGTCAGGGGCGGCGGAAGGCCGCGCGTCGCCGGCGAGCGCGGGGGCTCGTCAGCAGGGGGTCCTTGGCGGACGGGAGCGCGCGGACGTCGTGGAGTTCCGCCCGGTACAGCCCGTGCACCACCTTGCGCTCCGCGGCCGTCGTCAGTTCGTCGCGCAACGCCCCGCTGAGCAGCAGCGCGTCCGGCCCGAGCAGGTCCTCGACGACCGCCAGGGCCCCGGCCACGTCACCGTGGTCCAGGCGGGCGCGGACGTCGTCGAGGTCCTCCGGATGCCGGTGCGCGGCGTCGATCGCCTGCAGGCAGGGCAGTCCCGTGCCGCCGAGCGCGACCAGCAGTGCCTCGCGGCGGAGGTCGGCGGGGTCGTGGTCGAGCGGGGTGAGCACCCCGTTCACCACACCGATCCGGTGTGTGCTGCCACGACAGTCGACGAGCCGTGGACTCCCTGTGCCGTCAGGACTTCGCGACAGGCCGGCCGGTGGGTGCTCCGGTAGCAGCGCCGACCGGACGAGGGGGTGCAACCGGTCGGCGTCGATCGCGCCGGCGTGCCACAGTTCCAGGTCGGGCAGCACCCAGGTCGCCGCGTCCGGAAGAACCGTGTGGCGCTGCCGGGAAGGGTTCGGGCCGAGCACGATCCGTTGCCGGGAACCGAGTCTCACGACGACAGCGCTGCCCGGATTCTGCTCCGCCCTGAGCAGCAACGCGGCCTCTGCCTCCCACCGGTGGGAGGCTCGGCCGTCCACCGGTGGTGGTTGCCCGGCACCGGCACGGTCGTGCAGCTCCGAGGTTCTGCGCGCGTCCCACAGGTGACGGTGCAGGTCGAGCCGGAAACGCCGATCCGGCCGGGGGTGGTGATGTCCGCCCGCCCTGCTCAGGGGCCCGGACGGCGCCCACAGCGCGAGGCTGATCCGTTGCCCCGCATCGGCCCAGGCCGGTGGTGTGCGCGCGACGAGATGCACCTCGTCGTCACCGTCGAGGCGATACCGGGCGAGGGACGTGGTGAGGCCGGGCCGCAGCATCCCGTCGGGCCTGATCCGCGGGAAGTGCCACCGGAGCAGGTCCGGCGCCAGGTGACGCAGGTCGGTGCGGACCACGTCCGCGAGCTGTCTGCCATGTGTGCGGCCCAGGCCGCGGAGGTGGAGGTCGACGTCGACCCGCGCGGCGGCACAGGCCGCCGACCAGTCGCCGGCCCGACGGCGGGCGGTAGCGGATTCGATCATCGACGCCGGCACGGCGAACTCGCGCACGTGCGACCAGAAAGTGAGGCGGGAACGTCCGTTCACGGTCGAGTGGTGCATCAGCACTCACCTTCGGTGAACAGGACCCCCGATCTGCTCGAGTGGGTGATCATCGAGGAAACCGTAGCAGGCGGCGCAAGCGACTACCGGCATGACTGCACGGCCACCCGGTTCCAGGTGGCCGTCCGGTCCTCAGAGGACTGTTCCGCCCCTCACTTCTTGCGAGCGGCGTGGAATGCGAGCGCCAGTCCGCCGGCGACGCAGAGGATCCCGATCGTGGTCCACGTGCTGTCGCCGGTCATGAAGCTGCCCTTCAGGTAGCCGAGACCCTGTGTGGTCCACACGGCGCCGATGACGACCAGCAGGACACCGAGCCCGATCAACCCTTTGCGCATGGACCGACCCTACGCGAGCCGGGCGGCCGTGAGAGTCCTCGAACCCTGCTCGGCGACCCACTCGGCGAGTGCGGTGAGCGTGGTCTCGGCGCTGGCCGCCATGTAGTCGCGCAGCCCGATCAGGTCGGGACCGAGGACGGGGTCCGTGCGGAGCAGGCGCCAGGACTGCCGCGCCACGGTGCCGCGGCCCTGGGCGCGCAGGGTCCAGCTCCACTCGACGATGCCGTCCGCGGCGCCACCGACCACGAAGGCGAAGGCGGCTCCGGGTTCGGCTCGCACGACCTGCGAACGGCTGGTCCACTCCTTGTCGCCCTTGCGGTTGTGGCCGCTGAACCACGCGCCGACCTCGGGGCCGGCGCCCTCGTCGTACACGACGTCGCTCGCGTTCGGGCTCCAGCGGCCGATCGCGGACACGTCGCTGACGAGCCGGTAGACCTCGGCGGGAGCGGCGTCGACCCACGCGTGACGGGTGAAGGCCAACTCGGACAGGTTCATGGTGAGTCCTCCGGTTCGGTGATGTCCGCACCATCCGACCTGGCCGGCCGGGGCTCGAACCACTCCCGGCTCTGCGTATCCCCGGCAGGGAGAGGTAAGGCGTGAGGATCGGGCACATACTCGAATCCATGAACGACACCGCACGCCTCGGAGACTTCCTCAAGACGCGGCGCTCGCAGCTTCGTCCCGAGGACGTCGGCGTGCGGACGTACGACGAACGCCGCCGCGTGCCCGGCCTGCGCCGGGACGAACTCGCCCGGCTGGCCGGGGTGAGCAGCTCGTACTACACGAGGCTCGAACAGGGGCATTCGACGAGCGCCTCACCCGAGGTGCTGGACGCGCTCGCCACCGCGTTGCGGCTGGACGAGTCCGAACGCCAGCACCTGCACGTGCTGGCCAAGCCGGTGAAGCAGGCACGGGTGCGCAGGCCCGCTCCCGAACGCGTGGACGAGGCGACCGGCCAGCTGCTCGCCGCGCTGGCGGGCGTTCCCGCCGTCGTGCTCGGCCGGCGCAGCGACGTGCTGGCGTGGAACGGACTCGGGCACGCGCTGTTCGCCGGGCACTTGGACTTCCAAGCCGTGGAGCAGAAGGCGGACCGGCCCAACATGGCACGGCTGGTGTTCCTCGACCCGCACACCCGTGAGCTCTACGCGGACTGGCCGGGCAAGGCCAGGGCGGTGGTGGGGAACCTGCGCCTGGTCGTCGGCCGGCACCCGGACGACGCCACCCTGCACGAACTGGTCGGGCAGTTGAGCGCGAAGAGCACCGAGTTCGCCTCGATGTGGGCCGACCACCGCGTCAAAGCCTGTGCCACGGCCGTGTACGAGATGCGGCACCCCCTGGTCGGCCCGCTGACCGTCACGCAGCAGACCCTGACCAACGGCCTTGGCCCGAGCGTCGTGGTGGCCACCGCCCAGCCGGGGTCGTCGTCGCACACCGCGCTGGCCCTGCTCGCGCAAGCCACGGCCTGACCCCACGTTCCGAACCACACCACGAGAAGGGCGCGGCGCTGCCGCATGCCCGAAAACAGTGAGGAAAGCATGTCCGCGAAGCATGTCCGGAAGACCCTCGTCGCCGCCGTCCTGGCCGCGACCACCCTCGTCCCGCTCCCGGCGTCGGCTGCCACGTACCCGTTGTGCGCGGCCCGGATCGTCCAGCACTTCGACCTGGACAAGGGGCAGACGCCCGAGAGCATGGTGTTCGCCCCGGACGGCACGGCGTACGTGACGTTCGCCAAGGCCCGGCAGATCGCCGAGATCACGCCCGGCGGTCGCGTCCGCGTCCTGGCCACGCTGCCCGCGCCCGCTGACGGCGGGACCGGCACGCCCGCGCTGGGCTTCCCGTTGACGGTCGGCATCGAACGGGCCCCCGACGGCACCCTGTACTTCCTGTACGCCACCGGCACCGCGGACCTCACCGGCGTGTGGAGCCTGCGTCCCGGCGGCACCCCGCGGCGCATCGCGGCGTTGCCCGCCACCAGCCTCCCGAACGGCATCGCGCTCGACCACCGCACGCTCTACGTCGCGGACTCCACCGGTGCGATCTGGCGCGTGCCCACGTCCGGTGGCACCGCCGCGGTCTGGTCGTCCGACCGGGAGCTCGCTCCCGCCGGCTTCCTCGGCGCGAACGGCCTCCGCCTGCGGGACGGCGCGGTCTGGGCGACCAACCTCGACCGCGGGACGATCGTGCGCATCCCGGTGCGGGCCAACGGAACCGCAGGTCGCGCGCAGGTGGTCGCCACGGGCCTCACGGGCATCGACGACTTCGCCTTCACCGGCCGCGGCACCGAGATCCTCGCGGCGCTGGACACCGTCAACCAGGTGGCGCTGGTCCGGCCCGACGGCACCCACACCGTGGTGCTGACCGAGGCGGACGGCCTGCAGGGCCCGACCACGGTCGTGCTGCGCGGCCGCGACGTCTACGTGCCGAGCGCCGCCTACCTGACCGCGAAAGACCCGAACCTGGTGCGCGCCCACCTGCGGTGACCGACATTGTTCCGGGCAGTTCGAAGAAATCGCTAACAATGGAGGTGATGAACGCGACTGGTAGCACGAAGGAGGCGAAATGATCGCCAAGGTGCGAATTCATCACCGATGTTTGGTAATTCTTGGATTCAGTGGAATTCTGATCGCCGGGTGCGGCTCGACGCCCCCGCCGCAGCCGCCCCCGGTCAGCGCTTCCGCCGTCGAGCAACCGGCCGGGCCGGCCGAATCGACTGAACCGGCCAGTTCGGCGCCGGTGCCGCCACCGCCGGTGTCACGGTTCCCCGCCGAGCTGGTGGGTGAGTGGAGCGCGAGCACGAGCAGGTCCGGCAAGCTGGAGCTGGTGCTCACCGCGGACGGCGGCTTTCGCCAGTACAGCGGCACTTTCGACTGGAGCGGCAAGGCGACGGTCAAGGGAGCCCGGATCACCTTCAAGGGCGTCGACGGCAAGTCCAGCACCGAGGACTGGTCGCTCAGCGGCGGCACGCTGACCCTGGCCGGGCAGACCTATCTCAAGGCCGATGCCGGTGCGGGCGGCGCGCTCGCCCTGGCCGGTTCGTGGATGGGCATGGACGACATCTTCGAGACGCTGACGTTCACCGGGAACGGCACCTACAAACGTGAGCGGGACGGCGGAACCACCGCAAGTGGCACGTTCAAGGTGCAGGGCGACGAACTCACGTTCCTGCCGTCCGGTGGCGCGCCCACAACCGCCACCTTTTCCGTCGCCGACGCGATCCTGACCCTCAAATCGAGCGCGGGAACGGTGCAGTACGTGCGATCGTCCTGACCATGGCGAACGGCGTGGTGCTCGACGACGGGGAACTGGAGGCCCGCTGGGCGAACGCGTGGCACCCCGGCGTGATCGCCCGGCGGCTCGCCGGGGTGCGCACCCCCTGGTCCGTCGCGGCGGGCTGGGCGCTGGACCTCTTCCGGGGTGAGCAGACCCGGTCGCACGGCGACCTGGAGATCGCGGTGCCCGTCGCGGGTTTCGCGGAGATCCGCGCCCGCTTCCCCGGCCACGCGTTCGACGTCGCGTCGGCGGGCCGCGTCTTCTTCGACGCGGAGGCGGACGTGCTGGCGGTGACGCACCAGACGTGGCTGCGGGACCCGGCGACCGGCGACTGGCGGTGCGACGTGTTTCGCGAACCGCATGACGGCGGCACGTGGATCTGCCGTCGTGACGAGGGCATCCGGCTGCCGTACGACGTGATCGTCGAGCGCACGGCGGACCGGATCCCTTTCCTCGCACCGGAAGTGGTGCTGCTCTTCAAGGCGAAGGCGGTGCGGCCCAAGGACCAGCGGGACTTCGAGGGCGTGCTGCCCCTGCTCGACCCCTGGCGGCGCGGCCGGCTGGGGGAGTGGCTGAACCGCGTGCACCCCGGCCACTGCTGGCTGGACGCGCTCTGACGGTCACCAGCCCCGGTGGCGGGGCCAGACCTCCCCGCTCACGAGGTGGTAGCGGTCGTGCTGGGCGGCGGTGGCGCAGGCGTGGTTCGGCAGGATCCGCAGGCGGGTGCCGATCGGCAGGTCCGGCACCGGTTCGCCGTCCCGCGTGCTGAGGACACCGTGTTCCTGGCTCGCCCCCGTCATGACGAGTCCGGGAACCAACCGGCCGCCGGCGTCGGCGACGAGCCCGTACCCCTGGTCGACGGCCTGTGTCTGGGTGCCCCGGTCCCGTGAGGTCGCCATCCAGCCGCCGTCGGTGATCACCCAGTTGCGGCCGGGCTGGTGGCCGATCACCGTGACGGCCACGGTGAGGGCGAGGTCGTCGGTGGTGCAGACACCGATCCCGGCCATGACCAGGTCGAAGAACACGTAGTTGCCCGCGCGGACCTCGGTGACACCGGTCAGGTCGGTCGCGGCGTGGGCGGTGGGGGTGGAACCGACGCTGACGATCTCGCAGGGGAGACCGGCGGCACGCATCGTGGTGGCGGCCGCGACTGCGACGTCGCGTTCGTTCTGCGCCGCCTTTCGCAAAGCCTCCGGCGTGTAGGCGAAGTAGGACTCGCCCGCGTGGGTGAGGACACCGGCGAGGTTGCCGCCGAGCGCCCGGCCGATCTCGAGCAGCACGGGATCGCCGGCCGCGACACCGCCGCGGTGCCCGTCGCAGTCGATCTCGACCAGCGCCGGGACGCGGAGGTTCTCCTCGTGCGCGAACGAGGTCACGGCCTCGGCCTGCGCGAGGGAGTCGAGCAGGACCGTCAGGCGCACGCCGCGGCGCAGGAGGGCGGCGACGCGCGGGAGCTTGTGCGGGTCGACGCCGACGGCGTAGAGGACGTCCCGGTAGCCCGCGCCGGCGAAGTGCTCGGCCTCGGCGAGCGTCGACACGGTGATCGGCCCGTCCCCGTGCACGCGCCGGGCGACCTCGACGGACTTGGACGTCTTGACGTGCAGGCGAAGTGGCACGCCGAGCGTCGCGAGGTGGTCGCGCAGCCGTGCCGCGTTGCGGTCGAGCCGGTCGGTGTCGAGCACGGCGAACGGGGTGTCCACGGTGGTCACTCGGAGGCTCCTGACGAGTGGCGGCGCAGCAGGGCGGCGGCGAGGGTGAGGTCCTGCAGGGCGAAGCCGGAGCTGTCGAAGACCGTGATCTCCTCGGGCGAGGTCCGGCCGGTGGCGTCACCGGTGAGCACCGCGCCGAGGGCGACGGGCGTCGTCGTGGCGTGCTGGAACTCGCCGATCGCGCGTGACTGCTCCGGCAGGTCGCAGAACAGCGATGCGCGGTCGTACAGCGCGACGGGCAGTTCCTGCTTGCCCGGACCGTCGGCACCCATCGCGGAGACGTGCGTGCCCGGTGCGACCCAGCTCGCGTCGAACAGCGGCTGCCGGGAGGTGGTGGCGGTGACGAGCACGTCCGCCGCGGCGACTCCGGCCTGGACGCCGGAGGGTTCGGCGGGCAGCCCGGTCCGCGCGATGACGGCGGCGGCGAACTCCCTTGCCGCACTGGCACGACGGCCGACGACGAGCACGCGTTCGATCGGCCGCACCCGGCTGACCGCGCGGACCTCGTGCAGGGCCTGGTGGCCCGTGCCGATCACGGTCAGCGTGCGCGAGTCGGCACGGGCCAGCGTGCTGACGGCCAGCGCGTCGGCGGCGGCCGTGCGGTAGGCGTTGGCGGCGGCCGCCTCGACGACGGCGCTGAGCCGTCCGGTCGTCGGGTCGAGCAGCACGATCGTGGAGCTGTGGCGGGGCAGGGCCGTGTTGTCCGGCCAGAAGCTGCCGATCTTCACTCCGGCGAGGTCGCCCGCGGAGCCGGACTTCAGGGTGAACCTGTTGTGCAGCACCGAGGAGTGCCCGATCACGACGGGGAACGTCGTGCCGGTGCCGGTGGCGAGGAACGCCTCCCTGGCCGCCTCCAGTGCCAGTTCGTCGTCGACGAGCGCCGCCGACTCGGCCTCGCTGATGAACGTCGTCACGGCTTGTCCTTCTTCAGTTCGGCGAGGTCGTTGTACAGGCCGGTGCGGGAGATGCCCAGCCGCTTGGCGATGCGTGCGGGTGCTCCGCGCAGGCTGAACACCCCGGCCTCGTTGAGCGACCGCACGAGCACCAGCCGTTCGTCACGGCCGAGTGCGGCCACGGGGACGGCGTGCGCGCGCTCGGCCCGTTCGATCAGCGACTCGATCACCTGGTCCAGGTCGCCGGAGAAGTTCGTCGTCGCGCCGGTGTCCTCCACGGTGGACAGTCCGAGCAGGTCCGACAGCACGCCGGTGGCGCGGTTGATGGCGGACACGTCGACGTTGATGCACAACGCGCCGATCAGCGTCCCGTCCCCGTCGCGCAACGGCAGCGTCGTGCACTTGAGCACCCGCCCGTCCTGCGCGCGAGTGAGGTACCCGACCTCGTTGCGCGCGTCGGCACCCGCGCCGAGCACTCGCAGCCCGATCTCGCTCATCGCGTCACCGGGCACGCGCCCGGTGACGGACCCGGCGACCGCGACCACGGACCGTTCCGGGTCGCGGTAGTCGTGCAGCACGACCTCGCAACTGCGCCCGAAGGTCGCCACGATGCCCTCGATCACGGGTGCCAGCGCGGCGAACACGGCATCCGCGGTGTCGTTCGGCACGCCCGACCTCCTGTTCTGAACGAAGTGTCACGTTCTGAACAAACTGTCTCACGAGGCCGGGCGGATGTCAGCGACCTGTGGGAGGCGCCACGCCCCACCCCCACTTCGGCACCGGCGCGCCGTGGAACGGCGTGGCGTCCGCGGCGGAGTTCTGCACGGCGAGCCGGGTGCCCCACTCCAGGTAGGACACGAACGCGGCGCGGAACTCGGGGTCGGACGGCAGGCCCACGTCGTCGGCGGCGTCCATGATCAGGTCCATCCAGCGGCGGCGCTGCTGCTCGGTGATGGCCCGCCCGACGTGCTGGGAGAGCATGAAGTCGTAGCCGCCGCGTTCCGCGGTGTACGCGGCCGGTCCGCCGAACACCTCACCGAGCCACAGCGCCACGTACCGCGCGTGACCGGGGTCCATGCCCGCGAACACCGGCGCGAGCAGCGCGTCGTCCGCGACCTTGCGGTAGAACGCCTCGGTCAGCCGGAGCAACGCCTCCGCGCCGCCGGCCCACGTGTAGAGAGAAGGTGTTGACTGGTCGTCGTTGATCACGACGCCACTCCAGCAGCACGCGAAAAACCCGGCAAGTACGCACTTTCTGGTGAGGAGCACCGATGTACCACTGTCCGGTCGAGCTGGCCCTCGACGTCATCGGCGGCAAGTGGCGCACGGTGATCCTGGCCCACCTCAAGGAACGGCCGCACCACTACGGCGACCTGCGCCGCAAGGTGCCGGGCATCAGCGAGAAGATGTTCGTGCAGCGGCTGCGCGAACTGCAGGACGCCGGTCTGGTCGCGCGGACCGAGATGCCACCGCACGTCCAGTACTCGCTCACCGAGGAGGGCCGCAGTCTCGGTCCCGCGCTCCAGGCCCTCTACGACTGGGGTGTCGGGCGCGCCGCCCGCACAGGTGCGAGCATTGTGGGGACATGATCACGACACCTCTGACCGACGCACTCGTGCGCGGCGCCGCCGAGCTGGAGGACACGGCACGCGGCGTGCGTCCGCACCGCCTGCCCACCTGGGTGCGTGCGCGCTTCCCCGACCCGCAGCTGATGACGGCGGAGAGCAGGCCTTCCGGAGTGCGCCTGGTGATGGCGACCGAGGCCCGCGCGATCGAGCTGGTCCTGCACCCGAGCTCGTTCTCCTACCGCGGCGTCGCCCGGCCCCGCGGCAGCGTCGACCTGGTGGTCGACGGTGAGCTGGTCGCCAGTGAGCGGCTCGACGGCGGCGATCACGCCGAGGTCGACATGACGACCGGGGCACGCGAGTTCCACGAGGGTCCGCCGTTCACCGCGCGGTTCGCCCTGGCGGCCGGCGCCAAGGTCGTCGAGATCTGGTTGCCGCACAACGAGGTGGTGGACCTGGTCGCCCTGCGCACGGACGCACCGGTGCGCCCGGCCGACCGGGACCGGCGGACCTGGTTGCACCACGGCAGTTCCATCAGCAACGGGTCCAACGCGACCACCCCGGCCCGCACCTGGCCCGCCGTCGCCGCCCGTCGTGGCGAGGTCGACCTGCACAACCTCGGGTTCGGCGGCAGCGCCCTGGTCGACCCGTTCGTCGCCAGGGTGATGCGCGACCGTCCCGCCGACCTGATCAGCGTCAAGTTCGGCATCAACGTCGTGAACTTCGACGTCATGCGGATGCGGGCGTTCGTACCGGCGGTGCACGGCTTCCTCGACACCATCCGCGACGGCCACCCGGACACGCCACTGGTGCTGATGTCGCCGATCTTCTGCGGCATCCACGAGGACACGCCGGGACCGGGTGGGATGGACCTGGACGCACTCGCCGCGGGCGAGGTCGTCTTCACCGCCACGGGCCCGCACGGGGACGCGCCGCAGCTGACGTTGCGGATCATCCGCGAGGAGCTGGCGTCGCTGGCCGAACGCCGTGCGGAGGACCAGAACCTGCACCACCTGGACGGCACCCGCCTGTACGGCGAGCAGGACGCCGTCACGCATCCGCTGCCGGACGCCCTGCACCCGGACACGGCGACGCACGAGCTGATCGGTGAGCGCTTCGCCCGGTACGCGTTCGCACCCGGAGGCCCGTTCGCCGCCGGTCGGTGACCTACCAGCGCTGGCCTTTGCAGAGCCGCTCCACCTCGTCGCGTTCGGCGGCGAGCTTCGAGTCGGGCGGCCGGTCGCCGTACGGGTGCAGCCGGTCGCCGACATCGGCGAGCAACCGGTAGCGGATGAGTCGCGTGGCCACCCTGAGCCAAGGTGAGATCTGGCCGGGTTCCTTCGGTGGGAACAGGCCGAGTGCGCTGTCGAACCACTGGGGAGGGACGAGGTCCCGGGTGAGCGCGTCGACCACGCGCTCGCGGATCACCGCGCAGACCGCCTCGTTGGCCGCTGCGGAGTTGTCCGCGGCGACCATCGCGGCCTGCCTGGCGAAAGTCGCTTCGTCGTGCCGGCGCCGTGCGTGCTCTTCCTTGTCGACGGGCCGGTTGCCCGAGCGGCGGAACGCCGACCACGTCCGTGCTTCCCTACGCCACAACCGTTCCGCGCCGGCGGGCAGGCCGGTCATCACGTGGACGGCCGTGATCGCCGCCTTCAGCGACTGGTCCCAGCGCTCACGCTCCTCCCGCGCCTGCTCCTGGTTCTGGCGCAGCCGCTCGATCTCCGCCTCGGGCACCGGTTCCGAGGCGAGCCCCGCCAGGATCAGCTGGATCGTCTCGGACGAGATCTCCGGCCAGGTGTCGAAGTCGGCTCGGGGCAACCCGCTGCTCAAGCGCACCTTGCGATGCAGGGTGACGAGGTCATGGCGCAGTGTGTCGATTCTCGTGGACGCCTCGTCCATCCGCGAGCTCGTCTCGCCGGCCTTCTTGTCGACCTTCTCGATGGTCTTCACCACGTCGGAGACGGAATGGCCGCCCACCTTCTTCTCCAGCTTCCGCACCTGTTCGCGGATGTCGCCGAGGGTCTTCGTCTTGTCGCCCAGCTCTTTCTCGAGATCATCGATCCGCTGGAGATGACGGCCGGTGGTCTGCGTCAGTTGCTGGATCGGGTCGATCACTTCACGTACCTCCAGGCCCACCAACCGGTTCCAGCGAGAACGACCAGCGCGGACCAGCCGCCCGCCAGTGGCGTCAGCAGCACGCCCACCACGGCGGCGATCCCTGCCCACGTGCGGGCGCGCGGTTCCCAGAAACCGCGCACGGCCGGGTTCGCCAGGAGCGCGCCGCCGACGGCGAGAGCGAGTCCTGCCGGGACCACGTTCCACGGGCTGAAGAAGAAGACGAGCACCGCCACCGCGGCCAGCCCGGCGACCGCCCCGGCGACGCGGTGGAGGAGCAGGAGCGCGTCGGCGTCGGTGTCGCGCCGTGCTCGTAGAACCGCGTTCACGCCCTTGTGCAGGTTCTCGGCGAGTTCGGGCCAGTGCGGGTCGTCCGGGCCGGACGCGGTGAGGGCGTCGAGCTGTGTCCGCAGCGCTTTCTGCTCGACCACGAGCAGGGAGTGGGGGTTGTCCGCCATGGCAGCAGATGGTCGGGCGCGGCAGGGTGACGATCCAGGGCTACCGCGCGGAATAGGCCGCTTGCCGCGCAACGTCACCCGTACAGCCGGAGCCGATGTCCTCTTCCCCGAGGAGAAGTGGACACCCAGTCCATTGAGGACTCATAGTTCGCGCAGCCACTTGGTGAGCGTGGCGAGGTCGGCCTCGGTGATGCCCACCTGGGAGTCGACGCGCAGGAGCAGCGCCTCGCCCTGGTGCTGTGCCTCCACCCAGGCGCGGTCGAGGTCGCCGATCTCGTCGTCGACCCAGGCGAACGGGCGGCCGGCCGCGGTGTTGACCAGGGCTCGCGTCTTCCAGTGCAGCGTGCTCGGGTCGTCCTCGTCCGGTGCGTCGGGCAGGTCGGCCACCGGCAGTTCCGGCAGGCCGAGGAGCGGAGCGATCACGTCGTTGGCGTCGTGCATCCACGCGGTGGCCCAGACCAGGTCGCACGGCAGGGCCAGCAGTCGCGGGCCGTGCGAGCGGGTGATCTTGGCCAGTTGTGGGTTGGACGTCTGCTGCCAGTCGTCCCAGCGCTCGGCGGTGCTCGGCACCGCCGTCCCGCCGTAGGGCAGCAGGGTTCCGTCGACGTCCAGGAAGACCAGTGGGCGTTGTGCCGGGTTGACCATGAGGCCACGGTATAGGCGCGTCAGTCCGGCGGTGGCAGGTAGTAGAAGCGGCGACGGCTGAGCAGCAGCGAGTCGTCGGAGAGCGTGAAGAAGTCGGCGAAATCGAATTCGCGGGGTGTGGTACCGGGCGGGGAGTAATGCCCGACCGCCACCACGCAATGCCCTTCGCCGATCACCTTGAACAGTTCGTGCGTGCCTCCGGTGGTGCTCGCGAGGCGCACCGCGTCCGCGCGGTTGTGGCAGGCCGGCGCGCCGGGTGTGCGCACCTGCACGTCCTCGTGCAGCAGCGACGCGTAGGCGTCCAGGTCTCCCTCGTCCAGGTACAGGTAGGACAACCGGACGTGGTCCACACCCGCGGCCAGCGTCGCCGCGCTGGGTGGCGGGTGGCCGTCTCCCGTCATGGCGAACTCCTTCGGGCGACTTCGGAATGCAATGCCCAGAGTTTCAGTTGCCGATAACCCAGGCCTATCACGGCGCTTTCCCGTCACCGTCCACGCCGCAATCCCTCCCGGATGACGGGATGATCGAGCATCCGCCGGATATACAAGTACATCCCGTGTTGCATACATTGGGGAAGTCGGTCGCTGGGGGATGCACAAGGAGGGGCGGCGGACGTGAGTGCTGTGCTGCGCAGGTCCGGGGATTCCGTGTTCCGGATCCTCGGACCGATCGAGGTCGAGGGGCCGTCCGGGCCGGTGTGGGTGACGCCCGGACGCCAGCAGGTCGTCCTCGCGCTCCTGCTGATGGAGGCGAACCAGGTCGTCAGCACGGACCAGATCGTCGACACGCTGTGGAACCAGCTGCCCCCGGACACCGCGCGCACCCAGGTGCAGATCTGCGTGTCACGGCTGCGCAAGAAGCTGGCCGACGCGGGTGTCGACCTGCCGATCGTCACGCGGATGCCCGGTTACCAGTTGCTGCTCGGCGGCAACACGCTCGACATGCACGTCTTCGCCGGCAAGCTCGCCGAGGCCAGGGTGCTGGTGAAGGAGGGCCGCACGGCCGAGGCGGCGAACCTGCTGCGGTCGGCCGTGGCGCTGTGGCGCGGTCCGTGCCTGAGCGGACTGCCGAACCCCGCGTTGCGCAGCCGGGCGTCGCGGCTGGACGAGGACCTGCTCACCGCCACCGAGGACTACCTCGAACTGGAGCTCGAACTCGGCCGTCACCACCAGATCGTCGGTGAGGTCACCCGCCTCGTGCACGAACACCCGATGCGCGAACGGCTGCGCGCTGTGCTGATGCTCGCGCTGCACCGCGCGGGCAGGCAGGGCGAGGCGCTGGAGGCGTACCGGACGGGCCGGCACCTGCTGGTCGAGGAACTGGGCCTGGAGCCGGGGGAGCGGTTGCGGCTGCTGGAGTCGGCGATCCTCTCCGGGGACGTCGTCAGCGGCCAGGCCGAGCCCGTGCCGGCCGTCGTCGTGCCCGTGCCGAGCGTCGAACGTCCGCGGCAGCTGCCCGCCGACACCGCCGACTTCATCGGCAACGACGCCCTGATCCGCACCGCGGAGGCCGTCCTGGTCGGCGGGGACCGAAGAGCCGTCGGCGTCGTGGTGATCATCGGCAGACCCGGCAGCGGCAAGACCACCGTCGCCGCCCACATCGGCCACCGCGTCGCCGACCGGTTCCCCGACGGACAGCTCTACTGCGACCTGCGCGGCACCCGTGAGGAACCGACCGCCGCCGCCGACGTGCTGGGCAGGTTCCTGCAGGCACTGGGCATCCCGGGCGCGGTGATCCCGATGGGCCTGGACGAGCGCGTCGAGATGTACCGGACGTTGATGGCCGAACGGCGCACCCTCGTCGTGCTCGACGACGCGTCCGCCGAGAGCCAGGTGATCCCGTTGCTGCCGGGCAGCAACACCTGCGCCGTGGTCGTGACCAGCCGGTCGCGGCTGACCGGGGTGCCGGGCGCGCGTCAGGTCGAGGTCGAGGTGTTCGACTCCGGTCAGTCGCTGGAACTGCTGGACCGGGTCATCGGCGCGGAACGGGTGGCCCGCGAACCCGAGGCCGCCGCCGCACTCGTGCGGACCGTCGGCGGACTGCCGCTGGCGTTGCGGATCATCGCCGCCCGGCTCGCGGCCCGGCCGCACTGGTCACTCGCCTCGATGGTGCACCGGCTGGCGAGCGAACGGCACCGGCTCGACGAACTGGCGCACGGCGAGATGACCATCCGCGCGAGCCTTTCCCTGACCCACAACGGAATGGACCGGCGCTCACGGACCCTGTTCGGGCTGCTCGGCCTCGCCGAGGGCCCGGAACTGCCCGGCTGGGTCGCGGGCGCGGTGCTGGACGACGACTCGCGGTACCCGTCGGACCTGCTGGAACCGTTGGTGGACGTGCAGATGCTCGACGTGACCACGGTCGAGCGCACCGGCGAGTTCCGCTACCGCTACCAGGACATCGTGCGGCTCTTCGCACTGGAGAAGCTGAACGCCGACGTGGCGCCGGACATGCGGCGCCGTGCCGTGGAACGCGTCCTCGGCGGGTGGCTCGCGCTCGCGGAGCAGGCTCACCGGTCCGTCTACGGCGGTGATTACGCCGTCCTGCACGGCACCGCGCTGCGCTGGCTGCCGCCCGCGACGTACGTCCAGCAGGTGTCGGGTGATCCGCTGGAGTGGTTGGACGGTGAGCAGGCCAACCTGTGCGCGGCGATCAGCCAGGCCGCCGACGCCGGCTTCGACGAGGCGTGCTGGGACCTCGCCGTCACGGCCGCGACGCTGTTCGAGTCGCACGGCTACCTGGACGACTGGGAGAAGACGCACGAGAAGGCGTTGCAGGCCACCAAGGCCGCCGGGAACGTCCGCGGCACGGCGGCGGTGCTGAGCTCGATGGGCACGCTGCACATCAACCGCGGCCAGACCACCCGCGCACACGAGGCGCTGACGACGGCGCTGGCGACGTTCGAGGAACTCGACGACCCGCGCGGCCTCGCGCTCTGCCGCCGCGACCTCGGCCTGCTCGCGCGCTGGTCGGGCGACGACGACCTGGCACTCGAGCTGTACGCCGCCGCGATGCGCGACCTCGACCGGTCGCAGGACCTCGTCGGGCGAGGCATCGTCCTGACGCACCAGACGGACGTCCTGTGCCGTCGCGGCCGGACCGACGAGGCCACGGCGCAGCTTCTCGAAGCGCTGATGATCTTCGAGGGAGCGGGCTACCGCAACGGGATCCCGCACGCGCTGCGGCGGATCGGTCAGGTGCAGGTGCGGGCCGGGCAGCACCGCGACGCCCTGGCGACGTTCACACGGGTGCTCGGGATGGTGCGCGAGAGCCGCGACGTGATCGGGGAAGGGCACCTGCTGCGCAACCTCGGCGAGGTGAGTGCCGCGCTCGGCCAGGACCGCGAGGCGCGGTCGTACTTCGAGCAGGCGCTGGCGGCGCGGGAACGGATCATGGACCACGTGGGGGCCGCGGCGATCCGGGTGGACCTGGCGCCGGTGCTGGCCCGCCTCGGCGAGTCGAACCGGGCGTCGGAGCTGGTGCTGACCGCGGTGCAGATCTTCGGTGCCCGCGGGATGGAGCGCGAACGGGAGGCGGCGGAGCAGGCGCTCACCGGTCTGTCGGCGGCGCTCTAGTTCCAGGGGTTGCTGCTCGCGGGAGCGCCGTTCCACGGGTTGCTGTCGTCCTGCGTGCCGTTCCACGGGTTGCTGTCGTCGGCCGCGCCGTTCCACGGGTTGCTGTCGTCCTGAACCCCGTTCCACGGGTTGCTCTCCGCCGCGACGACCGCGGGGCCGGCCTGCACGTCCGCGCCGATGATCGCCGCACCGAGACCGAACACGAGTGCGGCGCCGGCGACGGTGGTGGCGATCCGGGTGAGCGCGGCGTGCTTCATGAGATTCTCCTTGCGGTTCGGAGCGGGATTTCAGCGGCTATTTCCGGCTGATGTCCACAACGCTATTGGCCGCTGTAATCCCGCCCCTATCTCGTCGGTTATCCCGGCGCTATCGCAACCGGCAGTTCCGTTCGGCACGCGATAGCGGCGGATGTAACCGCAGTTCAGGGGCTTGCAATCGTCTCGGTTGGCGAGGTTGAAGCCGACTATTCCCGCGCGGATTGCTCTGCGATGCCACCGAGATAGCGCGATATCCGAGATTGGTGCCTGTCCAGCCAACGGCAGCCCGGAAAACCGTCTCGGAGGAATGATGTCCGCCAGCAGTCATCGACCGACCGTCCCCGCCGGGAACCTCCGGTGACCGCGGTGCCCCAGGTGGACGACCCCGGCGTGACGGCCGAGGCCCCGCGCAGCCTGTGGCGGGACCGCCGCGCACTCGGCTGGACGTTCGCCACCGGCGTCTCGGCGGTCGGCGACGAGATCTGGTTCGTCGCCCTCGCGTTCACCGCCGCGCAGCTCGGCAACGCCGGACTCGCCGGCCTCGTGCTGGCCTGCGCCACCATCCCGCGGGCCCTGCTGACGATCGTCGGCGGCGCGCTCACCGACCGGTTCGACGCCCGCCGCATGATGATCGGCGCCGACATCGCGCGGATCGTCGTGCTCGCCGGAGCGCTCACCATGCTCGCGGCGAGCGGCGTGTCCGCCGGTCTGCTCATGGTCGTCGGCCTGCTGTTCGGTGTGGCCGACGCGTTCTACGGACCGGCTTCCGGAGCGTTCCCCCGGCAGCTGGTGCGCAGGTCGGAACTGGTCCGGCTGTCGGCGTTGCGGCAACTGCTCGACCGGCTGGCCGGCGTGCTCGGCGCGCCACTGGGCGGCCTCGTGCTCGTGGCGTGGGGGCTGGGCGGCGCGATGCTGCTGGACCTCATCTCGTTCGCGGTGGTCCTCGTGGTGCTGATCGCGGTCCGGCCGCGCTGGCCACTGGCGCGCTCCACCGGCGGCACGGTCCGTGCCGACATCCGCGACGGGCTCACCTACCTGCGGCTCACGCCGAAGGTCCGCGACCTCGTGATCACGTTGTCCGGCCTCAACGTCTTCGTCAGCCCGGTGGTCGCGGTCGGGCTCGCCCTGCACGCCGTCGGCAGCGGCTGGGGCGGTGTCGGGCTCGGCTGGCTGACCGCCGCGATGGGCGGTGGCGCAGCGATCGGCACCCTGATCGCCCTGAAGTGGCGCCCCGAAAGGCCTTTGCGCGCCGCCGTGCTGCTGCTGTTCGGCCAGGCCGCGTCACTCGGGCTCGTCGGCAACGCCGGGTACGCGGCGACCCTCGCCGGGATGGTCGTGGTCGGCGTCGTCGCGGGCCTCGCCTCACCGATGCTGTCCGGCGCGTTCCAGGCGACCGTCGACGAGGAGTACATCGGCCGCGTCGGCTCCGTGCTGACGCTCACCGACGACGCGTTCACGCCTCTCACGATGGTCGGTTTCGGTCTCCTCGCCCAAGTTCTCGGCCTCGGCACCGCGGCCGCGTTGTTCGCCGGCGGTTTCGCCGCGCTGCTCCTCTACGCCATTTCCCGCCCACACGTGCGGGACCTGCGGATCCCGGACGAAAGGAACTCCTGATGACCACGCAGCTGAGCTCGCCCGCCACCAGCAACCCTGGCCACGGCGACGCCTTCACCGACCACATGGTCAGCCTCACCTGGAACGCCGTCGACGGCTGGCACGACCGCCGCGTCGGCCTGCTGGAGCCGTTGCCGCTGCACCCGGCGACCATCGGCCTGCACTACGCCCAGGTGATCTTCGAGGGACTCAAGGCCCACCGCGGCCCCGACGGCTCGGTGTCGGTGTTCCGCCCGGACCGCAACGCCCTGCGGTTCCAGAGCTCCGCCCGCCGCCTCGCGATGCCGGAGCTCCCGGTCGAGGACTTCCTCACCGCGCTCGACGACCTGGTGCTGCTCGACGGCGCCGGCCTGCCCGACGACCCGTCGATCAGCCTCTACCTGCGGCCGCTGATGTTCGCGACCGACCCGAACCTGATGCTGCGCCCGTCCGACGAGTACCGGTTCCTGCTGATGGCGTTCGTCGCCGGCGGGTTCTTCGGGGACAAGGCGCTGGAGCCGGTGTCGGTGCTGGTCAGCCGGGAGCACAGCCGCGCGGTGCAGGGCGGCACCGGCGACGTGAAGTGCGCCGCGAACTACGGCCCGTCGTTCGTCGCGCAGAACCTCGCCCGCCAGGCCGGCTGCCAGCAGGTCGTGTGGCTCGACGCCGCCGAGCACCGGTGGGTCGAGGAGATGGGCGGCATGAACCTGTTCTTCGTGCGCCGCACAGCTTCCGGCACCGAGGTCGTCACGCCCGGACTCACCGGAACGCTGCTGCCCGGCGTCACCCGCGAGTCGCTGATGGTGCTCGCGGCCCGCCTCGGCCACACGGTCCGCGAGGAGCGGATCTCCGTCGACCAGTGGCGTGCGGAGTGCGCCTCCGGCCTCATCACCGAGGTCTTCGCCTGCGGCACGGCGGCCGTGGTCACGCCGGTCGGCACGGTGCGCGACCGCGACGGCGACTGGGTGATCGGCGACGGCACCGCCGGACCGGTGACCCGCGAGCTGCGCCAGGCGCTGATCGACACCCAGCGCGGCGTCCTGCCCGACCCCGGCGGCTGGCGGCGCGTGATCGTTCCCGCGTCCGGCCTCTGACAGCCCCGACCAGCGAAAACCAAGGGTGGGAAAGAACATGGAGCACGCCACGACCGTCGCGATCGAGCCCGCCGCCGATCGCCGTCCGCCGCCACTGGCCGAGCACCTCGACTCGGACACCACCAGGGCCGCGATGCTGATCCAGCAGGAGGTGCTCGGCGCGGCCAGGGCGTTCCTGCGCGGTGAGGGTTTCGTCGAGATGCTGCCGCCGGTGATCGGCCCGGTGACCGACCCGGGAGCCCGCGGTTCCAAGCAGGTCGACGTCGACTACTACGGCCACAAGTACAAGGTCATGAGCAGCGGCATCCTCTACAAGCAGGCGTCGCTGCTGACGTTCGACAAGATCTTCTACATCGCACCGAACGTGCGGGCCGAACCGGTCGAGACCTGCAACACCCAGCGCCACCTCGCGGAGTTCCACCAGATCGACGTGGAGATGGCGCACGGCACCCGTGCCGACGCGATGCGCGTGGCGGAAGGGCTGCTGACCTACGTCGTGCGGCACGCGCTGACCGCGGTGCCCGAGCAGTTCGAGCTCCTCGGTCGTGACCCGCTGGCGTTCGCCTGGCTGCTGTCCGGACCGTTCGGCGTGCTCAGCCACCGCGAGGCGGTCGACGCGCTGCACCTGCTCGGCCACCCGCAGAGCCCGGACGCCGAGATCGCCTGGACCGGCGAGGAACTGCTGTCCCGGCAGAAGGACCGGCCGTTCTTCGTCACCGACTACCCGAAGGGCTCGCGCGGGTTCTACGACCGCGAGAGCACCACGGAACCGGGCCGGCTGCGCAACTTCGACCTGCTCGCGCCCGAGGGGTACGGCGAGCTCGTCAGCGGCAGCGAACGCGAGTCGGACTACGCCACGATCGTCACGCGGATGCGCGAGACGGGCGAGAACCCGGCGAAGTACCGCTGGTACCTCGACGTCATGCGCCAGGGCGTGCCGCGCAGCGCCGGGTTCGGCATGGGCCTGGAGCGGCTCACCCGGTTCCTCACCGGGCTGGACGCGGTGTGGCAGGTCAACGCCTACCCGAAGGTGCCCGGGGAGCTGGCACCGTGAGGGCGGCCGGTTTCCCCGAGGAGCAGGTGCGGGCACGGGCCCTGAACGGCACCGCGGAGGCGTTCCCGCCCGTGGAGTCCTACGGCCACGAGGTGTTCGGCGCGCGGGCGTTCGGTCAGGAAGGTCCGGCCGACGAGCTCGACGCGGCCAGGCTGGTGCCGCCGGTGTTCATGCCGCTGCGGCTGGAGAAGCTGATCGACCTCGGCCGCGAGCCGCTG
Source organism: Streptomyces sp. ID05-26A (assembly GCF_033794685.1). NCBI lineage: Bacteria > Bacillati > Actinomycetota > Actinomycetes > Kitasatosporales > Streptomycetaceae > Streptomyces > Streptomyces sp. ID05-26A. The sequence goes on from NZ_JARAYZ010000002.1 coordinate 548,845, forward strand.
CAGTCCGATGTGGACCTGGCGACGACGGTCGGCGGGTTCACCTCCGCGCTGCCGGTGTTCCTGTCCGCCTTCGGTTCCACGCGCATCGGCAGCTCCGAGGTGTCGGTCGCGGCCAGCAGGCAGGCGGGTGCGCTCGGCATCCCGATGGTGATCGGCGAGAACGTCGTCCCCGTCACCGGGTACCGGCAGGAACCGGACGCCACCACCGGGATGCTCGCCCGCGTCCGCGCCTACCTCGACGAGGCGGGGCCGTCGCTGGGCGGAGTCGTGGTGCAGCAGAGCACCGAGGACGCGGACGCCGAGGTGTGGAACCTCGTCTACAGCGATCCGGCCGCGGAACCGTTGCTGGCCACCGGAAGGCTCGGCTTCGAGCTCAAGGTCGGCCAGGGCGCGAAGCCCGGGCTGGGCGGCCTGACGGTGCTCGACCGGGCCACGGCCGCGCGGGTGTCCGACCAGTTCGCGATCGACGACCTGTGGTCCGGTCCCGGGGTGCTGCGCTCGGGCAGCCCGGGCACGTTCACCGACGAGATCCTGCGTCAGCAGATCCGGTTCATGCGCAACAACTTCCCGCGCGCCCGGATCTGGGTGAAGCTGCACCCCGGCCGGGACGTGGCCCAGGCCGCGGCGTGCGCGTGGGAGGCCGGCGCGGACGCGGTGACCGTCGACGGTGCCGAGGGTGGCACCGGGTGGGCGCCCCGCGCGTTCCTCGACCACGTCGGCCTGCCGCTCGCCGAGTGCCTGCGGCGGATCGGCACGCCGTCCGGCTGCCTGCTCGCCACCGGCCGCGTCTGGGAGGGCGTGCGTGCCGTGAAGGCGCTGGCACTCGGTGCCACCGCCGTCGGACTCGGCCGTGCCGCGCTCACCGCCGTGGACGCCGATCCCGAGCACGGCCTGCGCCGGCTCGTCGAGTGCCTCGCCTTCGAGGTGCGGCTGCTGACCAGCGCTCTGGGCAAGTACACACCTTCGGCCCTGGGCAGCGAGGACGTCTGGTTCCCCGGCCGGTCCGCGGCCGCCGACCCCGCACCCCGTCATCGAGAAAGCCTGACCTGACATGAACAACCTGGTCCTGTTGTCCGGCACCGCGTCGGACTCGCACACCTGGAACCTCGTCTATCTCCAGTTGCTGCTGGAGGAGGAGGGGTACCGCGTGGTCAACCTCGGCGCGTGCGTGCCGCCCGTGCTGCTCGCGGACGAGTGCGAGGCCGAACAGCCCGACCTCGTCGTGCTCAGCACGGTGAACGGGCACGGTTACCAGGACGGGCCGCGTGCGCTCGCCGAGGTGCGGAGCCGGCCCGGTCTGGCGGCGATCCCGGTCGTCATCGGCGGCAAGCTCGGGACCGGCGGCCCGGAACCCGTGCAGGCCGACGCGTTGCGGGCAGCGGGTTTCACCGAGGTCTTCGACGACGACACGGCCATCACGCGGTTCCGGGAGTTCATCACCGCGTTCGTGCTGGCCAGCACCGCGGACAGTGTGTCGTGACGGGCTTCGCGGACGCGGTCGCGCTGGCGGCGGCCCACGGCAGGCTCGTGGTGCAGCCCAGGATGGGCATGGCGTCCCCGCTGGAGATGCGGGCGGGGCTGCTGGCGGTGCGGGGCGCTCGTGCCACCACCGTCGGCACCCTCACCGTCGACAGCTACACGCGGGTCGGCGACCACCGCGCGGCGCTGGAGGCGTTGCACGACGGCGCCCGGCTCAACGGGTACCCGATCGTCTCGCACCACCCGGACACCACGAAGGCCGTGCTGGACGGGCTCATCGGGTTCCCCGTGCAGGTGCGGCACGGGTCCGCCGACCCGAGGGCCATCTTCGCCGCGCTGGCCGAGGCGGGACTGGACGCCACCGAGGGCGGTCCGGTGTCGTACTGCCTGCCCTACAGCCGGAAGCCGTTGCGCGACTCGGTCGACCACTGGTCCGAGGCGTGCGAGGACTTCTCCGGGCACCTGGAGACGTTCGGCGGCTGCATGATGGGCCAGCTCTGCCCGCCGAGTCTGCTGGTGGCGCTCAGCGTCCTGGAAGCGATCTTCTTCCGCTTCTACGGCGTGGAGAGCATCTCGTTGAGCTACGCCCAGCAGACCAGCGCGGACCAGGACGCCGAGGCGATCCGCGCCCTGCGCACGCTCGCCGGCCGCTTCCTGTCCGATGTGGACTGGCACGTCGTGGTCTACGCCTACATGGGCGTGTTCCCCCGAACACCGTCCGGTGCTCGGTTGCTCAACGACAACGCCGCCCGGCTCGCGGTCCGGGCGGGTGCCGAACGCCTGATCGTCAAGACCGTGGCCGAGGCGCACCGCATCCCCACCGTCGCCGAGAACGTGTCCGCTTTGGAACACGCGGCTTCGGCTGCTTCTTCGTCTTCTTTTGAAGAGTCCTTCGAGGACACAGGAGTGCTGGCCGAGGCGACCGCACTGGTGGAAGCGGTGCTCGAACTGCCCGGCGATCCGGGCACGGCGCTGCTCGCCGCGTTCCGGCGCGGCCTGCTCGACGTGCCGTACTGCCTGCACCCCGACAACGCGGGCCACTCCCGCAGCCACATCGACGACACCGGCCGGCTGCGCTGGTCGTCCGTCGGCGCCATGCCGATCCCGCGGTCCTCCGTGGACCACTCCGGCACCAGCACCAGCTCGGCCCACCTGCTCGCCGCACTGCACCGCGTCGCGCACCAGCACGACGCCCGAACCCACCGAGGAGACGAGTCATGACCACCAACCCGTTCGAGGACGCCGACGGCGTGTACCTGGTGCTGGTCAACGACGAGAACCAGCACTCGCTGTGGCCCGAGCGCATCCCCGTGCCCGAGGGCTGGACCCGTGCCTTCGGCCCGGACGGCCGCGACGCCTGCCTCGCCTACGTCGAGGAGAACTGGACGGACCTGCGTCCGGCCAGCCTCATCGCCTCGATGTCCTGACCTTCCGACACGCCAAGGGGGTGCCGCCGTGCTCGCCGATCTGAAGAACCTGCCGTCCGCGGTCGACCGAGCCGTGCGCTCGGCACCGGACGCACCCGCCGTCGAGTGCGACGGCGTGGTCCTGACCTATGCCGAACTCTCCGACCGCGCCTCCCGCCTGGCCTCCGCGCTCGGGGACAGGGGCGTCGGCCCGGAGGACGTGGTGGCGGTCGCGGTGCCGCGCTCGGCCGAGCTGGTCGTCGCGTTGCTGGCGATCGTCCGGGCGGGGGCGGCGTACCTGCCGCTGGACCCGGACTACCCGGCGGAGCGGACCGCGCACATGGTGGAGGTGGCGCGGCCGGCGCTCACGCTGGGACCGGGTGAGGTGGCGGAGTGGTCGCGGGCCGGCGGGTCGGCGGGCGGTGCTGCCGCGCTCGCGTCCGGCGTCGCGGACGGTGCCGCCTGCCGGCCGCTCACCCCGCCACTGCCCGACCAGTCCGCGTACGTCATGTTCACCTCCGGCACCACCGACAAGCCCAAAGGCGTGGTGATCACCCACCGCGGCATCCTCCGGCGGATGGCGGACGTCCAGGCGCACTACCGCCTGGCACCGGGCGACCGGGTGCTGCAGAAGACGCCGTCGGGCTTCGACCCGTCCGTCATCGAGGTCTTCCTGACCCTGGCCGCCGGGGCGACGCTCGTCATGGCCCGCCCCGGCGGCCATCGGGATCCCGCGTACCTGGCCAGGACCGTGCGCGCCGAGCGGATCACGATGATCCGGTTCGTCGCGTCGATGATCCCGCTGTTCCTGGACGAGTACCTGCGGCACGGCGCCGACGGCCCGTTGCGGCTGGTGGCCTCCGAGGGTGAGGGCCTGCCGATCGCGGTCGCGGACCGGTTCCGCGAGAGCCTGGACGTGTTGCTGTACAACGAGTACGGCCCGACCGAGGTCTCCGTCGGCGTGACGTGCCTGCCGTGCCGGGCGGTCGACGGCAGCGGTCTCATGCCGATCGGGCAGGCCACTCCCGGTGCGGGTATCCGGGTGCTGGACGCGGAGTTGCGGCCGGTGCCGGCGGGTGAGGTCGGGGAGCTGTACCTGACGGGTGTCCAGCTCGCCCGCGGTTATCTCGGACGGCCGGGGGAGACCTCGGTGCGGTTCGTCGCCGATCCGTTCGGGGCGCCGGGCGATCGCCTGTACCGCACCGGTGACCTGGGGCGGGAGCGGCCGGACGGGGACATCGACTTCGCCGGGCGGACCGACGACCAGGTGAAGATCCGCGGCTTCCGGATCGAACCCGCCGAGGTGGCGGGCGTGGTCGCGGCGCACCCGCGGGTCGGGCAGGCGGCGGTGACCGTGCTGATGACCCCGGCGGGGGAGAAGTCGCTGGTGGCGTACGCGGTGGCGGACGGACCGGTGCCGACCGAGGGCGAGGTCCGCGAGCACTGCGCGTCGATCCTCCCCGGCTACATGGTGCCGTCGGACGTCGTGTTCCTCGACGCGTTGCCGTTGACGCCCAACGGAAAGCTCGACCGGCGTGCCCTGCCGGTGCCTGTTCGCGAGCGGGTCCCGGCTGGCGGGCCGCCTCGCTCGACGGCGGAGGAGACGGTCTGCGCGTTGTTCGCCGAGGTGCTGGGGATCTCGCCGATCGGGGTGGACGACGACTTCTTCGCGCTGGGCGGACATTCGCTCGCGGCGGCACGACTGGTCGGCAGGCTGCGGGTGGTAGCGGGGATCGAGGTCCCGGCGCCCGCAGTGTTCGAGTCCTCTACGCCCGCGTTGCTGGCCGAGGTGATGGCGGGGGCCGGTGCCGCGCGGTCCGGGCCGGTTCCGGTCGAGCACCCCGCCCGTCCGGCGCTGTCCTCGGCGCAGCGGCGGATGTGGTTCGTGCAGCAGTCGGAACGCGGGCCCGCCTACAACGTGCCGTTCGCCCTTCGCCTGCGTGGGCCGTTGGACGTTCCGGCGCTCACCGAGGCACTCGCTGACGTCGTCGCGCGGCACGAGCCGTTGCGCACGATCTTCCCGGTGTTCGAGGACGAGCCGTACCAACGGGTCCTCGACGCGCCGACTCTGGATCTGACCACGGTGGACGACATCGCGCGCCCGTTCGACCTCGAGACGGAGATCCCGATCAGGGCGTCTCTGCGAGAGGACCTGCTGGTCCTGGTCGTGCACCACATCGCGGTCGACGGCTGGTCGATCACGCCGCTGTGGCGCGACCTGGCGCGGGCCTACACGGCGCGGCTCGACGGTCGTGCGCCGGACTGGGCTCCGTTGCCGGTGCGGTACCTGGACTTCACGAGCTGGCACCGCGACCTGCTGGTGTCGGACGGCGAGTCGCTGGCGTACTGGACGACCGAGCTCGCGGGCATGCCCGAGGAGATCGCCCTGCCCACCGACCGGTCCGTCCGGTCCGCTGGAACTCGGGAAGCGGGCGCGGTCGACCTGGAGGTGGGCGCGCACGGTGCGCTGGTCGCGCTGGCCCGTGAGTCGAGGGCGACGCTGTTCATGGTGCTCCGCGCCGCGCTGGCCGGGCTGTACTCGCGGCTCGGCGCGGGGGAGGACGTGCCGATCGGCGGGATCGTCGCCGGCCGCGAGGACGAGTCGCTGACCGACCTCGTCGGGTGCTTCGTCAACACCGTCGTGCTGCGCACCGACGTGTCCGGGCAGCCCACGTTCCGGGAACTGCTGGCCAGGGTGCGGGAACAGGACGGCGCCGCGCACCTCCACCGCGAACTGCCGTTCGACCGGCTGGTGGAGGAGCTGCAACCGGCCCGTTCGCAGGGCCTGCACCCGCTGGTCCAGACGCTGCTCGTGCTCCAGCCACCCGCCACGGCACCGGAGTTCCCCGGACTGTCCTGCGTGGACGTGCCGATGGAGACGCCGGCGGCGAAGGCGGACCTGGTGTTCGACTTCACCGAGGGCGACGGGCTGCGGTTCACGCTCAAGTACGCCACCGACCTGTTCGACGCCTCGACGGCTCGCGCGCTGGCCGCCCGGTTGGTCCGCTTCCTGGAGGCGGTCGCCCAGGCACCGGACACGCCGGTCGCGGAGGTGGATCTGCAGCTGCCCGGTGAAGGCGCGGTGGTCAGGGCCGAGGCGAAGCGAGCGGCCGACACCCTGCACGGACTGGTCGAACGCATCGCCGCGGCCACCCCGCACGCGACCGCGCTGATCTGCGACACGTCCACAGTGGACTACCGTGAGCTCGACCGGCGAGCGAACCACCTGGCGCACCGGTTGGTCGCCGAGGGCGTCCGCCGGGGCGATGTGGTCGGCGTGCGGCTGGAACGCGGCATCCCGCTCGTCGTGGCGATCCTCGCGGTGCTCAAGGCCGGTGCCGCGTACACGGTCCTCGACGTCGCCTTCCCCGCCGCCCGGCTGGAAGCGGTGACCGCGCTGGCCGGCGTCCGCACCGTCGTCACGACCGTGCCCGACGGCGCCGCGGACACCCCTCCCGGCGTCCCGGTCACACCGGCTGACTCGGCGTGCGTCATGTTCACGTCCGGCTCCACCGGCCGCCCCAAGGGCGTGCTGACCCCGCACGGCGCGTTGGCCGGCACGCTGACTGGCCAGGACTACGTGTCGTTCGGTGCGGACGAGGTGTGGCTGCAGTGTTCGCCGGTGTCGTGGGACGCGTTCGCGCTGGAACTGTTCGGCGCGTTGCTGTCCGGCGCGACGTGCGTCCTGCAACCCGGCCAGTCGCCGGAGCCCGAACGGATCGCGGAGCTCGTCGCCAAGCACAGCATCACGACCGTGCACGTGTCCGCGAGCCTGCTCAACTACATGCTGGACGAGCACCCGGACGCGTTCACGGGCGTGCGACAGCTGATGACCGGCGGCGAGGCGGCGTCACCTGCGCACGTGCGGACGGCGTTGCGACGCCACCCGGACCTCCTCCTGGTCAACGGCTACTCGCCGGTCGAGAACACGATCTTCACGCTCTGCCACCACATCGCCGTCGAAGACACCGAGCAGCGCAGCGTCCCCGTCGGGCAGGTGCTGGCGGGCAAACAGGTCCACGTGCTGGACCGGTGGCTGCGACCGGTGCCGCCGGGCACGCCCGGTGAGCTGTACATGGCGGGCGACGGACTGGCGCACGGCTACCTGGGGCAGCCCGCCGCCACCTCCGAACGGTTCGTGGCCAGTCCGTTCGGCGGACGGATGTACCGCACGGGTGACCTCGCGCGTCAGGACGCGGACGGGACGGTCGAGTTCCTGGGCCGCGCCGACGACCAGGTCAAGATCCGCGGCTTCCGCGTCGAGCCGGGCGAGGTGCGCGCGGTGCTGGCCGGCCACCCGGACGTGCGGCAGGTGGAGGTCGTGGTGCGGGAGGACAGGCCGGGCGACAAACGGCTCGTCGCCTACGTCGTCGGTGGCGCGCAAGGGTTGCGGGACCACGCCCGTGCGCGACTGCCCGAGCACCTGGTGCCGTCGGCGTTCGTGGTGCTGGACGCCCTGCCCCGCACCGACACCGGCAAGCTCGACCGGCGGGCGCTCCCGGCACCCGACGCGGTGGTCGTGGAAGGCCGCGCCCCGCGCACCGCGAACGAACGCGCGCTGTGCTCGTTGTTCGCCGAAGTCCTCGGTGTGCCGTCGGTGTCCATCGACGACGACTTCTTCCGGCTGGGCGGCCACTCGCTGCTGGTGATGCGGCTGCTCGGCCGGATCCGCCGGGAACTGCACGCCGAACTGTCCGTCGCCACCGTGTTCGACGGACCGACCGTGGCCGATCTGGCCGATCGACTCGTACTCGCGAAGAAGGCCAGACCCGCTCTGCGGGCGCGGGCCCGGCAAAAGGAGACGTTGTGAGCCCCCTGTCCTTCGCCCAGCGTCGGCTGTGGCTGCTGCACCGCCTCGACCCGTCCGGCGCTCTGTACAACGCCACCTTCACGCTCCGGTTCCGCGGCCCGCTCGACGTCACCGCACTGGAGTCCGCGCTGACCGACGTGGCCGGCCGGCACGAAACGCTGCGCACGGTGTTCCCGGAGGTCGACGGCGAACCGCACCAGCTGGTGCTCGACACCGTTCCGGCGCTGGAAAGAGTTTCGGGTGCGGACGTGCGGGACGCGATGACCGCAGCATCGGCTCACGACTTCGACCTCGCGGCCGAACACCCTTGGCGCGCCACGCTTTTCGAAGTGTCCGAACAGGACCACGTGCTGCTCTTCGTGATGCACCACATCGCCACGGACGGCTGGTCGTGGGGCCCGCTCACCCGTGATCTCTCCGCCGCCTACGCCGCACGACTGGGCGGCGCGGCACCGGACTGGGAGCCGCTGCCCGTCCAGTACACCGACTACACGGCGTGGCAACAGGAAGTGCTGGGCTCGGCCGACGATCCGGACAGCGAGATGGCGGGCCAGCTGACGTTCTGGCGCGACACCCTCACCGGCCTGCCCGAGCAGATCGTCCTGCCCACCGACCACCCCCGCCCGGCCGCAGCGACCCATCGCGGTGCGGCGGTGGAGGTCTCACTAGACACCGCGGTGCACAGCAGGCTCTCGGCGCTGGCCGCGGACACCGGCTCGACCCTGTTCATGGTGCTGCAGGCCGGTCTGACGGCGCTGCTCTCCCGGCTGGGCGCGGGCACCGACGTCCCGCTGGGCACGGCGGTGGCCGGTCGCACCGACGAGGCGCTGGACGACCTGGTCGGGTTCTTCGTCAACACCCTGGTGCTGCGCACCGACCTCACCGGCGACCCGGCCTTGCGCGAACTGATCGGGAGAGTCCGCTCGACCGACCTCGCCGCCTTCGCCCACCAGGACCTGCCGTTCGAACGGCTGGTGGAGGAGCTCAACCCGGAGCGGTCGCGGTCGCGGCACCCGCTGTTCCAGACGATGCTCGTGCTCCAGAACGCCCCGGAGGACACGCCGGAGTTCGCCGGCCTGACCGTCGAGACCGGCTCGGTCGAACTGCACCCGGCCAAGTTCGACCTCACCGTCGACCTCGCCGAGACCGCGGACGGCGTGCGCGGCTGGCTCACCTACGCGCTGGACCTGTGGGACGAACCGTCCGCAGCGCTGCTGGCGCGCCGGTTCACCGCGTTGCTGGCCACGTGGTCGGAACAGCCGGACGTGCCGTTGTCGCAGGTAGACGTGCTGCTCGCCGAGGAACTGGTTGCGCTGGCGGAGTGGAACGCCACCGACGTCGCCTACCCGCGTGACCGGACGCTCGTGGAGTTGTTCGAGGAGCGGGTGGACGCTGATCCGTCATCGGTGGCGCTCGTGTTCGACGGCGTGGAGGTGTCGGCCGGTGAGTTGGACGCGCTGGCGAACCAGGTCGCGCACCGGCTGATCACCCGTGGGGTGTCGCGCGGGGATCTCGTGGGTGTGCTGGTGCGGCGGTCGCCGGACTTCGTGGCCGCGATCCTCGGGGTGCTGAAGGCGGGGGCGGCGTACGTGCCGCTCGACCCCGGGCATCCGGACGACCGGATCGCCTCGGTGGCCGGGCAGGCGCGGCTTCGGTTGGTGGTGACCGATGACCCGGGGCGCGTGGCCAGGGTGGCGGCGCCTGCGGGACCGGATAGCGCTCCCAGCACATCGCTCCTCCCCGTGCCGGCGGGACCGGGCGACGAGCCCACCACCCGTCCCACCGTGGCGATCACCGCGGACGACGTCGCGTGCGTGCTGTTCACCTCGGGCTCGTCCGGAGTCCCGAAGGGCGCGATGTCCTCGCACCGCGCCACGGTCCGCACCTTCTTCGGCCAGTCCTACGCGCGCTTCGACGGCGTGTGGCTGCAGTCCGCCCCGGTCTCCTGGGACGGCCTGACCCTGGAACTCTGGCCACCCCTGCTGCACGGCGGCACCTGCGTGCTCGCCCCCGGCCAGGTGCCCGACCCCGCGGTGATCGCACGGCTCGTGGCACGCCACGACGTCACGACGCTGTGGATGTCCGCTGGGCTGTTCGCGGCCGTGCTGGACACCCATCCTGAGGTCTTCGACACCGTCCGTGAGGTCATGACCGGCGGTGAGAGCCCCTCGGTCGCGCACCTCGCCAGGGTCGTGCGGGAGTTCCCCGGAGTACGGCTCGTGCACGGCTACGGGCCGGTGGAGAGCATGGTGTTCGCCACCACGCACCAGATCACCGAGGTCGACGGGCCGGTGCCGGTCGGCGGGCCGATCGCCAACACCACCGTGCACCTGCTCGACGGCGACCTCAACCCGGTGCCGCCGGGGGTCGCGGCGGAGATCTACCTCGCGGGTGACGGGCTCGCGCACGGTTACCTGAACCGGCCCGGCACCACGGCCGAGAGGTTCGTGGCGCGGGCGTACGAGCGGATGTACCGCACGGGCGACCTGGGGCGCTGGCGGCCGGACGGGACCGTCGAGTTCCTGGGCCGCGCGGACGACCAGGTCAAGATCCGCGGCTACCGGGTCGAGCCCGGTGAGGTCGAGGCCGTGCTGCTGAGCCATCCGGGCGTCGAACGCGCGGCGGTCGAGGTGCGGGCCGACGGGAGCACCGGCAAGCGGCTGGTCGCCTACGTCGTCGGCACCACCGGCGGGCTGCGGGAGTACCTCGCGGAACGGCTGCCCGACTACATGGTGCCGGCCGCCGTGGTGGTGCTCGACGCGTTCCCGTTGACCCCCAACGGAAAGCTCGACCGCCGCGCGCTGCCCGAGCCCGAGCGGGCCCGGACGAGGGGACGGGCACCGCGGACGGCGAGGCAGGAGGTGCTCTGCGGGATCTTCGCGGACCTCCTCGGAGCCGGGCAGGTGTCGCTGGACGACGACTTCTTCGCGTTGGGCGGGCATTCGCTGCTCGCGGCACGGCTGGTCGCCAGGGCGCGCACCGCGTTCGGCGTCGAGATGGCCTTGCGCGACGTGTTCGACCGGCCGACGCCGGCGGCACTGGACGCGTTGCTCGACTCGCTCGGCCATGCGCGGCACGCCGTGGAGCGCAGGCCACGCCCGGAACGGATGCCGTTGTCCCACGCGCAGCGCAGGTTGTGGCTGCTCGAGGACGTGCACGGCCCGAGCGCCGCCTACAACGTGCCGATCGCGTTGCGTCTCAACGGATCACTCGACCGGGACGCCCTGCGCGTCGCGCTCGTCGACCTCACCCAGCGCCACGAGCCGTTGCGGACGATCTTCCCGGCGCACGAGGGCGAGCCGTACCAGGTCGCGCTACCGGCGGACGTCGACCTGATCCCGTTGGACCCCCACGAGCTCGAAGAGGCCGCCACCCGGCCGTTCGACGTGCGCACCGAACCGCCGTTGAGGGCCTACCTCGCTGAGGAAGCGCCCGACCAGTACGTGCTGTTGCTGGTCCTGCACCACATCGCCGCCGACGGCTGGTCGGTCGCGCCACTGCTGCGTGACCTGTCCACGGCGTACGCCGCACGTGGTGAAGGTGTTGAACCACGGTGGAAAGCGCTGCCCGTCGAGTACACCGACCACGTGCTGTGGCAGCACGACCAGGACTTCACCGAACAACTCGGCCACTGGCGCACGGCGCTGAAAGACCTGCCCGACGAGGCGAGTCCGGCCGGCGACCACCTGCGGCCCGCCGCACCCAGCCACGAGGGCGGCCTGGTGAGCGCCCACGTCGACGCCGACGTCGCCGGGCTCGCACGCTCCGGCCAGGCGACACAGGCGATGGTCGTGCAGGCCGCGTTCGCCGCGCTGCTGTCCCGGCTCGGCGCGGGCACGGACGTCCCGGTGGGCGTGCCGGTCGCCGGACGGGGTGACGAGGCGCTGGACGACCTCGTCGGACTCTTCGTCAACACGGTGGTGCTGCGCAACGACGTCTCGGGCGACCCGACGTTCCGCGAGCTCCTCGACCGGGTGCGGGAGACCGGCCTGGCCGGCTACGCGAACGCCGACGTGCCCTTCGACCGCGTCGTCGAGGAACTGAACCCCACCCGCTCCCTGGCCAGGCACCCGTTGTTCCAGGTGATGGTCGTGCTCCAGAACAACGCCCAGGCCGGCGCCGCGTTCCCCGGCTGCGAAGCGGAACTCTTCGACGTCGACCGCCACACGGCCAAGTTCGACCTCACGCTCACCCTGCACGACACCGGTGACGGGCTGACCTGCCACCTGGAGTACGCGACCGACCTGTTCACCGACCGCACGGCAACCGCCCTCCTCGACCGGTACGTGCGGTTCCTCACCGCCGTGGCGGAGAACCCGGACGCGCGAGTGTCCGAAGTGGACCTTCTGACGCCGGCGGAACGGCACACGATCGCCGTGGAGTGGAACACGGGCGAAGTCGAGGCCGGTGACTGCCTGCACGAGATCTTCGCGGTCCACGCACGCAGGACGCCGGACGCGACCGCGTTGATCCACGAGAACGGCCGCACCACCTACGCCGAGCTGGACGCCCAGGCGAACCGGCTCGCACGCCACATCGACGCACCCCGCGGAGCCCTCGTCGCGATCTGCCTGCCCAGGGGCCCGGAACTGGTCGCGGCCGTGCTCGCGGTGCTCAAACTCGGCGCGGCCTACGTGTTGCTGGACCCCGATCACCCGGCCGAACGACTCGCCGCACTGGTGGAACAGGCCGATGCCGCCACAACAGTGGTCAACGGCCAGTCAGTCCTCCACGGACGACTGACCGACATCAGCGTCCTCCCCGAACTGAGCACGGAACCGTTCCACCGCCCGGTGAGCCCCGACGACGCGATGTGCGTCATGTTCACGTCGGGGTCGACCGGCAGGCCCAAGGGCGTGCTGACCTCGCACCGCGCGGTCGTCGCCACCCTGACCGGCCAGGACTACGCCGAGTTCGGACCGGACGAGGTGTGGCTGCAGTGCGCACCGGTCTCGTGGGACGCGTTCGCGCTCGAACTGTTCGGCGCGCTGCTCTCCGGCGCGGCCTGCGTGCTGCAACCCGGCCAGTCACCCGAGCCCGCGCGGATCGTCGAGCTGATCGCCGCCCACGGCATCACGACCGTGCACCTCTCCGCGAGCCTGCTCAACTTCGTCCTGGACGAGTACCCGGCCGCGCTGAACGGCGTCCGGCAGGTCATGACCGGCGGCGAGGCCGCGTCGAAGGCCCACGTGCGGACGCTGCTGGAACGTCACCCCGGCGTGCGGCTGGTCAACGGCTACTCGCCGCTCGAGAACACGATCTTCACCCTCACCCACCGCATCCGGCCCGAGGACTCGCAACGCCGCAGCATCCCGGTCGGCCGTCCGCTCGCGGGCAAGCAGGTCTACGTGCTGGACGAGCACCTCCAGCTGGTTCCGCCCGGCACTCCCGGCGAGCTCTACATGGCCGGCACCGGCCTGGCGCACGGCTACCTCGGCCAGCCCGCCGTCACCGCCGAACGGTTCGTCGCCTGCGCGTTCGGCGGGCGGATGTACCGGACCGGCGACCTGGTGCGCCAGGACGCCGAGGGCACCGTCGAGTTCCTGGGCCGCGCGGACGACCAGGTCAAGATCCGCGGGTTCCGGGTCGAGCCCGGCGAGGTGGCGGCCGTGCTGACCGCGCACCCGGACGTCCGGCAGGCGGAGGTCGTGGTGCTCGACGGGCCACGGCTGGTCGCCTACGTCGTCGGCACGGCCGATCCGGCCGCCCTGCGCGGGTTCGCCACGACCAGGCTGCCCGACCACCTCGTGCCGTCGGCGATCGTGGTGCTCGGCGAACTGCCCCGTACCGCCAACGGCAAGCTCGACCGCGCCGCCCTGCCCGTCCCCGAGATCACGTCGGCCGGGGAGACGGCCAGGACACCGCGCCAGCAGATCCTGTGCGGCATCTTCGCCGGCCTGCTGGACCTGCCGGAGGTGTCCCCGGACGACGACTTCTTCGCCCTGGGCGGGCATTCGCTGCTGGCCGCCAGGCTGGTCAGCAGGGTGCGCGCGGTGCTGGGCGTGGAACTGGCGATGCGCGAGGTCTTCCGCACACCGACCGTGCGCGGCCTGGACGCCCGCGTCGACTCGCTCGCCGAAGCCCGGCCTTCCGTGCGCGCCGCGGAACGCCCCGACCGCCTCCCGCTGTCCGCGGCCCAACGCCGGCTCTGGTTCCTCAACCGCATGCAGGGCCCCGGAACGACCTACCACGTGCCGATGGCCCAACGGCTGCGCGGACCACTCGACACCGAAGCGCTGCACGCGGCACTCGGTGACGTCGTGGCCCGGCACGAGGTGCTGCGCACGGTGTTCCCGGACCGGGACGGCGTGCCCGAGCAGGTCGTCCTGCCCCGAGCCGAAGTCGCGCTGGACGTCGTCGAGTGCGACGCGACCGAACTGGACGCGGTGCTGGCCACCGAGTCGGCGCGACCGTTCGACCTCGCGGCGGACCTCCCGTTCAGGGCCACCCTCCTCCGACTGTCCGAAGAGGACAACGTCCTGCTGGTCGTGATGCACCACATCGTCACCGACGGCTGGTCCTGGGGACCGCTGCTGCGCGACCTCGGCACCGCCTACGACGCGCGCAGCAACGGCACCGAGCCGGACCTGCCGCCGGTGGAGGTCCAGTACGCGGACTACGCGCTGTGGCAACAAGGACTCGACACGAGCGCCCAGGTCGAACACTGGCGGACGGCATTGGCCGGCCTGCCGGAGGAGATCACGCTGCCCACCGATCGGCCGCGCCCGGAGACCCCGAGCCACCGCGGTGAGCAACTGGCCGTGTCGCTCGACGCCGAGGCGCACCGCAGGCTGCTGGCGATCGCACGGGAGTGCGACGCGACGCTGTTCATGGTCGTGCAGGCCGCTCTGGCGCTGATGCTGTCGAGGCTCGGCGCGGGCACGGACGTCCCTCTGGGCACGGCGGTCGCCGGTCGCACCGACGAGGCGCTGGACGACCTGGTCGGGTTCTTCGTCAACACGCTGGTGCTGCGCACCGACCTGGCGGGCGACCCGACGTTCCGCGAGCTCGTCGGCCGGGTCCGGGAGACCGACCTGGCCGCCTACGCGCACCAGGACCTGCCGTTCGACCAGGTCGTGGAGGAGCTCAACCCGGTCCGCTCGCCCGCACGGCACCCCCTGTTCCAGGTGTTCGTCACGGTGCAGCCCGCGGCGCCCGGTGCCGGACTGGGCGGCGAGCCGGTCGCCATCGAGGTCACCACGGCCAAGTTCGACCTCGCGCTGATGCTGAACGAGACCGTGGACGAGCGCGGCCCGGCCGGGATCACCGGCACGCTCGAGTACGCGGCGGACCTGTTCGACCCCGCGACGGCGCAGTCGCTGATCGCCCGCTTCGAACGCGTCGCCGCCGCGATCGACCCGGAGGCCCGCGTGTCACGGGTGGACGTGCTGTCCGGCGCCGAACACGCTCGACTCGCGGGCTGGAACGACACGTCCGCCGACTATCCGCGTGACCGGTCGCTGGTCGACCTGTTCGAGGAGCAGGCACAGACCCGTCCGGAGACGGTGGCGCTGGTCTTCGGTGACGAACGGCTGACGTTCGCCGAGGTCGACGCCTGGGCGAACCAGGTGGCGCACAAGGTCCTCGAACACGGTGTCGGCCGCGGCGACCTGGTCGGTGTGCTGGTCGAGCGGTCACCGGCGTTCGTCGTGGCGCTGCTGGGCGTGCTCAAGACCGGAGCGGCGTACGTGCCGCTCGACCCGACGCACCCGATCGGGCGCGTGGTCGACGAAGCCGGGCTGGAACTGGTGGTCAGCCACCCGGCCGTCGCCGGCCTGCTGCCCGGGCACCTGGACGTCGTGCGGGTGGACGACGTCGCGGGGGAGTCCCCGACCCTGCCCGGATTCCCGGTCAGCGGTGACGACGTGGCGTGCGTGATGTTCACGTCCGGATCGTCGGGAGTGCCGAAGGGAGTCGTGACGACGCACCGCGCGGCCGTGCGGATGTTCTTCGGCCAGCGGTTCGCCAGTGCCGGCGGCGTCTGGCTGCAGGCGGCACCCGTGGCCTGGGACGCGGCGGCGCTGGAGCTGTGGCAACCCTTGCTGCACGGCACCACCTGCGTGCTCGCACCCGGACAGGTGCCCGACCCGGCGCTGGTCGCCGAGCAGGTGGAACGGCACGGTGTCACCAGGTTGTGGCTCTCGGCGGGCCTGTTCGCCGCGCTCGTCGACACGCATCCCGAGGTGTTCGGCCAGGTCGACGAGGTGGTCACCGGCGGCGACGCCGCGTCCGGCGCCCACGTCGCCCGCGTGCTGCGCGAGTACCCGGACGTCCGGCTGGTCAACGGTTACGGGCCGGTGGAGAGCATGGTCTTCGCGACCACCCACCGGATCACCGAGGTCGACGGGCCGGTGCCGATCGGGTCGCCGATCGCCCACACGACCGTGCACCTGCTCGACGGTGACCTCAACCCGGTGCCACCCGGCGTCGCGGGGGAGATCTACGTCGGCGGTGACGGCCTCGCCCTGGGATACCTCCACCGGCCGGGCGCGACGGCGGAACGGTTCGTCGCCTGCGCCGGCGGCCGCCTCTACCGGACCGGTGACCTGGGCCGGTGGCGCGCGGACGGGGTGATCGAGTTCCTCGGCCGCGCGGACCACCAGGTCAAGATCCGGGGTTTCCGGGTCGAGCCGGGCGAGATCGAGGCGGCGCTGACCCGTCACGACCGCATCTCCCACGCCGTCGTGGTCGTGCACGACGACCCGGTCGTCGGCAAACGTCTCGTCGGCTACGTCGTGGGTCCGATCACGTCCGAGGAGGCCCGAGAGCACGTCAGCGCGCTGCTCCCGGCGTTCATGGTGCCCGCCGTGATCGTGGTGCTGGACGCGCTTCCGTTGACCCACAACGGCAAGGTCGACCGCAGGGCACTGCCCGCTCCGGTCGTCATGGCCGGGGTGAGCGTGCCGCGCACAGCCCGTCAGGAAGTGCTGTGCGGGATCTTCGCGGACCTGCTGGGGGCGCAGAAGGTCGGTCCGCACGACGACTTCTTCGCACTGGGTGGGCACTCGCTGCTCGCCGCCCGGCTGGTGGCGCGGATCCGTGCCACGTTCGACACCGAGATCGGGCTGCGTGAGGTGTTCGACGCGCCGACCGTGGCCGCGCTGGAAGCACGCCTCGACACCGGACGCCGTGCCAGGGATCGGATCGTGCCGGTCGAACGGCCGGAAGTGCTGCCGCTTTCCTCAGCGCAGCAACGGTTGTGGACGGTCGAACAGGTCCAGCAGCCCGGCGCCGCCTACCACGTCCCGATCGCTCTGCGGCTGACCGGTGACGTCGACGTGCCGGCGCTGCGCGCGGCGCTCGAGGACGTCGTGCAGCGGCACGAGGCGCTGAGGACGGTGTTCCGCCAGCGCGACGGCGTGGTCTGCCAGGTGGTCCTGCCGGCGCTGGTCGACTTCGCCGAGTCGCACAGCACCGTCGAGGAGGAGGCGCGCAGGCCGTTCGACCTCACCAGAAGCCCGCTGCGGGTACGGCTGATCAGCGTCGCGGAACGTGAACACGTGCTGCTGGTCGTGGTGCACCACATCGCGGCCGACGGCTGGTCGATGCGACCTCTGCTGACCGACCTCGCCACCGCTTACACGGCCCGCGCCGGCGGTAACGCTCCACAGTGGACGCCACTGCCGGTCCAGTACGCGGACTACACGCTGTGGCGGCAGAAGTTCGCGGACGACGACCAGCTCGCGCACTGGCGGCAGGCCCTCGCCGGCCTGCCGGAGGAGGCGACGCTGCCGACCGATCGTCCCCGTCCCGCCCGGCCCGCTCATCAGGGTGACGTCGTGCCGTTCACCATCGGCGCGGACGTCCACCAGGGCCTCACCGCTCTGGCACGGGCCGCCGGTGCCACGCCGTTCATGGTGCTGCGCGCCGCTTTCGCCGCCCTGCTGTCCCGGCTGGGCGCGGGCACGGACGTCCCGCTCGGCACGCCGGTCGCGGGACGGGCCGACGAGGCGCTGGACGACCTGGTCGGGTTCTTCGTCAACACGCTCGTGCTGCGGACCGACCTGTCCGGCGACCCGACGTTCGCCGAGCTCCTCGGCCGGGTCCGGAACGCGGACCTCGCCGCCTACGACCACCAGGACCTGCCGTTCGAACGGCTCGTGGAGGCGCTGAACCCGGTCCGCACCACGGCCAGGCACCCGTTGTTCCAGGTGATGGTCGTGCTGCAGAACAACACCGAGGGCGAGCTGACCCTGCCGGGCCTGGAGGTCGAGACGCTGCCCGCGTCGACCGGCGCGGCCAAGTTCGACCTGACCCTCGGCCTGCGGGAGTCGTTCGGCGACGACGGCTCACCGGCCGGACTGAGCGGGGAGTTGGAGTACGCCACCGAGCTCTACGACCGCGCGACGGCCGAGGCGGTCGTGACCCGGCTGGCCCGGCTGCTGGCCGCGGTCGCCGAGAACCCCGGTGCGCCGCTGTCCACAGTGGACCTCATGAGCGCGGACGAACTGCGCACCGTCACGGGGGAGTGGAACGCGTCCGACGTCAGCCCGCACCGGGACACCACGCTGCCGGAACTCATGACCGGACGGCCGGACGCCGTGGCGTTGATCGACGACCGCGAGGCCGTCACCTACGCCGAGCTGCACGCTCGCGCGAACCGGCTCGCCCGGCGCCTGGTGGCGCAGGGTGCCGAGGTCGGGGACACGGTCGCGGTGTGCCTGCCGCGCGGTGTCGACCTGGTCGTCGCCATCCTGGCGGTGCTGAAGGCGGGCGCGGCGTACGTCCTGCTCGACCCGGACCACCCGGCCGAGCGCCGGCAGGCCCTGCTCGGCCAGGCCGGACCGGTGTTCGTGCTGGAGGACGTCGAGGGCGGCCACCACCCGGCGGACGACTTCACCCGCGTGATCAGCGCGGACAGCCCGGCGTGCGTCATGTTCACCTCCGGCTCCACGGGCCGTCCCAAGGGCGTCGTCGTGTCACACCGGGCGCTGGTCACGACGCTGACCGGCCAGGACTACGCCGGGTTCACCCCGGACGCGGTCTGGCTGCAGTGCTCGCCGGTCTCGTGGGACGCGTTCGCCCTGGAACTCTTCGGTCCGCTCCTGTCCGGCGCGACCTGCGTGCTGCAACCCGGTCAGACCCCGGAGCCGGCGCAGATCGCGCGGCTGGCCGCACGGCACGGCGTCACCACGCTGCACGTGTCGGCCAGCCTCCTCAACTTCCTCGTCGACGAGATGCCCGAGGTGTTCGACGGCGTCCGCGAGGTCATGACCGGCGGCGAACCCGCCTCGATCCCGCACCTGCGCACGCTCCTCGACCGGCACCCGTTCCTGAGGATCGTGAACGGCTACTCGCCGCTGGAGAACACCATCTTCACGCTCTGCCACGCGGTCGAGTCGCGAGACCTGGACCGGGTGAGCATCCCGGTCGGGCGTCCGCTGGCGGGCAAGCAGGTGTACGTGCTCGACCGCCGGCTGCGGCCGGTGCCACCGGGCACCCCGGGTGAGCTGTACATGGCCGGCGACGGCCTCGCGCACGGGTACCTCGGCCAGCCTTCCGCGACGGCACAACGGTTCGTCGCCAACCCGTTCGGCGGGCGCATGTACCGCACCGGCGACCTGGTGCGCCAGGACCGCGAGGGCGTCGTGCACTTCCTCGGCCGTGCCGACGACCAGGTCAAGATCCGCGGCTTCCGGGTGGAGCCCGGTGAGGTGCGCGCGGTGCTCGCCCGCCATCCGGGCGTGCGGCAGGTCGAGGTCGTCGTGCGCGAGGACAGCCCTGGCGACAAGAGGCTCGTCGCGTACGTCGTCGGCACCGCTGAAGGTGTGCGGGAGTTCGCCGCGAAGCACCTGCCCGACTACCTCGTGCCGGCCGCGGTCGTCGCGCTGGAGTCGGTGCCGCGCACGCCCAACGGCAAGCTCGACCGCGCCGCACTGCCCGTCCCCGACGCCCGGCGCGCCGCCGGTCGTGCGCCGCGGACCCCGCACGAGGAGCTGCTCTGCGGCCTGTTCGCCGACCTGCTGAACGTGGCCGAGGTGACCGTCGACGACGACTTCTTCGCGCTCGGCGGCCATTCGATCCTGGTGATGCGCCTGGTCAGCCGCGTGCGGTCGGTGTTCGGCGCGGAACTGGGCGTGCGAACCGTGTTCGAGAACCCGACGGTCGCGGGCCTGGCGGGTCACCTGCCGGTGACCGCCCGCCCCGCCCCACGGCCCGTGCTGCGGGCCCGTCCGAGGTCCAAGGAGACGTTGTGATCCCCCTGTCGTTCGCCCAGCAGCGGCTGTGGTTCCTCGATCGGCACGAGGGAACCGGCGCCGCCTACAACATCCCGCTCGCCGTCCGGCTGCGCGGCGTCCTCGACACCGAGGCGCTCGAACTCGCCCTCACCGATGTCGTCGCACGGCACGAAGCGCTGCGCACCACGTTCCCGAGCCGTGACGGCCAGCCGTACCAAGAGATCCTGGACGACGCCAAGGTCGTGCTGGCCGTGCTCGAACCGGGCGACCCCGCGGTCGTGCTGGGCCGCGCGGCACGGGAGGCGTTCGACCTCGCCGCCGACCCGCCGTTCCGGGCGCACCTGCTCGAGCAGGGCCCTGAGGACCACGTGCTGCTGCTGGTGATGCACCACATCGTCAGCGACGGCTGGTCGCTCGGACCGTTGCTGCGCGACCTCACCACCGCCTACACGGCGCGGCTGGCGGGGGAGGGGCCGGACTGGGAGCCGTTGCCCGTCCAGTACGCGGACTACACGCTGTGGCAACAGGACCTGCTCGGCTCGTCCGATGATCCAGGCAGTCTGATCAGCGCGCAGTTGGCGCACTGGCGGACGCGACTGACCGGTCTGCCCGAGGAGATCCCGCTGCCGGTCGACCGTCCGCGTGACGGCGACACCGGCACCGAGGGGTCGGCCGTGGCCACACTGCTCGACACCGGTACGGCACGCGGGCTGGCCACGCTGGCGGAGGAGTCCGGCGCGACGCTGTTCATGGTGGCGCAGGCCGCTTTCGCCGCGTTGCTGGCGCGCAGCGGCTGCGGTGAGGACGTCCCGATCGGCACGGTCGTGACCGGCCGCGGCGAGGAGGCGCTGGAGGACCTCGTCGGGTTCTTCGTCAACACGCTGGTGTTGCGGGTGGACGTGTCCGGCGATCCGTCGTTCCGCGGGCTGTTGGCCAGGGTGCGCGAGGAGTCGCTCGACGCCTACGGGCACCAGGACCTGCCGTTCGAGCGACTGGTCGAGGAACTCAACCCGGTCCGGGCGGCGGGCAGGCACCCGCTGTTCCAGGTCATGGTGCTCGCCGACAGCGACTCCGACGGCGGTCTCACGCTGCCCGGTCTCACACTGCCCGGTCTCACCGCGACCGTCGAGCCGCTCGGGCAGGGCGCGGCGAAGTTCGACCTCACGCTGTCGCTGCGGGAGGGGCGCGACGGGGTGACGTGCTCGCTGGAGTACCTCACCGGTCTCTTCGACGAGGCGACCGCCGAGATGCTGCTGGCACGGCTGGTCCGGCTGCTGGACCAGGCCGCGGCCGACCCGGATCGGCCGTTGTGGGACCTGGACGTGCTGTCCGCCGAGGAACGCGCCGCGCTGCCGGCCACCACGGAGACCCCTGTGCCCGCCGCCACGGTGCACGAACTCTTCGCCCGGCAGACGGCCAGAACCCCGCAGGCCGTCGCTCTCGTGGGCGGTGACACCGAGATCACCTACGCACGACTGAACACCGATGCCGATGCCCTCGCCGGTTTCCTGGTGTCGCAAGGGGTTCGGCGCGGTGACGTCGTGGGTGTCCACATCGGACGCGGCGTGGACATGGCGACCGCGTTGCTCGCGGTGCTGAAGGCGGGCGCGGCCTACCTGATGCTCGACGTCGACTTCCCGGCCGCGCGGCTGGCGTCGATGGTCGCGTCCCTGCCCGTCCGGCTCGTGCTGACCGATCGCCCGTTCGACGTCGACGTGCCCGTGATCGCGCTCGACTACGTCCGGCCGATGCCCTTCACCGCACCGGAAATCGGCCCGGACGACCTGGCGTGCGTCATGTTCACCTCGGGCTCCACGGGTGCCGCGAAGGCCGCCGGCGCACCGCACCGCGCGCTGACCGGCACGCTCGTCGGTCAGCGGTACGCGGGGTTCGGCCCCGGCGAGGTGTGGCTGCAGTGCGCGTCGGTGTCGTGGGACGCCTTCGCGACCCAGTTGTTCGGCCCGTTGCTGGCGGGCGGCACGTCGGTGCTGTACCCAGGACAGCGACCGGAGCCCGCGGTCATCGCACGGCTCGTGGTGCAACACGGCGTGACGGTGCTGGACGCCTCGGCCAGCCTCTTCAACCACCTCTGGGACACCTACTCGGAGATCTTCACCGGTCTGCGCTGGGCGTTGACCGGCGGTGAGGCCGCCTCCGCCGGGCACGTGCGCGCGGTGCTGGCCGCCGTGCCGGGCATCGGCGTGGTCAACGGCTACGGACCGGTCGAGAGCATGGGGTTCACCACCTCGTTCACCGTGCCGCCGGACTGGGACGGCACGGTGGTGCCGATCGGTTCTCCCCTGGCGGGCAAGAGCGCGATCGTGCTCGACCACCGGCTGTCGCCCGTGCCGACCGGCGCGACGGGGGAGCTGTACGTCGGCGGGGAGGGGCTGGCGCACGGCTACCTCGGCCGGCCGGGCCTGACCGCCGAACGGTTCGTCGCCTCGCCGTTCACCGCGGGCGCACGGCTGTACCGGACCGGAGACCTGGTGCGGCGCCGCGCCGACGGCACGCTGACCTACCTGGGCCGCGCCGACGACCAGGTGAAGATCCGCGGGTTCCGGGTCGAGCCCGCCGAGGTCGAGTCGGCGCTGACCGCACACCCGGACGTGACCGCCGCCGCAGTGGTGGCGCGCGAGGACGGACCCGGAGGCAAGCGGCTCGTCGCCTACGTCGTGGGCGACGCCCAGCACCTCAGGGCCTACCTGGTGGACCGGCTGCCCGAACACATGGTGCCCGCCGCGTTCGTCGTGCTCGACGAGTTCCCCCTGACGCCCAACGGAAAGCTCGACCGCCGCGCGTTGCCCGCGCCGTCGTACGCCGTCGGCGGCAGCCTGCCCCGCACACCCCGGCAGGAGATCCTGTGCGGACTCTTCGCCAAGGTGCTCGGACTGGAGGCGGTCGGCCTCGACGACGGGTTCTTCGACCTCGGCGGGCATTCGCTGCTCGCGGCCAGGTTGCTCGCGTCGATCCGCACGGTGTTCGGCGTCGAGCTGGGCATCCGCGTGTTGTTCCGCGACCCCACACCCCGTGGCCTCGACGGTCACCTGGACTCCACGGCACCGGTGCGCACCGCGCCACGTCCGGAGCACCGGCCGGAACGGGTGCCGCTGTCGTCCGCGCAGCTGGGGGTGCGGCTGGCGATGGAGGTCGCCGACCACGCCTACACCGCGCCGCACGCCCTGCGGCTGGAAGGCGACCTGGACCTGACAGCCCTGCGAACGGCGTTGCTCGACGTGGTGGAACGGCACGAGGCGCTGCGGACGGTGTTCCCCGAGGACGCCTTGGGATGGCACCAGGTCGTGCTGCCGGCGGACGAGCTGGTGTTCGAGGTCGAGGACTGCACCGACCTGGACGGCACGCTGGCCGCGTTGGTGGCGCGCCCGTTCGACCTCGCCGCGGACATCCCGCTGCGCGCGCACGTCTTGCGGCTCGGCGCGCGTGACCACGTGTTGTTGCTGGCACTGCACCACATCGCCACCGACGGCTGGTCGACCGGCGTGCTGCTGCGCGACCTCGCTGAGGCTTACCGTGCCCGTGTCGCCGGCACGGCACCGGACTGGCGGCCGCTGCCGATCCAGTACGCCGACCACAGCCTGCGCCAGGAACTGTCCGACGACTCGCTCGCGTTCTGGGCCGAGACGCTGGACGGCATCCCGGACGAACTGCGCCTGCCCGTCGACCGGCCGCGCCCGGTGGTGTCGGACAACGTCGGCGACGAGGTCCGCGCACAGGTCGACGCCCGGACGCACCAGGCGTTGGTCTCGTTGGCACGGGCCGGCAACGCGACGGTGTTCATGGCGCTGCACGCGGCCGTCGCGACGCTGCTGGCCAAGTTGGGTGCGGGCACGGACATCGTGCTCGGCACCGTCGTCGCCGGCCGCGGCCCGGAGGACCTCGACGACCTGGTCGGCCTGTTCGTGAACACGCTGGCGCTGCGCGTCGACCTGTCCGGCGACCCGGACTTCACCACGGTCCTGCAGCGCGTCCGCGAGGCCGACCTGGCCGCGTACACGCACCAGGACGTGCCGTTCGACCGCGTCGTGGAGCGGATCAACCCGGAGCGTTCCAGCTCCCGGCACCCGTTGTTCCAGGTGTCGCTCGCGTTGCAGGACGGGGTGGACGGCGTCGAGGACGACGCGCTGGACCTGCCCGGACTCGAGGTGCGGACCGTCCGCACCACCACCGGCGGGGCGAAGCTCGACCTGTCCCTGGGGTTCGGCCAGAGCGCCGACGGCCTGGAGGTGTGCCTCGAGTACGCCGTCGACCTGTGGGACCGCACCACCGCGCAGAACCTGCTGACCAGGCTCGTCCGCCTGATCGAGACGCTCGTCGCCGACCCCTCGGCACCGCTGAGCCGGATCGACGTGCTGACCGAGTCCGAACGGGAAAGCGTGCTGCACCAGTGGAACGACACGTTCGTCGACCACGACCTGACCCGGACCGTGCAGGAGCAGATCGCCGAGGTCGCCGCCCGCAACCCGGACGCACCGGCGGTGGTGGCGCACGACGGCACGCTCACCTACCGCGAACTGGACGAACGGGCCAACCGACTCGCACACCACCTGATCGCACTGGGCGCGCGCCGCGGCACCGTTGTCGGGGTCTGCACGGACCGGGACACCAGCAGCATCACGGCGTTGCTGGCGGTGCTCAGGACCGGTGCGGCGTACCTGCCGGTCGACCCGACCTACCCGCCGGAACGCCTGGGCTACATGCTGGCCGACGCAAGCGCGCCGGTCGTGGTGACGCAGCCGGGGCTGGCGCATCTGGTGGCGTCGAGCGACGCGGCGAAGGTGGTGCTGGACGGGGGAGTCGCAAGCCTTCCGCAGGCCGGGACGGCGACCCCGCCGGCACTGGCTGGGGAGTTGCGGGACCACCCCGCGACCCCGTCGGCACTGGCCGGGGAGTCGCCGCACCACCCTGCGGCCCCGCCGGCACTGCCTGGGAGGTTCCTGGACCACCCCGCGACCCCGCCGACCGTGGCCACCGACCCACGCGACGCCGCGTACGTCATCTACACCTCGG
This sequence comes from Streptomyces sp. ID05-26A, assembly GCF_033794685.1. NCBI lineage: Bacteria > Bacillati > Actinomycetota > Actinomycetes > Kitasatosporales > Streptomycetaceae > Streptomyces > Streptomyces sp. ID05-26A. Next base: position 573,747 of record NZ_JARAYZ010000002.1, read on the forward strand.
GCTCCACCGGCCGCCCCAAGGGCGTCGTCGTAGAATACCGCGCCCTGGCCGCCCAGACCGCCTGGCTGGTCCCCGCCCTCGGCCTGGTCCCGGCCGACCGCTCCAGCCACCTGTCCGCCCAGGGCTTCGACGCGGCCGTCGCGGAGATCTGGCCGACGCTCGTGTCCGGCGCGGCCCTGCACCTGCCGTCGCAACAGGTGCTGGAGGACACCGAGGCGCTGGCCGAGTGGATCCAGGACAGCCGCATCACGGTGTCCTCCCTGGCCACCCCGCGGCTGGAGGCGATGCTGGACGAACCGGCGCTGGCCGCGTCCTCGGTGCGCGTCATGCACACCGGCGGCGACGTGCTGCGCCGCCGCCCACCCGCCGGCATGCCGTTCGAGCTCTACAACACCTACGGCCCCACCGAATGCACGGTGAACTCGACGTGCGGCCTGGTTCTTCCGGGCGCGGACGCCGACCTGCCGTCCATCGGCACGCCGATCGACAACTACCGCGCTCACGTCCTGGACGAGCACCTCCAGCCCGTGCCACCCGGCGTGGTCGGCGAGCTGTACATCGCCGGCGCCGGCCTGGCCCGGGGTTACCTGGGCAGCCCCGGCCTGACCGCCACCCGGTTCGTCGCCACACCCGGCGGCCGGATGTACCGGACCGGCGACCTCGTTCGGTGGCTCCCGGACGGGCGGCTCGCGTTCCACGGCCGCGCCGACCAGCAGGTGCAGATCCGCGGCCTGCGGATCGAGACCGGCGAGATCGAGGCGGCGCTGTGCGCGCTGCCGGAAGTCGGCCAGGCAGCCGTGATCGTGCGCGACGACCGGCTGATCGCCTACCTCGTCGCACCGGACGGCATCGACGCGGCGGCGGTGCGGCGCAAGCTCGGCGAGTTCCTGCCGCGGTACATGGTGCCCGAGGCGTTCGTCGTGCTGGACGCGCTGCCGTTGACCCCCAACGAGAAGCTCGACCGGCGTGCCCTGCCGGTGCCGGAGGTCGTGTCCGCACAGGCACGTCCGCCCGCCACGGCACTGGAGGCGACGCTGTGCCGGCTGTTCGCCGAGGTGCTCGGCCGGGAGGTCGGGCCGGACGACGGATTCTTCGACCTGGGTGGCCACTCGCTGCTCGCGGCGAAGCTCGTCTCCCGCATCCGGACGGAACTGGGCGTGCGCCCGGAGCTGCGCCTGCTGTTCGACGCGCCGACCCCGGCCGCTCTCGCGGGCCTGCTCGGCACGTCGGCCGCCGGTGATCCGCTGGGCGTGCTGATCCCGTTGCGCACGAACGGGGATCTCGCCCCGGTGTTCTGCGTCCATCCCGGCGCGGGCATCGGCTGGGAGTACTTCGGCCTGCTGCCGCACCTCGACCCGCGGCGTCCGGTCTACGCGCTGCAGGCCCGCGGCCTGACCGACCCGTCCGCGATGCCCGAAACCCTCGCGGAGATGGCCGCCGACTACCTGGACCTGGTCCGGAGCGTCCAGCCGGAGGGTCCGTACCACCTGCTCGGCTGGTCGTTCGGCGCGGTCGTGGCGCACGAGATGGCCACGCTGCTCGACCCGTCCGACGTCGGCCTCCTGGCCCTGCTCGACGGTTACCCCGAGACCGAGGAGCACCCGCCGGTGTCACCGGACGACCCGGACCTGCTCACCCCGCTGCTCGAGTCCCTCGGCTACCGGCTCGACCAGCCCGTCCGCTCCCGCGCTGAGTTCGACGCGGTGATCCGCGACCACGCCGGCCCCCTCGCGGGCTTCAGCGACGCCGCGCTGCCCGAGGTCTTCGCGGCCAACGTCAACCTCCACAACCGCCACCAGCCCACCCTCCTGGCCGCCGACGCACTCGTCTTCGAGGCCACGCAGGGCAAGTCCCCGGACGACCCCACCCCGGCCTCGTGGCTGCCGCACCTCTCCGGCCGCGTCGAGGTCCACCAGGTGCCCAGCACCCACGGCGGCCTGACCGCCCCGCACCACCTGGCGTCCATCGGCGCCGTCCTGTCCGCCCACCTCTCCAGCGAGGAGCCCCGCTCATGACCGCCACCCTGAACACGACCGCGCAGAACCCCGGCCACGTCACCTCCGTCCACCGCTACTACGAGCTCGTCGACGCGGGCGACGTGACCGGCCTGGTGAACATGTTCAGCCCGGACGCCACCTACCGCCGCCCCGGCTACGCGCCGATGGTGGGCCACGAGGAGATGAGCGCCTTCTACGGCGGCGCCCGCGTGATCCGCGAGGGCCGCCACACCGTCGACAAGGTGGTCGAGAGCGCGGAGGAGGTCGCGGTCTACGGGACGTTCAACGGAGTGCTGCACGACGGCCGTCAGGTGGACCTCAGGTTCTCCGACTTCTTCGAGTTCACCGAGGACGGCCACTTCGCCCGCCGGGACACGTTCTTCTTCGCCCCGCTGGTGTGACGTCGTGACGGCCCGCTCCGGCGGGCCGTCACAGATCGCCGGGAGGCATCGGCCGCCCGAGCAGGAACCCCTGCGCCTGGTCGCACCCGAGCGCCCGCAGGATGTCCAGCTGCTCCACCTGCTCCACCCCCTCCGCGATCACGGTCATGTCGACCGCGTGGGCCATGGCGATGATGCTCGTGACGATCGCCTCCGCCTCGTCCGAGCGCCCCAGTCCCATGGTGAAGGACCGGTCGATCTTGAGCGTGTCCAGCGGCAGGGTGAGCAGCTGCGCGAGTGACGAGTAGCCGGTGCCGAAGTCGTCGATCGCCAGCCGCACGCCCAGGTCCCGCAACGCCGCGAGGGTGCGGGCGGCCAGGGCCGGGTCGCGGGTCAGGGCGCTCTCGGTGATCTCCAGGCACAACGAGCTGGGGTCCAGGTCCGCCTTGTGGGTGGCGTGCCGGACGGCGGACACCAGCCACGGGTCGTCGAGCTGGCGGGCCGACAGGTTGACCGTCAGCTCCAGGCCGGGCGCGAGCTCGGCGATCTCGCGGGTGGCGGTGTGCAGCATGTGTGCGCCGATGATGTTGATGAGATCGCTCTCCTCGGCGAGCGTGATGAACTCCGAGGGGGAGATCAGGCCGTAGCGCGGGTGCGTCCAGCGCAGCAGGCCCTCGACGGCGGTGCGCTCGTCCGTGCGGAGGTCGACGATCGGCTGGTAGGCGACCCACAGCTGGTCGCTCAGCGGTGCCGTGCGGAGGTCCTGTTCCAGCTGCAGGTGGCGCTGGATGCGTTCGCGCAGCTCGACGTCGAAGAACGCGATGCGGCCGCGGCCCCTGGTCTTCGCGTGGTACATCGCCACGTCGGCGTCGCGCAGCAGGTCGGCGCCGTCGCGCGGGTCGCCCGGCTCGGCGAGCACGATGCCCACGCTTGCGTCGACGTGCAGCTGCCGGCCGTCGACGGTGATCGGGCGGTTGAGCTCGGCGCGGACGTGGCCCGCGATCGCCTCGGCCTCGTCCGGGCTGGTCACGCCGTACGCGATGACGGTGAACTCGTCGCCGCCCAGCCTGCCCACGACGTCGCCGCGCCGCGAGCTGCGGCTCAGCCTCGACCCGACGATCCGCAGCACCTCGTCGCCGGTACTGTGGCCCAGGGAGTCGTTGATGACCTTGAACTTGTCCAGGTCGATGAACAGCACCGCGGTGAGTCCTGACCGGTGGGCGCGCGCGGCCGGGCTGAGGCGGTTGATCGTCACCGTGCGGTTGCACAGGCCTGTCAACGCGTCGTGCGTCGCCTCGTGCTCCAGCTGGCTGTCGATCATGCGGCGTTCGGTGATGTCGGTGAACGAGATGACCGTCGCCGAGGGCGTCACCCCGTCCTGGGTCAGCGCGCGGGCGCTCAGCGAGAGCCACACGTGGGTGCCGTCCGGTCGCACCGAACGGAGGATCCGGCCGTGCTGCGCCCTGCCGGTGGAGCGGGTGATGGCCGACGCGTACTGCGCGTGCGGGACCGGCTGACCGGACTCGTCGTACAGCTCGGCCAGGGACGCCGGCTGGCCGATCACCTCCTGCGCGCGCACGCCGAGGATCTGCTCGGCCGCGGGGTTGACGGACTCCACCAGACCGGTGGGGCCGACGACCAGCACGCCCTCCTCGATGGCCGCGACCACCGAGGTGAAGTGGTGCTCGGCGCGGCGGCGGGCGGTCTCGTCCGCGCAGATCAGCACGTAACCGCCGTCCATGCGGGCCGCCGACACCCGCACCGCCAGCGTCGCGCCGTCGGTCCGGCGGTGCACGGCGTGGACCACACCACCCGCCTCCAGCACCTCCCGCGGGTCGAGCGGCGCTCCCACCACGTCACCGATCGGCTGCCCGATCGCCTGGGCCGCCCGTCTGCCGTAGACGTTCTCGGCGCTGCGGTTCCAGCTCGTGACGACGCCGTCGGCGGTGGTCGCGATGAGCGCGTCGCTGACGTGCGCGGCGAGCGCGGCCTGGTAGCGCAGGGCCGCCGCGGCCGCCTTCTGCTCGGTGACGTCCCGCATGATCACCTGGAACGCGGGCCTGCCCTCCCACGTCGTGCGCACGGAGACGGACTCGATGTCGGTGGTGCCGCCGTCGAACCGGACCAGCACGGCGTCCGCGGGATCACTCGTCGCGCCCGGCTCGGTCAGCTTCGAGATCCGCTGCAGCATGTCGGTCTGAGAGTCCGGGTGGACGAAGTCGGTGATCGGCCGGCCGAGGAGGTCGGACTCGGTCTTCGCCCGCACGAACTGCACCGCCGCCGGGTTCGCGTAGACGAGCAGACCGGCCTCGTGCACCACGATCGCCTCGGGTGCCAGGTCCACCAGCAACCGGTAGCGGTCGGCGAGGTCGGCGAGCTCCTGCTGCTGGCTGTGCCGTCTGGTCACGTCGGCGACGACGCCGACCAGCGCCTGGGCGGAGTCGTGGGTCGAGACGCGGGCGCGGAACTGGAGCCAGCGCGTGCCCAGCTGCGTCTCGAGCGGCTGCTCCAGCTCGAAGTCCTGCCACGCCGCCGTCCGGACGGCCACGATCAGCGGCGCGGCCAGTTCGCCCAGCCTGGCCCGCACGGTGTCCTCGCCGGCGCCGGGCACGCCGATGATCGCGTCGAGCCCTGGCATCCAGCCGAGCCGGCCGGTGCCGAGGTCGAGCCACCACACGACGGCGGCGCCGACCGAGAGCGCGAGCTCGACCAGTAGTTCCTGGTCGAACCCCGCGTCGCCGATCAGGCCGCTCACGTCTCGGCCCCCAGATCCGGGTGTTGGCACTGTGAAGTCCTACTACACACTCGACCAGAGCCGCATCCGTCTGGCGTGAACATGGTGAGCCGTTATATCCGGTCGCTCCGATCGCCCGATGATCAGGGTTCGCTTCGCACTGTCCACTGTGGACGTACAGGTGTCGTTCCGCAAGACGGTTTACACCGTTATCCTTTCGGGTGACGAGGTGTCGGCCCTCGGTATGGGGGAGCTGGATTATGGTCGCGCAAAGCATGGGTATCTGTGGAATCGGCGTGGTCAGCGCGTACGGGTGGAACCGCCGTTCGCTCTGGGAGGGACTGACGAGCGGCAAACCCGCCGCGTCGATCGTTCCGGAACTGGGCCGTTTCCCCGGTGACACGGTCTGGGCGGCGTACGTCGCCGAGGGTGGTGATCCGGTCGACGGGCCGAGCCGGTTCGCGCGTGCCATGCGAGCCGCGGCCCGGGAGGCGATCGAGGACGCGGGCGCGCGGGGCTGGCGTCCCGGCCGGAGGGTCGGCCTGCTGCACGCCGTCGTGCTGGGCGAGGTCGACCTGTGGCGCGACTTCTACGTCACGCGCGGTGGCCAGTTACCCGTGCACGACTACCTGGCGTTGATGCCGTCCACTCCGATGTCGACGTTCATGCAGGAATACGGTTTCCACGGCCCGGCGATGAACGTCTCGGCGATGTGCGCGTCGGGCAACGCCGGACTGATCACGGCGAAGGCGTGGCTGGACGCGGGAATCGTCGACGACGTGGTGTTCGTCGCGACAGATCTGTCCCTCACCCCGGAGAACGTCTCCCACTTCGTCCGGCTGGGAGTGGCGATCGTCGACGCGGAACCGCTCGACGCGTGCCGTCCGTTCCAGCAGGGCAGCAGGGGTTTCGTGATGGGCGAGGCGTCCGTGGCGTTCGTCCTCTCGCGCAACGCTGCGAACCCCTACGCGCTCACGCTCGGCGGTGCGATGTCGCACGACGCGTACCACGTGACGTCCATCGACCCGAGGCTCGACCAGGTCACCGCCTGCTTCACCGACGCCCTGGACAACGCCGGGGTGAGCGCGGCCGACGTGCGCTACCTCAACGCGCACGGACCGGGAACGGCGCAATGCGACACCGCCGAGGCGGCCGTGCTGGAACGACTTTTCGGTCCGGAGACCGGGATCTTCTCCGTGAAACCTCTGACGGGCCACTGCCAGGGCGCGGCGTCGGCGATCGAGGTCGCGGTGACGGCGATGGGGTACGACCACGGCATGATTCCGGCGCCGCCGGTCGTCGCTCCCGGCCATCCGTTGCTCCTGGACGGACCGACTCGGATGCGGGACGGGTTGACGATCAAGTCGTCGCTGGGGATGGGCGGGCACAACTCGGTGGTGGTGCTGGCGCCACCGGCCTGAGGCTTTGCGTTGTCGCGCAATTGGTGTCGCCCCGCCCGTCCGGTCCCTACCGTCGGCCGCATGTGGAAGCTGATGACGGCGGTGGTGGTGGCGGTGCTGGGCGTGGTGGTGCCCGCACCGGGTGCGGCGGCGGCCGAACGGTTCTGGGAGCTCCAGCTGAACCTGTGCAACAGCGGGATAGCGGGCTGCTACCAGCAGGGCCGTTCGGTCCCGGAAGCCGCGGACCTGATCGTCCGCCTGCGACCGAACCTCGTGACGGTGAACGAGATCTGCCGCAACGACGTACCGGACCGCCTGGCTCCGGCGATGGTGGCGGCGTGGCCGGGTGATCGGGTCTACCAGTTCTTCGCGCCCGCGTTGCGCAAGGACACCGGCACACCGGTGAAGTGCACCAACGGCCAGGACTACGGCAACGCCGTCATAGGTCGCGTGTCGGCGGCGAGCTATCAGGGCGTGAAGACGTGGACCGCCAAGTACGCCAGTCAGGACAGCGGCAACGAACAGCGCACCTACGCGTGCGTGTACGCCATCGGTGACCATCTGGGGTGCGCGACGCACCTGTCGGCCTCCAGTGAAGCGGTCGCGCTCTCACAGTGCCGGTCGCTGCTGTTCGACGTGATCCCGCAGATCAGGGCCGCGGAGGGGTTCGTCGGCAAGACGGTCGTCGGCGGCGACTTCAACCTGGAGTACGACACGTCCGACCCGGAGAACGCGCAGAACTGCGTGCCGCCCGGCCATGTCCGCAAGGGCGACGGCAGCGTGCAGCACGTGGTGTTCTCTGGCGACATCGCGTTCGTCAGCACCCAGAAGTACAGCCTGCGCTACACCGACCACCCCGGCTTCCTGGTCCGCCTGACCAAGCCCTGAGGCCTGGTCAGGCGGAGTCCGCTAGTAGACCTCGAACTCGTAGATCCGTGCAGCGGTGTTGCCGTTGTTGGTGGGCGTGGTGACGTTCAACTTGACGTACCGAGCCTGCCGCTGGGTGAACGTGTGGTGCGAACGGCTCGAACGCACCGAGGACACGGTCGCGACCGTGGTCCAGTTCGTGCCGTCGACCGAGGTCTGCACGTTGTACGCACCCGTGTTCAGCCCCGTGCTCTCACCGCCGAGCCCCGCGTGCTTCAGCACGACCGAGCCGACGTTCTGCGCTGAACCCAGGTCCACCTGGAGGAACTTCGTCCCGGTGGCCAGTGAGCACCACTTGCCGGACAGGCTGCCGTCGAACGCCTTGGCGGCGGTCTCGGCGGCGTTGCACGGTGTCGAGGCGGTGGCCGGTTTGCCCAGCGCGAGGTTCGTGCCCAGAGCCGGAGCGGGCGGCGGGGGAGTGAAGCCGTCGTTGTAGGACGGCGGCACGTCCGCCGCGTTCGTGCCCCACCCGCTCGGCGACGACCCCATGCCGAAGTTCAGCGTCGTGTTGCCGGAGATGTCCCCGTAGCGCAACCAGGTCCGGGTCGTGGCGGCGCCGTCGCGGGTGAGGTTCTGCACGTACTGCGCGTTCGGGCCGGCGCCCGTGCCGTTGATCTGCAGCACCCCGGACGGCCTGGTGATCGTGATCGACGGGAAGAGCGGCCCGTGCAACGCGAGCACGTCCGCGCCCGGCGTGGGCGGGTACAGGCCCATGGCGGACCAGACGTACCAAGCCGAGGTGGCGCCGAGGTCGTCGTTGCCGGGCAGCCCGCCGGCCGCCGTCGTGAACGACTCCGTCATCACCCGCCGCACCGCCGCGCTCGTGCCCTGCGGGTAGGCGGCGTAGTGGTACGCCCATGGCACGCCGTGCTCCGGCTCGTTGCCGATGTAGAAGTACGGCTGGCTCAGTCCTCCGTTGAGCTGCGTGAAGTGGTGGTCGAGGCGCTGGACGGCGGTGCGCGGGCCGCCCATGAGGTTGATCAGGCTGCCGAAGTTGTACGGCACCATCCACGTGTACTGCGACGCGTTGCCCTCGGTGTAGCCGCTCGGGCTCGCCGGGGTGACGGGCCACGCCCACGAACTGTCGGCGTTGCGCTTCTGCACGTACCCGGACTCGGGGTTGTACACGTTGGCCCACCACTGGGCGCGGGTCATGTAGGTGTTGTACTTCGCCGTGTCGCCCACGGCGCGAGCGAACTGGGCGACGGCGAAGTCGGACGCCGAGTACTCCAGCGAGTCCGACGGGTCCTCGGTGATGAAGTGCCTGCTGAGGTACGCGGACTGCCGCCCGCGGATGGCCTGGCCCTGGATGGTGCCGCCGTTGGAGCTCTTGTCCATCAACGCCAGCGCGGCGGCCGTGTCGAACCCGCGCACCCCGAACGCGTACAGGCTGGACACGACGATCGGCCCGGGGTCGCCGTTCATGACGAAGTGCTCGTTGCTGTTGTGCGACCACTTCGGCAGCAGCCCGCCCTGCTGTCCGTCGAGCACCATCGATTTGGCCATGTCACTGGACTCCGCTGGTGCGAGCAGCGCTATGAGCGACGCCCACGAGCGGTAGATGTCCCAGCCGGAGTAGTTCTGGTAGACGGTGTGCGACGCCGTGCGGACGGTCTGGTCGAAGCCGCGGTACTGACCGTTGACGTCGCTGGCGATGTTCGGGTTCTGGAAGACGTGGTAGAGCGCCGTGTAGAACTTCTGCAGGTCAGCGGCGGACCCGCCGGTCGCCTGCACGCGGTTCAGCACGTCGTTCCACGCGGTGTCGGCGGCCGTCCGGACACCGGCGAGGTCGAACCCGGCGCTCTCGGCGGCGAGGTTCGCCTGCGCGCCCGCGATGCTGACGTACGAGACGCCGACCTTCAGCTGCACCACGGGGTTCGACGACGTGTCGAACGTGACGTAGCCACCCGAGTTCACGCCGCTGGTGCTCGCGGACCCGGCGCTCACCGTGCCGCCGAGCCACGTGCCGAACCCGGTCGGCGCGCGGTCGAACTGGATGGCGTAGAAGAGCTGGTAGGTCTTGGACGAACCGCAGAAGCCACCGCCGGTGAACACACCGGTGAGCTGGCTGCCGTTGATCGCGATCGAGCCGTTGCGGTTGCCCGTGGCGCTGCGGCTGCTGTTGACCAGCACCCGCGCCGAGGTGGTGTTCGGGTAGGTCAGCCGCATGAACCCGGTGCGCTTGGTCGCCGAGAGCTCGACGCCGGTGCCGTAGTTGTCGAGCCGGTTCTTGTAGTAGCCGGGAGCCGCAGACTCGTTGGCCTTCGTGTAGGTGCCCGCGTACCCGGTCCAGTTCGTGCCGGGGGAGGTGGCGAGGTTGCCGGTCACCGGGAGGATGCCGAGGTCCTCGTTGTTGGGACAGCCCGCGCCGTTGAAGTGGGTGAGGCTGAACTCCTGGATGCTCGTGTCGCTGTAGCGGTAGCCGGACGGGGAGGCGGTCGGCGTGTCCGGGCTGAACTGCACCATGCCGAACGGCACCGCGGCGCCGGGGAAGGTGCTGCCGCCCGCGCCGCCCGGGACCGGGTTGGGCGAGTTGCTGTTGTCGGTGCCGATGAACGGGTTCACGTGCTGGGTCAGGGCGAGCGGTGCGGCGGTCGCGGGCGGGGCGGTGGCGAGGCCTGTGATGAGCAGGCTGGCGACCATCAGGGGGACAGATCGTCTGGCACGTCGGTGCAGGGAGCCGAACATGGACCTTCCTCTCCTCGGTGACAACGTTGTCGGCGCCCAAGGCGGGGTAAGGGCGACGAGGGGGTGGGGCGCTCGGAGGCGGGTCCGAGCGCCCGTCGTGAGGGGTCAGCAGGCGGCGCGGAACGCCGCCGTCAGGCGATGGTCAGCAGGCGGGGTAGAACGCCCTGGTGCCGCCGGTGGCCTGCCGGTCGCTGAACCGGCAGCCGAACCGCGGGTCGTCCGTGCGGCGCACGTCGTCACCGGCCGGCCGCTTGCCCCGATCCACCCACGTCGTCAGGTCGCGCCACGCGGTCCCGACCTCGGCGGGGGAGAACTCGCAGTGGTCGACCGTGCGGATGGCGCGCTGCACCAGCCGGTCGGTGCGGCCGAACCGGGCGGCGTCGTCGCGGTAGTCCTGCTCCATCGAGAACGGCACGAACAGGTCACCGATCCCGTGCAGCGACACGACGGGCGCGGTCGGGAAGCCCTGCACCGCGGGGATCTCCGTCAACGCCCAGGTGTTGCGCGCCCTGGGGTTGGCGGCCTTCACGCGTTGCACGGTGGCGTTGACGTCCACCGGCGAGTTCGGCCGGTAGCGCGTGGAGAGGTTCGTGGCGAGCTGCAGCGGGTTCTCCGCGAGGTTCGTGGCGGTGGAGTTGGTGACAAGACCGAACAGGAAGTCCTGCCAGTAGGCGTAGGCGACGTCGGTGCCGGGCCGGGCGCCGCCGGACAGGGTGGCGACGAGGGCCTTGAACTGGTCGTCGCGGCCGGCCAGCGCCTGCTTGATCCGCGGCACCACGACCGTGGCGTAGTCCGCCGGCAGGGGATAGGCCTTGATGCCGGTCAGCGTCTGCGCGACCAGGTGGTAGCTCAGGAAGTAGTCGAACAGCTCGTGGTCACCGAGCACACCGCACATCGGCAGAGCACCCGCGTAGAACCCCGGGTACTGCTCCAGCGACCGGGCGATGACGTGCCCGCCCATCGACACGCCGGCCAGGAAGACCTTCGACGGCCGCTGCACCTTCCGGCCGAACAACGTCGCGAGCTCACGGGTGGTCGTGACGCCGGCTCGGACGTCGTAGGCGTTGCTGTAGTAGGAGGACGCGGCCCACGCGTACCCCTCGTCGAGCCAGCGCTGCCGCAGCCCGAACGGCGGGGCGTCGACCGTGAGAACCTTCCCATCGCCGCGGTAGCCGTGCGCCCACAGCGCCAGCCGCCCGTTCCAGCGAGGCGGTACCTCGATGATGTAGCCCGCGTGGCTGTGCACGCCCTGGATGACCCTGGTCGCCTTGCCGCCGACCGAGGCGGGGGCGAGGGGTGGGTTGACGATCGTGTAGCCGGGCAACGGCTTGTCGCCGCCGCCGGTGGCGGCCGCGGGATGCGCGGCGACGGTCACGAGGAGGAACGACAACGCGACGGTGAGCAGTCGTCTCATGACCGGGACGCTACTAGTGGGCAGGCGTCGGCGACAGAACCCCGTTCGGCCGCACGGCCAATAACCTCTATGGCTTCAGTGTTGACCAAAATCGAACCGGGTCCACGGGGTGCCGCTGTGTGAAGGCGCAGACCTGGACAACCGCTTCGAGGATGTGGTGGCCTTGGGTGGGTACCGGCCTCCTCGTGTGCCGTGACGTGCCGCTGGTCAAGGGAAAAGTTGGCCGACATGCGCCACCCCGACCACCTTGTCGCACTGGTGACCGCTCATTAGCTTGATTCTCCGTAAGGCCGCATTCCTTTCTGGCACAACGGTTGCCGGGCCCCGGAGGACTCAATGACGAGCTCGCCCGCGCGTGAGAACGCGCTGCTGTCGGTCGAGGGCGTGGTGAAGCGCTTTCCCGGCGTCACGGCCCTGGGCGGTGTGGACTTCGACGTCCGCGCGGGTGAGGTGCACTGCCTGCTCGGCCAGAACGGCGCGGGCAAGTCGACGCTGATCAAGGTCCTGGCCGGCGCGCACCGTCCGGACGAGGGCGTGATCCGCTGGCGGGGCGAGGTCGTCGAGTTCGGCAACCCGACCGCCGCGATGCGCAGTGGTGTGGCCGCCATCTACCAGGAGCTCGATCTCGTGGCGGGGTTGTCGGTGTCCGACAACGTGTTCCTCGGTCACGAACTGTCCACAGCGGGCTTCAGCAAGCGGGGCGAGGCACGTCGCCGGACCCGTGCGTTGCTCGACCGGCTGGGGCACCGCGACATCTCACCCGACCGCGACGTCGGCCGGTTGTCGGTGGCCCACCAGCAGATCGTCAGCATGGCGCGGGCGCTGTCGCTGGACGGGCAGTTGCTGATCATGGACGAGCCTTCGGCCGTGCTGGACCCGGACGAGGTCCGGGTCCTGTTCGGGATCATCAGGGAGCTCACCGCCCAGGGGGTGGCGGTGATCTACATCTCGCACCGGCTGGCGGAGATCAGGGAGATCGGCGACCGGGTGACCGTCCTCAAGGACGGCCGCACGGTCGCGACCGGCCTGCCCGCCCGCGAGGTCAAGACCTCGGAGCTGATCGCGTTGATGACCGGCCGGGTGCTGGACAACGTGTACCCGCGACGTTCTCCGGTCGACCCGGCCGCTCCCGAGGTGCTGGTGGTCCGCGGACTGGCCGACGGCGACCGCTTCGCCGGCGTGGACCTCACCGTCCACGCCGGCGAGGTGGTCGGGCTCGCCGGGCTCGTCGGCTCCGGCCGTTCGGAGATCCTCGAAACCGTCTACGGCGCGCGGAAAGCGGCCGAGGGCACCGTCGAGGTCGACGGCAAAGCGCTGCGGCGGGGGAGTGTCGGCTCGGCCGTGCGCGCCGGGATGGGGCTGTGCCCGGAGGAGCGCAAGAGCCAGGGGCTGCTGCTCGACCAGGCCGTCTACCGCAACATCACCGTCTCCTCGATGTCGGCGTTCGCGAAGTTCGGGTTCCTCGACGACCGCGCCGAACGTGCCCGTTCCACCAAGCTCACCGAGGCGCTCGACGTGCGTCCGGCCGGGGTGGACCGCGTGGTGCGCGGGCTGTCCGGGGGCAACCAGCAGAAGGTCGTGCTCGCGCGGTGGCTGCTGCGGGAGTGCCGGGTGCTGCTGCTGGACGAACCGACCCGCGGCGTGGACGTGGGCGCTCGCAGCGAGATCTACGAACTGATCCGTCAGCTGGCGGACTCCGGCGTGGCCGTGGTCGTCGTGTCGAGCGACGTCGAGGAGGTCCTCGGCCTGGCCGACCGGGTCCTGGTGGTGCGTGAGGGCCGGGTGGTCCACGACGGCCCCGCCGACGAGATCGACGAGTCCCGGGTCCTCGACCTGGTCATGGAAGGACACGCAGCATGAGCGAGGACACCGCCTTGTCCGCGCAGAAGAGCGCTCCGGTCGCGAAGAGGGAGTCGAGCCTCTCGGCGTTGCTCGGCTCCGCTGCCGGGCGCAACACCGGTCTCGTGGTCGCCCTGGTCCTGTTGTGCCTGGGCGGCGTGATCACCGCGGGCGACCGGTTCGCCGACGTCGACAACCTGCTCACCATCCTGCGGCTCGCCGCGGTGATCGGTGTCGTCAGCATCGGCATGACGTTCGTGATCACCGGCGGCGGGATCGACCTGTCCGTCGGCGCGATCGTCGCGCTGTCGTCGGTGTGGGCGACAACCCTTGCCACGCAGGGGATAGCGAACGACACGCACTGGATCGTGATGGTGTTCACCGCGTTGCTGGTGGGTGGTGCGTGCGGGCTGGTCAACGGCGCGCTCATCGCCTACGGCCGGGTCGTGGCGTTCATCGCGACCCTGGCGAGCCTCGCCGCCGCGCGAGGTCTCGCCGAGATCATCTCCAACCGCAAGACGCAGATCGTGAACGTGCCGGGTTTCGCCGCGTTCTTCGACGCGTCGGTCCTGGGCGTGCCGGTGCTCGTGGTGATCTTCGCGCTGGTCGCGGTCGGTGGCTGGGTCCTGCTCAACCGCACCACCTTCGGGCGCCGCACGTTCGCCGTCGGCGGCAACCCCGAGGCGGCCCGGCTGGCGGGCATCGACGTGCGCCGCCACACCGTGATGCTCTACTCGCTGCTCGGGCTGTGCTGCGGTCTCGCCGCCGTCATGCTCATCGCCCGCACCACGACCGGCAGCGCGACGCACGGCGGGCTCTACGAACTCGACGCGATCGCGGCGGTCGTCATCGGCGGCACGTTGCTGTCCGGTGGGCGCGGCACGATCGCGGGCACCGTCTTCGGCGTCCTGATCTTCACCACGCTGTCGAACGTCTTCACCCTCAACAACCTCTCCATCTCCGCCCAGGCCGTCGCGAAGGGCGCGATCATCGTGGTCGCCGTCCTCCTCCAGCAGCGGCTTGCCCGACGCAGCGGCGCATGACGCCGCGACCACGACCGCTGCCACCTGAGGGAGACCAGAAACCCATGCAGATCAAGAGAATCGCGCTCCTCGCCGCCGCGTCGGCGCTCGTGCTCACCGCGTGCACGGGCAACACGCCCGAGCCGCAGGGCGGGGGCAACCAGGGCGGTGGTGTGAAGGTCGCCAACGACGAGCCGGGCAAGAAGGTCGTCATCGGCTTCTCCGCGCCGGCCGCCGACCACGGCTGGATGGCCGCGATCACCGACGCCGCCAAGAAGGAGGCGGGCAAGTACTCCGACGTCGAGCTGCGCGTCGTCGAGGGCACCAACGACCCGAACCTCCAGATCAGCCAGGTCGAGACGTTCATCAACGACAAGGTGGACGCGATCGTCCTGCTGCCGTTCGACGGCGCGGCGCTCACCCCGGTCGCGCTCAAGGCCATGAAGGCCGGCATCACCGTGATCAACGTCGACCGGCAGTTCGACAGCCCGTTCGCCGCGCGGTCCACGGTGCTGGGCGACAACTACGGCATGGGCGTCTCCGCCGGCACGTACGTCTGCGAGCGGCTCAAGGGCAAGACCGACGCCGTGGTCGCGGAGATCGCGGGCATCGACTCGCTGCCGCTGACGCAGGACCGCAGCAAGGGCTTCGCGGACGCGCTCGCGGGCTGCAGCCTCAAGGTCGCCAACCGCGTCGCGGCCGAGTTCACGGTGGAGAGCGGTGAGAAGGCCGCGGCGAACCTGCTGCAAGGCCGCCCGCAAGATCGACGCCATCTGGAACCACGACGACGACCAGGGCGTCGGTGTGACCGCCGCGATCAAGAACTCCGGCCGCAACGAGTTCTTCATGGTCGGTGGCGCCGGTTCGGCGAACGTGATGCGCGAGATCAAGGCGGACAACGGCCCGCACAAGGCGACCGTCATCTACCCGTCGACCCAGGGCGCGGACGGCATCCGGCTCGCCCGGCTCGCGGTGCAGGGCAAGGCCCTCGGCGACCTGGTCGAGGTGGAGGTCCCCCGCGAGGTGCAGCTGTACGCCCCGGTCGTGACGAAGGACAACGTCGACCGCTACCTGCCGACCGCCTTCGAGTCCTGAGAACAACCGAGAGGACCGCACGGTGACTGAACTGGGCATCGCGATGATCGGCCACGCCTTCATGGGAGCCGCGCACTCCCAGGCGTGGCGGGTCGCGCCTCGCTTCTTCGACCTGCCGGTGCGGCCGGTGATGTCGGTGCTGGCCGGCCGTGACGCCGGCCGCACGCGGGCCGCCGCCGAACGACTGGGCTGGGCGGAGGCCGTGACCGACTGGAAGGCCGTGCTGGACCGCGACGACGTGCACGTGGTGGACATCTGCACGCCGGGTGACACCCACGCGGAGATCGCGGTCGCGGCCCTGGAGGCGGGCAAGCACGTCCTGTGCGAGAAGCCGATGGCCAACACCGTCGCCGAGGCCGTCGCCATGGCGGAGGCGGCGGCGCGGGCGGCGGAACGCGGCGTGCGGGCGATGGTCGGGTTCAGCTACCGGCGCGTGCCCGCCCTCGGGCTGGCCAGGGATCTGGTCGCCCAGGGCAGGCTCGGGCGGATCCACCACGTGCGGGCGCAGTACCTGCAGGACTGGATCGTCGACCCGGCCGCGCCGCTGTCGTGGCGGCTCGACAAGGAGAAGGCCGGGTCGGGCGCGCTGGGGGACATCGGCGCGCACATCGTCGACGCCACCCAGTTCATCCTCGGCGACACCATCAGCGAGGTGATGGGGACGCTGGTGACGTTCGTGCCGGAGCGTCCGCTCGCCTCCTCGCACTCCGGTCTGGCCGGTACCGCCGCCACCGGCCAGACCGGGCCCGTCACCGTCGACGACGCCGCGCTGTTCCTGGCGCGGTTCGGCGGCGGCGCGCTCGGTTCGTTCGAGGCGACGAGGTTCGCCAACGGCCGCAAGAACGCGCTGCGCATCGAGATCAACGGCTCGGCGGGCAGCCTGGCCTTCGACTTCGAGGACATGAACGTGCTGCAGTTCTTCGACGGCACCGAGGACTCGTCCGTCGCGGGGTTCCGGCGGATCATGGTCACCGAGCCGGGGCACCCGTACGTGGGCGCCTGGTGGCCCGCCGGGCACGGCCTGGGCTACGAGCACGCGTTCACGCACCAGGCCGTCGACTTCGTGCGAGCCGTGGCGGAGGGGACGGATCCGGCGCCGTCGTTCGCCGACGGGCTCCAGGTGCAGCGCGTCCTCGCCGCCGTCGAGGACAGCGCGTCGTCCCGCACGTGGCAGCAGGTCTGAGCAGCAGGTCTGGGCAGCAGGATCGAGGAGGAGACCGGAGATGGCACGTCCGATCACGTTGTTCACCGGCCAGTGGGCCGACCTGCCGTTCGAGGAGGTCTGCGCGCTGGCGTCGGGCTGGGGCTACGACGGCCTGGAGATCGCCTGCTGGGGTGACCACCTCGACCCGTGGCGGGCGGCGGAGGACGACGACTACGTCGCGGAGCGGCACGCGATCCTCGCGAAGCACGACCTGAAGGTGTGGGCGATCTCGAACCACCTCACCGGCCAGGCCGTCTGCGACGACCCGATCGACGAGCGGCACCAGGGCATCCTGTCCGCCCGCAACTGGGGTGACGGGGACCCGGAGGGCGTGCGGCAGCGGGCGGCGGAGGAGATGAAGGCGACCGCGCGGGCCGCCGCGAGGCTCGGCGTCGACACCGTCGTCGGGTTCACCGGTTCGTCGATCTGGAAGACCGTCGCGATGTTCCCGCCGGCGCCTCAGTCGATGATCGACGCGGGCTACCAGGACTTCGCTGACCGCTGGAACCCGATCCTGGACGTGTTCGACGAGGTCGGCGTCCGGTTCGCGCACGAGGTCCACCCGTCGGAGATCGCCTACGACTACTGGACGACCGTGCGCGCGCTGGAGGCCATCGGGCACCGGCCCGCGTTCGGCCTGAACTGGGACCCGTCGCACTTCGTCTGGCAGGACCTCGACCCGGTCGGGTTCCTGTGGGACTTCCGCGACCGGATCTACCACGTCGACTGCAAGGACGCCCGCCGTCAGGTCGGCAACGGCCGCAACGGCCGGATGGGCTCGCACCTGGCGTGGGCCGATCCTCGTCGTGGCTGGGACTTCGTGTCCACCGGACGTGGTGACGTGCCGTGGGAGCAGTCGTTCCGGATGCTCAACACGATCGGCTACTCCGGTCCGATCAGCGTCGAGTGGGAGGACGCGGGCATGGACCGGCTGATCGGGGCGCCCGAGGCGCTGGAGTTCATCCGCCGCAACGCCTTCGACCCGCCGTCGGCCTCGTTCGACGCCGCGTTCAGCTCCGGCGGCTGACCCTGCCCGCGCACTGTCTTCTGGTTCCGATGTGACAATTGTTCGATGGAGAGCACCTTGGGTGTCGAGGCGGGTTCGCCGGCCGCAGTGCTGCGGATGTTGATGGACGGCAGCCCGCGCACCCGAGCGGAGATCGTGGCCGCGACCGGCCTCGCCCGGTCGACGGTGCGCGCGCGGCTTGATCTTCTGGTGGCCGCGGGCCTGGTGAGCGACAGCGGCACGGGGGAGTCCACGGGCGGGCGCCCGGCGGGCAGGTTCGGCTTCAACCCGACCGCCCACCTGGTGCTCGCGGCCGAGGTGGGCGCCACCCACGCCACGGTCGCGATCTCCGACCTGTCCTGCCGGTTGCTCGCGGTCGAGCAGGTCGAACTCGACGTGGCCGACGGCCCGGCGTCGATCCTCCCGCTCCTGGTCACGACCTGGCGCTCGATGCTGCGCACCGTAGGGCCCGCGGAGATCGCGGGCGTCGGCATCGGCCTGCCGGGCCCGGTGGAGCACTCGACCGGCCGCCCGAACAACCCGCCGATCATGCCGGGCTGGGACGGGTTCGACGTCCCGGCGGCGATCGAGGCGGAGTTCGCCGTGCCGGTCCTC
This sequence comes from Streptomyces sp. ID05-26A, assembly GCF_033794685.1. Classification (NCBI taxonomy): domain Bacteria; kingdom Bacillati; phylum Actinomycetota; class Actinomycetes; order Kitasatosporales; family Streptomycetaceae; genus Streptomyces; species Streptomyces sp. ID05-26A. Next base: position 592,068 of record NZ_JARAYZ010000002.1, read on the forward strand.
GTGGACAACGAGGTCAACCTCATGGCCTTGGGCGAGCACACCGCGTCGCACCCGGACGTGGCGCACATGATCGTGGTGAAGGCGGCGACCGGCATCGGTGCGGGCCTGATCAGCAACGGCGTCCTGCACCGCGGTGCGGCGGGCGCGGCGGGCGACCTCGGGCACATCCGCGTGCCCGACGGCGGCTCGGCGCTCTGCCGCTGCGGCAACACCGAGTGCCTCGAAGCCGTGGCCGCCGGTCCCGCGCTGGCGGCGAAGCTCCGTGAGCTGGGCCATCCCGCGCACTCGACGGCCGACGTGGTGAACCTCGTGCGGTCCGGCAACCTCGAGGCCGGCCGCGTGGTGCGGCAGGCGGGCCGCGACATCGGCGAGGTGCTCGCGGGCTGCGTGAGCATGTTCAACCCGTCGCTCGTGGTCATCGGCGGCCTGCTGGCCGAGGCGGGCGAGATGCTGCTCGCGGGCGTGCGCGAGTCGATCTACCGCCGCTCGTTGCCCCTGGCCACGGAGAACCTCCGCATCGTCGCCTCGGGCGCCGGGGTGACCGCCGGTGCCCTGGGGGCGGCGGCGATGGTGGTGCGGCACGTGCTGTCGCCGGAGGTGCTGGACGCACGGCTGGGCGAGGTCGCCGCTGCGGCCGAGCTGCAGCTGTCCTCGCAGGCCACCTAGAACAGACCCATGGGCGCGTCGTGGCTCAGGCCCCGGCGCGCCTTTCGCATGCCCGGACAACGCCGAGTAGCGGCGACAGTCAACCTGAAGATGCCTGCCATTTGACAGCAACGTGACCGACTTTTGATTGACAGTCGCCAATAGTCCGGCATACCGTCGCCCTATGACTGTGACCCCCATGACATCGGTGGTGGCCGCGCGCCCCGTTGGGTGGACGCGCAACGAGCCGACGACCGCAACTCAGCACCTGCTGCAGCTCATGTGCACGGGTGCGACCGACCGAGCGATCGCACGGGAACTGGACGTCAGCCTGCGCACGCTGAACCGGCGCATCGCCCGCCTGCAGTCGTTGCTCGGCGTGCAGTCGCGCTTCCAGCTGGGGGCGCTCGCCGCCGAACTGGAGTGGCTCACGGTGGCTCGGCCGCGCGCGGCCGGGGAGTAGTTCAGAGGCGCAGGACCGGCGGATCTCCCGGTGAGGGCGTCTCGGGCGTGCGCTCCGCCTCGGCCTGGATCTCGATGTTCGTCCGGTGGGACACGGGGTCCCAGATCTCCTCGAACGGCGCCATCAGTGACTGGCCACTGCCGGTGCGGCGCGCTCGCAGGGCGTACCAGGTGAACGCCGCGAGGGTGAGCGGCACGCTCAGGAACGCCACCACGCCGGCGAGAAGGCCCATGCGCCCGACTGTGCAGTGACACGGTGTTTCCAGAAACGTGGTGTTGCTGAAATGGTCAGGCTGACGCGCGGAACAGCAGGCGCAGACCCACGAGCACCTGCTGAGGTCCGGACGTGAGGTGTTCCTGCGGCAGGGCTTCCTGAAGACCACCGTCGAGGAGATCGCCGCGGACGCCGGCTACACCCGCGGTGCCGTCTACAAGCACTTCGGCGGCAAGGAAGGCCTGTGGCTCGCGATCGTCGAAGCCGACGCCGGCCTGCACCTGCGGGGCCTGAGGGCCGCGCTGGACCAGGCCACCTGCCGTGACGACGCGGTGAAGTGGGCCAGGGCGGCCGCCGAGGTGCTCGCCGCGACCGCGCGGCAGCCCGAGATCGCGGCCCCGATCGCCGCCCTCCAGCAGCGTCACGACGACCAGGTCGTCGCCCTGCTGACCGAGCACGTCGAACGGCTCGGGCTCACGCCCTCGATGCCGTTGCCGCAGCTCGTCGTCATGATCGGGGCGCTGGGCATCGGGCTGGCGCTGCGGCGGTCGATCGCTCCGGCCGGCGATCCCGCCGCCATCCTCGCCCACGTCCTGGAAGCGGCGCTGACGTCAGGCGGTGGCGCCGAACAGGTCGGCCAGTCGCTGCAGTGAGCGGCGCATCGAGGCCTTGTTGCGCCGGGGTACGGGGGAGAGGTCGAGCAGCAGCGGGACGCGGGCGGTCGACCAGTCGAACGTCTCGGTCACCTCGGTGGTGCCGTCGTCCAGGGGCGTGAGTTGCCAGCGCCAGCGGTGCCCGTTGAAGTGGCGCCAGGCGATCAGCCGGTTCTCCTCGAACTCCACGACGGTGTTCTCGATCCGGTACGCCAGTCCGATCTTCATGTCCATGCCGAACGCGGCACCGAGCGTGAGCCGGTCCGGAGCGTCCGGCCGCGGCGCGAGGACGGACCCGGAGCCGTCGATCAGCGGGTGTTTCGCCGGGTCGGTCAGCAGGTCGAAGATCCGCTCGGCGGGCGCGGGCACGGTCGTGGTGACGGAAACGCTTCTCCTCGGCACGTCCCAAGCCAATCATTCGCGGCCGATCCACGCACAACGCGGGTCAGAGGTCGCTGCCGAGCGCGACCTCCAGGAGGCCGCCCAACTGGTCCAGTTGCGCGGCCGACAGCCCGCTGAACGACGACTCGACCACCTGGTCGGCCAGCGCCTGCCCCTCGGCGCGCAGCCGGGCGCCCTCCTCGGTGAGGCGGTGCCGCACCGCCCGTCCCGGGCCCGGGACCCGTTCGACGAGCCCGCGTTCGGCCATGCGCACCGCCAGTGAGCCGAAGGACTGGTCGGTCTGGAACGTCAGCACCGCGAGGTCGTGCAGGGACGCGTCCGGCTGCCGGTGCAGGTGGCGCAGGGTGTCCCACTGCACGAGCGACAGCCCGAGCGGGGCCAGCGCCTGGGTCAGCGCCCGGTGGTGGCGGTGTTGCAGGCGCTTCACAGCGAGCGCGACGTCGGCTGGACGGTGGGTCACGGCGCCCAGCTTAACCAACCTTGCTTAGATAAGCATCCTTATCTAAGGTTCCTTATATGACTCGAACCTACCTCCTGCTGCACGGTGGCGGCGGCGCTCCCACGATGACCTCGTTCGCCACCCTGCTGGCCGAACGCACCGGGGCGCAGGTGCTCGCGCCCGTCCATCCCGGGTTCGGCGGCACCCCGAAGCCCGCCGGGCTGACCGGTGTCCGCGAGTTGGCGCGGCATTACGTCGAGATGCTGGACTCGTCGGACCTCACGGACGTGGTGGTCGTCGGCAGTTCGTTCGGTGGCTGGCTGGCGGCCGAGATCGCGTTGTGCGCGAGCCCTCGCGTCAGCGGCGCGATGATCGTCAACGGGATCGGCGTCGAGGTCGACGGCCACCCCATGACCGACGTGCGCGGCCTGAGCGTCGCCGAGATCCGCGCGTTCTCGTTCCACGACCCCTCGAAGCTGCCGGTGCCGCCGACCGGTTCGGGGCCGAGCCCGGACGTGCGGGCGCTCGTCGCGTACGCCGGACCGTCCATGTCGGACCCCACGCTGCTCGGCCGGCTCGCCGACGTGACGATCCCGGTGCACGTGCTGTGGGGTGAGAGCGACCGGATCGTGGATCCCGGCTACGGCAAGGCCTACGCGGCCGCGATCCCGTCGGCGACCTTCACCCTGCTGCCGCGCACCGGCCACCTGCCACAGGTGGAGACCCCCGAAGAGTTGATCACGGCCATGACATCTGTCATGCCCAGGACATGACGCCTGAGCCCCTCACGGTGCCGCGGTGGCGCCGAGCATCGAGGGCATGACGGAGACAGCTGTGCGGGCCGGCGCCGCGGTGGCGTTGAGCGGCCTGAGGAAGCGGTTCGGCGAGGTGCGCGCGGTCGACGGGGTCGACCTGGTGATCTCGCCCGGAGAGGTCGTGGCACTGCTCGGACCCAACGGGGCGGGCAAGTCCACGACGGTCGACATGCTGCTCGGACTGTCCACACCGGACGCCGGTGAGATCAGCGTGTTCGGCAAGTCGCCGCGGGACGCGGTGGTGGCGAGGCAGATCTCGGCGATGTTGCAGAGCGGCGCCCTGCTCGACGACGCGACGGTCGCCGAGGCCGTGAGGTTGATCGCGTCGTTGCACCGCAAGCCCATGCCGGTGGCCCAGGCGTTGCGCCAGGCGGGGATCGCGGACCTGGCCAGGCGCAAGTGCACCAAGCTGTCAGGCGGGCAGAAGCAACGCGTGCGGTTCGCGCTGGCACTGGTCTGCGAGCCGGACCTGCTGGTGCTGGACGAGCCGACGGTCGCGATGGACGTGGAGACGCGGCGCGCGTTCTGGCAGCAGATGCGCGCGTACACCGACACGGGCCGCACGGTGTTGTTCGCGACGCACTACCTCGAGGAGGCCGAGGAGTACGCGGACCGCGTCGTGCTGATGCGGTCCGGACGGGTCGTGGCGGACGGGTCGTGGCGGATGGGTCGGTCGCACAGGTGCGCGCCGCGGTGTCGGGCCGCACGTTGCGCGCGGTCGTGCCGGGTGCGGCGGATCTCGACCTGCCCGGCGTGCGCGCGGTCGAACGACGCGGTGACCAGATCACGTTGACCTGCAAGGATTCCGACGCTGCCGTGCGCGCGTTGCTGGCCCACTACCCGCATGCCCACGACATCGAGATCACGGCGCTCGGCCTCGGACGCGTTCCTCGCGCTGACGGGGGAGGACCACCGATGAACACCCGATTCCTCGGCCTGGCAGGCACTGAGCGACGTCCGCACCACCGTCTCCGGCTACTGCGAGGTCTCGCTCTCGGCCGAGATGGTCGGCGCGCGGGCGGCGTTGCGCGCGGCCGACATCGAGGCGGACCTGCCGCACGCGGTGGGCAACGTGCGACCCGAGCTCCAGGGGGTGTTCGGGTACGTGGTGCGCGAGGCGATCACCAACGTGCTGCGCCATGCCGCCGCGACGCGCTGTTCGGTGCGCCTGGGCGACACCTGGCTCGAGGTGCGGGACAACGGACGCGGCACCGGGGTCGGCACCCCGGGAACAGGGTTGAAGGGCCTCGCGGAACGACTCGAACCACACGGTGGCACGGTCGTCGCGGGCCCGGTGGACGACGGTGGCTACGGGCTGCGCGCCGAGGTCGCGTGAGCTTGTGGGAGACGACGTGATCAGGGTGCTGCTGGCCGACGACCAGGCGCTGGTGCGGGGCGCGTTCGCCGCGATGCTGGGCCTCGAACCCGACATCGAGGTCGTCGCCCAGGTCAGCGCCGGCGACGAGGTGGTGGCCGCCGCCCGCCGCACCACCCCCGACGTCGCGCTGCTCGACGTGCAGATGCCGGGCCAGGACGGCCTCAGCGCCGCCGCCGGCCTCCGCCGCGCCCTGCCGAGCTGCCGGGTGATCGTCTGCACGACGTTCGGCCGCCCCGGCTACCTCGCGCGGGCGATGGCGGCGGGCGCGGCGGGGTTCGTGGTGAAGGACGCCTCCCCGGAACAGCTGGTCGACGCCGTCCGCCGGGTGCACGCGGGCCTGCGCGTGGTCGACTCCGCCCTCGCCGCCGAGTCGCTCGCCACGGGCCACAGCCCGTTGACCGACCGGGAACGCGACGTCCTCGCCGTTGCTCGCGATGGGGGCACGGTGGCGGACCTGGCTCGGGCGTTGCGCCTGTCCGAGGGCACCGTGCGCAACCACCTGAGCGCCGCGATCGGCAAGACCGGCGCGCGCACGCGGGCCGAGGCCGTCAAGGTCGCGGAGGACAGTGGCTGGCTCTGACGGTCTCGATCACTTCCGGGCGACCGCCGACGTAGGCTGCCTGGCGGAACCTGGGGCGGTCGGCGCGCGTCGACTCGAACGGACAAGGCGCTCGGGAACACGAGGACGATGACGGAAGAGACGTTCGGGCCGTACCGGATCGAGCAGTTGCTCGGTCGCGGCGGGATGGGCGAGGTGCACCGGGCCTACGACACGGCGCACGACAGGTCCGTCGCGCTCAAAAGGCTCTCGCCCGGCTACCACGACGACGAGGACTACCGGGCCCGCTTCCGCCGCGAGGCGCAGATCGTCGCCCGGCTGCGCGAACCGCACGTCATCCCCATCCACGCCTACGGCGAGATCGACGGCCGCCTCTACCTCGACATGCGACTCGTCGAGGGCGCCGACCTGTCGGACGTGATCCGCGAGGGCACCATCGCACCGGCGCGGGCCGTCGCCATCATCGACCAGGTGGCGAGCGCCCTCGACGCCGCGCACGCCGACGGCCTCGTGCACCGCGACGTGAAGCCCTCCAACGTCCTCGTGACGCCGAGCGACTTCGTGTACCTGGTGGACTTCGGCATCGCCCGCAGCGCCTCCCCGGCCGCGACCAGCCTCACCGCCTCAGGTTCCGTGGTCGGCACCCTCGACTACATGGCCCCCGAACGCTTCGAGAGCGGCCCGGTCGACGGCCGCGCCGACGTGTACGCCCTGGCCGGCGTCCTGTTCGCGTGCCTGTCGGGCCGCCGCCCGTTCACCGCGGACGGCACCGCCGCCCAGATCTGGGCACACATGAAGGAGGTGCCGCCCAAGGCGTCGCCGCTCAACCCGGCGGTGCCGGCGGCGCTGGACGAGGTCATCGCCAAGGGCATGGCCAAGGACCCGGCCGACCGGTACGCCACGGCCGGGGCGTTGGCGCGGGCGGCGGCTCAGGCGCTGGCGGCACCCGCAGGACCACCGGCGACGTCGCTTCCCGTGACCCCGCGTCCCGCTCCACTCTCGACCCCGCCCGCAGGACAACCCGCAGCCCAGCGCGGCACTCCACCGGGCGGCCAGTCAGTGCCGCGGTTCGGGCCCGCGACTCCGCCGAGCGGCCACGTCGCACCCGCCTCGGCGCAGTTCCCCCAGCGACCCGCACCCCAGTACGGAACCCCGCCCACACCCCGGCACGGCCCCCCGCCCGCCTTCCACCCCGCCGCCACGGGCCCTCACCCCCACCCGCCCACCCGCGTCCAGCCCTCACCGGCCAAGCGGATCGCCCTCGCTGGCGGAGTCCTCGCGGTAGTGGCAGGCATCGTCGCCACGATCGTGATCATCGGAAACGGCCAGAAGACCCAGGGTTCCGGCACGACCGGCAGCACAACCCCCAGCACCACCTCCACCACCACGACCACCACGACCGCCTCGAAGGTCACCACCACGACGCGGTCACCCGAGTACGACAAGCTCGTCGCCGCACTCCCGGCCGTCTTCCGCACCGGTCCGCCGTGCGCACCCGCCGCTCCGGACAAGGGCGTGGTGGCGGCGGTCCGGTGCACCGGCGCGAAACCCGACGGGCTCGGGTTCCCGCCACCGGCCGAGGCCGAGTTCCGGCTGTTCGCCGACCGGCCGAGCCAGGACGCGTTCTTCCAGGCCCTGGTGACCAGCCGGGGCATCCCGCGCAACGACGCGCGCGGCGGCTGCCGGCCCAAGGTCGACGCCATCCACTACGCGCTCTACTACCGCAACCCCTCCGGGCCGCTGGAGGGTGAGTTCACGACGTGCTTCCTGGCCGACGGCAACGCCCAGGTCTGGTGGGTCGACACCAAGACCCTCACCATCGGCGCGCTGAAGAAGCCCGGCGACATCGACGTCCTCGACAAGCTCGACCTGTGGTGGAACCACCAGATCCTGTCAGCGTTCTAGGTGCCCCTGGAGGAACCGCCGCACGACGGCCTCGGGGTCTGCGGGCGCCTGCGTGGCCCTCTGGTCGACGCGGCGGGCGATGGCGCGCATCATCACCGGCCCGATGAGGGCGAAGAACGTGTGCCGTGGCGGTTCGACGACGAGGGAACCGCGTCGTTGGTGGTGCAGGATGACAGCGTCGACCTTCTCCAGCAGTGACTCCGGTTCGGCGAGCACGGCGGCCACCTCGGGGCTGAACTTGGCCTCCCGCATGAGGGTGAGCACCACGCCGCCGCGCCTCTCGTAGAGCGACGAGTAGTAGCCCACGATCGTCAGCAGGTCGGCGGCCACGTCGTCGCCCGGCGCGTCGAGGTCGAGCGAGAACCCCGCGAAGTTGCCGCGGACGGCCTCCCGCAGCAGGTTCTGCTTCGAGACGAACCGGCGGAACAGCGTCGCCTCGTTGATACCGGCGGCGTCGGCGATCGCGCGGGTGGTCGCGCGTTCGTACCCCTGCTCGGCGATCACCTCCAGCGCCGCGTCGTACACCGCCTGGTCGGTCACCCGGCTGGCCACTCATCCTCCTCGATCGGACCCTGATGCAAGTGGACACTTGCATAAACGCACCCGGATGGCTACGTTGAATTGCAAGTGACCGCTTGCATTCAAGTCTATCGAAGGACAGGGCTCATGGCCGACACCACCGCTCGCACCGGAGCTCTCGCGCCCACGACCGCGGAGGTCGTCGTCGGCCTGCTGGGCGCCGCGGTGATCTCGATCGCGGTCAACGCGCTGATCGCCCTGGTGGCGGGCAGGTTCGTCCCGGACGGCACCGAACGCATGGGCCTGGCCGTGGCGGAGTACGCGCCGGCGACGGTGATCGGCATCGTCCTCGGCACGCTCGGCTGGTACCTCGTGCGCCGCTTCGCCCGCGACCCCCGGCGAGTGCTGCGCGTCCTGGTGCCCGCCGTCGTCGTGGTCTCGTGGATCCCCGACCTCGGCATCCTCGCGGGAGGCGCCAGCCTGGTGAACTCGCTCGCGCTGATCGCGATGCACACCGTCGTCGCCGCGGCCACGGTGCCGGTGCTGTCGCGGGTCATGCCTCTCGGCACCCGCTGACCGCACCCGCGAACGGGGCCGCGCCGCCGCGCGGCCCCGTTCGTGTCAGATGCCGCAGCTCGGCGCGGACCAGAAGCGCGACGACTTGTGCGCGACGTGCACGTGGTCGTTGTGGCCGGTGTAGCCCGGGCCGAGGATCTCGTTGAAACCGTGGTTGCGGGCCTGCTGCGCGAGCGCGCAGAAGCCCTGCGGACCGGCCCCCAGGTCTACGGCGTCGCCGTAGAGGTGACGGCTGCCGGCCGCGCCGCCGACGGCGTTGTTGCACGACACGCTGCGGAAGCCGCCGTTGACGTCGATCGGCCGGTCACCCATGGCGTGCCGCATGGCCTGCAGCTTCCACATGGACACCAACGCGTTGGCACGCGCGGTCGCCGCGGACACGTTGCCGCCCGCCCAGGTCGAGTTGCAGTTGTTCAGCTCGTCGTAGGTGAAGTTGACCGGCGTGCAGTCGTCGTCCTGCAACGCGTAGATCTTCGCGAACGTCGCGGGCCCGGCGATCCCGTCCGCGCCGAGGCCGTAGGCCTGCTGGAACCGCGTCACCGCGGCCTTCGTGCCGGCCCCGAACTGCCCGTCGAGCCCGAGCACCGCGCCGTAGCCCGGGTAGCCCGCGACCCGGATCTGCAGCTGGCGCACGTCCTCGCCCGACGCTCCCTGGGAGAGCGTGCGGCCCCACGTGTAGCAGGCGTCCGCCGCCGAGGGATCCGCTTGTGCCGCAGCAGGAGCGGCGGTGACGATGCCGGACAGCAGAGCCAGCACCGGTAAGACGAAACGGAGTTTCATGACAGGCGCACCTTTCGATCACAGGGAGGTGCAGCGTGTCGAGGTCCCGCCGGGTCTGTCAACGACCAACCAACTCCAGCCCTGGTTGGGCGCCGGGAAACCACCCGGATAGCGGCCGGGTTCGAACTGGAGATCAGCCCGGCGTCATCCGGGGTGGTCCGGGAGCGGCTGACGTCACTTCCGCCAGAACAGGTGGTGCGTCACCCCGCTCGAACTCGGAACGACGTCGACGTGGAACCGGTCGAGCAGCTCGTCGGGCGACTTCCACAACGGCACCCCGTGCCCGAGCTCGACCGGCGACACCGCGACGTGCAGCGTGTCGATCAGGTCGGCGTCGAGGAACGACCGGATGGTGGTGGCACCGCCGCCGATCCGCACGTCCTTGCCCCGCGCGGCCTCCTTCGCGCGCCGCAGGACGTCCGCCGGGTCGCCGTTCACGAAGTGGAAGGTCGTGTCGGAGAGCGTGAACGACGGCCGTTCGTGGTGGGTCAGCACGAAGACCGGCGTGTGGAACGGTGGTTCGCCGCCCCACCAGCCCTGCCAGTCGTGGTTCTCCCAGGGGCCGCGGTGCGGGCTGAACTTGTTGGCGCCCATGATCTCCGCGCCGATGTTGTGCGCGAAGTCGCGGGTCAGGTAGTCGTCGAGGCCGCGGCTGCCACCGGGGTCGGTGCGGTTGGGCCAGCTCGCCGTGGCACCCGCCCACGCGAACATCGTGCCGGGGTCGGCGTGACCGAACGGCCTGTCGAGGGTCTGGTCCTCACCGGCGCCGAACCCGTCCTGGGACACGACGAAGTTCTGGACCTTCACCAGCTGGGTCATGGAGCTTCCTTCCACTCTTGGTCGAGAGGCAGACCGCGGCGGCCGCGCGAACTCATCGGTCCCGGAGGGAGATCATGCTCCGTGCACGACACACCCGCAGGCCCTCGTCGGCCCGCGGGTGTGTCCGAGCGTCACTGCGCGGTCGGCAGCGGGTGCCCTTCCGAGGCCTGCACGACGACGATGCCGTTGCCCTGCAACGCGAGCTGGTACGCCTCGCCCGACCCGCGCCCGATGATGGCGCCGAGCTTGGCCGTCTTGCGGATCGACGACTGCAGCGAGGTCGACCACAGCACCGCGGACTGCATGTCGACGTACGTGGGCACGTCCACGTTCAGCACGACCGGCGTCCCGTAGGCGGTGACGGCCAGGGCGCCGGTGCCCGTGAACGTGGTGTTGAACAGGCCGCCGCTGAGCATCGACGCGCCCTCGGTGCGGTTGATGTCCCACTGCAGCGTGCTGTCGAACGCGAGCACGTTGCGGCCGTTGACGGTGACCGACTCGTTCTCCAGGTACAGCACGAAGATCTCGTCGGCGTCCTGGGCGAGGAACACGTCGCCGCTGCCCGACACCTTCATCAGCGACATGCCCTCACCGGTGAAGGCCTTCTTGAACAGCTTGCCGATGCCGCCGGCGCCCTCGTAGGCGAAGTCGACGTCACCCTGGTAGGCGACCATCGATCCCTGCTTGGCGAAGAAGAACCCGCCGCTGCCGGTGAGGTCCACCTTCAGCATGCGTTCGTTCTGCAGTTGGAAGCTTCCCGGCTCGACGGCACGTTCCTGGTGGTTGAACAGTGAGCTGCGCATGCCCAGATGATGCAGGTGATCTTGGGTCCGTGCACCGCTGGGGTGAAGTCGCGCCCTCGGCTTTACAAATGCCACCCTCTTGTCAAATCAACTTTACGTGCCCTACCGTTCTGTCAACCTCCCGAGGAGCGTGGCATGAGCGACATGAAGGCAACGGTGCCCGTCGGCTCAACCGAGCAGTGGACGGACGGCAAGCGGTACCTGTGGCTGCTGGGGCTGGTCGTGCCGTCCCTGGCGTTCCTGGCGATCGGGATGCACGCGGCGACGGGCTGGGGCGTGTGGTTCTGGATCGGCCCGATCGTGGTGCTGCTGATCGTCCCGGCGATCGACCTCTTCGCCGGGCTCGACCGCAGCAACCCGCCCGACGACGTCATCGAACGGCTGGAGAACGACCGCTACTACCGCTGGATCACCTACCTCTTCCTGCCGATCCAGTACGTCGGGTTCGTGGTGGCGTTCTGGCTGATCGCGCGCGGTGATCTGTCCGTGGTGGACAAGATCGGGCTCGCGGTGTCGATCGGGTGCATCGGCGGCATCGGCATCAACACCGCGCACGAGCTGGGGCACAAGAAGGAGAGCCACGAGCGCTGGTTGTCCAAGATCGCGCTGGCGCAGAGCTTCTACGGCCACTTCTACATCGAGCACAACCGCGGCCACCACGTGCGGGTCGCGACCCCGGAGGACCCGGCGAGCAGCAGGGTGGGGGAGAGCTTCTACCGGTTCTGGCCGCGCACCGTCTTCGGCTCGGTCAAGTCGGCGTGGCGGCTCGAACGCAAGCGGTACGCGCGGCGCGACCGGCACCCGTACCGGCTGGGCAACGACGTGCTCAACGCGTGGCTGATGTCGGCGGTGCTGTGGGCGGCGATGATCGGGTGGCTCGGCGTCGGCATCGTGCCGTACCTGCTGATCCAGGCGGTGATCGGCTTCTCGCTGCTGGAGGTCGTGAACTACATGGAGCACTACGGGATGTTGCGGCAGATGGTCGGGGCACCGGGCCGCCGCCGCTACGAGCGGGTCGATCCCAGCCACAGCTGGAACTCCAACAACATCGCCACGAACGTCCTGCTCTACCACCTGCAGCGGCACAGCGACCACCACGCGAACCCGACCCGGCGCTACCAGACGCTGCGCGACTTCGCCGAGTCACCGGTGCTGCCCACGGGGTACGCGGGCATGATCCTGCTCGCCCTGGTGCCGCCGCTGTGGCGCCGCGTGATGGACCCACGGGTGCAGGGGCACTTCGGTGGCGACATCGGCCGCGCCAACATCCAGCCGGGCAAGCGCGCGAAGGTGCTCGCCCGTTACGGCGGCACCGACACCGGTGATGCCGTCGTGGCCGACAGCCGTGGCGACGCGACCGCGGGCGGCATGTGTCCCGGCTGCGGGTACGTCTACGACGAGAAGGCGGGCGACCCGCGCGAAGGTTTCCCCGCCGGAACGCCGTGGGCCGACATCCCCGACTCGTGGTGCTGCCCGGACTGCGGCGTGCGGGAGAAGATCGACTTCGTGGCGCCGGGCCGCGTGACGTCGGCTTAGGATCAGGCGCATGGGCGGGACATCTCCGGCAGCGGCCTCGGGCCGGCGACAGCCGATCGTCGAGGCGGCCATCGAGATGACCGCCCGCGACGGCTGGGCCGCGGTCACCATGACGCGGCTCGCCGAGCAGGTCGGCGTCAGCAGGCAGACCGTCTACAACGAGGTCGGTTCGAAGAACTCCCTAGCCGACGCGATGCTGGCGCACGAGCTCGGCCGGTTCCTCAGTGCCATCGGCGCCGCCTTCGACCGCCACGCGGACGACCTGGTCGAGGCGATCCACGACGCCGTCCGCGACGTCCTCGAACTCGCCCGCGGGAACCTGCTGGTCCGCGCGATCGCCTCCGCGACGCACGGCGCCGACACCGAACTGGTGCCGCTGCTCACGACCCAGGCGGAAACGCTGCTCGTCGAGATCAAGGCGATGCTCGCGGCACGGGTCGAGTCCTATCGGACGGGCCTGACGGGCGAGCAGGTCGAGGTGCTGATCGACCTCATGACGAGGACGGTCCTCAGTCACGTCGTCCAGCCGACGGGCACCCCGGCCGGCACCGCGGACGGCCTGGCGTGGCTGGCGTCACGTGTGCTGGAGGAGCCCGCGAGGAAACCGTTGCGCTTCGGCTGACGAACACCAGAGGTGAGCGTGCTCGACATCGTGGCGGACCGGCTCGTCGTCCCCGGCTACTCGAAGTGGGGATACCGGCTGCGCAGCAGGAACTGGTCCGACCTGGACCCCGGGGCGCTGCGCGGCCGCAGAGCCGTCGTGACCGGGGCCGGTTCGGGCATCGGCAAGGCGACGGCACTCGGACTGGCCCGGCTCGGCGCCGAGGTGGTGCTGGCCGTGCGCGACGAACGCAAGGGCGAGGCGGCCCGCGCCGAGATCGTCGCCGCGGTGCCGGACGCCACCGTCCTGGTGCGGCACTGCGACGTGTCGAGCCTGGAGTCCGTCCGCCGGTTCGCCGCCGAGATCGACCGTCTGGACGTGCTGGTGCACAACGCCGGAGTCCTCCCGCGCGAACGCCAGGTCACCGCGGAAGGCCACGAACTCACGTTCGCCACCCACGTGCTCGGCCCGGTGCTGCTGACCGACCTGCTGCGCCCGCTCCTCGCGGCGTCACCGAACCCGCAGGTCGTGCTCGTCTCGTCCGGCGGCATGTACACCCAGCGGCTGCGCGCCGACGACCCCGAGTACCGCGAGGGCACCTACAAGGGCGCGACCGCCTACGCCCGCACGAAACGGATGCAGGTCGTGCTCGCCCCGCTGCTGACCGAGCGGTACGCCTCCGACGGCATCGCCGTGCACGCCATGCACCCCGGATGGGCCGACACACCCGGTGTCGCCGGTTCGCTGCCGGGATTCCACCGGCTGACCAGCACGTTCCTGCGCACGTCCGAGGAGGGCGCGGACACGGTCGTCTGGCTGGCCGCGACGACGCACCCCGGCGGCCGCTTCTGGCACGACCGCCGCGAACGCCCGGCGCACGTGCTGCCGGGCACCGCGGAGAAACCGGGTGAGGTGGCCGCGTTCCGGCAGTACTGCCTCGACGCCGCGGGCCTCAGATGACGACCTTCTGGTACTGCTCGCGGTCCATGTCGTAGACCTCGAGCGTGACCTGGGTCGGCAAGCCCTCGACCGGCTTGAGGTGCTCCTGGGCGATCCCGATGCCCACCCGGCCCACCTCCTGCTTGAGCTCGACCGACCGGCCCGTCAGCAGCCCGACCCTGATGTGGACCATCGCCGCGGGCGAGCCGTCGCCGATCACGGACTCCTCGATCCGGCGGAACCGCGTCTTGAACGCCGCCACCTCCGCGCTGACCAGCGGCCCGACGGTCCGGTGCAGCGCGAGGGCGAAGGCACGGCGGTCTAAGCCCTCGCCCAGTTCGGCGGAGTACTCGACGGTGATCTGTGGCATGGACTCACGCTACCGGCGCGGTGACGAACAGAAGAGTCGTCTCGAGGCGTAGACGGAACCCCAGCCGCTCGTACAACCGCACGGCACCGGTGTTGGACGTGAGCACGTGCAGGAACGGCGCCTCGCCGCGCTCCCGGATGCCGTGCGCGACGGCCAGCAGCAGCCGCGTCCCCCAGGCCTGCCCGCGCGCGTCCGGGTGCGTGCAGACGGCGCTGATCTCGGTGTGGCCCGGCACCCGCAGCCGTTCCCCGGCCATCGCGACCAGCCGGCCTTCGCGGCGGACACCGAGGTAGGTGCCCATCTCGATGGTGCGGGGCAGGAACGGGCCCGGTCGCGTGAGTTCGGCCAGGTCCATCATCTCGGGGACGTCCGAGGCGGTGAGGCGGACGGCTTCGGGCTCCGGTGCGGCGGCGATGCCGTCGTCGACGTACTGCCGCATCGGCAGGCGCCTCCCGACCTCCCAGTCGTGTGGTGGTTCGAGGCCGGTCAGGGCGGCGTGCGGTGTCAACGCGGCGAGGTCGAGCCAGTCGGCGTCGGTCGGTTCGGCCGGCAGCGCGACGAACGGCGACATGTCGGCCGGGTAGCGCAGCACGTTTCCCTTGCGCTCGGCGAAGCGCGCGTGCGGTCCCTTCAGGGCCGAGTGGGCGGCGTGGTCGAGCGGGTTCACGAGAGCGGCTCCAGCAGTCGGCGCGGAGTGGTGAGCAACGCCGAGAAGGGATCGGCTGCGCCGGGTGTGAAGCCAGGTCCCGGCTCGACGCGGGTGTCGGCCGGGGGCACCGTTGCGCCGCAGGAGGAACAGCGGCCCGACGCGTCGATGCGGCCGTCGTCGGTCTCGTGGCGGAACGTGCGCTTGTCGCCGCCGGGGGAGTAGTGCTCGTCGCCCCACGTCATCATCGCCCGCAGGACCGGCCACAGCTGGACGCCCTTGGCCGTCAGCAGGTACTCGCCGTCGACGTGCTCGAGGACGTCCTCCTGCACGAGGAACCTCAGGCGGTTGGTCAGGACGGCGCGGGGGATGCCGAGTTGGGCGGCGAAGTCGCCGAAGCGGCGGGCACCGAAGAACGCGTCGCGGACGATCAGCAACGTCCACCGCTCGCCGACGATCTCCAGCGTTCGTGCCAGCGAGCAGTTGCGGTCCGCGTAGGTGCTGGGCAGTGCCATGGCACCCAATGTAGTTCATTCACCGAACTGCTGTGGGCCGGT
Source organism: Streptomyces sp. ID05-26A (assembly GCF_033794685.1). Classification (NCBI taxonomy): domain Bacteria; kingdom Bacillati; phylum Actinomycetota; class Actinomycetes; order Kitasatosporales; family Streptomycetaceae; genus Streptomyces; species Streptomyces sp. ID05-26A. Next base: position 607,686 of record NZ_JARAYZ010000002.1, read on the forward strand.
CGCGAAGGTCCACGGCCTGTCTGTCCGATCTGGACGGACGCCCGCACCTGATCAGCCTGAGGTCGGACGCGCGGATCATCCGCTCGCACGATCCGCGCGCACGAACCGCCTTCCTACGCTGGCGCCGACCAGATCCGGGGAAGAAGGCACATGTCCACCGCACTCACCGTCCTGGGACGCTGCGCGGCCGCTGCCGTGCTCGTCGCTCCGCTCGTCACCGCCACTCCCGCGCTGGCGGCACCGTCCACTGTGCACTGGCGGCCGTGCGACCAGGTCCAGGAGCACTGGGACCCGGCCGACACCCGCTCCGAGTGCGCCACGGTGTCCGTGCCGCTCGACCACGCCCGCCCGCACGGCCGCAGGATCGACCTGGCCATCAGCCGCATCAGGGCCACCGACCCGCACCGGCGGCGCGGAGTGCTGCTGATGAACCCCGGCGGTCCGGGCAACCAGGGCATCGACATGCCGTTCGCGATGACGAGGACCAGGTTCGCGGACCTCAACACAGACCACGACCTCGTCGGCTTCGACCCGCGCGCGGTCGGGTCGAGCGGCGGCGTCGAGTGCGAGGCGACCGCGGAGGACGGCCCCGAGCCGGACCCCGGGGCAAGCCCGGAGGCGCGCTTCCGCCAGGACTACGAACGCAACGCCCGCACGAACGCCCGGTGCATCGGTTACGACCGCGAGCTGCTCACGAACCTGTCCACCAGGGCCGTCGCCGACGACATGGACCTCATCCGCGCCGCGCTGGGGGAGCGGAAGATCAGTTTCTTCGGCATCTCCTGGGGCACCGCGCTCGGCGCCGTCTACCGCAGCCACCACGACCGCCGCGTCGACCGCATGGTGCTCGACTCCGTGATGCCGGCCGACTACACGCTCGAGACGATGAACCTCGGCGCCAGCGCAGCCAAGCAGGCCAACTACGAGGTGCTGGCCGGCTGGCTGGCCCAACGAGACGAGTCGTCTCGTCTCGGCGCAACCCCGCAGGCGGTCACCGCCTCGATCAGCGCCCTGGTCGCGAGGCTCGACGCCGCCCCCGTCACGATCACCCCGCCCGGCGGCAAGCCGCGCACCTACTCCGGCAGCGCGGTCCGCTCGATGCTCACCTACAAGCGCGAGGTCTGGCCGCGGGTCGCCGACTCGATCGTGGCCCTGCGCGACGGCGGTGTGCCGCCGCTGACCGGGGACGAACCCGAGCTGGAAGGCTTCGGCCTGACGCCGGTCTGGTACGGCGGCCTGCTGATGCAACGCGCCGTGCACTGCAACGACCAGGGCAGGGCACCGGACGTCGACGAGGCGTGGCGCCAGGCCCGGCACCGCGAGGAGCGATACCCGTTCTTCCGCAACGGCCACGGATACGGCAACTGGTGCGCGGGCTGGCCGTTGCCCGCCACGCCGTGGCAGCTCGAGCGGGCCACCAGCCCGTTGCAGCTCTCCGGCCACCGCTACGAGACCAACACGCCGCTGTTCTTCGCCGAGCAGATGCAACGGAAGATCGGCGGCGCACTGCTGACGGTGGACGACAGCGCGCACGGGTCGTTGTGGGCCATCGACTGCGCGGACAAGGCCGTGAAGTTCTTCCGCACGGGGCAGACCTCGAACGACGCCTGCCCCGGAATCAGCTAGTTCACTTGCCGTGAGGGTCCGTGGCGTTGAGCGCGGCGACGACCTGGTCGTAGTCGCCGCGCGCCTCGCCGTAGCGCAGGAACTTCACCCGCTCGACCTGGATCTCGCGGGCGTCGGGCTGCGTCTCGATGATGCCCACGACCTCGGCGACGTACGCGTCGAGCGGCATGGCGTGCTCGCTCTCCGCCTGGCCGGGCAGCAGGTCGGTCCGCACCGACGGCGGCTCCAGCTCCACGACCCTCACCGACGTGTCCGCGAGCTGCAGACGCAGGGTCTCGCTGAGCATGTGGATGGCGGCCTTGGACGCGTTGTAGCTCGGCGTGATCTTCAACGGCGCGAAGGCGAGTCCGGACGAGACGGTCATGATCGTGGCGTCCGGCAGGGACCGGAAGTGCTCGACGAACGCGGCGATCAGGCGCATCGGGCCCAGGACGTTCGTGACGACGGTGTTCTCCGCGGATTCCAGGAAGGAGGAGCGGGTCCAGTCCTCGATCCGCATGACACCGGCCATGGTGATCAGCACGTTGACCGCCGGGAAGCGGGTGATGACGTCCTTGGCCGCGGCCTCGACGCTCGACGCGTCGGCGGTGTCGACGCGGACGATCTCGAGGCCGGGGTGTTCGTCGGCGATCCGGTCGAGCAGTTCGGTGCGCCGGCCGCCCACGACCACGGTGTTGCCGCGCTCCCGCAGGGCGAGGGCGAGCGCCAGGCCGATTCCGCTGGTGGCGCCGGGGATGAAGACGGTGTTTCCGGTGATGTCCATGGCACCGAGCTTCTGCCGATCTCCGAGACCGCGGCAGAGAGCCCTTGTCGGGGGATCGGCGATCCCTGGTTCGCCGCGCGAGGGCCCGGATACTGGGGTGCATGGATCGGGTCGAACTCGCGGGATTCCTCCGGCGCCGCCGGGAGGAGCTGAGGCCGGAGGACGTCGGGCTGCCGGTGGGCGCGCGCCGGAGGGCACCGGGGCTGCGGCGCGAGGAGGTCGCGGCCCTGGCCGCCATGTCGACGGACTACTACACGCGCCTGGAGCAGCAACGCGGCCCGCAGCCGAGCGAGCAGATGCTGGCCTCGCTGGCCCGCGCCCTCAGGCTCAGCGACGACGAACGCGACTACCTGTTCCGCGTCGCCGGTCGCAACGCCCCGTCGCCCCGGACCACCGGCACCCACGTGGCACCGGCGCTGCAACGGGTGCTGGACCGGCTGAACGACACGCCCGCGCTGATCCTTTCGGACCTCGCCGAGGTCCTCGTGCAGAACCGGTTCGCCGAGGCGCTGTACGGCGACTCCTCTCGCTTCACCGGCCACGCGCGCAGCGGGATCTACCGCTGGTTCACGAACCCGGACGAGCGCCTGATCTACCCCGAGCACGACCGCGACCGGCAGAGCCGCACCCAGGTCGCGAACCTGCGCGCCGCCTACGCCTCGACGGGGCCGCGGTCGAGGGCGGGTGAGCTGGTTCGCGTGCTGCGGAAGGAAAGCACCGAGTTCGCCGAGCTGTGGGAACGGCACGAGGTCTCGAAGCGCTACGAGGACCACAAGGTGCTGATCCACCCCCAGCTCGGCGAGATCGAGGTGGACTGCCAGGCGTTGTTCACCGAGGACCAGTCGCAGGCGCTGCTGGTGCTGACCGCGCCACCGCGCACCGAGGCGTTCGACAAGATCCAGCTGCTCGGTGTGCTGGGCACGGAGAAGTTCGTCAGTTGAGGACGAGAACGGTCTCCTCGACCTCGGCCTTCCGCGCCGCCGCGTACCCCTTGTCGGTCCCGACCACTTCGAAACCCGCCCTGGTCAGGACGCGCAGCGAACCCGCGTTGTCACTGGCCACGCGCGCGTGCACCGGCCGGACCGTGACTTCCCGCAGCAGCAACGAGACCGCGCGTCCCGCCACGCCCTGACCCCACACCGCGCGGTCGACCCAGTAGGTGATCTCGGTGTCGCCCTCGATCACGAAGCTCGCGATGCTGCCCACGACCCGTCCGTCGCCGACGATCACCCGGTTCGTGGTCCCGGGGTTCGCGAGGTTGCGGCGCAGCCACGCGTCGAAGGCCGCACGGTCGTCGGGGTCCTCGGCGGTGAACGCGGCCATCGCCACCGACTCGGGGTCTCTCATGAACTCGAACAACGCGTCGAAGTCGGCGTCCTCGACCGGGCGCAGCGTGACGTCAGTGATCATCGGGCGAGCCTGTCCGCCAGCCACGCCAAGGAAAGCGGATACCGGAAGTCGATCGCGCCGTGACCCGCGTCGAACAGTTCGAAGTGGACTCGTTCGTCCGGGAGCCCGGCCGCCGCGATCTCCTTGCGGAACGCCTCCGCGCCCAGGTCGAGGTAGTACTCGTCCCTGGTGCCCGCGTCGATCCACACGGCCCGCAGCGAGCGGATCGCGTCCGCGTGCCCGGCCACCATTCGCACCGGGTCCCAGTCGAGCCAGTGCCGCCACACCTCGGGGATCGGCGCTCCGGTGACCGGGTCGAACGGCAGCCGGGGCGTGCCGTCGTCGTCGGCCGAGAAGCACGCCGCCACCCCGAGGATCCCGAGCAGGTCCATGTCCTCGGGCTTGGTGAACGCGGTCCGGCTCCGGAAGTCCGCCCACCACTTGTGCACGTCGTGGTCGTAGCCGCGCAACGCCCGCGCGGCCTTGCCGAAGTCCGCGAGGTAGCAGAGTTCGTAGAGCGCGTCACCGGCGTGCGTCGCGAGGGCGCCGAACAGGTCGGGCCGCAGCATCGGCGTGATCATCGCGCCGAACCCGCCCGACGACTTGCCCGCGATCGCCCGCGACTCGCGGTCCGGGATCGTGCGGTAGTGCGCGTCCACCCACGGCACGATCTCGTCGCACAGGTACGAGTGGTAGCGGCCGGTGCCGGGGGAGTCGACGAACTGCGAGCCGCCGTACGACGTCCAGGCGTCGACGTACACGACGACGCACCCAGGGGCGCCGTCGGCGAACACCGCGTCGGCCGTCTCCAGGAACGGCTGGCGGAACGGCGTCCGGTTCGCCCACATCGCCAGGTGCCCGGTGTAGCCCTGGATCAGGTAGACGGTGGGGTAGCGCTCGGACCCGGTGTCGTAGCCCGGTGGCACGTACACCCACAGCGGCCGCTCGTGCGGGTCTCCGAGTGGGTTGTCGCGCAGCAGCGCGGAGTCGATCGTGTGCCGGTCCAGCCGGCCGGCCAGCGGTCCCTCCCAAGGCAGCATGGGCCCAGTCAACCACAGTGGACTCGCCAGTCCAGAAAATCTACTCTCGACGTCATGGCACTGACGACGAAGGGGCGCGCCACCCGGCAGCGCATCATCGAGGGCGCCGCGGCCTACCTGCGCAGCGACGAACCGGCCGGCGTGACACTGGACGACATCCGCGCGATCACCGGCACCAGCAAGAGCCAGATCTTCCACTACTTCCCGGACGGCAAGGAGGAACTCTTCCTCGCCGTGGCCCGGCACGAGGCCGATCGGGTGCTCGACGACCAGCAGCCGCACCTCGGCGCCCTCACCTCGTGGGCCGCGTGGGAGCGGTGGCGCGACTCCGTCGTGGCCCGGTACCGCGCACAGGGACGGCACTGCCCGCTCGGCACGCTGATGGGGCAGGTCGGCGGCACGCCGGGCGCGCAGGAGGTGATCACCGCGCTGCTGAACCAGTGGCAGGCCCACGTGCGGAAGGGGATCGCCGACATGCAGGCGGCCGGGCTGGTGCGGGAGGGCCTCGACCCCGACCGGGTCTCCGCCGCGTTCATCGCGGGCGTCCAGGGCGGGGTCCTCGTGCTCCTCAACACCGGCAGCGTCACGCACCTGGAGGCGGTGCTGGACACGTTGATCGAGCACCTGAAGGGCTAGGTTTTCTGGACTTGCGGGTCCAAAAAAGCGCTCGTAGCGTCGAGGACATGACACAGCGACTGCAGGGCAGGACGGCCCTCATCACCGGTTCCACCAGCAACATCGGCCGCTCGATCGCGGTCGCCTTCGCCCGGGAGGGCGCGCACGTCGTCGTCTCCGGCCGTGACGAGGCCAGGGGAGCGGAGGTGGTCGCGGAGATCCGCGCGAACGGCGGCAAGGCCGACTTCGCACGCGCCGACCTCGACGGCACCCCCGCCCTGAGCAAGGCGCTCGCCGACGAGGCCACCGCGTTGCTGGGAGGTCGTGTCGACGTCCTCGTGAACAACGCGGGCATCTACCCGCCCTCGTCCACCCCGACGACCGACGAGGAGACCTTCGACCGGGTCTTCGGCGTCAACGTGAAGGCTCCCTTCTTCCTGACGCAGGCACTCGCTCCCGCGATGATCGACGCCGGTGGCGGCGTGGTCCTCAACCTCGGCTCGTGGATCACCCGGCTCGGCGTCCCGAGCGGGTCGATCTACAGCACCAGCAAGGGTGCGATGGAGACGCTGACGAAGGCGTGGGCCTCGGAGTTCGGGCCGCGGGGCATCCGGGTCAACGCCATCTCGCCGGGTGTCATCGCCTCGGCCGGCTGGGACGACGACACCCGCGCCGCCGCGGACGTGATGATGCGCGGCACGCCCGCCGGCCGGTCCGGGCACCCGGACGCGATCGCGTCGGCCGCCGTCTACCTGGCCTCGGACGAGGCGGAGTTCGTGCACGGCATCGTGCTGGACGTCGACGGTGGCCGCACGGGCGTGGCGGTGGTCGCAGTGTGACCCCGATCACCTTCTGGCCCTGTTTCTGTGACCTGAGGTGAGACTCGCCGGTCTCCCATGGCGTGCAGGAACAGTCGGCGAAGGGTGCGGAAGTGACGGGTCGGGAGTGGCTGGGGCAGGTGGACGCGGAGCAGGTGCAGGCCGCGCGGGCCGGTGATCGGACGGCGCTCGACGCCGTGATCGCGGGTTCACTGCCGCTGGTCTACAACGTCGCCGGTCGGGCGTTGCACGCCGATTCCGAGGTCGACGACGTGGTGCAGGAGACGATGGTCCGCGTGATCCGCGGCATCGACGCGCTGCGGGAGCCGGACCGTTTCCGGTCGTGGCTGGTCGCCGTCACCATCAACCAGGTCCGCGAGCACTACCGCCGCAGAGACCTGGCCCCCGCCCCGCTGGAGGAGTACGACCGGGCCGACCCCGGCGCCGAGTTCGTGGAGACCGCGTTGTCCCGGTTGCACTTCGCCCAGCAACGCCGTGAGGTCGACGAGGCCGCGCGCTGGCTCGACCCGGCCGACCGCGAGCTGCTGGCGCTCTGGACGCTCGAACGCGTCGGGCAGCTCACCAGGGCCGAGGTCACCGACGCGCTCGACCTCGGCGCGCACGCGGTCACGGTGCGGGTCAGCAGGCTCAAGGGCCGGCTGGAGACGATCCGGCACCTCGTGCGCGCGTTGTCGATGGAACCGCGGTGCGAAGGCCTGGACCGGGCGGCGCAGGGCTGGAACGGCGAGCCCAGCCCGTTGTGGCGCAAGCGGCTCCTGCGGCACGTCGACGAGTGCGGCCGGTGCAGCCGCGGTGTGGACGACGCGATGCCGGTCGAACGCATCCTGACCGGCGCCGCGCTGCTCGTGGTCCCGGCCGCGTACCTGCCCCGGCTGCTCGAGAGCCTCGCCGACGTCACGCCCGAGACCGTGGCACTCGCGTCCGAACTCGCGCCCACCCACCTCGCGGAACCGGCCGGCGCGTTCGCGAAGCTCACCGCCAAGCCCGTGCTCGCGGTGGCGGGCGCCGCGGCGGTGTGCGCGCTCGTCGGCGTGGTCGGCACGATGGTGCTGCTGCCGTCCGACCCGCCGGCCGCCGTGGCCGGGCCGAACACCACCCAGGGCCTCGCGCTCAGCACGTCCTCGTCGCAGGTGCCGGAGACCACGTCCGCGGCGTCGAGCGCGCCGCCGTCCACGACGACCACGACGACCACCACGACGACGGCGCCGCCCGAGCCTCCGCGCGTGGCCACGCCGGAGGAACGCGTCCTGGCGCTGATCAACGAGACCAGGGCGAAGAGCGGCCTGGCACCGTTGGTGGTCGACCCCGCGCTGGTCACCGCGGCGGATCGGCACACCAGGGCGATGATGAGCAACGGCTGCGGCCTGTCGCACCAGTGCGCCGGCGAGAGCGGTCTGGGCGAGCGCAGCACCGCGGCGGGCGTGAAGTGGAGCTCGGTCGCGGAGAACGTCGGCATGGGCGGCCCGGTCAAGGACAACGTCGAGGCGATCTCCAAGATGGCGCTCGGCCTGACCCAGGGCATGATCGACGAGAAGCCGCCGAACGACGGCCACCGCAAGAACATCCTGAGCAAGTCGTCCACCCGCATCGGCATCGTGGTGATCCGCGACGCCAAGGGAACCGTGTGGATGACGCACGACTTCGCCGGAAGTTGAGCCTCGGAGCAGGTTTAAAAAAGATCATCCTGAAGTAGTACGTGGGAACGCGACCACAGTCGGACGCGTGACGATCTGTCCGGAAAGCACTGTCTTCTCCGTGCAGACCGTCACGTACCGCTGGCCGACCGCGGTCACCGCCGCCCAGATCACCGGAACCCCGCTCACCGGCACCCCGGAACTGTTGCGCTGGACGGGTTTCGGCGGTGCGCTCCTGCTCACCGCCGGGGCGTGGGCCGTGAGCGCCAGAACCGGTGGCGCGGTGGCCCTGGGCGTCGCGATCGCGGGTGCCGGACTGGTCGTGCTCACGTGGGCGCTGCTCGGTCGCACCAGGCCGGACCCGCGGTGGCTGCGCCGCACCCTGGCGTGGTGGTGCGGGCCGCTGCTGGTGGCCCCGCCGCTGTTCAGCCAGGACGTCTTCAGCTACCTGGCCCAGGGCGAGGTGGCCGCGAACGGCCTCGACCCCAACGTGGTCAGCCCGGCGGTGGGCGCGAGTGCGGAGGCGGTGGCACGGGTCGGCGTCTACTGGCGCGAGACGCCGTCGCCGTACGGGCCGTTGTTCACCACGGTCGAACGGACCATCACCGAGGTCACCGGCGGCAACCCCGTCCTGGGCATCGGGTTGTACCGGCTGGTCGCCGTGCTGGGCCTGCTGCTCGTCGTGTGGTCGGTGCCGAAGCTCGCGGTGATGGCCGGGGTCGAGGAACGCGCGGCGTTGTGGCTGGGCGTGATGAACCCGTTGGTGCTGTGGCATCTCGTCGGCGGTGTCCACAATGACGCGTTGATGCTCGGCCTCATGCTGTCCGGCACGGTCGTCGCGTTGCAGGCACTGCCCGAACTGAAGTGGTGGCCGTACATGGCCGGTGTGGTGCTCATCGGGCTGGGAGCACAGGTCAAGTTGCCCGCACTGGTGGCGCTCGCGGTCGTGGGCACGGCACTGGCCCGCAGGCTGGGCGGCGGCTGGGTCCGGTTCGTCACCGCGGGGTTCGCCATGGTGGCCGCCACCGTGGTCGTGTCCGTCGTGACGTCGCTGGCCGGCGGGTCCGGTTTCGGCTGGGTGCAGGCGCTCGGCACACCGTCCAAGGTGAACAGCTGGATGGCTCCGACGAACTGGCCGGGCTATCTGGCGGGTGCGGTGTTCGGCGCGGAAACCGGGCAGGCGATGATTTCCGCGGCACGGATCGCGGGGCTCGTGCTGATCCTCTGCGGGGTGGCGGTGCTGTTGGGTCGCCAACTGCGCGGACGGATCTCCGAGGTGACGTCGCTGGGGATGATGATGAGCCTGATCGTGGTGCTGGGGCCGGTGATCCAGCCGTGGTACCTGCTGTGGGCCGTGCTGCCGCTGGCCGCGTGCCTGCCGGTGGGGACGTGGCGGACCAGGGTCGCCGTGCTCGCCGGGGTGTTCGCGCTGCTGGTGCCGCCGCTCGCGGGCAACTTCGCGGGCCGCGTGCCCGAACTGGTCGGCGCCTACGTCGTCGGGATCGCCCTCGTCGGTGGCGCGTACCTCGTCCTGCGCCGGGCGAGGGTGTCCGTTGCGCAAGCCTGATCTCGCCCGCTACGGCGCGGCGGCGCTGGCCGGTGGCGCACTGGCCCTGAGCTTCCCGCCGCGCACGCTCTGGTGGCTCGCCGTCCCCGCGTTCGCGGTGTTCTGGCTGGCCTTGAAGGGCGCGGGCGCCCGTCGCGGCGCCGGGCTCGGCTTCGCGTTCGGGCTCGCGTTCTTCCTCCCGCACCTGTGGTGGATCCAGCACTTCCTGGGCAACGACTTCGGCCCCTGGCCGTGGCTGGTGCTCAGCGCGTTGATGGCCTTGTTCATCTGCGGTGTCTGCGCGCTGTTCCCGCTGGTCAACAGGTTGCCCGCGGCGCCGGTGTGGGCGACGCTGCTGTTCGTGCTGCAGGAGACCCTGCGCGGCCTGATCCCGGCCAACGGCTTCCCGTGGGGCCGCGTCGCGTTCGGACAGGTCGACGGCCCGTTCGCGCGGCTCGCCGTGATCGGTGGCGCGCCGCTCGTGACGTTCGCGGTGGTGTTCACCGGGTTCGGTCTGGCGGCGTGGTTCCCGCGCTGGACGCGTGCCTGGGCGCTGGTGCCGATCGTCGCCGCGCTCGCCGTGAGCCCGTTGATCTCGATCGAGGCCCAGACCGGCCAGAAGACCGTCGCGGTCGTGCAGGGCAACGCCCCCGACCTCGGCCTCGGCCTGCTCACCGAGGGCGCCACCCTGCGCGACAACCACCTGCGCAAAACCGCCGAACTGGCCGCGCTGGTCCGCGGCGGCGCGCTGCCGAAACCGGACCTCGCGGTGTGGCCGGAGAGCGCCACCAGGACCCGTGACCGAGACCCGGTGCTCGACGCCGCCATCACCGACCTCGGCGTGCCGACCCTGGTGAGCGCGCTGCGCAACGGCCAGAACTCCGTCATCGCCTGGGACCCGAAGACCGGCGCGGGCCAGTCGTACGCCAAGCAGGAGCTCGTCCCGTTCGCCGAGCACATCCCGCTGCGCCCACTGGCCCGGATCTTCACCCCGTTCGCCGACCAGGCGGACCTCGACGCGGGCACCGAACCGGGCGTGCTGGACATCGCGGGCACGCGCGTGGGCGTCGGCATCTGCTACGAGGTCGCCTACGACTACGTCCTGCGCGAGAGCGCGGCGGACGGCGCGCAACTCCTGGTCGTGCCGACGAACAACGCCTGGTACGGCCACGGCGAGATGACCTACCAGCAACTCGGGATGGCCCGCCTGCGCGCGATCGAACACGGCCGCGCCGTCGTGGTCGCGGCGATCAGCGGCGTGAGCGCGGTCGTGCGCCCGGACGGCAGCATCGTGCGGTCGACTGGGATGTTCACCGACGACCTGATGGTGGACACCGTGCCGTTGCGCTCAGACCTGACGTTCGCGACGAGGTTCGGCGGTGCGGTCCACGTCCTGCTCACGGGGCTGGCGCTGGCCGCGTGCGTGGCGGGGTTGTGGTCGCGGCAGCGAGCACGACGGGTACCGGAGTCCCACCCTCGGCGAACCGCGCAGGAGTGAGACCCGCGGCGAGCAAGGCGTTCAGCAGGTCCGCCAACGGCCAGTGCGACGCGCCGACCTTGTCGCGCAGCCCCTGATCGGTCCACGACTCCCTGGTGTGGTGGACGTCGAGATAACCGGGCCGCACCACCACCGCGGCCGGGTCGCCGCGGTCGGCGAACCCACCGCAGAAGCACGGGTGCACGCCGACGTGCACGAACACCCCGCCCGGCCGCAGCACCCTGGCCACCTCGCGCAGGACGTCCGGGTAGGCGGGCATGTCGGTGTGCACCATCACCGCCACAGCGGCCGGGACGCTGCCGTCCCGCAAGGGCAGCCGACCCGCGTCCGCCCGCACGACGGGCAGCCGGCCACGGGCGTGGCGCAGCATCCCCGCCGACAGGTCGACCCCGACGGGCGTCCACCCCAGCTCCCTCAGGAGCGCGGCGTGCACGCCCGTCCCGCAGCCGATCTCCAGACACGTCCCGGCACCCTCGCCGAGCAGGTCCCTGATCGCCTGGCCGATCCCGAGAGGATCGTCCCGCTGCGCGGTCAGGAACCGTTCCTCGTACCAGTCCGCGATCTCGTCGTAGGCAGCCACCTCACCACTGAACCGGCGCTCCGGTCACACCCGCCAGGGATTCCGCGCGCGGCGAACTCAGTTCTTGCCGAGCAGCGCCGACCCCAGCAGCGTTCGCTGGTGCAGCACGGAAAGCCCCTGCCTCTCCGTCGTCAGCAGCCCCGCCTCCCGCAGCACCGTCGTGTGCCGGCTGACCGACGACGGTGACGCCCCGAGACGTTCCGCCAGCTCGGTCGTCGTGGCCCCGGCACCCACCGCCGCCAGCACCGCCGACCGCGTGTTGCCGAGCAACGCCGCGAGCGCGCCCTGCTCACGCCGTCCACTCGCGAGTTGCCGCTGCCAGGTCCAGTCGTGGTGCAGCGGGTACACCACGGTGGGCGGCAGCCCCGGATCAGCGAACGCGACCGGTGTGCGGCGGCAGAAGTACGACGGCACCAGCCGCAGCCCGCGCCCGTTGAGGTACAGGTCGCGGTCGTGCGCGTACTGGACCTCCAGCACGGGCGCGCGCCAGTTCATCAACGGCCACATGCCCCGCAGCAAGCCCTCCACGGTGCACGCCAGTCCGTTGCGGTGCACACGATCGGTCTCGACGGCCTCGTCGATCAGATCGCCGTACGGCTCGATGACCGCGCGGTGGTACCGGGTGAGCGCCTCGGTGAGCTCCACCAGGGACTCGCCGTCGCCCGCCGCCAGCGGACGCGTCCACTCGGGAACCGGCCGCACGTCCTCCAGCCGCCCGAACTCCTCCCGCAACCGGTGCCGTGGTGTGGACCGGATCGCGGCCAGCGCACTACCCAGTCCCTGCGCACCCTCGGGCGGTGTGAGGAAGTCCGGGAAGTACGGCCCCAGCGGAGCGAGCACGGACAGCATGCGGACGCCGGACGTGATCACCTGCCGGTCGCCGTTGCGGCGGACGTGCCGCAGCCACGGCTGCAACAACAACCCGCTGTCCAACTCCGTCAGCCGAAGCCAGCTGAACACCATTTCCCAGAGCGGATCCACCCTTTCTGCTACCTGCGTACGCTCCAGATCACCTTCGGAAAAATGGATGCGCAACACAGCAACCTCCCCAGGCCAGGTCACCGCGCATAATGCTACTGGGCGTGTCGATCCGCCATTTCGCGCAACGAAAACCGGTCGCGGGACCAGGTCCCGCGACCGGTTTTCGTGCTAGGGCCGGATCAGCCGCAGCTGGTGCTGACCCACTGGTGCGAGCGGATCTTGTAGGTGCCGGCGAGGTCACCCTTCTTGCCCTGCTTCGTGCAGCCGATCGAGCCGTTGTAGCCGGTGTCGCGGTAGAACCTGACGCCCTTGGCGGAGGACGTGCCGCGGTTGTAGACGGACTTGACCTCAGTGTCGTACCAAGAACACTTGTAGGTCCCCGAGGCCCAGTCCGAGTCGGCCACGTCCCACATGCAGCGCTTGCCGGTGCCGCCGAAGTCGTTCCAGAAGCAGACGTTGCCGGTGTTGCAGGCCCAGGCCGCGAGAGCCTGGCCGGTCTCGGCGTCGTACGCCGCCCCCACGGCGGCGGCCCCGGCGGCCGGAGCCTCCGCCTGCGCGCTCGGGGCAGCGAGTGCGAGGGTGAAGAGCATGGTGAGCGGCATCAATGCCGTCATAATACGCCGAACGAAACTCAACGGATTTCCTCCCCAGTCCTGCAACCAATTCGAACGACGCCACTTTAGGCAGGCCGGGGAAGTTTCGAAAAGCTATTGCTCCGTGGTGCAAAAGCGCTTTTCAGGTTCGTCGGGTGTACCTGTGTTTCACGCCGGCGGGGAAGTGCTCCGGATCGCCGTGCGGGCGCAGCACCACCTCGGGCAGCTGCCGCTCCACCGGGACGTAGTGCGCGAACTCGCTGTTGAGCCGCAGCAACTGGACCTTGATCGACTCGGCGATCACGCCCGCGTCCGCCGTCGCGCCCGGCGCGGTCTCGACGGTGATCCGCAACAGGCGATCACGATCTTCGTCCTCGACCGATTCGATCACGAACTTCCCCGTCACCACGTCGCTGATGCCGGGCTGTTCCAATCCGACGGTCACGTTCTCCGGATGGACGTTCGCGCCGAAGAACGACACGGTGAACAGCGACCGCCCGAACAGGAACACGAACGGCAGCTCCGGTCCGGGCGGGGGAGTGAACCCGTGCCGCGCGCAGTGCTCCAGCAGTTCGGCGTGCCCGAGAACCCCGCCCTCGTCGGCGATCCGGTACCGCACGAGCGGGATCCCGCCGTCCGCCGTGAACACCAGGGTGCCGTCGTGCACCTCGAAGAACCGGCTGGCCGGGTCGTACTGCACGAGCGTCGGCAACCGCGAGTCGCCGAACACCTCACGAGCCTGGTCCGGGTGGTCCGCGAAGAACCCGCGGATCGACGCGGACAACGCGGTCTCGTTGCCCAGCACGCCGGAATCCGCTGTGCCGTAGAGGGAAGCGACGTCAGCGGCCGGGTCCGCGATGCCGGCGCGGCGCGACACGAGGTCGCGCCACTGCTCGCTGAACACCTCACCCGCCAGCACCAGCTTGATCCGGTACGAGGCCCAGTCGACGCCGCCGGCCAGCCCGGTGTCGATCACGTCCTTCACGAACGGCGGGTAGCCCAGGAGCACGACCTGCTCGAAGTGCGGCGCCAGCTCCGGCAGCACCCGCAGGATCTCGGCCTTGTTGTTCCCCGGCGCCACCACGGTGATCGGACAGCCCTTGGCCGCGAGATGCCGCACGCACGCCTGCGTGAACAGCCCTCCCACCCACGTGCCGAGCGGAAAGCACACCACGGCCAGAGTTCTGCGCTCGTCCGCGTGGAATCCGTCCACCAGCACCTGCTCGAACCGCCGCGCCACGTGCAACTCGTCCTCGACGCCGCGCGGCCAGATCGTCGGCCTGCCGCTGGACCCGGACGACACCGCGATCATGTCGCACCCGGCGAGGTTCCCGTCGCGGCACAGCTCCGGCAGCGGGTACCGCTCGTGGTAGCTCGGCTTGTCGAGCAGCGGCAACCGCTGGAAGTCCTCGAACGTCGTGATCGATCCGGGCTCGATCCCGTTCTCCCGCAACAGCTTCCCGTACGCGGGCACGCTCGCGGCCGTGCGCTGGAACAGGTCGAGCACCCAGCTTTCCGACTTCGGCTCGCTCGGCGCGAAGAAGTCGTCGAACGCCGCGCGCACGCGGGCCTGGCGGCTGCTGTCCATGGTTCCGAGCGTATCGATTCGACCCCATTCCACCCGAACCAGACGAACGACGGTTCACGGCGAGTGGTCGGCGCTTCTACGGTCTGTGGTTGACCGGGAACCCCTGCCTCCCGTTCCTAAGGAGTCCAACTTCATGAAATCCCTGCGCATGGGGGCGCTGGCCGTCTTGACGGTCTCCGTGGTCGCCCTCTCGATGACGGGCGCCTCCGCCCACGATCCGAACACCGCCGAAGGACAGGCCGCGGCCAGGACGTTCCTGGCCGACCACCTGCCCGCCGACCGCCACGCCGTCACCGGGTCCGCCGCCGGTGTGCCGTGCGTGGACGGCAAGGCCGACATCTACCCCTGCAAGAACGTGGACCTGCTCAGCGTGCTGCCCCTGTCCGCGATGGGCGGTGGCAACGGCAACGACATCTGGGGCTGGACCGACCCGTCCTCCGGCAAGGAGTACGCGATCGTCGGCCGCACCAACGGCACCGCGTTCGTCGACGTCAGCACGCCCACGGCACCGAAGTTCCTGGGCAACCTGCCGTCCAACGGCGGCAGCAGCTCGTGGCGCGACATGAAGGTCTACAAGGACCACGCCTTCATCGTCGCCGACTTCATCACCGGCCACGGCATGCAGGTGTTCGACCTGACCCGCCTGCGGACGATCACCACCCCGCAGACGCTGACCGCCGACGCGCTCTACAAGGAGTTCGGCCCGGCGCACAACATCGCCATCAACGAGGAGACCGGGTACGCGTACGCGATCGGCTCCAACACGTGCAGCGGCGGCCCGCACATGGTCGACATCCGCACGCCGAAGTCGCCGAAGAACGCGGGCTGCGTCGCGCAGGACGGCTACACGCACGACAACCAGTGCGTGATCTACCGCGGCCCGGACGCGACCTACCGGGGCCGGGAGATCTGCTTCAACTCCAACGAGGACACGCTGACGATCGTCGACGTGACCGACAAGGCCAACCCGGTCCAGATCGTGCGCAAGGCCTACTCCGGCGCGCAGTACTCGCACCAGGGCTGGCTGACCGAGGACCAGCGCTACTTCCTGCTCGACGACGAGCTCGACGAGTCGCGCGGCACCGACAAGCGCACGAAGACCTACATCTGGGACCTGGCGTCGCTGGCGAACCCGGTGCACACGGGCGTCTACAACTCGCCCGCCACGGCGATCGACCACAACCAGTACATCAAGGGCAAGTACTCCTACCAGGCCAACTACCAGGCCGGGCTGCGCATCCTCGACGTCAGCGGCGTCGCGTCGGCACAGCTCACGGAGGCCGGGTACTTCGACATCTACCCGGCGGCGAACGAGGCGAAGTTCAACGGGGC
The DNA here is from genome assembly GCF_033794685.1 of Streptomyces sp. ID05-26A. Taxonomy (NCBI): domain Bacteria; kingdom Bacillati; phylum Actinomycetota; class Actinomycetes; order Kitasatosporales; family Streptomycetaceae; genus Streptomyces; species Streptomyces sp. ID05-26A. The sequence continues at coordinate 623,710 of NZ_JARAYZ010000002.1, forward strand.
GTGGAGCAACTACCCGTACTTCGCCAGCGGCATCGTCCTGGTCAACGGCATCGAGCAGGGCCTGGTCGTCGTCAAGCCCACCCTCGGCGCGGTCGAACCGCCGCCCACCGGCGGCAAGTTCGAGAACACGGCCGACGTGTCCATTCCGGACAAGGGCGCCGCGGTGACGTCGTCCGTCTCGGTCTCCGGCGTGCCCGGCAAGGCGCCCGCCGCCCTGAAGGTGAACGTCGACATCAAGCACCCGTACCGCGGTGATCTGGTGATCGACCTCGTCGCTCCGGACGGCACCTCGTTCCGCCTCAAGGGTTCCGGCAACGACTCCGGCGACAACGTGGTGACCACCTACACGGTGAACGCCGCCGCGGAGGACGCCGCCGGAGCCTGGCAGCTCAAGGTGCAGGACGTGGCCAGCTCCGACGTCGGTTACATCGACGCGTGGAGCCTGCAGTTCTGACCTGACGCGGGTGGGCGGTCCAGGCCGTCCACCCGCGCCGCTGGGAGTAGTCATGCGCAAACTGAGCCTCACCGACTGGTTCTTCGCCCTGCTCGCCGTCGCCGTGGTGGCGGGTGGCGGGATCGTCGTGTTCGCGAAGTCCGCCCCGCCGATGCAGCACCAGAACATGGGCCCGGTGCTGCCCGCCGCGCACAGCGACGGTCTGTCTGATGTGGAGAGCGGCTACCGGTTCGAACGCGTCACCACCCCCGAGACCCGCGGTACCGCCGTGCCGGTCGCGTTCCGGATCCTCGACGGCGCGGGCAAGCCCGTCACCCGGTTCCTGGACAACCAGACCAAGCAGATGCACTTCTTCACCGTCCGCGAGGACATGTTCGTGTTCGAGCACCTGCACCCGGTTCTGCAGGGCGACACCTGGCACACCACGCTCTCCCTGCCCGACGGCGGTGCCTACCGGATGTTCGCGGAGTTCGTGCCGCTCGACACGGCGGACCCGCGCCACCCGGTCGTGCTCGGCGTGCCGTTCAGCGTTCCCGGTGACACGACGGTCGTCCCGGTGCCCGCTCCGGCGGACGGTGCCACGACCACCGACGGCTACAGCGTGGTGCGCGTGGACTCACCGGCCCAGCCCACCGCGATGGCCCCGCAGACGCTGCGCCTGTCGATCCGCGGCCCGGACGGCACACCGGTGACCTCGCTGGAACCGCATCTGGGCGCCAACGGCCACATGACCGGCTTCCACACCATGCTGCTCTCGGCCACCCACCTGCACCCGGTCGAACTGGCGGGCATCCCGCTCGACAACGGTGAGCTGAGCTTCCAGGCCGTGTTCGCCGACCGGGGCGAGTACCGGCTGTTCCTGGAGTTCGCCCACGGCGGCAAGGTGCGCAGGGCGGCGTTCACGGTCGGGGTCGGCTGAGCCACCGGACCGGAAGGCCGGGACGTCCGCGCGACGACCCGGCCACCGGCGTTCACCGGACGGGCGACGGCTCCCTGACGTGGGCCACGACCGCGTTCGTCGCCGAGATCCGGCGCGGGGGCGGTGGCGAGCGCGGCAGCCGCCCGACTTCGCCACCGCGACCCTCACGGGCGGGCGCTGGCGATCCGTTCCCGGACCGGCACCACCGGGGCCCCCACCGGAATCCGGAGCGTGAACCGAGCCCCCACCCCGGGCCGCCCCACGGCCGACACCGACCCACCATGCCCAGCGACGATCTCCTGCACCAGCGCGAGTCCCAGCCCGAACCGCCCCTCCCCGGCACCCCGGTGGAACCGCTCGAACAACCGCCTCGCCTCCCGAGTCTCGAACCCCTCTCCGTTGTCCGCCACCACCAGCTCGGCCTCTCCGGCACCCGCACGCACGCTCACCGAGATCCGCCCACCCTCGGGCGTGTGCCGGACGGCGTTGGCCAGCAGCTCGTCGACGGCCCGCCGCAAACCGGTCTCGATCCCGTGCACCACCACAGGGTGCCCGGGATGGTCCAGCGCCAGGGTGATCCGCCGTTCGGCGGCGCGTTCGGTCTCGCCCACCACCGCGGCCTCGGCCACGTCGGCCAGGTCCACCGGCTTGCCGTCGAGTCGCCGGGTGAGCTGCGCGGAGGCCAGCAGGTCGTCCACCACGTCGGCGAGCCCGCGGATCGATCCGGCCAGCGCGTCGAGGGTGGTCCGCTGGTCGTCGGGCAGGTCCACGGCGGCCGCGAGCAGCTGGGCGCGCAGGTACGCGCGGGCGATCGGGGTGCGCAGCTCGTGACTCGCGTCGGTGACGAAACGGCGTTGCCGGGCCAGTGCCTCGGCCAGCGGGCCCACCGTGCGGCGGCTGACGCCCAGGCCGATCAACGCCGCCACCACGAGGCCGCAGACCAGCGCGACCGCCAGTGCCCGCAGCAGGTTCGTGCGGTCGGCGAGTTGGTAGCGCAGGTCGAACACCGCCTGCACGGTCGTGCCGTCCGCGCCCGGTGCCGTGAGCACCATGTACTCGGTGCCGTTCGCCAAGACGTCGCGGGGGACCGACGTGCCCGACCTGTGCACGGCGTCGATGTCGCCGCGCATCGGGAAACCGGCCGGCACCTCCAGCGGACCCTCGTGCAGCACACCGTCCTCCAGCACGAACACCCACGCGCATCGGGGTGCGATGCCCGGCACGCCGTACTGGGCGTTGTAGCGGAGTTCGCGCGAAACCTGGGTCTCCTGCGCGTGCACCATGACCGTGTACGCGATCGCGCCGACGAACGCGACCATCAGCGTGATCGCGAGGCCCACCAGCACGCTGACCCGCAGCCGTGCCCGCCGGACCTCGGCCCGTTCCGCCTCGGCCCACGACCTCACAGCGCCCCCAACCGGTAACCGATCCCCTGAACCGTCTGGACGACCGAACGTCCGACCTTCGACCGCAGGTAGTGCACGTAGGTGTCCACAATGGACAGGGAGGGGGCGTCCTGGAACACCGTGCGCCGCAACGCCGCCCGCGTGTGCACCGTCTCCGGGTGCGTCGCGAGCACGCGCAGCAACGCGAACTCCCTCGTGGTGAGCGGCACTTTCTCGCCGTCGGGCAACACGACCCGGTGCTGTTCGAGCTCCAGGCGACCGGCGCCGATGCACAGCACCGCTGCCAGTTCCGCGGCCCGCCGGCACAGCGCCCGCAGCCGCGCGGTCAGCTCGCCCAGGTCGAACGGCTTGGCGAGGTAGTCGTCGGCACCGGCGTCGAGGCCGTCGATCCGGTCGTGCACCGACCCCATCGCGGTGAGCATCAGCGCCTGGCTGCGCACGGACCGGGAACGCAACCGGGACACCAGGTCCAGCCCGTCGACCACCGGCAGGACGCGGTCGATCACGACCACGTCGTAGGGGTGGGTGAGAGCGAGGTGCAGGCCACGTTGCCCGTCGAACGCGACGTCGACGTCGTACCCCTCACCGCGCAGCACCACGGCGAGCTGCTCCGCGAGTTCCCGGTCGTCGTCCACGAACAGGAGCCGGAAACGGTGGTCCGGCCGGAACTTCGAAGAGGCCCGCACGAGGACAACGATCGCACCGCTCACGGCGCCGAACCAGGACGCGACAGCCAACGGACAGGTTCACGGACGCGTCCGGAAAGCCTGGTGTGGCACAACTTCCCCGGTCGAACGCCTCCACCGCGCGCCGGAGACCCGCTGGCCAAAGATAAACATGTGAAGCGGGTCGTCGCGTGACCTGCGATCACGCGACGACTGTGAACGAGCTACCAGGCGGGCGCGACGGCGGAGGTGGTGCGCAGTTCGCCCACCCAGCCCGCGGTCGCGATGGCGCGCAGGACGTCGTCGCCCTCGGCGAGCTTCCCGTGCGGGCCCAGGACGTCCGCGTCCCCGGCGTGCCAGCGCACCGGCAGCTTGCCGTGCCGTTCCAGCAAACCGGCGAACTTCGTCGTCAGCTTGGCGGTACCGATGTGCACCCAGCGGCTCGGGAACAGCTCCAGCAGTTCGATCGTCGCCGGGCTGAGTTCGGGCACCACGGTGATGCCGTGGTCGCGGCCGTACTCGACCAGGTCGCGCAGCGCGTCGGCGTCCCCGTCCGGGAAGACGTGCAGCACGTTGAGCTTGTAGGCGGCCATCCGGTCGATGGCCCTGCGCATCTCGGCGGGCGGCAGCAGCGCACTCGACACACCGCGCCACGCGAACGCGGGGGAGTCGCGCACGTCGGCCGCGCGGACCGCGCCGTCGCCGGTCATCAGCTGCCGGAACGACTGCACGCCGTGCCGCAGCCCGGCCTGGGTGCCCGCGCGCAGCATGATCGCGTCGTTGCTGACCAGCAGCGCGTACCCTTCGGGGCCGAGCCCGCGCATCGCCGGGTCGTGCGACACCATCAGCATCCCGTCGGGCGACTCCGCCAGCAGGAAGCCGGTCTGCCGGAAGACGTGCTCGCGCAGCATCGCGGCCGCGGTGCGCGCCTGCCCGGTCACCCGGACGGTCACGTCTTCGGTCAGTACGAACGAGCCCGTGCGACGGGGCGCGCTCGAGGGCATGGGAACAATCACCGGTTTCCTCTCCAGCGAACTAACGCTGGGTGTATCAGGTGAGTTCCGGCAATCGGACGCGGAACGTGGTTCCGGTGCCTGTCGTGCTGGTCACATCGACCGTTCCGGCGTGCGCCTCGACGAGCTTGCGGACGATCGCGAGGCCCAGTCCGCTGCCGCCCGTGCTGCGGCTGCGCGACTTGTCCGCGCGCCAGAACCGGTCGAACACGTGGGGGAGGTCCTCGGCCGGGATGCCCGGCCCGGTGTCCGCCACCGTGATCACGACCTCGCCGTCCCCGGACGTGGCCCCGACCGCCACCGAGCCGCCGGCGGGCACGTACCGCAGCGCGTTCGCGACGAGGTTGTCGAGGACCTGCCGCAACCGCAGGGCGTCCGCCCGGACGGTCAGCGAGCGGTCAGCCGACACCGTCAACGTGACACCGGCCTGCGCGGCCCGTACCTCGTGTGCGGCTTGGACCTGTTCCAACGCTGACACGACGTTCACCCGTTCGAGTGTCAGGCGGAGCGCGCCCGCGTCCGCGACGGCGAGGTCCTGCAGGTCGTCGACCACGTGTTGCAGCACGAGCGCTTCCTTGAGCAGCAACGCGATCAGCGCCGGGTCGAGGTCGCTCACCCCGTCCTCGGCCGCCTCCAGCCAGCCCCAGATGTTGCTCAACGGCGTCCGCAGCTCGTGCGCGACGTCGCTGACCATCGCCTTCCGCGCCCGCTCCAGCTGCGCCCTGCTCGCGGTCATCGTGTTGAACGCCCTGGTCAGCCCCGCGATCTCGTCCTGCCCGCGCACCGGCACCGGCGGGACGTCACCACCGCCGGACAGGTGCTGGGCGGCGGCCGTCAGCGCTCGCAACGGCCGGGTGATCCGCGCACCCGCGAACGCCGCCACCCCCACCGCGGCCAGCAGCACCGCAGCCGCGGCCCCGACGACCTGCCCGCCGTTGCCCGACAACGAGATCGCGGCGGTCGGCGGGCCCGTCGGGTTCGTCAGGTACAGCAGGACGGGCGGCGCCACGTACGGCGTGAGCTGCTCCCTGCGGGACGCGGCGACGCACTCGGCGACGGCGGGTTCGTCCGGTGGCGGCGCACCACCGGACTGCTTCTCGGCGGGCGTGAAGTCGGGATCGAGGTCCGCCGGCGGCAGCGAGCGGCGCGCCAGGCAGGCGTTGACGAGGTCCTCGAGGTCGAGCAGCGCGGAGAAGTCGGCGGCGGTGTCGAACGGCAGGTCCCGTTCCCGGCAGTCCAGCCGGGTCTGCTCCTTCTTCACCAGTCGCAGGCAGAACAGCGAGCCGGTGCGGTCCTCGCGGTCGCGGAAGTCGATCGGCGTGCGGAACGGTCCCAGCACGCGCTTGTCGATCCGGTCGGCGGGCGCTCCCGGCACCAGCACCGGGTCGACCGCCAGCGGGTCCACCACGGCGGCGGCCTTGGCCGGCAGTTGGCCGCCGTCCCCGCCCCGATCGGCGACCGTGCGGCCGTCCTTGGTGACGAGCACGACTCGGCGGCCGGGGTGCTCCGACATCAGCGACTCGACGTAGCCGTCCACTTCGGACCAGTCGCGGTGGTCGGTCGCGTACGCCAGCAGCGTCGCGTAGATCCGGTTGTCCGAGGCCAGTTCACGGCCCTGTTCGCGGGCGATCGACGCCTTCGTCAGCTGCGTCGCCAGCCACGCCGTCGCCGCGATCGAGCACACCGCGATCAGCACCACGACCACGAGCAGCCGGGTGAAGACGCTCCGGCGCATCAGCGTCCCGCCGTGAGCTTGTAGCCGATCCCGTAGACGGTCACGAGGTGCGCGGGCGTGCGCGGATCGGTCTCGATCTTGCGGCGCAGGTTCTTCACGTGCGTGTCGATCGTGCGGGTGGTCAGGAAGCTGTCGATGCCGTGCATCCGTTCCAGCAACTGCTCACGGCTGAACACCCGGTCCACTTCGGACGCCAGCACCTCCAGCAGCCCGAACTCGCCGGGCGTGCACTCGACCAGCTCGTCCCGCACCCGGACCTCGTGCCGCACCTGGTCGACCACGATCGGCCCGACCCGGAGCTCCGGCCTCGGCTTCTCCGCCGGCAGCCGCCGCAGCAACGTCCGCACCCGCGCCACGAGCTCGCGCGGGCTGAAGGGCTTGGTCATGTAGTCGTCCGCGCCGATCCCGAGCCCGTGCAGCAGGTCGTCCTCGGTGGACCGCGCCGTCAGCATCAGCACGAGGACGTCCGAATCGGCCCGCAGCGCCCGGCACACGTCCAGCCCGCTCAGCCCCGGCAGCATCAGGTCGAGCACCACGAGAGCGGGATCGTGCCGGCGGACCACGTCGAGCGCGTCCCGTCCGTCGTGGACGACGAGCACCCGGTGGTGGTCCTGCTCCAGGTAGCGGCGCACCAGCTCGGCCTGGTTCTCGTCGTCCTCCGCGACCAGGATGAGAGCGCTCACCGGCCGATCATAGGAACGCCCTCGGCCCGATCACCGGTTCGACACAGGATCCTCACAAGTGCCTCCGAAGATCCACCGCATGCGCAGGACAGTCATCGTGGCCGCGGTGCTCGCCGTGGTCGCCGCCGCCGTCACCCTCGTGGTGCGCGGCCGGCCAGCCGAGCCCGCCGCGGCCCCGCCACCAGCGGTGCAGACCACGACCGTGCGAAAGGGAGACCTCACGAACACCCGCACGCTGCAGGGCCAGCTCGGTTTCGGCGCGGCCCGGCCGGTGAAGGGCGCCGCGGGCACCGTGACGAAGCTGCCCGGCGCCGGTCAGGCCACCGAACTCGGCAAGGAGCTCTACCGCGTCGACGACCAGCCCGTCGTCGTGTTCCTCGGCGCGACACCGCTGTTCCGGCCGTTGGACGCGCCGGGGCTCAAGGGATCGGACGTGGCCGTGGTGATGGACAACCTCGCCGCCCTGGGCTACTCGGTCGGCACCCGCCCGAGGGACGCGGCCAAGGCCGAGTTCACCTCGCGCGTGGCCGACGCGCTGAAGAAGTGGCAGAAGGCCATCGGCGTCGAGCAGACCGGCACCCTCGCACCCGGCCGCGTGCTCGTGCTGGACCGCCCGATGCGCGTCGGCACGGTGAAGGCCCAGCTCGGCGACCCCGCCACGGAGGAGCTGTTCGAGCTCACGCCGACCACGCGCCTCGTCACGCTGCAGGTGCCGGTGACCGAGGCCGGCGTGCTGAAAGCGGACGTGCCGGTCACGATCCTGCGGCCCGACAACCGCCCGGTCCCCGCGAAGGTCACGACGGTGAAGCAGATCGCGGCACCCGCCGAGAGCGGCGGCGGCCCGAAGGTCGACGTCGTGATCACGCCGGACGATCCGGCCGACGTCGGCGACCTCGACGCCGCCCCCGTCCGCCTCACCGTCACCACCGAGAGCCGCACCGGCGTGCTGACCGTGCCGCTGGCAGCGCTCGTGGCGTTGAAGGAGGGCGGCTACGCCGTGCAGCTGCCCTCGGGCGCCTTGAAGGCCGTGCGGACCGGCCTGTACTCGCAGGACAAGGTCGAGATCTCCGGCGACGGCGTCGTGGACGGCCTCGAAGTGGTGACGGCCCAGTGACCCCGGTGCTCGCCCTGCGCTCGGTGACCAAGAGGTACCCCGGCGGTGTGACGGCCCTCGACGACGTGTCGTTGCAGGTCGGCTCAGGAGAGCTGCTCGCGATCGTGGGCCCGTCCGGCTCCGGCAAGTCCACCCTGCTGCACCTCGTCGGCACCCTCGACGTCCCGTCGTCCGGCACGGTGGAGATCGACGGCCAGGACGTGTCCCGCCTGCCCGACCGCCGCCTGTCCGCGTTGCGCGGCAGCAGGCTGGGGTTCGTGTTCCAGCAGTTCCACCTGTCCGACGGGTTGTCCGCCGTCGAGAACGTCGCGACCGGCCTGCTCTACGCCGGAGTGCGCCGCAAGAACCGCCGCGGCATGGCGGAGGAGGCGTTGGAGCGCGTCGGCCTCGGCCACCGCACCGACCACAAGCCCCAGCAGCTGTCCGGCGGCGAACGCCAGCGCGTCGCCGTCGCCCGTGCCGTGGTGAACAACCCGGCCCTGGTGCTGGCCGACGAACCGACCGGGGCGCTCGACACCGCGAACGGCCTGGCGGTGCTGGAGTTGCTGCGGGACCTCAACCGGCAGGGCACCACCATCGCTTTGATCACGCACGACCGGGACATCGCCGCGTCGTTGCCACGCCGGGTGGAGCTGCGCGACGGCCGGATCGTCGCGGACACGGGTGACGCGACCCTCTCCCTGCCCGTCGTGGGGAGCCGACGATGACCCGCCTCTCACCGGTGGACCTGCTGTCCGTCGGCTCCCTGGGCATGCGCACCCGCAGGCTCCGCGCCGCTCTGTCCGCCCTCGGCATCGCCCTGGGCATCGCCACCGTCGTGGTCGTCACCGGCATCCCCGCCTCCAGCCAGCAGGCCCTGCTCGACGAACTGACCACTTTGGGCACCAACCTCCTGCGCGCCCAGCCCACTCAGCGCCAGGACGACCCGGTGCTGCTGCCGGAGTCCTCGGTGGCGATGGTCCAGCGCATCGGCCCGGTGACCGCCGCCGCGGCCGTCGCCAACACGCACACCCGAGTCCGCCGCAACGACCTCCTCGACCCGGGCCACAGTTCCGACATCACGGTCCTCGCCGCCACTCCGGGCCTGCTGGAGACCGTGAACGGCCACGTCCAGAGCGGGGAGTTCCTGCCCCGCCCCGACTTCCCGAGCGTCGTGCTCGGCAACGTCGCCGCCCAGCGCCTCGGCATCCCGGACGTCGGCGAACGCCCGGCGGTGTACGTGGGGGACCGGTGGTTCACGGTGACGGGCGTGCTCGCCCCGATGCCGCTGGCACCCGACATCGAACGCTCGGTGCTCGTCGGCTGGGACGCCGCCCGCACCCAGCTGGGCTTCGACGGCCACCCGACCGTCGTCTACGTGAAGGCCCGCGAGGAGTCCATCGAGGACGTCCGGGCGGTCCTGCCCGCGACCCTCTACGGCGAGGTCCCCGGCCTGGTCCAGGTCAGCCGCCCGTCCGACGCGCTGGCGGCCAAACGCGCCACCCAGAACTCCTACAGCGCCCTGTTCCTCGGCCTCGCGGGCATCGCGCTGCTGGTGGGCGGCGTGGGCGTGGCGAACACGATGGTGATCTCCGTGCTCGAACGCCGCAGCGAGATCGGCCTGCGCCGCGCCCTGGGAGCCACCCGAGGCCACATCCGGGCCCAGTTCCTGACCGAGGCGGTCCTGCTCTCCGGCCTGGGAGGCCTCGCGGGCACCGCACTGGGCGCGCTGGCGGTGGCGGGCTACGCCACCCTGCACCGCTGGCCGCTCGTCCTCCCGCTCGAAGTCCTGGCCGCAGGCGTGCTCGCCGCGTTCGTCGTGGGCGCCGCCGCCGGCCTCTACCCCTCCCTCCGCGCCGCCAGGCTCACCCCGACGCAGGCGCTCGCCGCGTGACGAAAGGAAACCCGACGATGAAGAAGGCCACCCCGGCCCTCCTGCTGCTGCTCCTGGCCGCGTGCGCCAAGCCCGAGGCCCCGCCCCAGGTCGCCTCGATCTCGACACCCCAGAGCAGCAGTCCCCCCTCGGCGGCGCAGGAACAACGGCCCCGTGAACGCCTCGACATGACCAACGAGGACGTAGAAGCCCTCTACGTCCCGTACAACCAGTGCATGGCGAGCTTCGGCATGGACAAGAAGGGCCGCGCGGACGAGAGCAGCGGCCGCCCGCAGCCGACGAAGGAGGAGCTCGACAAGGCGTTGCAGGTCTGCGAGGTGAAGACGCCGCTGCCCCCTTGGGAGAAGGACGTCACCAACCCGGAGGCCGTCGACTTCGCCAACCGCGTCGTGCAATGCCTGCGCGGCAAGGGAGTCCGCTACGTCGAGGTGCACAACGAACCGGGCTCGGACACCGTCTCCTACGCGTTCGGCGGTCCGAACAACGACGCGGCGTCGATCACGCTCGGGCTGGAGCACGTCAAGGGGTGCGAGATCGCGTCGTCCAAGAAGTAACGCCGTGGGGGCCGCGTCAGCGGCCCCCACCAGGGTCAGGCGAGCATGTCCCGCACCAACGGCACGACCTTCGTCCCGTACAGCTCGATCGTCCGCATCAGCGACTCGTGCGACAGCCCGCCGATCCCGTACTTCAGGTCGAACCGGCTCGCGTCGAGCTTCTTCATGGTGCGCGCCATCTTCTCCGCGACGGTCTCCGGCGAGCCGACGAACAACGCACCGTGCGGCCCCACCTCGTGCGCGTACGACTCCGGCGTCGGGGTGGCGAACCCGCGAGTCTTGCCGAGCCGCCCGATCAGGTCGAGGTAGTGCGGCCAGAACTCCTCCCGCGCCTGTTCGTCGGTCTCCGCCACGTGGCCGGGGGAGTGGATGCCGATCGGCAACGGGTCGCGCCCGAACTTCTCCAGCGCGTGCTGGTAGAGCTCCGAGAACGGGGCGAAGCGGCCGGGGTGGCCGCCGATGATCGCGAGCATCAGCGAGAAGCCGTACGAGGCCGCGCGCACCACGGACTGCGGGCTGCCGCCGACGCCGATCCACGTCGGGAACGGCTCGGTGTACGGCACCACGTCCTGCTCGTGCAGTGCCGCGCGGGTCTTGCCCTGCCAGGTGATCGGGCCGCCCTTCAGCAGTTCCGCGAAGAGGTGCGTCTTCTCCTCGAACAGGTCCTCGTAGTCCGCGAGGTCGTAGCCGAACAGCGGGAACGAGTCCACACTGGACCCGCGGCCCAGGATGACCTCCGCGCGGCCGTCCGACACGGCGTTGAGCGTCGAGAAGCGCTGGTACACGCGCACCGGGTCGTCCGAGCTGAGCACCGTCACGGCCGAGCCGAGGTGGATCGACGACGTGCGGGCGGCGATCGCGGCGAGCACCACGTCGGCCGCGGACAACGGCATGTCCGGGGTGTGGTGTTCGCCGATGCCGAAGAAGTCGAGGCCGACCTGGTCGGCCAGCACGCCCTGCTCGACCAGGTTGCGGATGGTCTGGGCGTGCGTCAGCGGGGTGCCCGAGGCGTCGTGGGTGACGTCGCCGAACGTGTCGAGCCCGAACGTGGTGGTCATGACTGCTCCTTGCCGAAGTTCTCGAATTCCTGCCTGCGGGCCGCGACGCCGAACACCGGGCCGCCGGGTTCCAGCAGCCGTCCCGCGGCCAGGGACCCCACCGGCACCGGGTCGAACCCGATGCGGTCCAGGAACTCCGCGACGGCCTTCACCGCGGCCGGCGAGTCACCGGCCAAACCGACGGCGCGACCGGCGGCGGGCTCCATGTCCTGGTAGGCGACGTGGTTGAGGGTTTTGACGACCTGAGCGCCCGCCAGCCGCCCGGCCACCTGCTCGCTCGTGCCCAGGGGAGCGTCCGCAGGCGGCCAGTGGTTCATCGAGTCGATGACGACCTTGCCCGCCAACATCCCCGGCTCGAGCGCCGGGAACCGGTGCCACGGGATCGCCAGCACGACGAGGTCCGCGTCCGCGACCGCGTCGGCGGCCGACAGCGCGACGGCACCGGGCGCGAGGAAGTCGGTGATCATCTCGATCCGCGACGGGTCACCGGAGCCCGCGATGGTGACCTCGTAGCCCGCCGCGAGGGCGAGACGCGCGATGACGGGACCGACGTGGCCCGCACCCAGAACAGCGATCTTCACAACCCACCCGACCTCGCTAGTTGATGTGTCATCCAGCTTAACCGGACCAGCCCCCGTTTAATTCCGCGGGGTCCGCGCGGGGTTACCGTCGACGGCATGTGGGGTTTCGGCGACGCCTACGAGCACTACGTCGGCCGGTGGAGCCGGCCGGTCGCAGTGGAGTTCCTGCGCTGGCTGGCCGTGCCGCCCGGCCGGACCTGGCTCGACGTCGGCTGCGGCACGGGCGCGCTGACCGGGACCGTGCTGGCGCACGCCCAGCCCGCCGCGATCACGGGCATCGACCCGTCGGCAGGGTTCCTCGACCTGGCCAGGGAACGCGTCCCCGGCGCGTCCTTCGAGGTCGGCACCGCCACCGACCTGGGCGGACGCACCGCCGACGTCGTGGTCAGCGGGCTCGTGCTCACGTTCGTGCCGGACGTGGCCCGAGCGGTCGGGGAGTTCGCGCGCGCCGCGCCGTTCGTGGGTTCGTACCTGTGGGACTACACGAGCGGCATGCGGATGATGCGACTGTTCTGGGACGCGGCGAAGGACGTCGACCCCGCCGCGGCCGATCACGACGAAGGACTGCGCTTCGGCCGCGTGAGCGATCCGGACCCGTTGCGCGCGTTGTGGACCGGGGCCGGGCTGCGCGACGTCGAGGTGACCGGCATCGTCGTGCCCACCGTCTTCCGCGACTTCGACGACTTCTGGAGTCCGTTCCTGGGCGGCACGGGCGCGGCACCCGCCTACGCGGCCACGTTGCCGCCGGAGCACCTCGCCGCCGTCCGCGAACTGCTCCGCTCCCGCCTGCCGCAGACCGGTCCGATCGAGCTGACCGCGAAGGCCTGGGCCGTCAGAGGGTCGCGCTGAGGAAGCGCTCCAGGTGCGGATTGACGTCCGCGGCGTGCGTGAGGCTCAGGAAGTGCGCGCCACCCTCGACGAGCACCAGCGGCTCCGCCTTGGGCAGCCCCGCGACCAGGGCCTCGGCCTTCGCGACGGGGTAGGCGAGGTCGGCGGTGCCGTGCAGCACGAGAGCGGGCACGCCGATCTCCGGCAGCCGGTCGAGCACGCCCTCGCGGCCGACCAGGGCGTTCATGATCAGCCTCAGCCGTTCGGGCTCGACGGCGCTCCACTTCGGCGTCCAGTCCGACGGGTCGTGGTCGCCCAGGCAGATCTTCGCGACCGCCTCGGCCACCGTCTCGGGTCCCTGCGCGATCCACACCTCGGCGAGCTGCTGGTACGCGTCGGAGATCTGCTCGTCCTCGGTCTCACCGGACGTGCCGAGCAACACGAGCGCCGCCACCCGTTCCGGAGCCAGCAACGCCATCCGCAGCGCCACGAACCCGCCCTGGCTGGTGCCGGCCACAGCCGCCTGCCGCACACCCAGGGCATCGAGCACCACGAGCGCGTCGCGGGCCACGTCCCAGTGGTCGAACGGTCCGGTCGCGGGTGTGCCACCGTGGCCGCGCTCGTCGATCGCGATGAGCCGGTGGCGGTCGCCGAGCGCCTCGACCTGCGGTGACCACATCGTCGCGTCCATCAGGAAGCTGTGCAGCAGCACGACCGCCGGGCCGTCACCGCCGTGGTCCACGTAGGACACCAGCTGTCCGTCGGCGGTGGTCACCGTAGCCATGCCGTACACCCCGTCCCGCATAGTGGATCTTCAGCGCCGCCTGCCCGGTTCGCTCTACCCTGCCCCGATGCGACAAGTGTTCAGGGGCGCGGTGCTGCTCCTGCTGCTGTTGATCGTCGTCCCCGCACCGGCGTACGCGCAACCAGAGCAACCACCGCTGGTCCGCGTCGGCACCGAGGGCACGTATCCGCCGTTCTCCTTCCACGACCCCCGGACCCAGGAACTGACCGGGTACGACATCGAGGTCGTCAAGGCGATCGCCGCGAAGGCCGGCTGGCGGCTGGAGTTCGTCGAGACGCAGTGGGACGCGATCTTCCCCGCGCTCGACGCGCGACGGATCGACCTCATCGCGAACCAGGTGTCGCGCAACCCCGAACGGGCCGCGAAGTACGGCCTCTCCAGCACCTACACCTACTCGCGCGGCGTGATCGTCCGGCGCACCGGCGACGACCGGATCAAGTCCATCGCGGACCTGAGCGGCAAGACCACCGCCCAGTCCAGCACCAGCAACTGGGCGAAGGTCGCCCGCGACGCCGGTGCGAACGTGGAGGCGGTCGAGGGCTTCGCGCAGGCCGCCGCGTTGCTGCAGCAGGGCCGCGTCGACGCCATCGTCAACGACAACATCGCGGTCCTCGACTACCTCGCCACCACCGGTTCGAAGGACGTCGAGATCGCCGGTGACGCCGGCCAGGCGGGCAGCGAGCAGGTCCTCGCGCTGCGGCAGGCAGATTCCGCGTTGCTGTCGCAGGCGAACACCGCGATCGACGCCTTGAAGGCCGACGGCACGTTGCACGGCATCTCGCAGAAGTACTTCAAGGCCGACGTGTCCGTCGAGAACGGTGGTGCCGCAGATCTCTCGGAGGGACGCGGCCAGCGCAGCACGTGGGACATCCTGCGTGCCACGGCGTGGCCGATGTTCGTGGGCCTGGTGAAGGTCACCGTCCCGCTGACCGCGCTGTCGTTCGCGATCGGCCTGGCGCTGGCACTCCTGGTGGCGCTGGCCCGGATCTCGCCGTACCGGGTGCTGTCGGGGCTCGCGCGGGCGTTCATCTCGATCATCCGCGGCACCCCGTTGCTGCTGCAGCTGTTCATCGTCTTCTACGGCCTGCCGCAGATAGGCTTGAAGTTCCCGCCGTTCACCGCCGCCGTCGTCGCGTTCTCGCTGAACGTCGCCGGTTACGCGGCCGAGGTGATCCGCTCGGCGATCCTGTCCGTGCCGCGCGGTCAGTTCGAGGCGGCGTCGACGATCGGCTTCGGCTACGCGCAGACGTTGCGCCGCATCGTGTTGCCGCAGGCCGCCCGCACCGCCGTGCCACCGCTGTCGAACACGCTGCTGTCGTTGCTGAAGGACACCTCGCTCGGTTCGGTCGTGCTGCTCACCGAACTCTTCCGCGAGTCCCAGCTGGCCGCGGCCGAGAGCAACGAGTTCCTCGCCCTGTACTCGTTCGCGGGGCTGTACTACTGGGTGGTCTGCGTGGCCCTGTCGGCCGCGCAGAAACGACTGGAGACCAGGCTGAACAGGTACGTGATCGCATGAGCGACGACATCCGCCCAGACGACATCCGCATCGCCGTCACCGGCCTGCGCAAGTCCTTCGGCTCGCTCGACGTGCTCCGCGGCATCGACTTCTCCACCCCGCGCGGCACCTCCACCGTCCTGCTGGGACCGTCCGGCTCCGGCAAGACCACCCTGCTGCGGTCCTTGAACGCCCTGGACACCCCGGACGGCGGCATCGTCCGCATCGACGACGTGTCGGTCGACTTCTCCGCCCTGCCACCGGGCAAGGCGGGCCGGGCCGCGAGCGCGCGCCTGCGTGCGCAGAGCGGCATGGTGTTCCAGTCGCACAACCTCTTCCCGCACCGCACCGTCCTGCAGAACCTCACCGAGGGCCCGGTCGTCGCCCAGAAGCGCCCGGAGGAGGAGGTCGTGGGGGAGGCCCGGACGCTGCTCGACCAGGTGGGCCTCGCGGACAAAGCTGATTCGTACCCGTATCAACTTTCCGGCGGACAACAACAACGCGTGGGTATTGCCCGTGCGCTCGCTTTGAAACCTCGAGTGGTGCTGTTCGACGAACCCACTTCCGCACTCGACCCCGAACTCGTGGGGGAGGTGCTGGCGGTGATCAAAGACCTCGCCTCGGAAGGGTGGACCACGGTCATCGTCACCCACGAGATCCGGTTCGCCGAGAAGGTCGCGGACCAGGTGTTGTTCCTCGACGGCGGGGTGATCGTGGAGAACGGACCGCCTGGTCAGGTGATCGGAGAGCCGCGCGAGGAACGCACCCGGCGGTTCCTGCGGCGCGTTCTGGACCACGCCTGAAATGATTCTTGAGGATAGGCTCGCCTAATTCCTCTCGAATTGCGGGGCTCCTGCCGCGGTGGCATGGTCCGGATCACCGAACCTTTCCCACCACGGCAGGAGCGGACATGACCACCCTCGAGAACCCGGCGATGCCCGCAGTCCACGATTGCACCGTGAGCGACTGCTCCTACAACCACGACGGCTGTCACGCATTCGCGATCACCGTGCGCGGCGACAACGGAGCGGCCGACTGCGGCACGTTCATCCCGCTCGGCACGAAGGGCGGCCTGGACAAGGTCGTCGCCCAGGTCGGTGCCTGTTCGCGCACCGACTGCACGCACAACGCCTCGCTGGAGTGCACGGCGCAGAGCGTGCGGGTCGGCCAGGGTGAGGGCGGGCACCACGCGAACTGCCTGACGTACCAGCCGCGCTAGGCCTCGTCGTCCTTGCGGTCGACAGCGCGGCCCAGCTCTCGCAGGCCGACGTTGACCGCGATGATCGCCACCGTGCCGGCCGCCGCGACGACGTGCAGCCCGGCGCCCGCCAGCGACCCCACCGCGGCCGCGCACCACAGCGTGGCCGCGGTGTTCAGTCCGCGCACCGAGAGCCCGTCGCGCAGGATCACGCCCGCGCCGAGGAACCCGATGCCGGACACCACCTGAGCGGCGACGCGCGTGGGGTCGCCTTGGCCGTCGAAGCCCTGCGCGGACAGCAGGACGAACAACGCGGCACCCACCGCCACCAGTGCGTTGGTGCGCAGTCCCGCCATGCGCGAGCGGTACTGCCGTTCGAAACCGATCAACGCGCCGAGGCCCATGCTCTCGGCGATGCGCAGCGTCATGTCGAAGACGTGCATCGTGTGACTCCCCTTGCGTGCAGGGGTGGCGTCACACGCCAGAACTACCAGCGTGCGAGGTGGATGACCTGCGCGGGCTACTGTCGCCTGGCATGTGTCGCTCACCTCGCTTCCTCGTGTCTGGTTGGTAAGACCGGGAAGTCACGCTACCGGTCCGGACGTGAGCCCGGTGTGGGAGTGGGACGCGCGTCTCACGCCCAGTAGAAGTCGTTGCGCTCGAACACGACGCGATGCCCGGTCTCCCCGCGCAACGACCGGGCGGCGTCGTCGAACATCGCGGAGACGCTGGGCCACAACGGATCGCTGTCGGCGCCGCTGTACTTGTCCCACTCCATCACGCACCCGTGCCGCGATCCGGCGCGCAGGTCCACGAACAGCTCCCACCCGGACCCGTCCGCGGCGACGGGAAGCCACGCGGGCAGCCAGATGTCCACACAGGGCGTTCCCGCGGGCTCCCGCAGCGCGACGGCCTCGTAGTCCTTCTCCTCGCCGAGCGTGGTGAAGGCGATGCCGCTGATCGCCTCCGACATCAGCGTCCGCAGGCGCAGCGCGGTGGTGAGGCCGTGCGGCTGCCACATCGTCGGGACGAGCGGCCAGTGCGTGTAGGTCTCGCCGATGCCCCCGAACCGGCGCCACCACGCGGAGACGTCGTCAGGCAGCGCGTACCCGATGGACTCCTCCGCGTCCGTGATGTCCACAGCGGACGACGGCGGGAGCAGCGCGGCGTGCAGCGCCGGGGCGTTCTCGCCGATCCAGCCCTCGATGTCGGTCCAGCTCATCCGCGGAACTAAAGCATGGCGAGCGGCTGCGGCCCAGCAGGGGGAGGGAAGGCCCGGTCGAGCTCGGCGAGGTCGTCGGGGGAGAGGCGGAGTTCGAGCGCTCGCGCGTTCTCGCGGACGTGCTCCGCCGTGCTCGCCTTGGGGATCGCGTTCACGTGGGGGAGCCGCAGCACCCAGGCCAGCGCGATCTGGGCCGGGTGGCGCCGTGCCGTGCGGCGACCGAGGCCAGCGCGGCGGAACCGAGCAGCCTGCCCTGTTCGACGGGGGAGTAGGCCATGACCGGCATGCCGGTGGAGGCGTGCCACGGCAGCAGGTCGTGCTCAGGGCCGCGGCGGGAGAGGTTGTAGAGGATCTGGTTGGTCTGGCAGGAGCCCGGCAACGCCGCGAGCTCGCGCATGTCGTCCAGGTCGAGGTTGCTGACGCCCCAGTGGCGGATCTTGCCCGCGTCCAGCAGCGCCGCGAACCCGTCCAGGGTCTCGGCCAACGGCACGCCGCCGCGCCAGTGCAGCAGGTACAGGTCGAGGCGGTCGGTGCCGAGCCGGCGCAGCGACGCTTCGCAGCTTTCGTCCACGAGTGTCTTTCTCGTGGGCGAAAGCTGCCCTGCCCTTGTCAGTGATTCGACACAGCGCGCATCGTCCCGGCGGCGGAGGCGTTGGACGGCAGCACCTTCGACACCAGGAACACCTCGTCGCGACGACCGGCGACGGCCTCGCCCACGAGCTCCTCGGACGCGCCGGAGCCGTACATCTCGGCTGTGTCGACCACCGTCAGGCCGAGGTCCAGGCCGGTCCGCAGCGCGGTCAGCTCCTGGGTTCGCCGGCGCGGATCGTCGCCCATCGTCCAGGTGTCCATGCCGAGCGCGGGGACGGTCTCGCCGGAGGGGAGCAGCACGGTCATGCGCTCCAGCCTGCCGGGTACGTTGGTCTGATGCGACGTGCGGGCCTGATCGTGTTGCTGCTGCTGGTCGTCGCACTGGCGGTCGCGGCGCAGCTCGTGGACCTGCCCGACGGCACCGAACTCCGCGTCCTGGTCGACGGTGCGGGGAGCGCGGCGCCGGTCGTGTTCGTGGCGCTGTGCGCGCTCGGCACGGCGGTGTTCTTCCCGAAACCGGTCCTCGCCACGGCGGCGGGACTGCTGTTCGGCGTGGGGTGGGGGAGCGCGCTGGCGATCGCGGGGTTCACGGCGGGCGCGCTGATCGCGTTCACGATCGCCCGCGGCCTCGGCCGCGACACGGTCAAGAGCAGACTCGGGGCGCGGCTCCAGGTCCTGGAACGGGTCTTCGCGCGGCGCGGGGTCGAGGCGACGCTGGTGATCAGGTTGTTGCCGGTCCTGCCGTTCACACTGGCGAACTACGGCGCGGGCGTGACGTCCGTGCGCGGCAGGCACTTCGCGCTCGGCACAGCGCTCGGGCTGGTGCCCTCGACGGTGCTCGCCGCGGTGCTGGGGGACGCGCTGAGCGATCTCGGCTCACCGCGTTCGATCGTCGCGTTGACGATCTGGGCCGTGCTGGCGGCCGTGGGCGTGTGGTGGGGGCGAAACTTGATCACGACGGCTGCACGGGCCTCCTAGAGGCCTTTACGAGGTGCGCAAAAAGCCGCCCCGGCGGGAGACCGGGACGGCTTGACGCGTCTGGTGTGGATCAGGCCGTGCGGGTCCGGCGTCCGCGAAGCTCTTCGAGGCGCTCGTCGAGCAGCTCCTCGAGCTCAGGGATGGACCGGCGCTCCAGGAGCATGTCCCAGTGCGTGCGCGGCGGCTTGACCTTCTTCACCTCCGGCTCGACACCGTCGATGATCTTCGACTCGGTGCCGTGGAGGCGGCATTCCCAGGTCGGCGGCAACTCGGCGTCGTCGGAGAAGGGGACCTCGAAGTCGTGTCCCTTCGGGCAGGCGTACCGCGCTGCCCGGCGCGGAGCGAGATCGTGGTTGCGGTCGGTCTCGTAGCTGACTGCTCCGAGCCGGCTTCCACGCAAAACGCGGTCGGCCATGGCGGTGTCCTTTCGCTCGGCTCAGGGCCGGGGCCCAGGCTGCTTGCTCACCGTGTGCAACGCCCGGATTGCTCCGTTTGTTTCCGGTTCGCTCTCATGGTCGCCCACAGTGACGTCGTTCACTCGTCAACGAAGGCTTCCTACTAATGGATGCGATCGCCACAGGATCGTGACGCGTTATCAAGCTCCTGCGCTCATGCATCACTCTAATGGCCCAGTGGACCCTGTGGGTAGTCGCCTAGGCCAACCGAAGCTGACCACTTTGTGCGACGTCAGGGCCTAGGTCGCCCAACCTAAAGTGACGCCTGCAGAGCACTTGGTAGCGGACAGTAGTTTCCGTGGCGTCGCCCACACCGTTGCTCTCTGTACCCGATCGGTGCTGTTCCGTGTCCGTCGCCGTGTCGGCGACGAGAACGGTGTCCCCGGCCCGGATCACCTGGCCGGCCCGCACCCGTGCGTTGAACCGTCCCGGCACCCCGCACCAGCAGAGAACTTCGACCTGGATCGCCTTCAGCTCGTCCGCGAGTTCGAACAACCTCTGCGATCCGGGGAACATCTCGCCCCGGAAGTCGGTGGCGAGCCCGAAGCAGTAGACGTCGACCTGGACGTCGTCCGCGAGCTCCGCCAGCTGCTCGACCTGTCCGGGGGTGAGGAACTGCGCCTCGTCCACGATCAGGTAGTCCACGCGCCGGCCCACGGCCCACTCCGCCCGCACCAACCGGCGGAGATCGTCGTCGCGGATCTCCGCGGCTTCGCGCGTGATGCCGATGCGACTCGAGATCTGCGGCCGCCCCGACCGGTCGTGGCGCACCAGCAGCAGCCCGCGCCGGCCCTGGCGGGAGTTGTTGTGGTCGATCTGCAACGCCAGCGTCGACTTGCCGCAGTCCATGGGACCGAAGAAGAACTTGAGGTGCCCGACCACCGGCGTCGTGCGCCGGGAACCAGCGACAGGTACAGCGGAGAGGGCGTCTGTCGGATCGGGAAGGGCGTCCACGGCGGGTCACCCTAGTGCCTGGATCCCGATCATGAGGAATCCCCACGGTCTGTCTCCCTCCGGCGCCGGGTGTTTCGATTGCGACCAGCCATTTTCCTGCGACATAGCCGCTTTGGGGGCACTTCAAACCTCTTCTGGTATCGGGTCACTCGATAGTTTCAGTGTTGACTGAGGCGCGCCCCCGGGAGAGGTGGTGCGGCGTTGGCGGGGGAGAGACTGCCTAGGCGCGAGACGAGACGTCTCGTCTCGCGTGAGCCCGCCGCCAGGCTGATCCCGGCGAGGGCTGATCTGGCCGTCGGTTCGGGGCACCTCGACTGCGCGAACGCGCCCGCCGCCGTCCCTCGAATCACTCGATAACTTCAGTGTTGACCGAATCCACCCGCCGACAGTTGTTCGCTTCCCGATATAGCTCGCCCCGCGATATATTCAACGACATGAGTGGTCGGGTCATGTCCGAACAGGCGTTCCTAGTGCTCACCGCACTCGCCGAAGAACCGTTGCACGGCTACGCGATCGTGCAGGCGGTGGAGCAGTTGTCAGAGGGCCGGATGGTGTTGAGGGTCGGCACGCTCTACGGCGTGCTGGACCGGCTGGTGGCGGACGGGCTCGCCGAGCGCGACCGTGAAGAGGTGCACCAGGGGCGGCTGCGGCGCTACTACAAGCTCACCGACTCCGGTGTGCGGGCGTTGCAGGCGGAGGTCGCGCGGCTGAGCGCCAACGTGCGGGCGGCCAGTGCGGTGCTGAGGGGGAGGGGGCTGCAGGCGTGGGCGGGTCGGGTGTGAGGAATCTGGAGCGGCGGTACCGCATGCTGCTGAGGGTGTTGCCCCGGTGGTATCGGCGGGACCGCGAGGAGGAGATGGTCGGGATCTTCCTGGCCGAGCGGGACGACGACCTCGACCTCGAGCACAGTTGGCCGGGGTGGGGGGAGACGTGGGCGGTGCTCGGGCTCGCGGTGCGCACGCACCTGGCGGCCGGGGCGGCGTTCACGGGTGTGCCGGCGAAGGTGGTGTGGCGCGGCGAGGTCGTGCGGGCGCTGGGGATGCTCGGGCTGTTGCTCGGGCTCTTCTACGCGATGGCGGCGGTCGTCAGCATCGCGGCCGGGTTCGGTCGGTCGCACGAGCCGTGGTGGCGGTTTCTGGAGCTGGCGCCGATCGTGGCGTTCGCGGCGCTGTTGAGCGGGCGGCGGACGCTCGCGAAGGTTGCGGCGGCTGCGCCGTTGTTCCTCGTGGTGATCGCGGTAAGTTCGCTGGAGGATCCGAGCTACCTGGTGTGGTGGGTCGTGGTCCAGTTGCCGTCGCTGGTGACGTTCGTGTGCCTGTGCCTCGGTTTTCACCGGGAGGCGCCGATTCCGCCGGCGCGCAGGCTGGTGTGGTGGGGCGGGGGAGCGGTGCTGGTCGGGGTGATCGGCGGGCTGTCCGCGGGGACCGGGCTGCTGGCGGTCGGGGTGATCACGGTGGTGGTGCGGGTGGTGGCGTTCGTGCGAGGTGACTTCGTGCTGGGGCGGGCGTTGTCGTTGTTCGCGCTGCTGCAGCTGGTGTCGTTGCTGTACCTGGTGGTGCCTTCGGGCACCTTGCTGGTGCCGGCCGGCGCGGTGGCGGCGTTGCTCGTGGCGGCGGTGGTGGCACCGGTGAGGCGCCGCTCGAAAGCGGCGCCTCAGGTCACTTAGACGAGTGCGGGTTCGGTGTTGCCGACGGCCTTGATGGCGCGCCGGACCGGCACGAAGATCAGCAGGATGAAGCCCGCCACGAAGAAGACGATCAGGGCGAGGATGGCGGGCCGCAGGCTGCCGGTGGCCTGGCCGACGCCGGCGAAGACCAGCGGGCCGAGCCAGCTGGTGGAGCGCTCGCCGACCTCGTAGAGCGAGAAGTACTGGGCTTCGCGCCCAGGCGGCACCATCTGGCTGAAGAGGCTGCGGGACAGGGCGTTGGTGCCGCCCAGCACGATGCCGATGCCGGCGGCGACGAGGTAGAACGAGGTCTCGTCGCCGGCCTTGACGAAGAACGCCGCGGTGATGACGACGATCCACACGATCAGGGAGCCGAGGATCGTCTTCTTGGCGCCGATGCGCTTGGCGACGTAGCCGTGCAGGACGCCGCCGATGAAGGCGACGAACTGGACGATGAGGATCACGGTGATCAGCGTCTGCTGGGTGAACTTGAGTTCGACGCTGCCGTACTGGGCGCTGACGTTGGCGACGGTGGCGATGCCGTCGGTGTAGATCAGGTAGGTGCCGAGGAACGCGAGTGTGAGCGGGAAGGCCTTGGCCTGCCTGAGGGTCGTGCCGAGTTCCTTGAAGCCTGCGGAGATCACGGACGCGCCCTGCTCGCCGCCGTGCGGTCGCTGGTGCTCGGTGAGGGCGCGCAGCGGGATGATCGTGAAGGCGGCCCACCAGATGCCGGAGATGACGAACGCGATGCGCGCGGCGTCGCCGGAGGTGATGCCGAGTGAGTCGGCGGAGAGCGTGATGCCGAGCTGGACGGCGAGGGCGACGCCGCCGCCGAGGTAGCCGAAGGCCCAGCCGCGGCTGGAGACGGCGTCGCGTTCGTCGGGGGTCGCGATCTCGGGCAGGAAGGCGTAGTAGACGACGACGCTGGAGCCGTAGCAGATGTTGGCGATGATGAAGAAGACGACGCCGAGCTTCCAGTTGGTGCCTTCGACGGCGGCGAGCGCGATGGTGGCCGCGGAGCCGGTGAAGGCGAAGAAGCCGAGCATCTTCTTCTTGTTCTGGGTGCGGTCGGCGATGGCGCCCATGACGGGGAGCACGAGGACCTGCACGACGGTCGCGATGGAGAGCAGGTAGCCCCACAGCGAGCCGGAGGGGAACTGCAGTCCGAGGATCGTGACGTCGCAGTTGGCGAAGGCGTTGTCGTTCGCGCAGGGGGTGGCCCCGTTGAGCGCGGTGTCGGCCTTGGCGGCGTTGGTCGCGATGCTCGTGAGGTAGAGCGAGAGGAAGACGGTGATCACCGACGTGGGGAACACGGAGTTCGCCACGTCGTACCAGACCCAGCCGCGTTGTTCTTTCTTGCGACGCCTGGCGGTGTCGGCGTCGGCGGTGTGATCGCCCGTGCTCTTCATGTCGGCGGACTGTACTTGTCCGCCGACACGGCCGATGATCGACTGCCCAACCTGTTACCAGCTGTTGCGCGACTGGAGAACTTCGCGCAGGACGTCGGGCCGGTCGGTGACGAGGCCGTCGACGCCGAGGTCGAGAAGTGCCCGCATGTCGGCTGCGTCGTCGATGGTCCAGACGTGCACTTCGAGGGACCTGCGGTGGGCGGCTCGGACGAAGCGGCGGTCGACGATGTGCAGGCGTCCCTGGCTGACGGGGACCTGGGCGACCTGGCCGCGGACGGCGAGTCCGGCGAGGGGGACGCGGCCGGCGGCCCAGAGGGCGCCGGCGGAGCGGGGGCCCATGGAGGTGAGGAGTCCGGGTCCGGCGAGCCGGCGGAGGCGGGCGAGGCGGTTGTCGGAGAAGCTGGCGAGGCAGACGCGGTGCAGTGACTTGGCTTTGCGCAGCAGGGTGATGATGGGTTCGACGGCGCTCTCGGACTTGACGTCGATGTTGAAGAACGTGTCGGGGAGTTCTTCGAGGACGTCGGCGAGGCGGGCGATGGGTTCGCGGCCGCCGACGTTGGCGCGTTTGACGTCGGTCCAGGGGAGTTCGGAGACGATGCCGTGGGCGTCGGTGGTGCGGTCGAGGGTGTGGTCGTGGTGGACGACGACGTGGCCGTCGGTGGTGGCGTGGACGTCGGTCTCGATGTAGCGGTACCCCTCCTGCACGGCCCGGCGGAAGGAGCTCAGGGAGTTCTCCATGCCGGTGAGGTCGTCGACGTGCCAGCCGCGGTGGGCGAAGGCTCGGGGGCGCGGGCCTGCGAGGTAGGGGTGGGTCACGTGACGTGAGTCTGCCTTCCGGTGGTGGCTCCGGGGTGGACAGTGGGTGGCGACACACTTTCTTCTTTTTCTCTATTGCTTCAGTGTTGTCTGAAATCAGGCCTCTCGGCCATCAGTTCCATCCCACCCTCGGACCCCAACCGCACAGGAGCGGGCGGGAAACGACGGAAGTTGATCAAACCCCACCCAAAAGCGCCACGAACGGACCGCCGGGTACTGTCCGGTTCCCTACGAAGGTCGGGCTTTCTGGCGCGTCGCTGGAGACCACCCGCCACCATTCGCTACCGTCGCGCGCCATGGAGCGCTCCATGGAGGCGGATGAGCCCAGGCACTGTGCGTGGTGCGGGAGGCGGTTGCCCGGGAGCGGGCGGATCGGCCGGCCGCGGCGGTACTGCGCGCAGCCGTGTCGTCAGCGCGCGTACGAGCGCAGGGCGGCGTTGCAGCGGGGTGGTCTGCCGGAGGACGCGGTGGTGCTCAGCACCGCGGAGCTGGCGGACCTGCAGGACAGGTTGTTCCAGCTGCGGTGTGCCGCGGAGGACGTGGTGACGGCGGCGCAGGACGGGGCGGAGAACGAGGAGCTGAGGAAGCTGGCGGCGGAGCTGGTGGAGTCGGCGAAGGGTTTGGAGCGGCTGCGATAGCCGTTCGCACAACAGCGAACTGACCGGCGTAGCGGGTTGCTTACGTCCGGTGATCGGACGATCATGACGCGCGTGACCTCCTACTGCCGCACGGTGCTGGACCGAGCGGGTGTCGGCTATGCCGTGACGGATTCGCGCGGGAACCTGTTGTGGTGCAACCGCGCGTTGGGTGTTGTGCTGGGGGTTCCGGTCGAGCAGGCGTACGGGCGGTCGTTGCCGGCGTTGCTGCCGGGGGTGCCCGAGGTGCCTGCTCCGGTGCGGGAAGTGCTGGTGCCGGGTCCGAAGTGGCTCGAGGTGCGGTGTTCTCGTCTGGGTGACGATCTGATGTACGAGGTCGTGGACGTGTCGGCGTGGCGTGATCGTGAGTTGACGGTGACGCAGGAGGCGGACGCGTTGCGGCGGGCTCAGGCGCTGGGTCGCATGGGGACGTGGGAGTGGTCGATCCGCGAGGACCGGGTGACGTGGTCGGACACGTTGCTGGAGATGTTCGGTTTCGCGGCGGGGACGGCGTTCGACTTCGAGATGTACTCGCAGCTGGTGCACCCGGACGACCTGCCGATGATCGAGGAGACGCTCGACGCGGCGCTCAAGACGGGTTCGGTGTTCACGTACACGCATCGGATGTTGCGGCCGGACGGCAAGGAGCGGGTGTTCGAGTGTTTCGGTGAGGTCGTCGTGGGGGACGACGGCACGCCGTTGAGGGCTTTGGGTACGGCGCACGACGTGACGCAGTCGTCGCGGGTGCACGACGAGCTCGTGAGGATGGCCGAGCAGGATCCGTTGACGGGGTTGCCGAACCGCCGGGCGCTGACGCGTGCGCTGGAGCAGGAGTTGGCGAACAACGGGTCTGGTGCGTTGCTGGTGCTGGATCTGGACAACTTCAAGGACGTCAACGATCTGCGTGGTCATGCTGTGGGTGACCGGGTGATGCGGATGCTGGCGAGTGCGTTGCAGTCCCGTTTGGGTGACAGGTTGATCGCTCGTCTGGGTGGTGATGAGTTCGCGGTGGTGTTGCCGGGGGCGTCGCCGAAGGACGCGTCCGAGGTGGCGGACGGGTTGCGGGACGCGGTGGCGGGTTTTCCGCTGGCGGGTATCGGTACTCCGGCGCGGATCACGGTGAGCACGGGGCTGGCGGAGTTCGGTCCGGGTGACTCGTGGGAGTTGGTGCTGGCGAACGCGGATCTGGCGTTGTACGCGTCGAAGGCGGCGGGCCGGGACCGGGTGACGGTGTACGAGCCGAACCATTACGCGGACACGGTGAAGCGGGTCAGTGTGCTGGACCGGTTGCGGGCGGCGCTGGCGGGTGGCGGTCTGGCGTTGTACGGGATGCCGATGGTGGATCTGCACACCGGCACGGTGCTGGGGCACGAGTTGTTGTTGCGGCTGGAGGACGGGCAGGAGCCGTATCTGGGGCCGGCGGACTTCTTGCCGGTGGCGGAGCGGTCGAACCTGATCCTGGACGTGGACCGGTGGGTGTTGACGACGGCGATCGACGCGTTGGTGGCGCAGCCGGATCCGCGGTTGCGGTTCAACGTGAACGTGTCGGGCCGGACGTTGGAGGACCCGGATTTCGGGGATTTCGTGCTGGACAAGCTCGGGTCGGCCGGTGTGGCGCCGGGGCGTCTGGGGTTGGAGATCACGGAGACGGCGGCGGTGACGAACCTGGACGCGGCGGTGACGCTGGCGACGCAGTTGCGTGGGTTCGGGTGCCGGATCACGCTGGACGACTTCGGGTCGGGGTTCGGGTCGTTCGTGCATCTGAAGCACCTGCCGATCACGGGTATCAAGATCGACGGTGAGTTCGTGAAGGGCATCGAGACCAATGCCGCGGACGCGGTGCTGGTGTCGGGGATCGTGCAGATCGCGAACGGGCTGGGGTTGTCGTCGGTGGCGGAGTGGGTGGAGCGTCCGTCCCAGGTGGACGCTTTGCGCAAGCTGGGGGTGCGGGTGGGGCAGGGTTTCCACCTGGGCCGGCCGGTGCCGTTGCGTGATGTGGTGAGTGCGGAGCGCATGCCGCCGAATGGCGCATTGTCGTCTCAGGTGGTCGGAGCAGAGGATGGGGCGCGCTCCTGATCCCCGCCCGCCCGATGGGATGCCTGTGTCGTCTTGTGGTCTTCGTCGTCTCGAGTTGAGTGTTGCCGAGCCTGAGGTGTCGGTGGATTTTTTCGCCGGTGTGCTCGGGTGGACGGTGATCGCGGAGCCGGGTGGGTCGTTCTCGGGTTTCGTGGGTGATCGGCTGGCGGCGCATGTCGTTGCGGGGGAACAGGGTTGGCGGGTGTTCTTCGGTGGTGCCGAGGCGCGGGAGCTGAGGGCGAATTCCTCTGTGGACGGTGGCCGGGTGTTGCACGGTCCGTGGGCTCCGGCGCCGCGCGTGGGTGAGCCGTGCTGGGTGGAGTTGATGACGGAGTCGCCCGAGGACGGGTATTGGTCTTCGGAGCTCGGGTGGGAGTGCCGGCCGGAGGGTGAGGACTTCGTGGTGTTCACGTCCTCGCGGCACGGGGATCCTCGTGCGGTGGCGGGGCGTTTGACGACGTCGCGTGCGCGGGGCTGGCAGGTGTACTTCGCGGTGGACGACGTGGCGTCGGCGTGTGCGCGGGTGTCCGCCTGGGACGGTCGTGTGCTGGTGGAGCCCACGACCGTGCCGACGGGGTTGGTGGCGTCGATCGAGGGCCCGCACGGCGGTTCGTGCGTGTTGCTGGAGAAGCCGGCGGGCTGGGGTGGGGTGTGGTCTGGCTAGTGCTGGGGCACGGTGGTGCTCACGCCTCTAGTTCGGGCGGGAAGCCGCCGGTGGCGATGGGACCCCAGGTGTCGATGGTGACGCGGATGAGGGACTTGCCCTGGCGGAGCATGGCGGCGCGGTACTCGTCCCAGTCGGGGTGTTCGCCCGCGATGCAGCGGTAGTACTCGACGAAGTCGTCGAGGGCTTCGGGCAGGTCGAGGACTTCGGCGGTGCCGTTGATCTGGACGTAGGCGTCGTTCCAGTCGTCGGAGAGCACGCACAGGGTGACGTGGGGGTCGCGGCGGGCGTTGCGGACCTTGGCGCGCTGGGGGTAGGTCGCGATGACGATGCGGCCTTGGGTGTCGACGCCGCAGGCGACGGGGGAGACCTGGAGTCCGGCGTCGCCGGCGCGGTGGGTGATGAGGACGCCGTGGTGGCGGGTGGAGAGGAACTCGAGCAGCTGCGGCCGGTCGACGAGGTCGGCCGTGGCGATCTTCGGCATGATGTGCAGCATGGCACGCTTCACCTCGTTCGACGGCACCGAACTCGCTTACCGGGAACTGGGCGAGGGTGATCCGCTGCTGGTGCTGGCGGGTGGTCCCGGCCGGGCTTCGGAGTACCTGGAGACGCTGGGCGGGCTGGACTCGTCGCGGCGGCTGGTGGTGCTGGACAACCGGGGGACGGGCGCGTCGGCTGAGCCGGTGGATCCGTTCACGTACCGGCGGGACATGCTGGTGCGGGACGTGGAGGCGTTGCGCCGGCATCTGGGGCTGGACGTGGTGGACGTGCTCGGGCACTCCGCCGGTGCGGGGATCGCGATGGGGTATGCCGCGGACTTCCCCGCGCACGTCGGGAAGCTGGTGTTGCTGACGCCGGCGTTGCGCAGTGTCGGGTTGTCGCCGGAGCAGAGCGACTGGGACGAGTTCCTGGCTTCTCGTGCGGGTGAGCCGTGGTTCGAGGCGGCGACGGCGGCGCTGGCCCGCACCGCGGCGGGGGACGATTCGGTGGAGAACCGGGTGGCGGCGTCGCCGTTGCTGTACGCGCGGTGGGACGAGCGGGCGCGGGCGCACGCCGAGGCGGAGCTGGGGCAGTGGAAGTACCCGGTGGCGCTGGGCTACAACGCCGAGGGCGCGTTCGTGCCGGGGGTGCTGCGGCGGGCGCTGGCGGACTTCGGCCATCCGGTGCTGGTGTACGCGTGTTCGGTGGACCCGATCTCGCCGGTGCGGCGGTGCGTGGAGCTGGCGGGGTTGTTCCCGGACGCGACGGTGTACGTGCACGAGGGTGTGGGGCACTACCCGTGGGTGGAGGATCCGCAGCGGGTGTCGGCGCAGGTCGAGGCGTTTCTGGCCCGCTAGACGACCTGGCCTGCTAGAGGACCTGGCCTGCTAGACGACCAGATCCGTTGGAGGGCCGCCGGACCTGCCAGTGCGCGGGGGCGGTCAGAAGACCTGGGCGGTGGCCACGCGGTCGCGGCCGTTGCTCTTGGCCTGGTAGAGGGCTTCGTCGGCGGCCAGCAGCAGCGGGCTGAGCTCGGTCGCGGTGTCGGGGCACACGGCCGCGCCCACGGAGGCGGTGAGGCCGGCGACGACCTGGCTCTCGCCGAGGCGGTCGAGCACGACGATGTGCAGGCTCGCGATCTCGAAGCGGATGCGTTCGGCGGTGGCGCGGACCTCGTCGGTGCTGACGCCGGGCAGCAGCACGGCGAACTCCTCGCCGCCGAAGCGGCCCACGAGGTCGTAGGAGCGCACGGAGTGTTTGAGCGCGTCGGCCACGGCGCGCAGCACCCGGTCGCCGGCGAGGTGGCCGTAGGTGTCGTTGATGAGCTTGAAGTGGTCGAGGTCGAGGATCAGCACGCCGACGGTGGAGGTCAGGCGGCGGGCGCGCTGCAGTTCGCGTTCGGCGACGTCGTGCCAGAACGTGGCGTCGACCAGGCCGGTCTTGGAGTCGGTGCGGGCGGCGACGCGGAACTGCGGGAGCAGCAGGCCCATGTGCAGGGCCAGGACCGTGAGCAGCAGCATCGGCGTGAGCCATGGCCGCCAGTTGAGGATGATCGCGACGCCGGAGCCGAGGCCGACCGAGGCGAGCACGATCAGCACGTCGGAGGCGTTGCCCAGGGCGGTGCGGACGGGGTTCTGGCGGTTCGTCACGAAGATCGCGGTGACGACCAGCGCATAGTTGATGAACCAATACAGGAATCCGGCCGTAACCAATGCCAACAGGCCAAGCGGGCCGTCAACGTCAACAGCACGGTCCGGGAACCACGCCAGAACGAGTTGCGCCGCGGCGCTGCCCAGGACGACAGTGGCCGCGGAGAACACCTTGCGGAACAGGACCGCCCGCCGCTTGTAGACCCGGAACCACGAGTGCGTGTAGCTGATGACGATCAGCGCCACGAGCAGTGGCATCGGTAGTACGAGCACGCCCGCGAACAGCCACACCGACTGCATGTGGGCGTGTGGTGACCCCTCGGCGCCGATTTCGCGGATTCGTTCGATTCCGCGTGCCGCTTCGAGGTGCAGAACCGCACCACCGGCGAGCAGCAGGAACCACGTCCAGTTCAAGGCCTCGGCAGGGGTACGCCATGCGGTGGCGAGCGTGACGAGGGTCGCCGAAACAACCACCGTCGCGACATAGGCCAGCACCACAGGAGGAAGCGACCATAACTTCCACCGGCGCGGGTCGAGCCAAGGCACGCTGCCACCCCCACACCACCGTCCAGGAACCAACCACTGTAGCTACCGGGTCACGCAAAGTCGTGGCTCCATGTGGGGGACCTCACCGTGAGTAGTCCTCACAGTTCGCACGCCAAAAACCTTTGCAGTACCCGCACAACGAACACCCATAGGAGCAGTCATGATCAACCGCGTCTCCGCCGCCGGCCGTCCCGTTCGTCCGACCGACTGGAACCGCCCGACTGACTGGAACCGTCCGACCGACTGGCGTCGCTGAGCCGCCACAGGTATGCCGCACCGCCTGCCGCGAGCACCCCGAGTGCTCCGGCGGCGGCGACCACCCGGTGCACGGCGATCGTCTCGGCCGCCAGCCCTGCCAGCGCCACCCCGATTCCCTGGGACACGCGCAGCGCGGTGACGGCCAGGCCGAACGCCTGTCCTCGTGACTCGTCGGGGACGGCGCGCACGAACCGCGTGTTCGCGACCAGGTGGTAGGCGCTGGCCGCTCCGGACAGCGCGAACATCCCGGCACTGACGACCAGTCCCGGCCGCAGCGCGGCCGGGACGAGTACCGCGCACGCGGCGATGGCCAGCCACGGCATCACTCGTAGCTGCAGTCGTTCGTCGAGGTGCGCGACCACCAGCATGCCCGCGGCCGCCCCTGCCGCGTAGGCGCCGAAGAGCAGCCCCACCCCGGCCGGCCCGGCCCCCAGTCCCGCGGCGTACGGCACCGCGAGGGCCTCGCCGACGATGTAGAAGCCCGACACGCAGGCGAGTGCGACCAGTGCTCGCAGTCGCCGGTCGCCCCACACCAGCCGTGTGCCGCCGGCGAGGTCGGTCGGCCACGCGCGCACGTGCGCTCGTGCCGGTGCGGGCCGGTCGAGCAGGTAGACGCCGAGGAGGAACGCCGAGACCCCGAACGTCACCGCGTCCGCCACGAGGACCGGGCCCGCTCCGAGCCAGGCGACCAGGGCGCCGCCGCAGACGAACCCGGCGACCTGCGCGGCCTGGGTCAGGGTGCCGATCACCGCTTGACCCATCGGATAACGCTCGTCGGGCAGGATGTGCGGCAGCAGTGCCGCCCGTGCCGCCCCGTGCGGTGCGCCCGCGAGTTGCACGAGCACCACCAGTGCCGCGAGCAGCCACAGCGGCAGTCCCGGCACCGCCATGAACAGCAGCAGTGCCGCGCGCACGAGGTCTGCGGCGACCATGACCTCTTTGCGGGCGAACCGGTCGGCGAGCCCGGAGAGCAGGGGCCCGCCGATGAGGTCCGGCAGGAACGTCAGCGCGTAGGTGAGCGCGGTGAGGGTGGCGCTGGCGGTGCGGTCGTAGACGTGCACCGTCAGCGCCACCCTGGCGAACTGGTCTCCGGCCACCGACACCACGTGCGCCACTACCAAGGCGCGGAACTCGCGATCGCGGGCGAGGTCGCGGTAGCCGGGCATGCGCTACAGGATGGACGACCAGAACCCGCACTGGTGATCTCGGGCGAAATCGGCCGGGCCGATCGAGCCGGGCGCGAGTGACTGCACGTCGGCTCGCCATCCGGGGTCCCCGGTGCGGGCGAACCGGCCCCACGCCGCGATCATGTAGTCCGAGACCTCGCGCTGGGCCGGGGTGAGCGTCTGGCCCATGTCGAACAGCATCAGCAGTTCAGAGCCGTGGTAGGCCTTGTAGCCGCCAGGGAACGGCGGGAAGTCCGGGAAGATCATCGGCACGTGCGGGTCGGAGAACTCGAATCCCGAGACTCGGCTGTGCCGGCCCAGTTCCGAGCGTGTCGTCTGCGAGGTGCAGGCCCACGACCTGTCCGTGAGCAGCCGCGCGATCTCGTCGCGGGCGTCACCGTTGCCGTTGACCGGGTACCGGGCTCCGACCTTGTCCGCGTTCGCACCGAACAGTCCGGTCAGTTGTTCCCCGTAGGAGGTCTCGGGGACCGGCTGAGGCCAGAACAACGGTGCGAACAACGTCATCTCGTCGTGCGTCGAGCCCACCAGCGTCGGGACCCGGTGCGTGCGGCCCGTGCGTTGCGCCACGACGGGGTCGATCGGCAGGACCGCGGTGCCGAACGACGGCGACGCGAACAGTTCGTGCACCGTCAGCAACTCGGACACCGGCTTGGCCCGCAGGCACGCCACGTCGGCACAGCCCAGCGTCCCGGCGCCCGCCTTCTCCGTGTCGGCGCGCGAGCGCCACACGGTCGTGAACTCGCCCTGCCCGCCGGCCGCCGGAAGAGACAACCCGCACGGCCCGGACTGGATGATCGCCTTGGCGAACAACCCCGCCGCCCGAGGTGAGGCGAGCTGGGCGCACACGCTCAGCCCACCGGCGGACTCGCCGAACACGGTCACGTTGCGCGCGTCGCCGCCGAACGCGCGGGCGTTGCGTTGCACCCACCGCAACGCCGCCTGCTGGTCCGCGAGCCCGAACGCGCCGGACCCCGCCAGGCCGGGGTGGCCGAAGAACCCGAACACCCCGAGCCGGTAGTTCACCGTCACCACGACGGCGTCGTTCTTGGCCGCGAGCCACGTCGCGTCGTACATCGACGCCGCCCCGGCCGTGAACCCGCCGCCGTGGATCCACACCATCACCGGCCGCGTCTTGCGTGCGTTCCCGGCCGGAGTGGTGACGTTCAAGTACAGGCAGTCCTCGACCTGAGACGACGGCTGCCCCAGCTGCGAGTTCTGCGCGCAGTACGGCGCGGGCACCGTCGCGTCCCGCACCCCCTGCCACGCCGCGACCGGCTGCGGATCGCGCCACCGGTTCTCACCGACCGGCGCCGCCGCGAACGGGATGTTCCCGAACGTCCGCACCTGCTCGGTCACCGTGCCGCGCACGGCCCCCTTGTCCGTGCGCACCACCTCGCCACCGGCTGCGGCCGCGGGACTCACCATCACCGCGCACGTCATCACGGCGGCCACGACCGCCGGCATCAGTTTCCTCACCACGACCCCCAGAACTCGCACTTGTGATCCTTCGTGAAATCAGCCGGACCGACCGCGCCCGCGGCCAGCGACTGCACCCCGGCCCGCCATCCCGGGTCCCCGGTGCGGGCGAACCGGCCCCACGCCGCGACCATGTAGTCCGACAGCTCCCGCTGCCCTGCCGTCAACGGCACGCCGAAGTCGAACAGCAACGGCAGCTCCGAGGCGTGGAACGCCCCATATCCGCCGGGGAACGGCGGCATGCCGGGCAGGAACATCGGCACGTCGCGGTCCGCGAACTCGTACCCCGACACCCGCGCGTGCCGACTGAGTTCCCGACGCGTCACCGAGGCCGTGCAGGACCAGGACTTGTCGGTCAGCAGCCGGGCGATCTCGTCGCGGGCGTCGCCGTTGCCGTTGACCGGGTACCGTGCCGCCACCTCGCCCGCCCTCTGGCCGAACAACGCGGCCAACGTCGCCCCGTACGCCACCTCGGGCACCGGTTGCGGGAAGGCGTCCGGCACGAACAACGTCATCTCGTCGTGCGTCGTCCCCACCAGTGTCGGCACCCGGTGCATCCGGCCCGTGCGCTGCGCGACGATCGGATCGATCGGCAGCACCGCCGTGTCGTAGGCGGGGGAGGAGAACCGGTCGTGCACGGTCAGCAGCGTCTCGACGGGCTGTGCTCGCAGACACGCCAGGTCCGCGCAGCCCACCGTGCCGACGCCGGCCTTCTCCACCTCGGCGCGCGGCTGCCACAGGTGCTCGAACCTGCCCGGCTCACCGGGCACGGGCGCGTCGACCCCGCACGGCCCGGACTGGAGGATCGCCTTCGCGAACAACTCCGCCGCCCGAGGTGAGGCGAGCTGGGCGCAGATGCTCAACGCCCCGGCCGACTCGCCGAACACCGTCACGTTGCGTGCGTCGCCGCCGAACGCGCGGGCGTTGCGTTGCACCCACCGCAACGCCGCCTGCTGATCGGCGAGCCCGAACGTGCCCGACCCGGCGAGTCCGGGGTGGCCGAAGAACCCGAACACCCCGAGCCGGTAGTTCACCGTCACGACCACGGCGTCGTTCTTGGCCGCGAGCCACGTGGCGTCGTACATCGACGCACCGCCGGAGGTGAACGAACCGCCGTGGATCCACACCATCACCGGCCGCGCCGTGCGCGCGCCGCCCGCCGGAGTGGTGACGTTCACGTACAGGCAGTCCTCGGTCAGTGAGGGCGGCTGGCCGAGCCCCGCGCCCTGCGCGCACATCGGCGCGGGCGTCGTCGCGTCCCGCACTCCGTGCCACGCCGCGACCGGCTGCGGATCGCGCCACCGGTTCTCGCCCACCGGCGCCGCCGCGAACGGGATGTTCCCGAACGTCCGCACCTGCTCGGTCACCGTGCCGCGCACGAGACCCTTGTCGGTCCTGACGATCTGTCCGCCGGCCTGAGCCAGCGCACCCGGTGCTGTGATGACGGCGAGTGTCATCGCGGCGGCCAGCGCCGCCGTCGCTATCCGTGCCATGAGTTGTCAGACCCCCTTCGGACTCGAACGTATCGAGGTCCGCGGAGCCCGGGAACCATCCAAAGACCGCATCTGGCATACATCGAAAGGTTGACGAGGCGGTCACCGGTTGCCGACATACCGACCGGTCGGTACCCTCCTGGTCGTGGGTGACACAACGCTTCCGCAGCAGCCCCTGGTCGACGCGCTGATCTTCGACTGGGGCGGCGTCCTGACGGTCTCCGTGCCCGAGTTCGTCGGCGCCTGGCTGCACGCCGAGGCCATCGACCGCGACGTCTACGGCCGCATCATGCGCGACTGGCTCGGCCGCGACGCCCTGCCGGGCAACCCCGTGTTCCGCCTGGAGACCGGCGAGCTCACGGTGCCCGAGTTCGAACGGCTGCTCGCGGCCGAGCTGATCACCACCAGCGGCGCGGGCATCGACGAGACCGGGCTGCTCAAGCGCATGTTCGGCGGCGCCACCCCGGACCCGGCGATGGTCGAGCTCGTCCGCAAGGCGCGCGCCGCCGGCCTGCACACCGCGCTGCTGTCCAACAGCTGGGGCGAGGGCTACCCGAAGGACCTGCTGCTGGACCTGTTCGACACCGTCGTCATCAGCGGGCGCATCGGGCTGCGCAAACCCGACGAGCGCATCTACCACCACACCCTCGAGCGAGTCGGCGTGCCCGCCGGGCGCTCGGTGTTCTTCGACGACGCGCCCGTCAACGTCGAGGCCGCCCAAGCCGTCGGCATGCACGCCTTCCGCCACACGAGTGCCGAGACCACCCGCGCCCACCTCGCCACCCTCGGAGTGAACCTGTGACCGACCTTCCCGGCCTCGACCTGCGGGCCCTGGCCACACACCTGGGCACGGGCCCTCTGACCGGTGAGCTGTTCCGCGGCGGCCGTTCCAACCTCACCTACCGCGTCAGCGACGGCGCCCAGACCTGGGTGCTGCGCCGCCCGCCGCTGGGCCACGTCCTCGCCACCGCGCACGACATGGCCCGCGAGTTCCGCGTCATCTCCGCGCTGGCCGACACCGACGTCCCGGTGCCCGGGGCGAAACTGCTGGTCGAGGACACCTCCGTGATCGGCGCGCCGTTCTACCTCATGGAGGAGATGCCCGGCGCCGCCCTGCGTGAACGCTCCCAGTGCCCGTGGATCACTCCCGGCGACGCGCGCGCCCTGTCCGAACGCCTCGTCGACGTGCTCGCCGAACTGCACTCCGTCGACCCCGCCTCCGTGGGCCTGCAGGACTTCGGCCGACCCGAGGGGTTCATGGCCCGGCAGGTCAAGCGGTGGGGCAAGCAGCTCGACGCCTCCCGCAGCCGTGACCTGCCCGGTGTCGACGAACTGCGCGACAAGCTCGCCGACACCGTTCCCGCCTCCCCGCGCGCCGCGATCATCCACGGCGACTACCGCCTCGACAACGCCCTGGTCACCCAGGAACCCCTCGCCATCAGCGCCGTCCTGGACTGGGAGATGGCCACCCTGGGCGACCCGCTGGCCGACCTCGGCCTGCTCTACGTCTACTGGGCCGGTCTCGGCGCGGACAACGACCCCATCACCGGCGGCGTCACGTCCCTGCCCGGTTTCCTCACCGCCGACGAGCTCGTCGCCCGCTACACCGCCGCCACCGGCACCGACACCTCCGGCCTGGGCTGGTACATCGCCTTCGGCTACTTCAAGCTCGCCGTCATCGTCGAAGGCATCCACTTCCGCTTCGCCAGCGGCAAGACCGTCGGCGCCGGCTTCGAAAAGCTCGGCGCGTTCACCGTTCCCCTCGTGCGGCAGGGACTCGCCGCCGCCCACAAGGAGCTCTAATGGACTTCGCCTACGACGCCAAGACCGAACAACTGCGCGCCCAGCTCCTCACGTTCATGGACGAGCACGTCTACCCGGCCGAAGCGGTCCTCGAACAGCAGCTGCGCGACGCCGCCGACCCGTGGGAACGCCAGCCGATCCTCGAAGAGCTCAAGACAGAGGCCCGCCGCCAGGGCCTGTGGAACCTCTTCCACCCGGACCCCGAGCACGGCGCCGGCCTGACGAACCTGCAGTACGCGCCGCTGGCCGAGATCACCGGCCGCAGCCCCCACCTCGCCCCCGAGGCCTTCAACTGCGCCGCGCCGGACACCGGCAACATGGAAGTGCTGTCCATGTTCGGCACCGACGAGCAGAAGAAGCAGTGGCTGCAGCCGCTGCTCGACGGCGAGATCCGCTCCGCGTTCTGCATGACCGAACCCGAGGTCGCCTCCTCCGACGCCACCAACATCGCCACCCGCATCGAACGCGACGGCGACGACTACGTCATCAACGGCCGCAAGTGGTGGTCCTCGGGCGCGATGAACCCCAACTGCGCGATCTTCATCGTGATGGGCAAGACCGACCCCGGCGCCGAACGGCACCGCCAGCAGGCCATGATCCTGGTCCCGCGCGACACCCCCGGCGTCACCGTGAAACGCGCCCTGCACGTCTTCGGCTACGGCGACCACGCCCACGGCGGCCACGCCGAGATCGTCTTCGAGGACGTCCGCGTGCCGGCGTCGAACCTGATCTCCGGCGAGGGCGAGGGTTTCGCCATCGCCCAGGCCCGCCTCGGTCCCGGCCGCATCCACCACTGCATGCGCCTGATCGGCATGGCCGAACGCGCCCTCGAGCTGATGTGCCGCCGCGCCTCCTCGCGCATCGCCTTCGGCAAGCCCATCGCCGCCCAGGGCGTCCTGCACGAGTGGATCGCCGAGTCCCGCGTCCGCATCGAACAGGCCCGGCTGCTCGTGCTCAAGACCGCGTGGCTGATGGACACCGTCGGCAACAAGGGCGCCCACACCGAGATCCAGGCCATCAAGATCGGCGTCCCGTCGATGACCGAATGGGTCCTCGACAAGGCCATCCAGGCCCACGGCGGCGCCGGCGTCAGCCAGGACTTCCCGCTCGCCGAACTGTGGGCCGCCACCCGCACCCTGCGCCTGGCCGACGGACCCGACGAGGTCCACCGCATGTCGCTCGCGAAGCGGGAGCTGAAGAAGTACCTGTAGAGGCATGGACATCACGCGAGGCGGGCCGGCCGACGTGCCGGCGATCATGGCGATGCTCGACGACGCCCAGGACTGGCTCGCCTCGCAGGGCCGCACCGGACAGTGGGGCACCGACCACTTCTCCGGCAACCCGGCCGCGGTCGAGAGGTTCACCGACTACGCCACCACGAGCACCGTCTGGCTCGCGAAGGCCGGTGGTGACGTCGCGGGCGTGATCGTCACCTCGGACACGCCACCGGACTACGTGCCGGCCGCCGACGAGCCCGAGCACTACGTCCTGCTGCTGCTCACCGCCCGCCCCTACGCCGGCACCGGCGTGGGGGCCGCGCTGCTCGCGCACGCCCGCGACGAGGCCCGCGCCGCCGGGATCGGCCTGCTGCGGGTGGACTGCTACGACGGTGACGACCACCGCCTCGTCGCCTACTACGAGAAGCAGGGCTTCCTCTCGGTGGACACGTTCACCGCGCACGGCGGCACCTGGCCCGGCCGGCTGCTCGCCCAGCGCGTCTAGTTGTTGAGCGCCTCGCGGGCCGCCAGCGCCGCGCGGCAGGCGTGCACGAAGTCCCAGAACACCTCGGTCGTCGTGTGCCGGCGGTCCGAGCGGGAGTTCTCGGCGAACATCGCCGAGCGCAGGGGAGTGGTGAGCTCCAGTTGCCCGCCCTGACGTGACCGGGTGCGGTTCGCGATGTTCGCCCGGTCGTAGCCGCCCAGGATCGGGTGGTCGACGGCGTCGATCGTGTGGAAACCGGCCCGCCGCAGCCGTGTGAGCAGCTCCAGGCGTAACAGCGCGTCGCGGCCGCCGACGAGCACCGCCCGGTCGTGGTCCTCCAGGCCCGCCGCCGCGGCCGTGCAGCCGTGCAGGCCCAGCGCGTGCGACGCGCCCGACACCAGCTGCCGCGCCACTCGGTCGTCGCAGTTGGACGACGTCACGTGCAGCTCGTCGTTCGAGGCCGTGCGCAGGCCCTCGAACATCCAGTAGTCGTGGGTCTGGCCGATCGGCACGCGCGTGGAGGGGTGGTAGCCCGCGATCGCGAGGCACAGCTCCGAGGTGCCGACCTCGATGCCACCGCCGTGCGGGGCGAGGACGACCGACGGGGTGCGGGGCCGGTGCCGCCGGAAACGGCGCCGGTAGTCCACCCGTTCCACCAGTCGGGGATCGGCGTAGAGGTCGGTGTTGGACGCGTAGACGTCCGACGCCGTCCACTGGGGATGGGGTCTCATGGCGGGCGGAAGCCTACCGGGCGTCACCCGGACGGCCGCCGCCCGCCGGGTGAATCAGGCGTCGATCTGCCGGGGAGCGTCCTCGCCACCGGAGATGGCGATCTTGCGGGGCTTCGCGCGTTCCGCGATCGGGATCCGCAGCGTCAGCACGCCCGCGTCGTACTGGGCGTCGATCCTGTCGGTGTCGAGGGAGTCACCGAGGAACAGCTGCCGGGAGAACACACCCAGCGGCCGTTCCGACACCTGCATCTCGACGTCCTTGCCGACCGGCCT
The DNA here is from genome assembly GCF_033794685.1 of Streptomyces sp. ID05-26A. Taxonomy (NCBI): domain Bacteria; kingdom Bacillati; phylum Actinomycetota; class Actinomycetes; order Kitasatosporales; family Streptomycetaceae; genus Streptomyces; species Streptomyces sp. ID05-26A. The sequence continues at coordinate 663,154 of NZ_JARAYZ010000002.1, forward strand.
GCGCTCCGCCTTCACCGTCAGCACGTTGCGCTCGACGTCGAGGTCGATCGCGTCCGGCGCCACTCCGGGCAGGTCGAAGGCCACCACGAACTCGTCCCCGTCGCGGTAGGCGTCCATCGGCATCGCCGTGGGCCGCGACCACGTGCCCGCCGACCCCAGCACCTGCTGCGTCAGCCGGTCGAGCTCCCGGAACGGGTCAGTGCGCATCAACATCTGACACCTCCAGCCATTTCTCGTAGGACTGTCAATGCGCTGCCCCACCGTTGTAACATGTCGTCGGAACGATGACAAGTCCCCATCGTCATCGGGAGGATGACATGCCGAACGACTACGACTCCGTGCGGTCCGCGGCCGCCTCACCCGGCGACGCCACCGAGGTGCTCGCGGCGTTGATGCTGCTCAGGCAGCTGCGCGACGAACTGTCGGGCTGGGAGCCCCAGCTCATCGAGGCCGCCCGCGCGCTGGGCACGAGCTGGGCCGACCTCGCCCCCGTCCTCGGCGTCGCCAGCCGCCAGGCTGCCGAGAAGCGCTACCTGCGCGTGCGCCGCACCGGCGAGTCCGGCACCGGCGACGAACGCGTCCAGGCCGAACGGGACCGCCGCTCCGGTGACAAGGCCGTCGCCGCGTGGGCACGGGACAACGCCGCCGTGCTGCGGGGCCTGGCCGCCCAGGTCGGCCCGCACGACGCCGCCGTGCAGCGGGCACTGGGCGGAGAGGACGTCACGGACCTGCTCGCGCCCCTGGCGCAGGCCGGTCCCGGACTGCGCGACGGGCACCCCGGGCTCGCCGAGCGGATCGCCGACATCGGCGACCAGACCGACCGGCTGCGCGCAGACGCGCGCCTGCGCCCCTGACACGCCTCAGAGCAGCGTCAACGTCCGCGCGCCGGCGTCGAGGCGCGCCCGCACGCCCATCGGCAGCGACCACGAGCCCGCGCAGTGCCCGAACCCGAAATCACCCAGGATCGGCACCCCGAGCCCCGAGAGGCGGTCGGCCAGCACCGCCGAGACGTCCCCGCAGTCCGTCCACGACCCCAGCACGATCCCCGACACCGGCTCGAACCAGCCCGCCCGCAGCAGCTGCGTCAGGATCCGGTCCAGCCGGTAGGCCTCCTCGCCGACGTCCTCGATCAACGCGATCGCGCCCGGCACCGGACGCGCCCACCGGGGCCCGCCGATCGACGCCGCCAGCAACGCCGCGTTCCCGCCCGTGAGCACCCCACTCGCCGTACCGGGCACCACGGGCGTGCCGGCCGTCCACGACCTCACGCCGTCGAACAGCACCTCACGCAGCCGCGCCTGGGCCAGCGGGTCGTCGACGAAGTCCGAGGTGCCCGGCATCGGCCCGAACACCGTGCGCTGCCCGACCGCGTTGAGCTCGGCGTGCAGCACCGTCACGTCCGACGAGCCCACGAACACCCGCGCCGGCAGGTCCTTCCACGGCACGAGATCCGTCATCCGCAGACACCCGTAGCCGCCGCGCACGCAGAACACCGCCGCCACGTCCGAGCACCACGCCGACACGAACTCCTGCGCCCGTGCCTGGTCAGAACCCGCCAGGTACGGCAACGACCACGGATCCACCACAGGCGTGGTGACCTCGAGGCCCCACGAGCGCAGCACGTCGGCGCCCGCGGCGATCCGCGAGGCCAGGGCCGGGCCGGCCGGTGACACCAGCGCGACCCGATCCCCGGCGGACAGCAGGCTCACTCCGAGAGGTCCAGCACCGGCACACCGGGCGGCACGAATCCGAACGCCTGTCCGTAGAAGGACAGCTCCGCCTCCAGCGCCGTCTTGATGTTCTGCGCCATCCGGAACCCGTGCTGCTCACCCTCGAACGTCAGGTACGCGTGCGGGATCCCCGAGCCGGCCAGGTCCGCGGCGAACCGGTCCGCCTGCTCCGGCGGGCAGATCTCGTCCTCCAGGCCCTGCAACAGCAGCACCGGCCCCGACACCTCCCGCGCCTTCGTCGACGGCGAGCGGTCCCGGTAGCGGTCCGCGGCCTCGGGCAACGTGCCGACCAGGCCCTCGACGTAACGCGACTCGAAGTCGTGCGTCTCGCCGCCCTCCGACGTCCACCCCGCCAGGTCCAGGATCGGGAACGCGACCATCCCGCACCGGTAGACGTCCGTGGAGGTCAGCGATGCCGCCGACGTCCAGCCGCCCGCCGAACCGCCCCGGATGCCCAGGCGCTTCGGATCCGCCGTGCCCTCGGCAGCCAGCTGCTGGGCGACGAACGCGCAGTCCTGCACGTCCACCACACCCCACTGCTCGCGCAGCCGCTCCCGGAACGCCCGCCCGTAGCCGGTCGAACCGCCGTAGTTCACCGCCACCACACCGATGCCGCGGCTGGTCAGGTACGCGATGTCGCTGTCGAGCTTGGGCAGCGCACGCCCCGTAGGCCCGCCGTGCACGTGCACCACGTACGGCGGCAACTCGCCCTCAGGGCCCGCGAAGTCCGGGTTCGACGGCGCGTACACGTACGCCGGGATCTCCCCGAACATCCGCTCCACCGGCACCGGCAGATACGCCGCCTCGGGCAACTCCTCGCCGCCCGTCAGATAGGTCAGCTCACCGTTGGACAGGTCCAGCCGCACCACGGCGAAGTCCGACGTCGGGCCCGCCGCGCCGCAGACCACCACACCGTCGCGCACCGACAGGTCCGCCGCCCACGTCGGCAGGTCGGTCTGCACGTCGGTCACGGTGCCGCTGCGCTCGTCCAGGACCGCGAGGTGCCCCGAGCGCACCACCAGGTAGCGGCCCGGCGACAGCGTCGCGAACCACCGGTTGCCCAGCCGCCACATCGGCCCGCCCAGCTCCTCCTCGCACGGCGCCAGGTTCACGCGCGTGCCGTCGGGGGAGACGCGGAACAGGTTCCACCAGCCGTCGGGATCGGTCAGCGCCAGCAGACTGTCGCCCTCCCACTCGAACTGGCACACCGCCTCGGTCGCCGAACCCGAGACGACCTCGTGCTCCGACGAGCCGACGTCGGCGACGCACAGCTCGGCGCCGTCCCACGGCATCTGCGGGTGGTTCCAGCCGATCCACGCGAACCGCGTGCCGTCCGGGCTGACCTTCGGGCCGGTCATGAAGTGGTGCGACGCGCCCAGCACCCGGACTTCACCCGCCCGGGTGATCGCCACCAGGTCGCGGCGCACGTCGGTGCGCGCCTCACCCGTGACGGTCTCCCGCACGCACCACACCTCGCCGTCCGGGCCCGCCGACAGGTCGGAGTACCGCACCCCGTGATGCCGCTGCGGCGCCTCGGTCAGCGGCGTGGGCTGCGGCGAGTCCGGGTTGAACACATAAACGCGCTGGTCGTCCCAGTGCGTGAACGCCACCCTGTCCTCGGCCAGCACCACGAACGGCCGCCCGCCGTACTCGTGCACCCGGTTGCGGGCGTTCCACGGCGCGGGCAGCACCTCCACGCCGTCGCGCACCAACGCCACTCTGCCGCCCTGGGCCGGTCGGCTCTCCGCCCACCACACCCGCTCGCCGTGCAGGTCGGCCCACTGGAACCCACCGCCCGGCTTCGACGTGTCGCCTGCCGTGATCGGCGAGGTCCAGGTCCCGTACGAAGCGATCTTCACCACAACCCGACCCTATACGCGGAGTGTTTGGTGGGGGAGGACCTGCCGACGATCTCCGCGTGGCCTAGGCTCGTTTCTGCCATGGCTCGCGTCATTCACGTATTCCGCGCACCCGACCGTTTCATCGCAGGAACCGTCGGGCAGCCCGGCGACCGCATCTTCTACCTGCAGGCTTCCGAGCAGAGCAGGTTGATCAGCGTCGCCCTGGAAAAGCAGCAGGTCCAGGTCCTCGCCGAGCGCATCGGCTCGTTGCTCGAGGAGGTGCAGCGCCGCTTCGGCACCGACGTGCCCGACGACGCCCCGCCCGACGACCTCGACACCCAGCCCCTCGACGTGCCCGTCGAGGAGGAGTTCCGCGTCGGCACCATGGGACTGGGCTGGGACGCCGAGTCCAAGGCGGTCGTCATCGAGCTCCTCGCGGTCTCCGAGGAGGAGGTCGACGAGGCCGTCGTGCTCGACGACACCGAGGAGGGCCCCGACGCCGTGCGGGTCTTCCTGTCGCCCTCGGCCGCCCGCGCCTTCGCCGAACGAGCCGACCGCGTCGTCAACGCCGGCCGCAAACCCTGCCCGCTGTGCAACGAACCGCTCGACGCGGACGGCCACATCTGCCCGCGCCAGAACGGCTACCGACGCACCGAAGAAGACTGACGTGGACACCTCCGCGGCCCTGCGGTTGCTCGAACACGGCCGCATCGAGGTCGAAGGACGCCTCGTCGACGCCTCCAACGCCACCTTGTTCTGCAAGATCTCGTTGGACGGCGTCGACGCCCAGTGCGTCTACAAACCCGTGCGAGGCGAACGGCCGCTGTGGGACTTCCCCGACGGCACGCTCGCCGGCCGCGAGGTGGCCACCTACCTGATCTCCGCCGCGTCCTTCGGCGTCGTCCCCCCGACCGTGCTGCGCCCCGGCCCGTTCGGCACCGGCATGGTCCAGCTGTGGGTCGACACCCGCGAAGAGGACGAACTCGTCGACATCATCGGCGTCGACGACGTCAAACCCGGCTGGATCCCCGTCTTCCACGCCCACGACCGCTTCGGCGACCCCGCCGTCCTCGTGCACGCCGACCACCCGCGCATCGCCGAGATGGCCGCCTTCGACGTCGTCGTCAATAACGCCGACCGCAAGGGAGGCCACGTCCTGCACGCCCTCGACGGCGCCATCTACGGCGTCGACCACGGCATCTGCCTGCACACCGAACCCAAACTCCGCACCGTGCTGTGGGGCTGGGCCCGCGAACCCCTGCCCGAGACCGTCGTCGAGACGCTGCGCCGGCTGAGGTCGTCGCTGGACTCCGAGCTCGGCGAGACGCTGCACGACCACCTCACCCGCGCCGAGGTCCGTGCCGTCGGCGAACGGGTGGAGAAGCTGCTGGCCGCCGGTGTCTTCCCCGAACCCTCCGGCGACTGGCCCGCGATCCCCTGGCCGGCGTTCTAGGTCAGCTGCTCGGCCAGCTTCGCGATCTCGGCGCCGTCGTAGTCCCGCAGGATCGCCAGAACGCCTTCGCGGAACGACCGGTGCCGGTCCCCGGACAGGCCGTACCTGCGCACCTCGATCTCCCACCGCACGGTGTCGCTCGTGGCGCGCGCGAGCGCCGTCAACGCGTGCACGCCCTCGACGCGCCGGTGCAGCGCCCTCTGCGACGCGGGCCAGCGCGCGACGATCTCCGCCAGCAACACCAGGTGACACGCCCTGCGCACCGCCGCCGGCCCGGTCTCGCCGTCGATGCGGCTCAGCACCCGCACGTAGAACATCCACACCGTGACGATCCGCTTCGCCTCCCGCACCGACAGGTCCGGCTGCGCCGCGAGACGCTCCGCGAACCGTTGCTTCACCTTCTCGTCGTGCTCCAGCGTCATGACCGTCGGCGGCGTGTGGATCACCGCGGCCCTGGAGACCTCGGGCCGCGGCTGGGCCGGCACGAACCCCCTCAACGCCGCCACCTCCTCCTCGGTGACGACGAGGTACTCCGGCCTGGGCGGCGTGCCCAGCAGACCCTCCAGCAACGGCTCCACCTGCGTCCGCGCCACTCTCGGCAACGGCAGCGGCAACTGGATGAGCTTGCGCAGGAACGTCCACCCCGGACTCGGATCGGCGCTGTCCCGCCCGGCGTCCGCCACGACCAGCGCCGAGTAGGCGGCGTCCAGGTGCGCGGCGGTGGCGGCCGCGTCGATGCCCAGCACGAACCGGATCGACGGGAACGACCCGCTCAGGAACCCGTTGATCGCCTCGAACACGTCCGCGGTCGTGCGAGGAGAGCACCGGTCGAGGTCGTCGATGAACACCACCAGCAGCGTCCCCTGCTCACCCAGCTCCCGGATCAACCGGTGCACGTCCTCCTGCGCGCTCTGCAACTGCCCCTTGCGCGTGCGCCGATGCGGATCCCGCAGCGGATCGTCGGTCCCGACGGCCGTCGAGTACGAGCCCATCGCGCCGGACGGCCCGAACAACTCGGCCGGCAGCAACGTGTCGGCAGGCCGGACCAGGTACCGGAAGGCCGTGTGCGCGAGACCCAGCCCGAGCAGCACCCCGACCAACCACAACGCCAGGCCCACCGTCTCCGGGGCACGCGCCAGCTGAGCGAGGATCGGCACCGGCAGCGCGAACACACCCAGCCGCAGCAACGGCGACATGATCCGCTTGCGCAACGTCCGCTGCACGTGCCGGCGATCCAGCTGCTCGGCGTTGTGCGCGAACCAGAAGCGCTGCAGCGACGAGCTGGAGTTCGTCGCGATCACCGGCGCGCCCGTGCTGACGATGCAGTCGTTCAACCCGGCCCACACGTGCTCACTCGTCTGGCACGACCACGGGTTGAACATCGCCGTCAGCACCCTCGGCGCGGTCACGTCCTCACGCGTGCGGCGGTGGAACCAGCCGCTCAACGTGAGGTCGGCGTCCCACGCCCGCAGCTTGCGCCGTCGCCACCGCGACACCTGTTCAGCCCACAGCCTCGGGCGTGCCGCAACGGGCCCGGCCGATTCGAGCCGGGCACGGGTCATCTCCATGAGCGTGCTCTTGCCCGCACCCCACGCACCCTCGATGGCGATCACCGTCGGACCGGCCAGGTCGTGGTTCTCGTCGGTGTGCGCGAGCAGTTCCGCCAGTGACTCGACGAACGCCTCGCGGGACAGCAGATCGGTCTCCGCGACCCGGTCGCCGTGCCCCATGGTCCGCAGCAGACGCACGAGATCGGGCTTCTCCAGCGTGAGCGCGAGGGACAGGGCGAACGTCACGGCGTTCTCCGCCGCCGGGTAGGGCAGCGACAACCATGCGTTGTCGACCGCCCGATGTGCCCAGCCAATGACTCCGTAGATCATCAGCACGGGTACGTGGCCCGGTGGGGAACCGAACCGCTCGGTGTCGATCACCGCTGCCTCGCCGAGGTCCAGCAGGACCGGCCGAGTCAGTGTGATCACGTCGCGGAAGGTGGCGGCCGGCCTGAAGTGAACCGAGCAGGGCGTTCCGTCCGAGCGCCGCGGATCCCAGTCGGAACCCGCGACCGCGACGGCTCTCTCCAGCATCGGCGCAGGCGCTCGCCGGCTGCTGCGACGTGGCCGGACGCCGCCCTGGCTTTCGAAGTCCGTGGCCACCACGACGTCACCGACCGCGACATCGGACCTCACGGCCTCCGCCGTGCCCACCACGAGCACCGCCCTGGGGCGCAACGCCGAGACGACTTCAGGCGTGACGACGTTCTCCAGCGGCTGGCCCTTGCCGAGGTGACCGAACGCGACCTGGACGGTGGTGCCGACAACGGTTCCGATCGACAACTGCGGGAATGCCTGCGACCGCCCGATCTCGACGAGCCCGATCTGCACCGGCGTGAGGGCCGTGTCGTCGGCCAGGATCACGGCGTGCACCTCGGTGTCCGGCTCAGTCACCTGTGATCACCGCAACCCCCGCGTCGACGTCCGGCATCGGTTAACTTCGCACCCTCCGCGCCCGGCGTTACTACGCTCAGCGACCATGTCGTTGAGCAACCCGCCCAAGCCCCAGCCCGGCGACCGCGTCGCGATCGTCTCCCCGGCCGCCGGTATCGCGGGCCTGTTCCCCCTGCCCCACGAACTGGGCCTGCGGCGCCTCGAACAGGACTTCGGCCTGATCCCGGTCGAGTACCCCGCCACCCGCAAGATGGGCTCGACCCCGCAGGAACGCGCGAAGGACCTGCACGCCGCGTTCGCCGACCCGGACATCAAGGCCGTGATCGCGACGATCGGCGGCGACGACCAGATCACCGTGCTGCCGCACCTGGACGAAGAGCTGATCAGGGCCAACCCCAAGCCGTTCTTCGGGCACAGCGACAACACCAACCTGCTGACGTGGCTGAACAACCGCGGTATCGCGGGCTTCTACGGTGGCAGCGTCATGGTCCAGTTCGGCAGGCCGAAGGCCATGCACCCGGCCACCCGGGACTCGCTCAAGGCCGCGCTGTTCACGCCGGGGGAGTACCGGCTCACCGAGAGCCTGGCCTACGGCGACAAGGACAGCCCCTGGGACGACCCCGCCGCCTTCGACACCGAACCGGTCCTCGAACCCAGCGGCGGCTGGATCTGGCACCAGCCCCACAGCACGGTCAGGGGCAGGTCGTGGGGCGGGAACCTGGAGATCCTGTCGTGGCTGATGATGGCCGGCCGCGAGATCAACGCACCCGAGCACTACGACGGCGACGTGCTGTTCTTCGAGACCAGCGAGGAGATGCCGTCCGCGACCGAGGTCTACCGGATCCTGCGCAACATGGGTGAACGCGGCCTGCTGCAGCGGTTCCCGGCCGTGCTCGTCGGGCGCGCGAAGGCCTGGTTCTTCACCAACCAGGACACCGACCGCGCCACCCACACCACGCAGCAGCGCGAGGCGGTGCTCCAGGCGTTCAGCGAGTACGCGCCCGACGCGATGATCGTGTTCGACGTCGACCTCGGCCACACCGACCCGCAGGTGATCATCCCCGTGGGCGGCGCCATCGAGGTCAACGGGCCGGACCGCACGATCACCGTCACCTACTGACAGTGGTGCTCATCGGCGAACTATTCCTTGCCCATTGACATGTTCCAATTGAGACGGGCCGGGTGTTTGACGTGCGGATCACCGTGCCCCTATCTTGCTGGAGGCTTTCTGACCTGCGTGAACATTCGAATTGTGAATGCGGGAAACGGTTGACATGACCTATTTCGAACGGATCGTCGTCGTGGGCGCGGCCGATCTCGGCGCGTGGGCGGCCGCGTGCCTGGCGCGACGATTCGGGCCCGTCGACCTGATCGGGCCCGGCGCCGAACGGCTCGCCGACGCCGGAGTGCGGCGCTACCCGCACGCCGTCGTGCGCGACTTCGACCTCGACACCCCGGCCGTGATCGTCGACAACGACGGCGGACGGCTGCAGCGGCTGGTGTGCGACCGGCTGCTCATCGCCGGGTGGCCCGTGCCGTTGCTGCCCGCGAACAGGTGGGTGATCGACGGCAAGGTCGTCGTCACCGGCGACGGAGCGGACCTGCGGCTGCTGTCCACCTGCTTCGACGCCAACGGCCTGTGGCGCCCGGCGCTGGCGGACTACCAGTTCCGCCGCCAATCCGGAGCGAACTCGCTAATCTGAGTTGAGTGATCGATGAGGACGCCAGAGCGCGGCTGACCCGACGATTCGGCACCGGTGTGTCCGCGTGGATCGACGCGCTGCCCGACCTGGTCGCCACCCTCGCCGCCCGCTGGGGTCTCACGAACCTCACCCCCGTGCCCGGTGGCACCGGTGCCACGTTCCTGTGCACCGGCGGCGTCCTCAAAGTCACCCCGGACCACGACATCGCCGTGCACGAAGCGCGCGCACTGGCCGCCTGGGCCGGCACACCCGCCATGGTCGGCCTGCTCGACGCCGACCTCACCCGCGGCGCCCTGCTGCTCGAGACCATCGCGCCCGGCACCCCGGCGACCGACCCGGCCAAGGTCGTCCCGCACCTGCACGAGGCGAACCCCACCGGCTTCCCGCCGCTCGAGGCCCGCGTCGACTTCCTGTTCGAGACGCTGCTCACCCGCCGCACCGGCACCTACTACGCCACCGAACACCACCGCGCCCGCAAACTCGCCGAGGACAACGTCACGCCCGTGCTGCTGCACGGCGACATGCACCCCGGCAACGTCCTGCAAGGCCCACGCGGACCGGTCGCGATCGACCCACGCGCCTGCGTCGGCGACCCGGCCGTCGACTGGCTCGACTTCGTGCACGGCGGCTACGACCTGCACGGCGCCGATGTCGACCTCGACCGCGTCCACGAGTGGCTCACCGCCTTCAAACCGTTCTACGGCTAGGCGCTGTCCTGCGAGTTCGTCTGGTGAGAGACGCCGTCTCCGGGGCCCTCGGCCGCCGCTGTCACCCGACGAGACTTGCAGGACAGGGGCTAGGGTCTTCGCGTGCGTTCCCACGACTACGGCCGCGACATCCTGTCCACCCCGAAGCGCAAGAAGGTCCCCGAGATCACGGCCGAACCCGGCCTCGTCGTCGAGGACCCCGCCAGCGGCTTCTGCGGAGCCGTCGTGAAGTTCGAGTACGGCCAGGTCGTCCTGGAGGACCGGCACGGCCGGCAGCGGCTGTTCCCGCTCAACCCCGCCGGGTTCCTCGTCGACGGGCAGCCCGTCACGCTCGTGAAGCCCGCGCCGCGCCCGCAGCAGCCGAAGATCACCGCGTCCGGGTCGGTCAAGGTCGAGGGACTCAGGGCGCGCACCGCGAAGGCCAGCCGCATCTGGGTCGAGGGCAAGCACGACGCCGAGCTCGTCGAACGCGTCTGGGGCCACGACCTGCGCGTCGAGGGCATCGTCGTCGAACCCCTGCACGGCGTCGACGAACTGCCGCAGCGCATCCACGAGTTCGGCACCGCGCCGCACCGCCGCCTCGGCGTCCTGGTCGACCACCTCGTCGCGAACTCCAAGGAACAGCGCGTCGTCGACGGGATCCGCGACGACAACGTGCTCGTCACCGGCCACCCCTACGTCGACATCTGGCAGGCCGTGAAACCCCAGGCCGTCAAGATCAAGGCCTGGCCGGTCGTCCCGCGCGGCACCGACTGGAAGACCGGCGTGTGCGAGCGGCTGGGCTGGGGCGAGACCTGGGAGGGCTGGCAGCGCGTGCTCGGTGCGGTGAGCAGCTACCGCGACATCGAGTCCGACCTGCTCGGCGCCGTCGAGCGCCTGATCGACTTCGTCACCGTCGGACAGGACTAGGGATCGCGCCGCTGGGGCGCCCAGGCGATGAGGTTCATGACGACCGAGCCGAGCGTCAACGCGCCCAGCATGACGCCCAGCACCCAGAACACCTGGTCGTTGTCGGCCAGTGCCGCGTCCACCACCCGGCCGTCGACCAGGTCGTAGCGCACCTCGACCCGCGAGCCCTGCTCGTGGGCTGACCCGTTCTCCGACAGCGTCTGCACCTGTTTGGTGCCGTCGGGCAGCGCGTACTCGACGCGCACCGACGCGCTCTTGCCCGACTTGATCCGCTCCTGCACCGTCGCCTCGGCACTGGCCCAGGAATGCTGCTCGGTCGCGGTCTGCAACACGACCACCAGCCCCACGGCCGCACCCACCAGCACCAGCCCGGACACGAACCGGCCCGTCCGCGACTTCACCGTCTTCGCCACGCCCTTTTCATCTGCCGTTGATCGATTTCGTTACGGTCCGGGGCTCAGCACGGTGAATCTTCACGCTGCGTGGTCCCCGTTGGTGTATGACTGGGCTCATGGCCGCGCTGATCTGGCTGATCGTCGGGATACTGCTCGTCGTCGCCGAGGTTCTCTCCGGTGACTTCGTGCTCGTCATGCTCGGCGCCGCCGCGCTGGCCGCGGCCGGGGTGTCCGCAGTGGGCGCCGCCGACCTGGTGAGCGTGCTCGTCTTCGCGGCCACGTCGCTGGGCCTGATCGTCACGGCCAGGCCGTTGCTCAAGAAGCGGCTGCAGCTCGGCTCGAACGTCCGGATGCACCACGAGGCGCTGCTGGGCAGCCGGGCCGTCGCGGTGACGAAGGTCGACGAGCACGGCGGGCAGGTCAAGATCGGCGGCGACACCTGGAGCGCGCGCACCCTCGACGGGTCCGTGATCGAAGAAGGCGAAGCCGTCACCGTTGTCGAGATCTCGGGCGCCGTCGCCGTGGTGATAGCCGCGGTGTGAGCGCCCTCAGGAGGGTGTGAACCGAGTTGGACCCGATCACCGCTGTGATCGCCGCCGTCATCGCGATCTTCGTGCTGACCATCGCAATCAAGTCCGTGCTGGTCATCCCGCAGGCGCAGGCCGCCGTCATCGAACGCCTCGGCCGCTACCGCAACACCGCGGCACCCGGCCTGAACATCATGGTCCCGTTCATCGACAAGGTGCGCGCCCGCATCGACCTGCGCGAGCAGGTCGTGTCGTTCCCGCCGCAGCCGGTGATCACCCAGGACAACCTGACGGTGTCCATCGACACCGTCGTGTACTTCCAGGTCACCGAGCCGCGCTCGGCGGTGTACGAGATCTCCAACTACATCGTCGGTGTCGAGCAGCTCACCATCACGACGCTGCGCAACCTCGTCGGCGGCATGAGCCTGGAAGAGACGCTGACCTCGCGTGACCACATCAACGGTCAGCTGCGCGGCGTGCTCGACGAGGCGACCGGCCGGTGGGGCCTGCGCGTGGCCCGCGTCGAGCTCAAGTCGATCGACCCGCCGCCCTCCATCCAGGACTCGATGGAGAAGCAGATGCGCGCGGACCGCGAGAAGCGCGCCATGATCCTCACCGCCGAGGGCCAGCGCGAGTCGTCCATCAAGACCGCCGAGGGCCAGAAGCAGTCGCAGATCCTCGCGGCGGAGGGCGGCAAGCAGGCCGCCATCCTGTCCGCCGAGGGTGAGCGGCAGGCGCAGATCCTGCGGGCGCAGGGTGAACGTGCCGCCCGCTACCTGCAGGCGCAGGGTCAGGCGAAGGCCATCGAGAAGGTCTTCGGCGCGATCAAGGACGGCAAGCCCACCCCGGAGGTGCTGGCCTACCAGTACCTGCAGACGCTGCCGCAGATGGCGCAGGGCGACGCGAACAAGGTCTGGATGATCCCGACCGACTACGGCAAGGCCCTCGAAGGGTTCGCCAAGATGCTCGGCGCCCCCGGCGAGGACGGCGTGTTCCGCTACGAGCCACCTGTCGACACCACGCAGCGGCCCAAGCCCGAGGACGACGACGAGTCGGTCGCCGCCTGGTTCGACCTCAAGTCCGACCCCAAGGTCGCCGAGGCCGTCGCCGCCGCGGAGGCCGTCGCGCGCCAGGAGGTGCCCGGTCCGCTGAGCGCCTCGCCGCGCTCGGTCGGCGCCGCGTTCCCGGTGCCGGAGCTCGAGGCGGAGCAGCCGCGTTCGCTGCACCAGCCCGACGACCGGGTCTGAGCAGCACGACGACACGCCCAGCGGCCCATCCCGATCACCGGGGTGGGCCGCTTCGTCGTCTGAACTGCGAAAACAGAAATTCTCGGGAAATTCCGGGTCGTGTGTCGATCCGGTGGGTCTCCCGTTCGACCTGGGCGTGAAAGGGTCCCCAACGGACCCGCACGAACCATCTGGGAGAGACCGACATGAAGTTCATGCTGATCTGGCGCGTGACCTCCGACGAGGCCTGGGGCAACCTCGGTGAGATCGACTTCGACCAGATGCTCGAGACCGTCGGCAAGTTCAACGAGGAGCTCATCGAGGCCGGCGTCCTGGTCGCCGCCGAGGGCCTCGCCCCGGCCGAGGAGGGCGTGGTCGTCGACTTCTCCTCCGAGCCGCCGGTCGTCACCGACGGCCCGTACGGGGAGACCAAGGAGCTGTTCAACGGCTTCTACCTGATCAACGTCCCCACCATCGAGGACGCCATCGGGTGGGCCAAGCGCACGCCGATGACCGCGGCCGGGTTCAAGACCGAGATCCGCCGCGTGCCGACCATCGACGAGTTCCCGCAGGACAACGAGTGGATCAAGAAGGAACGTGCCTGGCGCGAGTCCACGGGTCAGCTCTGAGCCCGCTGCCCGTTGATCTAGTTTGGGTCCCATGAGCGACCCCACGGGACGCAAGGCCGTAGCAGCGGTGTGGCGCATCGACTCCGCGAGGATCATCGGTGCGCTCACCCGCTACACCGGCGACTTCGCGCTGGCCGAGGACCTGGCGCAGGAGGCACTGGCCGAGGCGCTGGTGACCTGGCCGCGCGAGGGCGTCCCGAACAACCCGGCGGGCTGGCTGCTCACCGTCGGCCGGCGCCGCGCGATCGACGCGTTCCGCCGCCGCAGCGCCCGCGACGAGAAGTACGCCGCGATGGCCCACCACCTGCCCGAGGGAGGCGCGTTGACCGGCGCCGACCCCGGGCCCGCCCCCGACGACGTCCTGTGGGACCCCGACCAGATCGACGACGACACCCTCGCGCTGATGTTCACCTCGTGCCACCCGGTGCTCTCCCGCGAGTCCGGGGTCGCGCTGACGTTGCGCGTGATCGGCGGTCTGACCAGCGACGAGATCGCGCGCGCGTTCCTGGTGCCCACCGCGACGGTGCAGGCGCGCATCACGCGGGCGAAGAAGTCCCTGGGCGCGGCCGGGGTGCCGTTCGAGGTGCCGCCGGTCGCCGAACGTCCCGCGCGCCTGGCCCAGGTCCTCAGCGTCGTCTACCTGATCTTCACCGAGGGCTCGTCCGCGAGTTCCGGCGACGAGGTCATCCGCTTCGACCTGGCCGGCGAGGCGCAGCGGCTCGCCCGGATCCTCTCGCGGCTGATGCCCGAGGAACCCGAGGTCCACAGCCTGCTGGCGCTGCTGGAGCTGACCGCCGCCCGCTTCCCGGCGCGGCGCGGCCCCGACGGAGAGACGGTGCTGCTGGAGGAGCAGGACCGGCGCCGCTGGGACCGTCCGGCGATCGCCCGGGGCCGTGCCGCGCTCGCGAAGGCCACCGGTGCGGGCCGCGGGTACGGCTACTACGGGCTGCAGGCCGCGATCGCGGAGTGCCACGCGCTGGCGTCGTCGGTCGAGGACACGAACTGGGGCCGCATCGTCGCCCTCTACGACGGCCTCGGGCGGCTGGCCCCGTCGCCGGTCGTGGACCTCAACCGGGCCGTTGCCGTGTCGATGGCGCAGGGGCCCGCCGCAGCGCTGCCGATCGTCGACTCGCTGGCGTCCGCGGACGCGTTCAAGGACTCGCATCAGCTACCGGGCGTGCGCGGAGAGTTGCTGCGCCGCCTGGGCCGCCTCGACGAGGCCCGCACCGAGCTTGAGCAGGCGATTCGATTGTGCGGCAATGAACGTGAGCGGGAAGTTCTGACGAGGAAGCTGGCCGAGCTGTCGCCATCTGACCACTGAGGGTGAACATTAAATCCGATAGGGCGACATCCGTAGCACTCGACCGGGTGACGCGGTAATGATGTTGTGATGGACTCGCTGCCCGCCACCGTGGCCTCCGCGCTCGTCGAGGCCGACAGCGAGACCGCCGACTGGCCCGCCCGCTGGCAGGCGCTGACCGCCGTGTCGGTCGAACTGCAGTCGCTGCTCGTCACCGATCCCGGCCCGCGGCTCGTCGCGTTGATCGAGCAGATCGTCACCCAGCTCGCCGACGGGGTCGCGTCCAGTCGCACCCATCGCGTCGAGCTCGCGGAACTGGCCCACCGCGTGCTGGGCACCCACGCCCGCGCGTGTGCCGAGACCGCCCCCGACCCGCTGCGCCTGGCCGACTGGCTGCTCGACCTGCAGCTGCGCCACCCCGACGCGCCCGACGTCAGCCTCTCGGCCTACACCGGCGCCCTGGACGACGACGGTCTCGCGCGCTACCGGGAACGGGCGGTGGCGCTGTTCGAGCCGCTGCCGGTGATCGGGTTCGGCGAGACCGGCCGCTACGACCGCGCCCGCTGGGCGTTGCTGCGCGTCATGGAGGAGCTCGCCGAGTACACCGACGACGTCGACCTGCAGCTGCTCGTGCTGTCCAAGGACCTGTCCTCGGGCTGGCACTACCTGCAGGTCGCGACCGTGCTGCGTGACAACGGCCGCTCCGAGGAGGCCCTGGAGTGGGTCGAGCGCGGGCTGCGCGCCGTGGGCGGTCGGGGCGCGGCACTGCGGCTGATCGACCTCGCCGTGGAGGAGCACCTGCGCCGGGGGACACCGCAGCGCGCGGTGCAGGTGTGCCGGGAGGCGTTCGTCGCGCGCCCCAACCTCGACGTGTACCTCAAGATCCGGGCACTGGTCGTGCACACCGACGACTGGCCGCCGTTGCGTGCGGAGCTGGTGCAGCACCTCGTGACCGACGGCAGCCGGCTCGCGATCGAGGTGTACCGGCGGATCGTGGAGGTCGAGCTCGCGCGCCGGGGGATCGAGGAGCAGGAGCTGCTCGTGGAATGGCTCGCACAACTACGCGGTCTGCAGCCCGACGCGTTCGCCGACTACCTGGACCACATCAAGTCGCGGCACGTCGCGGACCGCGAACTGCTCGACGAGTTGTCCCGGCGCGGATTCTGACCATTACCGGTTCGGATAGTCCGTTCTCGTACTATCCTAGTTCGCATGATCGAGGCCGGAGGGGAGCCGGTCCGCCCACGGCCGAGCGCGCTCGAGCTGGGCGGAGACCGACAGCAGCGTGCACTCGTCGTGCTGGCGGCCCACGAGCTGCACCGCGAGAGGCAGACCGGCCGACGTGCGACCGGCGGGAACGGACGCGGCGGGGTTGCCGACGATGTTCCACAGCGGCAGGAACGTCGTGTAGTGCGACGCCGCGAGCAGAGCCGTCACGACGTTGCGGCCGTCCCACTCGCCCACGCGGATCGGCGGGCGGGTCAGCGCCGGGGTCAGCAGCACGTCGATCGAGGTGAACACGCGGTTCGCGTACGCGGTGAGCGTCGCGTCGTCCTTGGCCGCCCACCGCGCCGTCGCACGAGGGACGCGGCGGCCCAGTTCGCCGACCGCGCGCGTGCGCGGCTCGACCAGGTCCGGCAGCTCCATGCCCTCACGCGCCAGGTAGGCGTTGTGCAGGTAGCGGGCCGCGAACTGGGTGGAGGCGGTGACGTCGCGCATCGGCGGGTCCAGGCGGACCACGTCGTGGCCGAGGTCGGTGAGCAGTGCAGCGGTGTCCTGCACGACGTCGCGGACCTCGTCGGCCAGGGCGATGCCCGGACCCCACGGCCGCAGCGACACCCCGATCCGCAGCCGGCCCGGATCGGTGCGCGCGGCGTGGGTGAAGCTCGTGCGCGGAGGGTGGGCGACGTGCGCGTCACCGGGGGCCGCGCCGTGGATCTGGTCGGCGACCAGCGCCCAGTCCAGCACCGTGCGGGTGATCGGTCCCGCCACGACGAGACCACCCCACATCTGCGGTTCGGGTGCCAGGGAGACGCGGCCGCGCTGGGGCTTGAGCCCGAACAGGCCCGTCACGGCGCAGGGGATGCGGATCGATCCGGCGCCGTCGGTGCCGATCGCGGCCGCGGCCAGTCCCGCCGCCACCGCCGCGGCCGAACCGCCGCTGGACCCGCCCGGGGAGTGCGTCAGCGACCACGGGTTGCGCGTCGGCCCGGCCCAGGAGCTCTCGGTGAACGGCCACAGCCCGAGTTCGGGCATGCGGGTGCGGCCGATGATCACCGCTCCGGCCTCGCGCAGCCGCGTGACGATCGCGGCGTCCGCCGGCTGCGGGGTGCGCGCGGCGTTGGTGCCCTTGGTGGTGGGCAGGCCTTCGAGCGCGATGTCCTCCTTGACCGCGATCGGCACGCCCAGCAGCGGCAGGTCCTCGCCCGCGGCCCTGCGCTCGTCCGCCCTGGCCGCCTGCGCGAGGGCCTGTTCGGCGAAGACCAGCCGGAACGCGTTGAGCTTCGGGTCGATCCGCTCGATGCGGCGCAGGTGCTCGGCGACCAGGTCGCGCGCGGTCACCTCACCGGACCGCACGGCGTGCGCCTGCCTCGCGACCCCGGCGAAACACAGCTCCGTCAGCTCCATGAACCGACCCTAAGCGCCCACAGGTGATCTACGGAATGGGAGTTCCACGCATGAGAGTCCTCGCGATCGCCGCCGCCGCGCTCGTCGCGCTGAGCACACTGGTGTCCCCGGCGCACGCCGCCGGCGCGCCGATCTACCGCTACGAGATCATCAACCGCGCCAACAGCTGGCTGACGGCGAACAACGGCACCCGCGTGCCCTACTCGCAGAGCCTCAAGTGGACCGACGGCTACCGCCAGGACTGCTCGGGCTACGCGTCGATGGCCGCGAGGCTCGACAAGGTCCCGGACGCGCCCAACACCGTGGCGCTCAACACCTCGACCTGGACGTTCTCGATCTCCATGTCCGAGCTCAAGCGCGGCGACCTGGTCATCGACGCGATCGGCGACGGCGACAACCGCCACGTCGTGATCTTCGACCGGTGGACCGACTCGGCCAAGACCCGCTACTTCGCCTACGAGCAGCGCGGCGACTGGGGCACCGACTACCGCTCCCGCACCTACGGCCTGGAGCCCTACTCCGACTACAAGGCGCGCCGCCTGCACAACGTCATCGACAAGTGAGCAAGTGAGCTCTGGGCGCGGTGCCCGCGCCGGGCACCGCGCTCACGCCGTCTGACGGTGGCGGTGGTTCGCGACGGCGACGCGGTTGGCGCACTTGGTGGAGCAGAACCGCCTGCGGCCGTTGCGGCTCGTGTCGACGAACACCGTGTCGCAGCCGTCGCGGTCGCACGAGCCGATGCGGCCGGCGTCCTCGCAGAACAACGCCGCCATGCCTGCCGCCGTGTACGCCTTGAGGCGCACGTCGGTCGGTGCGTCCTCGCGGGCGTAGTGCAGGTGCGGGGCGCGTCCGTCGTGCGTGGAGATGTAGTGCGTCATCGAGGACTGGGCCAGCAGGTCGTTGAGCAGCTCGACCGTGGGCTCGCGGAACACCTGCCGAAGCCGTTCGACCCAGTCTCGTACGTCACGTTCCTGCCGTGCGTCCAGGGAGCCCAGGGGCTTGTAGTCCGACGCTTTCAGCACGTCGAGCAGGTGCGCGTCCCGCTCGGCGTTGACCAGCGTCGCGGCGAGTTCGGCGGCCGCCCCGCCGTAAGGGTTGAAATGCACTAGACCATGACATCACGCTGGGGTCATGATCGCCACCTGCCCCGCCTGCCACTGGCCCGCCCCCTCCGCGCTGTCCTCGCACGGCGCGGTCGCCTACGTCCGCTGCGTCTGCGGCCTGTTCCTCGTGCTCGAACGCGGCGTGGTCACCGCGACCGCCGGGACCAGCACGTTCGCCCCGATCCGCCAGATCAGCGGTGATCTTGCTAGTGTCCCGGACCGTGAGCCGTCGTGATCTCCTGTGCGACACCGCGATCCAGATCCTCGCGGTGGAAGGCGGCCGGGGCCTGACCCACCGCGCGATCGACCGCGAGGCAGGCGTCCCCATCGGCACCACCAAGAACTACTTCCCGACCCGCGAGGCCGTCCTCACCGCGTGCGCCGCCCGCATGACGTCCCTGCACCGCGCCGCCGTGCAACGCCTGCGGGAGACGACCCCGGCCGACATCACCGCCACCGACGTCGCCGAGCTCTACCCGGCCCTGCTGCGCCGCGCGGTCGCCGACGACCCGACCCAGATGCTCGCGATGGTCGAGCTCTACCTGGAGGCGGTGCGCCGCCCCGGCGTGCGCGAGGCGCTCTCGGGCATGGTCCTGGCCAACGCCGAGGCCGCCGCCGCCCTGCAACAGGCCGCGGGCCTGCCCTCGACGGTCCGCGACACGGGCCTGCTCGACGCCTACTTCCTGGGCGTCGCCATCTCGCTGCTCGCACTGCCGGCCGACACGCTGGCCACCGTGGGCCTGGACGACCCGTACGCGCTGGGCATCGGCGTGTTCTCCGCGACCGTGCCTAACGCCGGCCCGTCACCAGAACGGCGATCAGCAGGATCACGCTGATCACCGCGGGCGTCACGAGCGCCACCGCGGGCTGGGCCAGCTCCAGCGGTTCGCCGTTCGTGTAGGCGATGACCGCCCAGGCCGCGACACCGCCGCACACGAGCGTCACCCCGGCCAGTCCCGCCGCCACGCGCCGCTTGTGCCTGGCGCGCACCGGCTCCCGCGTCGCGTCCGGGCAGCGGCTGGTCAGCGCGGCGACGATGGCACGGCTGTCCTCGGTGGCCCCGCCGAAGTGCAGGAGCTGACCGTTGGTGAACCGGACCGTGGCACCGGAACCGTCGATGGTCGGCTCGGCGAGGTCGATGGCCGCGACCTGGTCCCACGCCCACTCCCGCTTCAGGCCCCCGAGGACGTGCGTGATGCCGTCGTCGTCGAGTTGGATCAGCTCGATCTTGCCGGGCTTGGCCAGCAGGAGCACCGCGGCCGTCGCCGAGAGCACCAGCGGGATCATGGCGAAGATCAGCCCGTTCTCGGCGCCGCCGAGGTCGACCACGACGCTCGCGGCCAGCAGGGCGGCGCACGCGAGCGCGACGATCGCCGTCACCAGGCTCAGGGTGCGTCTGCGGTCGGCGGGGACGCGGTGCGTGCTGTGCATTCGATCAACCTACGGCCAGCGCGGTGCAAGTCCGGCCGGGATCACCGCCTTCGCCGCCCGCCCGGCCGAGTGCTGGCGGCGGGCGAGCTTCAAGTGGTCAGCCCGTGGGTGGGCGGGGACCCGGCGCGGCTCCCGAAACCACTCAGCGGCAGACCTTCACCAACTCGTCGATCGCCGTCGCCACCAGCGCGATCGCGATGTCCGGCGACTTCCCGCAACTGGCGGGCCGCGGCGGCACGGGCCGCTCGGTCAGCGTCACCCGCCATTCCCGCCCGTCCGCGTGCCGCACGGTCGCGGACTCGGCGTCCTCCGAGGCGACCGTGAGCACGTCGCGGGTCTCGCCGATCTGCTGGCGCACGGCGACCTCGGCGACCTGACCCCGCGGGGTGAAGCAGGAGCGGCCCCGGCAGCGGTCGGCGACGATGCCCTCCGTGACGACGCGCTGGGCCAACTGGTGGTCGATGCGTCCGTACAGGTGACCGGTGGGCAGCAGCACGCCGGTGGGCGCGAAGCGGTGGCCGCCGGTGTGGGTGCACTCCCACAGGTTCAGCGCGGTGGCGATCGGGCGGCCGTAGAGGGCGCAGCAGACGTCGCGTTTGCTGTTCGTGCAGATCAGCAGCAGCGGGTCCGCGACCGGGGTGCCGAACGCGGTGGAGCGGCCCGCGCCCAGTGCCTCGAAGTCGAGTTCGAGCGCCTCCTCGGGGGTGGCCAGGTCGGCCTGCTCCAGCCATGATCCACCCGGCTTCGTCGAGGCCAGGTACAGGCGGCGGCGTGCGGGGACGTGGTCGTCGGCGTGTTTGCCGGGGCGGCGGATCAGCAGGATGCGCACGCCCGTGCCGTCGGCGCGGCGCTGCAGTTCGGCGCCGAGTTCCGGGTCGAGGTGGCTCTCGGTCAGGGCGTCGCGGCCCCAGGGGCCCGGCTGTTCCAGGCACAGCCACGCGGTCGCGGTCGCGGCAGTGCCGGCCAGCGGTTCGCCCGCGAAGTCGGAGAGTATCGAGCACCTCATCTGCACACTCTATACGGCCGTTCGGGTGAGGACTAAGGCCACCCTTAGTTGATCGGTGTGACCTTGGCGTCTGTGGTCGGCGGGCTGGGTGCGGGGCTAGGTTTTCGTTCATGGACGTCGCGGTGTGGATCGTGTCGGGAGTGCTGGCGGCCCTGTACCTCATGGCGGGCTTCACCAAGCTCGCGAAGACCAAACAGGATCTTCTGACCGAGCCGCGCATGGCGTGGGCGGGGGACTTCTCGTCCGGGCAGGTCAAGGGCATCGGCGCGGTCGAGGTCGCGGGCGCGCTCGGGCTGGTGCTGCCGTGGCTGACCGGCGTCGCGCCGATCCTCACCCCGATCGCCGCGCTAGGCCTGGCGCTGGTGCAGGTGGGGGCCGCGATCACGCACATCCGGCGCGGTGAGGGCGCGACGGTGCCGATCAACCTCGTGCTGTGCGCGCTGGCGGTGTTCGTCGCCGTGGTCCGCTTCGGTCAGCTCTGAAGCTGACGCACCCGCTCGCGCATCGACGCCTCGAGCCGGGCGCGGTAGCCGATGAACAGCCTGTTCGCCAGGTAGGGCGCCCAGTTGCCCTGTTTGGCGATGTTGTAGACGCGGTGGCGCAGCAGCGCGCCCTCGGGGTGGGGGTGCAGCGTGTCCTCGCCGCGGTACCACCAGTCGCCCCAGTAGGCGATGACGCCTCGATCGCGGTCCACGAGCCGGTGCGGTCCCGACTCGCCGGCGTCGGCGAACATCCGTGCGCGCACGTCCTCCACCGGCGCGTGCACCACGCCGGTGACTTCGAACAGCAGCCTCATCGGTGCCTGTCCTCCCAGTCGGGGTAGCCGCCGACGGTGCCCTCACCGGTGGCGGTGGCGAACCAGGACAGCCAGGCGCGTTCGGCGCGCAGCACGGCCATCCGGTAGTCGAGCTCGATCCACGCGAGCTGAGGCAGGCCCATGCCCGCGAGCTTCTCCAGCAGCACGGCCAGCGCGGTGAGCTGCTCGCCCACGGCGGCCTCACGCTGTCGCACGACCTTCAGCGCGTCGGCCGGGGGCAGCAGGCCGACCAGGGAGATCCCGGCCTCGAAGCGCGGGTACTCCCGGGCGGGCACGGCGATCAGCTCGCGCAGCCAGTCGTGCAATTCCGCCGTACCGGTGGTGGTGATGGCGTAGACGGTGCGTTCGGGGCGGTTGCCGGCCTTCTGCGTGGCGGACGCGGTGATCAGCTCGTGGCGCCGCAGCGACTCGACCACGGTGTAGAGCGAGCCGTAGTTGAGCTTGATGACCTCCTCCTGGTGGCGTTCCCGCATGGTCTGCGCCATCTCGTAGGGGTGCATCGGCCGCTCCGACAGCAACGCCAGCACCGCGAGGGCCAGGGGGTTCGTGCGCTTGAACGTCATATCCGCTCCCGTATATCCGGCGCCGAGTATACGGGTTAGGGTGGGCGGCATGACAACGGTGATCACCGGGGGAAGCCGGGGTATCGGTGCCGCGACCGCGCGCAGGCTCGTGCGCGACGGGCACCGGGTCGTGATCAGCTACCGGCAGGCGCAGGACGAGGCACGGCGGCTGGAGGACGAGCTGGGGGTGCTCGCCGTGCGGGCCGACACGGCCGACGAGGACGACGTGGCGCGCCTGTTCGACGCCGCGGGCGACGACGTCACCGGCGTGGTCAGCAACGCCGGCATCACCTCCCCGTCCGGGCCGCTCGCCGACCTGCGCACCGAGGACCTGCGCCGCGTGGTGGACGTCAACCTCGTCGGCGCGATCTTCGTGGCCCGCGAGGCGGCCCGGCGCATGACGAGCGGCGCGATCGTGAACGTGTCGTCCGGCGCGGCGACACTGGGCAGCCCGGGGGAGTACGTGCACTACGCCGCCACCAAGGCCGCCGTGGACGCGCTGACGATCGGCCTGGCCAAGGAACTCGCGCCACGGGGGATCCGCGTCAACTGCGTGCAGCCCGGCACGATCCGCACCGACATCCACCGACTGTCCGGCGAACCCGGCCGGCCCGACCGCGTCGCCTCCCGGATCCCGCTGGGCCGCCCCGGCGAGTCCGGCGAGATCGCGAACGCCATCGCGTGGCTGCTCTCCGACGAGGCCTCGTACACGACCGGCGCGATCCTGCGCGTCGCCGGCGGGATGTGAGCTACGGCCTTTCGCCTCTGCGGCCGGTGTTCGCGCTGCCCCTAAGCTTCTCCGTCATGTCCGCGCCCACGCTCACCGACTTCGTGCTCGCCAACACGACGCTGGCCCCCGTGCCGCTGGTGCCCGAGGTGGTGCTGCACAGCGCGGCCGAGGCGATGGACCTGTGGGAACTGACCCACCACGACCAGCCGCCGTTCTGGGCGTTCCCGTGGGCGGGCGGCCAGGCCCTGGCACGGCACCTGCTCGACAACGCGGGCCTGGTGCGCGACAAGAAGGTGTTCGACCTCGCGTCCGGCTCCGGCCTGGTCGCGATCGCCGCGGCACTGGCCGGAGCCGAGGTGGTGACCGCCAACGACATCGACCCGCTCGCGCTCGCCGCCGTCGAGCTCAACGCCGCCGCGAACGGCGTCACCGTGTGCACCCTGGGCGGCGACCAGCTCGACAGCGACGCCCACGGCGCCGACGTGGTCCTCGCGGGCGATGTCTTCTACGACGCCGAGATCACCGCGCTGGTGCTGCCGTTCCTGGCCAGGGCCGCGGCACGGGGCGCGCTGGTGCTGCTCGGTGACCCGGACCGCGCGCACCTGCCCCACGACCTGTTCACCGCCCGCGCCCGCTACGACGTGCCGGTGCCGCTGACGCTGGAGAGCACCGAGACCCGCAGCGCCACGGTGTGGCGCGCCTAGCCCAGGCGCTCGACCACGAACGCCGTGAGGAACCCGGCCGTGGTGCACAGCCCCGTGTACAGACGGGCCCGCTCGTAGGCCTCGGGGATCATGGTGTCGGCGATCATCGCCAGGATCGCACCGGCCGCCACCGCGGTGATCACGGCGATGAGCTGCGGGGACGCGCCGTCGAGCAGCAGGTTCCCCAGGGCGGCGGACACCCCGCTCGCCACGGCGATCGCACCCCACACCCCGAACACGTACCCCGGGCCGCGGCCTGCCTGTTTCATGCCGGCGACGCTGGAGAGGCCTTCGGGAACGTTCGAGATGACCACCGCCGCCAGCATCGCCACCCCGACTCCGCCGCCGCTGAGCAGGGACACACCCAGCACGACGGACTCGGGAACGCCGTCGAGCAGCGCCCCCACGGCGATCGCGGTGCCGCTGCCGGCCTGGTCGGACTCGGCCGGCTGGTTGCTGCTGCGCTTGCGGTGCCGCGCCCCGCGCCGGGCGAGCACCAGGTTCGCCAGCACGTAGCCGGACGCGCCGCCGAGGAACCCCGCGGAGGTGGCGAGCAGGCCACCGGTCTTCTCCGCCTCGTCCATCAGCTCGAACGCCGCCGCCGCGGTCAGCACACCGGCCCCGAACGCCATCACGACGGCCACGACGTCACGCGGCACACGCAGGAACCAGGCGACGAGCGCGCCCGCCACGAGCGCGCCGCCACCGGCCAGTCCCCAGATCCCCGCCTCGATCCACTGCGGCATCGCTACATCTTCGCGAAGAACACCCTCAGGTCGCCCGCCAGCAGTTCCGGCGCGTCGTGCCCGGAGTAGTGCCCGCCGGTCTCGAACTCCGACCAGTGCACGAGGTTGTGGTGGTCGCGCTCGGCGAAGCGGCGGATGGTCTGGAAGTCGTCCGGGAAGATCGCGACGCCCATCGGCACCGTCGTCGGCCCGGTGGGCTGGTCCTCGCGGTGCGCGTCCTCGAAGTACAGCCGCGCGCTGGACCCGGCGGTGGCGGTGAACCAGTAGATCGCCACGTTCGCGAGCAGGAAGTCCTTCGTGACGGCCGGCTCGCCCATCAGCTGCATCGTCCAGGCGAGCTGGCCGACGGGGGAGTCCGCGAGCCCGAACGCCACGTTCTGCGGCCGCGCCTGCTGCAGCTTCGCGTACCCGGACATGGTCTCCCAGAAGTTCTGCAGCACCCCGAGCCGCCGGTAGTCGTCGGGCGTGAGGCCCTCCATCTCGGCCGGGTCACCCGAGGGGAACGAGAAGACCTGCGTCACGTGCACACCCACCACGTGCTCCGGATCGACCTGCCCGACCTGCGGCGCGATGATCGCCCCCGCGTCGTTGCCGTGCACCCCGTAGCGCCGGTACCCCAGCCGCGCCATCAGTTCCGCGAACGCCGCCGCGATCCGCCCGGAGTGCCAGCCCGTCTCCGTGGTCGGCCCGGAGAACCCGAAACCGGGGATCGACGGGATCACCAGGTGGTGGTCCTCGCGCAGGTGCTCGATCACGTCGACGAACTCCATCACCGAACCCGGCCAGCCGTGGATCAGCACCACCGGCAGCGCGTCCGGGTTCGGGCTGGTCACGTGCAGGAAGTGAACGTTCGTGCCGTCGATCTCGGTGACGAACTGCGGGAAGGCGTTGAGCTTCGCCTCGACCGCGCGCCAGTCGAAGTCCTCCGCCCAGTACCGCGCCATCTCCCGCACGTCCGCGACGTCGTCCCCGTAGAGCGAACCGGCCCCCACGACCTGGTCGGTCCACCGCGTCCGCGCCAGACGCCCCTTGAGCTCGTCGAGGTCGGCGTCGTCGATCGCGATCTGGAATTCCCTGATCTCCGTCATAACCCGAGGCTAACGACGCTTGCGGCCAGCCTCTGTCCTAAAGTGTCCGTCCATGTTGGAAACCTCGGCGCGCCTGCTGCGCCTGCTCGCCCTGCTGCAGTCACGCCGCGACTGGCAGGGCAGCGAACTCGCCGACGAACTGCGGATCAGCCCCCGCACCGTCCGCCGCGACGTCGACCGCCTGCGCGAACTCGGCTACCCGGTCAACGCCACCACCGGCTCGTTCGGCGGCTACCGCCTGGGCGCCGGCGCCGAACTCCCACCCCTGCTGCTCGACGACAACGAGGCCGTCGCCGTGGCCGCCGCCCTGCGCACCAACGCCGTCACCGGCCTCGAAGAAGTCTCCCTGCGCGCCCTGCTCAAACTCGAACAGGTCCTGCCGTCCCGCCTGCGCCACCGCGTCTCCGCACTAGAACAGATCGAATCCGTCCCACGCGACCACCCGGGACCCATATTGGATCCGGAACTGCTCTCGACCCTCGCCGCCGCGTGCCGCGACAGCGACACCCTGCGCTTCGACTACAACTCCCACGACGGCACCCCGACCCGCCGCCGCGTCGAACCGCACCGCCTCGTCAACTGGGGTCGCCGCTGGTACCTCGTCGCCTGGGACGCCGACAAACAGGACTGGCGCAGCTTCCGCGTGGACCGCATCACCCCACCCCAGCCCCCGTTCGGACCCCGCTTCACCCCACGGGACTTCGACGCCACCACCTACGTCGCCTCCCGAGCCAGCCAAGCCGCCTGGCGCTTCCAAGCCCGCGTCCTGGTCCACGCCCCGGCCGACACCGTGGCCGCCCGCATCAACGCCACCATCGGCACAGTCGAAGCCGTCGACGAGGTGTCCTGCGTCCTGGTGACCGGCTCCGACTCCGTGGAAACCCTCGCCGTGTGGATCGGCATGCTCGACTTCGACTTCGAGATCACCTCACCCCCCGAACTCGTGGCACACGTTCGCTCTCTTGCGGCCCGCTACGCCCGCGCCGTACAAGACTGAGCATGGCCATCACCGGACGGGACATCGAGCGCCTGCTCTACACCGACACGCCCGACCCGATCCTGGTCGTGCACAACGAGGTGGCCGAGATCGTGGCCGCCGCGGAACTGGGCGGTCACACCGGCGCGGTGGTGGTGTGCTCCCGCAGCGAGATCCTGCGGCGTGTGGGGGAGCGCGACCTCAGCGAACAGGAGCTGGCGGCCATGGCGTCGGCGTTGACGGCGGCCATTCGAGACCCGGCTCAGCAGCCGCCCTGGCCCGCCTGACCCGATCAGCCCGAGAACAACACCAGCAGACCGATCACGATCAACACCACCGGCAGGGCGACGTGACCCCACTGGGCCAGGGCACGTGCGACCACCTGACGGGACGCCAGGAACCGGCCCGCCAGACACCACACGCCCACCAGCAGCAGGAACACGGTCACGTAGACCCACAGCGAGTCCGTCACGGTGAAGACCGAGACGTAGACGCCGATGTTGTCGCCCCCGTTGGCCAGGGTCACGCCCGCCATCGCCAATACACCCGGCGCGGCGTCGGGCTCGTCCTCGTCGTCCGAGCCCCGCCACACCGACCAGGCGGCCTTGAGGCCCAGCGCCAAGGGGATCAGACCCAGCCACGGGCGGAACCCGGCAGGGAGCAGGGACGCTCCGAGAGCGCCGAGCACGGCCAGCGCGAGGATCGCCGTGAAGCCCAGGTACTGGCCCGTCACCACCCGCCACGGTGACCTCGCCCGCGCGAAGAACAAGGCCAGGAGCACCAGGTCGTCGACGTTCGTCACCGCGAACATGCCCGCCGCCCGGCCGATCACCCCGAGATCCACCGCGGCATTCTGACCCACTCGAAACGGATAGCTCATCCGCATGTGTGCTAGCGTCGCCAGTAAGCGGATTCACTATCCGAATCGAGGAGAAGTCATGGCACACAAGGCAGTCGTCACAGCCGGCACCGGCGGAATCGGGCTGCAGACCGCCCTCGGACTCACCGACGCCGGGTACGCCGTCACCGTCGTCGGACGCAACACCGAACGCGGAGACCGAGCCGTCACGACCATCAACACCAGGGGAGGAGAACCCGCCCGATTCCTGCAGGCCGACCTCGCCTCACTCGACCAGGTACGCGCCCTCGCCCAACAGATCGCCGCAGAAGGCGAACTCGCCCTGCTCGTCAACAACGTCGGAGCCATGTACCCCGACCGAACCGACCTCGACGGCGTCGAAGCCTCGTTCGTCGTCAACCACCTCTCGCCCTACCTGCTCACCGAACTGCTCCTGCCCGTGCTCACCGACCGCGTCGTCAACGTGACCTCCGGAGCCGTCATGGCCGCCAGGAAGAACTTCGACGCCGTCGAACCACCCGGCGGCTACTACGGCTTCTACTGGTACGGACGCGCCAAGCTCGCGAACCTCGCCTACACCCTCGACCTCGCCGAACGCACCCACAACACCGGCATCCGCGTGCTCGCGGCCGACCCCGGGGGAGCGGACACCGACATGACCGACGGCACCCTGCGCACACCCAAGATCGTCTCGCCGCCACTGCGCCTGCTCTGGCCACTCGTGCGCCGCACCTTCGAACGCTCCACATCAGGACCCGCCGCCCTCGCCGCCCGATCCTCGATCATCGCCGCCACCGACCCCACACTCGCCAGCGGCACCGTCATCGGCCGCAAGCACAAGCCCGTGACACCACACCGCACCGCCACCGACCCACGAGTCCAGCAAGCCGTACGCCGCCTCAGCGAGAGGCACGCACCACTCCGCCACGTTCCGGATGGCATATCCACATAGAATCCGGACATGACGCCCCAGCGAAAGGACGCCGCCCGCAACTGGGAGCACATCCTCACCGTCGCCAGAGAACTCGTCGACGAAGGCACCCCACTGCAACTCAACGACGTCGCCCGACGAGCAGGACTCGGCGTCGGCACGGTCTACCGGCACTTCCCGACCACCGAAGCGCTCCTCGAAACCGTCGCCACACCCTGCCTCGAAGCACTCGCCGGCCACGGCGAACAAGGCCTCACCCACGACGACCCGTGGACCGCCTTCGCCGACTTCCTCACCCGAGTCGTCGAAGGACAGGTCACCGACCCCGCCCTCGTCAAAGTCTCCGCCGCCACCCACGACGTGCTCCCACGCACCACCGAACTCAAAGCACAGATCCTCGCCGTCGGCGCCCGACTCCTCGCCCGCGCACGCGACTCAGGAGCCGTCCGCCCCGAAGTCGACGACGCCGACCTCGTCCCGCTCATGTGCGGCATCGCCTACGCCACCTACGTGCACAGCGCCGGCCCGGAAGACCGGCTGCCCACCGCACGCCGCTACCTCGACACCCTGCTCCGAGGCCTGCACACCTGAACGCGGGGGACCGGCCGCCACAAAAGCCCGCAACTCATCCAGACCCCGCGCGCCACCATCGGTCAACATCCACGTCACCCCGGCCTCCCCATACGCCGCGTACTCCGCCTCGTCCACCGGCAACGAGGCCCCGCCCCACAACACGACATCACCGTCGGCCGGGCCACCCGACGCCACGAAATCCGCCTTCATCCGAGCGGCGTCGGCAGGGGAGAGCACCACCAGACCCTCCGGCCCGAACGTCGCCGGCACCACACCCGCCGCACGCCCCGCCCCGCGGAACGGCCTCGACCGAGGCCAGGCGCCGCCCACCCAGACCGGCACCTCCACCGGCGCGAACCGCACACCGGACACGTCGAACAGCGCACCGTGATGCTCCACCTCGGCACCGGACAACAAAGCGCACACCAACTCGACCTCCTCCGACATCGCCTCCGCACGCGACACCCGCTCGCCGAAGGGGGAGAAGTCCTGCGGCACACCCGCACCCACACCCAGCACCGCACGCCCACCCGACAGCCGCTGCAACGTCGACACCTCCAACGCCACCTTCCACGGCCGCCGACGCCCCAGCGACGTCACCAGCGGACCCACAGAGATACGAGACGTCCGCGCAGCCACCGCACCCAACGTCACCCAGACGTCCGCCACCACGGGCTCACCCGGCACCACCACGTGATCCCACAGGAAGAACCCGTCCCACCCCGCCGCCTCCGCCGAGACAGCGAGCGACACCAGCACAGACGGATCACCCAGCGACGAACCGAACGACGGCACATAGATCGCGTAGCGCATGACCCGAGTGTGACAAGCACCCCCGACAAGATCATCTACACGCGGGGGAGCAGCACTAACGACCCTCCCCGGTCGCCCCGTCCAACTGCTCCCGCAAGATGTCCGCATGCCCGGCATGCCGCGCCGTCTCCGCCACCCGGTGCACCAGAACGTTGAACAACATCACCTCAGGACGCGGCCACCACGGCACAAAACCAGGAGCGTCCACAGCAAGCGCCAAAACCGTCGCATCCGCATGCACCCACACACGCCGATAGCGCCCCACGATCTCCTCAACCGACTCCGACTCATCCGCCCGCAAGTCCAACCCACGCGCCGCCAAGTCGTCCCACCGCGGCAACGGCTCAGGAAACGGCCTCCCGAACACCTCACCGAGATACCGCGACTCCCACAACGCCAGATGCTTCACCAAACCCAGAAGGCTCGTCCCCGAAGCCGTCAGAGGACGCCGCACGTCCGACTCCGGCACCCCCTCGAGCTTCCACACCACCGCCTCGCGCAACTCACGCAGATCACCGAGCAGGTACTCCTTCACGAACTCGTCGATCACGACCACTCCCGATTGAAGTTCGCCTCTATCGCCACGGTGACGTAAGGACGCATGTCCTCGAACGGAACCGCCGGCGCCACGGACACCGGAGTCACGGCCGCGGCCGCCGGCAGAGCGGACAACACCGGCAGATCCGCCAGCGGACCGCGCACCCAGGGGGAAGGCTCGCCGACGACGGCGTCACCGAAGCGCTCGTGGTGGCACACGAACCGATCCCGGTCGGACATGGCGCCGATCATGGCAGGAGAGCGCCTCCAGGAGGCCCTCCGTTACTTGACATAATGTAGATTATCGGCGAAACGGCGAACTGCGAAGATCGTGTCAGAAGGGGCTGAAACGCCCGTGTTGGCGCGTCTGCAAGCCACAGCCCGCGGGCAGGCCGGCTGCGCTTGCAGACGCCACAACATCAGATCCACGGCGATGCCGGAGCGCGGTCGGCACCGACGTGCAGTCATGGAGACGTACGTGCGGGGGCGTCATTACGCTCACGATCCCCGACAAGTGACGCCACCTGGTCCAGCGACGTCCTGAGCCGAATCAGAACCCGGCGAAACGGACATTTCATGCATAATCGCCATTATCCAGCACAACAACACCCGGTGACCCCGCGAACTCGAACGGTCGACATCCAGCACCGTTACGCCATCGGCACGTCGGCCCGCGTCAAGCCTCTCCGCTCTTGACGTCACGCCCTGACCTGCGGCTCCGTCCTCGCACAACGACCGGCCGCGCACGAAACGGAGGGTCCTCCCCTCCCCTGTCGTGCCACGGCGTCCAGGATTGTCGGTGGCGTGCGGTACAAGATCCATATGCACGTGTTCGCCGCCCAGGACGCCTTCTTCCTCGCCCGCCGCACTCGCAAGGACTCGCCGCACACCACGGCCGCCTACCAGCGAGATCTGTCCGGCGTGAACTCGCTGCTGGCCGAGACCCTCTCCTGCCCCGCCGAGGACCTGACGATCGGTCATCTGACCGGGGCGAACCTGCGGCAGGCCTTCGGGGTGTTCGCGGACACGCACGCCAAGAGTTCGGTGTTGCGGGCGTGGTCGACGTGGAATCAGTTCCTGACGTTCTGCGTGGCGGAGGACCTGATCGCCGGCAATCCGATGGGTGCGGTGGCCCGGCCGAAGACGCCCGCGCTGGTGCCGAAGCCGTTGCGGGGTGAGGACACTCCGGAGCAGTTGCTGACGGCGGCGGCGGAGGGGGCGAGCAAGGGGCGGGATCCGTGGCCGGAGCGGGACGTGCTGGTGATCGCGCTGGGGTTGGTGGCGGGGTTGCGCAGTGCGGAGATGCGGACGTTGACGCTGGCGAGCGTGGTGGGGCGGGAGGGTGATCGGCGGTTGCACGTGAAGGGGAAGGGCAACCGGGATCGGAGTGTGCCGATCGAGCCGCCGATGGAGCGGATCGTGGAGGCGTATCTGAAGAGTTGCAAGCAGCGGTTTCCGCAGGGGCGGTTCGACCGGGACAGCGCGTTGTTGCGGGATCGGCACGGGGAGCCGATCGGGCGGGGTGGGTTGGAGTACCTGGTGAAGTCGTGTTTTCGGTGGGCGGGGTTGAACGATCGGGTGCCGACGGGGGCGAATCTGCACGCGTTGAGGCACACGTTCGCGACGCGGTTGGCGGAGGACGGGGCGTCGGCGAGCGAGATCATGGCGTTGCTGGGGCATGCGAGTTTGGCGACGAGTCAGAACTACATCGAGGCGACGGCGCGGGAGCGGCGTGCGGCGGTGGCGAGCAATCGGACGTATCGGGCTCTCAAGGACATGTAGCGGGGTTCGACCGTGGTGCGGGACGCTCTGTCGTGACGTGTGAGCCGGGGGTCGCCCTGTTGCCGGATCGTTAGGCCGAGTGGGTGACCTGATAGTGCGAAAACCGCATTTCAGGGGTACCCAATGAGAATGAGATCCGTGTGGCGTGGGGCCATCTCCTTCGGGTTGGTGACGATCGCCGTGCGCCTTTACACGGCTGTCGAGGAGCACGACTTCCGTTTCAACCAGGTGCACCGGGAGGACGGCGGGCGCATCAAGTACAAGCGCGTCTGTTCGGTGTGCGGTGAAGAGGTCGAGTATTCGGAGATCACCAAGGGCTACGAGTTGGACGACGGCCGGATGGTGATCATGGAGAACGAGGACTTCGAGAAGTTGCCGGTGAAGACCGACAAGTCGATCGACGTCCTGGAGTTCGTGCCGGCGGAGGAGATCGATCCGATCTACTTCCAGAAGACTTATTACCTGGAGCCGGACAAGGCGGCGGCGCGTCCGTACGTGCTGCTCAGGGACGCTCTCGTCAAAACGGGTCAGCTGGCGGTCGTGAAGATCACGATTCGGCAGAAGGAGACGCTGGCGACGATCCGGGCGCGTGATGACGTGTTGGTGATGCACACGATGTTGTGGCCGGATGAGATCCGCAAGGCGGAGTTCGACTTCCTGGACCAGGACGTGGAGGTGCGTCCGCAGGAGTTGAAGATGGCGACGTCGCTGGTGGAGTCGATGGCGGGTGACTTCGATCCGGACACGTTCACCGATGATTACCGGGATGCGCTGGAGAAGGTGATCGCGGCGAAGGCGGAGGGTGCGGAGTTGCCCGAGCAGCCGGAGGCCGAGGAGAAGGGCGATGTCATCGATCTGATGACGGCGCTGGAGCGCAGTGTGGAGAAGGCGAAGGCAGGGCGGAAGGGCGCTGAGAAGAAGGCGGCGCCGAAGAAGAAGGCTTCGTCGGCGTAGATGGCCGGGCTCGACGAGTACCGGCGCAAGCGGGATCCGGGCAGGACGCCGGAGCCCGTTCCTGATGCTGATGTGTTGCCGAGGGGTGGCAACGACACGTTCGTGGTTCAGGAGCATCACGCGAGCAGCCTGCATTGGGATGTGCGGTTGGAGCGGGATGGGGTTTTGGTGTCGTGGGCGGTGCCGAAGGGGTTGCCGTCGACGACCGATGTGGTTCGGCTGGCGGTGCACACCGAGGACCATCCGCTGGAGTACGCGGAGTTCTCCGGGGAGATTCCGAAGGGTGAGTACGGCGGCGGCGAGATGTTCCTGTGGGATCGCGGTCGTTACGAGACGGTGAAGTGGTCGGACCGCGAGGTCGACGTGATCCTTCATGGTCAGCGGGTGCAGGGGCAGTTCGTGTTCTTCCGTTCGGGTGGGGACGGGAAGAACTGGATGATGAAGCGTCGTCGTGCTGCGGCGCGTCCGGACTGGCAGGTGTTGCCGGAGTCGGTGAAGCCGATGCTGGCGGTGCCCGGTCCCCTGCCCCACGACGATGACGACCACTGGGCTTATGAGTTCAAGTGGGACGGTGTGCGGGCGATCCTGCGGGTGGAGGGTGGCCGGGTGCAGGCGTGGTCGCGGCTGGGCAACGACATCACGGTGGCGTATCCGGAGTTGCAGGGTGTGGGTGAGCAGCTGGGGTCGACCGAGGCGTTGCTCGATGGCGAGATCGTGGCGTTGCAGAACGGGCGGCCGAGTTTCAGCGCGTTGCAGAACCGGATGCACGTGACGAAGTCGGAGGCGGCGCGGCGGGCGGCTCGTCAGCATCCGGTCACGTTGCTGTTGTTCGATCTGCTGCATCTGGATGGCTCGTCGATGACGCAGTTGCCGTTCCGTCAGCGGCGTGAGTTGTTGCGCGGGCTGGAGTTGCGGGGTGCGCATTGGCTGACTCCCCCGTCGTACGACGAGGACGGTGCGGCGGTGCTGGCGGCGAGCCGGGAGCAGGGGCTGGAGGGGGTGGTGGCGAAGCGGCTGGACTCCCCTTATCAGCCGGGGACGCGGTCGCCGGTGTGGCGCAAGATCACGGACCTGCTGGCGCAGGAGGTGGTGATCGGTGGCTGGCGGATGGGTGAAGGCAAGCGTGTGGGGGTGATCGGCGCGTTGCTGCTGGGTATCCCGCGTGACGGTGGGCTGGCGTTCGCGGGGTCGGTGGGCACGGGGTTCAACGACGCGGAGCTGGCGGTGTTGACGCCGCGGTTGAAGGCGTTGGCGCGCAGGTCGTCGCCGTTCGTGACGGAGATGCCGCGGGAGCGGTCGAGGGGCGCGAAGTGGGTCGAGCCGGAGCTGGTGGCCGAGGTGGTGTTCCGGCAGTGGACGCCGGACGGGCGGATGCGGTTTCCGGCGTGGCGTGGTTTGCGGCCGGACAAGTCGCCTGAGGAGGTGCGTCGGGTTGTCGAGTGATGCGACGGTGCGGGTCGAGGGCCGGGTGCTCAAGCTGACGAACCTGGACAAGGTGTTGTATCCGGAGTTCGGGTTCACCAAGGGTGAGGTGATCGACTACTACACCCGGATCGCTCCGGTGCTGCTCCCCCATCTGAAGGATCGGCCGGTGACGTTGAAGCGGTTTCCGAACGGTGTGGACGGGAAGTGGTTCTTCGAGAAGAACGCGCCGGAGCACCGTCCGGACTGGGTGCGCACGATGCGGCTGGAGTCGCCGGGCAGCACCAAGGGCAACGAGACCGTGAACTACGTGATGGTGGACGAGTTGGCGACGGTGGTGTGGCTGGCGAATCTGGCGGCGCTGGAGTTGCACGTGCCGCAGTGGACGGTGGGTCCGCGCGGGG
This sequence comes from Streptomyces sp. ID05-26A, assembly GCF_033794685.1. Taxonomy (NCBI): domain Bacteria; kingdom Bacillati; phylum Actinomycetota; class Actinomycetes; order Kitasatosporales; family Streptomycetaceae; genus Streptomyces; species Streptomyces sp. ID05-26A. The sequence goes on from NZ_JARAYZ010000002.1 coordinate 698,085, forward strand.
GGAAGCGGGATCCGGATCTGCTGGTGTTCGACCTGGATCCGGGTGCGCCGGCGACGATCGTGGAGTGTTGCCGGGTCGCGGAGCGGGTGCGGGAGGTCCTGGACGACGACGGTGTGGATTCGTGGGTGAAGACGTCCGGGAACAAGGGGATGCAGGTGTACGCGTACGCGCCGGCGAAGGACACGTCGGAGTACGCGAAGGCGGTGGCGCAGCGGTTGGCGCAGGAGCATCCGGACCTGGTGGTGGCGGCGATGGCGAAGGCGCAGCGCACGGGGAAGGTGTTCATCGACTGGTCGCAGAACAATCCGGCGAAGACGACGGTGGCGCCGTATTCGTTGCGGGCTCGGGAGCGTCCGGCGGTGTCGACGCCGTTGACGTGGGACGAGGTGGAGGACTGCGAGGTCGTGGCGGATCTGGTGTTCACGGCGGACGAGGTGCTGGAGCGGGTGGATTCGGCGGGTGACCTGTTCGGGAGTTGATATTCTGGCCGACTGCCTGTGAGGGGGTCTGCTGTGAGTGTCGAACGGGAACAGCTGGTGGTGTGGCGGCGTGAGTTGTTGCGGGACTGGTTGCGCGACAACCCCGCGGATCGTGAGTTGTACGCGGCGTCGGGTGCGGCGGTGGAGGTGGAGATCCTCGAACGGGCGTGGGCCGCGGTGGTCGAGGAGCCGGCCGAGGTGGAGTTCGTGACGGAGGATCGGCCGCACAACGCGCCGATCACGCTGGAGGAGTACAGCCCGGAGTGGCCGCGGTGGTATGCCGTGGAAGAGGCGAAGATCCGGGCGGCGCTGGGGCCGGTGGCCGTGCGGGTGGAGCATTGCGGGTCGACGTCGGTGCCGGGGCTGGCGGCGAAGCCGTTGATCGACGTGGTGCTGGTGGTGCCGGACTCGGCAGACGAGGACTCCTACGTGCCCGCGTTGGTGGAGGCGGGGTACTACCTGCGGGTGCGGGAGCCGGGCTGGTTCGGGCACCGGTTGCTCAAGGGCACCGTCCCGAACGTGAACATGCACGTCTTCTCCCCCGGTTGTGTGGAGGTGGCTCGGATGCTGGCGTTCCGGGACCGGCTGCGCACGCACCCTGCGGATCGCGAGGAGTACGAGCGGGTGAAGCGGGAGCTGGCGGTGCGGACGTGGGAGCGGGTGCAGGACTACGCGGACGCGAAGACGCAGGTGGTGCGGCGGATCACCCTGAGGGCGCTGGTGTGACGGGGCTGAAGCGGCGCCGGTAGTCGGAGGGTGTGAGGCCGGTTTCGCGGCGCATGAGGGCGCGCAGGTTGGCGGCGGTGCCGAGGCCGGTGCGGCGGGCGACGACGTCGAAGCGCCTCTCCCCCAGTTCGATGAGCCGGCAGGCGAGGGTGACGCGTTCGGCGGTGAGCCACGCGAGGGGTGTGGTGCCGAGTTGGGCTTGGAATCGGCGGTGCAGGGTGGCGGGGCTGACGGCGGCGCGGGTGGCGAGGTCGCTGATGGTGAGCGGGGTGTCGAGGTGGTGCTGGGCCCAGGCGAGGACGGGGGCGAGTGACTCGTCGCGCAGGTCGGGTACGGGGCGTTCGACGAACTGGCGCTGGCCGCCGTCGCGGTGGGCGGCGAAGACGAGGCGGCGGCTGACGGAGCTGGCGATCTGGGCGCCGTGGTCGCGGCGGACGAGGTGCAGGCCGAGGTCGAGGGCGGCGGCGCTGCCGGCGGAGGTGAGGATGTCGCCGTCGTCGACGAACAGGACGTCGGGTTCGAGGTGCACGGCCGGGTAGCGGGTGCGGAAGTCGTCGGCCCACTGCCAGTGGGCGGTGGCGCGGCGGCCGTCGAGGACGCCTGCTTCGGCGAGGGTGAAGGCGCCGCTGCAGAAGCCGACGAGGCGGGCGCCTCGGGTGTGGGCGCGGCGGATGGTGTCGAGGACGTCGGGGCGTCGTGGGGTGTCGACGTCGGGGCGGTTGGGGACGATGAGGGTGTCGGCGTGCTCGGCGGTGTGCAGGCCGGTGACGCCGGTGAGGGTGAAGAAGCCGTCGCGCATGACCGTGTCCGGCGTGGGTGAGCAGAGGCGGAAGTCGTAGAGGTGGCCGCCGAGTTCGGGGCGGTGCAGGCCGAAGACCTCGGTGGCGCAGCCGAGTTCGAAGGGGTTGGAGTTCTCGTCGACGATGACGACGACGCGGTGCGAGGATTCTTGCGGCATGTGCGATTCCTAGCACTCACGGTCGTGGGGTGTCACGGGTGAGGCTTCTCGGCATGAACCCGATTGCTCTGGACGACGCGCTGGCCTCGTTCGACGCCCTGTGGAGCCCGCGGATCGTCACCCGTGTCAACGACTACGACGTGCGCGTGGCGAAGGTGGAGGGTGAGCACGTCTGGCACGTGCACGACGACACGGATGAGTTCTTCCTCGTGCTGGACGGTGAGCTGCACATCGCGCTGCGGGATCCCGACCGCACGGTGACCCTCGCGAAGGGTTCGGTGTTCACGGTGCCGCGGGGGACGTTCCACAAGCCGTCGGCGCCGCACGGTGCGCGGATCCTGATGTTCGAGCCGTCCGGCACGCTGACCGTCGGGGATCGGCACGAGGAGGTCCCGGGGCACGTGGACGCGACGACGGGGCACGAGTTGTGATGCTGGGGAGGAGCGCGGTCCTCCCCAGCACCCTTTCAGTGCGTCAGCCCAGGCGGCAGGCCGACAGGATGATCTCCTGGCCGAGCAGCGTGCGGACGCGGACGGCGTTCTGGATCAGCTGGCCGTTCGGTCCGGTCGCGGTCTCGTTGAGGTGCACGGTCGCGACACCGGGGATGCCGATGGTGGCGGGGCCGGTGCCGATGGGCGCGCCGTTGAGCGTGCCGACCTTCGACGAGCCGGTGACGCCGTTCGCGTCACTCACGCACTTGGCCTCGATGGCGTTGAGCTTGATCGCCCCACCGAGCAGGGTGGCTCCTTCCGCTCGTGCGTTCGCCTCGGTGCGGCCGGTGTTCGCGTCGAGGGTGCAGTCGGCGTGCAGGGCGTTGACCGAGGCCAGGCCCAGGACGTTGATCGAGGCGACGGTCTTGTCCTCGTTGGGCGGGCATTGGGCGTGCGGTGTCTTGGCGACGGTGATCAGGCCGGTCGCGTTGAGCGCCCACGCTTCACCGCGCAGGTAGACGACGACCTTGACGACCGCGGTGGCGGCGGCGCCGTCGTCGTCGGTGACGGTCACCAGGACGGTGTGCGCGCCCAGGGCGGTGAACGTGCGGGAGGCGGTGCAGGTGCCGCTACCGGCGCCCTGGTTGACGGTGCCGTTGACGACCGGGCTGCCGTCGTCGAAGTTCAGGGTGCAGGTGTGCTTGTCGTTGGTGGCGATGTCGGTGAACGGCGCGGTGAAGTTCACCGTGGTGCCACGGGTGACGAGCGTCTTGTCGGCGGTGAGGGTGGCCTGCGGGGCGACGTTGGACAGCGTCAGCGTGGTGGCCTGCGTGACGGGCGGGTTGAGGCCGTCGTTCGCGGTGAGCTTGAGCTCCCACACGCCGTCATCGGTGCACTTGACCGTGGTGGTCTGGGCGGCGGCGTTGCCGAACGAGCAGGTCGCGCCCGCGTCGACACCGGACTGCGCGGTGGCGGTCCAGGCGGTGGTCAGGGACGGGCCGTCGGGGTCGGTGACCGTCCCGGCGAGGCTGACGTCGGTGCCTTCCTGGCCGGCGTACGGGCCGCCGGGCTTCACGACGGGCGGGGCGTTGACCTTGACGGTGACGCACTCGGTCACGTCACCGGCTCCGCCGCCGTCGGTGCCGCGAGCGGTGACGCACAGCTGGTGCGTGCCGGGGGTCAGGGCCGGGGTGTCGACGGTGTAGTCGACCGTGGCCGGTCCGTCCTGCGGGAGGCCGGGTGTGATCGAGGTGACGGGGATGTCCGCGCCGCCGTTGACCTTGAGCGTGAGCCCGGTGAGCTTGGAGGCGATGACGCCGGGCACGACATCGGGCAGCTGCGAGACGTCGGGGACCTCGGTGCAGGTGCCGCCGGTGGTCTGGGCGATCTTGCGCAGCGACTCCGTGCCGATGTCGCAGCCGGAGCCGCTGGACACGGCGAAGGTGAAGATCTTGATGCCCGCGTTGACGGCCTGCTGCAGGGCGGCGTCGATGGCCCCGCTGCCGGCGCCGTCGGACAGGAACACCATCAGCTTGCGTTGCTGCGGTGCGGTGACGGCCGTGGCGAGGCCGGCGTCCAGGCCCGCGGCGAAGTTGGTGCCGGACGGGAAGCTGTGGTTGGTGAACAGGCCGACCCCGCCGATGCGGGCGCTGGTCACCGCCTCGACGACGTCGGTGGTGCCGTTGCCGTTGGCGTCCGCGCCGGGCCCGGCGATCTTCTGCTCCCCCGCCGCCGGGCTGACGTCGACGGTCGCGCCGGAGGAGCCGAACACGGCGGCGCCGACGCTGCCGACGACGGTGTTCGGCACGGCGGCCTTCGCGTGCAGCGCCTTGACCGCGGCGACCTCGCAGTCGAGGACGCGGTCGGCCTGGCCGTCGCCGTTCTGGTCGCCGCCGCAGCCCGCGTCCACCCCGGCCGCGGTGGAGCCGGACACGTCCACGACGTAGGTGAGCGCGGTGTCGACGACCGCGATGCCGGTGCCGATCGACGCCTTGCCGGTCACGGTGACCGGGCCCGGTACGACGACGGCGTTGTTCGCCGGGCTGGTGATGGTCACGCCGATGCTGGTACCGCCAGGAAGGTTGGCGGTGGCCGCGTGCGCAGGGATGGCGAGTGCCACGGTGGCCGCGAGGGCGGCGCCGACCGTGATGCTGGGTCTCATGGTTCTCCGCTCGGATGTGGTTCGTCCCCGACCGAACGGAAGGAGACCGCACGTGGCCGCGGAGATACGGCCCGTCACCGGAATGCATTGATAGTCGACCTATTCGGCCCACTGCTGGTTCTGGTCTCGCCGATCAGGGAACTCGGGAACAATCACCTCCTGTGAGGTTCGGGGTGCTCGGTCCGGTGCTGGTCGACGGCGTGGAGGTCGCGGCGCCCCGGCAACGGGCGTTGCTGGCGATGCTCGTGATGGACGCTGGTCGGATCGTGGGGCACGACCAGCTGATCGGCGGCTTGTACCCGGAGCCGCCGGCGGGTGCGGCGAACGCGCTGCAGTCCCAGGTCTCCCGGCTGCGCCGCACGGTCGCGGGCCTGGTGGTCGAGCACCACCCCGCGGGCTACCGGCTGGTGGCCGGGCCCGACGACGTCGATCACCTGCGGTGTGCCGAACTGCTCGCCGCCGGACGTGCCGCCGAGGCGCTGGCGTTGTGGCGCGGCCCGGCGCTCGCCGACGTGGACGCGCCGTTCACGCAGGCGGCGCGGCACGAGCTGACCGAGCTGCTCATCGGCTGCGCGCTGTCCGGCGGGACGACGAAACACCTCACCGATCTGCTGGCCGAGCATCCGCTGCGGGAGGACCTGCGCGCCGCGCTGATGCGGTCGCTGCACCGCGACGGACGTCAGGGCGAGGCGCTGGAGGTGTTCGCACGGGGACGCGCGCTGCTGGCCGGCGAGCTCGGCGTCGATCCCTCCCCCGCGCTGGCCGCCGCACACCTGGAGGTGCTGGCGGCCCAGGCGCCGCATCGGGGCGTGCCCGCGCAGCTCACCAGCTTCGTCGGACGGGACGAGGATCTGCGGCGAGTGGCGAAGTGGCTGTGCGACAACCGGCTCGTCACCCTCATCGGCCCCGGCGGCACCGGCAAGACGCGTCTCGCCGTCGAACTCGCCCACCGCGAACCGGGCGAGGTGGCGTTCATCGACCTGAGTGCCACCACCGACGTGGCCCGCGCGCTGCTCGACGGAGTCGGAGTGCGCGAGGCCGGGTTGGCGTACGCGGGGCCGCTCAGCGCCGAGGACCGGCTGCGGGCGGCGCTGGCGGCGCGGGAGGTCGTGCTGGTCGTGGACAACTGCGAGCACGTGATCGACGACGCGGCCCGCGTGCTGGGCGCTGTGCTCACCACGTGCCCCGGCGTGCGGGTGCTGGCCACGAGCCGTGAACCGCTCGGCATCACCGGCGAGACGCTGAGCCCGGTGATCGCGCTGGACGACGAGGCGGCGACCCGGTTGTTCCTGGACCGGGCGCAGGCGGTCAAGCCGGGGTTCCACGCCGAGCGCGACCTCGTCGCCGAGGTGTGCCGGCGGCTGGACGGGATCGCGCTCGCCGTCGAGCTCGCCGCCGCCCGCGTGCGGGCCCTGCCGCTGGCCGAGATCGCCGCCCGCCTGGACGACCGGTTCGGGTTGCTGTCCAAGGGAAGCCGCACCGCCGTGCCCCGCCACCGCACCCTGCACGCCGTCGTGGAGTGGAGCTGGGACCTGCTCACCGGTGCCGAACGCGACCTCGCCGCCCGCTTCACCGTGTTCAGCGGCGGCGCGGGCCTCGACGCCGTCACCGCCGTGTGCGAGTCCGATGTGGACACACTGGTCTCGCTGGTGGACAAGTCACTCGTCGAGGTCGCCGGCGACCGCTACCGGATGCTCGACACCATCCGCGCGTTCTGCGCCACCCATGCCCCCGACCTGCGCGAGCGGCACGCACGCTGGTTTCTCGAACGCGCGCAGCAGGCCGAACCGCACCTGCGCGCCCACGACCAGATCGACTGGCTCGCCCGGCTGCGCGCCGACCACGACAACCTCGTCGCCGCCGTCACCTGGGCCACCGGCCACGACGTCGGTCTCGCGCTCGAGCTCGTCGCCGCCCTGGCCACCTACTACTGGTGCCGGGGCCTGCGCACCGAAGCCGCCCAGCAGGCCGACGCCGTGCTGCACGCGTGCGGCGAGACCCCGCCGCCGGGCCGCGAACAGGAGTACACGCTGTGCCTGCTGCTCGCGTGGCCGATCGCGACCAGTGACCAGAGCGCCCGCATCCGCCAGGCCGACGTGCTGCTGGGCGCGCTCGACGCCCCGCCGCGTTACCCGATCATGACGATGATGTGGGGCATGGCGCTCGGAGCGCCGGACAACGACTCCACGGTGTGGCACCGGCGCACCCGGCTGCTGGGCGACGACGCGTGGAGCGCGGCGCTCGTGCTGGTCGGGGACGGGCTCATGGCGCGTTTCGCGGGCGAGACGGCCGCCGCACGGGACCTGCTGGTGCGTGGCGCGGCGGCGTTCACGCGGGTCGGTGACCGGTGGGGTGCGGCGCTGGCGTTCAACCAGCTCGGCGAGATCGCCCTGACCGGCGGCGACGCCACGAACGCCCTGGTCCACATCGAACGAGCCTGCGCCCTGTACACCGAACTGGGCGCCAGCGAGGACACCGCCGAGGCCGTCAACGGCCGCGCTCAGGCGAAGATCACCGCGGGCGACCTCGACGGCGCGAGAGAGGACTTCGCCCTCGCGTTGTCACTGGCCGAACGTGCCGGGGCGCTCGTCGTGCGCGCGGGCGCCCACCTCGGTCTGGCCACGCTCGCCCGCGTCACCGGCGACCACGAGACCGCACGCGCGCAGTGCGAACGGGCGTGGGAGCTGTGCCCGGTCGGCTGGTACGGGCCCGACGAGATGCGCTGCCACATCGCCGTGGAACGCGGCCACATCGCGCGTGCGCGAGGGGACCTCGACCAGGCCCGCCGGTACTTCCAGGACGCGCTGCGCCGCGCCCTGGGGCAGCGCAACCGCGTAACCGAGACCGCCGTGCGCGCGGAACTCGCCGCCCTGACCGGGACCTGAGGCGGCGCCACCACAACCACGCCGGCAGTCTGCGGTGCTCGACGAACGTCCACAGGTCGTCTTCGGCGACCTCGTCGGGATGGCGCCGCAGCACCTCCAGGCACTCCCGCGACACCACGCCGTGGATGCGGGCCACGTGCGCCAGGGCCGTCGCGCCCTGACGGCGGACCTCGATGCGGTTGTGGTCCAGCGCGCGGGCGACCCGCCTCGAGGCCACCAGCGGGTCCGGGTAGGACAGGGCGAGGCCGATCACCGCCACCCCGACCATGTCCTCGCCGCGGTCGAACGCCGCGTCGACCTCCTCCGGGCGCACGGCGCCCATCAGCGCGGCGTCGTCGTGCCAGTCCATGCCGTCGCCGCGCATCGCCCGGTCCAGCAGGAACCGCTGCCGGCCGTCCGAGCGTTCCCCGGTGTGCTCCCAGTCCGCCGCCAGGTAACGCCACACCGCGGCGGTGTCGGCACGGGAGGTCGAGGCGAGGATGCGGCACAGCTCCAGCACGTGCTCCGGTTCGTTCGCCTGCGCGAGTTCACCCAGGACGCCGGGCGGGCGGCCCAGGTCGTGCCACGCCAGGTTCGCCAGCGCCGGCACCTCGTCGACGCGCACCCAGCCGTCGGCCCCGCCGCGCCCGATCTCGGCAGGCGTCAGCGAGGCCCGATAGCGGGCGTGTTCGATCGGGATCACTCTCAGACCTGGGGCACCGCGCGCAGCAACGCACGCGTGTAGTCGTGAGAGGGGGTGAGCAGGACCTGGTCCACGGAGCCTTGTTCCACGATTTTCCCCTGGTGCATCACCGCGACCCGGTCGGCGATCTGCCACGCCAGCCCTAGGTCGTGCGTGATGATCAATGAAGCAAGGCCCAGTTCGCGGCGCAACCGGAGCAGCAGCGCCACGACCTCCCCGCGCACCGAGGCGTCCAGCGACGCGACGGGCTCGTCGGCCACCAGCACACGGGGCTGCAGCACCAGTGCCCCGGCGATCACCACCCGCTGCTGCTGACCCCCGGACAGCTCGTGCGGCAGCGACTGCAGGTACAGGCTCGCCGGACGCAGCTCCGCCCGTTCCACAGCGGCCGTGACCAGCGCTTCCTCGTTTCCGGGGACGCCGTGCACGCGCAGTCCCTCGGCCACCGCGTCGAACACCCGGTGGCGTGGGTTCAGGGCGCTGGAAGGATCTTGGAGAACGAGCTGCACCTGGCGCCGGAACGCCTTGAGCGCCCGGCCCGTGCGCCCCACCTCGGCCCCGTCGAAGATCACCCGACCGGAGGACGGCGCCCGCAGCCCCATTATGGTACGAGCCAGTGTCGTTTTGCCGGATCCGGACTGGCCGACCAGCGCGACGATCTCGCCCCGCCCGATCGTCAGGTCGACCCCGTCGACCGCGCGCGTCCGCCCGTAGTCGACCACCAGGTCCCGGACCTGAAGCAACGGCTCCGGCGGCGGCGCGGGTTCCGCCCAGCGGTGCGCCGGGTCGCCGATCACCGGGAACGCCGCCGTCAGCGCCGCGGTGTGCGGATGGCGCGGGTTCGCGATCACCTCACGGGCCGGGCCGCGTTCCACCAGCTCACCGCGGTACATCACCGCCAGGTCGTCGCACGTCCGCGCCAGCACCGACAGGTCGTGACTGATCATCATCAGACCGAGGTCCTGCTCGGCGACCAGCCGCTTCATCAGCGCCAGCACCTGGGCCTGCACCACGACGTCGAGCGCCGTGGTCGGTTCGTCCGCGACGACCAGGCGCGGCCCGCACGCCAGCGCCATCGCGATCATCACCCGCTGCCTCTGCCCGCCTGAGAGCTCGTGCGGATAGGCCCGTGCCTTCTCGCGCCCCAGCTCGACCTGCTCCAGCAACTCGGCCACGCTGCCGCCGATGCCGTGCAGGCGCATCGGCTCGGCGATCTGGTCGCCGACGCGGTGCACCGGGTTGAGCGAGTGCATCGCGCCCTGGAACACGATCGACGCCGACGCCCACCGCACCGCCCGCAACCGGCCCCACGACATCGTCGCCACGTCGTCGCCGTCGAGCAGGACCTCGCCCCGCACCCGCGCCGCCTTGGGCAGCAGCCGCAGCACCGACATCGCCACCGTCGACTTGCCCGACCCCGACTCACCCGCCAGCCCCAGCGTCTGACCCGGTTCGAGGGTCAGGCTCACGTCGTTGACGACGCATTTCGATCCGTAGTGGACCGTGAGGTTCCTCAACTGCAGCAACGGGTTCACCTCTTCGGCGTCACAACGGCTTCGAGGGCGCGCCCGACGAGCGTGAACGCCAGCACCACGGCCACGATCGCCAGCCCCGGCGGCAGCAGGGACCACCACGCCTGCTGCGGCACCGCGCCGTGCAGCTGGGCCTGGTGCAGCAGCGCGCCCCACGAGATCCGCGTCGGGTCGCCCAGGCCGAGGAACGCCAGCGTCGACTCGGCCACGATCGCCGACGCCACCGCCAGGGTCGCGTTGACCAGCACCAGCGGCACCACCGACGGCAGCACGTGCCGTCCGATCACGTGCGCGTGGCCACCGCCCAGAGCGCGTGCGCGTTCCACGAACGGCCGGGCCTCGATCGTCAGCGTCTGCGCCCGCACCATCCGCGCCGTCGACGGCCAGCTCGTCAGCCCGATCGCGAGGATGATGGTGCCCAGCCCGCGCGGCAGCACCGTCGACAGCGCGATCGCCAGCACCAGCGCCGGCAGCACCAGGAAGAAGTCCGTGACGCGTAGCAGCGCGCCCGCGAACAGCCCGCCGAAGTGACCGCTCAGCACACCCACGAGCGTGCCGATTCCGACCGAGAGCACCGCCGCCGTGAGCCCGACGAACAACGACGTGCCCGTGCCCTGCGCCATCAGCACCGCCACCGACCGTCCGGTGTGGTCGGTGCCCAGCCAGTGGTCGGCGCCCGGCGGCTGCCACGCCGCCGCCGTGACACGGGTGACGTCCAGGGCGTCCGGCGAGATCAGCAGGGGCGCGAGCAGGGCGGTCACCGCGGCCGCGGCCAGCACCGCCGCGCCGGCCGTCCCGGCTCGCTGCGCCCGCAACCCGGTCCTCAACGTGTTCATACGACCTTCACCCGTGGATCGAGGACCCCGTGCAGCAGGTCGGCCAGCAGGTTCATCACCACGACCGCGCCCGCCGTCACCACCAGCAGCCCCTGCAACAGGAAGTAGTCCGGCCCGGTCAGCGCGTCGTAGAACAACAGGCCCAGCCCCGGCCAGGAGAACACCGTCTCCGTCGTGATCGCACCGGCCACGACCAGCCCGAACCGCAGGAACACCAGCGTGATCGCCGGCAGCACCGCGTTCGGCACCGCGTGACGGCGTCGCACCAGGTCGTCGCGCAGGCCCTTGGCGCGCGCGGTCGTCAGGTAGGGGGCGTGCATCTCCTCGAGCAACGACGACCGCATCACCAGCGCGTACTCCGCGCACACCACCGCGACCAGCGTCACCGACGGCAGCACCAGGTGATGGCCGACGTCGAGGGCCTGGGAGACGAGGTCCGGCGCCGTGTCCGTGTCGCGCATGCCCCGCGACGGGAACAGGTCGCCCGTCACCATCATCAGCAGCATGCCGAGCCAGAACGTCGGCACCGCCCACAACGTCAGCGACACCCCCGTCGTGACCCGGTCGAACGCCGAGTCACGACGCCACGCCGCCCGCACCCCGAGCCACAGCCCCAGCAGCACCGCGATCAGCGTCGCCGTCCCGACCAGCAGCAGCGTCGGCCCCAGCCGTTCGAGGATCACGTCGGAGACGGGGCGGCGGAACGTGAACGACGTCCCCAGATCGCCCTGCAGCAGCGAGGTGAGGTAGCTCCAGAACTGCTCGTGCAGCGGACGGTCCAGGCCGAACTGCGCGCGCAGTTCGGCCTGCATCGCCGCGGTGGTCGGACGGCCCCGCGTCATCGAGACCACGGGGTCGCCCGGCACCACCCGGAACAGGAAGAAACCCAGCACCGCCACCATCAGCAGGCTGAGCGCGGCACCACCGAACCGACCGGCCAGACGCACCTACTCGCGCTCCCCCGCCGTGACCCTGCGCCGCCGCACGTAGACCACGATCGCCAGCGTCATCGCCGCGATCGCCGCCGCGAACGCCGCGAGCCCGCCCGTCCCGCGCGAGGCCGAGGCGACCTGCCCGGCGGGTTCGGCGCCGTAGTAGCCCCACATGCCGTTCTGCGCCATGATCACGCCGCCCTGCGCGGGCTGCGTCGTGAACGTGGCGAAGTGGTCGGAGCGGTAGCCCTCCAGCGCGTTCTCGTAGGCGAGCACGATCGCGGGCACCTGGTCGTAGAAGCGGGCCTGCATCTGCTTGACGATCTCGACGCGCTTGGCCTCGTCGAACTCCGAGAGCTGCTGGGCGTAGAGCTTGTCGTAGGTCTCGTCGCAGAAGTAGGTGTCGGTGGTGCCGCCCTTGCCGTCCGCGCCCGGTCGTTGCGCGCAGGTGTGCAGGCTCAGCACGAAGTCCGGGTCGATGTTGGTCGACCAGCCCGAGAACGCCAGGTCGTAGGTGGCGGCGGTGGTGGACTCGTTGAGCTGGTTGTCCGACACCAGGCGCACGTCGAGCGGGATGCCGATGTCGCCCAGCGACCGCTTGAGGTACTCGCTGGCCTGCTCGTCGTAGGCACGGCCGGCGCGGCCGAGCAGCCGCAGCGGGAAGCGCGTGCCGTCGGCGGCCCTCGGAAGTCCGGCGGCGTCCAGGGCCGCGTTCGCCGCGGCGGGGTCGAACTTGCGCAGCTCCGAGGCGCTGGGCTGCCAGTGGTACTTGGCGAACACCGGCGGCACGAGCCCCGCGCCCTTCTCCGCGTACCCGAGGTTCACCCGTGCGATCAGCGCGTCGAGGTCGATGGCCTGCGCGATCGCGCGGCGCACCCGCACGTCGCGCAGCACCGGGCTGCCGTCGCCGATCGCCTCGCCGGTACGGGTCTGCGCGCCGGGGTTGATCATCAGCTCGGTGAAGCGGCGGCCCTGCGCCTTGTTGCGGGTCACGCCCGCCTTGCCCTGCAGGGAGTCGAACTGGGCCGGCGCCATCCGGTTGACCAGGTCGACCTCGCCCTTGCCCAGCGCCTGCACCGCGGCGTCGGAGTTCTGGAAGTACACGAAGTGCAGCTCGTCGAACTTCGCCGCGCCGCGCCAGTAGTCCTTGTTGGTCCTGAGCTTGATGAACTGGCCCGGCACGTGCTCGGACAGCACGAACGGCCCGGACCCCACGACGGGCATCCGGTCGTTGGCGTAGTCCTTGATGCTGCCGGCCTTCTCCCACACGTGTTTCGGCACGATCGGGACGTCCAGCGCGAGCATCGTCACCTGCGGCGCCTTGGTCCTGATGACCACGGTCCGGTCGTCGGTGGCGGTGACGGAGGAGAAGTTCGTGACGAAGCTGCCGTTCGCGGTCCGGGCGATCTCGTCGGTCATCATCAGGGTGAAGGTGAACGCGACGTCGCGGGCGGTGACCGGCGCGCCGTCGGACCACTTCTTGCCCTCGGGGACCGTGAAGGTCCACGTCAGCTTGTCCGCGGAGGGTTCCCACCTGTTCGCCAGGCCCTCGGTCACCGACTGGTCCGACGCGGAGTACGCGGTCAGGTAGTCGTACATCAACCGGCCGACCTCGGTGCTCGACTGGAACACCGCGAGGAACGGGTTCATCGAGTCGATCTGCTGCACGATCGCGACCTTCAGGATCACCGGCTGCTGCGCCGATGCCGGAGGCGCCGAAAGCCCCAAAGTCGTTGCTATGGCAAGCAACGCGCACAACTTCACCCGCACGAAAACCCCTCTTCCCCAGCAGCCCACCGCTAACTTACCGAGATGTGCGGATCATGATCTCGGCGGACATGGAAGGCGCGACCGGAGTCACCTGGACCGGGGACGTACTCCCCGGTACCGAGCAGTGGCAACGGTTCCGGCGCCTGTTCACAGCAGACGTCAACGCGTGCGTCACCGGCCTGGTCGCGGGCGGAGCGGAGCAGGTGGTCGTCAACGAGGCGCATTCCTCGCAACGCAACCTCCTGCTCGAAGACCTCCACGCCGCGGCACGCCTGCTCACCGGCCGGCACAAGCCGTTGTCGATGATGCAAGGTATCGACTCCGATGTGGACGGAGTGGTGTTTCTCGGCTACCACACCGGTGCGGGCGCGCGCGGCGTGCTCGCGCACACCTACCTGGAGAACTCGATCACCGGCGTGTGGCTCGACGGCGTGCCCGCCTCCGAGGGCCGGCTCAACGCCGCGCTGGCCGCCGAGCACGGCGTTCCCGTGCTGCTCGTGACCGGTGACGACCTCACGTGCGAAGACGCCGCCTCCTACGCCGCCGCGGCGTGGACGGTGGCCGTCAAGGAGTGCGTGTCGCGGTACGCGGCCGTGTGCCTGCCACCAGCGGTGACTTCTTCACAGATCACAGAAGCGGCCACCGCCGCCATGGCCTCCGCGGGACGCGTCACCGGTGGCGTGGCGCCGCACCGCGTCGATGACCGAGGCGATGAAGGCGTTCAAGGTCGTCACGCACATCGCGGCCGGGGCGATCGAGGACGTCTACGGCTGACACCGCAGGCCTGTGACGATTCCACGTCACACGTCCGGATACGGTGGCATTCATGCCGCTGGACGTCGCGCAGGTGTGCGCACAGCTGATCCGTTTCGACACCACCAACCGCGGCGGTGGCGACTCCGCCGGTGAACGGGAGGCCGCCGAGCACGTCGCGGCCCTCCTGCACGACAACGGCGTGCCCGCCACGCTGCTCGAACCGGCCCCGCGGCGCACCAACGTCCTCGCACGCGTGCACGGCACCGACCCGTCGCTGCCCGCCGTGCTGGTCCAGTCGCACCTCGACGTCGTGCCCGCCGACCCCGCCGAGTGGAGCTTCGACCCGTTCGCCGGGGAGATCCGCGACGGGTTCGTGCACGGCCGGGGCGCGGTGGACATGAAGGACATGGCCGCGATGACGCTGACCGTGCTCAGCCGCTGGCACGCTGAGGGCCGCCGGCCGCGCCGCGACGTGGTGCTGGCGTTCGTCGCCGACGAGGAGGACCAAGGCGCCTACGGGGCGCACTGGCTCGTGGAGCACCACGCCGCCCACTTCGCCGGGGTGCAGGCGGCGATCAGCGAGTCCGGCGCGTTCTCCTACGACGTCGACGGCGTGCGGCTCTACCCGATCGGCACCGCCGAGCGCGGCACGTCGCACATGAGGCTCACCGCCACCGGCCGCGCCGGGCACGGGTCGCGGCGCAACGACCAGAACGCCGTCACCGCGCTGGTCACCACCCTGGGCCGGATCGCGGCGCACCAGCACCCCGTGCGGCTCACCCCGACCGTCGAGGCGTTCCTCGTGGGCGCCGGCAAGGCCCTGGGCGTCGAGGTCGACCTCGACGACGTCGACGGCACGCTCGCCAGGCTCGGCCCCGCGGCGAAGCTCGTGGAGAACACCGTGCGCTGCTCGACCACGCCGACGATGCTGCAGGCCGGCTACAAGGTCAACGTCATCCCCGGCACCGCCACCGCCCACCTCGACGTCCGCACCCTGCCCGGCACCGTCGACGAGCTCGTCGCCACGATCGACTCGCTGCTGACCGACGGCGTGAGCCGCGCGTTCCTCGAGCACCAGCCGCCCGTCGAGGCCCCGATCGACACGCCCTGGTTCACCGCCATGGCCGACGCGCTGCGCGACGAGGACCCTGCCGCGGCCGTCGTCCCGTACTGCCTGGGCGGCGGCACCGACGCCAAGGCGTTCAGCCAGCTGGGCATCCACTGCTACGGGTTCTCACCGCTGCGGCTGCCTGAGGGCTTCGACTACCGGGCGATGGCGCACGGCGTCGACGAACGCGTGCCCGTGGAAGGCCTGGAGTTCGGCGTGCGCGTCCTGGACCGCTTCCTGTCGAGCTGACAGGCCCTCTCAGCGGGGTGGCAACGGCAGCTCCACCGCGGGCAGGCCGTCGATGCTCGCGATGTTGTACGGCTTGTTGTTCGTGTACTCGCGGAATTCCTCGTCGGTCTTGCGGCCGAAGTGCTGGGCGTGCAGATCGCGCTCGCTGCGGTAGTCCATGAACGGCACCGCGAACCCGCACGTGTCGCTGATCAGCTCCGCGCGCACCACGATCACCGCCCGCACCGCCGGCCCGTCCGCCTCCCCGAAGCCCGCCACCAGCCCGGCGAAGCGCGGGTCGTCGCGGAACACCGGCTCACCGCGGCCGTGCACGCGCACGATGTTCGGCGCCCCCTCGAACGCACACCACATCAACGTCACGCGCCCGTTCTCCCGCAGATGCGCGATCGTCTCGGCGTGACTGCCACCGAAGTCCAGGTAGGCCACCGTGCGGTCGTCGAGGATCCGCAGCGTCCCCTGCCGGCCCTTGGGCGAGAGGTTGACGTGCCCGTCACCCGCCAGCGGAGCCGTGGCCACGAAGAACACCTTCTGGTTCTCGATGAACTCCCACAGCCGCGGCACGATCCGCTCGTATTCCTTACCCATGCTCAGCAGTATTGATCGCCTCGCGGAACCTTGTCAGCCGTCTTTCCCAGGTGGTGAACCAGCCCTGGTGGCACCGATCGTGGTCACGCCGTGCCCGACGCCTTGCGCGCCTCCTGCTCCACCCGGTCCCGGTAGGCCTGCCAGTCCTGCTCGGGCAGGTTCGAGGTGCCCGAACGCAGCCCCGCCACGCCGTCGAGGCCCTCGCGCAGGATGTCCGCGTGCCCGGCGTGCCGGTTCACCTCCGCGATCTGGTGCACGAGCAGCAGGTGCAACGTCACGTACTTGCGCTCCTCGGGCCACCACGGCACGACCCCCGGCGCGTCCAGCGGCAGTTCCTCGATGCTCGTGTCGGCGAACGCCGTCGCCCGCGCGAACAACCCGAGCACGTCCTCCCGAGACTCCCCGGCCGTGGCGAACATGTCCGAGTTCGGGTCGGCGTCCACGTCGAAGGGCAGCTTCTCGGGGAACGGGCGGCCCAGGCAGTCGCCGAAGTAGCCCGCCTCGACCCCGGCCAGGTGCTTGACCAGGCCCAGCAGGTTCGTGCCCGTCGGCGTCAACGGACGCCGCACGTCGTACTCCGACAGGCCGTCGAGCTTCCACAACAGCGCGTCGCGGGCGGCCTTCAGGTAGCGGTGCAGGTCGGCTTTCGGGTCAGAGGCCATGCCCTCACCCTCGCAGAGCCGGGTCGGTGGCGGCGGCGATTTCCTCCAGCCGGGCGTGGTGCCCCGCCCACCAGGACGCGTCCACCTCCGGCATGTTCGTGTTGCCGTCCTGCATGCCCACCGCGCCGTCGACCAGCTCCCGCACCACGTCCGCGTGCCCGGCGTGACGGTGCAACTCGACGATCACGTCCAGCAGCGCCTCCCGCAACGACACCGCGCGCCGGCTCTCCGACCACCACGGCACCACCCCCGGCGCGTCCACCGGCAACGCCGCGATCGTCTCGTCTGCGTAGGCCCGCACCCGCCCGTAGAAGGCGACGACCGACTCCCGCGACTCACCGGGGTCGGCGTACATGTCCGAGGCCGGTAACGCCTGCGCTGTGGACCACAGCGGCGCGTCGGGGAAGGGACGGCCGAACACGCGGCCGAAGTAGTTGAGCTCCACCCCGGCCGCGTGCTTCACCAGGCCCAGCAGGTTCGTGCCCGTCGGCGTCAACGGGCGCCGCACGTCGTACTCCGACAGGCCGTCGAGCTTCCACAACAACGCGTCGCGGGCCTCGTTCAGATACCGGTGCAGCAGTGCCTTCTCGTCCACGTCGAGAAGCGTCTCAGACGGCACCGACAGTCTTGAGCACCAGCAGGTCGAGGTGATCCATCACCGGTCCGGACTCGACCGCGGCCGCCGCCAGCAACCGCGCCCGGCCCTCCTCGAACTCCCGCGCCGACAGCGACCTCAGCAGCGTGTCCGCCTCCTGCCGCAGCGTCGAAGCCTTGGCCGCCAACGACGACGCCGTCACCTGAGGCACCGCCTCCAGCCGGTCCACGGCGAACCCCATGCCGTCCGCGACCTCGCCGACCGTCGGGAACCCGGACAGCGCCCGCACCGCCTCGGGGAAGAACCGGAACACCCCGATCCCGTGATGCCGTTCGCGGAACAACGACCGCAGCACCACCACCCCGCCTGGACGCAGCACCCGCCGCAGCTCCACTCCGGCGGCGGGCAGATCGCGCACGTGGTGCACGACCGTCGACATCCACACCACGTCCACCGACGCGTCCGGCAACGGGATCGCGCCCGCGTCACCGGTGAGCATCTCCAGCCCTGACGCACGCCTCATGTCCGCGGACGGTTCCACCGCCACCACGGACACCTCCGGGAACCACGCCCCGAACGCGCGCACGAACAACCCCGTCCCGGCCCCCAGGTCCAGCACCGCGCGTCCCGGCGCGAAATACGGTGCCACCGCGTCCCTCCACGACGACAACCCCTCGAGCGAAACCTCGCGGGCCACCCGGTACGAGGTGGCCTCCTCACCGTCGTAGCGCGCCATCCCACCAGCTAACGCCATACGGATGGCGGGATGACAGTGAGGCTTCACACGCACTAAACATCGGGGAGCCATGTCCTGCCGTGGTACGAAAGGGTTGCCCTGCATGCGAAAGAGCCATCTCAGACCCCTGATCGGGGTCACCGTCGCCGCGAGCGTCGTGTTCGCCATGGGAGGCGTGCCCACCGGCGCGGCCCCCGGCGCTCAGGAAACGTCGACGAACTACCAGGTCAGCAACGTTCGCACCGCTGAACAGCGCACCAAGCTCGCCAAGTCCGGTGCCGCCATCGACTCGGTCGAGGAGCACGGCATCGTCGTGATCACCGCGACCGCGCGCGAGGCCAAGAACCTGAAGGCACAGGGGTTCGAGGTCACCGAGCTGCCCAAGCGGATGGAGGCGAGCTCGGCCATCGGCCCGTTCGACTTCCCCGCGGCGGACTCGAACTACCACAACTACGCCGAGATGACGACGGCGATCAACAACGCCGTCGCGGCGTACCCGAACCTGATCAGCAAGCAGGTCATCGGCAAGACCTACGAGAACCGCGACATCCTCGCCCTCAAGATCAGCGACAACGTCGCGGCCGACGAGAACGAGCCCGAGGTGCTGTTCACCGCGCACCAGCACGCGCGTGAGCACCTCACCGTCGAGATGGCGCTGTACCTGATCAACCAGTTCACGAGCCAGTACGCGTCCGACGCGCGCATCAAGGGCCTCGTGGACACCCGCGAGATCTGGATCATCCCGGACGTCAACCCCGACGGCGGCGAGTACGACATCGCGACCGGCACCTACCGGTCGTGGCGCAAGAACCGGCAGCCCAACGCCGGTTCGGCCAACGTCGGCACCGACCTCAACCGCAACTGGAACTACAAGTGGGGCTGCTGCGGCGGTTCCAGCGGCAGCACCGGTTCGGACACCTACCGCGGGCCGAACGCGGAGTCCGCGCCCGAGGTGAAGGTCGTGGCCGACTTCGTGCGCGGCCGCAACGTCGGCGGCAAGCAGCAGATCACCGCGTCCATCGACTTCCACACCTACAGCGAGCTCATCCTGTGGCCGTGGGGCTGGACCTACGACGACGTCGCACCGGGCCTGACCCAGGACCAGCGCGACACGTTCGCCACCATCGGCCAGTCGATGGCGTCGACGAACAACTACACGCCCGAGCAGTCCAGTGACCTCTACATCACCGACGGGTCGATCCCGGACTGGCTGTGGGGCACGCAGGGCATCTTCGCCTACACCTTCGAGATGTACCCCGGCAGCGCCGGCGGTGGCGGCTTCTACCCGCCCGACGAGGTGATCCCGGCGCAGACCGCCCGCAACAAGGAGGCCGTGCTGCAGCTGCTCGACCGCGCCGACTGCCCGTACGAGGCGATCGGCAAGGAAGCGCAGTACTGCGGCGTGAACCCGCCGGACCCCGGTGGCAAGTTCTTCGAGAACGCCGCCGACTTCCAGATCAGGGACAACACGACGATCAACTCCCCGATCACCTCGTCCGGGCTCACGGGCAACGCCCCGTCGACGCTCAAGGTCGCCGTGGACATCAAGCACACCTACCAGGGCGACCTGAAGGTGGACCTGGTAGCTCCGGACGGCACGGTGTACGTGCTGCACAACCGCTCCGGCGGCGGCACGGACAACATCAACACCACCTACACCGTCAACGCCTCCAGCGAGGCCGCCAACGGCACGTGGCAGCTGAGGGTCAACGACAACGCCAACCAGGACACCGGGTTCCTCGACAAGTGGAGCCTGCAGTTCTGAGGTGAGCCGTCAGGGCGCCGGTGCGCCGGCGCCCTGACGGTCGTAGTCCTGCACGCGCATCGAGTCGTGCATCCGCAGGCCCTGCGAGTCGAGCTTGGCCGCGGCCGCACCATCCACGACGGCAACGACGTGAGCACCTGCGCGCCTCGCGTCAGCCCCCACACGCCCAGCCGCGCGGTGCTCGCGTTCGGCGGCATGCAGGACTGCACCATGCAGTTCCCCGACGCCCCGTTCGGCGGACTGCGGGCCACGACCGTCACCGCCGCGAGCGCCGCACTGGGGATCGACTGACCCCATCGGGGATCCTGATCGAGGCCGCCGGCAGTGTCAGACCCCGTCGCTACCGTGATCGGCATGGGCCCACTCGTGAGCACGCACCCCGTCGACCTCGAACACCGGCGAAGCCTCGCCCAGCTCGCGCTGGGCGGCGCGCTGCTGTTCCTGCTGCCGCTGATCGCGATGCTGTTCGTCGACCTCGACGGCCTGGAGTACGCCGGTCTGCTCTTCCTGCTGCCCTTCACACCACTGGCGTTGATCGCGGCGCTGGGGCTGAGACCGGGGGCCCGCGTCCCGGAGACCTATGAGTTGCACGAAGGCGGCATCGCGCAGGTCAAGGGCGGGGTGCGGCGGTCGTGGACGTGGGAGCGGGTACAGGCCGTCCGGATGCAGACGTCCGGCCGGCCCTCGGGCGAGGTGGTGCGGTGCAGCGTCCAGTTCGACGACGGCGTGACGCTGGGGCTGGGCAACTCCGCGGCCGACTTCCCCGCCCTCCTGGCCGCGCTCGGTGAGCACTGCCAGGAGGCCATCCGCAGACCATTACGTCCCCACAGCCTGCGGCGGTCGGTCCTCGGCCTGAGCGCGGTCACCGTGGTGGGCGCGGGGGTGGCGACCTGGGCGGTGCTGCGGGTCTTCGCTGTCGCCGACGAGACCGGCGGCACCCAGTTCGGGCTGGCCATGCTCGCGGTCGTGAGCGCGGTGCCGGCGGTCTTCGGCGCGGTCCTGCTGGTCACGACGGTCGTCACGAACCGGCGCTGACCAGCGGGCTCATACCTTCTCGGTCTGCTCGCTCTCCACGTCGCGGGTCGCGCGGTACTGCTGGATCGAGTACGCCAGCGCCGCCGCCCACACCACGTAGATCAGCCCGTAGATCGGCCACTTCACCGCGTCGCTCGCGTCGATCCAGTCACTGCGCAGCAGGGTGCGGACGTTGGTCAGGATGATCACGCCACCGACCGCGGAGCCCAGCACGCGCGGCGGGATGTGCCGGACCAGCCACGCCGCGATCGGCGCCGCGATGAGGCCACCGGCGAGCAGCGCCAGCACCCAGGAGTAGTTCACGCCCTCGTTGCCGATGCCGACGATGAAACCGACGCTCGCCGCCACCGCGACGAGGAACTCGCTGGTGTCGATCGACCCGATCGTCTTGCGAGGCTCCAACCGGCCGCTGGCGAGGATCGCCGGGGTGCCGACCGGGCCCCAGCCACCGCCACCGGTCGAGTCGACGAACCCGGCGACCAGGCCCAGCGGCGCGAGGAACCTCTTGCGCAGCGGCTTGCCAAGGGGTGGTCTTGGGCAGCCCGAACGTCGTGAACCGGATCAGCACGTACAGGCCGAGAGCGAGGAGCACCAGTGACATGACCGGGGCCGCGACCTCGGTCGACAGGCTCGACAGGAACGTCGCGCCGGCGAACGCGCCCACCGCGCCCGGGATGCCGATCTTCGCGACGACCTTCCAGTCGACGTTGCCGAAGCGCCAGTGCGAGAACCCGGACGCCAGCGTCGTGCCGATCTCGGCGAGGTGCACCGTCGCCGACGCCGCGGCGGGGTTCGTGCCGATCGCCAGCAGCAGCGTCGTCGAGGTGACGCCGTACGCCATGCCCAGGCTGCCGTCGACGAGCTTGGGCACCGAGGCCCACCAACGCGAGGAGGAGCAGTTGTCGCATGGCGGCGTCCAATCCGTCGCGGGGGCAGGTGATGGTCATCATCCGCAGCCGGACAAGATCAGCCAACGGTGACCACATGCCGGACCCTTGGCCACCAAGGCTTGCCAAACCCGGCGGACGCGCGTTAAAAGCCGCCGTTCGGTCGCTGTCGATCCGCGCCGGGAAGGACGAACATCACGCGGTGCCCCTCCGCCGCGCCTGGGTGCTGCCGCTGACACCGACCGCCGTCGTGCTCCTGCTCGCGATCGCCCTCGTCCCGGTCACCGGCTCCCACGAAGCCTGGCTGCTCGCCGTCCCGATCACCGCCGTGCTGCTCGCGACAGCCGTCGCGGCCGCCGCCGGCACGATCTCGAGCGACCCCGCCGAGCACCCCTGGCCGATGGCCGTCGCCACCGGCGCGATCACCGCCGCCACCCCGTTCACGGTCGGCGGCCTGCTGGGCGGGCCGGTACCACCGCTGGTCGTCCTGCCCTGGCTGGTCTTCGGCCTCGGCGCCGGCTACTGGCAGCTGCACCTGTGCGAGGGAGCGCGATCACGCCCCCTGCACGCCGCCATAGGATTCAGCTACACCTTCGTGTTCACCGCCGTGACGCTGCTGCTCGCAGTGGTGTCCGCGCGGCTCGTTGACTAGATGAGAACGGACTCTCGAAACCGCTCTCGGCCCGTCTGAGCGCGAGGTAGGGTCCGGAAACCGATTAACCGCCGGGAGAGACATGCGCGCCGTCGAGATCAGACCTGGGGTCCGGATCCGCTGGGTCGAAGTGCCGGGTGCCACACCGGCACGCGTCTACCTGCACGGACTGGGCGCCTCGTCGGCGCCCTACTACGCCGAGGCAGTCGCGCACCCGCTGCTGTCCGGACGCCGCAGCCTCATGCTGGACCTGCTCGGCTTCGGCATCAGCGACCGCCCCGCGGGCTTCGCCTACTCACTCGAGGGCCACGCCGACGCCCTCGCCGTCGCGCTCGCGAAGATCGGCCTGCGCCGCTGCGAGATCATCGGCCACAGCATGGGCGGCGCCGTCGCCATCGTGCTCGCCGCACGCCACCCCGAGATGGTGCGCTCGCTCGTGCTCGTCGACCCCAACATCGACCCCACCACCCCCTCGCTCGGCGCCCCCGGCAGCCGGGGCATCGCCGCCTACGGCGAGGCGGACTTCCTCAGCCACGGCTTCGACCGCGTGCTGCGCGACGTGGGCCCGCACTGGGCCGCCACCATGCGCATGGCAGGCCGCGAAGCCCTCTACCGCAGCGCCGTCGACCTCGTTCGCGGCACGTCCCCGACGATGCGCAAACTGTTGCTGGAACTGGAGATCCCGCGCGTCCTGCTGCACCCCGAGGACGCCCCGCCCGGCGGCGGCCGCGAACTCTCCGGAGCCGGTGTGCAGCTCGTCTCCGTGCCGAACACCGGCCACAACATCATGATCGACAACGTGGAGGGCTTCGCCCGCGCCGTCGCCCAGCAGCGCCTGTCGGTCTAGTCGGTCTAGTCGGTCTGGCCGAGTTCGCGGGCGATCGCGCCGGCCAGCAGTTCCCGCGCCCGCCGCAGGGTCAGCGAGCCGCTGTGCCAGCGCTCGCTCAGCCCCTCGACGAGCGCGGTGAGCCGTTCGGCGGCCGCCGCCGCGTCGAGCTCCGGGTTCACCTGCCGCACCAGGGTTTCGACGTCGGCGTTCCACGCCTCGGTGGCCGTGCGCAACGTCGCGCGCAGCTCCTCGTGGAACGCCGCGCTGGCCCGCAGCTCACCCCACGCGACGCTGGTCTCCCGCACCACCGCGTCGTCCTGCAGCTCACCCAGGAGCATCTGCTCGACCCGCACGCGCGGGTCGTCGGACCCGGCGCCGTCGGTGTAGGACTGCGCGCGCTGGTTCACGTGCTCCAGTGCGGCCCGCAGGATCCCGGCACGGTCCTTGAAGTGGTAGTAGATCAACGCCGTGGACACCCCGGCCTCGGCCGCGAGCTTCTCGACGCGCAGCCCGCGCACACCGTCCTGCGCGATCACCCGCACCGCGGCCTCGAGCATCTGGGTCCTGCGCTCCGACACGGGCGCCCTCCTCACTACTGGCGTTCCTGCTGTTGGGGTTCCTGCTGGGTGGTGCAGTGGATGCCGCCACCGCCCGACGCGATGCCGTCGATGTTGATCTGCACCACCGTACGTCCGGGGAACAGCCGCTCCATCGTCGCCTTCGCCGCGGCGTCCGCCCGCCGGTCACCGAACTCCGGCCCGACCACCGCGCCGTTGCACACGTAGAAGTTGATGTACCCGGCCGCGAAGTCCTCATCACGCACCCGCACCGTCTCCGGCCCCTCCATCACCTCCACCCGCAGCGGCCTTCCCGCCGCGTCCGTGGCCCCGCGCAGGATCTCCAGGTGGCGGCGCGTCACGTCGTAGTCGAACGACTCGGGGTCGTTGTCCAGTCCCGCCACCACCACACCGGGCCCGGCGAAGCGCGCGTAGAAGTCCGTGTGGCCGTCGGTGATGTCGCGCCCGGCGATGCCCGGCAGCCAGATCACCTTCCTGATCCCCAGCAGGTGCGCGAGCTCGGCCTCGACGTCGCTCTTCTTCCAGCCCCGGTTGCGGTTGCCGTTGAGCACACAGCTCTCGGTGATGATCGCCGTGCCCTCACCGTCGACCTCCAGCGCCCCACCCTCGAGCACCAGATCCGTGCGCACCCGCTCGGCACCGGCCTGGCCGGCGACGAACCCCGCGATCTTCGCGTCCCGGCGGTGCTCCTGCTTGCCGCCCCAGCCGTTGAAGTTGAAGTCGACCGCGCCGCCGCCGCGCACGAAGACCGGTCCGGTGTCGCGCATCCACAGGTCGTCGAGCTCCGAGGTCACCAGCTCGACCCCTGGCATCAACGACCTCGCCAGTTCCAGGTCCTCGGCCCGCACCAACATCGACACCGGTTCGAACCGGGCGATCGTGGTCGCGATCGTGGCCTGGTCACGCCGCACCTGGGGCAGCAGGTCCCGGCCCCAGATCCGCTCGCTGGCCGCGAACGCCATCCACGTCCGCCGGTGCGGCTGCCCCTCCTCGGGCATGACCCACGACTTCTCGCCGCCGGTCTCGCGTCCACAGCCGGCGAGCAGACCGCTGAGGGCCGCTGCCGCCGACTGCACGAAGTTGCGCCTGTTCATACCCCACGGTAACCCTGACTGAATTTTCAGTCAAACCGAAACCGCTGGTAGAGCCGTCACACCTACGGGGGAAGTGTCAGCGGCGCCGGGTGGGCTGGGCCGTCCAGTGCGCGGGCCGGGACAACGCCTCGGGCAGCTTCGTCCTCGCGTTGCCACGCGCCGCGTTGACCTGCGGCTGGGTCAGGAACAGGCACGTGCTCAGATCCGCGCCCGACAGGTCCGCACCGCGCAGATCGGCGCCGATCATGTCCGCCCGTGACAGGTCGGAGTTCGTGAGATCCGCGCCGATCAGGTATGCGCCGCGGAAGTCCGCGCTGCTCAGGTTCTTGTTGCGCAGCCGTGCGCCGATCAGGTCCGCGCCCCGGTAGGACTTCGCGCTGGTCCGCAGCCGTTCGCTGGTGCGCAGCAGCAGGACGTTCACCTTCGCCCTGATCTCCGCGACGTCGAGCGCGAGGATGCCGTCCGGCGTCGCGACGGTGTGCTGCTCGACGTCGGCGTAGGCCTCGGCGAGGTCGTCGTGCGGGTCCAGGCGGCGTGCCTCGGCGAGGTACCAGAGCAGTTCGTGCAGTTGCCGGACGACCGGGAACACCGCGAACATCTTCTGCCGCTCGGCGGTGCGCCAGTCGACGCCGGCGAACACCGTCTGCGACACGCGCTGGCCCGCGCCGAAGCAGTCGTAGACCGTGCAGCCGGCATAGCCCTTCTGCCGCAGCTGGTCGTGGATGCCGCAGGAGTGGTCGGCCAGCAGGTTCCGGCAGGGTGTGCCCGCGTCCTTGGTGGCCGCGAAGTCCGCCGACCTGGCGAACGGCAGCGCGACGCAGCACAACCCGAAACAGTTGGCGCAGTCGCCTTTCAGCTCGTCCATCGCCGGTCAGCCTACTGGGTTCCCGGCGCGCAACCTGACCTCCGCCGTCACGGCCACGGCGTCCGCGGGTCGCGTGCCCCGGTCGCGGTAGCGGAACAGCAGCCGCCGGATCGACGCGCCGATCTCCGCCATCTCGTCCGGGGTCACGTGGATGAGCGTGGTGACCGCGTCGTCCACCGGCTCCTCGTCGGTCTCCCACCGCAGCTGCCACGGGCGTGCCTTGCCGCCCTGGTGCGGCGCCTCCTCGATCAACCCCAGCTCAGCGAGTTGCCGCAGGTGGAACGAGCACAACCCCGAGCTCTGCCCGAGTCGTGCGGCGGCCTGGGTCGAGGTCAACGTGCCGTGCTCGGCCAGCAGGTCGAGCAACGCGAGGCGCACGGGGTGGTCCGGGAGCGGGCGTCGGGACATGACGGCCACCCTACCGATTGCTTTGCAAAGACTGCTACTTTGCAAAGCATGCCTGGTTCACCGCGCCGCATCACCGTCGTCGGCGAAGAGATCCTGACCCGCCGCTGCCGCGAGGTCACCGAGTTCGGCACGCCGGAGCTCACCCGGCTGATCGAGGACATGGTCGCCACCAACCACGTGGCCGAGGGCGCCGCCATCGCCGCGAACCAGGTCGGCGTCGACCTGCAGCTGTTCGTGTGGGACATGACCGACGAGTGGGGAACCCGCCACACCGGGCACATCCTCAACCCCGTGCTCGACGACCTGCCCGCTGACCAGCGCACTCTCCTCGAAGAGCCGGAGGGCTGCCTGTCAGTGCCAGGCCCGTACCGGATCGTGGCCCGCCCCGACCGCGCCGTCGTGCGCGGCCAGGACAAGGACGGCATCCCGATCGTCGTCGAGGGCAAGGGCTACTTCGCCCGCTGCCTGCAGCACGAGACCGACCACCTCCACGGCAGGCTCTACCTGGACCGGCTCACCCAGCGCGAACGCAAGTCCGCCCTGCGCGAGATGGCCGCCTCTCAGGACGAGGTCTTCGCCCGCCGCGCCGCCCGCAGCTCCTCTGCCGCCTCGTCGAGCTGACGCTCCGCGCGCTCGGCCCGGGTCAGCGTCTGAGCACGCGCGTCCTCCACGACCGCCAGCGTCTGTCGCACCGCCGCCACCTGCTCCGCGCTCTCTTGCCTGACCTGCGCGAACCGCGTCTCGAACTCCCCGCGTGACCGCTCGAGCTCGGCCCGCGCGTCCGCGGCGGCCTGCTCCGCGCGCTCAGCCCGCACCACAGCCAGGTCCCGTGCCTTCGCGGCCCGGCTGACGGTCTCCGCAGCCTTCTGTCGTGCCTGGTCAGCGGCCTCGGCCGCCGCGGTCGCCTCAACCTTGGCCTGGTCCACGACCGTCTGCGCCTGCGCACGCGCCTGCTCGACCTCGTGCACGGCCTGGGCGCGGACCTGTTCGATCTCCTTGGCCGCCTGCCGCCGCGCCTGCTCGGCGTGCTTCACCGCATCGGCCTTCGCCTGCTCGGCCACCTCCAGTGCCTGACGCACCTTCTCGTCGGCCTCGGCCCGGATCTCCTCGACCACCGCGGCGGCCTGCACCCGGACCTCGGCGATCTCCGCGTCAGCGCGTTCGGCAGCGGCCCGTGCCGCCTCGCGAGCCTCGTCCCGTTCCGTCACCGCGGTGTCGACGGCGTCGTCGGCCTCCTCCGCCGCGCGCACCGCCTGTTCGGTGGTCTCCTCGGCGGTCTTGCGCGCCTGCTCCGCCTCGTGCCGGCGTCGTTCCGCGGCGGCCACCTCGGCCTGCGCCTCCGCGACCCGTCGTGCGGCCTCGGCCTCGGCGGCCTGCACCAGACTCTCGGCAACGCTCGGGTCGGCCATCGCGTTCAGCTCGCCGACAGCCCGTCCGAGGGTCAGCGTCATCTGCTCCGACAGCACCCGGAACCGGTCGAGGAGCTCTTCAGCCCTGATCTTGGCGGTACCGGAGACCCTGGGGAGATTCGTCACGGTGACGACCTCCAGGTTTTGCTCGGGGGTTTCCGCCAGCCGCTGCCTCTCTCGCCACGCCCGCCAGCGCGTGTGCTCCGGCAGATCGCAGTACTCCGAGGGCCTGCCAGGCCCGCCACCTCGAAAAACGGGGCGCTCACAGCCGGGGAAGTTACAGCTCGTCTCCACGGCGATAGCGTAGCAGAATTACGTGTGCAATAACGTTAACCAACGCAACGCTACCCAATTGGGCGGGAAAGTTCTGGCCGCCGATAAGTGAACATTATCGGCGGCCAGGATTGGCGGGCCGAGAGTTCCGTTGGGCAGTGGCCGTCCTGTCTCAGCGGCGCTGACGGACGTGAGGCTCGTGAAGCTTGCGGCGCAGCTACGGCGGGGTCATGGTGTTCACAACCGACGTCCGCGACTTCGACCTCTGCGGACATCGAGTCCGGTAGCGCCGTGGCAGGTCGCGGCGATACACCTCTACAGAGAGCGACGGTGCGAGGTGAGCGACATGGCGCACGGAACCGGGACGACGGATCTGCCGGACGGATGGTTCTACGAGTTGATCGGGCCCGTGCTGGTGCGGACCAAGCGGGCGGAGCACCTGTCGTTCGACGAGCTCGTCGCGCGCGAGGTCGAGTCGAGCGCGGAGTTGGGCGACCCCAGACCGCGCGCGGAACTGGAAGCCGACATCCGCGCCGACCTCCGGCAACGGGTGGACCAGTACCGCCGCGCGAGCCAGGTCATCCGCTGACGATCAGCCTGGCGACGGTCTTCATCTCCGTGGAGACCACCTTGCTGATGTGCGCGCCGTTGTCCTCGTTGATCTTCGACTTCGGCTTCACCTTCATCGACGCCAGCGAGATGACGGCGACCGGCAGATCCCCGGACTGCTCGTCCAGGCGAACGGGCACGCAAAGGTAGGTGTGCCAGCGGTCGCTGCGACCTTCGCGCGCGTCGTCGTCACCCGGGAAGATCACCGGGCGACCCGCGCAGAACGCCCGGACCGACTCGTACGCGGAGTCAGCCACGATTTCCGCGGACCTCATCATCTCCACGTTCCGCCACAGGCTCGCCGTCGACGCCCACAAGCGGAGTCGACCCGTCTTCACCGGATCCCACCGGACCCAGATCTCCAGTTTCATCAACTCGTCGCGCGGCACGCCCAGCGTGGCCCTGATCCGACCCAGGGCCTGGGACAGGAGATCGTGGTCGGTCTGCTGCCGCGCCTCGAAATCCCCCTTGCGAGCGCCGTGCCAGAACGTCCACCACGTGCCCAGCCGTTCCCGGTAAGGCCGGGAGGGCAGGGTGGTGGACGTGGCCGCCGTGCGCCGCACGCGGACCTTGACCTCGGTGACCAGCTGCGCGACCTGGTAGTAGAAGTCGGGGATCACGGCCTGCACGCCGAAGGACTTCATGCGGTCGGCGACACTGCTCTTCACGTCCTCGATCGTCGCGTCCGCCACGTCCGGGAATCCCATTCCCTGCAGCGGCACGACGGCCACGCGCAGCCGGTCCTCACCGGGTGCGGGCATGGTGGCGGCCAGGGCGTTGAGCAGCGGCGGGTCGATCAGGCTGGACCCGAGGATGACCACCGAGTGCTGCTCGAACAACTCCTCCAGAACGGCGCTCGAACGCTTGTAGGCAACCATGTAGTCGCGTTCGCTGAGCACCACCGTCGCGTGCTGCGCGCCGCCCTCCTTGGGCACGTAGCCGTGCAGGTGCAGGATCTGACCGGGCCTCGTGTGGTCGGGCAGGTGGAAGTCGGGGTTCGCGTGGCGCGTCTCGATCACGGACACGGGCACGTCCACTCGCGAGGCGCCCAAGTCCTTGCGCCCCAGGTTCAACAACTCCATCTCCTGCTGGATGAACTCGTCGTAGTTCGTGGTGGCCAGGTGGAAGGTCTTGCCGTGGTCGACCAGTTCGGCGGCGAGGCTGACCACAGCCCGTGCCAACCCGCCCTGCTGCCAGTCCCTCCCCTCGTAGAGCAGGGCCCTGATCTCGTTGACGAGGTGGGTTTCCCAGCCGGTTGACCGGTCGGCGTAGAGCTGGGAGGCGATGGACGCCGCCTGCAGAGGGGTGTTGGTCTTCATGATCGCGTCGGCGACCGGCAACGGCTTGCGCTTTCCCAGGAGCTTCTCGACGAGTGCGGGCCAGCTCAGACCCGTGCGGTCGATCGTCACCCCGGCGCCCGCATAGATCACCAAGGACCGTTGCGCGGCCACGTTGTCGATGACGTCGTGGAGGCCGTCGTCGTCGAAGAACCGCTTCGAGCTCCGCGAGAAGTGCATCGAACCCCCTTTTCCCGCTCCCGCTTGGTGATCGGAGCAGGGTGGCGCACGTTACGCAGCCAAACGGCGTAGCAGGCCGGAGAGTCTTCTTTCACCCGTTCGCCGCTGTCGGGGCTCGGTGAACTTGCCGGCCAGGCCCTGTCGTTGGGCCAGTCACCCGACCGTGCGCAGGGTGGCCAGGACCAGGGCGCGTGCCACGGTGACGATCTCGCTGACCGAGACCTGCTCCTGCGGGCCGTGGGCGAACCGCACGTCACCGGGCCCGTACTGCAGCGTCGGGATCCCCGCTCCCGCGTAAAGACGCAGGTCACTGCCGTACGGAGCACCCTGCTCGGCGGGCCGCGAGGCCCCGGTGACGTCGGCGTGCGCGGCGGCGACCAGGTCCGCCAGCGGATGGCCGACCGGCAACCGGCCGCTGGCGAACTGACCACCGGGCCACGTCACGACGGCCGGGTGCGCCCGCAGCCACGGGTCCGACGCGCAGGCTTCGGCCACGCACGCCTCCAGTTCGGCGCGGGCCGCGGCGGGATCCTCGTCGAGCGCCACGCCCAGTCGTCCCTCGGCGACCAGCAGGTCCGGCACGCTGCTCGCCCAGTCGCCGGCCTGCAGCGTGCCGACCGACAGCGGGTACGGGATCTTCCAGCCGGACATCAGCGGATCGGCGCCGACGTTGCGCCGGGCCTCGAGACGGGCGAGCGCGGCGTGGATCGGCAGGTAGGCGTCGATGGCGCTGGCCCCGGCGTAGCGGGTGCTGCCGTGCGTGGCCTGGCCGGGGACCTCGATGCGGAACGTCAGGGCGCCGCCGTTGGCGACCATCAGCGCGCCGCTGGTCGGTTCGGTGATGATGCAGGCGTCACCGGTGTGGCCGCGCTGGAGCGTGCCGAACGCGCCGAGCCCGCCGTCCTCCTCGCTGACCACGAAGTGCACCGACACCTGGCCCCGCAACCGCGCGTTCGCCGCACGGATCGCGGTCAGCGCGGCGAGGATCGCCACCACACCCGCCTTCATGTCGCACGCTCCCCTGCCGTGCACCACGTCGCCGACGGTCCGGGGGCGGAACGGATCGCCGTCCCACTGCGCCAGGTCACCGGGCGGGACCACGTCGACGTGCCCCTGCAGGATCAACGTCGGCCCGTCGCCGGTCGCACGGCTGCCGCCCACCAGCCCCCAGGCCTCGGTGCGCGGGGCCTCACCACCGGGAAAGTCCTGGTGCGAACGCAGTGCGTGCAGGTCCATGGACCAGAGGTCGACGTCCAGGTCCAGCCGCTCCAGGTGCCCGGCCAGCGTGTGCTGCAGGTCGGACTCCGCCGCACTGCCCGTCACGCTCGGCACCGCGAGCAGGTCCAGCAGGAGCCCGCCGATCGCGGCCTCGTCCACCGCGGCCAGCGCCGCCGCCTCGACATCGTTGATGGTCACGAGCCGTGACACTATGGTTTGCCGGCCAACGCAAACAATCGTCATAGGCGGCGTCTACCAGCGGATTCTTTGCAAAGATCACCACTGCATGGCAATTCTTTGCACCAGGCCTGATCCTCTGGGCATGGACGACATCGACGAAGCGATCATCCGGTGCGTGCTGCGCAACGCCCGCGCCACGTACGCGCAGATCGGCAAGGCAGCCGGGTTGTCGCCGTCCGCCGCGAAGAGGCGCCTCGACCGCCTCGTCGCCACCGGGGCGATCCGCGGCTTCAGCGCGTTGATCGATCCGCAGGCGATGGCGTGGCACACCGAGGCGTTCGTCGAGGTCTACTGCGCGGGCAACCCGACGCCGGCCGAACTGACCAAGGCGCTGGAGGACATCCCCGAGGTCGTCGAGGCCTGCACCGTCTCCGGTGCCGCCGACGCGATGCTCTACATGCTGGCCCGCGACATCCCGCACCTGGAGCAGGCGATCCAGCGCGTCCGCTCGACCGTCCCGGTGGAACGGACCGAGAGCGCGATCGTGCTGTCGCGGCTGCTGACCCGTCCGCGCGGACGGGAGGGCGCCCTGGCGGCGGAGTCGTGATCACTCCTCGCCGGGAGCCAGGGCCTCGCCGAGGTCGTCGGCCCTCGCCCGGCCCCACTGCAGCACGGCGATGTCCTGTCCCTCGGGTTCTCCGGTCTCGTGCCGGTCGGCTGCGACGTTCGTGAACGGCCGGCCTCCGTCGAACCCGTTCACCTGCTGCACGCAGTCGAAGACCATCTGCACCGTGTCGCGCCAGGGCAGGCCCTGGTCGATGGCGCGAAGCTCGAGGATCGCGGCAGGAGTCTTCTTCCCGCCCTCGTCGTGGTAGGCGACGTGGTCGGTGCGACTTCCCAACGCCCCCAGACCTTCATGGATCTCCTCCAAGACCGCGAGGAGTCGTTCCGCGTCCACCGGCCGCCGCCAGACCTCCGGTTTCGTCCACTTGATGCCGCTCTCCAGGGCACGTGCACGGTCGGTGTCCTTCAGGGCGCCCGCCTTGCCCCCGGCGGACATCAGGTCGACACCGCCCTGGCTCATCCCCTCCAGCCAGGCACGCCTGCTGGTGATGTTGCGGTACTGGAACGCCATGCCCCTGTCGTTGAAGTTGACCGCCTGGTTGAACACGGACGCGCCCGCGGGATGGTCGCCGCCGGTCCGCAGACCGCGCACCAGCACGTCGACCCAGCGGTCCTGATGTGCGCGGATCACCCGCTGCTCCTGCTCGGGAAGCATCGAGAACAGGGTGGCGAAATCCGTGCGTGCCATGACTTTCGTGAGTTCCTTGAGCATCAGGGCCCCGCCCGTGCGGTCGCCTGCGCCGAGGTAGGAGCGGATCAGGTCGATCAGCCCGACGAGCTCGGGGCTCGGTACGGCGTTCAGGACCTGCCTGGCGGTCTCGGCGGACGACTCCACATCGGGACCGTCCACGTCCACGCGCCTCCCGGCCTTCAGCGCTGCTTTCAGAGCGGGGATCCGGGACAGCGGTACACCCACCGTCATCTGCAGGTCCGGCTTGAACGGGCTGTAGGAGCACAACCAGAAGCCGCTGAGACCGCCCTTCAGTTCGTCCGCGCTGAAAGGAATCTCGTCGGAGCGCACGTTGAGCTCGCCGATGGTCTCGTCGATCTGCGCCAGGAGGGCGTCCAGACCGCGCTGGTCGGTGACGCCGGGCGGCCTCGACACGATCTCGGCGACAGAGCCGTTCTGGCCGTCCTCGGCCTGCAGCTCGAACTCGCTGCGGGGCACGACCGGTGTGCTCTTCTCGACCCGTTCCCGCTGCTCGGGCGAGCCCGCGAACACCGACCACTTCGGGTCCTCGAGCTCGATGCCGACGTTGCGCTGCACGGAGAGCAGCTTGCTCATCGCACGGTTGCCCGCCGCGCTCTGCAACGCCAGCAACCCCGCACGCGTCGGCTTCGACACCGGGACGTCATTCTCACGCCGTGGCTGCGGCAAATGGTCGCGCACACTGCCTCCCGCGGAGTAGTCGCAGTGCACAGTGGCGCGACCAACGGCCTGGCCGCAGCGTCCGTCCGGGCAGCCGGAGGGGCGGCGGTCAGCGCGCGACGGGGAAGTCGAAGTAGGTGTCGGGGAACGGCTCGTCGTTGAGCGTGAAGTGCCACCACTCCTCGGGCAGGTTGCGGAACCCGGCCCGCGCCATCGCCGCCTTGAGCAGCTGGCGGTTCTCCCGCGCCTGACCGGTCACGCGCGGGTCGTCGGTGTGCGAGAGCGTGTCGAAGCAGTCGTAGCCGGTGGCCATGTCGACGGTGTTGTCGGGGAAGCGGTTCGGCGCGGCGCAGTCCACCAGGCGCTCCCCCGGCACGTACGGCCGCTGGTGGCGCGGCGGCAGCTTCACGATCGTCAGGTCGAGCGTCGACCCGCGGCTGTGGCCGGACTTCTCCGCGATGTAGCCGTCCTCGAACAGCCGCGTCTTGTCGACACGCGGGTAGAACTCGGCCTTCATCCGCTGGTCGGTGAGGTCACGGGCCCAGCGCACGAAGTGGTCGACGGCGCGTTGCGGGCGGTAGCAGTCGTAGACCTTGAGCGTGTAGCCCCGCCGCAGCATCTCGCGCTGCACGCCGCGCAACGCCTTGGCGGCCTGCTTGGTGAGGACGCACAGGGGCGCGCGATAGCCGTCGACGCGGGTGCCGACGAAGTTGTGCGCGGTGTAGTAGCGGATGTCGTGCCGGATGGTCGGGTCGACGTCGCCGAGCACGACGAACCCGGTGGTGGCGTGGGCGGGCGCGGCGAAGGACAGGGTCAGGAGCACGGACAGCAGCAGGGCTCGCATGCACCTCATCCAAGCAGCTCACGTTCCACGCGCACCGGCTCTGGTCGGAGCATCATCTCGGGGCGGCCCTGCCTCAGATCTGTGCGTAGCCTCCGTCCACGGCGAGTTCGGAACCGTTGACGTAGCTGGACGCGTCCGACGCGAGGAACACGGCCGCCGCGGCGATCTCCGCGGGCTCCGCCAGCCGGCCGAGCGGCACCGCCGCCTCGCCCGCGGCGAGCGCCTCGGCCGGGACCAGGTCGAGCAGGCCCTGCGTGCGGGTACCGCCGGGCGAGAGGACGTTGATCCGGTACTGGCGCGTCCTGGCGCCGTGGGCGAACCCGCGGGCCAGGTTGCGGATCGCGGCCTTGGTCGCCCCGTACACCGGCAGGAACGGCTCGGGGCGCCAGGCCGCCGTCGACCCGGTGAGGATGATCGAGGCTCCCGGCGCGAGCAGGGGCAACGCCTTCTGCACGGTGAACACCGTGCCCTTGACGTTGGTGGTGAACATGGCGTCGAACTGCTCCTCGGTGATCTCCCCCAGCGGGGCCGCGATCCCGATCCCGGCGTTGGCGACCAGGACGTCGATCCGGCCCGCCTTCTCGGCGACCGTCGCGTAGAGCCCGTCGAGGTCGTCGAGCAGACCCACGTCGCAACGGATCCCGGTCACCGCGGACCCCAGTTCGGCCTCCACCTCGGCGAGCTGCGCCTCGCGGCGGCCGGCGACGAACACCTGGGCGCCCTCGGCGACGTAAGCCCGCGCGATCTCCCGCCCGATGCCCGCGTTCGCTCCGGTCACGACCGCGACCTTGCCGTCCAGCACCTTCATGACCACTCCACTCCAGTTATTGACTGACCGGTCCATAACACCTCGATATGGACCGGTCAGTCAATAACTCGGGAAGCATCGTGGCGCAGGCCACTGCGGAGGAGTCTCAGGAAGAGGGGAGCAGACCGGCGAGCAGAGCCTCGGCCATGGCCGACAGGGCGGCCGGGTCCTGGCCGATCCGGCCGAGCACGACCAGCCCGAGCTGACCGGCCAGCACCGCGCGAGCGGTGACGTCCGGGTCGAGACGGGACGCGACGTCGCCCTCGCGCTGGGCCCGGCGCACCGCGTCGGCCAGCACGGCGCTGGTGGCGGCGTAGCTGCGGCGCGCTTCCTCGGCCACCGCCGCCGCGCTGGCCGAGAGTTCCATCGCGGTGTTGGCGAGAAGGCAACCCCGGCGGGCCTGCTCACCGCTGGGGTCGAGGAAGGACCCGGTCAGGAACTGGCGGAGCACGTCGACACCCCGGTCGGCGCGCTCCAGCCACGCGCGCAGCATCCGGTCGTTGGCCTCGTCGTACTCGCGCAGAACACGCAGGAACAGGCTCTGCTTGTCGCCGAACGCCCCGTACAGACTCCCCTTGCCCAGGCCGGTGGCCTCCAGGAGGTCGTCGAGCGACGTGCCCGCGTACCCCTTGTCCCAGAACGCCGCGCGTACGGCCGACAGCACGCGTTCTTCGTCGAACTGGCGAGGGCGCGGCACGGTCCGAGACTACCCGTAATGGACCGATCGGTCCACGATCAGGGCAGGTGAGGAGCTCTCGCCGACCGCAGGAGCCGATCGGCGAGAGCCGCGACGAGATCGCGCAGTTCGTCCGGCCGCTCGATGACGAACGGCAGGTCCAGCGCCGCGAGCACACCGGGCAGCCAGTCGAGCCGTTCCACCCGCAGGTCGACGCGCGCCCAGCCCTCGGCGCCCGGTTTCACCACCGCGACGCTCGCGGGCAGCCGGGTGCGGATCTGCGCGGCGGTGCCCTGGATCCGCACCGTCACCTCGTGCCGGTGCGGAGCGGTCGCGATCCCGGTCAGCACCCGTTCCGCCGCGTCGACCGAGCCGGGCGGGTCGAACGAACCGGGCAGAGTCCGGACGGCGTCCACGCGGTCCAGCCGGAACGTCCGGTCCTCGCCGAGCGCCGGATCGGAACCCGTCACGTACCACCGGCCCGAGTGCGCGACGAGTCCGTACGCGTGGAACGTGCGCTCGCTCCGCCTGCCGTCCCTCGCGGTGTACCGGAGCGACACGGGCCGGTGGTGGGTCACCGCGTCGGCGATCGCGAGCAGGACCGACGCGTCCGGAACAGCCGGCGACTCCGGCTTGCCGGTGAAGGCGAGCGAGCCCAGCACCGCGTCGAGCCTGCCCGCGAGCCGTGCCGGCAGCACCCGGCGGACCTTCGCGGCCGCCGTCTCGCTCGCCGTGCCCGTCATCAGGCCCGTGACCAGGCCGATCAGCACCGCCAGCGCCTCGTCGTCGCTCAGCATCAACGGCGGCATCCGGTAGCCGGCGGCGAGCCGGTATCCGCCATGGCGGCCGCGCACCGATTCGACCGGCACGTCGAGGTCGAGCAGGTGGCCGACGTACCGGCGCACGGTGCGTTCGTCCACGTCGAGGCGCTCGGCGAGCTCGCCCACGGTCCGGACGCCTCCGGATTGGAGGAGCTCCAACAGCGAGAGCACACGAGCGATGGGCCGGGGCATGAGTGAAATTCTGCCGCACATACCGGGCGGATTCTGTCCGGTATCGGTCCTACCGTGCGAGCCATGGACTTCGCATCGATCCGCATCATCACCGCCGACGTCGCCCGCCTCGCCGGCTTCTACGAACGCGCCACCGGAGTGGAGGCGACTTGGGCCACCGAGGACTTCGCCGAGCTCAGGACCCCGTCGGCCACCCTGGCGATCGGCAGCACCCGCACCGTCGCGCTGTTCGCCGCCGGCTCCGCGGAACCGTCCGCCAACCGCAGTGTCATCATCGAGTTCCTCGTCGACGACGTGGAGGGCGTGCACGAGAACCTGACCGGCGCCGAGGTCGTCCAGGAGCCCACCACGATGCCGTGGGGCAACCGGTCGTTGCTGGTCCGCGACCCCGACGGCAACCTCGTCAACTTCTTCAGGCGGACCACGCCCGCAGCAGCGAGTCCAGCGCGTCCAGGGCTCTGAGCCACGACGCCTCGACCCCGCGCGGATGGCCGTGGAACGCGCCGGAGCGTTCCAGCGACACGAACCCGTGGAACGTGCTGTGCAGCAGCCGCACCGCGTCGGTCTGATCGGGTTCCCACAGGTCGTAGCCCCGCAACAGCGCGCGCGTCATCTCGGCGTGCTTGCCGGCCGCGCTGTCGGCGGCCGTGTCGGGGTCGAGCGCCATCTGCGTCGCCGAGTACCGGCCGGGGTGCTCATGGGCGTAGCGGCGGTAGGCGCTCGCGAACGCGACCAGGGCGTCCTTGCCCGACCGTCCCGCGATCGACTCCGCCACCTGGTCCGCGAGTTCGGCCAGTGCCAGGACGGCGACCCGGACGCGCAGGTCCTGGGCGTTGCGGATGTGCGAGTAGAGCGAGGCGTCCTTCACCCCGAAGCGGCGGGCCAGCGCGGACACCGTCACGTTCTCGAAGCCGACCTCGTCCGCCAGGTCCGCCGCCGCCTGCGTGAGGCGGTCGGCCGTGAGCCCCGCACGTGCCATCCGTCACCCTTCCTAGGGTCCTTAATGATTTGCCTAGGACCTCTAGGTAAGCCTAGCGTCCCTGGTCATGAAGCCGCTGACCGAACATGACATCCGCGCGTCCTTCGTCAATTCCACCAAGGGCGAGGCGAAGCGCATGCACGTACCCAGGGATCTGGGCGAGCGGCCGTGGGACGACCTGGACTTCCTGGGCTGGACCGACCCGGCCGCACCCGACCGCTCGTACCTCGTGACCGAACTGGACGGACGGCTCGTCGGCATCGCGCTGCGACGAGCGGCGCAGGCCGGACGCGCGCGCAAGACCATGTGCTCGTGGTGCCTGACCACGCATTCCGGGGACGGGGTGTCGCTGATGAGCGCGCGCAAAGCCGGGAAGTCCGGCCAAATGGGCAACACGGTCGGCGTCTACGTCTGCGCCGACCTGGCCTGCTCGCTGTACCTGCGGGGCAAGAAGAGCGCGGGACCCGGCTCGCGGTTCAAGGAGTCACTCGCACTCGACGAACAGGTCGAGCGGATGACGTCCGGGATCAGCGCGTTCCTGGGAAGGGTGCACTCGTAGGTGTCAGAGTTCGAGCACCAACTCGGCGGTGCAGGCGCGGGCACAGGGCCACGGGTCGCCGCACTCGGTGCAGCCGGTGGTGGCGGGCAGGTGCGTGTCGAGCACCTGGACCGCCCTCGTTCGATAGCGCTCCAGGTCAGTCTCCCAGTCGTGGCGGGAGCCCGCGGTCGCACTCGTCATGGTCATCAGTCCTCGGGTTGAGCTTGTCCACACAGCATGCACCTGTGACGGGGCTCACGGGCGACAATTCGCCGAAACCCGCCTGTCGGCGGGTCGTGGAGATCGACTCCGTCACCATCCGCAGGAAGCCCGTCCATTGAGTGTTCGTGAGCGGGAGCTCGACGGATCGGGACTTGCTGTCCCGGATGCCGACACCACGCCCCACCTCGACGCAGTTGCCGTCGCTGGCGCTGTAACTACTCTTCCGCCACCTGGTCACCACGAGCCTCCTCACCGATGATGCTGGTGATCAGCTTCCTCGTCTCGACCTCGTCCAACGCCGTCCGGTCGAGTGACTTCAGGACCGTGTCGTAGCGGTCGACGGAAGCTTGATCTTCGAGGAAGACGTTAGCCCCCTCGCTCTCGACGTAGACGATCTCGGGGATCTTCTTGAACTTCAGCCGGTCGAAGTCACCGGCCAGTCCGGCATGCGGCCCGAACGCGGTGGGCACCAGGCGAATGGTGAGGTACGGCCGGACGGACATGCGCAGCAGGTGATGCAGCTGCTCCGCCATGACGCTCGCGTCGCCGACCGGGAGCCGAAGCGCCTGCTCGTGCATGTAGATCGTCACCGCGCGGCCTCCGTCCAGGACAGCGGTCTGCCGCACGACCCGGTTCTCGACGAGCACGCGTGCGTCGAGTTCGTCCAGCGGCTTGGCGAGGCCGAGGTGCCAGGTGTAGTCGGGCACCTGCACCAGGCCGTGCACGACGTTCATCGACCAGCCCGCGATCTCCGAAGCGATCCGCTCGTGCTCGCGCAGCGTGCGCGCCCCTGTTTTGGCCGGCTGCAACCAGTCCCTGATGTGCGTGTCGTGATGCAGCGCCATCAGGTGGTCGAACTCGTCGGGCGGCGTGCGCAGCAGCCCGAGCAACTTGGCCAGGTCGACGTCGTTCACGCCTTCCTTGCCGTTGACGAGTTCCGAAACCTTGGCCTCCTGCCAGCCCAGCAATTCGGCGGCGGCCCGGTTGGTGAGGTCGGCCGCGCGCAGCAGCGCCCGGATCGCGTCACCGAACTCGCGGCCGCGCACCGTTGATCTCCGCAAAGGCATGCGGGACAAGGTAGAGCCGGGTTTCCGTTTGGCTCCACCCATTCTCCGCAAGACGACCTGAAAGCATGTCCTTTGGAAGAATTCCAAGGTCAGGACGGAGGTTCGTCGAATTCACCCAATTCGGCCAGCAGCAGGTCGAGGACTTCGAACGAGTTCGCAATGCCTGGATGGTTCGTCCCGTTGAGCCGCCGGTGGATGTCGAGGGAGTGCCTCGCCGAGAAGAGGGCCTCCTCGCGTCGGCCTAGTTCGTGCTGCATAGAAGCAAGATTGACGAGTGCAGTGGCCAGATCGTGCAGGTGCACGTCTGGATTGACCTGAGCGAGCCGGCTCAGGATCTCGACCGCACGCTGGGCGGACTCGAGTGCGGCGTCGTGCTGCTCCAGGCTCCCAAGGCGGTTGGCGAGGTTGTTGAGCGACCTCGCGAGTCTGCGGAGGTAGGCATCGGGGCTGGATTCGGCAAGCCGCTCGAGGATGTCGACGGCACGCTGGGCGTCGGCGAGCGCCTGCTCGTGCCTACCGGCCTTGGCCAGCAGACTGGGCAGGTTGATGAGTGCGGTGGCAAGGTCCGGGAGGTAGGCGTCCGGGTTCACGTCAGCGAGCTGCCGGCAGATGTCGGCAGCTCGCTCGGCATGCACGAGTGCCAATGTCGGCTGGTCCGCGCTGTTCAGACTGATCGATGAGTTGATGAGCGTGGTCGCGAGATCGGGGAGGTAGGCATCGGGGGCGCCGTCGGCGAGCTCTTCGAAGATCTCCACTGCCTGGGCGGCCGGTGCGAGCGACTGACCGAGCTCGCCCGCCTCCGCCAGTCGGCCCACGAGATTCGTGAGTGCAGTGGCAAGGAGGGGAAGGTGGAGCTCAGGGTCGACGTCGGCGAGCTGCTCGCGGATCTCCACGGAACGCCGTGTCAGAGTGATCGCGGTGTCGTGCTGCCCCATGGCTCCCAGACAAGAGGCGAGAGTGTTGAGTGCGATGGCGAGACTGGGCAGGTGGGTTTCGGGGTCGGAGGCCGCGAGCCGCTCGCGGATCTCCACCGAACGCCGCGCTGGAACGACCGCTCTTTCCTCTTGCCCGGCCTCCCCCATACACGTGGCGAGATTGCCGAGCGACGTGGCCAGGCTCGGCTCGTAGGTCTCGGGATCTGTCTCCGCCAGTCCTTGGTAAAGATCTGCGGCGCGCTCGGCAGGGGGCACCGAGCGGTCGCGCTGCCCCGATCGCGTCAGCCGGACGGCGTATACGCCCAGCATCCACGCGTGCATGCTGACTGCCTCCGGGGCCGCTCCTGGCTGGACAGCGGTGTCCTGGACCAGTCGGTGCGCGAGGTGAACGACATCAGGCACACGGCTTGTGGAGAACCCGAGTCCGGCGAGCGCGACCTCGATCGCGGCCACGTCCCGCGTCGTCAGGAGGTCACCGGTGAGGGCAGCCTCGATCGCATCGGTGAAGGCGCCGGGGCGCAGGAGGAGCGCCGGCAGCAGGTATCCCTTGGGACTGGTGCGCACGAGGGTGTCCAGCGCGGCTTCGAAGCGGCGCGCCCCGGAAGCGAACCGGTGTTCTCCGCCAGGCGTGGAAAGACAGCGCAGCATCACCTTGAAGACGTGTTCGGCCAGGTCCCGGTCGTCGGTGCCGCACAGGCGCGACACCAGGTCGGTCCAGTCGCGGTCGGAAGCCGCGCGGTCGGCCAGTCCGAGCAGGTGGCTGTCCGGCAGGCGGTCGGGACGCGGCGCCGTCCACACCGTCGCCTCGCCGGGGTAGAGCCTGCCGAGGACCTTGGCCACGCGTCGGCACGACGCCTCGTCGTGCTCGCCTTCGAGGTCGAGCGCGCGCAGCAGCCGGACCGCGTCGTCAAGCGTGGCCGCCGGCACCAGGAACGGGGCGGCGAGGACCAGGTCGCGGTCGTGCGGGCTCATCTCGACCTGCTGGTCGGCGAGCACCGACCGCACATGCCGTGACTCGTGTGCCAGCAGGTCGCTGATCGGGTCACCGCCGGCACTGCGCACGGCCTGCTCGCCGCGCTCCACCGCGGCGGCGTCCAGCACTCGCAGCAGGGCGTCGGCGTAGAGGTCGAGGGTGGTGGCGAAATCGGGGACGGTGTCGGCGGTGGCCGGTGCGGGGCCGCCTGGCATGCGCTCCGCGAAGCGCCGGACCGCGTCGGCGTGCACGTGGCCCAACCGGTCGCCGGGCAGGTGGGTCGTGAGCGAGCCGAAGCGCACGGGCTCTGCCTCTATCAGCGGTGACCACGCCGGGTCAGCCAGCAGTTCCGGCCACCAGTTGCCTTCGCTGCGGCTGAGCAGCAACACCCGGACCGACGGGGCGTTGCGCATCAGAGTCAGCAGGCGGCGCAACGACAGTGGCTCGTTCTCGGCGTAGTCGACCACCAGCAGGGTGGTGGACCGCTGGGCCGGGCGGCTGGTCAGCGCGGCCTCGATCTCCGCCCACCGGACGCGCGCGGAGTAGGACTCGGCCCCATCAGCCTGGGAGAAGGTCAGGTCGAGGAACCCTGCCAGGTGCTTGCGGCCGCGCAATGTTCTGACAAGCTGCATCGCCGAGGTCGTCTTACCCTGCCCGCCGCGTCCGCACACCAGCCGGACGCGCAGAGGTGAGTCGCCGAGGCACCAGTCCAGCAGATCCGCGTCCTCGGGCCTGGGCTGGACCGGGAGGACGCCCGCGTCCGGCCTCAGCCACGTCAACGGCCGGTCGGTGGCGTGGTGGTCGGTGGCGATTCCGAACAGCAGGCGCTCCGCACCCGCGCGGCGCTGCGGGGACCGGACCCGCACCGGTGCACGTTCCGCGGTGCT
Source organism: Streptomyces sp. ID05-26A (assembly GCF_033794685.1). Classification (NCBI taxonomy): domain Bacteria; kingdom Bacillati; phylum Actinomycetota; class Actinomycetes; order Kitasatosporales; family Streptomycetaceae; genus Streptomyces; species Streptomyces sp. ID05-26A. Next base: position 740,422 of record NZ_JARAYZ010000002.1, read on the forward strand.
GACCACGGTGTTGTTGTCGCCGATGACGATCTGGCTGTGGTCGACCGGCCCCAGCACCGACCGGTCGAGCCGGATCGAGGGGTCGGTCACCGCTGGACCTGGTTCCCGTCGCCGATGATCACGGTGCTGTCGTGCACCTCGCCTGTCACCGAACGTTCGACGGTGGACTGCGGACCTGGTTCCTGCGCGGCGCCCTGGGCTCGCCACAGCCAGTACGCCACGCCCGCCGTCGCGGCGGTCAGGACTACGACGCCGACCCAGGCCAGCGGGTTGTTCTTCCACTCGGTGGCCAGGTTGACCACGATCGCCGAGCCCGACGAGAACACCGCCATCACGATCGTCGGCGCGACCACTCGGCGGGCGACAGAACCCTCAGCCACGACCACTCCTCACGCTGTGCGCACGACCACCTTTTCTGATCGCACGTCGGGGCTGGTGTGTTTCCGCCCGAATGATGCCCGAGGCGCCGGAGCGGCCATGAGCAAGCCCGGTGATTTGCTCAAGCGTGCTAAGTTTTGCTCATGCGAGCAAAGTCCGTGACCGAGCAGGCCCGGCGGGCGCAGATCGTGGCGGCGGCCATCGCCACGATCGCGGAGCTGGACTACGCGGAGACGTCGTTCAAGGCCATCGCGGCGCGGGCAGGACTGAGCAGCACGGGCCTGATCTCGTACCACTTCAGGAACAAGCAGGAGCTCGTCGACGTGGTGTTCGCGGACATCTTGGAGCGCTTCCAAGGGTTCGTGAACGCACGGATGGGTCAGCCCGGGGCGCGCGCCGAGCTGCGGGCGTTCCTGGTCGCCAACATCGCCTTCCTGCGCGAGCACCGCGCGGACATGGTGGCGTTCCTGCGGATCAGGGCCCACGCGGCGGTGACGGACGGGGGCATCGCCGACTCCGATCACGCAGGGCTCGCCGACCTGCTGCGACAGGGGCAGGAGGCCGGCGAGTTCCGCGTGTTCGACCCGGACGTGATGGCGGTGTTCGTGCTCGCGATGCGCAACGGCGTCGTGCTGCGGTCCGGGTCACTCGATCTCGACGTCTGCGAACAGGAGTTGGTCGCGGCCGTCGACCTAGCCACGAGGGGGTGATTCATCGTGCGTCGGGGCACGTTGTTGATCGCCGCGTTACTGCTGGTCAGTGCATGCGGCAAGGGGGACACCATGACGTCGGGGGTCGTGTCGACCGACACGGGGAAGGTCAAGGGGGAGCACCGCGACGGGCACCTGCGGTTCCAGGGGATCCCGTACGCGGGCGCGGAGCGGTGGAAGCCGCCCGTGCGCGCGGCGGCGTGGAGCGGGGTCAAGGACGCACTGCGGCCCGGCAGTCCGTGCCCGCAGGTCGGGTCCGGCTACTCCGAGACGAAGAGCACGAACGAGGACTGCCTGTTCGCGAACGTCACGACACCGTCTGTCGCGGGCAGCAAGCCGGTGCTGGTGTGGGTGCACGGCGACGGCGCGATCGGGGCCGGGCACTACTTCGACGCGGAACGCCTTGCGCGGCAAGGAGACGTCGTCGTGGTGACGTTCAACTACCGGATGGGGGTGTTCGGCGGGTTCGGTCTGCCGGGGCTCGAGCACTCCGGCGAGTTCGGGCTGCTGGACCAGCGCGCGGCGTTGGAGTGGGTCCAACGCAACATCGCCGGTTTCGGCGGGGATCCGGGCAACGTGACGTTGTTCGGGGTGTCCTTCGGTGCGACGGCCGTCGGCGCGCACCTGATCGGGCAGCCGCCGCTGTTCCACAAGGCGATCATGCACAGCTCGTTCACCCTGGTGGACGTGCCGAAGGGCACCTGGTACCCGGACCTGGAGGCGTTGCCGTCGCTCGCGTGGCGGCCGGTGCCGGAGATCCAGGAGATCGGCGCGATGATCAGCTCCGAACTGGGCTGTGCGGACGTCGAGTGCCTGCGCCGGCTGCCGGTCGAGAAGCTGCTCGACCACCCGCAGATCATGAACATCTTCCAGCCCGTCGGCTACGGCGGCGCGCTGCTGCCGCGCCTGCCGGGAGAGTCTTTGCAGGCGGGCGAGTTCGCGAACGTGCCTGTGCTGGTGGGCGCGACCCGCGACGAGCACAACAGCTTCGTCGGCCTGTTCCGGCCGGACCCGATGTCCACTGAGGACTACTCGCGGCTGGTGCGGGAGGCGTTCCCGGACCGCGCGGCCGAGATCGAGCGCGAGTACCCGGTCAGCGCGTTCGCGTCGCCGAAACAGGCATGGGCTTCCTTGCTGACAGATCGTGTGTGGGCGCGCGCGACGTTCCAGCAGAACACGCTGTACGCGAAGAAGGCGCCCGTCTACGCGTTCGAGTTCGCCGACCGTGCAGCGTCCACGGACCCGTCGTTCCCGCCCGAGCTGCACGGCGCGAACCACTCGTCGGACATCGACTACCTGTTCCCGGACGCGGACTTCACCAAGGACCGCGGCCTGTCCGACCACATGATCAAAGCGTGGACGGACTTCGCGCGCACCGGCACGCCGGGGTGGCCGCGGTTCTCCGAGGGGCAGTACGTGCAGTCGCTCGCGCCGGGTGCGATCGGGCGCGTCGACTACGCGGCGGAGCACAGGCTGGCGTTCTGGGGTTAGGCGGACCCGCAGAGGCTTCGGATCTGGCCGACGGTGAGGCGCCGGCATTCCCAGACGAGGTCGCCGACCTCGGGATCCGGCGTCCCCACCGGGGTGACGCCGGTGAGGATCTCGAGCTCGGCGGCCGGAACGTTCAGCAGGACCGCCAGGTCACCGAGCAGCTCAGGGGTGAGTGACTTGAGCCCGGCGCTCACGACGTTGTAGGTGGCGGCAGACCAGTACCGGCCGCCGTTCGTCACCCGGGCCACCACCTTCGCGATCACCGTCGGGTGCAGGTTCCGGTTGGCGAGCAGGCGCATCACGATGCCGCCGGGACCTGAGTCGTCGCAGTAGCGGGCGTACATGAACGGCATCGCGCCGCTCTCGGTGCGTTCCTGCTGCGGTAGTGACGCCGCGAGCGCGAGCACCTCGGCCCGGCGCTCCGGCGACAGTGGCAGGAAGTACGCGACAAGTCTGTCCACCGCACCGCCGGTGTTGGACGCGAGCGGTGTCAGCTCGGGTGGCATCGGCCGGGAGGCGATCGCGATCCGGTCCGTTTCGTGCAGCCTCTCCCCCATGTGCGCGAGCCTAGGCCCGGCATCGCTACCCTGGATCCCGTGCCAGGCACCCGCAGCTCGCGAACCCGCGCGTACGTCGCGCGGGTTTTCGCCGTGCTCGCGCTGGTCGCCGGCATCGCGATGATGCAGGGCACGCCGTGCGAGACGGAGTTCGCCTGGACCGCGCAGTGTCCGACGTCCTCCACGTCGGCGATCGCCTTCGTGGCCGACGACGCGGACGCGGGGTCGTCGATGCTCGACGGCATCCTCGTCGCGGGCTGCTGTCTCGTGGTGGCGCTGGCCGTGCTGATCGGGTTCGCCCTGCTGCGGCGGTCCGGTTCGTTCGCACTGCTCGCTGTGCGCCTGCCTTCCGTTCTGTCTCCCCCTTCACGCCGGCTGGAAGTGCGGCTGTCGCAGCTCTGCGTGCTGCGCGCCTAGACCGACCCCGTTCCGCGGGTCCGTCTTCCTTCGCCACACGTGGAGTTCTGTCATGTCCAAGAACGCTCGTCTGTCCCTGATCATCGTCGCCGTCGTGGCGGTCGTGGTCGCCGGTTTCCTCCTGTTCAGCCGCAACGACACCACCGCGGCACCCGGTTCCGCCGACGGCAGGGTGACCGTCGTCGAGTACCTCGACCTCGAATGCCCGTCCTGCCGCGCCGCCTACCCCGGCGTCGAGCGGCTCAAGACCGAGTACGGCGAGCGCGTGACGTTCGACGTGCGGCACTACCCGATCCCCAGTCACCGCAACGCCGAACTCGCCGCCGTCGCGGTCGAGGCGGCGAGCGCCCAGGGCAAGCGCGACGACATGTTCCGGGTCCTGTTCGACGCCCAGCAGGAATGGGGCGGCCAGCAGACCTCGCAGCGCGCGGCGTTCGTCGCGTTCGCCCAGCAACTCGGCCTCGACCAGGCCGCCTTCGAGAAGGCCCTGGACGACCCGGCGCTGCGTGAGCGGGTGCTCGCCCAGCGGACCGAGGGCGGCAAGGCGGGCGTCACGGGCACGCCGACGTTCTTCATCAACGGCACCAAGTTCACCGGCGCGCCCTCCTACGACGCCCTGAAGACCGCGATCGAGAAGGCGCTTTCGTGAACCGGATCGTCGCCTGGGTGCTCGCGGTCGGCGGCTTCGTCGGACTGGTCGCGTCGTTCGTGCTGACGGTCGAGAAGATCGCGCTGCTCAAGGACCCGTTCTACGTGCCGACGTGCAGCATCAACCCGGTGCTGAGCTGCGGCTCGATCATGAAGACCCCGCAGGCCGAGCTGTTCGGGTTCCCCAATCCGCTGCTCGGCATCGCGGGTTTCGCGGTGGTGACGACGCTGGGCGTGCTGCTGGTCGCGGGCGTCTCGTTGCCGTCGTGGGTGTGGATCGGGTTGCAGGTCGGGGTGACGGCCGGGGTGCTGTTCGTGCACTGGCTGATCGTGCAGTCGCTGTACGAGATCGGTGCGCTGTGCCCGTACTGCATGGTGGTGTGGGCGGTGACGATCCCGATCTTCTGGTACACGACGCTGCGGAACATCCGGCCTGGGTTCCAGTTCCACAGCGTGGTGCTGATCCTGTGGTACCTGGTGATCGTCGGGTTGGTGCTGCAGGCGTTCTGGTTCTACTGGTCGACGCTCGTTTAGGCCCGTAGCGTTCGGGTCCCCCTCGGCGATCAACTCGCCGTGGGGGACACAGAGCGGAGACGGCTTCGATTGCGACGCGGCATCTCGGCCGACAGAGCGAGACACCTGCGGGCACGGCTCGAGCCTGGGCGTCAGCGTTATGGGGTGGTGCACGGCGTCGCTGTCGGCCAGGGAATCTCGGTCGACCTGGACAGGGCTCACTACCGGAGGCTTGACCTGCGGCTGGTCAGGGACGAGATCTGGTCGGCTCGGCGGGAGACAGCCGTCGGGGTGGCGTTTCTCTGCATGCTGCTCATCGTGGGAGTTCTCGTAGCCCGTCACTTCGAGGCGTCTTCGGCGGCCGGTGTCTTCATCAGTTTCGTCGGCGTCATGTTCTTCGGGTTACCGGTAGTGGCTGCAGACGACCTGATGCGACGCTGGTTCCAGCGCGGCACCTCCCTGTTCACGTTCGTTTACAACTTCGCGATCGTGGCTGCGGCCGCGCTCATCGTGTACGGCGAGGTCGTCGGCAAGGGACCTGTGCACGCGATGATCGGCCACGCGACCGACACCAAAGGCCTGTACCTCCTGGTGCATGCGGTACTCACCTATGCCTGTTTCGTGATGGCGGTACTGGTGTTGATACCGGTCGACGAGCTCTTGGACCGGCATCGCCGGTTTCGCAGCCGTCCTATGGCAGTCGCGGTGGAAACGCTGTTCCTCTGTGTCGAGGCGGCCCGCGACGAGAAGTCGTTCATGGAACCGGACACCAGGAAGTGGCTCATCACGCAGACGCAGGAGGTTGCGTTCGTGCTGAAACACGGGTTGTGGCGGACCATGCGCGTGCAGAACCCGCTTGCGTCGAGGGAGTTCAGGAGACGGTGCGTGCGTGCCGGGCAGTCGATCGAGCTTCTGTGCGTGAAGCTGGTGCTGCCTGACAAGACGACTCATCGGGACTACCTGCACAAGATCCTCACGCTCGCCGACACGCTGCTGTCCGGCAGGTACGGCGAGCTGCCCGACGATCCCGAGCGCGCCTCGTACGTGGTGCGGAGCAAGCTGGCCGTGGCCGGCAGATTCGTGGGCCAGATGGCGGCCGGTCTCGCGCCGTTGGCCGTCTACCTGCTCCTGCGCCACTTCAAGCTGATCCCCGCCGCCGCCGAGGTCCCGGTGCTGACGTTGTGCGTCGCGTGGCTCGCCACCTACGGGCTCAACGCCCTCAGCAGGCACGACACCTCGTCGCAGTTCCCGAACGTCCTAGGCATCTTTGGCAGCACCAAGTAGCTGCCGCAACCCGTCGATCCCCGTGAAGTGATGCCCGCGCATCCCCACCAGCTCGGCGGCCCGCACGTTCTCCACCCGGTCGTCCACGAACAGGATGTCGTCGTCCCCCAACGCGTCCCGGCAGAACTCGAACGCCGCGCGTTCGGGCTTCGCGGCACCGATGCGGCACGAGAACGCCCGCAGTTCGAACAGGTCCAGCCACGCGTAGGTGCGCTCGAAGTGATCCGCGTGGTCCTCGGGGATGTTGGACAGCAACGCGATGCGCTGCCCCGCGTTGCTCAGTTCGTGCAGCAGCGCGACCATCTCGTAGTCGACGCGGGCCCAGCTGGCGACGTCCTGTTCCACCAGGGGCGGGTGGCCCACGAGCGCCCAGTACTCGTCGGCCGTCACGTCGCCGCGGTCGTAGCCGGGGCGGTGTGCCCAGTAGGCGTCCCAGAAGTCTGGCGAGGTGCTCATCGTGGCCATGACCTCGGGTGACTGGTCGCGGGCGATGACGCCGAACATGTCGAACAGCACGATCATGCCGTCACCACCGTGACGCCTGCGGCGGTCAGGCCGTCATCGCCTTCCGCGTCGGTGACGACGGCGTGCAAAGAGGACACCGGGGCGACGTGGGCCAGGGCCGTGCGGGTCAGTTTCGAGGCGTCGACTGCGGCGATGACGCGGCGGGCCGAGGTGATGGCGGCTCGTTTCACCGAGGCGTCCTCCAGGTCGAAGGCGGTCAGGCCGTGTTCGGCGGACAGGCCGCAGCAGCCGATGACCGCGGTGTCGAAGCGCAGCGCCTGCACCGAGGCCAGGGTGAGCGGGCCGGTCAGGGCCAGCTCACCGGGGCGGGGGCGGCCGCCGGGCACGAGCAGTGTCACGGTCGAAGAAGAAGACAGAGCGTTCACGGCGTGCAGCGACAACGGCATGACGGTCACGCGTCGGTCGTGCAGCAGGCGGGCTACCTCGAGGCAGGTTGTGCCGCTGTCCAGGACGACGGACTCGCCGTCCGCGATCAGGGCGGCCACGGTCGTGGCGATGCGGCGCTTGGCGGCCATGTTCTCGTCCGTGCGCAGCGCGAACGGGGGTTCCTCACCGCGCAGGAGCAGGCTTCGCGCGCCGCCCCGGTAGCGTTCGAGGACGCCCTGGGCTGCGAGGACCTCCAGGTCACGGCGGATGGTCATCTCGGAGGCACCGGTCAGGGTCGCCAGGTCCGCCACACCGAGCGAGCCGGCGTCGCGGACCGCCTCGGTGATCTGCTTCAGTCGGGACACACCCCAGATTGAACATCAGTGATGTTCGAAACTCAATCTTTCGAACACGCGATTCGTTCGTTAGCGTGCTCCGTGTGAACGCTCTCAAGGCCGCGCGGGTGGCCACCTTCACGTACTTCGCGCTCAACGGGTTCCTGCTCGGCCTCTGGCTCGTGCACATCCCGACGGTCGAGGACCGCACGGGCATATCGCACGCCGAGCTCGGCCGGTTGTTGTTGCTGCTCGGGCTCGGCGCGTTCATCGGCATGCGACTCGGCGGCAAGTTCACCGACCGCGTGGGCGTGAAACTGGTCGTGCCCGCCGCAGGGGTGTTCTGCAGCATCACGGCCCTGATGCCGGGTCTGGCCGTGAACCAGTGGACGCTCGGTGCGGCGCTGCTCATCTTCGGCCTCGGCAACGGCCTGATCGACGTGAGCATGAACGCACACGCCGTGGTGGTGGAACGGCACTACAACCGTCCGGTGATGTCGGCGTTCCACGCGACGTGGTCGCTCGGCGGTGTCGCCGCGGCGTTGACCGGCGCACGCACGTTGAGCTGGGAACTCTCCCCCGCCACGACCCTCGGCGCCGCTGCGGTGCTCGGTGTCGTCGTCAGCCTCGTGACCGCCCGTTTCCTCCTCAACGAGAAGGAGGAGCAGCACGCCGCCGAGAAGACCGGCAAGCGCAAGGCGCCGCGCCGGATCTGGATCATGGCCGTGCTCGCCCTGCTGGTGATGCTGAGCGAGGGCGCCGCCAACGACTGGAGCGTGCTGCACCTGCAGGACATCCTCGGCGCGTCCCCGCAGATCGCCGCGCTCGCCTACGGCGCGTTCGCCACGACCATGACCGTCGGACGGCTGCTCGCGGACCGGATCACCGCGAAGGTCGGGCCGATGGCGGTGCTGCGCTGGGGTTCGGTGGTCGGTGCCGTGGGCATCGCGACCGCGGCGCTGTCGCCGTGGATCTGGCTGGCGCTGGTCGGCTGGGCGATCGCCGGCATCGGTCTGTCGGGCACGGTGCCGCAGTTGTTCAGCGCGGCCGGGCACGCGGAACCCGGTGCGGCGGGTGCCAACGTCTCGCGCGTGGCCGGGCTCGGTTACCTCGGTGTGCTGGCCGGACCGGCGGTGATCGGCTGGCTGACCCACGTCGTGCCGCTCAACATCGCGTTCCTGCTGCCGGTGGCGCTGTGCCTCGTCGCGGCGCTCTCGGCTGGCGTGTTGCGCACAGAACCCGCCGAGGAGAAGGTCGCGGCGTAAGAATGCCCGCATGGATCTCGCCACCCTCGACCTGACCACCGCGCACCTGGCCGACGCCTGCATCCGGGCGGACATCCCGGTGCGCACGGTCGTTCTCACGCCGGTCATCCCCGGCACGAAGACGTCCGGCCGCGTCCTGCCCGCCCGGCACGCGGGCAGCGTCGACGTCTTCCTGGAAGCACTCGAACGCAGCCGGCCCGGCGACGTGCTGGTCGTCGACAACGACGGCCGCACGGACGAGGCCTGCGTGGGCGACATGATGGTGCTCGAAGCGCAGCAGGCCGGGCTCGCGGGCGTGGTGATCTGGGGGCTGCACCGCGACACCCAGGACATCCGCACGATCGGGTTGCCGGTGTTCAGCCTCGGCGCGAACCCGACGGGTCCGTTGAGCCTGCGCGACCGTGCGCCCGAAGCCCTCTCGACCGCCGAGATCGACCAGTGGACCGTCACCTCCGACGACGTCGTGTTCGGTGACGACGACGGCGTGCTGTTCGTGCCGGCGTCGGAGGTGACGGCGCTCATCGAGAAGGCGCGTGGCATCCGCGACGTCGAACGAGCGCAGGCCGAGCGCGTGCGGCAGGGTGAGTCCCTGCGCGACCAACTGCGGTTCGGCGAGTACCTGGAGAGCGGGCTCACCTTCCGCGAGCACCTGCGCAAGATCGGCGGCGCAGTCGAGGAGTGAGGCCAGTGATCGCGGAGCGCTACAGGGCTCGTGCGGAGGCGTTCGAGACGAAGGTCGCGAACGTGCGCTCAGACCAGTGGGAAAATCCTTCGCCGTGCGCGCAGTGGACGGCACTGGAGGTCGTGGACCACGTCATCGACATGCACGGCGTGATGCTCGGCAGTCCGATCGCACGCACCGAGGACCCCCTCACGGACTTCCGCGAGGCCAGGCGCCAGGTCCAGGCGGCGTTGGAGTCGGACCGGGCGAAGGGCGAGGTCTCCACGCCCGCCGGCCCGATGACCCTGGAGGACCACGTCGACCAGGTCGTGAGCGACGACCTGGTGCTGCACGGCTGGGACCTCGCCCGCGCCACCGGCCAGGACGAGACGATCCCGGCCACCGACGTGGAACGCCTCTGGGCGTCGGCCACCGCCGTGCCCGCCGACCTGATGGAACGCTTCCGCACGCCCGGCGCGTTCGGTCCCGGCATCGAGGTCTACGGCGCCGAGGTCCCGGTGCCCCCGGACGCTCCGCTGCAGGACAGGCTGCTCGGGTATGTGGGCCGGGACCCCGTGTCGAAAAGTTCCTGAGCACTTCGACGGGTCCTCGTAGGCAGCCGCTGAAAGGAACTTCGAACATGGACTGGACCCTGGAAGTCGTCGTCGTACCGGTGTCGGACCTCGACCGGTCGAAGCGGTTCTACTCCGAGCAGCTCGGCTTCACCGTCGACCACGACACGACGTTCAGCGAGGACGCGCGCGTCCTGCAGCTCACGCCGCCCGGCTCCGGCTGCTCGATCGTCATGGGCAAGGGCATCGTCAAGGGCGAGCCCGGCAGCTTGAAGGGCGTGCAGCTCGTCGTGTCGGACCTGGAGAAGGCCCGCGCACAGCTCCTGGAGCGCGGCGTCGAGGTCGGCGAGATCGTGCGCATGAACGAGGCGGACGGAGGGTCGTTCATCTTCTTCGACGACCCGGACGGCAACAGCTGGGCCGTGCAGGAGATCAAGGCCCGCGCTACCGGTGGGGAGTGGAAGTGAAGTACATGCTGGTCAGCTACGGCGGCAGCCAGGAGGACTGGGAGGGCCTCGCCGCCTGGTCGGACGAGGACATGCACCGCATGATCGCCTACATGCGCGACCTGGACGCCGAACTGCGCGCGTCCGGCGAACTGCTGCAGTCCGAGGGACTGAGCGGTCCGGCGCGGGCGTTCGTGGTGCGGGGCAGCGACTCCGGCCCGGTTGTCGTGGACGGTCCGTTCGCGGAGTCCAAGGAAGTGATCGCCGGGTACTGGGTGGTCGACGTCGCCAGTCACGAGCGGGTGCTGGAGATCGCGCAGAAGGCCTCGGCTTGTCCTGGGCCTGGCGGGAAGCTGTTGAACCAGCCGATCGAGGTGCACCCGATCATGAGTGCGCCGGACGTCGACCCTGAAACGCTCGCGCCGTACCAGCAGTAGGTGTGAGGGTTGGTGGCGTGCGGACGTTCGTCTCGCGCCACCAACCATGGGCGCTAGGCGCTGATGGCATCCTCGATGTCGCGGTCGGTGAGTGACGGCCGGAACGGGGTCACGTCGACCTCGTTGCCATTCCAGTCCCGAACGACATGGGACTCGAAACCTGCGTCGTCGCGCACCATTACCTCTGACATCTGATGCAATGCGAGTCCTCGATGAGGACGTGCCCAAAGCTGCGCGTCTCGCCATTGACGATTGATCTTCCGTCTGCGAAGGACGCCGTCGGAGTCGCGGTGCCAGCCACGTCCTTGACTGTCGATGAACGTGGTGTCGATCAACGTGTCATTCGGTAGCGCCACGACGTCGCATCCGTCAGCGGAGAACATTCGCGCATACCTCGCCTCGTTGGCTGGGACCGTGTTGACGTACGCCGCGAACCTCTTGTTGCGCGCAGGTACGAAGACGGAGCTGACAACCGCGTAGTACGGGTGCGACGACGAGTTCACTACCTTGATCGTGAACTGGGAGTCCGGATGACCGTTGCGGTGATCCGGTTCGAAAGCATCGCTCTCGGCAATCTGATCCACCTTGCAGAGAACGACCCGCGCGGACGCGTGCAGCCCCGCAGCATCTCGACGCGCCTGGTCCTCTCGGTTCTTCCGGAGAGCGGTCGCGGCAACGATCGCACCAGAGGAGGCAGCGACTGCGGACACACTGCTTGCGATCACCGGCACGGTCGAGACCCAACTCATGGGCACGATCGTAGGTGTGAGGGGGCCGGTGCACCCGGCCCCCTCACACGGTCACTTCAGGTCGTACGCGCGGATGATCGTCTGCTGGACGTCACCGCCCGCGTCCGCCGCCTTGGCCTTGAACGACACGTTCTTGGCCCCGTGCGGGTGGAGCAGCGTGATCTGCCAGCCCGCCCGCGTCTTGCGCAGCGGCACCGGCTTCCACGTCTTGCCCTCGTCGTAGGACACCTGCACCGCCGGGTCCTTGATGTTGGTGACGGTGCCCGTGCCGTTGCGCTCCACCGTGATCGGCACGGTGAGGACGCGTCCGGCGCGGTTGTTCTCGTCCAGGGCCGGTGCGAACCGGACCGCGAGCAGCGGCACCGACTGGAACTGGTCACCGGGCACGTGCTCCGAGGTGAACGACCAGTCCGCGGTGACCCGTGACGAGAACGAGTCGCGCGTGGCCTCGGTGTGGACGGTGTAGCGCTTCTTCTCCGCCGGTGCGTCCGGGATGTAGGCGTACCCGGATTCCGGCTGGTCGGAGATGACCTTGCCGTCCACCGTGACGGTGGTGCGGCCGGCGCTCGGTGAGTAGCCGTACATGCCCTGCGAGCCCTGCAACGGCAGGTCGAGGCGCAGAACGTTGCCCACGCGGCCGGCGAAGCGCACGGTTCCCGGCACGTGCGGGACGCCGGGTCCGTAGACGGCGCTGTTCCAGTGTTCGGTCACCGTTTTGCCGAGCTTGAACACGCGGGGCGTGATCGAGGACTGGAAGCCGAGGCTGGGCCACTCGCCGAGCTTCGTGAACTCCGTCAGCGAACCGGCCCAGTCGACGCCCGGGGTGTAGAACTCCTTGAGCCGCAACGGCAGCGGGCCCGAGGCGCCGCTGTCGCGCTGGCCCACCGAGCCGGGTACGCGGGCGTGCGTGATCGAGTTGACGCGGGCCAGTTCGCGGTCCTTCACGGAACGCTGGACGTTCGCCGGCACGCGGGTCTTCTCGCTGATCCGCACGTGGTACTGGTACGGGCTGCCGTCGAACTTGCCGTTGGCGTCCGGCTTCGCCAGCACGGACTCGGCGTAGAAGTCGAACTTGGGCCACGACGTCTTCGACGGGCGGACGCGCACCGAGTCGAAGTTGTTGAGGTACCAGGTGCCGCCGGTCGCACCCCAGTTGGCCTGCATCAGGAAGCCCAGGCCCGCGGACGCCGCCTTGGCGTCCTTCTGTTCGATCGCGATGGCGGGCTGGTTGCCCTGGCGCGCGTCGAACACGATCTCGGCGTTGCCGGTGACCTCGAGCGCGGGTTCGGTCAGCGTGGTGTTCAGGCCGCCCTTGGTCGGGTCGGGGTCGCGCGTGCTGATCGTGCCGTCGAGGAAGAACTTGCCCTTGGGCAGGCGCTGCACGATCGTGCCGGACGGGTCGTACCGGAAGTGCGCCTGCGGCTTGTCCAGGTCGACGAACCGGTAGTCGTAGTACTGCGTCGGCGCGCCGTTGTGGTCGAGGAACGTGAGCTTGAGGTCGTAGCTCTCGACCTCCTTCACGACACCGACGGCCACCCGCACGCCGTCGGACGAGAGGACGACCGCGCCGTAGACGCCGTCCGCGACCGCGGCACGGGTGTCGGCGGTGACGGTGGCGTCCGCGCTCCCACCAGCGGGAACGGTCAGCTTCGCCGGTGAGACGCTGAACAGGCCGGCTCCGGCGGGCTTGACCTCGGCGACGCTCAGGTCGACGGTCACGTCGGTCGTGCCGTTGTTGCGGTAGGTCAGCTTCTGCGTGATGGGCTTGTCGTCGTCGTGCGGCCACACCGCGGTGCCCAGCGAGAAGCTGCCGTGGTTCGTGGTGACCGCGGACGACACGGCGCGGCCGACGTCGAGACGTCCGGCGCCCTGGTCGTAGATGGTCAGCGACGGGTTGGGCTTGGCGCTGTTCATCAGCGCGGCCTTGATGTCCTCCGCCTTCCACGCCGGGTTCTTCGACGCGAGGATCGCCGCCGCTCCCGCCACGTGCGGGGTGGCCATCGACGTACCGGACAACGCGACGTGGCCTTCGCCCACGGGCGTGCCGATCTGGCCGTTCTTGGCCTTCGCGGCCACGATGTCGACGCCCGGCGCGGTGATGTCGGGCTTGACGGCGTTGTTGAACCAGCGCGGGCCGCGTGAGGAGAAGTCGGCGAGCGTGTCGTCACGGTTCACGGCGCCGACGGTGAGGGCCGCGTCGGCGGAACCGGGTGAACCGATGGGACCGCCGGAGTTGCCGGCGGCGACGACGAACAGCGCGCCGGTCTGCTCGGTGATGCGGTTGAGCGCGAGCGACATCGGGTCGGTGCCCTCGTCGGGCCACGAGCTGCCGAGGCTCATGTTGACGACCTTGGCCTTGGCCGCGGCCCACTCCATGCCGGCGATGATGTCGCTCTCGCGGCCGCCGCCGTAGTCGCCGAGCACCTTGCCGTTGATGAGCTTCGCGTCCGGCGCGATGCCCTTGTACTTGCCGTCGCCGGTCACGGTCGACGCGACGTGCGTGCCGTGGCCGACGCGGTCGTCGGTGGTGTCGCTGTCGGAGAAGTTCTTCGACTCCAGGACGGCGCCCGCGAGGTCCGGGTGGGTCTCGTCGACGCCGGTGTCGAGGATCGCGACGGTGACGTCCTTGCCGGTGAAGCCCTTCTCCCACGCCTGGGGCGCGCCGACCTGCGCGGCGCTGCGGTCCAGGGACGCGGTGACCTTGCCGTCCAGCCAGATCTTGCCGGTGCCCGCCGCCCGCGCACCGGCCCAGAACGAGCCGTCCTTGCCGATCGTGATCGCGTGCGAGCCGATGCTCGGCAACGACTCGGCGTTCGCCGCGCTGATCGCCTGCCCCTGCACGATCAGCGGGATCGTCTTGCTGGCCGCGTCGTCGTAGCCGGATCTGGCCAGCAGCGAGACGTCGAACAGCCGCTCGTCGAGCGCACCGGAGTTGAGCCCGGCCTGGGCGTCGAGCGGCACGACGTGCAGGTTGCCGCGCGGGTCGGTGTACGAGCGGAACCCGACGTTCTCCCTGCCCTGGGCGCCTCTGACCTGGACCTTGCCGTTGTTGACGACGACCTCGTCACCGGTGACGAGGGTGACCTTGGTGCTCAGCCCGCCGGCACGGACCTCGTGCTCCTGCGGTGCCGCGGAAACGGGAACGGCTGCCGTGGCGGCAACCACGACAGCCGTCAGCCCTGCGGCGATGTGTGATCGTTTCAACGCGAACTCCCCTAGTTCACCGAAGTAGGAATAGCCCTCAGTGACTAAGACACTTCGTTGAGTCGCGGCGTTGCTGAATCGAGCGGCTCATCCGTTCACAGAGTTGTCTGGATTGCCCGTTCGACGGCCGCCTCGACGTGCAGGCGGGTGGTCGGGAACACCGGAAGTGCCACGTCAGCCTGGGTGATCAGCAGTTCGATCTCGGTGCAGCCGAGGATGACTCCCTGTGCCCCTTCGAACCGGGAGATCACGTCTTGATAGGCGCGGCGGGACTGTTCGCGGACGATGCCGAGGCACAGCTCGTCGTAGATGATCCGGTGCACGGTCGCGCGGTCCTCGGCCGATGGCACCAGCACCTTCAGCCCGTGGGACTCCAGACGTTCGCGGTAGAACGGCTGGTCCATGGTGAAGCCGGTGCCGAGCAGGCCGACGGTGGTGAAGCCGGCCCGCTTGATCGCCTGCGCCGTGGTGTCGCCGAGGTGGATCACCGGGATGTCGATCGCGGCCTGGACCTGGTCGAACACCTTGTGCATGGTGTTGGTGCAGATCAGCAGGAAGTCGGCGCCGCCGGCCTGGACGTGTGCGGCGGCCTCGGCGAGGGCCTTGCCCGCGTCGTCCCACCTGCCTTCGACCTGCATGCGTTCGATCTCGGCGAAGTCGACGGAGTGCAGCACGACCTTCGCCGAGTGCAGCCCGCCGACGCGTTCGCGCACGAGTACGTTCGCGAGCCGGTAGTACTCCGCGCTGCTCTCCCAGCTCATCCCGCCCAGCATCCCGATCGTCAGCATGTGCCCAGTCAAGCACTCCAGCGCGGGTCACGGCCGGTGACGGCCAGCAGCTGCTCGAACGGCGACGCGTCGGCCGGCGCCTCGACGGGGGCGTGGAACACCTTCATCTCGATCGCCATCGGCCCCATCTGCTCGACCAGGCCCTTGACCTCGGTGAACACCTCGGCGTCGGGTTCGAAGCGCTGGCCGGTGGCCTGAGCGAGGTCGGAGGCGTGGATGGTGAGGTCGAGCAGCACCAGCCCGCCCACGACCGTCGCGGGCATCTGCATGTTGCCGGCGATGCCCTCGGTGGCGCCGGGCTGCCCCCACGCGTCGACGAGCTTCGCGGACTCGGCCGGGTACCTCTCGCGCCAGTCCGGGTAGGACGGGGTGTGGCTGAAGTCGGCGTCCTGCTTCGCGGCGAGCTTCTGGAACTCCACGACGACGTGCAGCAGGTGGTCGAGCAGGGCGCGGACGTCGTAGTCGGCGCACGGGGTGGGCTTGGCCAGGTCGTCGTCGGTGATGTTCGCGATGACGGGCAGTGCGTGGTCGCGGGCTCGGTCGAGCAGAACGCTGAGCTTCATGGTCCTGAGCCTATTTCCGGGTGTTCCGGTCCTCTTGAAGAAACGCGCCAACCTAGGATCTGCGCTGTGCAGGGGCCGCGCCGGGACACTCGGGGGATCGTGGACGCGCGCGAGTTGTTCGCCCGCGTGCGGTTCCGCCGCCGCATGCCGTGTGCCGAGCTGCGGCCGTACCTGGAGCATTACTGGCTGATCGACGGTGAGCTCGACGCGCCGTACACCACACACGTCGTGCCGCATCCGTCCGTGAACATCGTCTTCGAGCACGGCTACGCACAGCCGGAGATCGCCGGTGTCGGGCTCGGCCTGTTCAGCCGGGTGCTCGACGGGCGGATCCGGGTGGCGGGCGTGCAGTTCCGGCCCGGCGGGTTCCGGCCGTTCCGCGGCGAGCCGGTGTCGGAGTGGACCGGGCGGCACGTGCGGCTCGACGTTCCGTCGGCGCAGGTGCTCGGCGTCGAGGACGAGGATGAGCGGGTGGCCGCGCTCGACGCGTTCCTGCTCGGGCTCGGGCCTGTGCCGGACCCGCAGGCGACGCTGGCGATGGACCTGGTCCAGCAGATCCGCGACGACCGGGAGATCCGGCGGGTCGCGGACTTCGCGCGGGACTGCGGCGTGGCGGTGCGGACGATGCAACGGCTGTTCGCGGACTACGTCGGGGTGAGTCCGAAGTGGGTGATCCTGCGGTACCGCATCCACGAGGCGCTGGAACGTGCCGAGTCGGACGTGGAGTGGGCCCGTCTGGCCGCGGACCTGGGCTACAGCGACCAGGCCCACCTCGTGCGGGACTTCACGCAGACCGTCGGCGTCTCCCCCACGGCGTACGCGCGCGCTCTCACCTGAGGTACTCGCACAGCTCGATGAGGATGCCCTCGGGACCGCGGACGTAGCAGGTCCGGAGGAGTTCCTCGTACTTCTCGACGTTCCTGACCAGCTCAGCGCCGTGCGGCTTGATGCGAGCGAGGGTGTCGTCGAGGTCGTCGACGGTGAACGCGACGTGCCTCAGACCCAGGGCGTTGATCGGCGCGTGGGAGCTGCCGTCGACGCTCCGCGGGGCCTGGAACTGGCTGAACTCGATCCGGTACCGGTCGTCCGGGGTCTTCAGCATCGCGATCT
The DNA here is from genome assembly GCF_033794685.1 of Streptomyces sp. ID05-26A. NCBI lineage: Bacteria > Bacillati > Actinomycetota > Actinomycetes > Kitasatosporales > Streptomycetaceae > Streptomyces > Streptomyces sp. ID05-26A. The sequence continues at coordinate 757,441 of NZ_JARAYZ010000002.1, forward strand.
CGCTGACGGAGCCGTCGAGGCCGATGACGCCGTCGACGAACTCGCCCTCCATGTGGGCCCTGCCTTCGAGCTCCATGCCGAGTGCCTCGAAGAACGCCACGGCGGCCGCGAGGTCGGTGACGGTCATTCCGACGTGGTGCATGCTCCGGATGCTCATATCCCTGGGACGGTGCCACGTCCGCGTTCTCGACACCAGAAGTGGTCCAACTTCGCGGACGGTTTGTGGCTCTCCTGCCTGGACCGCTTTCGCGGCAGAGTTCCCCGCATGACCCTCGCCTTCCTGATCACGACGTTGATCGCGGTCGCCACTCCCGGCACCGGTGTGCTGTACACGTTGTCCGCCGGGCTCGCGCACGGGCGCAAGGCGAGCGTGATCGCCGCGTTCGGCTGCACGCTCGGGATCGTGCCGCACGTGCTGGCCACGGTGACCGGGCTGGCGGCGTTGCTGCACGCGAGCGCGCTGGCGTTCGAGATAGTGAAGTACCTGGGCGTCGCGTACCTGGTCTACCTGGCGTGGGCGACGTTGCGGGACAAGAGCGAACTGGTCGTGGACACCGCCACAGCACCGGCGTCGGTGCGCAGGGTCGTGGTGTCGGCGGTGCTGATCAACCTGCTCAACCCGAAGCTGACGATCTTCTTCGTGGCGTTCCTGCCGCAGTTCGCGACGGGGTTCGGGCAGATGGTGACGCTGAGCGCGGTGTTCATGGCGCTGACGTTCGCCGTGTTCGCCGTCTACGGGGTGTTCGCGGCGTCGATGCGCGACCGGGTGCTGGCCCGGCCGCGGGTGATGGTGTGGCTGCGGCGGTTCTTCGCGGCGTCGTTCGCCGCGCTGGGTCTGAAGCTCGCGCTGACCTAACAGCTCGCGGCGCGCTCCAGCAGCAGCGTCCGCTCACGCTCGTTGCGGGTGAGCGCGGCGGCCTTCTCGAACTCCGCCTTCGCCTCCGCGGTCCGCCCCAGCTTCACCAGGAAATCGCCACGCACGCTGGGCAGCAGGTGATAGCCCCGCAACGCCTTCTCGCCGGCGATCTCATCGACCAGCGCGAGCCCGGCCGCCGGCCCGAACGCCATCGACAACGCCACCGCGCGGTTGAGCTCCACGATCGGCGACGGCGAGATGCCCGCGAGCACCTGGTAGAGCGCGGCGATGCGTTGCCAGTCGGTGTCCTCGGCCTTCCGCGCGCGGCCGTGGCACGCGGCGAGCGCGGCCTGGACGTAGTAGGGGCCGGGCGGCTGGTTGAGGGCTTCGGCGCGTTCGAGGGCCTTGAGGCCGCGGCCGATGAGCAGCCAGTCCCAGCGGCCGCGGTCCTGTTCCAGCAGCAACACGGGTTCGCCGCCGGGTCCGGTGCGGGCCTTGGTGCGGGAGGCCTGGATCTCCATGAGCGCGACCAGGCCGTGGACCTCGGCCTCCTTGGGCGCGAGCTCGGCGAGCACGCGGCCGAGCCGCAGGGCTTCGGCGCACAGTTCGGGGCGCAGCCAGTCGTCGCCCTGGGTGGCGGAGTAGCCCTCGTTGAAGATCAGGTAGATGACCTCGAGGACGCTGGCGAGACGGGTGGCGAGTTCGGGGCCTTCGGGGACCTCGAACGGCACGCCGGCGTCGGCGAGGGCCTTCTTCGCGCGCACGATGCGCTGGGCCACGGTCGCGTCGCTGACCAGGAACGCCCGCGCGATCTCCTCGGTCTTGAGGCCGCCCAGCATCTTCAACGTCAGCGCGACCCGTGCCTCGGTGCCCAGCACCGGGTGGCAGGCGGTGAACATGAGGCTGAGCAGGTCGTCGCCGATCTCGTCGTCGACGCCCTCGCTCGCGTCCGGCGTGGCCTCCTGGACGTCGCGGCCGATCTCCTCGACCTTGCGGTTGAAGTTCTCGCGCCGCCGGATCTGGTCGATCGAACGCCGCTTCGCCGTGGTCATGAGCCACGCGCCGGGGTTGCGCGGAACGCCCTCCGCCGGCCACTGCTCCAGCGCGGCGACCAGCGCGTCCTGGGCCATCTCCTCGGCGAGCCCGACGTCGCGCGTGTACCGGGCCAGGGCGGCGATGACCTTCGCCGACTCCATCCGCCAGACCGCGTCGATGGTGCGGTGCACCGAGGTAGCCCCCATGGGGGCATCAGACCACAGCCACCTGACGTATTTCCACGACGCACGCCGGGAGCGCGATGCGCCTGATCCGTTCGACCGCTTCCTCGTGGTCGCGGACGTCGATCAGCCAGTACCCCGACACCCCGCACGCGTCCGGGACGAGGTCGCCCGCGTCGAGCAGGACTCCCGCGCGCCGCAGCACGTCGCCGTGCAGTGCCGCCACCGGGCTCGGGCTCCTGACGAACACCATGAACCGCACCGGGCCTCCTCGTTCGGCGTCTACTCCGACGTCGAACGAGGAGGTGCCGGAATCGACGCGGTGATCAGTCGCGGAAGTCCGCGGCGTGATCCCGCGCCCACTGCGCGAAGGTCCGGTACGGCCTGCCCGTGAGCCGTTCGTAGTCCGGCGACACGACGAACTCGTAGTCGCCGAAGTCGTCGGGGTCACCGCCCTCGTACCCGGCGATGCCCAGGACGTACCGCGCGATCTCCTCGGGCCAGCCGACGCTCACGTAGTAGGCGAGTGCCTCCTCGGTGGTGACGTCCTGGAACGTCAGCGACCGGCCGATCGCCTCGCCGATGTCGCGGGCCATGTCGCGCTGGGTGATCTGCGGCGGCCCGGTCAGGTCGTAGGCCCGTCCCGCGTGGCCGTCCTCCCGCAGCACCTTGATCGCCACGTCGGCGATGTCGGCCTCGTGGATCGGCTGGCCGACCGCGTCCGGCTCGGGGTGCACGATCGTGCCGTCCGCGCGGATCGACGGGCCCCAGAGGTCGATCTTGTTGGCCGCGAACTCGCCCGGCCGCAGGTGGGTCCACTCGACGCCGGACGCCTCGACCGCCTGCTCGACGGGGAGGTGGTGGCTGGTGTCGTAGCCGTGGGTCACCGCGCCCGAGGACAACGTGACGATCCGGCGCACGCCCGCCCGCACCGCGCGATCGACCACTTCCCGCGCGGTCGGCGGGTGCACGAACAGGTAGAGCTTCTCGACGCCGTCGAACGGCAGGCTGTCCGGGTCGTCGAGGTCGGCCTTCACGACCTCGACGTTCGCCGGGAACCCCGCCCTGGACGGGTCGCGGGTGATCGCCCGCACCGGGCCGGTGAGCCCGCGCACCACCAGCCGGCCGACGTTGCCGGTCGCGCCGGTCACGAGTGTCGTCATCGGATGCCTCCTTCGATGCCGTCCAGCAACCTGTCGAGCCCGTAGTCCCACGAGCTGTGCACGTGGTCCGCGAGCGTGCCCTCGGTCTCGTAGGCGCCGGCGTTCCACAGCGCCGTCATCGCCGGGTAGCGCTCGACGTCGAAGTAGTCGTCCCAGAACACCTGCCGCGCGCCCCACCACGAGTCACCGGACTCGCCGGTGGTCGCCGCCAGTTGCTGGTCGTCCACCTCGGACGCCGCGGCGCCGTGCACGAAGCCCTCCACGGCGACGTGCGCGACGGTCACCTTCCCGGGCTCCAGCCCGGAGTCGGCGAGCGCGGCCAGCACGAACTCCTGGCCGTCCATCAGGCCGGGCCCGAGCGGTGGCCGCACCATCGACACGTCCCGCATCCACGGATGTGCCCGGTAGACCGCGCGGGTGCGGTCGGCGTAGTGCTTGACGCGCTCGCGCCACGTGCCCTCGGGCGTGAGTTCGCGTTCCTGCAGCACCGCGTCGGCCATGAGGTCGATCAGCTCGGCCTTGCCGGGCACGTGCGTGTAGAGCGACATCGTGCCGACGGTCAGTTCCTGTGCGACGCGGGCCATCGACATCGCGCCGAGTCCCTCGCGGTCGGCCACCGCGATCGCCGCGGTGACGATCTGGTCGACGCTCACCTTGGGCTTCCTGCCCACCGGCTTCGGCTCGCGCGGTGTGCGCCAGAGCAGTGCGAGCGTCCTGGCCGGGTCTCCCCCGCCACTGCGTTCGGCGGCCATCCGTCCACTCCATTTCCGTAGGCCATACGGAAACAATACCGTATGACGTACGGAAATGGGTTCTAGTTGACGTACCAGACGACCGCGACGCGGTCCGGGGTGACGGTCGTCGACTCCGCGCACACTTCGTGGGTGAACACGAGTCCGGTGGTCCGGCACATCCGCTGCGGCGTGTGAGCCGTGAAGCCACGCGACTCGAGGTGCTCGCGCACCAGTTCGGGAGCCCGATCGCCGATCAAGACCACCTCTCGCGCGCAGTTGCCCGAACCGCAGTGCCCGTCCATCTCGGCCGTCCGCAGCTCGGACGGTCCCGGCAGCACGCTCTCGCCGCCGGGCATGTCCTCCAGCTGGTCGAACAGCACGACGGCCGTGATGAGCAACCCCGCGCCGACCATCGCCACGAGTCCGAGCGAGCTGGCGGTCAGGCCGCGTTCGCGCGGCATCGCGATCAGGCAGACGACCGCCGCGACCATCGGGTAAAGCCAGCAGACCTCGATGGCCGAGGGCACCAGCGGCCCGGAGAAGCCCAGTCCGCGCGGCACGACGAAGTACGCGAGCAACGTCAGGAGGATCAGCCCGGTCACCACGCCGTCCCGGGCGGACCCGGCCAGCAGGCACCAGATCAGGATCGGCACCACACCGGCCAGCCCGTACGGCGCGGAGTTCCACGGGAACGTCCCCACGACCACGGCGCCGACGACCAGCGCGACCCGCCACCCGCGCTGCGTGAGCCGGGCCATCTCCCCCAGTTTCGACATGATCGCCAGTAAAGCGGAAACGCCGCCCCGGTGGCCGGGACGGCGTTTCCTGTGGTGGGAGCTGGGTTCAGGCTGTCACGGCGCTGGTCAGGACCTCCAGGCCAGCGAGGTCAGCATCTCCTTGCCGCGTTCGGCGCTGCGCGGCTCGCTGAGCACGTCGTAGCGGCCGGCCACGATCTGGGTGACCGAGGCGAAGTCACGGCGGCCGCGGGTGGCCGCGTAGCGCATGGCGGCGCTGGCCAGGCCGAAGACCGTACCGACGAGCAGACCCGTGATGATCGGCGCGATGGCGCCGCCGGTCGAGAACAGGCCGAGCAGCAGACCGACGAACAGACCGAACCAGGCACCCGACGCGGCACCGGCGCCGAGCACGCGGCCCCAGGTCAGGCGGCCGGTGACGCGTTCGACGATCATCGGCTCGACACCGACGATGGTGACGTCCGCGACCGGGAAGTCGTTGTCCGCCAGGTGATCCACGGCCCGCTGTGCCTCTTCGTAGGTCCCGTAGGAACCGATGGGCCAGCCGGTGGGCGGAGTGGGCAGTGCGTTGACGCCCGTGGAATTCGTTCCCGTGGCGAACGGAGTCGCGGTGGTCATTTCCAACACCTCCGAATTGCGATCCCTACACCTGGTACTACGAACGGGCACCCGTTTCTGTTCCCAAAGTTGAGCTGATGTGACTCAGCTCCCTGTCGGAAAGCGTGATGTCCAGCGATTCCAGCGTTTTCCCGAGGTCGTCCACCTGAGAATTCTCAGGTTTCTCCCCCGCGTGCTCGACGGTGAACTGCGTGCCGACCAGACGGCGGCTCAATCCCGGTGCGAGACGCATGACGACGAGCTGGCGACTGAACGGCGACCGTTCGTGCGTGGCCACGTAGTAGTTGGCGGCCAGGTAGTCGACCGGGCGTTGCTCGATGCCGGTCTCGAACGCGTGCTGCAGGTCCCAGCCGTCCGGCGACTGCTTCTCCAGCACCCAGCGGCCGTCCTCACGGCGCAGGCGGTGCGGCCACCCGGCCTGGTCCACGACCGCGCCGTCGACCAGGGGCATCGGGTGCAGCATCCCGGCGCCGAACCCGACGTCGACGAGCTGGTCGTCGACGATGGACATGAAGTGCGTGCGCGGCCCGGTCATGACGCGGCTCATCTGCCTGCTGACGGTGTGGCCGAGACGTTCCAGCACGGCCGTGAACAGCAGTTGGTGTTCGTAGCAATAGCCGCCGCGGCGCCGTCCGAGCATCTTGTCCTGGATGTCGCCGAGGTCGAGTGACGGCACGTGGCCGAGCATCACGTCGATGTTCTCGAACGGAATGGCGCGCACATGCGCTTCGTGCAACTCTGTCAGCGAACTCGACGCCGACGCCCCTGTGCGCGCGAAGTACGCGCCCAGGTCAACTGATTCCGTCTGCCACATGCGGTTCCCCCTGTGCTCGCTGCCATTCCTCCTTTGTCAGCGCGTACTCGACCTCTCCGTATTCCGCGCCGGGCAACGGTTCGGGAAAGTCGACGTGGAACGTGCGGACGTGCCGCAGCCCGCACTTCTCCATCACCCGCCGCGACCCGGCGTTGACGGCCATCGTGGTGGCCACGACGCGCCGCACGCCGCCGACGGTGAAACCGCGTTCGATCAGGGCTTTCCCGCCCTCGGTGGCGTAGCCGAGTCCCCAGAACCCGCGGTGCAGCCGGTAGCCGAGCTCGACCTCGTCCGCGCCCTGGAACTCGAACCAGCCGACGAACCGGCCGCTCTCCCTCTCGAACGCCGCGTGGAAGCTCTCGCCGAGGTAGTGCTCGACCGGCGCCGGGTCGAGGTAGCGCATGACCTCGGGGTCGGCGTGCAGCTCGCGCAGCGCGTCCACGTCGGACGGTCCCAGGGGCCGCAGCGTCAGTCGTTCCGTGTCCACGGGGAGATCGTGCCGTACCCACTGGCCCGGCCGGACCGCGTCGACTGAGACGAACATTCACCGCTGGAAACGGTTTCGGCCTTTCCGCAACCGACTTTCGATCGTGGATGATGTGCATGCACACAGTATCGGCTCACGTCGCCGCAATTCGCCGAGTTTCGATGCGGCTATCGTGATGGCCGACGGTCCCCTTGCCGATCGGCCACGCAACCGCAATAGTGCCGGGCACGAATCGCGACCGCCACGATCGGAATTCCCTGAACACGGTCACCGGAACAAAGAAGGACTCGGTCGTGAAAAACCTCTCCAAATCCATGTCGCGCCGCCTGTCGATCCTGTCGGCCCTGCTGCTCGTGGCGCCTCTCTGCCTGTCGGGAACGGCGCAGAGCTCGACGTCGCAGAACTCGACGGTGAAACCCGGCTGGGATGCCTACTTCAACACACCGAACGCGCGAGCCGTCAGCGGCAGCCAGTTCTGCTGGGGCGAAGCCTGCAACAACCCCAACGCCTATCAGCTCGCCGCCATTTCCGATGCCGGCCCGAACGAATGCGTCGGCAATCCGGGCGGCTCGTGCTCGAACCAGTTCGACTGGCGCTACCAGAACGAGTGGATCGCGCATCTGAGCACGTACGGCCGGTACAAGTACTTCGGGCTGCAGAACACCATTCAGTCGGCACCGCAAGGCAACTCGGGCACCGTGTGGCCGGCGCTGGATCAGGTCGACCTGGTCCAAGTGCAGCTCAGGGGCCAGTTCTGCGGCGGCAGCGAGGCCTACGGCCGGGTGCCGAGCTACATCCAATTCGTCGATCCGGTCCACGGCGACGGCGAGATCAACGTGGACCTGCTGTCGCACGTCGGTTCGACGGCGCCGAGCGACAGGTTGGCCATCGCGACGCCCGGCGGGTCGTGGACGACGGAAGCCGAGCTGATGCGTCGCACCGGCAACAACAATCCGCCGCCGGGGAAGGAGCGCGTGTTCCAGTTCCCCGGCAGGTGGAGCGTGCCGGCGAACGGCGCGTCGAACGACTGGCCCTGCCGGGGTGGAGCGGGTTCGGGTGGCCTCAGCTCCGCACCCTGGCTCGATTTCTACATCAACGTCCCGTATCTGTTGAGCCAACTGCGCAACAGTGGCGTGATGATCTCCTCGCAGGCACGATTCACCGGCAGCATCATCGGGGGCGCGGAGTTCTGGAGCACGGGTGCGTTCGGTGAGGTCGAAATCAAGAACCACCGCATCTACGTGCGCTGATCGCAGCGTTCGAAGGCTTGGCTTCGAACGCTGCGAAACCGACCCGTGTCGAAGAAGTCCTCGACACGGGTCGGCTCGTAGATGCCGCCGCCGGTCGGCGAATGCCGCAGGTGCCGCTCAGTCCCCTACGACGGGTTCTGCGGCGTGATCGTCTCCAGGACGTTCCCGGCGGCGTCGCGCACCACCACGCGGGCCTCGGGGTGACGGTCGAGCAGCTTCGCCGCCAGCACGAACGTGCCGTCGCCGATCGTGGCGGGCACGTCGGCCGCACCGGGGCTGGTGTAGGTGACCGACGCGACGCGGGGGTCGAGCACCAGGCCGACCGCCGCGGAGTCGCTGCTGCCGCCGTCGTAGTACTCCCCCTGCTCGTTGACCTTGTACGGCTTGAAGTCGTAGAACGCCTTCATCCCCGCGATCGTCGTGCCGCGGAACTCGCCCAGGTCGTCGAGGTCCATCACCACGCCGGGCGTGGGGTCGTTGTTCGAGTCGCGGCAGTAGAGCAGCAGGTCGCCGAACCGGCCGGTGATGAGCGTGTCGGTGGCGCTGACCTTCACCGTGAGGCCGTGCACGAACTGGTCGGGGTCCGGCACCGCCCGGTTCTTCAGGCAGGCGCCGAACCGCGCGGCCTCGGGAGTGTCACGGGCGGCCGCAGGCAGTGGCCGGTCGACCACGGACTCGGTGGGCTTCGGGACGCCCCGCACGGCGAACTCCTCGCCGTTGGCCAGGGCCTTGGTGCCGTTCTCCGCCTTCCGGAACCCGCTGGGCGCGAGGAAGAGGCCGTCCACGAGCGCGGGCATCGTGTTGCTGTGCCCGGAGTCGGCGATCTGGGACAGGCTCAGGAACCCGATGTCCGAGGAGGCCAGGCCCGCCATCGTGCCGCTCGGCGTGGTGAACAGGATCTCCACCTGACGCCGGCCCTCGAGCACGGCCGGGTTCGGCACGGAGATGGTCGTCGTGGTGGCGGTGTTCGCACAGAAGAAGACCCCGGCCGGCACGCGGAACGCCGTGAGGACGGTGCCGTTCTTGTTGCTGGTCGCCAACGGCGTCCACTCGGCGGCGGGCGGGTGGACCTTCGCGGCGGCCGCGCACCGGGCCAGCGCCTCCGGGGCGACCGTGCCGGTCTCGACGTGGTTGACGACCTTGCGGTCCTTGCCGACGAACTCGCCGTTGTACTGGACCGGCGGGGCCGCGGGGTCCGCCGAACTGCCGAGCAGGGCCTGGCTGGCGAAGACGGCGCCCGCGGCGAGCATGCTGACGCCGGCGGCGATCAGGATCGGCCTGCCGTTGCGGGCGGCCGGGCTCATGCCCTCGGAGAGCTTCTGCCGGGCGCGCATGCGGACGTCGCCGGGCAGGGGACGGTGTTCGGGCAGCTGGTCGATCACGGGGTGTCCTCGGAGGTCAGGTCGCGCAGCCGGGCGCGGGTGCGGGAGACGCGGGCGCGGACGCTCGACTCGGTGATGCGCAGCAGCGCGGCGGCGTCGGCGGTGGACACGTCGCCGAGCAGGCAGAGCTGGGCGATCTCGCGTTCGGACGCGGGCAGCTTCGCGATGGCGGCGACGACCGCGGCGAGGCGGCGTTGCGCGTCGGTGCGGGCGGCGACCTCGTCGGCGTGGTCGCGTTCGTCCTGCGGGGTCAGCCTCGCCACCAGGCGCAGGGCTCTGCGCGAGGCACGCCATTCGGTGCGGGCGCGGTTCGCCGTGACCGTGTAGAGCCACGGCAGCGCCGAGTCGCGCACCAGCTGGGCGTCGCCGCGCTTTCTCCAGGCCGTCAGGAAGGTCGCGGAGAGCAGGTCTTCTGCCTGCGACCAGGAGGCCGTCAAGCGGTAGGCGTAGTTCCAGACCGCTTCGGCGTGGCGTTCGAAGAGCTCGGTGAACGCGGCGTGGTCGCCTTTCGCGATCTGCTCCCAGAGGCGCGTGTCGGGCGGCCCGACGTTCGCGCGCTCGGTCGTCTCAGTCATCACACTCCGCCTGGGGCCGTCACAGCCCAGTGTGCTGCGTGACGTGCGTCACCGAGCGGTGGGGAGCTGCCCCTCATTCGAGGCGTGAATGACACCGATGGCAAGATCGTGGGGTGCCGATCGAGCAGCAGCAGCCCGGCAATGTCGAGGCGGAGACCCAGGTGTTCGCGAAGATCACGACCCCGCTCCCGGACGCGGCGACGATCCCCGGCGTGTCGCCGGTGACGCCCGCTCCCGCGGCGGTTCCTCCACCAGTGACTCCGGCACCGGTGACTACGGCCGCCACCACCGCGGCGTCCGAGTCGAAGTCCAAGTCGCTGACCCGGCGGTTGGCCCGCCGGATCCTCGGCCCGACCTTGATGACGAAGAGATAGGCCCTGCGACGACTACCTGTCGGGGACCTGGCCCAGGCCTCCGCAGACCCGGCAGGCGGTCCGGTCCTCGTTGAGCCCAGAACCAAGGCAACGGCTGCACTCCTTCACAGAAGAACAGTGTCCGCTTCTACTCCGAGTGGGGGCAGCCGCCAAGCAGGGACCCTCCCGGCAATAATGGGTGACCCCCATCGTTCACGCTCGGTGATCAGACCTGGGTGGACGGTCGAGCTGGAATCTCGTTGGCACGTGCGACATTGCCTGCGACGATGCCTCTGCTCTCCCCGTGCGGAAGCCTCCACCAACCGGAGCAGCCGCGCGGGCACGGGTGCGACATCTCGTGCAGCACAAGCCCTTCGGGACCGGGAACGGGTTGTTTCCACGACATGGTTCCGGACCCCGCGCACAGCAGGCAGGTGTCCTCTTCGCACTCCACACCTGTAAGTACTCCACACGGGACACTTCGGGCAATCGCTGGATCGAGGGGAGATCACCGATGGCAGTCGCGGTCGTGACGGGAGCCGGTTCCGGGGTGGGGCGCGCGGCGGCGCGAACCCTGCTGGCGGCGGGGTTCCAGGTGGCGCTGGCGGGCCGGCGCGAGGACGCGTTGGCCGAGACCGGAGAGGGCTTTCCCGAGTCCGCTCTCGTCGTGCCCGCCGATGTGTCGCGTGAGGACTCGGTCGTCGCGTTGTTCGAGGCGGTCGTCGCGCGCTTCGGCCGTGTCGACGTGTTGTTCAACAACGCCGGGATGAACGTGCGCGCGACACCGGTCGAGGAGTTCAGCCTCAGCGCGTGGGAGAAGGTCGTCGGGGTGAACCTCACGGGCGCGTTCCTGTGCGCCCGTGAGGCTTTCAAGGTGATGAAGACGCACGGCGGTGGCCGGATCATCAACAACGGCTCGATCTCGGCGTCGGTGCCGCGCCCTCACGCGGTGGCCTACAACGCGACCAAGCACGCGATGACGGGGCTGACGAAGTCGTTGTCGCTGGAGGGCCGTGCTTTCAACATCGCGTGCGGGCAGATCGACATCGGCAACGCCGCCACGGAGATGACCGAGCGGATGGGGTCGGGCGTGCTGCAGGCGAACTTCGAGACGAAGGCGGAGCCGACGTTCGACGTGCGGCACGTGGCCGATGCCGTGCTGTACCAGGCTCAGTTGCCGCTCAACGCCAACGTGCAGTTCATGACCGTGATGGCGACGGGGATGCCTTACATCGGTAGAGGTTGAGCCTGGTACATGCCGCCGCCGCGCTCGAGCAGACCGAGGTCGACGAGGTAGCGGCGGATCGTGACGTGGTCGACTTCTCCCCCGTCGCACCACGTCTTGAGCAGTTCGTTGATCTCGGTCTCGTCGTAGTAGGTCCGCGCGACGAACGCGTGCGCGGCGACGTGCTCGAGGATCTTGCGGCGCCGCTCGTGCGCGACCGGCAGTGAGATGAGCTTGTCGCCGCGAACGAACGGCGCGAGCCCGTCGGCGGGCATCGCCTCGGTGAGCGTCGCGGCGAGCGGCTTGAGGTCGGCGGGCCGGGCCGGGTCCCCCTCGACCAGCCCGGCCTCGCGCAGTTTGATCAGCGCGGTGCCGGCGTCCTTGACCTTCAACCCGGAGGCGGCGGCGACGTCGGCCAGCGTGCCCGCGCCCAGGACGACGGCGGCGAACGCCCGCAACCTCGCGGGTTCGGCCAGGGCGCGCACGACGGATTCCGGTGTGGTCATGTCTGCGAACCTAACGCCGCCGTCCATCCGTTTTCGGGCTCAGCGAGCGGGTGATCCCTGCCAGTCCTCGCTCACCGGCCCACCAGGCCCTCGGCCATGACGTCGCCGAGGTAGGCCTCGAAGTCCGGCGTGTCGGGTTCGAGCACGTGCCGCACCCACGCCGTGCGCTCGTGGGCCAGCGGCGGCAGTTCCCAGACGCAGCCGATGAGGTCCTTGGGGATGACGGTGAAGTGCGTGAGGTCCGGGTCGGTGGAGCCGAGGAACGGCTGGTCTCCGGACACGGCGGTGCGGCAGTGCAGGACGTTGTCCCAGACCCAGTTGTAGGCGTTGAGGTACATGCCGGCCGCGCTGCGGTGCAGGACCGTCACCGTGGCGGGCGGGGTCGGGTCCTCGAAGTCCGGGTAGATCCTCGGCAGGAACGCGTAGGCGGCCTCGCGGATGTCGTCGGTGATCTCCAGCCCCGGGGTGACCACCTCGTAGCGCTTGACGTGCCTGCCTGCGACGACCAGCGGTTTCCTGACCGTCAGCTGCTTTTCGTGGAAAGCCATGCGTCGAACATATGAACTAACCCTGACAGGGTGTGTCAGTGTGTCCGGGTGCGCGCGAGTCGATTGGTGTCGTTGCTGCTCCTGCTGCAGACCAAGGGCCGGATGACGGCGCAGGCGCTGGCCGACGAGCTGGAGGTTTCGGTCCGCACCATCTACCGCGACGTCGACTCGCTGCACGCGGCCGGGGTGCCGCTCTACGGCGACGCGGGCCCGTCCGGCGGCTACCAGCTGCTCGACGGCTACCGCACCCGGCTGACCGGCCTGACCGAGCAGGAGGCGGAGTCGCTGTTCCTCGCGGGCCTGCCGGGCCCGGCCGCGGACCTCGGCCTGGGCGACGCGGTGTCGGCGGCGCAGCTCAAGCTGATGGCGGCGTTGCCCTCGCCGATGCGCGACCGGGCCTCGCGGATGGCCACGCGGTTCCACCTCGACGCGCCCGCCTGGTACTACGACCCGGAGCGCTCGCCGTTCCTGGAGCTCGTGGCGGACGCGGTGTGGCGCGAGCGGCTGCTGGAGGTGAGCTACCGGCGGTGGCGTGCGCCGGAGGAAGTGACGCGGGTGCTGCGGCCGCTGGGGCTCGTGCTCAAGGCCGGGCGCTGGTACCTGGTGGCCCAGGGCTCGTCGCGGATCTCGACGTACCGGGTGTCGCAGATGCAGGCGGTCACCGTGCTCGACGAGTCGTTCACGCGGCCGGCGGGCTTCGACCTGGCGGCGCACTGGGCGGCGTCGCTGGAGGACTTCCAGGCGCGCCAGTACACCGGCTCGGCGGTGATCAGGCTGTCGGCACGCGGCTGGGAGGTGTTCTCGACGCACGTGCTGCCGCTGGTGGCGACGGCCGCGCGGGAGTCCGTTGTGGAGGACGGCGGTCACTTCGTGGTGACGATCCCGATCGAGTCGATCGGGCACGCGGCGGGGATGTTGCTGCGGATGGGCGGCGAGGTCGAGGTGCTGGAGCCGGCGGAGCTGCGCGAACAGGTGGCGGACGCGGTGCGGCGGCTGGCCGCGATCTACCTGCCGTAGCGGGCGAGGTGGTGCCAGAGGTGTTTGACGACCTGCGGTGGCGCGTCGGCGGTGTCGAGCAGGTGTGGGGTGAGGACACCGTCCTGGGCGAGTGCCAGTCCCAGCGCGACGGACTCGGGGGTGCGGTAGTCCGGGTGGCGCAGCAGGTCCTGTGTGGACAGCCGGAAGCCGGGGTGGCGTTCGACCGGGCACGGCACGTCCACGCCGGGGAACGTCGGGTCCAGCACGAGGGCTTCGACGTCGTCGAGCGTGACGGGGCCGTGGACGTGGGCCTCGACGTAGTTGTCGAGCGGGTCGAGGCTGTCGTCCTCGAGGAGGGCGAAGTGCCGGGCGGTGCCGAAGTCGGCGGGCTCGAAGACGCTGTCCGGGTAGCAGAACGTCGTGCGGTCCAGCACTTCCTCACGAAGACGCAGGTGCGCGGAGCCGAAGCGGGGCGCGCCGCCGTACGGCAGCCGGTGGTGGTTGAGCGCGCCGTACTTCGGCCGGTCCGAGGGTGCCGCGTGGTCGTAGGCGCCACCGAACAGACGGCTCTCCCAGTCCCGGCGTGCGCCGCCGAGCCCCCCGTTGCTGGTGCCGGTCTCGAACTGGGAGCGGTAGACGCCGTCGCGCACCAGGCTGTCGAGCACGCCACGTCCGGGGTGGAAGTTCAGCGTGACACGGAGGTCCCGTGGCAGCGGCCCACCCGCCGACAGCTTGTCGACGTGCGCGATGGCCTGCTCAAACACGCGTGAGCTCCCGGTCGTGCACCCGCCTCAGCAGCACCTGCGCGGCCACCGCTCCCAGCAACGCCATGGCCATGTCCCACTGGGTGTCCCAGACGTCGCCCTGCGTCCCGAGGAAGTCCCCGGCCGCGTCCCCGCCGATCACGGCGGCCAGCCACTCACCCAGTTCGTAGGTAGCGCTGAACGCCAGGCACACGCAGACCACCAGGAAGAACAGCCACCCTCCCGGCCGCACCACACCCCGTCGCAGCAGGATCTCGCGGGCGAGTACGGCGGGCACGAAGCCCTGCACGAAGTGGGCGAACCGGTCGTAGTGGTTGCGCGCCAGGTCGAACCAGTCCTGCACCCAGAACCCCGCCGGCACGCGCGCGTAGGTGTAGTGGCCGCCCAGGACGAGCACGAGCGCGTGCAGGAAGATCAGCCGGTACAGCAGCGGTGTCAGCCGGAACCGCCGGTAGGTCGCGACGAGCAGCGCTCCGCCGATGACGACGGGCGCCACTTCGAGGTACCACGTCGAACGGGAGTGCGGCGCGATGCCGGACGCGACCAGGGCCACGACGGTCAGGCCCAGCAGGACCAGCGGTTCCACGTCGCATTCGTCATAGCTCACGGATCACCTTGCAGGGGTTGCCGACGGCGAGCACGCGCGGCGGGATGTCGCGCGTGACGACGCTACCGGCTCCGATGACGGCGTTGTCGCCGATCGTGACGCCGGCGCAGACGATGACGCCGCCGCCGAGCCACACGTTGTTCCCGATGGTGATGGGCGCGGCGGACTCGAACCTCTGGCGGCGGGCCTCGTGGTCCTCGATGGGGTGCAGCGCGGTCAGGAGTTGGGCGCGGGGGCCGATGGAGACGTCGTCGCCGATGGTGATGGTGGCGCAGTCCATGAGGATGGCGTCGTAGTTGAGGAAGCTGTTGGAGCCCATGTGGATCTGGTAGCCGTAGTCGCACTGGAACCGCGGCATGACCCACGAGCCCTCGCCCAGGGAGCCGAAGAGCTTCGTGATGACCTCGCCGGAGCGGGTGGCGTTGAACTCGTCGACCAGTGCCTGGCAGCGCAGGCGTTCGGTGACCAGTTCGGGGTCGGAGTCCTTGTACAGCTCGCCGGTCATCATCTTCTGCTTCTCGGTGATCACTCCTCGAGAGTGCCCGAACGCAGCAGTGCGCGTGCGCGGGACGCGGCGATCTCCATCAGCGCCACGATGTCCGCGGCGTCGAATCCGGGTGGCGGCTCGACCGCGAGCACCACAGGTGTGGTGGTCGGAAGTGTGGGACGGGCGGGCAGCTGACCTGCGTCTTCGGCGGAAACCACCACAGGTGTTCTGGTTCCGACGGGGCCGGCGACGCGCTGGCGCAGGGCGTCGAGGAGTTCCTGTTCCGGTTTTCCCTTGAGCAGCAGGAGCACGAACGGGTCGGCGTCGAGCAGCCAGCCGACCTGCAGTGCCATCGCGGCGGCGTGGCGGCACGGGGAGTCCCAGCCGTCGCAGTCGCATTCGCCTTCCAGGTCGCCGATGCCGGGCAGCAGGTCCACTCCGGACTCTTCGGCGGCGAGGACGAGGTCGCGGGGCATGTCGTTGTCCAGCAGGGCGGCGATGTGACCGGCGTGCTCGGCGACGCGGTCAAGGAACCGTCCCCATTGGACTTCCGAGAGCACGGGGACGCGCACGGTGGTGCTGTAGACGGTGTCGTCGTCGTGGACCTGGGCGTGCAGCAGGCCGGGGCTGACGGTGATCGGTCCGACGACGCCGGCGTGGGCGTAGCGGCGGGCGAGGCGGATCAGGCCGGTGTCGAGCGCGGTGTCGGACAGCGCCTTCACCCACGCCTTGCCCCACCACGTGGTGGAGACGCGGCGGCCGACCTTCGGGAACGCGGCGAATCCGCGTGCGGTCACTACGAGCTCCTCAGTGCGACGAGTTCGGCGAGTTCGGCGTCGGTGAGTTCGGTGAACGCGGACTCTCCGCCGTGCAGGACGGCGTCGGCGAGGTCGCGCTTGTCCTGCAGGAGCGCGGCGATGCGTTCCTCGACGGTGCCCTCGGTGACGAGCTTGTGCACCTGGACGGGCCTGGTCTGGCCGATGCGGTAGGCGCGGTCGGTGGCCTGGTCCTCGACGGCGGGGTTCCACCACCGGTCGAAGTGGATGACGTGGTCGGCGCGGGTGAGGTTGAGGCCGGTGCCGGCGGCTTTGAGCGAGAGCAGGAAGACGGGCGCGCGGCCGTTCTGGAAGTCGTCGACCATCTGCTCGCGCTGCGGTACGGGGGTGCCGCCGTGCAGGAACCGCGTGGGCTGCTTGATGTGCCGCTCCAGCAGCCTGGCCATGCCGACGTACTGGGTGAAGATCAGGGCGGAGCCGTCCTCGGCGACGATGGTGTCGAGCAGTTCGTCGAGCAGGTCGAGTTTGCCCGACGGGCCCTGCAACGCGGGGTGCCCCAGGTAGTGCGAGGGGTGGTTGCAGATCTGCTTGAGCCCGGTCAGCAGCTTGAGCACGAGACCGCGGCGCGCGATGCCGTCGGAGGCGGCGATCTGGTCGAGGATCTCGCGGGTGAGCGCCTCGTAGAGCGCGGCCTGTTCGGTCGACAGTGAGACGTAGCGGTCGGTCTCGGTCTTGGCGGGCAGTTCGGGGGCGACGCCGGGGTCGGACTTGCGGCGGCGCAGCAGGAACGGCCGGACGACCTTGGCCAGGGTGTCGTCGGGTTCGGGCCAGCGGTTGCGGAACGCGCGGTGCGTGCCGAGCAGGCCCGGTGTCGTCCAGTCCAGGATGGACCACAGTTCCGAGAGCGAGTTCTCCACGGGCGTGCCGGACAGCGCGACGCGGGCCGCGGCGGGGATCGAGCGCAGTGCCTTGGCGGTGCCGGAGTGCGGGTTCTTGACGTGCTGGGCCTCGTCGGCGACGACCATGCCCCAGGCGTGGTCGCGCAACGCCTCGGCGTCCAGGCGCATCGTTCCGTAGGTGGTGAGCACGACGCCTTCGGTCGCGAGGGTCCGTTGTGGACCGTGGTAGCGGCTGACGGGGGTGCCGGGGGCGAAGCGGTGGATCTCGCGTTCCCAGTTGCCCAGCAGCGACGCCGGGCACACCACGAGCGTGGGCTGCTCGTGGCCGCGGTGCAGGTGCAGGGCGATGAGGGTGATGGTCTTGCCCAGGCCCATGTCGTCGGCGAGGCAGGCGCCGAGCCCGAGTCCGGTCATGTGGGCGAGCCAGCGCAGTCCGTGCAGCTGGTAGTCGCGCAACTGGGCGCGCAACGCGGCGGGCTGGTCGAAGTCCGGGACGGTCGTGATCGCCGTGGTGAGGCCGTGCGGGACGACCTCGACGCGTTCCCCGTCGATGATCGCCACCCCGGTCAGCGCGGCGGTGACGGCCTGGGCGGCGGTGATCGGCTTGAGCTGCCGGCGGACCTTGCGGCGCACCGCGGGGTCGACGAGCACCCATTGGTCGCGCAGCTTCACGACCGGCCGTGACGCCTCGGCGATGAGGTCCATCTCGGCCTCGGTCAGCTCGGAGTCGCCGAGCGCGAGCCGCCAGTCGAACGTGAGCAGGTCGCCGGCCTCGAACCGGCCGTGGTGCTCGCCGATGACGGCCTTCGCGGACAGGTTCGTGGCGAGGTCGCGCGGCCAGTGGACCTCGATGTCGGTGGTGAGCAACTCGCCGACCTCGCCGTCGGTGAGCTCGGCCTGGTCGAGCAGGCGCTGCAACGGCGGCCAGTCGACGCGGGCCATCGCCCTGATGGCGTCGAGTTCACGGCCGGAGCCGCGCACGTCGCGCGGGTAGGGGTCGGTGATGGCGCGCACCTGCACGATCGCGCGGAACCGCAGGTCGTCGGTCGTCTCGATGCGCAGGGAGAGGGTGATCTGCTCGTCGGCCCACGCCTTGAGCCCGGAGACGTCGCAGGCCTCCACGCCGGCGAACGGTCCGGTGCCGGTGCGGGGCAGCGTGTCGGCGACGGCGTCGAGGAACGCGCGCAACGACTCGTAGTCGCCGTGCGCGGCGAGCTGGCGCAGGTGCAGCTCGTCGGCGTGGTCGAGCGGCCCGATCCGCCAGGTGTCGAGCCCGGAGGCCGTCACGCCCGGCACGATCCGGCCACGGGCGACGAGGGCGAGCGCGGTCGCGGCGGCCACCGACCAGTAGCCGTCGCCGGACAGCACCGCGGGTAAGGCTTCGATCAGGGTTTTTCCGTCGAACTGGCCGAATCTGGGCGGGTCGGCAGGCACGAACATACTCTGTACCGTACACGATACGGTACGGTACTGTCGGGCTCGTGATCGAACACACGGGCAGCGGTGACCCGGCGCGGACGCTGGCGTTGCTGTGGCGCACCCAGGAACGCGTGTCGCGCAAGGGCAAGCCGGACCTGAGCGTGGACCGGATCGTGCGGGCGGGCATCGACCTGGCCGACTCCGACGGGCTCAAGGCGCTGTCGATGCGGCGGGTGGCGGAGTCGCTGGGTGTCGGGACGATGTCGCTCTACACCTACGTGCCGGGCAAGGGCGAGCTGATCGACGTCATGGTCGACACGGTGCAGGCCGCGACCGGGCGTGAGGCGGCTGAAGGGTGGCGCGCGCACCTGACGTACGTGGCGCGGGAGAACCTGGCGCTCTACCGGCGGCATCCGTGGTTGTTGCAGGTGGCGCCGTCGCGCACGGTGCTGGGCCCGCAGGTGGCGGCGAAGTACGACTTCGAGCTGCGCGGCCTGGACGGCGTCGGCCTGTCGGACGTGGAGATGGACTCGGTGCTGGAGCTGGTGCTCGGGCACGTGCAGAACTCGGCGCGGGGGCTGACGGCGGCCGCGGTGACCGAGAAGGAGACGGGGCTGACCGACCAGCAGTGGTGGGACGCGGCGGCGCCGTTCCTGATGACGGTGTTCGACCCCGCGCGCTATCCGGTGGCCGCACGGGTGGGTGGCGCGGTCGGGGAGGCGCACCAGAGCGCGTTCAGCCCGGAGCACTCGTTCGAGTTCGGGCTGGAGATGCTGCTGGACGGTGTCGGCCGGCTGATCGAGTCGCGCGTCCCGTAACACCTGGGTGACGCTTGCCGCGACAGGTCGTTAGTTCCCACGCGGTGTCATCGAGGTGCCTACAGTTACGCGACGCCGATCAACTTCGCCGTTCGGGAGGCTCGCTCGTGGTGATCGACTCGCAGCCGCGGCAGGCGCTGGTGCGCCGGTTCACCGGTCTGGCGCGGTCGACCCCGGGCCGGCTGAGCCTGATCGTCGTGGTGCTGGTCGTGGCGAGCCTCGCGAGCGGGTGGCTCGCGACGTGGAGCGTGAACCGCCAGGAGCGGGCACTGGAGGACCTGGCGACGCGGTCGGAGCCTCTCGCGCACGCGGCGCAGGAGGTCTACCGGGCGTTGCAGGACGCCGACGCGACGGCGGCGAGCGCGTTCCTGTCCGGCGGGCTGGAGCCCTCGCAGCTGCGGGAACGCTACGAGGCGGACATCGCGCAGGCGCAGGCGGCGCTGTCGGTCGCGACGGCCTCCTCCCCCGATCTCACCGCGACGCTCGCGGCGCAGCTGCCGGTCTACACGGGGCTGATCGAGACGGCGCGCACGAACAACCGGCAGGGTTTCCCGGTGGGCGCGGCGTACCTGCGTGAGGCGTCGGGGCTGATGCGCACGCAGCTGTTGCCGGCGGCGCAGGAGCTCTACCGGGCGGAGACCGACCGGGTGGCGCGGGCGCAGGACGAGGCGAACTTCCCGGTCGTGCCGGTGCTGGTGGCGCTGGCGTTCGTGATCGGGCTGGTGCTGATCCAGCGGTACCTGACGCGCAGGACGAACCGGCTGCTCAACGTCGGCCTGCTGGTGGCCACGGGTGCGGCGGTGCTGTCGCTGTTGTGGGTGACGACGGTGTCGGTGCTGGTCATGAACGACGTGGCGGACTCGCGGACGGCCTCGGAGAAGGTCGACGTGCTGGCGCAGGCGCGGATCGCGACGCTGACCGCGCGCGGCGAGGAGACGTTGACTCTGGTGGCGCGGGGTGCGGGCCAGTCCTACGAGAAGAACTTCGTCGAGGTCTCCGAACGTCTCGAAGGCCTGTTGGACCGGGCCAAGGCCCTGGACTCCACGCAGGCCGTGGACGCGGCGACGCAGCACTTCCGGCAGTGGCAGGAGGTGCATCAGCGCATCCGCCAGGCCGACGACGCCGGCCAGTACAACGAGGCGGTGGCGTTGATCGGCAACCCGTACTTCGACTCGCTGGACCAGGCGCTGGTGCGGGCGATCGGTGAGGCGCGGCAGGACTTCAGCGACGAGGTGGCGGTGGCGCGGGCGTCGCTGGCGGGCACGGCGGTCGGGGTGCTGGTGCTCGCGGTGATCAGCGCGGCGGGCTCGACGGCGGGGCTGTGGCAGCGACTCAAGGAGTACCGATGAGGCGACTGGCACTGGCGGCGGTGCTGCTGGCCGGAGCGTGTTCGGCCGGGCCGGCGCCCAGCGAGGTAGTACCGCGCAGCGCCGCGGCCCCGCAGCCGGCGAACGCGAGCACGGTGTCGGCGGCGCCCAGCAGCGCGGCGGGCGCGCCCCCGTCGTGCGACGCGACGGCGAGCCTGCGGCCGGGCCCGTTGCCGGCGGCGGGCCAGATGCCGGCGGGGTCGACGATGGCGAGGATCCAGCAACGCGGCCGGTTGATCGCCGGGGTGGACCAGAACACGTACCTGATGGGGTTCCGCAACTCGTTCAACGGCGAGATCGAGGGTTTCGACGTCGACGTGGCACGCCAGATCGCGAAGGCCGTGTTCGGTGACGAGAAGAAGATCCAGTTCAAGGTCGTCACGGCCGCGGAGCGCATCCCGATGCTGCAGAGCGGCGCGGTGGACGTCGTGGTCCGCACGATGACGATCACGTGCGAGCGGCTCGAGAGCGTGGCGTTCTCGCAGGTCTACTACCAGGCCGGGCAGCGGGTGCTGGTGCGCCGCAACTCCGGGATCACCGGGGTGGAGGGGCTCGCGGACAAGCGGGTGTGCGTGGCGTCGGGGTCGACGTCGCTGGGCAACGTGGTGAACCGGGCGAAGACGACGGTGAGCGTGCCGAACTGGACGGACTGCCTGGTGATGCTGCAGCAGGGGCAGACGGACGCGATCTCGACCGACGACACGATCCTCGCGGGGCTGGCGGCACAGGACCCGTACACCGAGGTCGTGGGGGCGCGGTTCACCGACGAGTCCTACGGGGTGGGGATTCCGAAGGGGCAGGACGACCTGGTCCGGTTCGTCAACGGCGTGCTGGAGCGGATGCGCGCGGACGGCACGTGGGGCGGGATCTACGGGCGGTGGCTGACGCCGCTGGGTCCGGCACCTTCGCCGCCGGTCGCGCGTTATCGGGACTGAAGGGGGCGCTGATGAGCGAGGAACTGCCCGAGACGGGGCCGTCGACGGCGCCGGGGACCGCGCCGTGGTCGGTGTCGCAGGAGGTGTCGCGGTCGAACTCGGGCCGCACGCGCCGCGGCAGCGCCCGGTCGATGAGCCGCGGCCGGCTCGGCGCGGGGCTGGTCGAGGTGCCGCGGGTGCCCTACCGCGACCCCAAGACCGCGGTGCTGGAGAACCCCGAGGTGCCGGAGGCGAAGCGGTTCTGCTCGAAGTGCGGCAAGAAGGTCGGGCGCAAGTCCGAGCACAAGCCGGGCCGGGTGGAGGGGTTCTGCCCGCACTGCGGGCACGCGTACTCGTTCACGCCGAAGCTCGCGCCGGGCGAGGTGCTGCACGACCAGTACGAGGTGCTCGGTTGCCTGGCGCACGGTGGTCTGGGCTGGTTGTACCTGGCGCTGGACCACGCCGTGAGCGACCGGTGGGTGGTGCTCAAGGGCCTGCTCGACTCCGGTGACGCGGACGCGATGGCGGCGGCGCTCGCGGAACGCCGGTTCCTCGCGGAGGTCGAGCACCCGAACATCGTGAAGATCCACAACTTCATCCGCCACGAGAACAGCGCCAGCGGCAAGCTCGTCGAGTACATCGTGATGGAGTACGTCGGCGGCGAGTCGATCAAGGACATGATCACGCACCGGCGTCGCGAGGGCCGCGGGGACGAGGCGCTGCCGCTGGCGCAGGCCATCGCGTACGTGCTGGAGATCCTGCCCGCGGTCGGCTATCTGCACGGCGTGGGCCTGCTGTACTGCGACTTCAAGCCGGACAACATGATCCACACCGAGGAGCAGCTCAAGCTGATCGACCTGGGCGCGGTGCGCCGCATCGACGACCACCACTCCCCCATCTACGGCACGATCGGCTACCAGGCGCCGGAGATCCGCGCGATCGGCCCGTCGGTGTTCTCCGACATCTACACGGTCGGCCGGGCGCTGGCGGTGATGAGCTTCCCGTTCGACTTCCGCGGCCGCGCCAAGGACCGGCTGCCGACGGTCGAGGAGGAGCCGCTGCTGGGCCGGTTCACCTCGTTCCACCGGCTGCTGCTGCGCGCCACGAACCCGAACCCGGAGCTGCGGTTCTCCTCCGCGCAGGACATGGCCGAGCAGCTCACGGGCGTGCTGCGCGAGGTGCTGGCGATCGAGGACGGTGTGCCGCGGCCGGGGTCGTCGCGGCAGTTCACGCCGGAACGCCGCCGTTTCGGCGTGGAGGGCGTGCTCGACCTGGCGGAGGTGGCGCTGGCGTTGCCCGCGCCGAGCGTGAGCACCTCGGACGCGGCCGCGTCCTGGCTGGCGACGGCGACGACGTCGGATCCGGAGGGGCTGCGCAAGGCACCGGAGCTGACGGTGGAGGTGCGGCTGCGGATCGTGCGGGTGCTGATCGAGTCCGGTGACACCGCGGCGGCGATGCGGGAGCTGGAGTCGCTGACGGCGCCGTCGATGTTCGACGAGCCGGAGCTCGACCCCGCCGAGGACTGGCGGCCGGACTGGTACCGGGGCCTCGCGGCGCTGGTCGACCGGCAGGCGCAGGACGCGCTGCGGTTCTTCGACGCGGTGTGCTCGGCGGTGCCGGGTGAGGCGGCGCCGAAGCTGGCGCTGGGCGTGTGCTGCGAGGCCGTCGGTGACCTGTCGGCGGCGGTGGACTGGTACCAGCTGGTGTGGCGCACCGATCACTCGTACGTGTCGGCGGCGTTCGGGCTGGCGCGGGTGCTGCTGGCGTGCGGTGACCGTTCTCGGGCGGTAGAGGTGCTGTTGTCCGTTCCGGACACATCTTCACAACACTTGCCCGCGCAGATCGCGGCGGTGCGCGCGCAGCTCGGCGACTGCGCGGCGGAGGACCTCGTCGCGGCCGGGGAACGCTTGCACGCCTTGGACATCGACGTTCACTCGCACACCCAGCTGTCGGCGGAGGTGCTGGAGGCGGCGTACGACTACGTGACCCGCAATCAGGCCGCCGAGGGCAAGGTGCTGGACTGTGCACTCTCCGAACACGAGCTTCGGCTGGGTCTAGAGGCGCGCTACCGCACGCTTGCCCGGTTCGCGGCCACGCCGGAGGAACGGATCGCATTGGTGGACCGCGCGAACGCGGTAAGGCCTAGGACGTTGGTTTGATGGACACCCTGAAGTGCCCGGAGTGCTTCGCGCCCGTCGCGGCGGAGGACCGGTTCTGCGAGGCGTGCGGACGCAACCTGCTGGTCCGCCGCACGCCGCTGGGCGGACCGACCGGTCCCGCGCAGGCCTCGTGCATCCTGTGCGGGTCGCCGGACATCGATGACGAGGACTACTGCACCCAGTGCGGCCGTCACCAGCCCTCGGCACGTGACCGGGTCGAATACACCCTGGGCGCGGTCTCGGGTGTGTCCGACCGCGGCAAGCGGCGCGCGCGCAACGAGGACTCGATGGCGTTCGGCCACGTCGCGGGCAAGGGTGTCGCCGCCGTGGTCTGCGACGGCGTGGCGTCCTCCGAACGCGCGGAGCAGGCCTCGCAGGCCGCCGCCGACGCCGCGGTCGACGTGCTGCTCAACGCCCTGATCGAGACCGCGGACGCCGAGCAGGCGATGGTCGACGCCGTCGCCGCGTCGTGCTCCGCGGTGGAGAAGCTCGTCGAGGACGAGCCGATGGAGCCGGGCGCGCGGGGCGTGGCACCGTCGTGCACGTTCGTGTCCGCCCTGGTGACGGGGTCGTCGGTGACGATCGGCTGGGTGGGCGACTCACGCGCGTACTGGCTGTCGGACGAGGGCTCCAAGCAGCTCACGGCGGACGACACGTGGGCGGCACAGCTGGTCGCGGAGGGCGTGCTGACCGAGGAGCAGGCCCGCACGGACCGCCGCGCGCACGTGCTGTCGCGGTGGATCGGCGCGGACGCCGGCCGGGTGGAACCGCAGGTGGTGACGCTGCAGCCGACGTCGCCGGGGGTGTTCCTGCTGTGTTCGGACGGGTTGCACAACTACCGGCCGGAGCCCGAGGACCTGCAGCCGCTGCTGCCGTGCGGGCCGGAGGAGTTCGTGAAGGTGGCGCTGGAGGCGGGCGGGCACGACAACATCACCGTGGTGCTGGTGCCGTTCGCACCGGAGGAGCCGTAGAGGTTCACTCTTCGCGGTGATTTACCGCTGACTTACCGAGGGCGGTCACCGTCGCGGCGTGAGATTCGTTTCTGTCGCGGCGGTGGCCGCTTTCGTGCTGGCGGGGATGTCCTCGGGGGTGGCGCACGCGGAGTCGGCGCCGGGGTGCGGTCCGGTGACGCAGATCGGCACGACCGCCTACGTCCAGACCGGCGCCGACTCCCGTTCGATCGTGGCGTCGGTGAAGCAGTTCAAGGGCTGCGGCAAGAACTGGGCGTACGTGTGGGTGTGGGACTCGTGGATCAGCAAGGGCCGGGCGTTCGAGATCGGCACGGCGATCTACCCGGACGGCGCGAACCCGGCCGGGTACGTGCGAGCCCGGAACAAGCAGGAGAACTGGTCCAAGGGCACGGACACGCTGTCGCGGTGCACACGCGCGTCGGGCACGTTCGTCGATCTGGTCGGTGACCCGGGCTACGGCTTCCAGGAGTTCACCGGAAAGCGCTGCTGACCGGTCAGAATGGTCCGATGAGGAGGCCGGTGTTGATCGCGGTCGCGGTGGTTGTCACCATCGTCGCCGTGGTCTTCACCTTCCAGCGCAAGCTCGTGTACTTCCCCTCCCCCGGCCCGGTGCCCACCGCGGACGAGGTGCTGCCCGGCGGCCGTGACGTCCGGCTGGTGACGGCGGACGGTCTGCTGCTCGACGGCTGGCACTTCGAGCTGCCCGACGCGCCCGTGACGGTGATCGTGTTCCCCGGCAACGCCGGCAACCGCGAGGGCCGGGTGTCGCTGGCGCGGGAGCTGACCGCGCGCGGGCTGTCGGTGCTGCTGTTCGACTACCGCGGGTACGGCGGCAACCCCGGCAAGCCGTCGGAGGAGGGCCTGACGTTCGACGCGCGGGCGGCGCTGGACCTGATCGACGGGCCGGTCGTGTACTTCGGCGAGTCGCTGGGGGCGGCGGTGGCGGCGGAGCTCGCGACGTTCCGCGCGCCCAAGGCGATGGTGTTGCGCTCGCCGTTCGCGTCGCTGGCTGCGGTGGGCTCGCACCACTACCCGTGGCTGCCGGTGCGGATGTTGTTGCAGGACAAGTACCCGGTGGTGGAGCGGGTGTCCGCTGTGGACGTGCCGACGGTGGTGCTGCTGGGGACGCGGGACTCGGTGGTGCCGCCCGCGCAGAGCCGTGAGGTGGCGAGCGCGGCGCGGGCGAGGCTCGTCGAGATCGACGGCGCCGACCACAACGACCCGGTTCTCAACTCCGGTCCGCAGGTGATCGACGCGGTGCTGTCGGTCAGCTGAGCGGGGCGATCTCGCCGGAGCCGCGCGGCACGAGGGCGGCGGGGACGACGGCGTGCACGGGCGGTGAGGTGTCGCCGTCGATGCGGGCCAGGACGAGGTCGGCGGCTTTCCGGCCGATGCCGGGGACGTCCTGGCGCACGACGGTGACGCCGGGGTCGAGCATGTCGGCGAGCGGGAAGTCGTCGAATCCGATGACGGCGACGCCGCGGTGCAGGTCACGGGCCCGCAGGACGCGCATGGCGCCGACGGTGACGAGGTTCTGGGCGGTGAACAACGCCGTGGGCGGCCGGTCGAGCGCGAACAGGTCCGCGGTGGCGGTCTCGGCGAGGTCGGCGCCGTGCAGGTCGGTGCGTACTAGCTCGCCGCGCAACGCGACACCGGCCTGGGCGAGGCCTTCGACGTAGCCGGTGTAGCGCTCCTGGCTGGTCCACAGGGTGCGGCGGTCGCCGAGGAACGCGATGTCGCGGTGCCCGAGGGCGGCCAGGCGCAGCACGGCGTCGCGGGAGCTCTCGCGGTTGGTGGTGGTCACGCAGTCGGTGCCGCCGAAGGTGGGCGGCCGGTCGACGAGCACCATCGGGGTGCCGCGTTCGCGTTCGTGCTGCAGGGCGTCCTGGTGGCCGCCGGCGGCCATGACGACGACGCCGTCGACGCGGCGCGCGGACAGCGACAGGAGCAGTTCGCGTTGCAGGGAGTGGTCGTCCTCGCTGCTGCCCGCCAGGACGAGCACGCCGCTGCGGCGGGCCTGGTCCTCGACGGCGCGCAGCAGGGCGGCGTCGAAGGGGTTGGAGAGGTCCTCGAACAGCACGCCGATGGTGGCGCTGCGCCGGTCGGAACGGCGCAGGCTGCTGGCGGTGAGGTTCGGGCGGTAGCCCAGCGTGCGGGCGGCGGCGCGGACGCGGTCGACGACCTCGGCCCCGGCACCGGGCAGGCCGTTGATGACGCGCGAGACGGTCTTGGTGCTGACGTTCGCGAGCGCGGCGACGTCGCGCATCGTGGGTTCACGTCTGCCGGTCGGCTCCATACCCACGTCCCTTGGCCTCTTGCGTCAACGATGACGCGAAGGGTATACCCGATCGACATCACGCGTAGCCGCTCTTCCGTAACTCACGGTGGGACCGCGGAGGCCTGGCTACGTCAACGTTGACGTAGGAGTTGGCATGCGTAGAACGGTCGGGGTTGTCGGTGCGGCGGCGTTGCTCGTGCTCACCGCGTGCGGGGGTGGTGGCTCGTCGGGCGGGTCGACGCTGGTGGGGCTGGTGACGAAGACGGACACGAACCCGTTCTTCGTGAAGATGAAGGAGGGCGCGCAGCAGGCGGCGTCGTCGTCCGGGGCGACGGTGCAGTCGTTCGCGGGCAAGCAGGACGGCGACAACCAGTCGCAGGTCGACGCGATCGAGAACCTGATCGCGTCGGGCGCGAAGGGCATCCTGATCACGCCGAGCGACTCGAAGGCGATCGTGCCGTCGGTGGACAAGGCGCGGGCGGCGGGCCTGCTGGTGATCGCGCTGGACACGCAGCTGGAACCGGCGAACGCCGCGGACGCGACGTTCGCGACGGACAACTACAAGGCGGGGCTGCTGATCGGGCAGTGGGCGAAGTCGAAGTTCGCGAAGGAGGGCAAGCAGGCCAAGATCGCGCTGCTGGACCTCAACCCGAACCAGGTGTCGGTCGACGTGCAGCGCGACCAGGGGTTCCTGGAGGGCTTCGGGGTCGACGTGAAGGACAAGACGCGCATCGGTGACGAGTCCGATCCGCGGATCGTGGGCCACGACGTGACCGACGGCGCGCCGGAGGGTGGCCGCACGGCGATGGAGAACCTGCTGCAGAAGGACCCCGGGATCAACCTGGTCTACACGATCAACGAGCCGGCGGCGGCCGGCGCGTACGAGGCGCTGAAGGCGGCCGGCAAGGAGAAGGACGTCGTGATCGTCTCGGTCGACGGCGGGTGTCCGGGCGTGGACAACGTCAAGGCGGGCGTGATCGGCGCGACCTCGCAGCAGTACCCGCTGAAGATGGCGCAGCTGGGCGTGGAGGCGGTGTCGAAGTTCGCGAAGGACGGCTCCAAGCCGCAGAACACCGACACCGGGGTCACGTTGATCACCGACCAGCCCGCCGAGGGCGTCGAGTCGAAGGACTCGGCGTTCGGCCTGCAGAACTGCTGGGGCTGAGCCATGACGGCGGTGGTGGAGCAGCGGGACCGGTCGCTGCTGACGCGCGTGCAGCACGTGCTGCACGCGCAGGCGACGATCGGGCCGGCGGTGGTGCTGCTGGTGTCGGTGATCGTGTTCGCGTTGCTGTCGGACCGGTTCCTGACGCCGGGCAACATCTCGCTGATCCTGCAGCAGGTCGCGGTGGTGGGCACGCTCGCGGTGGGGCAGACGATCGTGATCCTCACGGCGGGGATCGACCTGTCGTGCGGGGCGATCATGGTGCTGACGTCGATCGTGATGGCGAAGGTCGCGTCGGAGACCGGCCTGCCGGGACTGCCGGCGTTGCTGCTGGGTTTCCTGGTCGGCACGGTGTGCGGGTTGCTCAACGGGATGCTGGTGACGCGGCTGAAGCTGCCGCCGTTCATCGTCACGCTGGGCACGTTGAACGTGTTCTTCGCGCTGAACCTCTGGTATTCGGGCAGTGCCACGATCCGCGGCTCGGACATGCCGTCGTTGCTGCTGTTCACGGGACAGACGTTCACCGTCGGCGGCACGCGCATCACCTACGGTTCGATCATGCTGGTGCTGCTGGTGGCGGCGATGGCGTTCGTGCTGAAGAACACCGCGTGGGGCCGGCACGTCTACTCGACCGGTGACGACCTGGAGGCGTCGCGCCTGTCGGGGATCCGGACGGCACGGGTGCTCCTGAGCGTCTACGCGGCGGCGGGGCTGATCTACGCGGTGGCGGCGTGGACGTTGATCGGCCGGATCGCGTCGGCGAGCCCGCAGGCGGGGCAGACGGACAACCTGGACTCGATCACCGCGGTCGTGATCGGCGGGACGTCGCTGTTCGGCGGCCGCGGCGCGGTGGTGGGGTCGCTGATCGGCGCGTTGATCGTCGGCGTGTTCCGCAACGGCCTGGCTTTGGCCGGGGTGGACGTGTTGTGGCAGACGATGGCGGTCGGCGTGCTGATCATCGTGGCGGTCTCGCTGGACCAGTGGATCAGGAAGGTGAAGGCATGACCACCCCGATCCTGCAGGCCACGGGCCTGGTGAAGCGGTACGGCAGGGTGACGGCGCTGGCGGGCTCGGACCTGGAGCTGCTGCCGGGCGAGATCCTCGCGGTGATCGGCGACAACGGCGCGGGCAAGTCGTCGCTGATCAAGGCCCTGTCCGGTGCGGTGGTGCCGGACGAGGGCGAGGTGCTGCTCGACGGCTCCCCCGTGTCGTTCTCCACGCCGCTGGACGCGCGCAACGCCGGGATCGAGACGGTGCACCAGTCGCTGGCGGTGTCGCCGTCGCTCGACATCGCGGCAAACCTGTTCCTGGGTCGTGAGCTGCGCCGCAAGGGCGTGCTGGGTTCGGTGTTCCGGATGCTCGACCGCGCGGGCATGCGGGAGGAGGCGCGCCGTCAGCTCGACGCGCTGGGGATCATGACGATCCAGAACCCCGGCCAGGCGGTGGAGACCCTCTCGGGCGGGCAGCGCCAGGCCGTGGCGGTGGCGCGCGCGGCGGCGTTCGGCAGCCGGGTCGTGATCATGGACGAGCCGACGGCCGCGCTCGGGGTGCGGGAGTCGCGGGCGGTGCTGGACCTGATCCTGCAGGTCCGCGACCGCGGCCTGCCGGTGATCCTGATCAGCCACAACATGCCACACGTGTTCGAGGTCGCCGACCGCATCCACATCCAGCGCCTGGGCCGGCGCAAGGCGGTGGTGGACCCGAAGTCCGTGTCGATGTCGGACGCGGTCGCGATCATGACCGGCGCCATGGAACCACCGGAGCAGGCCGCCTGACCGGTACCGCTCAGGCGGTGCCGAACGGGTTGTCGATCACGTACCGCCACCGGCCGTCCGCGCCTTCGCGTGCGACGTCGGTGGCGGTACCGGTCACGTCCCCGATCGACCAGTCGACGATGAGCAGGGCGATGCCGTCGTGTGCGTAGACGTGCCGGGGCCGCACGTCGATGGGCAGTCCGAGGCCGAGGAACCGCTGGTTGGCGTCGCGGCGGGCCGCGTCGGTGACGGTGCGGCCGGGTTCGGGGACGAACAGGCCGCCGGGTTCGTAGACGGCGTCGACGGCGTGCGGGTCGCGGGAGTTGAACGCGGCGGCGAACGCGTGGGCGACACTGGCGGGGTGGATGGTCATGGGGTGAGCGTCGCGGGCGCCGCAGTGGGTCACCAAACGGTGACCTGGGACGCCGAACTGGTGCCGTCGGAGCCGGGGCGCACACGCGGGCCGAGCGCGGACTGCCCGGTGGAGGTGGCCCTGTCCGTGATCAGCGGCCGGTGGGCGACGCTGGTGCTGCGCGACCTGATGCACGGCCCTCGCTCGTTCTCGCAGCTGCGCGCGGGATTGCCGGCGTTGAGCGCGAAGGTGCTGACCGAACGCCTCGACTCGCTCGTGGCCCGCGGGGTGGTGTCGTGCGAGCGCTCCCCCGGCTTCCCGGTGCGGACGTCGTACGCGCTGACGTCCGCCGGGCTGTTGCTGCGGCCGTTGCTGGTGCAGCTGTACCGCACGGGTGAGGCGCTACAGGGCGAGCTCCCGGATCACTGACTCCAGCGGCGCCAGGACGTTGCGCGACCGCATCAGGCCTTCGGAGATCTCGACGACGCCGGGCTTGAGCCGCTTCCAGTGCTCGTCCTCGCCGGGGATCTGGAACAGGCTGAGCGCGAACACCGGTTCGCGGCCCAGTTCCTGTTCCAGGCCGGTGAGGACCTCCCGCAGCGAGTCGTCGAACCTCGCTCGGGTGTCGTCGTGGGCGTTGGGAGCGTCGCCGCTGATGTGCACGACCCAGGTGGAATCCCCAGAGTTGTTCATGCTCCACGGTAGCGAGTTCTACAAGGGCACGGCGTCGAGTGCTTTGTAGATGCGTTTGTCGCTGATCGTGTAGCGGGTCTTGATGGTCTGCGCGAAGTACGACAGCCGCAGCTCCTCGATCATCCACCGGATCTCGTCGAGTTCGGGCGCGGGTTCGTCGGCGGGGGTCTGCGCCCGCAGTTCCCGGTACTCGGCGTGGACCTGGTGCACGGTGTTGGTCCAGTCGAGGTCGCGGCGCGGGTTCTCGGGCAGTTTCTCGATGCGCCGCGTGACGCCCTTGAGGTAGCGGACGAGGTCCGGGAGCCGGTCGTAGCCGGTGCGGGTGACGAAACCCTTGTACACCAACGAGTTGAGGTGTGCGCGGATGTCGTTGGCGGAGTCCGGGACGCCCTTGAGACCGGACAGTTTCAGCTCGGCCTCGTGGTGGGCCTCGAGGACCTTGCGGACCTCCTGCACGACGACCCACGTGGTGTCGTTGAGGGCGGCCTGGACCTTCTTGAGCTGGGCGGCGTAGGACTTGGCGTTCCACGCGGGCTCGCCCATGAGCCGGTCGACGGCGGCCATGATGCAGTCGGCGAGCAGTTCGGCGACGCCGCCGTGGGGGTTGCGGGTCAGGGCGAGCTTGGCGGCGTTGTCGAGGTGGCGCTGCAGGTGCTTGACGGGCGAGTTGATGCCGAGCAGCAGGAGTCTGCGCACGCCGCGGCGATGCGCGTAGGCCTGGCGGCCCGGGGTGTCGAGGACCTTGATCGCGGCGCTCTCGCCCCGGTCGAGCAGCGACGGGTAGGCGGTGACGGTGATCCCGGACTGCCGTTGCTCGATGGTCTTCGGCAGCGCGTCGAAGTCCCAGGTGGTGAGGCCGGTGCGTTCGAGGTGACCGGCGGCCTGCGACAGCGACTCGCGGACCTCGGCGCGCAGCTTGGCCTTGAGCACCGCGATGTCCTTGCCCTCGGCGAGGGTGCGGTTGTTCTCGTCGACGACCTGGAACGTGAGCTTGAGGTGGTCCGGGACGGTGTCGAACTGCCAGTCCTCGCGGTGCACGGTGACACCGGTCAGTGCCTTGAGTTCGCGTTCGACGCCGCTGAGAAGGCTGGTCTCGCCGGGCTTGATGCGGGCGAGCACGGCGGTGGCGACGTCGGGGACGGGCACGAAGTTGCGGCGGATCTGCTTGGGCAGCGACCGGATGAGCGCGACGACCAGGTCGTGGCGCAGGCCGGGGATCTGCCAGGAGAACGCGTCGTCGTCCAGCGCCGTCAACGCCGGCAGCGGCAGCTGGACGGTGACGCCGTCGTTCTTCGTGCCGGGCTCGAAGTGGTAGCTCAGCGGCAACGTCAGCTCGCCCTGGCGCCACTGGTCGGGGTAGGCGTCGGGGGTGACGTCCGCGCGGTCGTTGACCAGCATCTCCTTGGTGAAGGTGAGCTGGTTCTTGTCCTTCTGCTTCTTCCACCACGAGTCGAAGTGCCGCGCGGACACGACCTCGGCGGGGACGCGCTTGTCGTAGAACTCGTAGAGCGTTTCCTCGTCGACGACGATGTCGCGGCGCCGCGCCCGGTTCTCGAGTTCGCCGACCTCGTCGAGCATCGCCCGGTTGGTGTGGAAGAACCGGTGGTGCGTGGTCCACTCGCCCTGCACGAGCGCGTGCCGGATGAACAGCTCACGCGACAGTTCGGGGTCGATGCGGCCGTAGCTGACCTTGCGGCCGGCGACGATCGGCACCCCGTAGAGCGTGACCTTCTCCAGAGCGACGACGCTGCCGCGTTTGGTCTCCCAGTGCGGTTCGCTGTACTGGCGCTTGACGACGTGTTCGCCGAGGCGTTCGGCCCATTCGGGTTCGATCTTGGCGGCGATGCGCCCCCACAGGCGGCTGGTCTCGACGAGTTCGGCGGCCATCACCCACTGCGGTGGCTTCTTCGCCAGCGCGGAGCCGGGGAAGATCGCGAACTTGGCGTTGCGGGCGCCGAGGAACTCCGTCATGGGGCGGCGTTTCTCGTTGGGTGCCTGCTTCTTGAGGACGTCCTTGACGCCGATGTGGCTGAGCAGGCCCGAGAGCAGCGCGATGTGGATGTTGCGCGGGTCGCCGGGCTGCTCGTCGAGGTGCATGCCCATCTGCTTGGCGACCTGGCGCAGCTGCAGGTAGATGTCCTGCCATTCGCGCACGCGCAGGTAGTTGAGGAACTCGGCCTTGCAGCGCTTGCGGAACTGGTTGCCCGACAGTTCCTTCTGCTGTTCCTTGAGGTACTGCCACAGGTTGAGGAACGTGACGAAGTCGGATTCCTTGTCCACGAACCGCGCGTGCTGCTGGGTCGCGGCCTCCTGCTGGTCGGCCGGGCGTTCGCGGGGGTCCTGGATGGACAGTGCCGCGGCGATGATCATGACCTCTTTGAGGCAGCCGGTGGTGTCGGCTTCCAGCACCATGCGGCCCAGCCGCGGGTCCACGGGCAGGGCGGCGAGTTTGCGGCCGGTCGGGGTGAGTTTCTTCTCGGCGGCGTTGATCGCGCCGAGCTCCTGGAGCAGGCCGATGCCGTCGTTGATGTTGCGGGAGTCCGGCGGGTCGATGAACGGGAACGCGGCGACGTCACCGAGGCCGATGTTGGTCATCTGCAGGATGACGCTGGCGAGGTTGGTGCGCAGGATCTCGGCGTCGGTGAACTCCGGGCGGGCCTCGAAGTCCTCCTCGGAGTACAGGCGGACGCAGATGCCCTCGCTGACGCGGCCGCAGCGGCCCTTGCGCTGGTTCGCGCTCGCCTGGCTGATGGGTTCGATCGGCAGGCGCTGGACCTTGAGGCGGTGGCTGTAGCGGGAGACGCGGGCGTTGCCGGGGTCGATGACGTACTTGATGCCGGGCACGGTGAGGCTGGTCTCGGCGACGTTGGTGGCGAGCACGACGCGCCGGCCGGTGTGGCGCTGGAAGACCCGGTGCTGCTCGCCGACGCTGAGCCGGGCGTAGAGCGGGAGGATCTCGGTGTTGCGGAGGTCTTCGGCTTTCAGCGCGTCGGCGGTGTCGCGGATCTCGCGTTCGCCGGACAGGAACACCAGGACGTCGCCGGGGCCTTCGGCCTGCAGTTCGTGGACGGCGTTGATGATCCCCTGGGTCTGGTCGTCGTCCTCTTCCAGGGGCCGGTAGCGGGTCTCGACGGGGTAGGTGCGGCCGGAGACCTCGATGACCGGGGCGTTCTCGAAGTGCGCGCTGAACCGCTGCGGGTCGATCGTCGCGGAGGTGATGACGACCTTGAGGTCGGGGCGGCGCGGCAGCAGCTGCTTGAGGTAGCCGAGCAGGAAGTCGACGTTGAGGCTGCGTTCGTGGGCCTCGTCGATGATGATCGTGTCGTAGCGACTCAGCTCGCGGTCGGTCTGGATCTCGGCGAGCAGGATGCCGTCGGTCATGAGCTTGACCAGCGTGTCGTCACCGGACTGGTCGGTGAACCGGACCTTGTACCCGATCGTGTCACCGAGCTTGGTGCCCAGCTCCTCCGCGACGCGTTCGGCGACGGTGCGCGCGGCGATCCGGCGGGGCTGGGTGTGGCCGATCTGGCCGGTGATGCCGCGCCCGAGTTCCATGCAGATCTTGGGCAGCTGCGTGGTCTTGCCGGACCCGGTCTCGCCCGCGACGATCACGACCTGGTGGTTCGCGATCAGCTCTTTGATGTCGTCCTTGCGCTGGCTGACCGGCAGCTCGGCCGGATAGCTGATCTTGGGAACGGACTCCCTGCGCAGCGCGACCTTGAGCGCGGCCTCGTCGATCTGGGCGGCGATCTCCTCGGTGATCTTCTTGCGCGCGAGCGGGTCCTTGACCCGGCGTGCGCCGTCGAGGCGCCTGGCGAGCCGGCGTTGATCACGCGGCATGAGCTCGGGCAGGCGTTTGTGCAGTTCAGCGTGCGGGGTGTCCATTTGGCCTCAAGGATAGACAGGCCACCGCTGTTCGCTCGCGTCAATAACCGCCAGACTCCGCTGCCGGCGTCGCGCCGCGGGCTCACTGGTCGCCTGGGAGCCGGGCGGCGCCACGCCTGACCTGGGGCGACGCTTGGGGGTGGCTGTGCGGCCGCCGCGTCTGGCCGCCGGTGGGTGAGATCGCTGACCTCGCGGTCCGGTCCGGCGAGCGACGTCGGCCGGCTGCCGTGTCCGGCGGCGGTTCCCGCTGTCTCGCACCACCCCTCGCCCGTGCTCCCCTGGGCTCTTCGCGGCTGCCGCTCCTCCTCCCATCCGCCTCACCTGCGTGCGTCCTCTCCGAATGGACGCCCCTGCGTCCCCGGCGGCCCCCGCCACCGCCCGCTCCCTCCAGATTCGGCCTTTCACCACCTTTGAGCTGCGAGGATGCCGGGGCTTCGAAAATTGTCAGACCCTGTCGCTAGCGTGCTCGGCATGGACCTGAACGCGTTCTGGGGCCTGGTGGAGGCGTCCGGTGTGGACGCGGCCGATCAGGACGATCGGCTGGAGCGGCTGACCGCCGCTCTGGCCGCGCTGCCTGCCGGTGAGGTGGTGGAGTTCGCGGTGCGGCTCGACGAGGTGCGCCGGCGGGTCGACACGTGGGGGCATTGGCACGCGGCGGATCTGATCTGCGGCGGGTGGTGTTCGGACGACGAGTTCTTCTACTTCCAGGCGTGGCTGGTGGGTCAGGGACGGGCGGTGTTCGAGGCGGTGGCCTCGTCGCCGGACGCGCTGGCCGATCTGCCGCACGTGCGGCTGCTGGCCTCTCGTGGCGATGTGCACGCGTGGGCGCAGGAGGAGTGGCCGGACTGGGAGGGCCTCGACGGTGTGGCGGCCGAGGCGTTCGACGGTGATCTGGAGGCGCAGCCGGCGGTGCGCGGGCTGCTGGTGTCGCCGGATCCGGCCGGTGAGTCGTGGGACTTCGCTGACCGCGCGGAGATCTCCGCGCGGATTCCGCGGTTGGGTGCGTTGTTCGGGAAGGTGGCGTGATGGACGTGCCGGTCGATGTCGTGGTGTGGCGGGCTCCTGGTCCGGCGTCGTTCCCGGAGGCCGCGGCGCGGTACGCGGAGTTGCGGTCCTCGCCGCTGGGCGCGTTCGAGCCGGCGGTGGCGGCGTTCGTGCGGGAGTTGCGGCGGACGTCTCCGGATCCGTCGTCGCCGGTGTCGTGGGACGAGGCGCTGACGGTGGGGGTGGACGCGGTCATCGTGCACGTGGTGTGGCCGGGGCGGCGTCAGGTGCTGGAGCTGGTGGCGTTGCTGGCGCAGCGGCACGGGCTGGTGTGTTTCGAGCCGGCCCGCCAGGTGGCGATGTCGTGACGTAGCGCGGTCTTGGTCGCCTCGGGCGCGTAGGAGGCGTCGACGGCGTTGGTGGCGAGGCGGGCGAGGGTGTCGTCGTCGAAGCCGAGGTGCTCGCGCAGCAGCCGGTACTCGTCGGTGAGCGTGGTGCCGGTGGAGGCGGGGATGTCGGTGCTGAGCGTGACGGTCAGGCCGGCGTCGAGCAGCAGTGGCAGCGGATGAGAGGAGAGCGAGTCGACCAGTCCCAGCGCGACGTTCGACGACGGGCACGCTTCGAGCGGTGTGGCGCGGTCCCGCAGCAGCGCGACGACCTCCGGGTCCTCGAGTGCGCGGAACCCGTGGCCGATCCGGTCGGCGAGCCCGACGGTCAGGGCCTCGGCGACGCTCGACGCGCCGCAGCACTCTCCGGCGTGGTGCACGAGTCCGATCCCGGCGTCCCGCGCGGCGCGGAACACGGCGGTGAACGGGGTGAGCGGGTGGTCTTCCGCTCCGGCCATGCCGATCGCCACGACCCGCGGGTGGGCGACCGCGAGTCGTAGTGAGTCCTGAAATCGCGCTACCGATCGCTTTCTGGGGTGGTCCACGATCACACGGCATTCGATGCCGTGGGCGGCCTGTCCTGCGGCGAGCCCGGACAACACCGCCTCGAGCGGCATGTCCGGATCACCGAGTCGTTCTCCGTGCGCTGCCGCGGTGAACGTGACCTCGGCGTACCGGGTCCCCTGCGCTGCTTCCTCGGCGCAGAACTCGTACGCGATCCGGTGGAAGTCCTCGGCTCGCCGCAGGCAGTCCCGCACTGCCCCGTTGTGGGCGGCGAACTGCGCGAACCCGTCGAACGCGCCCGCCTGCACGGCGGGGACGTCGACGCCGTGGTGCTCGGCGAGCTCCGCGAGGGTGTCGGCGCGCACGGTGCTCTCGAGGTGCACGTGCAGGTGGGCTTTGGGCAACGCCGCGAGATCACGCATGTGCCGCGACGCTACCCACGCCCGCCGGTGAGCGCCCGGCATTTTCGGTGTTACCGCGTGAGGAACGCGATGGCGCTGTCGATCTCGTGGTCAGGGACGTCGCCGTGGCCGCCGGGGTTGGCGTGCAACGACTTGTGCGGTGTCGCGAAGGCGTCGAACAGCGCGAGGCCGGCGTCGCGGCCGACGAGCCGGTCGTCGCACTGCAGCAGGAACCGCACGGGCACGGTGATCCGCGCGGCGGCGAGCACGAGGGCGTCGGTGGCGCCGATGAGCCCGAACACCGCCGCGCGCACGCGGGGTTCGGCGGCGACGAGCGGGATGCCGAGCGCGCTGCCCATGGACACGCCCCAGAACCCGGCGGTCGCGCCGGTGAACGGCAGGGCGTCGAGCACGGAGCGCCATTCCGGGATCGCGCGGCCCGACTGCAGGGCGTTGTACTCGGCGATGAGTTCGCGGGCGTCCTGCCCGGCGCTCATGCGGGCGCGGATCTCGGTGGTGAACCGCTCGTCGGCGGCGGTGCGGGGCCGGTCGCCGTGGCCGGGGGCGTCGAGCGTGACGACCGCGAGACCCGCCGTGGCGCAGCGGTGCGCGCGGGCGACGACGCCGGGGGCACGTGTGTGCTGGCCGCCGCCGTGGGCGCCGAGCACGAGCCCGGTGGGGTCGCCCGCGGGGGTCCACAGCGCTCCGGGGACGCCGTCGTGGACGAAGTCGCGCCGGGTGACGCCGTCGGCGGACGTGGTCGTGGAGGTGTAGTGCATCGTCGATCGCCTTTCGGGGCTGCGTGGAGCGCTCCCGTGGCGACGCGTGAGCGTCAGGCGTGGATCGGGAGGGAGCGCCCATCGGGGTTGACCGCGTTGATGGGACTCACCTCCTTCGGCTCATCGCGTGCGGTGACCCTAGAGCAGGCGGGTATTGCGCGCGACATCGGGCGTGCGGCGCCGCTAAATTCCCGTGCCATGCCTGATGTTGTGCAGACGCGCCACGGCGCGACGGTGCTGATGTGCGCCGCCGACGGTCCCCCGATCACCGACGAGCAGTCCGCTGTGGACCTGATGGGAACGTTGTGGGGGCAGGACGTGCAGTGGCTGGTGCTGCCGCTGGCGCGGTTGTCCGAGGACTTCCTGGTGCTGCGCACGCGGGTGGCGGGCGCGGTGGTGCAGAAGTTCCAGCAGTACGGGTTCCGTCTCGTGGTGGTCGGGGACGTCACGGAGCAGGTGGCGGCGAGCACGGCGTTGCGGGACTTCGTGTACGAGTCGAACCGGGGCCGGCAGCTGTGGTTCGTCGCGGACGAGGCTGAGCTGGACGCACGGCTGAGCGCGGCGGCCTGACCACGGCGAACGACCCTATTGCACATTAGTGGCAATAGGTAGTCTCGAGGTCATGGACATCCGTCGTTCTCTGTCGCAGCACAGTGGTCCGCGCAAGTCGCCCCACGAGGTCCTCGGTCGTCTCGCGCAGTGGGTCACGCCGAGCACGAGACCCGAGGATCCCGTGCGGGAACTGGAGGAACGGGTGGCGGGCCTGCTGGGCAAGCCCCAGGCGTTGTTCTTCCCGTCGGGCACGATGGCGCAGCAGGTGGCGTTGCGGGTGCACGCCGACCGGACGGGCCGGCGAGCCTTCGCGGGGCACCCGCAGACACACCTGCACGTGTGGGAGAACCAGGGCTACAACGCGCTGCACGGCCTGACGTTCCACCCGGTCGGCGACCGCAACGAACTGTTCGGCCTCGACGACCTGAAGGCGGTGCACGAACCGCTCGCGGCCGTGGTGTTCGAACTACCGCAACGCGACATCGGCGGCCTGCTCCCGCCGTTCGAGGACCTGGCGGCGCAGACGGGGTGGACGCGGGAGTCCGGCGCGGCCGCGCATTGCGACGGCGCACGCCTGTGGGAGGCGCAGACCGGCTACGACGCCACCTTCGCCGAGATCGCCGCGTTGTTCGACACGGTGTACGTATCGCTCTACAAAGGACTCGAAGGCGTGCGCGGCGCGGTGCTCGCCGGGGACGCGGAGACGATCGGGCACGCGGCGGTGTGGCGCCGCCGGATGGGCGGGGCGATCGCCGACGCGTGGCCGCTGGCCGCGATCGCGTTGATGGGCATGGACGTGAACCTGCCGAGGATGGCGGAGTTCAAGCAGCACGCCCAGGCACTCGCGGAGGCGATCAACGCCGACGGCTTCGCCCACACCACGCCGGAGATACCGGCCACTCCCCTGTTCCACGTCCACCTGCCGATGTCCCGCCACGACGCGCAGCAGGCGGCACAGCACCTGCTGGACGAGACGGGGATCCGGCTCTTCCTGTACGCGCGGTCCAATCCAGACCCGGGCCGGTGCTCGTTCGAGGTGAGCGTGGGGATCAGCGGCCTGGAGTTCACGCCGCGCGAGGTCGTGGAGTTGATCAGAGGACTACCATCGCGGGTGTGAGCCTGCCCGAACCCGTCCAGCACGCGCTGGTCAGGGTCTCGCACTCGGTCCTGATCGACGTCGACGCGCTCGCGGGCGTGCGCGAGAGGTTCGACGACGAGCAGGCCGCGTCGCTGAGCGGCTATCTGCGCAGCGCCCAGTCGCCGAACACGGTGCGCGCGTACCGGTCGGACTGGATCGCGTGGGCCGGATGGTGCCAGGCGGAGGGCCGCCAGGCGCTGCCGGCGGACCCGCTGGACGTGGCGGTGTACCTGGCGGTCGCGGCGGACACGGTGAAACCGGACGGCTCACCCGCGTTCGGGCCCTCCACCCTGGAACGCAAGTCGGCGGCGATCTCCGCGGTGCACGCCGCGAACGGCCTGCCCAGCCCCACCCGCAGCGACGTCGTGCGGCTCACGCTGCGCGGTATCCGCCGCACCCGCAAGGCCCAGCCCAAGCGCAAACGACCGGTGCTGCTCGACACCCTCGAAGCACTGCTGAACGAACGCCCGCCCGAAGGCCCGGCCCGCACGCGCGACGCCCTGCTGCTGCTGGTCGGGTTCGCGGGAGCACTGCGGCGCAGCGAACTCGCGGCCATCGAGTTCGGCGACGTGACCGCGGACGTCGATCCGCGCACGCACGAGCCGCTGCTGCTGATCCGGCTCGGCACGACGAAGACCGACCAGACGGGCAAACACCAGCAGTCGGTGGTGCTGCCGCGCGGCAGCAGGCGCCCGACGTGCCCGGTGTGCGCGTTCGCGGACTGGGCCGACGTGCTCGACGGCCGCGAGATCACCGAGACCGGCCTGCACCGCTGCCACGGCTACCAGCCCGGCGGCCGCCAGGGCGCGCTGTTCCCGATCATCAACCGGCACGGCGGCGTCAGCGGCAAGGCGATGTCGGGACGCGCCGTGGCGGAGCTCGTGAAGCGCTACGCGGTGCGGGCGGGCCTGGACCCGGCACTGTTCGGCGGGCACTCGCTGCGGGCCGGGTTCGCGACGCAGGCGGCGCTGGGCGGGGCGAGCGACCGGGAGATCATGCGGCAGGGCCGGTGGACCAACCCGCGCACCGTGCACCGCTACATCCGCACCGCGAATCCCCTCGAGGACAACGCCGTGACCCGCCTGGGCCTCTGAATCTGTGACTCAGCTCTCACTCTGCGTAGTTAACTGTAAACAAGATCCCCTCCGATAGGACTGCACCACACGGCGCAGTCGACTACGCCGCACGCATTACTGAACCGGGACGTTTCCGTCGTGTTTCCAGGCCGTGTGAGCTGCTCTTATGGTCCGCCATTCGGCGAAAATCCGGCCCCTTGACCAGCGACTCGACCCAATTCATGAATCGATCTCGCACTTTGGGAGTGGCTGGTCGCATGCACCGAGAGCAATACGATCACCACACCCGGTCATCGACGACCGCCTCACAGACCTTGCGAAATCCGCCGCAGGAGCGCCGAGGTCCGGACCGACCCCCTGCACGGTCCGGACCTCGGCACAGTGACACCGCCCCACGAGCCCAGATCACGGCTCCAGATCGGTCGCCGCCAGGAACGACCCGTCCATGTGGAACGGCACCGAGTCGTGCGCGTGCGTCACCAGCCACCGCCCGTCCCGCCGCTGCAACCCCACGGTCGTCCGCATCCACATCGAGAACCCCTCCGGATACCCGACCGGCACCGCCGCCAGCCGCGCCAGCCCGTGCGCGAACGCCACATCACCCGACACCACCACCGTCAGATCCCGGTGCTCCAGGGTGATCGGCCCCGCGAACCCGGCCATCCACCCCGCCAGCGACTCCACGTCCCGCGCGTCCCTGCCCACGTTGCGCAGCGGCGGCGCCAACGTCGCCGTCACCACGTCCTCGGCGTACCGCGCCACGATCCTCGCGGGATCACGCAGCCGCATGCCCTCCTCGTGCTCCGTGAACGTCGCACGGAT
Organism: Streptomyces sp. ID05-26A; assembly: GCF_033794685.1. Classification (NCBI taxonomy): domain Bacteria; kingdom Bacillati; phylum Actinomycetota; class Actinomycetes; order Kitasatosporales; family Streptomycetaceae; genus Streptomyces; species Streptomyces sp. ID05-26A. The sequence continues at coordinate 798,852 of NZ_JARAYZ010000002.1, forward strand.
CGCGGTCTCGTCCTGCACCAGCGTCTGAGTCATCTCGAAAACCTCCGTCGAAGTGGCTGACACCCCGGTGTCGAGACACGGCCCGCGGTCTCGACATGGCGGTGAGAAGATTTTCGGCAGCCACGAGCGGAGGCCCGAAGTGAAGTACCTGATCCTCATCTACAGCAACCCCAAGTCACGGGCAGCGTGGGACAAGCTCACCGAAGAGCAGCAGATGAAGTTCGGCCAGGACCACTACGACCTGAGCGACAAGCTGCGCGCCTCCGGCGAACTGATCGTCAGCGAAGGCCTCCCCGGACCCGAGACCGGCAAGGGCGTCAGCATCCGCGACGGCGAGGTCGTCGTCACCGACGGCCCGTACGCCGAGGCCAAGGAGTACCTCGCCGGCTTCTACCTCGTCGAAGCCGACACGATCGACCAGGTCATCGCCCACGCCGCCACCCTGCCCGACGCCCACAACGACGGCATCGAGATCCGGCCCGTCTGGGACATGTCGATGCTGGACGACGCGTGACACCCCAACAACGCGTCACACCAGAGATCGAGGGCCTGCTGCGCACACTCGCGCCGCAGGTCCTCGGCGTCCTCGTGCGCCGCCATGGCCAGTTCGACGTCTGCGAGGACGCCGTGCAGGAAGCCCTGCTCGGCGCCGCCCAGCAGTGGCCGGCCCAGGGAGTCCCCGACAATCCCCAGGGCTGGCTCATCACCGCCGCCAACCGCCGGTGGATCGAGCAGTACCGCTCCGACACCGCACGCCGTCAGCGCGAGGACAAGGTCGCCGCCCTCACACCCCCACCACCGGACCCCGTGCCCGCCCAGGACGACACCCTCACGATCCTCGCCCTGTGCTGCCACGAGTCCCTCACCACGGCCTCACAGATCGCGCTGACACTGCGCGCCGTCGGCGGACTCACCACCGCCGAGATCGCCCGCGCGTTCCTCGTCCCCGAAGCCACCGTGGCCCAGCGCATCAGCCGCGCCAAACAGAAGATCAAACAGTCCGGCGCGCGGTTCCGGCCCCCGAAAGACCTCACCGCCGTCCTGCACGTCCTCTACCTGATCTTCACCGAAGGCTCCACCGCCAGCTCCGGCGACGACCTGCACCGCGTCGACCTCACCGCCGAAGCCATCAGACTCACCCGCCAACTGCACAAACGCCGGCCACACGACGGCGAACCCACCGGCCTGCTCGCACTCATGCTGCTCACCGACGCACGCCGCCCCGCCCGCACCGACCCCCACGGCGCACTCGTCCCACTCGCCGAACAGGACCGCGAAAAGTGGGACACCGACGCGATCACAGAAGGCACCGAACTCATCAGCACCGCCCTCAAGACCGCCCAGATCGGCCCCTACCAGCTACAAGCGGCCATCGCCGCCGTCCACGCCGACGCGAAAACCGCACAGGACACCGACTGGCACGAGATCCTCGGCCTCTACGACCTGCTCACCGTCACCGCACCCGGCCCGATGGTGTCACTCAACCGCATCGTCGCCGTCGCCATGGTCCACGGACCCGCCCAAGCCCTCGACGAACTGTCCACACTGGAACTCGACCACCACCGAGCACACGCGGTGAAGGCACACCTGCTCGACCTGCAAGGACACCACGACCAAGCCAGACAGGAATACGAGAAAGCCGCGAAACTCACCCTGAGCGTCCCCGAACAGCGCTACCTCAGGCTCCGGTCGCGCCACCCACGGTAGCGTCCGACGACGGAGCCTCCTGCGGCGGCGCCACCGGCACCACACCCGACAGATCCCCGCCGTTGTCGTTGGTCCGCAACACAAAAGGCCGCGTCTGCGTGTACTGCACCACCGAGATCGAACACGGATCCACCACGATCCGCTGGAACCCGTCCAGATGCACACCCAACGCGTCCGCCAGCACCGACTTGATCACGTCACCGTGCGAGCACAACACCCACACCGCACCCGGACCGTGCTCCCGCGAGATCCGCGCGTCATGCGCCCGCACCGCCGCCACCGCACGAGCCTGCACATGCGCGAGACCCTCACCATCGGGAAACACCGCGGCGGAAGGATGCTGCTGCACAACAGCCCACAACGGCTCGTCGTACAGGTCCTTCAACGCCTTACCGGTCCACGCGCCGTAATCCACTTCGGACAGATCCGGCTCCGGCACCGCCTCGAGAGCACGATCAGCCAGCAACGGCGCCAGCGTCTCCTCACACCGCTGCAGAGGAGACGACACCACCGCACTGACCGGAACGTCCTTCAACCGCGACACCAGCGCCGCCGCCTGAACCTGCCCGCGCTCGTCCAAACCCACACCCGGCGAACGCCCGGCGAGCACACCGGAACCGTTGGCGGTCGAACGAGCATGTCGAAGCAGGATCACCGTGGCCACGACGTCCACCTTAGATCGGCTGCAACAACCCCATCGACAGCAGCCCCATCAGCACCAGACCCAGCATCAACCGGTACCACACGAACACCGAGTACGAATGCTTCGACACGTACTTGAGCAGCCACGCGATCGTCGCGTACCCCACCACGAACGAGATCAGCGTCGCCACGACCATCTGCGGAATCGACGCCTGCACACCCGTACCCGAGCGCTCCAGCACGTCCGGGATCGAGAACAACCCCGCCCCGAACACCGCCGGAATCGCCAGCAGGAACGAGTACCGCGCCGCCGCCTCCCGGTTCAACCCCAGGAACAGACCCGCCGTCAACGTCCCACCCGAACGCGACACACCCGGAATGAGCGCCAGCGCCTGCGCCAGCCCCATCCCGATCGCATCCTTCATCCGCAACTCGTCCCGCTGCTGCTTCGCCAGATGATCCGCCAGACCCAGCAGCAGACCGAACACGATCAGCATCGTCGCCGTGATCCACAGGTTCCGCGCCGACGTCCGGATCTCGTCCTTCAACAGGTACCCGAGAACAGAGATCGGCACGGAACCGATGATCACGTACCACGCGAGCTTGTAATCCCTCTCCTTCCGCGCCTCCGCGGAGAAGAGGCCGCGGAACCAGGCGCTGATGAAGCGCCCGATGTCCTTGGCGAAGTAGATCAACACCGCCACCTCGGTACCCAACTGGATGACCGCGGTGAACGAAGCGCCCGCGTCGTTGCCGAAGAACAGCGTCGACGTGATGCGCAGGTGCGCACTGCTGGAAATCGGCAGGAATTCCGTCAGTCCTTGGACCAGTCCGAGGACCAGAGCCTGCAACCAGCTCAACTACCCACTCCTGCCAGATCCAAAGCCTCGGCCGCGGTCCGAAGACCCGCGATCCCCTGCTCCAGATCTTGCAGCATCGGCGAAACGGACAGCGTGGTGACCCCTGCGGCAGCAAGAGCCTTCATCTTGTCTGCTATACGCTCTTTCGGGCCCAGCAACGACGTCGCGTCCAGGAACTCCAGCGGAATCGCCGCCATCGCCCCCGCGTAGTCACGAGCCAGGTACTTCTCCTGGATCTCCTCGGCCTGAGCCGGGAAACCCATGCGCACCATCAGGTTGTTGTAGAAGTTCTGCTTACGCGAACCCATACCGCCCACGTAGAGCGCCGTGTACGCGCGAACCGGGTCGGCACAGGCCTTCCAGTCCTCACCCACGATCAACGGCACGGTGGGCACGACGTCGAACCCGTCCATCGTCAGACCGGCCTTCTCCCGGCCCGCCCTCACCGACGCCAGCGACTCCGCCGAGTACTCCGGCGAGAAGAAGATCGCCAGCCACCCGTCCGCGATCTCCCCCGTCAACTCCAGGTTCTTCGGCCCCACCGCCGCCAGGTAGATCGGGATCTGATCCCGCACCGGGTGCACCGTCAACTGCAGCGCCTTACCCGGACCATCAGGCAACGGCAGGGTGTAGTGCTCACCCTCGTACCGCAGCTTCTCCCGCGACAACGCCTTCTTCACGATCTCCACGTACTCACGCGTACGCGCCAAAGGCTTGTCGAACCGCACACCGTGCCAGCCCTCCGACACCTGCGGACCCGACACACCCAGGCCCATCCGGAACCGGCCACCCGACAGAGTGTCCAAAGTGGCACCGGTCATCGCGGCCATCGCAGGCGTCCGCGCCGGAATCTGGAAGATCGCACTACCGACGTCGATGCGTTCGGTCTGCGCGGCCACCCACGCGAGCACCGTCGGCGCGTCGGAACCGTAGGCCTCCGCGGCCCACACCACCGAAAAGCCGAGACGGTCGGCCTCTTTGGCCAGCTCAAGGTTCGCGGCGTCGTTGCCGGCGCCCCAGTATCCGAGGTTCAATCCGAGCTTCACGAAGCGAGACCCTACCGGTCAGTAACACCGATTGCCAGGCTCACACGATGATCACCCCTTAGCATCGCGCACGTGGAACAGCGATACCTCGGCCGCAGCGGCCTCCGCGTCTCCAGGACAGCACTGGGCACGATGACGTGGGGCCGCGACACCGACCCGGACGAGGCCGCCACCCAGCTCATGGCCTTCGCCGACGCCGGCGGCACCCTCGTCGACACCGCCGACGTCTACTCCGAAGGCGAAGCCGAACGCATCCTCGGCACCCTCCTGCACGAAGTCGTCCCCCGCGACGAACTCGTCCTCGCCACCAAAGCCGTCGCCCGCCGCACCGAAGGCCCCTTCGGCGGAGGAGCCTCCCGCGGCGCCCTCCTGTCCGCCCTGGACGGATCCCTGCGCCGCATCGGCGTCGACCACGTCGACCTCTGGCAACTCCACGCCTGGGACGCCGGCGTCCCCATCGAGGAATCCCTCTCCGCCCTCGACCACGCCATCACCAGCGGCAAAGTCCGCTACGCCGGCATCTCCAACTACAGCGGCTGGCAACTCGCCACCGCCGCCATGACCCCCACCACCTACCCCCTCATCTCCACCCAGGTCGAGTACTCCCTGCTCGAACGCGGCATCGAACGCGAAGTCGCCCCCGCCGCCCGCCACCACGGCCTCGGCCTCCTGCCCTGGGCACCCCTCGGCCGCGGCGTCCTCACCGGCAAGTACCGCAACGGCACCCCACCCGACTCCCGCGGCGCCTCCGCCCACTTCGCCGGCTACGTCGAACAACACCGCAACGACCGCGCCGCCCGCATCGTCCAGGCCGTCTCCACCGCCGCCGAAGGCCTCGGCACCTCCGCACTGTGCGTCGCCCTCGCCTGGGTCCGCGACCGCACCGGCGTGATCGCCCCCGTCGTCGGCGCCCGCGACACCAACCAGCTCATCGCGTCACTGGAAGCCGAGCAGCTCACCCTCCCGCCGGCGATCCGCGCCGCACTCGACGACGTCAGCGCCATCGAACTGGGCTACCCCGAACGCCCCATGCCCTGACGGCCCTCCTTCTTTGCGGTTTTTGATCCCAAGGTCGTAGCTGGGACGGAATATTTCGTCGAACATTTATTTTGGTCAACACTGAAGCTATAGAGATAAACACGCAAGCGGCCGAACGGGGTTTCACCCCACCCCTTGCGTGACCTCCGCCCGAACGTCGTGGATCCTGGAAGACCACGACGTTTCACAGGAGGAACCGATCTTGCGCCGGCTCGCTGCACTGATCCTGACCACCGCCGCGCTGGCAGCGTGCGGCCAGACCGAGGGGTCGCAGGATCCACTGCAGGTCGCGGAAGTCCTCGAAGCCGCGAAACCGGCCCGCTCCCCCGCCCAGAACGCCACCCCGCCCGGTGAGATCACTCCCGGCGGCACGTTCACCGACGCCGGCACCACGCTGAAGTTCCAGGTCAACGGCCGAGACGTCGAACTCGACCGGCTGCGCAGCGCCGTGTTCGAGATGAGCAAGGACGACAAGGGCACCGAGACCCGAGGCGCCGGCCTGCGCGCGGGAGACGGAGCCACCAACGGCGTCCCCGACCGCTTCGGACGCCTGCTCGTCGTCGACACCCGCGGCGGCGAGTTCATCGCGTTCTCCATCAACCCGCTGATCATGCGCCAGCGCTACCCCATGCCCGGCACCCCGTACGGCATCGCCTACGACGCCAAGCGCGACATCGCGTGGATCACGCTCACCGACCGCAACGAGGTGGTCGGCCTCAACGTCGCCGCTGGAGAACCGGCCGAGAAGTACCGGTTCCCCACCGTGCGCCAGCCCAACACCGTCAGCGTCGACCAGGAATCCGGACGCGTCACCGTCACGTCCGGCGACAACGGAGGGGTACAGGTGATCTCGCCATGACCGAAGGGGTGATCGACGGGGAATGGGAGTACCGGCCGCTGCGTCTGCCGCCCGGCATCTCCCGCCGCACCGCGACCACGCAGCTGGCGATCCAGGCCGAGTTCGCAGGCTGGGAACTGTCCCGCACGCTGCTCTACAGCGACGGCTCCCGCAAGATGTGGCTGCGCCGCAAGGTCCAGCCCGCCCTGGTGCCGGGCCTCATCACCTGACCACCAGACCGTCGCCGAACGCCACAGGCTCGCACTCGGCGATGAAGTCCGCCGGAAAGCCCCGTTCGAACGGGGCCGCCGCCTCCAGGCGCGCGACCGCTTCCGGCGGCAGCACCACCTCGCCCAGACAGTCCAGCACCTGCTCCGGAGTCCGCGCGCCCACCAGCGGCAGCGCCCCGGACACCCGCACCCACGCCAACGCCACCTGAGCCGGCGTCGCACCCGACTCCTCCGCGACCTCCCGCACGACGCGAGCCACGCTCTCCTCCCGTTCGGACAACAGGCCGGACCGCTGCGTGCCGCCGGAGAGCTTCCCCTGCGCCAGCGGCGCCCAGGCCGCCACGGTCAGCCCCAGCGCGTCCGCCATCGGCAGCAACTCCCGCTCCACGTCGCGCTTCAGCAGGTTGTACGGCACCTGCAACCCCGCGAACGCGGTCCAGTCGCGCCATTCCGCCAGCGTGTTCGCCCGCGCCACGAACCACGCCGGAGCGTCGGACACCCCGACGTAGAGCACCTTCCCCGCCCGCACCACGTCGTCCAGCGCCCGCATCGTCTCCTCGACCGGCGTGTGCCGGTCCCACAGATGCACCCACAACACGTCCACGTAGTCCGTCCGCAGCCGTCGCAACGACTGCTCCAGCGACGACACCAGGTTCTTGCGGTGGTTCCCGCCCGCGTTCGGATCCGCCGCGTCCCGCGACAACGCGTACTTCGTCGCCACCACGAACCTGTCCCGCCGCCGCAGCACCGCCCCCAGCACCTCCTCGCTCTCGCCGTACGCCGAGGCGGTGTCGAGGAAGTTCCCGCCCGCATCGGCGTAGGCGTCGACCACCCGCCGCGCGAGGTCCTCCGAACGCAACGTCATCGTGCCCAGCAACAACTCCGAGACACGCAGGCCGGTCCTGCCGAACAGTCGGTATCGCATGATCCACAGCATCACCGCCCTCGCCGGAACCAGGGAGACCCGCTCAGGGCCCCTCTAAGCTCACCCGTCATGGCCGACAACGCACTGGGCCGCTTCCTGCGCGCCCGCCGCGAAGCCACCGCTCCCCCGACCCCCGGCCGCCGCCGCACCCCCGGCCTGCGCCGCGGCGAGCTCGCCGACCGCGCCGGCGTCAGCGTCGAGTACCTCACCCGCCTCGAACGCGGCACCGACCGCTCCCCGTCCGGCCAGATCCTGTCCGCCCTCGCCGACGCCCTGGCCATGACCGCGGACGAACGCGTCCACCTGTACCGCCTCATCAAGGCCGGCGCGACCTGCTCCCCTCCCCCGCCACCGCCGCTGCGGTCAACCGTGCACGCGATGTTGGACACCCTCGAGCCCACCGCCGCGGCCGTGCTCTCCCCCGCCGGTGACGTCCTCGCGAGCACCGCGCGCTTCCGGGAGATCTCCGGCCTGGACGACGAGCGGAACCTCGTCCGCTTCGCCTTCAGCCCGCGGGCCCAGGACCACTACCCCGACTGGGAGCAGATCGCGGACGCCCGTGCCGCCGGCCTGCGCGCGGCCGCTGACCTGGGCGATCACCCGGCGGCGACGCTCGCGTTCGAACTCTCGATCACCGCCGGTGCCGCCTTCACCGACCGCTACGACGCCGCGTCGTCCCTGCCTGCCGCCACCGGCACCGAGCGCTGGGGGCCTCACCTCCTGGCGTTCGAGACCTTGTTCCTGTCGGGCGAAGGTGATCAGCGACTGATGGTCTATTTCAGTCAACACTGAAGCTATAGAGACAGACGATATACAGACGAATGGAACAATCCGCTCCATGCCCCGCCCGGAAAAACCGCTCGACCCGTTCGCCGGGCCCGTTGAACAGTTCGCCTTCGACCTGCGCAAGCTCCGCGAGAAGGCCGGCTCCCCCGGCTACCGCGAACTCGGCAGGCTCAGCCACTACTCCGCCAGCACCCTCGCCGACGCCGCCCGCGGCCAGCGGCTGCCGAGCCTCGCCGTGTCACTCGCGTTCGTCCGCGCCTGCGGCGGCGACGAGGAGGTCTGGGAGCAGCGCTGGCGGGACATCAGCGAGTCCGAACCACCACATCTCGAGGTCGACTCCCCCTACGCCGGCCTGAAGGCGTTCACCGAGCACGACGCCGACCGCTTCTTCGGCCGGGAACGGCTCGTCGGCAAACTGCTGGGCAAGCTCGAGCACCACGACACCGTGCTCGTCGTCGGCGCGTCGGGTTCGGGCAAGTCCTCGCTGCTGCGAGCCGGTCTGCTGGCCCGCACGCCCGGCGAGCTGATCACCCCGGGCACCCACCAGGCGGTCCCCGAGACCGGGGGCCTGCTGGTCGTCGACCAGTTCGAGGAGATCTTCGCGCTCCCCTACCGCGACGAGTTCATCGCCGCGCTCACCCGCCGCGAGGGCCAGACCGTCGTCGGCATGCGCGCCGACTTCTACGGTCACTGCGCCCAGTTCCCCGACCTCGCCAAGGCCGTCGAGGAGGCCCAGGTCCTGGTCGGCCCGATGAGCACCGACGAACTGCGCAAGGCCATCACCCAGCCCGCGGTCGAGGTCGGCTGCGCGCTCGAGACGGGACTCGTCGCCCGCCTCATCGCCGACGCCACCGGTGAACCCGGCGTCCTCCCCCACGTCAGCCACGCACTGCTCGAAACGTGGCGGCGCAAGCGTGGCAACACCCTCACGCTCTCCAGCTACCACGAGAGCGGCGGCATCGCCCGCGCCATCGCCAACACCGCCGAGAACGCCTACACCGACCTCGACGAGCGGCAGCGGGTCCAGGCCCGGCAGGTCTTCCTGCGCCTGATCACCCCCGGCGAAGGCACCGAGGACACCAAACGCCACGTCAGGCGGTCCGAACTCGCGGCGGACGACGTCGTCGAACACCTCGCCGGCGCCCGCATCCTCACCGTCGACGACGACAGCGTCGAGATCAGCCACGAAGCGGTCATCCGCAGCTGGCCACGCCTCCGGGAATGGATCACCGAGGCACGCGACGACCTGCGCGTGCACCGCCGGCTCACGGCGGCCGCCGCGGACTGGGAGGCGCACGGCCGCGACCCCGGCTTCCTCTACCGCGGTGTGCCGCTCACCCAGGCGACCGAGTGGGTCCAGCGCGACCCCGGCGCCCTGAACGCCGCGGAGAAGGCGTTCCTCGACGCCGGCAAGGCCGCCGCCGAACAGGAACTGGCCACCGAGAAGCGCCGCACCACCCACCTGCGCCGGGTGGTCGCGCTGCTCGCCGTCCTGCTGCTCGTGGCCACCAGCGCGACCGTGTTCGCCGTGCGCGCGCAACGCCAGACCACCGAACAACGCGTCAACGCGCTCGCCCAGAAAGCCATCGCCGAGGCCGGCGGCCTGCAGGACCGCGACCCCGGTCTCGCGAGCCAGCTCCGCCTCGCCGCCTACCGCCTGACCGGGCTGCCCGCCGCCCGCGACAGCCTGCTCAGCACGTTCGCCGCTCCCCAGGTCGCCGTCGCCAGAGGCCACACGGAAGCCACGTCGTTCGCGATGTTCAGCCCCGACGACAAGCTGATGGCCTCGGCGGGCGACGACCAGAACGTGATCATCTGGGACGTCACCGACCGCTACCACCCGACCGAACTCGGCCGCGTGCACGCCGGTGACGAGGCCACCCACGGCATGGCGTTCAGCCCCGACGGCCGCACCCTCGCCACCGCGGGCTGGGACGGCGTCATCCGCCTGTTCGACGTGTCCAACCCGCGCAAACCCGTCGAGAAGGCCCGCGTCACCGGGCACGAGGGTGAGGTCGAGACCGTCGCGTTCACCCCGGACGGCACCCTCGTCAGCGGCGGTGAGGACGGCACCCTCCGGGTCTGGAACGTCACCGGCCCCGCCAGACTGGTGCGCACCATCAAGGCACACGACAACACCCTGCACGCCCTCGCGATCAACGTCACCGGCACCGTCGCCGCGACCGCGGCCTGGGACGGCACCGCCAAGCTCTGGGACCTCGCGACCGGCGAGAACCTCTCCACCATCGAGGCCACCCCGACCAACTACGTCGTCGCCTTCTCCCCCACCGGACTGCTCGCCACCGGGGCCGAGGGCGAGCAGGTGCGGATCTGGGACGTCAGGGACCCGCGCAAACCCGTCCGGCTCGGCGGCGCGACGGGACACATCGTCCCCGTCCACACCGTCGCCTTCTCCCCCGACGGCAAGTTCCTCGCCACCGCCGGCGGCGACAAGACCACGCGCCTGTGGGACGTCACCGACCCCGGCAACATCCAGCTGGCCAGCGAGGTCGCCGGCCACACCGACACCGTCTGGTCGGTCACCTTCAGCGCCGACTCCCGGCAGATGATCACCGCCACCACCGACCCCGAGATCCGCGTGCTCGACCTGGCGAACCTCAGCTACCCGCGCCACCGGGTGACGGCGTGGAAACTCGACTACGACCCCGCGGGCAAGTTCTTCACCACGGTCTCCTCCGACGGCGACATCAAGTTGTGGCGACCTCAGGACCGGCACGCCGAACTGGTCGCGGCCCTGCCGCAACTGAACACCGCCGACGAGGAAGCCACCGTGGACGTCCACCCCGGCGGCAAGATCCTGCTCGCGTCGACCTACTCCGGGAGCGGCCTGTGGGACGTGAGCGACCCGGCCCGGCCGCGCGAGCTCAGCAGGGCGCTCACCGGTGACGAGGCGTTCGTCGCCGCGAGCTTCAGCCACGACGGGAAGACGCTCGCGGTCGCCGACGAGAACGGCGTGATCGCGCTCTGGAACGTCACCGACCCCGCCAACCCGGTGAGGGCCGGAGGGTTCAGCGTGCCCAAGGCCGACACCGTGTGGCAGGTCGAGTTCTCCCAGGACGACCGCACGCTCGTCATCGCGAACGGCACCCGCGAACTGCAGGTCTGGGACGTCAGCAACCCCGCGGCGCCCCGCGCCCACCCCGCTCTGCGCACCGACGACGACCCGGACCCGATCCGCCGCGGCGGGCAGGCCGGGCGCAACGAGGTCATCACCGTGGTCATCCACGGCGACGTCATGGCGTTCGCGAACATGGGCTCCAGCGGCGCGCTGTACGACATCAGCGATCCCGCACAGCCGCGCAAGCTGGGTTCGCTGCCCAACGACGGCGGGCCGCTGCAGCGCCTCGCCTTCTCCCCCGACGGCACCCTCCTCGCCGCCGGTACGACCGACGACGTGGTCCGCGTGTGGACCGTGAGCGATCCCCGGAACCCCCAGCTCCGGGCAGTGCTCCGCGGTCACACGGAAAAGGTGTGGGGTGTGGGCTTCGCGCCCGACAACCGCACCCTGGCCACCACCGGCGCGGACCGCACCGTCCGCGTGTGGGACATCGACGTCGAGGCGACCGCAGCCCGCGTGTGCGCGACTACGACGGCGCACCTGTCCACTCGTCATTGGGAGCAATACTTCCCCGGTGTCGACCCGAGGCCTCTCTGCTGAACAACACCGCCACCTTTCCTCTCGCTGCATTTGTAGTGCGAAAACGTTGTGCGGTGTCGGCGTCGGAGCGCCTTACAACAACGTTCGTGCAACGAGAGCGGCCAACCGCCCGAGGTGACTCTTCAGTCAACACTGAAGCAATAAAATTCACCGAAGTAGTTGTCGATATGATCAGATTCTGGGTCATGGAGCTCGTGCCGCACGAAGTCGGGGTCGCTCACAGCGCACTGCCGCACGACGAAACGTCCGCCCGTGCCCTGCTCGCGCAAGCCGCGGCGCAGGGCCTGCACACAGTCGTCGTCACCGCCGAGGAAGGTGACGAACGCGCGATAGCCGTGCTGCGTGAACTACGCGCGGAATGGCACACGGAGGACGGCCGGATCACCGCCCAGCTCGACACGGACGCTGAGGGCCAGTTGCAGCACCTCTGGGGTCTCACGGTGGACGAGCGGGCCGCGTGGCTCGCCGCGTTCCCCCGCCACGACGACCCCAACTGGTGGATGCACCGGCTGCTGGTGCTCAACCACCACCCGGAATGGGCGCCGTTGAAGGACTGGCTGGTCGACGAGCACGTGAGACTCTTCGGCCGGCCGCCGGGAAGGCGGCGCTCTAGCGCGGCAGGCCGCTGAAATCGGGCCGGTGGAACCGCAGGATCGGCGGGATCGGGTCCTCCTTCGGGGTGTCCCGGTCCGGCTGGACCGCGGCGAACGTCAGCACCGGCACCCTCGGCACGCCCACCGCGATCACGTCGCCGTGCGTCCCGGCGATCCACATGACGCCGGTGTCGGCGATGTTCGCGACCACGCTCAGCTCGGGTAGCACGAACTGCACCAGCGCGAGCCCGCCCGGCATCTCGGCGAGCCCCGCGACGTGCTGCTGGGGCTGCCACGGGAACAGCGTGATCGCCACCGGCGTCCACTGCGCCGAGTTCTCCACCGCCCTGACCGCGTCGCGGTACCAGCGGCTGATCTCGACCGCCGTCGGGATGCCGAGCAGCCCCAGGACCAGCACGAGCCCGCCGACGACCAGCCCGGCCGGCGCGAGCGGGAACAGGCTGAGCAGCACCAGCACTCCCCCGGCGACCGCGGGCACGGCGGCCCACAGCCACGCCCGCACACCCCAGCGCATGCCGTTGAACGCCCGCGCGGTGGCCTCGTCGTCCAGCGGCCGCCCGAGTGGCCGCTCCACCCGTTCACGCACCGGTTGAGCGCGCGCGTCCTCACCGTGGTCGACCTTGGCGTTCTCCCACTTGGCGAACCCCGCGGCCCGCACCACCGCCCTGCCGTCGGCGTCCGGGCCGCAGACGAAGACCTCCTGCCGTTCCAGCACCATGTCCGGCAGGTCCTGGAACCAGCCCTTGAACACGACGTCGTCCACCAGCAGCCGGTCCGTGCCGTCGGCGTGCTTCTCCAGCACCTGGGCGGGCACCCGCCGCCACGGCTGTTCGAGCAGGCCGCGCCGCTCAGGCCTCGTCTCGACCCGGTACATCAGCGGGGCCAGCCCGAAGACGAGCGTGACCAGTGCCAGCACCACGAACGCGCCGAGGTTGCCCGGTGACGTCGGCAGCAGCCAGCACGTCACCGCTCCGGCGCCCGTGCCGGCCGCGATGACGCCGAGGGCCTTCGCGCCCCAGCGCAGGTCCTGCAGGATCAGGCCGGTGGACCAGTCGTCCTTCGCCGGCACGTCGGTCCGCGGCTCCAGGTAACGCATCCCAGCCCCTCCCCGGTCAGCGCGGCAGCACGCTGAAGTCGACCTGCCCGTACCTCCGCCACCAGGCCGCGGGGTCACTCGCCGCCATCGGCCGCACGACCGCGGTCATGAGGCCGCCGTTACCGGGCAGGCCCACGGCGAGCCGTCCCCGGTGGCTGCCCGCGACCCACATGACGCCGGTGCCGGCGACGTTCGCGATCAGGTCGAGGTTCGGCGTGGGGAACCGCACCAGCGCCGGGCCGCCGGGCAGTTCCGCGATCCCGGCGACGTGGTGCCCGCGCTGCCAGGCGCAGAGCCTGACCGACACCGGGGTCCACTCGTCCGAACCGTGCACGGCCTTGGCGTGGTCACGGCTGTGGAGGCTCACTTCGATCGCCGTGGGCAGGAAGAACAGCTGTGGCGTCAGCACGGCGACCGCGATCAGCCCCGCCGGCGCGGGCGGGGACACGCTCAGCGCGAGCAGCACGCCCGCGGCCACGACCGCGAGCGTCGGCAGTCCCCAGAAGGCGTACCTCATCACGCGCATCATGTCGATGCCGTCCTTGAGCCCTTGATCGTCCGCGGGACGGCCGAGCACGCGCTCCACGCGTTCCGCCGCCTGGTGGCCGCTCTCGTCGACCGGCGCCGCCACGTGGATCGACGTCGACCCCGCGGCCCTCAGCAGCACCAGTCCGTCGCCGTCCGGCCCGAGGACGAACACCTCCTGCCGTTGCGCCACCACGTCCGGCAGGTCACCGAACGCGCCCACGAGGACCAGGCCGTCCGCCAGCAGCCGATCGCGCGGATCGTTCTCCTGCTTCTCGGCCACCGCAGCCGCGACGCGCCGCCACGGTGCGTCGAACACCCCGAGCCGCAGCGCACGCCGGAGGTGCCGATTCGGCAGGAGCCCACCCAGCAACATCAACGTCAGCACGCCCAGCACGATCCGTGCGGCCGTGTTGCCCGGCGAGTCGGGCAGGAAGAACGTGGCGACGAACGTGACGGTCACGACGAGTGCTTCGACGCTGTACCTCGTGCTGATGAGGACGTCGGTGAGCGCGAGCCTGGTGGACCAGTCCTCCTTCGCGGGCACGTCCGTCCGCGGTTCCAGAAACTGCAGCACCAGCCCCCCAGCTATGCCTTGGCGGCCACCTCCCGGATGAGGTTCGCGAGCTCGGCGGGCCGCTCCAGGGGAAGCATATGTCCGGCATCGGCCAGGATGACCGAAGTTCCGCCGAACCTCACAGCGTCCGTTTCGGGCACGAGCCGGTCCTCGTCCCCCACCACGGCGACGACGGCCTTCTCCTTCGCCACGGTCAGCCCGGCCTCGCGGTCGTAGCGGTCCACGGCGGGCCGGAACAGCGCGACCGTCTCCGGCCAGTGACCCCACACCATGTCCGCGGTCAGGTCCACGTCGGCGTCGGAGGGCTGGTCGCCGAACAGCCACCAGCGCAGCCCGGCGGTCTTGGCCGGCTCGATCTTCTCCCGCACCGCGCGCACGATCGGCCCGAACGCCCGCTCCAGCTCGCGCACGAGCTTGCCGACGGCCTTGGGCCACGCCAGCGTCGTCTCGGACATGCCGCTCGCCGCCGTCGACACGAACACGGTGCCCAGCACCCGCTGCCGGAACAGCCGCGGCCGGCGCTCGGCCATCGCGAGCGCCGCCATGCCGCCCATCGAGTGCCCGGCGATCACGACCTGGCCGTGCGGCACGGCGCGTTCGATCAGCTCGCCCAGGTCCTCCCCGAGCTGGTCGATCGTGGCGGTCTCCTTCGACGCGCCACCGGATTCGCCGTGGCCGCGGTGGTCGTAGGCGATGACCTGGAACTCGGGGCTCAGCTGCTCGACGACCTTGTGCCAGGCGCGGTGGTCGAGCGCGTACCCGTGAGCCAGCACGACCGTCACCGGCGCGTCGGGATCCCCCGCCCGCACCACGTTGAGCTCGGTCCCGTCCTCCAGCCGCACCATGCGGAGTCCTTTCGCCGTGTCGTCTGTTCGTCCTAACGAGACGACACGGTTCCAGGACACGCCCTAAATGCGACCGAGCACGACACCAGGCGGCAACTGGCCGCCGCCGACACCGGGCACACCGCGGAAGTTGTACGCGGTCGCCTTGCCGCCGGGCTGGATGATCCAGGCCTCCCCCGGCCCGCCGTCGGCCAGCACCGACTGCACGGCCTCGGCGACGTCCGACGGTGTCAGCAACGGGAACGAGGCCGCCGCGAACTCCTCCTTCGCCGCGCCCAGCAGCAACGTGTCGACGAACCCGGGGCACAGCGCGGAGACCGTGATGTCCTCCCCCGCCAGCGCCTGGCCCGCCGCCCGCGCGTACCCGACGACCGCGTGCTTGGTCAGCGTGTACAGCGGATCCGACGGCATGGCGGCGATCCCGGCCAGCGACGCCGTGATCACGATCTTCCCGCCGCCCTGCCGCCGCAGCGCCGGAACCGCCGCGCAGAGCCCGTACACGACGTGGTCGACGTTGACGCCGACCAGCCTGCGGTAGCGGGCGACGTCGAGGGCGTCGTCCACACCGGCCTGACCGCCACCGATCCCGGCGTTGAGGTGCACGACGTCCAGGCGTCCGAGCTCCTCCTCGACCCGCGCCACCGCGGCGGGCATGGTCGCGGGATCGGTGACGTCACCGGTGATGGCGATGCCGCCCACCGCGGACGCGACCCGCTGTGCGCCGGCCGCGTCGAGGTCGAGCACGGCGACGCGGGCACCCAGCTTCACGAGCCTGCGCACCACGGCGCTGCCGATGCCCCCGGCGCCGCCGGTGACCAGTGCGACCCGGCCGGTCAAGTCCACAGTGGACACGACACCACTCCCCTAGCTGTTGCGCAGGAATCGGTCGAGGACCCGGACGCCGAACTTCAGGGCGTCCACCGGCACGCGCTCGTCCACGCCGTGGAAGAGCCCGGAGAAGTCGAGGTCGGCGGGCAGCCGCAGCGGCGCGAAGCCGAAGTTGCGGATGCCGAGGTGCTGGAACGACTTGGCGTCCGTGCCGCCGGAGAGCATGTACGGCAGTACGCGGGCGCCGGGGTCCTCGGCGATGAGCGACGCCGTCATCGCGTCCACCAGGGCGCCGTCGAACGTCGTCTCGACCGGCGGCAGGCCGACCCACTCACGTTCGACGTCCGGGCCGAGGAGCTCGGCGAGCTCGCGGTCGAACGCCTCCTCGCGGCCCGGCAGGATCCGGCAGTCCACAGTGGCCTCGGCGGTCGACGGGATGACGTTCGCCTTGTACCCGGCGGAGAGCATGGTCGGGTTCGCGGTGTCGCGCAGCGTCGCGCCGATCATCCGCGACAACGCTCCGAGCTTGCCGATCGAGCCCTCGATGTCGTCGTCGGGGAAGTCCAGGCCGGTGATCTCGGTGACGCCGTCGAGGAACTCGCGCACGGACGGGCGGATGATCAGCGGCCACTGGTGCTGGTCGAGCTTGGTGACGGCGGCGGCGAGCTTCGCCACGGCGTTGTCGCGGTGGATCATGCTGCCGTGCCCGGCGGTGCCCTTGACGCGCAGCTTGAGCCAGCGGATGCCCTTCTCCGCGGTCTCGACGAGGTACGCGCGGACGTCGTCCTTCAGGGTGATCGAGAAGCCGCCGACCTCGCTGATCGCCTCGGTGACGCCCTCGAACAGCTCCGGCCGGTTCTCGACCAGCCACTTCGCGCCGTAGAGCCCGCCGGCCTCCTCGTCGGCGAGGAACGCGAACACGATGTCGCGCGGCGGAACGATGTTCTCGCGCTTGAAGTGCCGGGCGAGGGCCAGCGTCATGCCGACCATGTCCTTCATGTCGACCGCGCCGCGGCCCCACACGTACCCGTCCTGCACGGCACCGGAGAACGGGTGCACCGACCACTCCGAGGCGTCGGCGGGCACGACGTCGAGGTGGCCGTGCACGAGCAGCGCGCCACGGCTGGGATCCGAGCCCGCGAGCCGTGCGACGACGTTGCCGCGGCCCTTGGCGCCGGACTCGACGTACGTGGTCTCGTAGCCGACCTCGGACAGCTTCTCCGCCACCCACTCGGCGGCCGCGCGCTCCCCCACGACCGTCGCGGGATCACCCGTGTTCGTCGTGTCGATCCTGATCAGCTCGCTGACGAGCGTGACGGCCTCTTCTTGCGCCAGTGCCAGTGCGTTCCCCGTTGTGCTCACCCCGTCGTTCTATCACTGTTCAGAACACGCTCCACCCTGTGAGAGTGGTGAAACGGTCCAGCGCGTCGACTCCCGCGACGGAGTTCCCGCGTGCGTCCAATCCTGGACTCCACACGCAGATCGCGCACTTCCCGGGAACGACGGCGATGATCCCTCCGCCGACACCGCTCTTGCCGGGCAGCCCGACGCGGTACGCGAACTGGCCGGCGGCGTCGTAGGTGCCGCACGTGAGCATGACGGCGTTGACGCGCTTGGCGCCGCTGACGCCGAGGAGCCGGGTGCCGTCGTTGCGGACACCGTGGCGGGCGAGGAAGAGGGTGGCGCGGGCGAGGTCGGCGCAGCTCATCGCGATCGAGCACTGCCGCACGTACTCGTGCAGGACCACGTCGACGGGATTGCGCATGTTGCCGTAGGAGGCCATGAAGTGCGCGAGCGCGCGGTTGCGGTCGCTGTTGTCCGACTCGGACTTCGCGACCTCGGGGTCGACGCCCAGCGCGGGGTTGCCGCTCTCCTGCCGCAGGAACTCGAGGAGCCGGTCGGCGGCCCCGAGTCCCAGGTGGTCGGTGACGACGACCGCGCCCGCGTTGATGAACGGGTTGCGCGGGATGCCCTGCTCGGTCTCCAACTGGACCAGCGAGTTGAACGGCGAGCCGGACGGTTCGCGGCCCACGCGGGTCCACACGTCGTCGTTCTCCGCGAGGGCCAGAGCGAGCGTGAACACCTTCGAGATGCTCTGGATCGAGAACGGGCGGTCGTACTGCCCAGCGCCGAAGACCTCGCCGTCCAGTGTGGCGACGGCGAGGCCGAAGGCGTGCGGGTCGATCCTGGCCAGTGCCGGGATGTAGCCGGCTGAGGTGCCACCTGGCGAGACCTCGGACACGATGCGGTCCACCAGTTGCTGGAGCTCCATGCCGTCATCCCATCACGGGACGGGTACTACGCCACCGGGAACTCGTGGAACTTGGTGGCCTGGCCCGCCTTGACCGTGCAGGGCGAGTTGACGGTGCCGATCCACGTCGGGTCGCCGTTCGCGTACCTCGGCGTCAGCGCGAGGGTCGCGTTGCCCAGCGAGATCGACGCCGTGCCCGCGTTCGGGAGCGTCAGGGACGGCAGGGTGCCCGTCGCGACGACCTGGAACGTGCCCGAGTTCGGCACCGCGGTGTTCGGGATCGTCGACGTCGCCGTCAGGTTCTGGACGCTCGCCCCGTTGGTCACCGTGATGCTGGTGCTCAGCGTGCCGTCCACGGAGCGGCCGCCGATCCACCACAGCGTGTTGCGGATGTCGTCCGACACGGTGGTGGTCACCGTCGTCGAGGCGACCGCGGTCGGCACACCCGCGGTGGCGGAGTCCGGCGCGTCCGGCGAGGTGACCACGGTCGGCATGTCGTGCGTGCCGGTGATCGAGAACTCGCACACGTAGACGATGTTCAGCGAGGCGGTCGCGGCGGAGCTCGTGCCGGCCGTGGTCACGCTCAGCGCGCCGGCAACCAGAACGACGGCGGCGGCGCGCGCGAAAAGTCCGGTCTTCATCTGCAGGGACCTCCTGAGTACGACATTGAACTGCAAGAAGGCGGTATTGCTTTACTCGCCAGTAGGTAACCATGTGGCATTCCAGGAGGCAAGCGAAAACCCGCTTTTGTCATCCGCGTACGAAATGCGCGGACGCCGTTTGTCAGTCGCGCTGCAACAAATAATGGGAGCGCAGGGCGAGTTCGAGGGTGAACCGCTGTTCGGCGTCGTGCATTCGGTCGCCGAACAGTTCCTCCAATTGGTTCACGCGGTAACGAACGGTCTGCGCGTGCACCTGCAGCCGGGCCGCCACCTCGGGCGCGCCGCCGCGAGCCGACAGCCACACCAGCAGCGTCTCGGCGAGCTTGGTGCGCTGGCGGTCGGTCAGCGGGGCCAGTGGCGCCAGCGCCCGTTCGGCCAGCTGACGGGCCAGGAACTCGTCCGCGAGCACGGTCAGTTCGACGATGTGATCGGCGCAGTCGAGGACCGGGCGGTCCGGCAGCGCCCCCTGGCTCGACAGCGCCAGCACCCGCCGCGCGCAGGCCAGCGACCTGCGTGCCTCCTGGGGGACGACCGGCAGGCCGACCGCCGCGCGCCATCCCGGCAGGGCCCGCCTGATCCAGCGCGTCACCGCGGCCGGGTTCGGCACCAGCAGGTACGGCGTGGCGTCCTCCAGGTTGACCAGCACCTCCGCCGGCAGGTCGTCGGCGGGCGCGGCGGACGGCTCCAGCGCGACCGCCACCAGCCGGTCGGGCATCGGCCACGCCGCCGCCTGCGCCGCGTCGAGCACCCCCTGCCAGTTGCCCGCGGAGTCGGCGACCAGCAGTTCCAGCAGCTTGCGCCGCCGGCGTTCGAGCGTGCCCGCCGCACTGGCCTGGGCGGCCGCGTACCCCTCGACCGACAGGCTCACCAGCTCGTCGACGTGGGCGATCATCGCCTCGCCCAGCACCGACATCGAGCGCAGCGACAGTTCCCGCTGCTCAGCGAACCCGCAGACGTGCCGCCACGCCACGCGCGCGCCGATCCGGTAGGCCGCCTGCAGGCTGTCGAGGCTGCGGCCGGACTTGAACTCCCACGCGCCGAGCTTGCGGTGGATGTCGTCGTGCGGATCGGGCTCGGAATCCGGCGCGGCGATGCTGTCGACGAACTTCACCAACGCCTGCCGGATTCCGTCGACGACGTTCTCGCGGAACGTGCTGTATTCCGGAATCGATTTCTCGATCGCTTCGAAAATGCTCACCGAAACGGGCGTCACTTCCATTCGGAGCAACGGCGCCAGCTCCGGCGGGACCGATCTGCGCGGATCGTCCAGCCCAGTCATCCTGGCGAGTGTAGGAGGAAAACGAAACCGGGTCGTTCAGCCAACTGGACCAAATGGTTCACAGGAAGAACAGCCGAGCGATGGCATCCCGTGCCACCAGGAACCCGGCGATGCCGAGAATCCACCCGGTCGTGCTGGCCCCCTTCTCCGCGAACCAGGTGCTGATCCTGGTCAGGAACGGTTCGACCTTCGACCGCAGGGCGAGCCGCGCGCCGAGCAGCACCAGCGCCGGCACGATCATGACCAGGCAGTACCCGGCCAGCAGCAGCCCGATCTGGGCCGGTCGCAGGTCGGCGGCGCTCATCATCCCGATCGCGCCCAGGTAGGGCAGCATGGTCGCGAGCTCGACCACGCCCGCCAGCAGCGCGACCCCGGCCAGCGCGGCCGCGGACCCGTTGGCGTTGATCCGGTTCTGCCACTTCCCGGTGTTCGTCTTCTTCTTGTTGTCGAACCGGAAGCTGATCGCGAACAGGAAAACGCCGATCACCAGCTGGATCCAGTACGCCACCGGGCTGTCGAGGTGGCCGATCAGCCGTGTCGCGCCCAGCACGATCAGAACGCCGACCACGAAGTAGAAGACCGTGATCGTGCCGAGGTAGACCGCGAACCTGCTCAGCCTCAGCCGCCCCGGTGTCAGCATCAGCCAGATCGGGATGAACAACGTCCCGATGCTCGTCGAGTCGAGCAGCGCCAGTCCCGCCAGCGCCGCCACCAGTCCCATGCTCACGTGCTCCCCCACAGTCGTTCGAGGTGGCGGCCGATCACCCGCGCCGCCACCTCCCCTGTCATCACCTCGGGCTCCAGCGCACGTTGCGCCGTCACCCCGTCCACCAGCGCCGCGAGCCCGACGGCCTCCCCGCCGTCCAGGCCCGCGGCCTCCAGCACGTGCCGGCACAACTCCCGGATCTCACGTGCGCCCTCCACGTGCCGTTGGAGCAACACCGGATTCGCCGCCGCACGAGCTGCGAAGGCAATCCACACCCGTGCGCGCGCCTCGTCGTCGACGAGCGCGATCACGCACAACGCGCTGAGCAGCCGTTCCTGGAGACTCCCCTCTTGATCCAGTGCCGCCTGCACCTTCGCGGTGAGCTCCTCCACGAGCTGGTCCTGCGCGAACAGCAGCAGCTCGTCCTTGCTGCGGAAGTACTTCTGCAGCAGCCCTGTCGTGGCGTTCAGCTCCCTGGCGATCCTGGGCAGGCTCGCCGCGTCCAGCCCCTCGGCGTCGACCACCCGATAAAGGGCGGCCGCCACCTGCCGACGCCGTTCGACAGGGTCCGCATGTTTTGGCACGACCGTTAGATTACGACCTTAATCTGATCACGGCAACCGTCTTCGAGCTGGGATTCAGGGGCGATACCACCCGCAGCCCGTATACATCTGGGTCATGGACCTCACTGCGGTTCCGCTGGTGGCGTTGCGGGTGTTCCAGGAGGTGGCCGAACGAGGCTCGCTGAGCGCCGCGGCCGCCGCCCTGGGCTACACGCAGTCGGCGGTCACCCGGCAGATCGCCGCTCTCGAACGGGTCGTGCGCGCGCCGTTGCTCGACCGTCAGCGCGACGGCGTGCAACTGACCGACACCGGGCACGTGCTGCTGCGCCACGCGGGCCTGGTTCTCGCACAACTCGACGCGGCGAGCCGTGAGCTCTCCGGGCTGCCGGCCACCGCGGGCACCGTGCGACTCGGGTGGTTCACCAGCGCCGGGGGCACGCTGGTGCCGTCGGCGCTGGCGGCGTTGCGGCGCAGTCATCCGGCGTTGACCGTGACCACACGCGACGGCACGACGGCGTCGTTGGTTCGAGCTCTACGCGCGCGCACGGTCGACATCGCGGTGCTCGCATCCGAGCCGCCGTTCCCGCCGCTGGACGACGAGACGCCGGCGTTGCGCACGAAGGTGCTCGACGAACGTGAGCTGCTGCTGGCCGTTCCGTCCATGCATCCCCTGGCGCACAAGGACTTCATCACCGTGGCCGACCTGCGCGGCTGGGCGTGGATCGCCGGCCCGCAGGGGTTCGGCGTCTGGCCCGGCCTGGATGAACGGGTCGTAGTCGCGCATGTCGCCCGTGACTGGCTGGCGAAGCTTCAGCTCGTGGCGTCCGGTGCGGGCATCACGACGTTGCCTGAGCCGTTGGCCACGTTGGTGCCGCACGGCGTGCAGGTGATCCGCGTGCGCTCACGAGAGCGTCAGCGCGTCGTAGTCGCGTGGCTGAATTTGTCGGAACCGGCCTCCGTGGTGGTGGACGCGCTCGTCAGCGGTACCCACCCATGACGTCTGTCATGAGTAACTGATGTTTGGCGACACTGCCGATCGACCGTGTTCACCGAGATCGTTGAGACATGACAGCGATCGAGGTGCGGGGGCTGACCCGCCGGTACAGCGGAGGGTTCGAAGCTGTGCGGGGCGTGTCGTTCGAGGTGGAGAAGGGCGAGATGTTCGCCCTTCTCGGCACCAATGGTGCGGGGAAGACCTCGACGGTAGAAGTGGTGGAAGGGCTCTCACTTCCGGCCGAGGGGTCCGTGCGCGTGCTGGGCCACGACCCGTTCACGGAGCGCTCTCTCGTGCGGCCGCGGATGGGCGTGATGTTGCAGGAAGGCGGTTTCCCGCCCGACCTGACGGTGCACGAGGCCGCGAAGATGTGGGCGGGGACCCTGACGTCGCCGCGGCCCGTCGACGAGGCGTTGACGCTCGTCGACCTGGCGCATCGGGCGTCGGTGCGGGTGAAGCAGCTGTCCGGGGGCGAGCGGCGGCGACTGGACCTCGCGCTCGCGTTGCTGGGCAAGCCGGAGGTGCTGTTCCTCGACGAGCCGACCACCGGGCTCGACCCGGAGAGCCGGCGCAACACGTGGGAACTGATCCGCGCCCTGCTGCGCGAGGGCGTGACGGTGCTGCTGACGACGCACTACCTGGAGGAGGCGCAGGCGCTGGCCGACCGGCTGGCGATCATGCACCGAGGCCGGATCGTGGCGCAGGGAACGGTGTCCGAGGTGGTGGACGCGTACCCGTCGCGCATCTCGTTCACGCCGCCTGCCGGGATCGCTCTGCCCGTCGTCGCCGACGTGGAGTCGTCGGGCCGCGCGACCGTCCGCACCAACGAACTGCAGTCGACCCTGCACGAACTTCTCGTGTGGGCTGCGCACAACAACGTGGAACTGTCCGGTTTGGACGCCCGCTCGGCGTCGCTGGAAGAGGCGTTCCTGGCGATCGCGGAGGAGGCGGCATGAGGGCCGTGGCCATCGGGCAGGCCGAGCTGAGGTTGTTCTGGCGCAACAGGACCGCGCTGTTCAACTCGCTGCTGCTGCCGTTGTTGCTGGTGCCGGTGCTGTACTCGGTGGACGCCGACGGCGTGCCGCTGGTAGTCGGCTTGGTCGGGTTCGCGCTGCTGATGGCGGTGTACTACAACCTCGTGACCACGTTCGTCGCGCGGCGCGAAGAACTCGTGCTCAAGCGGCTGCGCGTCGGCGAGCTGACCGACCCGGAGATCCTGGCCGGCGCCGCCCTGCCGTCCGTCGTGGTGGCACTGGGCCAGATCGTGCTGTACTCGGCGGTCGTGGGCGTGATCACCGGCGTCGCGCTGCCGACCCGTCCGTGGTTCATCCTGCTCGGGGTGCTCGGCGGTACCGCGGTCTTCGTTCTGCTGGCGGCGGCGTCTTCGGCGTTCACCCGCACCGTCGAGATGGCGCAGGTGACGTCGTTGCCCGTGCTGATGGCGTGCCTGTTCGGCTCAGGCCTGATGTTCCCGCTGTCGTTCCTGCCCTCGGGCCTCGCGACGGTGCTGCAGTACGTGCCCCTCACGCCCGTGCTCGAACTGCTGCGCGCAGGCTGGGCCGACGGCCCCGTGCTGAAGCCGGCGACCGTCCTGGCGGTGTGGATCGTGCTGGGGACCTACGCTGTGCGGCAGTGGTTCAGGTGGGACCCGCGGAGGTGAACTTGCTCGGCTGGTGGCGGTCGCGCGGCAACGCGGCGCGGTTCGACCTGTTCGTCCGCTACACGTTCTACCTCAGCTACGTGTTCCTGCCACCACTGCTGATCACCGGCTTCGCCAACGAGGTCGGCACCGTCGGTCTGATCGTCCTGATCACGACGGTGCTGGCCTACGTGGCGGTGAGCATCCGCCTGGTCCACCTGGGCATCGAGTACCACCTGGGCCGTTCCCCGTTCCCCCGCACCCTACTGACGTCCTACCTCGTCGCCACCTGCGTGGTGCTGGCCTTCGGACAGGTCTTCTACCCGGACCCGGTGCAGGGCAAGCCCGACAGCCCGGGCGACGGCATCTCGGTGATCTTCCTGGTCCTCGCGATCACCACCCTGTCCGCCGTGCTGCGCCCGCGCATCCTCGTCCTGCTAGCCCTGGCCGGCGGCGGCTGGATGCTCCTCACCGCACCACAGGGCCACGCCCTGTTCATCACCCTGATGCTGCAGTTCCTGGTGGCCGCGTTCTGCTCGACCCTGTGGATGCTGCGAATCGTCTGGGAACTGGACCGCTCCCGAGAAGTCCGAGCAAACCTCGCCGTAGCCGAAGAACGCCTCCGCTTCGCCAGAGACCTCCACGACGTAGTGGGCCGCAACCTCTCCGCAGTAGCCCTCAAAGCAGACCTAGCAGCCCAACTGGCCCGCCGCGACCGTTCAGCGGCAGCCATAGACGAGATGCTGGAAGTCCGCCAAATCGCCCAGGACTCCCTCGACGAACTCCGCGCCGTAGTCAGCGGCTACCGCACAGCAGACCTCTCCGCAGAACTGGCCGGCGCCCGCTCGTTGCTGGCCTCAGCAGGCATCGACTGCCGAGTGATCGGCGAGGTGACCGTAGAAGGCGAGCAGGCAGGCGCCCTGGGCTGGGCAGTCCGCGAGGGCGTCACCAACGTCCTGCGCCACAGCGAGGCCCGCACATGCACAATCACGTTGCGCGGCAAAGTACTGACCATGACCAACGACGGCGTCACCGCGACCTCGTTCCGCTTCGGCAGCGGCCTAACAGGCCTGCACGAACGCATAGCGGCCCTAGGCGGCACCGTAACCGCAACCCCAGAAGCTCCCCACCGCTTCGTCCTGACCGTGGAGCTGCCGTGATCCGCATCCTGCTGGCCGACGACGAACACCTGATCCGAGGCGCCATGGCCGCCCTCCTCTCCCTCGAGGACGACCTGGAGGTGGTAGCCCAAGCAGCCACAGGCAAAGAAGCCCTGGCCACAGCAAGAGTCGTCCGACCAGACGTGGCCGTGATCGATCTCCAAATGCCAGACCTGGACGGCGTCTCAGTAGCCCAATCCCTAGCGCTCGAACTCCCCACCTGCTCCACGATGATCGTCACCAGCCACGGCCGCCCAGGCCACCTCAAACGAGCCCTGGCAGCAGGAGTAAGAGGCTTCCTACCAAAAACCGTCTCCTCAGACGTTCTTGCGACCGTCGTACGCACCGTCCACACAGGCGGCCGCTACGTAGACCCAGCCCTAGCCGCCGAGGCAATCAGCGCAGGCGACAGCCCCCTGACCCCAAGAGAAGCAGACGTCCTGGAACTAGCCCTAGAAGGCGCCCCCATCGACGAAATAGCCCGCCGCGCCTCCCTCTCCCCAGGCACAGTCCGCAACTACCTCAGCTCAGCGGTAGGCAAAACAGGCGCCTCGAACCGCCACGAAGCAGCCCGCTTCGCCAGAGCCAAAGGCTGGATCTAACGATCCCCCACTCAGGAGCCCCGCTGGCCAAGGCTGCTTCTCGTCGCCACCCCGAACCCGGCGGGGAAGGCGGGGCCACCAGGTACCGAGTAGCCCGCCACGCAGCCTCAGGGTCCCGAACAAGATCCCGCTCAACCTGTCACCGCAACGCAGGGTCGGACTCAAGCAACCACCCAGGTGCCTTGGGCACGGCCAGACCCTAACCCCACACAGCCCCAACCAGCACAAACGCACCCACCGGCCCCCGATTTTGGTGCACACCGACGATCATGTAATCTAGGCACACACCACGGTGCGAGCCGAGGCAGAACTAAATACGTCCGGGTGGCGGAATGGCAGACGCGCTAGCTTGAGGTGCTAGTCCCCGAAAGGGGGTGGGGGTTCAAGTCCCCCCTCGGACACGGGATTACCCCACGGGAGCAATTTTCCCAGTGGGGTAATTGCTTTATATAGCCACTTCCGGTATCCCGGATCCCCAATCCAGCGCTAACGCCGCTTGCGTTGCATGTAGAGTTCGCAGGGAATTTCGACTGGTCGGCCAGGGTCTTAATTTCAGATCAGACCCTACGCAGGTGATTTCTAGCTGTAGATCGTGGAGCTGCGCTGCCAGATCAGGCTCCGGATTGTGCCCGCGCTCAGTGATCAGTCTTGGGAGCGTCTGGAGCACGACGTCCTCGCGGACGTAGGTGTTGGCCGGCGCGTCCGGAGGCCGGGTCGACGCGCTGTTGAAGCCGTGCCGGCACCTGTAGGCAGGTCGGCTGTGCACCCAATGAGCGTCCATCCTCCGGTCGCACACCCCACACACGACCAGACCAGCCAACGCATATCTGCGTGCCCCGCCGTCTTTGGTCTGTCTCGGTGCCCTGATCCGATGGACCGCCACGAAGGTCGCATCGTCGACCAGCGGCTCGTGCGAGAGCTTCTCCGAGACCTCCCACGCCGTGACCGGGTTGCGGGTCACCCGGCCCGCGGCACGACCACCCCGCCGACCACCAGGGCCCCTCCCCCGCGTGCCATGCCGATTCCACACCTGCCTGCCCGTGTACCGCAGGTTCTCAAGAATCGCCGCGACCGCGGTCACCATCCACCGCCCGCCCGTCCTATGCGGGTTACGTCCCGGATCCGCACTCGACGGACACGGCACACCCTGGGCGTTCAGCTCACGCGCGATCGACGCCAGCGCACAACCACCCGCACGCTCACGGAACATCCACCGCACCCACGGCGCCGTCACAGGATCCGGCGCCAGCACCTGCACCCGCCGACCCCACCCGCTATGCCTCGCATTCGGATGCGCGCCACCGTCGACCAGGCGGTACCCGTAAGGCGGACGGCCGCCCAGGAACCGGCCCTGCTGACTGGCCTGCGCCCGCATCGCCGCCAGCACACGCTGCCGGGCACGGGCCACCTCCCGCTGAGCCTGCGCACCGAGCAACACCATCAGCGCTTGATGGACTGGGCTGTCCAACTCAACCGGGCCACCGGCCTCGGGCAACCACACCTGAACACCCAACTCGTTCAACCGCGAGACCACATCGCGGAACTGGTCACCGTACAAGGCGCGCTCGTACTCACCGATCACCACCGCATCGAACGCACGGTCCGACCGGGAAGCCGCGGCGAGCAACGCCGACGCCTCAGGACGTTCCCACCACGACCAACGACGCGACCGCCCGACGTCGAAGAACTCCATCACCACCGAGCCGACACCATCGATCAACTCGTCCGACACGGCACGCTGCCACGCTCTGGAGGTCTGCGGGTCCTGGAACTCTCTTGTGGACATCCGGCCGTAGAACGCGACCCGCACACCTGCCTCGAGCATCGGCGTTGGCACTGGGCGGTGGTTTGCCACCACAGCCAGCAATTCGACGTTTGTCAGCACGGTCATCACCTGCTCCTCAGGTCAGAGCCGAGACCTCAACACCGCGGGCGCATGACGAGCCCCCTCTCACGTCCACCCAAACAGCGCAGTCCGCCACTTCCGGACAGTTCCTCGCCGACGCCGAGCCGAGGTCCCGACTGCGCTGATGGCCAGCCCGGTCACCGGCACCTCGCGCCCGCCGCGCGGCGCTCGGGCTGATCGAAGGCATCTGCAACGGATTGGCCGGCGCAAGCCGGTTCGTCGGCGCCCCCTTTGGCCGACGACGTCGGGCGCCGCCGCCTGGCGGTCAGTGGCTACACCGCCACCGCATTGCTGTCGTCTGACCGGCACCTGTCGGCGTACCGCGTTGCTTGCCCAGTCGTGTATGGGTGAAAAGATGCCCAGAATCGCCGTTCCAACAATCACCCTTCGGGCGACGCCCTATGAGCCGGCGCCACCCGTGTCCTCTCATGCCGATGAGCGGATGGTGTGGCGGAGCTCCTCGTTGTCACTGACTCTTGCCGCTGGCGTGGGCCAGGAACGGGTGCGTTCCCTGGGTCCAGCCGAGGAAACGCCTACCTTTGCCGCGTCCCATCGTTCCGGCCGGTGTGAAACGCTCTCCTTCGAGCACTTGCAGGAGCCCTTCTACCGCGGGCACGAGCCGAATGTCGCGAAGCTCAGTGCTCAACCTCACCGCCAGCGACATCTGCACGCTGGGTTCACAGAAGCTGAGCAGGAAGAGGGCCTGGCGCCATGCGTACGCGGTGTTCTTCACCTGGATCAGCGCAGCGTGCAGGTGGTCCGTGCGCTGGGCCTGCCTGCGCACGATCCAGCTGAACGTGCGCCCCGCCAGTCCCGGCGCGTGTTCGCGCAGCTCCTCGGTCAGGTCGAGGGCGTCGACCAGCACGGCGAGGTTGTGCGTGGTCAGGATCTGGCTCTGTTCCAGCAGCATGCCGTTGGCCGCGGTGGAGCCGCCGGTGGTGCCCGCCCGCTGCCGGCACTGCTCCGTGAAGTCCGCGGCTGTTCGCTTGCCCCAGCGCAGGAGCGTGCGTTGCGGCTCGGACCAGTCCGCAGGCAGGTCGTAGTAGTTCGCGTAGAGCGTGTCGGACAGCAGTCGGCTCGCCACCGCGGCGGCGTCGCGCCACTTGGTGGTGAACGTGCCCATGAAGATGTCCGCGGCCACCTCCTCCACGAGTGGCAGTTCCAGTTCCGCCTGCTTCGCCAGTGTCCTGATCTCGGTCACCAGCGGGTTCGGCAGCAAAGCGTGCGGGAACGCGGTGAGTGCCAGCATCGTGATCTGCCGCAGGGCGCGGCGAGCGGCTGCGGCGTTGTCCGGCTGGGGTGACTTGCAGGGGGCGAGGGCCTGAACCCAGGGAAGCTCGGTGAACTGCACCTGACACTCGAGGTTGAGCAGGAGCAGGCCGCGGCGGCGCCGGAATGCCGTGTAGGTCTGCTCGTGCAGCCCCGCCACGACCGGGTCGTCGATCGCCGCGCTGAGCAGCCGCGAGGTGAGCTGCGGCAGCACGGCCGCCAGCGTTTCCCCTGAGGTGATCACGCCGAGGCGCACCAACTCGTCCGCAGGCGCTTCGAGCGCCCGCGCCGCCTTGTGCACCAGACGGTCCGGCATCGTTGTGCCGCAGGGAATCTCGGCGGTCGTCTCGGCTTCGGACACCGCGGCAGTCGCGACGTCGAGCGACGGCAGACCGCCGTCAGCCGGGAACCGGTCCAGCCTGGACGCGAGCACACGGGCCAGCGTGGTACTCGTCGGCGCCATGACGGTCGCCGCCTGAGCGGCGTGCCACGCGCCGCGTTGTTCTGTCTCCGGGGCACCCCGGCGGCTCACCGTGTTCGCGATGGCACGGCGGATCCAGCCCACCTCCCGCGCAGTGAGCTCGAGGCTGCCGTGAGGGCAGGACTCCAGCGCGCGACGCAGTCTCGCGAAGTTGTTCTTCGGGTTGGTCTGCCTTCCCGAGGGTGTCACGGTGCGGCACATGTCGGCGAAGTCCGCGAGCCACTGGGCCCTTTCCGCCGTCCAGTCCGCAGGCCACGTCCGGCACGGCCAGCCGCCGTGCACAGATCCGTCCTCCCCGAGCCGCGGTAGCTCACCGTCGACGGTGCGGCACCACAACGCCACCAGCCGGTCGTACAGCGGATCCCACACCGTCACTGCGGCGCGCATCTTCGCAAGTTGCGCAGGCACCCGCACGGCACGCAGGGACGCGGCGGCATCCCGCACCGAAGCCGCCCGGACGGCGGAGTCCGACGGCCGGGCAACCGGTTCGAAGCGCGGCGTCAACCGCAGCCGGTGCATCAGCGGCCGCAGCTCGGCGACCAGATCGAGAGCCTGCTCCGGGAAGCCCTTGTCCAGCAGCAACGCCACCACAGGCAGCGCCGCGTCCTCGGGCACCTCGACCCGGAAACGCCCGGCACGGACCGCGTCCAGGAGCTCGGCCTGACCGGCGTCCCCGAGATACCACAGGTTGAGCCGTTCCCGCTCGTTGCCGCCTGGAACCTCGTCCGGAAGGGAAGCGACGCGGGCGGCCTCGTCTTCGGACAGCGGCACCTCAGCCAGGTACCTGCCGGTCGCGAAGCCACCGTGCGCGACCTCGAGCGTCACCCACGCCGGGGTGTCCGCGACCGGGGTGCGGGAACCGACCGCAAGCGTGCCGTCGGCCATTCCGCTGACGACGTCCTCCCAGCGCCGCACCTTCCGCAGCGCCCGCTCGCGGTCGGCCTCGGTGCCCGCAGAGATCGCCGCAGCCAACGCCCGCGCCAACTGACCGGTGGCGTAACCCGGCGAAGCGGTGCGGATCTGGTCGGACACAGCGGACTCCACGGTTTGTCGGACATGGAGGCGGGAATCGAACCCGCGCCCTCCCCGTCCCGAGCGGGGTGATCTACCACTGATCTACTCCATGATGCGCGCGAATCGTATCGATCACGCACACCGGCCGCTCTCGAATTACCAGACGTCCGGTCATGCCTCAGAGCGCGTACCCGGCAGAGACGCGAGCAACACGCGTTGCGCAAGCCTGTTGCTCCTCAAACTTCGGCCACCATCTGACACAGCCAGACGATGATGTGGCCTCTCGCCGCCGTAGCAGAACAACCTGCCGGCGCTCCGTGGTGACGCAAAGCCACCGAGCGTGCAACTTTGCGGGCGCATTCTCACGAGCGGCTCCCCTACATGCCCTCGAGGCCCATCATGAGCACCAACCCCACCACCATCCGAGCCGCCCGGCTACTAATCGCCCAACTCGGCCTCACCCCCGACGACCTCCTCTGGGAACCCGCCGACATCCCCACCTTCGCCGAGTACGTCCCCAAAGTCGCCAGCGCCGCAGGCCCAGGCGCACGACACACCTACGACACCTACTGGACCCACATCATCACCGCCTTCGGTGACCGCCCACTCGACCACGTCGATGCCACTGACATCGAGACCCTCATGCGGCACATCGTCGGCCTCCGCATCATCCGACGAACCGACCGCGGCGGACACAGCACCGGCGAACACCTCCTCGTCGCCATGCGCACCATCTACATCCACGCCATCCGCGACGAGATCCTCCCACCGCACTACAACCCGGCAGCCGCCGTACCGAAACCCCACAGACGACCACCATTGCGCAAGGCACTCACCAACCAGGAACTGACCGACATCAACGATGTGGTCGCCACGACAGGTGGCGGCACTCCACTCGACACGCTCATCGTCCGGCTGCATACCGAAACCGCCTGCCGACGCGGCGGAGCACTCGCACTCAGCGAGGACGACATCGAGCCGCAGTGGTGCCTACTTTGCTTGCGGGAGAAGAACAACACCATCCGCTGGCAACCAGCCAGCCCCACCCTCATCCGAGCCCTGCTCCAGCACCGCGACCAACGTGGCACCCGCCGGCCATCACCCGAACCGTTGCTCCGCCACCGCGACGGGACACCGATCACCAGCCGGCGATACGACGGCCTCTGGCGAAGGGTTGGAAACCGACTCCCATGGGCGGCCGCACAAGGCATCTCCACGCAGTGGCTGCGACACACCACACTCACCTGGGTCGAACGCCACGTCGGACACGCGGTCGCCCACGCCTACGCCGGCCACACCAACCACCACAACGACACCACCGGCGTCTACACCCGCGCCCAACTGCCTGAGGTCGCCGCCGCGCTCACCGCCCTCGTCGCCGAACCACATCCGCTTGCGCCCCGACAGCCACAGAGCAACCTCACGCTTCTCGCCACCACGAGGTTGGCGACATGACCGAAGCCACCGTCCCGCTGTTCGTACCGCCATCCCCGACAGCACCATCGATGTCGCCGTCCAATCCTGTGCCGCTCGAAAGTCATCGCTGCAGCTCACGCGGCGTACCTGTACTCGTTGATCACCCCACCGAGGATCCGGGTGCGTAGTGGTCAACGACGAAGGCTGTCGAGGTCACGCGTCGCTGCGAGGTGCTGTTGGATGCCTGGTGGTCGCTGGTCCCGTGCCTGGTGAGGCCGGTGCTCGTTGTAATGCGCTTGGTAAGCCGCGAGGACTTGACGCGCGTGAGCTTCTCCCAGGATGAGGACGTGGTCGAGAACCTCGCGGCGGATGCTGCCGATGATCCGTCCGCAGTGCGCGTTCATCCGGGGAGCTCGCGGCGCAGTCGCAATCACACGCAGTTCCTCTGCCTCAAGTACGGCGTCGAAAGCGTCGCCGTATTTGCCGTCGCGGTCACGAAGCAGGAAGCGCGGTGACTCCATGCGCGCTCGGAGCTCGCCGGCCAGATTCCTCGCCTGCTGCACCGTCCTCTCGCGTCGGGTGCGTGGTGACGCCGGTGACATGCATGCGCCTCGTACCGTGTTCGAGAAACACCCACGCGTACAGACGTTGGCCGAACACGGTGTCGATGTGGAAGAAGTCCGCCGCGATGATGCCCTCCGCCCGCGCGGTCAGAAACTCCCGCCAGGTCGGACCGCCTCGCCGCAGTGCCGGATCGATGCCCGCGCGGTCCAATATCTCCCAGACCGTCGAGGCGCCCAGGCGATGACCAAGCCGAGCCAGCTCGCCATGGATCCGCCGATGTCCCCACTGCGGATTCTCTCTGGCAAGCCGGAGCACGAGCGCCCTGATCGCAGTCTGAGTGGAAGGACGCCCAGTCTGCCGACGCGCGGTTTAGTCCCACTTCCAGGACACGAACCCACGATGCCAGCCGAGCAACGTCCCAGGAGTAACCGGGAAAACCACCTTCCAGCGCGAGCGGTCCACCAGTCTCGACAGCGCGGCGAACCAGAACCGGTCGGCAGTCTCGTAACGGAGCGGCCCGGTCAACTGCCGACGAACCACAACGTTCTCGTGCCGCAGCACCAGAAGCTCCGCATCCTTGGCTGCCTCACTGCGAAGCAGAACCACCGGAACAGACAGCAACTTGCAGACCACCTTGTACAACAGCGAAACGATCACCCGAACATGCTCGCAGCCGGGAGTACATCGCTGTTCAGAGTTGCGATGACTTTCTGGGCGACACAGCCTCAGACGGGTTCTCGGGGTGTATAGAGCATGACCCAGTGATCGCGCTCGGGGTCGTGGAGCATCTCGATGCCGAAGTGCAGCCAGCCACGGTTCGGGTGGCGGATTCGCTTCACCGATGACCGCCACGACCCCACCTCGCCTCGGTCCCAGTACTCGCGGAAGCTCGTGCTGGTCGC
Source organism: Streptomyces sp. ID05-26A (assembly GCF_033794685.1). Lineage (NCBI taxonomy): Bacteria > Bacillati > Actinomycetota > Actinomycetes > Kitasatosporales > Streptomycetaceae > Streptomyces > Streptomyces sp. ID05-26A. Next base: position 832,496 of record NZ_JARAYZ010000002.1, read on the forward strand.
GGTGAGCTCGGCGTACAGCGACCGGAGATAGCCGTCGTCGGGATAGCGACCGAGGGCGGTACGGAGTTCGGCGGCGGCGACTCTGGCGAGCTGGTCTGCTCCGCTGTCGCCGAGGAGGTCTGGCAGCGTCGTGGCGGTGAACACCTGATAGACGATGTTGCGCTCGAACGGACCGGTGGCGGCGAGAGGTCGGAGCAACTCGGCTGCAGGGGCGTTGAGCGCCAGCAGGTCCAGCCTGCCGTCGTGCACGGTCACCGGCATCGTGTCCTCCACACCGCGCAGCATCCGCAGCAGTCCCGGGCGGATCGCGGCGTTCGGCGACAGCGGCCGTGGAGGCGCCTCGTCCGCGAGCCGGAACAGGTGGTCCCGCTCGGCTTCCGACAGCCCGAACGCCCGAGCCAGGGCGATGAGGACCTCGCGGGAGGGATGCGGTGCTCTGCCCTGTTCGAGGCGAACGTAGTACTCGACGGAGATTCCCGCGGCGTCGGCCACCTCCTGCCGCCGCAGACCGGGAACCCGCCGTTGCGACGTGCGCACCGCGCCGGACGGTTGCGCAGGCGTGATGCCCGCGCGCCGGTTGCGCAGGTACTCCCCGAATTCCGTTCGGTTGTCGCCGGACACGTGCACATTGTGCCCTGCTGCGCTGCGTGGCCCTGTCAGTACCAGGTTCGGAAGTGGCTTCCTCGCCCGCGCGACGTCGCGCAGATTGGGTGCCATGACCAGCACAGCGTGGACCTTGCCCATTCCGCGGGCGAGGGTCCGGGAGTTCCGCGACCTCATGTCCGACCTCCACCAAGACCTGTCCGGCCTGGCTGAACGGGCAAAGGATGTCGGGTACCACCGCGAGCGGATCTGGCTGCAGCCCAACGACGACGGCAGCGCCGAGTTCATCGTCTACCTCGAGTTCGACGAGTGCACGGACGTGGTGACGTTCGCCGAGCGGCTGCTCGCCTACGAGTCCGAGTTCACCCGGTGGTGGACACCCCGATTCGAGTCCTTCGGCCTGCCGAAGTCTTTCGGCGAACCGGTGTTGTCCTGGGACGCGGAGACCCGGACGTCATGACCACCTCGGAATCCCACGCTGCGCTTGCCCTGGCCCAGGAGTTCGTCCGTGCGGTCGAAGCGAAGGATCTCGACTCGGTAGCGGCGACGTTGGCGATTGATACGCGGCAGTTGTTCATGCACACGCGTGTGACGCGGACAGCGGACGGCGTGGCGGACGTCATCTCCGGTGGGAAGAGGGGTTTCTGCGTCGCGGATGTCCAGGGGAAAGCGGAGGTCCTGGCCTACACCGCGGCGCTGTTCGACAAGTTCACCCCGCTCATCTGGCGTGACCACGAGTGGACGGCGTCGGAGCACGGGATCTTCTTCCACGGCAAGGGGGACATGGTTGTCGCCCGCACCGGCAAGGCGTACCGCAACAGCTACGTGACGAGGTTCGACGTCGAGGACGGCAAGATCGTCCGGATGGCGGAGTACGCGGACGCGCTCCTCTACGCCCGCCTGCGTGTGCGACCGAACGGTGCGGAGTTCCGCGCTCTGCTTCGCGCCGTCAGGCACCTTTTCTCTCCCGCACGGTCCTCCTGCTCGAGCAGGTGATCAGCGCGGATCGGCCTGAGCAGGTGCCGGTGACCCGTCGGCACAGCCCGGACACCGCACAGCCGGGCAGCTCAAGCCCTCAGCTCATGTTCCCCCAAGGTGAAGCGGTTGACCCTGTGGCCGTCACCCACCCGGTACCCCGGTATCGACTGCGGCTTGGCTCCCCGGTATGACGCCGGGTGCGCAACTTCCGCCGCAGGCTGTCCCCGTCGTCGAGAAAGATCGCGAAGGGACAGAACATGAGTTTGCGCAAGGGTGAGCGGCGCGGGACGGAGTACCGGCCGGTGCCGTCGGCCGATCCCGGTGCCGCCGGGTGGCGTCGGCTGGTGCCCGCGGACTCCCCGACCGCACACCATTCCGGAGACCGCTCATGACCACGACCGCGGTTCCTCAGGCCACGATCGGGAAGGCCGCGGTCGGGGCCCTCGGCCTCCTGGCGGTCGCCACCGGCGCGCTGGAGTCGGTGGTGACGCCGACGCTCCCGCTCCTGCAACGCGAGCTGGACATGACTCCCGCCGAAGGAGCGCTGCTGAGCATCGTGCTGCTCATCACCGGCGCGCTCATCACCCCGATCGCCGGCAAACTCGGCGACCGCTATGGCGGCAAACGCATCCTGATACGGCTGATGGCCGTGGTCTGCGCCGGCGGTCTGGTGTCGGCGCTGGCGCCCAACCTGCCTGTGCTGCTGCTCGGCCAGGTGCTGCAGGGCGCGATGGTGGGCGCGCTGCCGCTGTCGTTCATCCTGGTGCGCAAACATCTCCCCGCAGACCGGTCGAAGGTGGCCATCGGCGTGGTCAGCGGCCTGTTCGTGGGCGGCGGAATGGTGGGAACGCTGTCCGCGGGACCCGTGGCCGAGCAGCTGTCCCGGCACTGGATGTTCGCGCTGCCCACGATCGCCGTCATCGTGGCAACGACGTTGGTGAACCGGCTGATGCCGAACGACCAACCTGGGCGTCCCCGCGAGGGCGGGATCGACTGGGCCGGACTCGTGCTGCTGAGCCTGACACTGGTGACGCTCATGCTGGCGCTCGCGCTGGCACCCGACATCGCGTCACAGCCGCTCGTGCTCGCCGGCTTGGTCGCGCTGCTGGCCGCGTTCATGACGGGATGGATCGCCGTCGAGCGCCGTGCGGCCTCACCGATGGTCGACCTGCGCATGCTGGCCCAGCCCGCGGTGTGGAAGTCGTGCGTGCTGACGTTCGTGGTCTGCGTCGGCACCTCGGGAGCGGTCTACCTGGTCCCGCAGCTCTTCGCCGTCTCCGGTGACGGCTACGGGTTCGGCGCCGGCGCCACGCAGATCGGCTTCTACCTGCTGCCCGGCGCGGTGGCGGCGACCCTTGCGGGGCCGATCGGCGGGCTCGCGGCGCGGCGCTTCGGATCGCGTGCCGTGGTGACCTCCGGGGCCGTCCTCATGGCCGGCTCACTGCTCGCCATGGCGGCCGTCCACACCGAGGTCTGGCACCTCGTCGTCGGCAAGGCGCTGATCGCGTTCGCCAACGGCCTGTGCATCACCGCGATGGTGACCAGCACCGCCACCTCCGTCGACGAAGGCGACACCGGCATCGCCACCGGTCTGGTCCTGGTGACGCGCGTGCTCGGCTTCGCCGTCGGAGTCCAGGTCAGCGGCGCGATCCTCACCGCGGGAGCCCTCCCCGGCTCGGACGTTCCGGCTGAGTCCGCGTTCGTCACCGGTCTCGTCATCGCCGGCGCTGTCACCGCACTGTCCCTCCTGATCGTCCGCACCACTGGCAAAGGAGCCCGCGAATGACCCGCCCCCGCACCGTCCTGATCTCCGGCGCCAGCGTCGCGGGCCCGGTCCTCGCGTACTGGCTCCACCGCTACGGCTACGCGGTCACGGTGGTGGAGAAGGCGAACGCACCACGCAGCGGCGGCTACCCCATCGACGTCCGCGGCACCGCGCTCGACGTCGTCAGCAGGATGGGGATCCTGCCCCGGCTGCGGGAAGCCCACATCGACCTGCGCCGCATCACCTTCCTGCAAGGCGACGGCAGCCGGGTCGCCGCGCTGCACCCCCACGCCATCAGCGGCGGCGTCGAGGAACGAGACCTCGAGGTGCGCCGCGGCGACCTGACCGAAGCGCTGTACGCGGCCGTCCGGGACGACGTCGAGTTCCTGTTCGACGACTCGATCGCGACCCTGGATCAGCACGACCACGGGGTCGACATCACCTTCCACGGCGGGGCGGCCCGGACGTTCGACATCATCGTGGCCGCGGACGGCACACACTCGCGGACCCGAGAAATGGTGTTCGGCGCGGAAGAGCGTTTCCACCACTACCTGGGCTACTGCTTCGGCATCTTCACCATGCCCAACACCCTCGGCCTCTCCCGCGAAACCGTCATGTGGAACGCGCCGGGCAGGGCTGCGGCCCTCTACGTCACCGGGGGTGACGACGAGGTGCACGCGTTCCTCACCTTCGCCCTGCCGAACCCGCCGTTCGACGCCTTCGGCGACAGGGAGGCGCAGCGGGACCTGGTCACCTCGGTCTTCGCCGACGCGGGCTGGGAGATCCCCCGCATGCTCACCGCCCTGCGGGGCGCCGACGACCTGTTCTTCGACACGGTCAGCCAGATCCGCATGCCCCACTGGTCGAGCGGCAGGGTCGCGGTGGTCGGCGACGCGGCGTACGCGCCGTCGTTCCTCACCGGTCAGGGCACCAGCCTCGCGCTCGTCGGCGCGTACATGCTCGCCGGCAGCCTCGCCGCCCAGGACCACGCGGAGGGTTTCCGGCTCTACGAACACAGCACCCGTGAGTTCGTGACCCTCAACCAGGGTCTCGTCGGCAAGGGCGGTGCCACGCTCTTCCCGGCCACCGCCCAGGACCTCGAGCGCCGCAACGAGAGGTTGCGCGGCCTCAGCTCCCTGTCTCCTGGCAAGGGACGCGCGGCCCACTCGGCCCTCACACTGCCCGAGTTCGCCACCGCGAGATGAGCCGAGTCCCCCGGCGATGTTCTACTCGCCGGGGGACACCAGGCCTGATTCGTACGCGAAGACGACCGCCTGCGCGCGGTCGCGCAGGTCGAGCTTGGTCAGGACGCGGCTCACGTGCGTCTTGACCGTCTGCTCCGCCAGCACGAGCGTCCGCGCGATCTCCACATTGGACTGACCTCGGGCGACCAGGGTGAGAACCTCGTTCTCGCGTTCGGTGAGGGCCTTGAGGCGCAACGCCGGTTTGCTCAGCGCGGCAGGCCGCTGCTGGGCGAAGTTCGCGATGAGGCGGCGCGTCACGGAAGGGGCGAGCAGCGCGTCGCCGGCGGCCACGACGCGCACCGCCGCGATGAGGTCAGCCGGCGGCGCGTCCTTCAACAGGAAACCGCTCGCCCCCGCCTGCAGCGCTTGGTAGACGTAATCATCGACGTCGAACGTGGTGAGCATCAGAACGCGCGCTTCGTGTGCCATGCCCTGCTGGGGTGCGAGGATGCGACGTGCTGCCTCCAAGCCGTCCATCTCGGGCATGCGGACGTCCATCAGAACGACGTCCGGCCTGGTGCGCCTGCTCAGCTCGACGCCCTGGACACCGTTCGCGGCCTCGCCCACCACGTCGATGTCGCTCTGGGCTGCCAGCAGCGCGGCGAATCCCGCCCGCACCATGGCCTGGTCGTCGACGATGATCACCCGGATCGTCATTCCGTCCTCTCGCTGCCGTTCTGCGTCTCGGTGAGCGGAAGCCTGGCCAGCACGCGGAACCCGCCGTCCGGCAGCGGTCCGGTCTCGAGCTCGCCACCGACCAGTCTCACCCGCTCGCGCATCCCGACGAGGCCGTGCCCCGTGCCGGTTTCCTCGACGGGAACGGCGGGCGGCTCGTCCGGCGGTCCGTTGAGGACGAGCACGGTGACCTGTTGTGCCTGCGCTGAAACGGAAACCTCGGTCGGGGCGCCGGGCGCGTGCCGGACGACGTTCGCAAGTGCCTCCTGCACGATGCGGTACGCGGACAGGCCCACCGCCTCGGACACCTCGACGTCGCAGGGTGTGAACTCCACCGGCACGCCCGCCCTGGCCATCGCCTCCACCAGGTGCCCGATCCGCGCGAGACCCGGCTGAGGTTCGAGCTCTCCGTTCTCCTCGTCACTGCGCAGCACGCTGAGCAGCCGCCTCATCTCCCCCAACGACTCCCGCGCCGTCGCCGCGATGGATCTCAGTTCCTCCTGCACGGCCGGGGTCACCCCGTCGAGCCGGTAGGGCGCCGTGTTCGCCTGCACGGTGATGACGGACATGTGGTGCGCCACCACGTCGTGCAGTTCGCGGGCGATGCGGGCGCGTTCCTCCAGCACCGTGCGGCGGGCGCGCTCCGTCTCGCTGATCGTCTCCTGCTCCACCAGCCTGCGCTGGACCTCGTGCCGTTCACGCAGCGCGGCGCTGAGCAACAGCACAACACCGCCGAGAATCGTGAACAACATGCTCGCGGCATTCATGCCGTGCGGCGCGACGAACAACAGACCGGCGTTCGCCGCCGCGGTCACCAGCCACACCAGTACCAACGTCCTGCGCGGCACCGCGCGCAGCCCCAGGCCAAGGCACAGTCCCACGTACCCGACGATCTCCATTGGCGGGAAGGGCCACAGCAGCTGTTCGGAGAAGTCCACAGTGAGCAGAAGCAGAGCTCCTGCCACGTCGGCGGCGAGGATCACATACCACGCCTGCAACGGGCGGACGACCGCGAGCAGCAGCGGTGCGGTCTGCACGGTTGCCAGCACGCTCGCGATGCCGATGTTCAGGCTGTAGTCGGCGCTGAGCACCACAATGGTGGTGGGCAGCAAGGAGACGCACAGGACGAAGGCCACGGCCCACGGCAGGAGTCGGGCCCAGCGGTTCACGGCTCCCGCGAACAGCGCGCGCGGGACCTCTTCCTCCGCCAGCGTCATGAGCTCCATTCTATGCGCACAGCCATGATCGCCGTTGTGCCTGGGAGGTGCCGGCGAACCGTGTGGTGCGTGGCGCTACCGCCTGTTGAGGCCTTGCGTCACCACACCGCGTGTCTCGTCGGCTGACCACCCACAGTGGACGGGATCATTCGGACATGGCCCGAATAGCTACCGTGGACGCCGTGCGAACGTTGGCTCCCACTCGCGGTCCGCTGCTCGGCAGGCAGCACGCGACGCGGCACCTCGACGTGCTGATCGGTGCGGCGAGGACGGGTCAGGGAGGCTCCCTCGTTCTGCGCGGTGAAGCGGGTATCGGCAAGAGCGCGCTGCTCGGCCACGCGCGACAGGCGGCAGCCCGCGAAAGCCCTGTGCTGTGCGTGGTCGACGACGCGCAGTGGCTGGACAGGGCCTCGCCGGGGGGCCCTGACATTCCTCGCCCGGCGGGTCGTCGCCGTACCGGTGGCCGTCGTGCTCGCCGTCCGCACACCGTGCGAGGCGAGCGAGTTGGACGTCTTGCCGAGCCTGACCGTCCACGGGCTCGGCGACGCGGACGCGCGAATCCTGCTCGCCGCGCAGAGCCACGAGACGCTGGTCGAGCAGGTGCGCGACCGGCTCATGGCCGAAGCCCGCGGAAACCCGCTGGCTCTGCTCGTGCTGACAGGAGCGGGCTGGTTCGCGCATCCCAGAACCACCTCAGTAGCAGCCCAGGTCGAGCACGAGTTCGAGACAGCGCTGGCGGGCTTTCCGGAAGGGGCACGGCTTCTCCTCACGGTCGCCGCCGCTGACCCGACCGGTGACCCGACGCTGCTGTGGTCCGCCGCGCACGAGCTCGGGATCGACATGCTGACGGCCGGCGCAACCGCGACCGCCACCGGTCTGGTCGAGTTCGGCACCCGCGTGCGCTTCCGCCACCCGCTGGCGCGAGCAGCGGCTTACGGTGCCGCTGAGACCACCGAGCGGCTGCGGGCCCGGGCCACCGCCGTCCCGGACGACGACATGGCCGCCGAGCTGGAGCGCTCGGCATCCCGCGCCCAGTCGCGTGGCGGTGTCGCGGCCGCCGATCTGCTCGCCACTATCGAGGATCCCTGGCTGGACGAGTTCAAGCAGGCGGAGTGCGACTTGCTGCGGGGACGCATCGCCTTCGTCCGTGCGGGAGACAGCGATGGTCCGACGTTCATGCTGCGCGCTGCTCATCGGCTTGCGGGCCGGTCCTGCCACGCACAAGACGTCTGAACGTCCTGGAACGTGCTCGTCGGCATCCGGCCGTAGAAGGCGAACCGCAACCCGACAGAGTCAGTCGAATCCGCCTCTGGCTTCGCATGGCAAGCCGACAGCCTGGCCACGAAGTCAGCACCCGCCACAGCCGCCATGGCGTCTCCATCTCCGGCCCGCTCAATCGCCTGCAGCACCTGAGACAGACCCCTCGCCGACGGCGTGACGCCTGCCGACCTGGCTGCGAGCAAGTTGCACAACGTGTTCTTGCGCAAGATCCAGTCGACTGCCCCAAGGGTGTCCTCCTGACAGTCGGCGGCATGTCAGCGAGTCGTCACGGCAACGTCCCGTTGCGGCGCAGGTGGTCTCGTGCGTACTCGATGGCTTCGGGCGTGCTGGCGAACGTGGGTACCGCGTGTACCTCCAGTTGGCGGCGGTGCTCTTCGCGCACACCCGAGAGCAGCACGGTCACGCCTCGCTTCCCGAGTCTCTCGACGGCGTCGCGCAGGACCAGCGCTCCGGTTCCATCCATTGTGGACACGTGGGACATGCGCAGGATCACCACGGAGACGGCTGCGATCTCGGTGAGTTCCAGCAGGAAGCGATGGGCAGCGGCGAAGAACAGCGGTCCGTCGAGGCGGTAGGCGACGATGTGCTGGGCGAGCAGTTCGTGTTCCTCCAGCGTGTGGTCGCCGGGTTCCAGAGGTTCCTCGTCGATCCGCGCTGACCTGGCGACGGCGCGCAGTGCCAGTGCTCCCGCCACGACGAGGCCGACGATCACGGCGGTGACCAGGTCGAGTGCCAGTGTCGCGATCGCGGTGAGGGCGAGCACCACGGCGTCGGAGCGGTTCGCGCGCATCAGCACCCGCACCGAACCGACTTCGACCATGCGCACGGCGGTCGCGAGCAGCACGCCGGCCAGCACGGCCAGCGGGATGCGTCCGACCAGCGGTGCCGCGACGAGCATGATCGCGGCGAGCGTCGCGGCGTGGACCAGGGCTGCCAGTCGTGAAGTCGCGCCGGATCGGACGTTGACCGCGGTTCTGGCGATCGCCGCGGTCGCGGGCACGCCGCCGAACATCGGCGTGATGACGTTGGCGATGCCCTGGCCGAAGAGCTCACGGTCCGGGTCGTGGCGCTGGTTCACGCTCATGCCGTCGGCGACTGTCGCGGACAGCAGGCTCTCCAGTGCGGCGAGCGCGGCCACGGCGACCGCGGACGGCAGCAGCGACCACAGCACGCCCAGGTCCAGGAAGGACAGTGACGGTGCCGGTAGCAACGCGGGCAGGGTGCCGATTCGCGGCACGGGCAGGGACCAGATCTCCGCGACCACCGTGCCCACCGCGACGGCCAGCAGTGAGAACGGTATCGCCGGTTTCCAACGCGCGCCGATGAGCATGACCGCGGCGACCCCGCACGCGAGGGCAACGGCGGGAAGCAAAGGGCCGGAGCCGAACGCGCGGACCGCGTTCATCACGACGTTGTGGCTGTCGGGCGTGGGCACGCCGAGTGCCGCGGGGATCTGTTGCAGCGCGATGACCGCGGCGATCCCGATGGTGAAACCCTCGATCACGGGTGCGGGCACGTACCGCATGTAGCGCCCTGCCCGGGCCGCTGCCAGGGCGAGGAGCAGTACACCCGCGAGCAGGCCGACGGTCAGCACGCCGCTCGGACCGAACGTGGCCACGATCGGCACCAGCACCACGGTCATCGCTCCGGTGGGACCCGACACCTGCAGGCTCGAACCACCGAAGACCGCTGCCAGCGCGCCCGCGACGATCGCGGTCGCCAGGCCGGCGGCGGCTCCCAGTCCGGACGCCACCCCGAACCCCAGGGCCAGCGGCAACGCCACGACCGCCACCGTCAGGCCAGCGAGGAGATCCCGTGGTGTGGCGGTCGCCCAGTCCGCCCTGACAGGCAGCAAAGCTCTCACGCGCTGTCCTCGCGCAACTGCGCGAGCAGTTCGTTCTGCCCCACCAGCAGCTCGGTCAGGATCCTCCTGGCCGCCTTCATCAGATCGGCCACGTCCGCACCCGCGAGCGCGTACACCACGGTCGACCCTTCTCGGGTCGCCGTCACGATGCCGGACCTGCGCAGCACCGCCAGCTGCGCGGACAGGTTGGACGGCTCCACCTCGATCTCGGCGAGCAGATCGCGCACCGCCTTCGGGCCGTCCTGCAACAGCTCCAGCACCCGGATGCGCACAGGATGGCCCAGCATCCGGAAGAACTCGGCCTTCGCCTGGTACAGCGGAACCGGCACCGCTCAGCCCTCCACCGGCGCGACGACGGCTACCCCGTGTTCAGCGGCGAGGCGCCGCAGGTTGGCCAGATCAGCGCCGTGCACCTCCGCCGCGTACTCGTCCTGTTGCTCCACCGCTCGCCGTACTGCTTGTTCCGCCTGCTCGATGCGGACGAGCAGGTTGTCCTCGAACTCGTTCACGACACCACGACCTGTCGACTTGAAGAATTCTTCAAGTCGATACTTTACAACTCTGTCAACTGCGCGGCGCCCGGCGACCGATCGTCGTGCCCGCGGTGCCCGCCAGAAGTTCCGCGGCGTCGGTCAGCGCTCCGATTCCCGCGGTCGAGCCGGTCGCGTCGACGAACCGGCGGCCCGCCTCGACCTTCGGTCCCATCGACCCCGTGGGGAAGCTCAGGTGCTCGAGTTCGGCCACGTCGAGGTGGTGCAGCGGTTCGGCGGTGGGCATGCCGTAGTCGGACATCACGGCGGACACGTCGGTGAGCAGGAGCAGTTGGTCCGCTTTCAAGGCGATCGCCAGCGCGGCCGACGTGAGGTCCTTGTCCACCACCGCCTCGATGCCGTGCAGCTGACCGTCATCGACGACCGGCGCTCCCCCGCCACCCGCGCAGACCACGATCGTGCCGCCGCTCACGAGTTGTTCGATGGACTCCCGTTCGACCAGCCGGACCGGTTCCGGGGAGGGGACGACGCGGCGCCAGTTCGGGCCGTCCGCGGCTACCGTCCAGCCGTTCTGCTCGGCCAGCCGACCGGCCGCGGCGCGGTTGTAGATCGGGCCGATGAACTTCGTCGGCGCGGAGAACGCCGGGTCGGACGCGTCGACGACGGTTTGAGTGATGACGGCGAGGATCGGCTTGCGGACGCCGGCGTTGCGCAGGGACTGGGCGAGCCAGTAGCCGATCATGCCCTGCGTTTCGGCGCCGAGGGTGTCGAGCGGGTACGGGCGGGTGAGCGACGGGTCGGCCTCGCTCTCCAGGGCGAGCAGGCCGATCTGGGGGCCGTTGCCGTGACAGATGACGAGTTCGTGTTCGGCGGCGAGCGGCGCGAGTGCTCGCGCCGCTGCTTCGACGTGGTGGAGCTGAACGGAGGCATCGGCGCGTTCGCCGCGCATGAGCAGGGCGTTGCCTCCGAGTGCGACGACGATGCGCATCAGGAGGCCAGTCCGGCGACGATGACCGCCTTGATGGTGTGCAGGCGGTTCTCGGCCTGGTCGAAGACGACCGAGGCGGGTGAGGAGAACACCTCGTCGGAGACTTCGGCGCCGTCGAGGCCGTACTGGTCGTGGACCCGGCGGCCGACGGTGGTGGTGCGGTCGTGGATGGACGGCAGGCAGTGCAGGAACTTCGTGTCGGGTTTGCCGGTGGCCTTCATCAGTTCGGCGGTGACGCGGTAGGGCGTCAGCAGGGGCACGCGGGTGTCCCAGGCCTCGGGTGAGTCGCCCATGCTGACCCAGACGTCGGTGTAGATGAAGTCGACGCCCGCGACGGCCTCTTCCGCGTCCTCGGTGACGAGGACGCGGGCACCACTCGTCGCTGCCAGTTCGTGTGCCTTGGCGATCACGTCGGCGGGCGGTTGCAACTCGGCGGGGGCCCCGATCCGGACGTCCATGCCGAGCAGGGCGCCGGTGATCAGCAGCGAGCGGGCGACGTTGTTGTGGCCGTCGCCGACGAAGGCGAACTTGATGTCCTCGATCTGGCCGTCGAAGTTCTCGGCCATGGTGAGGATGTCGGCGAGCATCTGGGTGGGGTGCCAGGAGTCGGTGAGGCCGTTCCACACGGGCACGCCGGCGTGGTCGGCGAGCGTCTCGACGGTGTCCTGGGCGAAGCCTCGGAACTCGATGGCGTCGAACATGCGGCCGAGCACCTTGGCGGTGTCCGGGATGGACTCCTCGCGGCCCATGTGGGAGCCGGTGGGGTCGAGGTAGGTGACGTGGGCACCCTGGTCGTGGGCGGCGACTTCAAACGCGCAGCGGGTGCGCGTCGAGCTCTTCTCGAAGACGAGAGCGATGTTCTTGCCGGTCAGCAGTGGGTGTTCGGTGTGGGATGCCTTGGCGCGCTTGAGTCCGCGGGCCTGGGAGACGAGGTCGAGGAACGTCTCCTTGGTGAGGTCGAGTTCCTTGAGCAGAGAGCCGGGGTGTCGCATCGTAGAGGTCCTTTCAGATGCCGTCGCGCTGGATCGGGCAGGTCATGCAGCGAGCCCCGCCCCGGCCGCGGCCGAGTTCGTTGCCGGGGATGGAGATGACCTCGATGCCGTGGTCGGCGAGCATGGTGTTGGTGACGGTGTTGCGCTCGTAGCCGACGACGACGCCGGGTGCGAGCGCGAGGAAGTTGTTGGCGTCGTCCCACTGTTCGCGTTCGGCGGCGCGGGCGTCCTCGTCCGCGCACAGGACCCGTAGCCGGTCGATGCCGAGGAGATCGGCGATGGTGGCGAACACCGAGGTTCGCTCCTGCACGCGCAGGCCGGCGGAGCTGCGTTCGACGACCTCTTCCGCGTCGGCTGGGGTGATCACCCACGTCTTCAGCGTCTCGGGGTCGAGGCCTGGGTAGCGGATGAACGTGGTGAGGTCGAGCATCGTCATGACCGTGTCGAGGTGCATGAGGGCGTGCGAGCGGGGCAGCTGTACGGCGATCACGGAGCTCGCCTGGCCGGTGCGGAAGAGTTCGCGGGCCAGGATCTCGACGCCCATCGGGGTGGTCCGCTCCCCCATGCCGATCAGCACCGTGCCACGGCCGAGGACGAGGATGTCGCCACCTTCCAGTGTGGCTGGCTGGTGGTTGGCGTCGTCGGCGCCGTAGTAGGTCGGGAACGTCGCGTCAGCGAACTGCGGGTGGAAACGGTAGATGGCCTGGCAGTGCAGGGATTCGCGGCGGCGGGCGGCTTTGGCCATCGGGTTGATGGTGACGCCGCCGTAGATCCAGGCGGAGCTGTCGCGCGGGAACAGGGTGTTCGGGAGCGGCGGCAGGATGAAGTCGTCCAGTCCGAGGCTGTTCCAGCGCAGGCTGGGCACGCCGAGTGGAGACAGGTCGGCGCGGGTCACGCCGCCGACCAGGAGCTCGGCCAGCATCGGAGCGTCGACCTTCTCGGCGAACTCGCGCACCGGACCGGCCAGGGTCGGTCCGAGCAGTTCCGGTGTGCACACGCGGTCCAGCACGAACGCGCGGGCCTCCGGCAGGGCCAGGGTCTCGGCGAGCAATGTCCCGGTGTGGTGCACGGTGATGCCGCGTTCACGTAGTTTCGCGGTGAAGACGTCGTGTTCCTCCTGCGCCTTCGCGGCCCAGAGCACGTCGTCGAACAACAGCTCGTCGCAGTTGCGCGGGGTGAGCCTGCTCAGTTCGAGGCCTGGGCGGTGCACGATCACCTGGCGGAGCGTGCCGACCTCCGATCCGACGCCGAGGGTCATGACCCCACCTCGCCGTACTCGCGGCGGCCGACCTTGAGCCAGATGTAGAGCGGCACGCCCAGCAGGAGGCACACGACGCCGTAGTAGACGGCCTGGTAGCCGCTGCCGGCCAGCGCCCAGAACGCGAAGGCGAGCGCGAGGACCGAGACGGTGCAGTCGCGCACGAGGTGCGGCCACTCGGCCTTGCGTCCTCGGACCAACAGCCAGTACAGCTGCGCCGCGGCGCTGAACAGGTACGGCACGACGGCGGTGAACACCGACAGCAGCACGAGCGTGGTGAAGACCTGCTCGAAGTTGGTGTAGCTGACGACGACCAGCGCCGAGGCGAGCACGGTGGAGCTGATGATGCCGAAGCTCGGGATGTCGCCACGGGTGCGCAGGAACGCCTTCGGGAACAGCTTGTCCTTCGCCGCGGCCATCGGCATCTCGCCGATGATCAGGGTCCAGCCGACGAGGCAGCCGATTCCGGACACGACGGCGGCGATCGCCACGGCCTGGCCGGCCCACTGGCCGCCGAAGATGGCGTTGGCGGCCTCGGTGAACGGCGCCGAGATCCCGCGCAGCGTCTCGTTGGGCACGGTGCCGAAGACGGTGAGGGTGCCGAGGATGTAGATGACGGCGCAGCCGATCGTGCCGAACACGGTGGCGCGGCCGACGTTGCGCTCGGGGTCGCGGACGCGGCCGGCGGCGACCGAGGCGGTCTCGATGCCGATGTAGCTGAACAGTGCGATGGCGGCTGCGGCCGAGATGGCACCGGCGATCGAGGTGCCGCTGGCGTTGAACTGGCCGAAGTTCGCCGACTTGACGAAGATCAGGCCGACGGTGGCCATGAACACCAGTGGCACGATCTTCAGCACGGTGAAGGCGATCTGCGTGACGGCCATGTTCCGCAGCCCGGACAGGTTGACCAGGGCAGGAATCCACAGGCCCGCCAACGCGATCACGATGGACCAGACGACCTGGTGTTCGGTGTTGACGAACACCTCGACGTAGCCGACCAGCGCGACGACGATCGCCGCGTTGCCCGCCCACGCGGTGATCCAGTAGCACCAGGCGTTGAGGAAGCCGGCGAACTCGCCGAACGCGTCCCTCGCATACACGTACGGGCCGCCGGAGCCGCTGATGCGCTTGGCCAGCGCACCGAACGTCAGAGCGAGGGCCAGCGCGCCGATCGACACGAGAACGAACGCCACGAGACTGATCGGACCGAACGCCGCAAGCGCGGTCGGCAGGCCGAACACGCCGGTGCCGATCACCGATCCGACCACCAGCGCGGTCGCGGTGGGCAGGCCGAATCTGGACGGGCGTGGCTGCTCACTTCCCGAACCGGGCCGCGTCGCGGCCTCCGGTCCGGCTACGTCTGTGCTCACGGCGAGCTCCTCACTCCGATGTGGACTGTTGTTGTGAGCAGCCTGCGCTCCGGTGCACCGATCGCCCACCACCTCTGGACTCGTCGCTCACGGGACCTAAGTCCTCGTCATGGCGGGACGTCGACGCGGACGGCCTTGCGCAGCAAAAAGGCGCCGGGAGGGGGTGCCGGCGCCTTTCGTTCCGCTCTTCTCCAAGGCCTCCTTCCCCAGCGGAAGCAGGAGAACGACCCGATGAAGTTCACTGCGATCGCAGGCGCCCACCACAACTTGCGACCACGTACGAACTCCCCGGGCCGCATGGACAGGTCCGCCCACGCCACCGCTTCCTGGCCATCGTCAACTCCCCGCAGGCACGGGTTCGGTGGTGAACTCGACGTCGGTCACGCCTGCGATCGCGCGGATCAGCACCTCGGCGACGTGGCGTTCGGTTGCGCTGTCCGCCTTGTCCACGATGGACACCTTGCCGCCGGAAACCGCTACCTGCCAGCGCTGTGCGCCGCCGACCATGCCGAGCCGGTTGTGGATCTCGGCCTCGATGACCCAGTCCGCACGGGTGATGGACCGCAGCATGTCCCTGCGGGTCACGATGCCCGCGAGGTGGCCTTCGTGGACGACCGGCACGCTGCGCACGTTGTGCTCCAGCATCAGTCCGGCGACTTCCGCGAGGTCGGTGTTCGGGCCCACCACCACCGGCTGCCTCGTCATCACCTGGTCGACCACGTCCGCGGGCGGCTTCCTGGCCTCGACGGGCTCGCCGTGCACGAGCGACCGCGGGTCCTGCGGCAGGCGATCCTGGATCAGGTCGGCCTCGCCGACCACGCCGATCAACACACCGAAGGCGTCGACCACGGGCAGTGCGGTGAATCCGCGTTCAGCGAGCAACTGAGCGGCATCGCGTGCCGGGGTGCCCGTTTCGACGACCACGACGTCCGTGGTCATCACATCTCGAGTCCTCATGACGCTCCTAGCCGAAGATCTCGGTCTGGCGGGTGTGCGTGGTGTCGTTCCATCCGCAGCGCAGGTGGTTGTGCACGTCGACGACGCCCGGCAGGACGCGCACGAGGTGTTCGGCGATCTCGACTTCGCTCTGGCGCTCCAGCTGGCCCTGCATCGTCACGATGCCGTCGGTCACCTCGACGTCGATGGTGTTCGGGTCCACCCACAGCATCCGGCCGAAGATCTCGTCGCGGATCGTCGTGCGCAGCTCGCCGTCCTCCCGCACGAAGAGCTTCAGCAGGTCACGGCGGGACAGCACGCCGACGAGCGCGCCGTCGGCGTCCATGACGAACAGCCTGCGCACACCGGCTGCCGCCAGTTCGCGGGCCGCGGCGCTCGCGGCGAGGTCCGGCGGGACGCTCTTCACCGGCGACGTCATCACGTCGCGGGCGATCACACCACTCGCCTGCTCCCACCGATGTTTCGTCGCGCGCCCGGCGAACACACCAGGTGCGTCCTCGGTACCGCCCCTGAACTCTTCCTTCGGCATCAGGTCTGCTTCCGAGACAACGCCGACCGGGTAGCCGCCGTCGAGCACAGGAACAGCACTGATCTTGTTGTCCTCCAGCAGCCGCACGAGCTCCTTGAACGGGCACTCGACGTCTGCGGTGATCACCTCACGTGTCATCAGCGAGGCGACTGTCGGTTCACGCATGACACCCTCCGGCGATCTTCGGTCTCTTTCTGTCTCAAGCCTTCTCGCCGGAACAGCGGCCGCCCACCTGCCAAGGACGTGGGTCGGCCGGGCGTTCCGACCCGGTGCAAGAGGACCAAAGGGCCCTGCACCCCGGTGAGCCGGCTCAACACGCTGAACGCATGAGCGAGAAGTCACGGATTGTCGTCGGAGTCGACAAGTCACCCGCAGCACGCGCCGCGTTGTTGTGGGCGGGCACGGTGCGCGCAGGCGGGACGTGCTGGTGTTCAGCTCGGTCACGACCTTCTGCCTGCGCCATGCCCTGTGCCCCGTCGTGGTGGTGCCGGTCGGTCAGGAGCAGCACGCGGGTCCGTCGATGCTGCGGTGAGTGCCTCGGGTCCCGGCCAGGCCGGGACGTAGGCCCCTCACCCGCGGCCGCCCGCACTGCGACTTTCAAGACAGGACTTCAACGTGGAGGTGAGCGGGATGGACCGCGGTCAGCCCGACGAGACAACGGTGCGAGCGGCGGTGTCACTGGCAGGCCGCGCGCCGTCGGTGCACAACTCCCAGCCGTGGCGCTGGGAACTCGGTGCGCACAGCCTGCACCTGTACGCCGATCGCACGCGCGCCCTGCCCGCGACCGATCCGCTCGGCGCCGACCTGGTGGTCAGCTGCGGCGCGGCGTTGCACCACCTGCGGACCGCGCTCGCGGCACTCGGCTGGCGCGCGAAGGTCCACCGTCTGCCCAACCCCGCACAGCCCGATCACCTCGCCGCGATCGAGTTCGAGCCGATGGAACCGAGACAGTCCCACGTGGCCCTCGCAGCCGCGATTCCTCGCAGGCGCACCGATCGCCGTGCTTTCTCCTCATGGCCAACTCCTGAGGAGCTGCTGCAGCAGCTCGTGCAGTTCGCTCGCGCCGAGGGGGTGGATGCTCACATCGCGACCGGAAAGGCGCGTGACGAGCTCCTGATCGCGATCGGCAAGGCCGCCCACATCCAGGAGGCCGAACCGGCCTACCAGGCCGAGATCCACCAGTGGAGCGGGGTCTATCCCGGCGCATCGGCCGGAGTTCCGGCGGCGAACATCCCGGCCGGGTCGCGGCAGTACGGCAACCTCACAATGCGCGAGTTCGCGCCGGGATCGTTGCTGCAGGGCGGTCCCAGTGTGCTCGGCGAGGACGCGGGAGCGCTCCTCGTGCTCAGCACGTCCTCCGACGACGACCTCTCCCGGCTGCGAGCCGGCGAAGCGGCCAGCGCGGTGTTGCTGGAGGCCACGGCCGCAGGGCTCGCGACCTGCCCGCTCAGCCAGCCGCTCGAGGTCGTGGAGACCAGAGATCTGGTCCGCGACGAGGTCCTCGGCGGTGCCACCTGCCCGCAGCTCGTGATCCGCGTCGGCTGGGCCGGGTTCAACGCCGACCCGCTGCCCGCCACACCTCGCCGTCCCGTCATCGACCTTCTCCGCGACCAGGAGCAGAAGTGACCACCTACATCCGCGACTTCGCCACGCTCGGCAAGAACGACACCGCCATCGCCGGTGGCAAGGGCGCCAACCTCGGCGAACTCACCCGCGCCGGACTGCCCGTACCCCCTGGCTTCGTCGTCACCGCCGAGGCTTTCCTGACATCCATGTGCCAGGTCCGCGACGACCTCGCCGCGGAACTCACCATCGCGCTCGACCGCGGCACCTCGCCGCAGCGGCTGGAGGAGTGCGCCGAACGGATGCGCGAGCTGGTGCGCAAGGCCGGGATCTCCGACGACGTGCGGCACGCCGTGCTGGAGGCCTACCGCGACCTCGGCCAGGACGAGTCCGTGGCGGTCCGGTCCTCGGCCACCTCCGAAGACACCGCGGGTTCGTCGTTCGCCGGCATGAACAGCACGTTCACCAACACCCGAGGCGCGCACGGCGTGCTGGACAGGCTCTTGGACTGCTGGGTGTCGTTGTTCGGCACGCGGTCGATCGCCTACCGGGCAGAACAGGGCATCACCGATGAGCCCGCGATCGCCGTCGTGGTGCAGAAGATGGTGAACTCCGAACGCTCCGGCGTCATGTTCACCGCCGACCCGTCCAGCGGCGACCGGGACAAGCTGCTGATCGAGGGATCGTTCGGGCTCGGCGAGGTCGTGGTCAGCGGGTCGGTCGAGCCTGACACGTACGTTTTGCGCCGCAACGGCGACACGGTGTCCCTTGTGGACACCAGGGTCGGCCGCAAGTCCCACAAGATCGTGCGCGGCACGAACGGCAACGACGAACGGATCGACCTCACAGCCGAGGAATCGCACGCACAGGTGCTCACCGACGCCGAGGCCATCGCGATCGGGCAGCTGGGGATGCGCGTGCAGCGACACTACGGCGAACCGCAGGACACCGAGTGGGCCATCGCCGAGGGCAAGACGTGGCTCGTGCAGTCCCGTCCGATCACCACGTTGCCCGACGAGCCGCCTGCCTCGGCGGGCCCGCTGGTCGCCGGGCTCGCCGCGTCGCCTGGCATCGCTTCAGGCCGGGTTCGCGTGCTGAGCTCCCCCGACGAGGGTGGCCGGCTTCGTGACGGTGAGGTGCTGGTCGCGGAGATGACCAACCCCGACTGGGTGCCGACGATGCGCCGTGCGTCCGCGGTCGTGACGGATGGCGGCGGCATCACCTGTCACGCCGCGATCGTGGCGCGCGAGCTGCGGGTGCCGTGCGTGGTCGGCACCGGTTCGGCGACCTCGGTGTTGAAGGAGGGCCAGCTGGTCACCGTCGACGGCAGCGCCGGCGAGGTGCGGGCGGGTTCGGCTCCGATCACGACGGCGCCGCGGATCGTCGCGCCGGTGGTGCAGGCGACCGAGGCGCTCGGTACGCGTGTGTACGTGAACCTCGCGCTGCCGGAGCACGCTGCCGAGGTGGCCGCGATGCCGGTCGACGGGGTCGGTCTGCTGCGGGCGGAGTTCATGCTCACCGAGGCGCTCGGTGCCGAGCACCCCCGGCGGTTCCTCGCACAGCATGGTCCTGACGACTTCATCGACGCCATGGCGGCGTCGCTGTTGCAGATCACTCACGCGTTCGCGCCGCGTCCGGTCGTGTACCGGACGATGGACTTCCGCACCAACGAGTTCCGCGAGCTCAAGGGCGGCGAGGAGTTCGAGAAGCACGAGCACAACCCGATGATCGGCTACCGCGGCTGCTACCGGTACGTCGACGACCCGATGCTGTTCGGGCTGGAACTCCAGGCGCTCGCACGGGTGCGGGAGCAGACGCCGAACCTGCACCTGATGATCCCGTTCGTGCGCACCAAGTGGGAGCTGGAAGCCTGCCTGGAGCAGATCGACCGCAGCCCGCTCGGCCGCCAGCGCGGCCTGCACCGGTGGGTCATGGCCGAGGTTCCCTCGGTGGCGTACTGGATTCCCGAGTACGCGCGGTCCGGCATCGACGGGGTCTCCATCGGCAGCAACGACCTCACTCAGCTGATGCTCGGCGTCGACCGCGACTCCGAGCTGTGCGCGGACCTGTTCGACGAGTCCGACCCCGCCGTGCTCGACATGATCGGCCGCATCGTCGGCGCCGCGCGAGACGCCGGCATCACCTCGTCGCTGTGTGGGCAGGCGCCGTCCAACAAGCCGGAGTTCGCCGAGAAGCTCGTCGAGTTCGGCATCACCTCGATCTCGGTCAACCCCGACGCGGTTCCCGCTGCCAGGGCGGCGATCGGATCAGCCGAACGGCGGTTGTTGTTGCGCCAGGCCCGTTAGCTCACGAACTCATTGATCTTGCGGGAGTCCCACGATGACCACCCGAGTCGCCATCAACGGTTTCGGCCGCATCGGATGAGATGTCCTGCGCGCCGCGTTCGACCGGCAGGACACGGCGATCGAGATCGTCGCCGTCAACGACATCACCACCCCGGACGTCCTGGCGCACCTGCTGGCCCACGACTCCACGTACGGGCCCTGGAGCAAGCACGTCTCCGTCGAACACGACACCCTCACCGTGGACGGCCGCAGCATTCTCGTCACCGGCCAGGCTGACCCGCGGGACCTCAACTGGGATCAGCTCGGGGTCGACATCGTCATCGAGGCGAGCGGCCGGTTCCGCACCCGGGGCACCGCGGGCGTCCACCTCGAACGCGGCGCCCGCAAGGTGATCATCACCGCGCCCGGCAAGGACGTCTACGACGCGAGCAAGCACCACATCGTCTCGAACGCTTCGTGCACCACCAACTGCGCCGCCCCGATGGCAGCCGTGCTGGACGGTGCGTTCGGCATCGTCGAGGGCCTGATGACAACGACCCTCGCTGCCTTCCCGCTGATCGTGTGGGGCGCTGACGAGGTGTGGCGCTGGTACCGCCGCGGCAGGTCGTGACGTCCCTGCCGGATCGGGACCAAGGACCGCGTTCGCGCTCGGTGTTCGTGAGAAGACTCGATGCAGAAGAACTTCCTGGGAGGTAAAGATGTCCGCTGTTCACGCCCCTGCTCGCACCCGGACCGAAACGGGTTCCGTTCCCCTCGCCGTGCTGCGCATCGCGACCGGCCTGCTCTTCCTCTGGGCGTTCGTCGACAAGGCGTTCGGTCTCGGCTACGCCACCCAGCCCAAGAACGCGTGGTTCTCGGGAGGCTCGCCCACCAAGGGATTCCTCAGCCGAGTCGCCGTCGGTCCGTTCGAGTCGGTCTTCCACGACATCGCCGGAACCTGGTGGGCGGACACGCTCTTCATGGTCGGCCTGCTCGCGGTCGGCGCGGCGCTGGTGCTCGGCATCGGCCTGAAGATCGCGGCCGTCAGCGGTTCGCTGATGATGGTGCTCATGTGGGTCGCGGAATGGCCGCCGGCGCAGCACACCTCGGCCGGCGAGGCGACGATGTCGACCAACCCGCTCATCGACTACCACGTCGTCTACGCCCTGGTGCTGATCGCGCTCGCGGCCACCGCGTCCGGTGTCACCTGGGGCCTGGCGCGCTGGTGGAACGACCTGCCGATCGTCAAGGCGAACCCTTGGCTGCGGTGAGAGTCCGAAAAAGGGGGCAGGGCGCCACGCCGTCCTGCCCCCTTTTTTCGTGTGCAGAGTCAGGCAGGGCCGCGCGCCTGCTCGATCTGCCCCGCCAGCCCAGGCCGTACCAAGAGCACAGCTCAGCGTGATCGGCGAGCTCCACGAGCTCGGCTCCCAGCGGTGGGATCCCGGCGTGGATGGCCACCAACGACGTGCCACGCATGGCGGCCTCCTCGAACGCCCGATCCACCACGAGCCAGTTCGCCGGAGCGCCGTGCACCCCAACGACCACAGATGCATCAGGAGCGGGTTGTTCGCCCATCACGATGACGACGGGACATCTCGAGCGCTCCGACAGCGCGACGGTGACCGCACCGAGCGACAGGCCGCGGAAGCCACCGAGCCCGCTCGATCGGGCCACGTTCACCTCTGCTCGCACCGATCCTGCACACCACAACGACGTTCGAATGTCCAATGGGAACGGTGACCCGTCTCAACGCTCGGTCCAGTCCGGCGCGGTCAGCTCCCATTCGAGCTGCCACCAGCGCAGGCGAACCCGCATGCACGCGAACCTCACCAGTCCGAACAACAGGGCCGTCGCACCCGCGATCAGTCCCCACAGCAGCACGGCGCTGAAGATCGCGTTGAACGCGGCTCCGTGGTTCGTCATCGGAGGCTCGGTCGGCTCACCGCTGAGATCGATCCACATTCGCACGCTCGTGCCGGCCTCGGCACCGTAGGGCGCGCGAACAACGCCCTCCCGCTCAAGGCCGTCAGGCGTGCGCCAGGTCGCGGTGGCGTCGGTCGTTTCGATCAACGCTTCGCTGCTGGCAGCCCCGTCCATCGACGGCGCGTTTTCCACCAGCACTGCGTCCACTTGAGTCCGGCTCTTCTGCTCAGAAGCGACACGCGACTCGTGCGTCGCGTAGATCTCCGAGCCGACCGCTCCGGCAACGGGGACGGCGAGCAACGCCACGACGACCCCCAGTGCGAGCACCGCACCCTCGATCCGGTCGCCGAGCGTGGCGAGCGGGTTGCGTCCGGGAAAGGCCCGGCGGACGAGTCGGGACAGCGGGTTCGCAGTCATGGTCCACCTCCACCGTCAAGGCTTCCGGGCGGAGGCGGTGGGCCCCAGGGACCTTGGTCTCGTCACCGATGAGTCCCTGGTCTCGCCGAAACGATGCTCGCCGAAGAGGACGCGGCGGAGGAGCTCGGGCTCAACCCGCTGGAGCGGGTCTCGTGCCGGCTGCACCGCCGGTGGCTGCACCACTGCGTGCACTCCGCGGACCACGTCATCAAGGTCACCGGGCACCGCTGGTGCCGCGACTGTTCCTCAACGGCCTCCGTCGGCGTCGACGAGTTGACCGGTGACGTTCTGGTGCGGTGCGAGTCGTGCCATCGGACGCCCCGCACGTCCGCCACGCAGCAGATCATCCGATCGTGCCGAGCTGGCTTGGCCGCAGCCAGGGGCTTCTTCTCCGATGTTCACACGAGCCTGGCGGCGTGATCCGGTACTTCCCGCTGCAGAGCGCGGGCCGTGCGCTGGTAGCCGCTCGACGGTGGCCGCGCGGGCAGCTTGATCTTCGGCGCGGTGACCTCGTGGTAGTCGATGGTGCTGAGCAGGTGGGCGATCATGTTGATCCGTGCCCGCCGCTTGTCGTCGCCTTCAACGGCGTACCAGGGTGATTCGGCGACGTCTGTGTGGACCATCATCTCGTCCTTGGCGCGGGAGTAGTCCTCCCAGCGCGTCAACGACTCGAGGTCCATCGGCGACAGCTTCCACCGCTTCAAGGGGTCGTCGAGGCGCTTGCGGAAGCGGCGTTCCTGCTCGGCGTCGCTGACCGAGAACCAGTACTTGCGCAGCAGGACGCCGTCCTCGACGAGCATCCGTTCGAACTGCGGGCACTGCCGCAGGAACAACCGGTGCTCTTCCGGCGTGCAGTAGCCCATCACGCGTTCGACACCGGCGCGGTTGTACCAGCTGCGGTCCAGCAGCACGATCTCCCCCGCCGCCGGCAGGTGTGCGGTGTAGCGCTGGAAGTACCACTGGGTGCGTTCGCGTTCGCTGGGGGCGGGCAGCGCCACGATCCGGGCGACGCGCGGGTTGAGGTGCTCGGTGATCCGTTTGATCGCCGAGCCCTTGCCCGCGGCGTCGCGGCCCTCGAACGCCACCACGAGCCGGGCGCCGGTGGCCTTCACCCACTCCTGCAGTTTCACCAGCTCGGTCTGCAGCCGGAGCAGCTCCTGCTCGTACACCTCGCGTCCCAGCTTGGCCATCAACTGCCTTTCCCGTGGCGCTGCCGCCACTTCTCCAGCTCCACGACGACGTACGCCGCCGCACTCAGCATGAAGACCACCAGCCAGGGCTGCCACCCGAGCGGTGCGGTGTGGAACAGGTCGTTCATGAACGGCACGTACGTGAGCAGCAGTTGCAGCCCGACGGTCAGTCCGACACCGACCCACAGCCACCGGTTCGGTCCGGTCGCCGGCCGCCATTTCTCCAGCGAGCGGCAGTTGACCAGGTAGGCGATCTGGGCGCCGACGAAGACGTTCACCGCCACCGTCCGCGCGACCTCCAGCGTGGCGCCCGACGCGAGCTGCCAGCGGAACGCGCCGAACGAGCACGCGAGCAGGATCGCCGAGACGAACACGATCCGGCCGACGAGCCGCCGGGTCAGCAGCGGGAGCGACGGCGGCAACGGCGGGCGGCTCATCACGTCCGCCTCGCGTGGTTCGAACGCCAGCGTCAGTCCCAACGCGACGGCGGTGGTCATGTTGATCCACAGGATCTGCACCGGCAGGATCGGCAGTGCCGTACCGAGCAGGATCGCGGTGAGGATCACCAGGCCCTCGGCCATGTTGGTGGGCAAGGTCCAGATGATGAACTTGCGCAGGTTGTCGAAGACCGCGCGGCCCTCCTCGACGGCGGCGCGGATCGAGGCGAAGTTGTCGTCGGTCAGCACCATGTCGGCGGCCTGCTTGGCGACCTCGGTGCCGCCCTTGCCCATCGCCACGCCGATGTCCGCGCGGCGCAACGCGGGTGCGTCGTTCACGCCGTCGCCGGTCATCGCGACGACGTCGCCGCCGGCCTGGATCGCCTTGACCAGCCTCAGTTTCTCCTCGGGAGCGACGCGGGCGTGCACGTCGGTGATGCCGAACTCCGCGGCGATGGCACGGGCGGTGGCCGGGTGGTCGCCGGTGATCATCTTGACCTCGATGCCCGCTGCCTGGCAGGCACGCACGGCTTCGATCGCCTCGGGCCGTGCCGGGTCGTGCATCGCGACCAGGCCGAGCAGGACCACCCTGCCCTTCAAGCCTTCCTCGGACAGCTCGACACCTGCCGCGCGACCGATCGCCAGCACCCGCAACCCTGCGGCGGCCAGTTCCTCGGCTTCGACCCACCGGTCCACACCGGCGAGGGTGAGGATCCGTTCGACCGCGCCCTTGACGTAGACGACGTCGTCGGCGTGCCGGGTCGCCATGAACATCCGCTCCGAGCTGAACGGGAGCACGTCCACCCGGTGCGGCACGTCGGCGTGGTCCAGGCCGGCCTTGCGCGCCGCCACGACGAGCGCGGCCTCGGTCGGATCACCGACGGGGAGCCAGCGCCCGCCGTCCTCGACGATCCGCGCGTCGTTGCACGCCAGGCCAGCGAGCAGGCATTCACGCAGCGCCGGCGTGACCCCAGGCGTGATGACACCGGTGGGCTCGTAGCCGATGCCCGACAGCTCGTGGCGCGTGCTTCCCACCACGACGGCGTTGACCGTCATCGCGTTGGCGGTCAGCGTTCCTGTCTTGTCCGTGCAGATCACCGTGGTGCTGCCCAGTGTCTCGACCGCGGGCAACCTGCGGATGATCGCGTTGCGCTTCGCCATCCGCGCCACTCCGATCGCCAACGTCACCGTGACCGCGGCGGGCAGGCCTTCCGGGATCGCGCCCACGGCGAGCGCGACAGCGGCGGTGACCATCTCGGCGAGGGGCTCGCCGCGCAGCACGCCGATGACAACGCTGAACGCCGCGAGCCCGAGGATCACCACGGTCAGGATCTGGCTGAAGCGCGCGAGCTTGCGGGTCAACGGGGTCTGCACGGTGGTGGTCGTGCTGACCAGCCGGTGTACACGGCCGATCTCGGTGTCCGTGGCGGTGGCGATCACGACACCGCGCCCGCCACCGGCGGTCACGAGCGTTCCGGAGTAGGCCATGTTGGTCCGGTCGGCCAGCGCGGTGTCCGAGGGCAACGCCACCGGGCTCTTCGCCACCGGCAGGGACTCACCGGTCAGCGCCGACTCGTCGACGCGCAGCTCCGTCGTGGTGACGAGCCGCAGATCCGCGCCGACCTGGTCACCCGCCTCCAGCACGACCAGGTCGCCTGGCACGAGCTCCGCGGACGGGACCCGTGCGGTGAGACCGTCGCGCACGACGGTCACCTCCGTGCGCACCATCGCCGTCAGTGCGTCCAGGGCCCGTTCGGCACGCGCCTCCTGGATGAACCCGATGACGGCGTTGACCACGACGACGCAGAACACGACGGAGGCGTCCACGATCTCGCCCAGGGCCGCGGTGATGCCCGCGGCCACCAGCAGCACGTAGATGAGCGGGTGGTGCAGCTGTCCGAGCAGCCGCACCACCCAGCTCTGCCCGCGCTGGGCGGGCAGCTCGTTCGGCCCGAGTGCGGCCAGCCGGTCCCGCCACTGGGTGGTGGTGAGTCCGGCTGCCTCGTCGGTCTCCGCCATCAGGACGACCTCGGCCACCGGCAGTCCGTGGTGGGCGACGTCCTCGCGGTCAGCCGTGCGCAGCGGCATGGCCCACTCGCAGGTGCGGGTCGTCGTGGCTGATGGCCCTCAGCACGTCCAGCCGGGTGACCATGCCGACGATCTGGCCGTCGTCGAGCACCGGCACGCAGAGCACCTCGTAGCGGGTCATCGCCTCGAAGAGCGTCGCCACGTCGAAGTCGGGCCCGACCGTCAGCACGGGCTGCGACATCACCTGCTCGACCTTGGGCGCCTCGTCCTCACTGCGCCGGCAACCGGTCTTGGTGACCACGCCGTAGAAGAACCCGTGGTCGACGACCGGCAGCATCGTGAGCCCGAAGTCGTCCATCAGTCCCTCGGCGTGGCGGGCGAAGTCACGTGGCCCCACGGTCACGAGCAGCGGTACCAGCAGTTCTCCCGTCTTCATGACGTGACCTCAGCGGGCACGCGGTCGGTCACCGGGATGACGACGATCGGGGCGTGGGAGTGCCGGACGACGTGCATGCTGGTCGAGCCCAGCACCATCTGCCGGATCCGGTGGTTGGTGTGCGAGGCGACGACGAGCATCGCGGCGCCCTCCGAAGCCTTCTCGAGCGTCTCGGCCGCGTCGCCGCGCAGGCTGCGCCGCACGATCTCCGGCTGGTCGGTGCGGCCCTGGGTCGCCCGCTGCAGCGCCTTCTCGATCAGCTGCTCGGACGCCGCGGTCTCCCGCTGGGCCGAGGTCTCCGTCCAGTCCACCAGGGCCTCGTACTGCCAGGCGTTGACGACGTGCAACGGGCAGCCGCGCACGGTCGCCTCGTTCAGCGCCCACTCCAGCGCGCGGTCCGAGGCGGGCGTGCCGTCGATGCCCACCACGATCGGTTGTGAGTTGCTCATCGGTTCTCTCCTCGTCTTGTTGTCAGCTGGTCCGCAACTGGCGCAGGAACGGGTCGGTCTGGAGCGCGGGTGCGACTCGCACCCGCGCGTCCACGACCAGACATCCGGTCTCCGTCACCACGAGCGGGTTGATGTCGAGCTCGACGATCTCCGGCAGCGCCGTGGCGAGTTCCGCCACGCGCAGCAGGACTTCACGCACCGCCACCGCGTCCTTTTCGGCCAGCACCCGGCCGGCGGCGCGGAACCCGTGGACGAGGTCGTCGGCGTCCGATGTGGACAGCGGAGCGAGCGCGGCGGCCCGGTCGTCGATCACGTCGGTGTCCACGCCGCCGAGACCGGTGACCACGAGCGGCCCGAACTTCTCGTCGGTCGCGATGCCGACCAGCAGTTCCCGCCCACCGGCCGCCATGGGCTGGACGAACACTCCGCGCAGTGCGTCGCCGAAGCGGTCCTGGAACGCGCGGAACGCCTCCGCGACCGCAGGACCGTCACTGATCCCGAGCTCCACGCCGCCGCCCTTGCTCTTGTGCAGCAGGTCGTCGGCGACCGCCTTGAGCGCCACCGGCACGTCGTAAGCCAGCTGGGCGGCGATCGCGTGATCCTCCGTCGTGGCGAGCGTTCCGCCGAGCACGGGCAGCCCGAACGCCTTGAGCAGCACCACCACCTCGTCCGGGGTGAGCCAGCCGTCGGCTCTGCGGGCCACGACGCCGCGGGCAGTGTCCAGGTCGATCCTGTCCAGCCCGAGGAACTCAGCGGGCCGGCAGAGCCACTCCACGCGTTCAACCAGGCGGGCGAGTGCCGCGGCGGCACGAGCCGGTTCGGCGTAGCAGGGCACGTCGTCCGGCAGGCGTTCCGTCTGGCCGGTGCGCACGGCGAGGATCGGTGTGCCGTCCAAGCGGTGCAGTCCCTCGGTCGGGTCGCCGAGCGCGGTCGGGACGCTCACGGTGATCACGGCGTCGACACTCGGGTCGGCCGCGATGATGTCGAGGCAGCGGGCGAAGGTCTGCCCGTCGACCACGGCGGTGGTGTCGACGGGGTTGCAGAAGCTCGCCGTGACGGGCAGCAGCTTGCTCAGCGCTTTCACGGTGTCCACGGACAGCTCCGCCATGCGCAGGCCTTCTCTCACGCACGCGTCCGCCGCCAGGACGCCGAGGCCGCCCGCGTTGCTCAGGACCGCGACCGACCTGCCCCGCGGCAACGGTTGCCAGCTCAACGCCATCAGCACGTCGGTCAGCTCCGGCACGCTGTCCACCGCGATCACCCCGGCCTGGCGGAACAACGCGTCCCTGATGACCGACGGCGTCGCGGTCGACGCCGTGTGGGAGGCGGCGGCGCGCTGGCCTGCCTCACTGGTGGCGGCACGGATGGCGAGCACCGGCTTGCGGCGGGCGACCTGGCGGGCCAGCCGGGAGAACTTGCGCGGGTTGCCGAAGGACTCCAGGTAGAGCACGACGAACCGGGTGTCCGCGTCCTGGTCCCACCACATCAGCAGGTCGTTGCTGCTGATGTCGAGCTTGTCCCCGGTGGAGACCAGGGTCGACAGGTCGAGCCCCAGTCGCCGCAGCTCCTCCTGCACGCCGATCGCGATGCCGCCGGACTGGGTGACCAGCCCGATGTCACCGGCGAGGGTGGCGTGTGCGGAGAAGGTGGCGTTCATCCGCACCGCGGGCGAACTCGTCGACACACCAAGACAGTTGGGGCCGACGAGCCGCATGCCGTGCGCTCTGACGGCGTTTCTCAGCGCCGTTGGTTCGACGCCTGACGAGATGACGACCAGGGCGCGAACTCCTCGGCGTCCGCACTCCTCGGCGACGGCGGGCACGGCCTTCGCCGGCACGCAGAGCACCGCGAGTTCCGGTGCCTCGGGCAGCTCCTCGACCGAGGCGTAGCAGTCGACTCCCGCAACGGATTTCGCGTGCGGGTTCACGGCGTAGAGATCACCGGTGAAGTTCCCGTCCACCAGGTTGCGCAGCACCGCGTGCCCGACGGAGGTCTCCGACCGGCCCGCGCCGACCACGGCGATCGAGCCCGGCCGCAGCACGTGGGACAGGCTCGCGACGTCGGCCACCGACTCCCGCGCGCTCACGGCGTCGAGGTACCGGTCATCGGGTCGCAGGACGAGTTCGACGTACATGACCTCGCCGTCGGGCACGATGCCGACTACGAAGCCCATGTCGGTGAAGACGCGGAGCATGCGGCCGTTGATCGTGAGCACCTCGGCGGTGAACCGGCGAACGCCCCGCGACCTCGCCAGAGAGGCCAGGTGTTCCAGCAGGAGCGTGCCCAGGCCGTGGGCCTGCTCGACGTGCGACACGACGAGCGCGACCTCGGCGAAGTCGGTCTCCCGCACGACGACGTAGCTGGCGGCTCCGAGCAGCCGGTCGCCGCGGAACGCGCCCAGAACCACGTGCGAGGGCTCGTCCGGCGACACCATCCGCTCGACGAAGTCCTCGAGTTGATGGGGAGAGGTGCTGAAGAACCTCAGGTATCGGTCCTCGACCGGAAGTGACTGGTGCAGTTCCAGCAACGCGGTCACGTCCGTCGGTCCCAGTTCGCGGACGGCCACCGCCGAACCGTCGGTGAGCAGCGCCAGCGCGGTCACAGCAGGGGTCCGGGAGTCAGCGGCAGTGCCGCTTTGGCGGGTGCGTGCTCCTGCTCGACCTTCGGTGCGCGGATCACGACGACCGGGCACGAGGCGTGGTGCACGCAGTAGGAGCTGACCGAGCCGAGGATCGCCTCGACGATCGTGCTGTGGCCGCGGTTGCCGACCACGAGCAGTTCCGCGTCCTCCGACGCCTTGGCGAGCGCGTCCCTGGGGTCACCCTCGACCAGGATCCGGCGGATCTCCACGCCCTCGAAGCCCTGGACTGCGGCGTCCAGGCCTTTCTGCGCCGTTTCCCTCATGACCTGCGGCGACATCGCCATGATGACCTCGGCCGGCACCGGGCCGATCATCACTCCGTAGTCGGGGTGCCACGCCGAGATCACGTCGACCGGGCATCCTCGCCGCCGCGCGTCCTCCACGGCCCATCGCAGTGCCGCCTGCGCGGCGGCTGATCCGTCCACGCCGACCACGATGGGCCGGGATTCCTTCTCGCTCATGCACTTCAGCCTTCCGGCCCGCGCCGCGGCCGGTGAGTGCCCGCGGTCCCGCGCCGTCCGGGACCTTCGTCCCCGGCCTACCAGGCCATGCCCAGCCCGACCGCCACGACCACGGGCGCGAGCCACGCGGCGAGCCGCAACGCGAACCGCGGCCCGCCGGCGACTGTGGCCAGGACGAGCTTCACCACGGTGTTCGTGGCCAGTGCCGCCCCGCATGCGATGACCGCCGTGTGCACCGAAATGGCTTGCGGTGCGAGAGAAGCAGCTGCGATCGCGGCCGCGTGCGCGTCGGCCAGCCCGCCCAGTGCTCCGGCGGCGATCACTCCCCCGCCGCCGAGCCAGTCCGCAGCGGCGCGGGTGACGACCAGGAACAGCACCAGGATCGCGGCCAGTGACAAGGCCGCTTTGAGCGACATCGGCCTGCTCACCACAGGCTCGTCGTTCTCGGCTTCAGCGGGTTTCGTGCGCCACACGAGCCAGGCCACCTCGGCCAGCAGCACCACCGCCCCCGCTCCGATCGCGGGCAGCAGCCTCAGCGCGACCGGCGGGCTCGCGATCGCCGTCACCGCGACGATTTGGGCGAGCGTGGCGAGGTTGACCGCGACCGCACCGGGAAACGCTGCCGCTCCAACGGTTCGATACTTGCGGGCCATGACCGCGGTGGTCGCGGAGCCGGACACGAAACCGCCGGCGAACCCGGTGACCAACAGCCCCCAGCGTTCGCCGAACGCCCGCGCGGCAACGTATCCGGCCCACCCGATGACCGTGACCGCGATGACCAGCCACCACACGCGGGCGGGGTTCAGCACCCCGTACGGGCCGAGTGGCCGGTTGGGCAGCAGCGGCAGCACCACGAACGCGACGACGAACAGGATCATCGCGTCACGCACGTCCTGGTCGCTCACGACTTTGCGCGCGAACCGGTGCAGCGGTCGTTTGGCGGCGAGAAGCGCGGCAGCGGCGACGCCGACCGGCACCGCGAGTTCGGGCCGGTGCCACGCCAGCGCGCCCAGCAGGAACGTCGCGATGGCCGCGATCTCCGTCGTTGCGCCGGGTTCGGCGGTGCGCACGTACCAGGCGATGACGAGCGCGGCGACCGCGGCGAGCGCGACGCCCAGCGCGACCGGCGAGAGCGCCGCGCTCACCGCGCCGGCCAGGGCGATCAGCGGAAAGGTCCGCGAGCCAGCGGGTCTGGTGGAGTTGTGCGCGTTGTCGTGCTCGCGCTCCACCCCGAGCAACAGGCCGATCGCGAGCGCCGTCGCGAGGTGACCGAGTGCGACAACCGTGTCCACGACTCAGCCCGCGTGGAGGCGCGCGGCCTCGTCCTCAGCCGAGACGACGTGCGTGTCCGGGCCGGGGAACACCAGCGCCTCGTGTTCGGTGTCCAGCCACCGCACGACGTAGGGCGGTCCGCCGTCCTCGTGTCTCACCTCCGCGATCAGCCCGCGCCGCCCGCCGGGTTCCACCAGCCAGTCGCCTGTCTTCGCCTTCATCGCGTCCTCCATCCGATCCGTTCGATCGAGGGTTCGCTTCGTGCGCGCACGTCAGCAGTGCGGATGGGCTCGCCCGGCTCGTGACGTTGGTCCCTGCCCATGCCCGAGGCCGCGCCGCACGCTGGTTCCGAGTGAGAGGAGCGGTCATGAGGACACCTGTGATCCTGGTCGGCGTCGACGGCTCGGCGGAGTCACGCGCGGCGTTGCGCTGGGCGATGGAGGAGGCGGCGCACCGGGGCGCCAGGGTGGAGGCGATGTTCGCCTACCGGCAGGAGCCGGTGGTCGTGCCCGCCGTGCCGATGGGCCTCAACCCGTACGGCGAGATGCCACAACGCCACCCGGCGCGCGAACTCCACAACGCGGTCCAGCAGGTGCGCGCCACGATGCTCCACGCGCCCGACGTCGCCGAGTGCGTCGTCGTCGGCGATGCGGCCGACCGGCTGACGGAAGCTTCGACGCACGCCGAATTGCTGGTGATCGGCACACGAGGCCGTGGAGCCGTCCGTGAGTTCCTTTCGGAAGGTGTCGCCGCGAATTGTCTGCGCCACGCCGGTTGCCCCGTGGTCGTCATTCCGCCGACAGCGACCCACTAGTCGTCGGATCAGCGAACACGACGCAGAAATCGATTTCACGCGGGCTGACCATGGCTACACGAGCCGGGCAACACCCTGTAACGCACGAGCTGATCGAGACGACGTGGTCTTGTCGGACACAACCGCTCCTGTCTGCGACGAACGGTCATTCGGCGACCCGCGATCACAACCGCCAAGCGCATACGATCAGTCACCCTGCGCAACATCTCCACAATTGACCGATCCTGAATGACCACTTTTTGTCCAATAAAGGCCCTCGACAAGGTTGTCATGGCGAGCCGCCAATAAAGTGGACATCACTTGTCGCCAGCCATTTGCGGAATCGCTCCAGCGGCCACCGAGTTCGGCCCTACCGCTCACTGCTCGCCGCTTGGCGCAAGACGTCGACCATTCAAGGCCTGAGGCGTGTCGGAGGCGAAGTTGGTACGTGGGGCATGCCACCCTTGGATCACGGCCAAGGCGAACATGCCCTGGACGTGCAAACGCGACCCCCTGTTCGAGCAGGAGGCCGCGTGAAGTTCCACCGGCAAGAACCTGGCCTCAGAAACCAGAACAAGTCGGGAGAACGCGCGCTGAGTTTAGGGCTTCGCAGGCGCGCAGGACCAGTCACGATCGTGTGACGTGCGCGTCCAAACGGGCGACGTCACCATTTGTCCACATCGGACCGTCACAGGCCTGCCGCACGGCTGTCCGGCTGCGCGCGTTCCCCCGCGCGCCCGTATCAGCCTGACGACGCATCCGCCATCTCCACCGCGTCGTCCCCAGAACTCCGAGGAAGAACATTGCCCAGGGCACTTCCGACCGGGGCGGCAACGGTATACCGCCTCCCGGCCACGCACGAGAACCTCAGCGACTACCTCAAGGACGTCGAGGGCGTCGACGTGAGGTACGACGGCGAACTCCTGATCGCCGGCACCCGCACCCACGTCTTCGCCGGCGTCCGCAGCAGCGGCGAGCCGAACTGGGTCCGGCACCTCACGGAGGCGTCGGACCTCGAGAACCTGGACCTCGCGGGCAGCTCCCCGTTCGCGCTCATCGTCGTCGAGATCGACGACGAGTGGGTCTGCGCCGTCACGTGGGGCTCCTCCAGCAGGTTCATGCTCGACGAGCTGCTGCTCGATGACGACTTCGGTCTCAACTTCGGCATCAGGCGGATCGACCCGGACAAGGTCCGCACGATCCGCAGCAACCTCCTCGACGTGTCCGCACGCGGCATGGAGGTCTCGTTCCCCTCGGGCAGCTCGATGTCCGGCTTCCCGCTGGAACCCGCGGGTGAGCTCGTCACCGGCATCGAAGGGCCGGCCGACCTGTCCGGCCTGACCTACGACACCGCCACTGACGGCAGGACGTGGAACATCCGGGCCGGACGGGGACTCAACATCCAGCTCGGCCGCACGCCCGAGACGTTCATCGCCGACCTGCGCACGATCTGCGCGATCGTCGACGAGGACGTCACGGGCGCGCCGCTGCGCCACATCGCCGAGATCCGTCCCGTCAGCACCAGCAACCCGGTCATGTCCGACTTGGAGAAGCAGTTCGCCGAAGCACTCGGCGGCGACGACCGGTTCGGGCCGCTGGGCGTCTGCTGGCCCTCCTCCGCGATCCGGGAGATCGGTCAGGCCCAGTCGTTCGCGTCGAGCCGCGTCGGTCCGACAGCCGCCCGTGTGCTGGCGCCGGGGTTCGAGATCCACGAGCTGGTGAAGCCGTTCGTGGATGTCGACCAGCAGTTCCGGCTGGACGTGCTGGGCAGGGCAGAACTCGCGCCCTGCGAGGACGAACTGGGCGCGGAGCTGCTCACCCGGCCGATCTCCATGATCAAGTGGGTGGCGTTCCAGACCGTGGTGGAAGGCAAGACCTACGCCCTGCACCAGGGAAAGTGGTACGAGATCGGCGAAGGAGCCGTCGCGCGCGTTCGCGAGCAGGTCCGTGCGCTACTCGAGAACAAGAGCTCGCTGACGTTCCCCGTGTGGGTGCCGACCGGCAAGCGCGACGACGAGCACCAGTTCGCCAGGAAGGTGGCCAAGCAGTCCGGCTACCTGTGCATGGACCGCGGCCTCGCCTACACCCCGATGCACCTGCGGGGCTTCGAGATCGCCGACGTCTTCGGGCCCGGCAACGAGATCGTGCACATGAAGTGGCTCGGCCGGGCGACCGCGGCGAGCCACCTCTACACGCAGGCCCAGGTGTCGGCGTGGGCGCAGTACTTCGAACCGCAGGCCATGCAACAGCTGCGGGACAAGGTCCGTGCGCTCGACAGCTCCCGTGACGTCGCCGACCGGCCGACGGTCGTCGTGCTGGCCATCGCCGGCCGGGCCTGGGACGTCAAC
Source organism: Streptomyces sp. ID05-26A (assembly GCF_033794685.1). Classification (NCBI taxonomy): domain Bacteria; kingdom Bacillati; phylum Actinomycetota; class Actinomycetes; order Kitasatosporales; family Streptomycetaceae; genus Streptomyces; species Streptomyces sp. ID05-26A. Next base: position 866,951 of record NZ_JARAYZ010000002.1, read on the forward strand.
ACGCTGTTCACCCTGTCCCAGGTCAGCCTGCTGCGGCTGAGCCACGAACTGCGCGGCCTCGGCATCGAGCTGCAGTTCGCCGACATCCCCTTCATCGCCAAGACGAAGGGGAAGCCGGCGGGCAACGCGGCCTAGTCGGGCCGCACGATCGCCAACGGGCACGGCGCGTTGTAGACGAGGGCCTGACTCGTCGAGCCGAGCAACATGCCGGCGAACCCGCCGTGCCCGTGGCTACCCACCACCACGAGCTGCGCCTCCGCTCCGTACCGCATCAGCGCGCGCACGGGCCGGTCGCGCACGACCACCTGGTGCACCTGCACGTCCGGGTACTTCTCCTGCCACCCGGCGAGCCGCTGCGCGAGCAGCCTGCGCTCGTCGGCTTCCACCTGGCCCCAGTCGACGGTGAACCTCGACGCCGAGTAGGCGCTCTCCATCATGAAGTCCTGCCAGCACATCACCACGGTGAGCGAGGCGTCGCGCATCGACGCCGTCTCGAAGGCGAACGCGAGTGCGGCCTCGCTCGTCGGCGACCCGTCGACGCCGACCACGACAGGCCCGTCGGGCACGGCGGCGCCGCGCACCACGACCACCGGGCTCTTGCCGTGCGCCGCGAGCGCCAAGGCCGAGGAACCGACGATCATTCCGGTCACCGTGCCGAGACCCTGTGAGCCGACCACGACCAGTCGTGCCTCCTTGGACTCCGCGATCAGCAGGGCGGACGCACCGCAACACGCGATTCCAGTTGTCACCTCGACGTCCGGTGCGGCTGCCCGCGCGGCGGCGGTCGCCTCGTCGAGCTTCTCGCGGCCCAGCTGCTCGATCGCGTTGCGGATCTCGTTGCCGGTGAGGATGACCTCGGGATAACCGCGCGTCGGCAACGAATAGGCGTGCACGAGCCGCAGCGGCACCTTGTGACGGGCGCACTCCTGTGCGGCCCAGCTGACGGCGGACAGGGCCGAGGCGGAGCCGTCGACACCGACCACGACCGGGGCGGATGGGGCCTTCATCGTTGTCCTCCCACGAGAATTCGGGTGTGCAGTACTCCTGGCACGGCGTCGGCGAGCGCGGTCAGGACCCGTTCGGTGTCCTCGTCGGTGCTGTCCGCTCCGATCACCGCTTCGCCCTCGTGGACGATGACCGTCCACTTGCGACCGCCGCCGTAGACGTCGAGCACTCGTTGGACGTCCGCCGTCACCGTCGTGTCGGCCCTGGCGATGGCGCGCACCAGATCGCGGCGGGTCACAACGCCGATCACCGTCGAGCCGTCCACGATCGGGACGCAACGTCGCTGATCGTCGACCATCACGCGGGCCAGCATCTCGGCCGGTGCGGCGGCGTCCATGGCGACGGCGGGAGTGGTCATCACGTCGGCGACCACCGCTCCGCCTTCTTCCAGGTATCCGCCGCGCACCAGGTCGGCCTCGGTCACGATGCCGATGAGCTGCTTGTCGTCGTCGACGACCGGGAGCTCGGTGAACCCGTGCGAGACCATCAGCGCGGCCGCGCCTTTGAGCGGTAAAGCCGGTGTCACGGTGATCACCGGGCTGGTCATGATGTCGCGAGCTCGCATGGCGGAACTCCTCTCCGGGATCAACGCTAGGAATCCGAGCGTGCGGCGGACGCTGTCGTTGGTCCCGTGCCGACCGGGCCCTTCGCACCGACGATCGCCAGCGCCTGCGGGAAGCCGGCGAGCTCGTGCCGTTCGATCAGGCCCGCCCGCCACTCGGGCCGGTGGACCAGGTGCACGACGGGCCGGACCGCCACGCCCGCGCTTCGTCCGGCCAGGACCGCGGCCTGCAGCGCCGCGCCACCCCGTACGTGGTCAGGGCGGCCGTCGCCGGTGGTGAGCACGACGAGCTCGTGTTCGTTCAGCGCGCGCAGTTCTGTGCCTGCCCAGTGGTTCGCGCGTCCGAACGCGTGAACGTCACCTCCACCGGTCCCGTCGGCCATCCGGATCGCGCGGTGCAGTTCGAGGTCCTGCGGGTCCGGTGGCTCGCGGCGGTCGGCACGCACCACAGCGAGCAGGTCAGGGCTGGCCCGGTCGGTCGGAAACACGACGTGTGGATGCCATCCTGCGTGCCGGACCGCGAGCACGACGTGTTCCAGAGCGGCGCCGCACGACAACAGCCGGTCGAACCCGAGCGGGTCGTGCTCGGACCGCTCCCCCGCCTCGAACAGGTAGACCGACCTGCCGTGCAACTCCAGGCGCCAAGGCCGGGCCGTGCTGTACACGGGCGCGCTGGTCGCCGTTTCAACGATTTCCGCTGCCTCTGCCGGGTTCCATCGCATGTCTCGACCATTCCGCCGCACACCCTCGTGCGGACAGGGCGCTCCTGCTCACGAGAGTCGGGCACTTGGACTCTCCGCGCGGTCGTGCCGCCGGAAGAACCTGAATGCGACATGCCAGGGAGGCGATGAGGATGTACGGGTACTACGGCACCCCGATGGGCTGGGGCGGGTTCGCGATGATGGCGCTGACGATGGTGCTGTTCTGGGGTGGTGCGGTGGCGTTGGTCGTCGTGCTGCTGCGGAGAGTCCCGCGCGTCGGCTCGGCGACCCGCATACTGGAGGAGCGGCTGGCCAGGGGCGAGATCGACGCCGAGGAGTTCGAGCGGGTCCGGACGACTCTGAATTCCCGGTGACAGGGTCTTTGGTCCCTGTGTGCGGCAGCCCGGCTGAGAGATCGTGATCTCGAAACGATCGAAGAGAGGTGGTTGCGGTGGTGTCGCGAGTCTTCCTGGTGGACGACCACGAGGTCGTCCGGGTCGGGATCAGGGAACTGCTCAGCGCCTCCCCCGACCTGGAGGTCGTGGGCGAGGCCGCCTCGGTCACCGAGGCGCTCACGATGGTCCCCGCGGCCAACCCGGACGTCGCGGTGCTCGACGTGCGGCTGCCCGACGGCAACGGCATCGAGCTGTGCCGCGAGCTGCGGTCCCGCATGCCGGAGCTGAACGTCCTGATGCTCACGTCGTTCACCGACGACGAGGCGTTGTTCGACGCGATCATGGCCGGCGCGTCCGGGTTCGTGCTCAAGCGCATCCTCGGCACCGACCTCACCACGGCGGTGAAGACCGTCGCGGCCGGACAGTCACTGCTGGATGCCAGGTCGACCGCCGCGTTGCTCAACCGCATCCGCCGCGAACGCGAGCAGGGCGATCCGGTCCGCGCTCTCACCGAGCAGGAACGGACCGTCTTCGACTACATCGGCGACGGCCTGACGAACCGGCAGATCGCGGACAAGATGTTCCTCGCGGAGAAGACTGTCAAGAACTACGTCTCGCACCTGCTCGCCAAGCTCGGCCTCGAACGCCGCACCCAGGCCGCCGTGCTGGCTTCGCAGCTGCGCAGGCCCACCCACGACAACGAGACCGGCTGAGCCCTAGTCGAGCGGTACCCGCCACGTCACCCGCGTGCCGCCGCCAGGCTCCTCTGCGACGGCGAGCGCACCGTTCAGCTCGATGGCGCGTTGCTCCAGATTTCGCAGCCCACTGCGCGCGACGTCGGGCGGCATGCCCACGCCGTTGTCCACCATCGTGATGATCAGCGCGTCGCCCGCCTCGACGGTCAGCGTCAGCTCAGTCGCCCGCGCGTGGCGCAGCGCGTTCGTGACGGTCTCGCGCACCACCGCTTCGGCGTGTTCCCCGATGTAGTCGGGCACCAGGCTGTCGATCGTGCCGGACATCCGGATCGCCGGACTCAGCTCGGCGCCCTCGGTGATCTCGGCGACGATGTTGAGCAGGCGCCGCCGCAGACCGGTGTCGCCGGAGTCCGCCTGCAGGTCGAAGATCGACGTGCGGATCTCCAGCACCGTCTGGTCGAGCTGGTTCACCGCCTTCGTCACCCGCCTGCGCGCCTCCGGATGAGTCACCCACGTCAACGCACCCTGCAGACTCATCCCGGTGGCGAACAATCGCTGGATCACGTGATCATGCAGGTCACGGGCGATCCGGTCGCGGTCTTCCAGGACGTCGACCAGGCGCTTCGCGCTCTGGTTCTCGGCGAACTCGATCGCCACCACCGCCTGGTCGGCCAACGAGGCCAGCAAGGGCATGAGATCCGCGGGGAACGCGGCCGTGTCCTTGTCACGGACAGCGAGCAGGATGCCGGTCACCGTGGCGCCTGCTCGCAGAGGCAGCACCACTGCGGCACCTGTCCGGGCGGGCAGTTCGCCGAGCTGGCCGTCCACTTCTTCGATCAGTGCGGGTGCGGCCGTGTCCAGCACCTGCGCGAGCACCTGGGCGTCGTCGGAGGAGAAGACATCGGGAACTGTCTCGTTTCCTGCGAACGCCGCCCTGCGGAGTTCCTTCCCGTCGCGCAGCAGTACCGCCGCCCACGAGGCAGATGCCAGCTCGACTGCTCGCTGCGCGATCAACCTCAGCGCGTCCTCGGCGGTCGCTCCGGCCAGGAGCTGGGCGTTGATCTCCGCTGTCGCTTCAAGCCACCGTTCCCGCGTCCTGGACCGTTCGAAAAGGCGGGCGTTCTCCACCGCAACGCCGGCCGCCGCGGCCAGCGCTTCCAGCACAACCTCATCGTCGGCGGTGAAGTCGCCGCCGTCGATCTTCTCGGTCATGTAGAGATTGCCGTACGCCTCGTCGCGCACCCGCACCGGAACGCCGAGGAAGCTGTGCATCGGCGGGTGGTTGGGCGGGAAGCCGACCGACGCGGCGTGTTCGCTCAGATCGTGCAGGCGGATCGCCCGCGGGTCCTTGATGAGCAGACCGAGCAGACCCTTGCCCTCGGGCAGGTGGCCCATGTGCGCGCGGATCTCGGGGTCGATGCCGACGTAGACGAACTGTGAGAGGTTGTGCCGCGAACCGAGCACGCCCAATGCGCCATAGCGGGCTCCCACAAGCTCAACAGCCGCCTGCACGATGCGCTGCAGGGTGGAGTCCAGCTCCAAGCCGGCGCCTACCGCGAGCACCGCGTCGAGCAGGCTCTGCATCTTGTCCCTCGTGGACCCGATCTCCGCGAGCCGGTCGCGCATCTCGTCGAGCAACTCGTCCAGCCGCAGCCCACCGAGCAGGCTTCGGGACGGTCTCTCTTCGGGCTCCACCATGGATCAAGCCTTCCACGCTGTGGCGTCGTCGCCAACCTGTCCCGGCCAGATCGGGACCTTCGACGGTGGGACCACCCGGTAGCCGCGCAGAAAGTGGGACTACACGTTCCACCAGGCAACACGACGGGGTGAAAGACATGGCACAAGTGACGGCGGCTCTGGGGCTGGGGCCCGAGCAGATCGAGCGCGCGCTCAGGGCCGCCTCGCTCGCTCCGTCCGTGCACAACACGCAGCCTTGGCGGTTCCGCGTCCTGCGCGACCGGATCGAGCTGCACCCGGACCCGGACCGCAAGCTGGCCGCGACCGACCCGGAAGGCCGCGAACTGCGCTTGTCCTGCGGTGCGGCCCTGTACAACCTGCGTCTCTCCTTGCAAAGCGCGGGCGTGCGCCCGTTGGTGACGATGCTGCCGGGCCAGGACGCTCCCGGCGCACTCGCCGTGGTGCGGCGCGGAGGCACGCTCGAGATCGACGACGAGCAGCGCACTCTGCTCGACGCGGTTCCGCGTCGACGCACCAACCGCCGGCCGTTCCTCGACGGCGTCATCGACTCTCGCCAGCGTCACGCGCTGGTGCGGGCAGCCGAACTGGAACGCTCCTGGCTCCACATCGTCACCACCCCGCAGGAACGTGCCCGGCTCAAGCGGTTCGTCCAGCAGGCGCACGAGATCCAGCTCGGCGACGAGTCCGTGCAAGCCGAGATCGCGGCGTTCACCGGACACCGTCCTGGCGCGACCGACGGCGTGCCGCCCGCCTCGGCCGGCGTGCGCCCGGAGACGCAGGACGAATGGGTCTTCCGCGACTTCCAGGGCCCCGAGCGCCACACCGGCAAGGACTACGAGTCCGACCCGCTGGTCGTCGTCCTCTGCTCGTTCTACGACGGCCCGCTAAGCGACCTGCAGGCAGGACAGGCGATGCAGCGCGTCCTGCTCACGGCGACGACGCACGGGCTGTCCGCGTCCTTCATGTCGCAGCCGGTCGAGGTCAAGCGCGTTCGTGATGATCTGCGCCGTGCGCTCGGTGGCGTCCTGGTGCCGCAGACCGTGTTGCGGATGGGGTTCAGCACTCCTGTTCCGGCGACACCTCGGCGCTCCGTCGCCGAGCTGATGGTCGACTCCGGCGAGCACGCGTCCTGCTAGCTGTGCCCGCACCGCTGGCAGGACCAGGCTCTAGATCAGCACCTTCTCTCCGTCAGCAGGTACCACGGCGGTGTAGTCGTGTTCGGTCTCGAGCCGCTGGGCCAGCGCGGCCGCGCTTTCCGACTCACCGTGCACCACATACGTCGTGGTAGGTGCGGTGCCTGCGGTAGCCCACGCGACCAGTTCGTCTGCGTCGGCGTGGGCGCTGAACGCCTCGATCACCTCAACGTCGGCCTTCACCGGCACGTACCGGCCGTGGATCTTGATCTCCCGAGCCCCTTGCACCAGCAGTCTCGCCCGTGTGCCGGCAGCGGCGTAGCCGACCACGAGCACCGTGTGCCTGGAATTGGGCAGCATCGACTTCAGGTGGTGCAGCACCCGTCCACCGGTGGCCATGCCGGAGGCGGAGATGATGATCGACGGCTGGCGCGGGTCGTTGACCTGCATCGACTGGGTCGCCGTGTGCAGCTCGGACAACCGGCCGGGATCGAACGCGTCCTCACCGCGGCCGAGCTCAGGGCGGATCTCCGGCCGGCTCTTGGCGATCGCCTGGCGGTAGACCCGCAGCGAGGCCAGCGCCATCGGGCTGTCCACGTACACCGGCAGGTCCGGGATCTCGCCGGAGCGCGTGAGCCGGGCGAGCTCGACGAGGATCACCTCGGTGCGGTCGACCGCGAACGCCGGGATCAGGATGCTGCCGCCTCGCGCGGCCGTGCGGCGGATGGTCGCGGCGAACGTGTCGACGGCTGCGGCGTCGTCGTGGCGACGATCGCCGTACGTGGACTCGATGAGCAACGCGTCGCAGTCGGGCCGCGGCTGAGGCGGCAGCAGCACTCGGTGCGCGTTCCGGCCCAGGTCACCGCTCACAACCACGGTGCGGCCGTTCAACCTCAGGTGTGCCCAGGCCGAGCCGAGGATGTGCCCGGCCCGTCCGAACTCCAGGTCGACAGCCGACGCGATGCGCAGTCCAGCACCGAAGTCCAATGGCCGGAACAGTTTCAGCGCACGTTCAGCATCGTCGGTGTCGTAGAGAGGCAGGGCCGGCGTGTGTTTGGACCAGCCGCTTTCGTTGGCCTGCCGTGCTTCTTCCATCATCAGGTGCGCGCTGTCGGTCAGCACGATCGACGCGAGATCCGCAGTGCCCTCTGTGGCGAAGACTGGTCCACGCCAGCCGTTCCGGACCAACACCGGCAGGTAGCCGCAGTGGTCCAGGTGTGCGTGGGTGAGTACGACGGCGTCGAGGCGGTCCAGGTCGAGCGGCGGTGTGCGCCAGTTCCGGCGACGCAGCGGCGCGAGCCCCTGGAAGAGCCCGCAGTCCACCAGGACCTGGGACTGGCCGGTGTCGAACAGGAACTTGCTGCCCGTCACGGTGCCGGTCGCGCCGAGAAAAGTCAGTGAGGTGTCCACACTGACCACGGTCCCGGCCACGGTGCAGCCGGGCAGCGGGCGGCAGTCCCGGCGCCGCCGGGACTTTGGTCCTGGCGCAGTCGACACTTCCCGCCCTGCTCCAGACGGATGCAACGAACCATTGTCGACGTATGGAACCAGTCGTGATCATCCAGGACGGCGCCAGACGTGACGAGGACGTGCTGCGCTGGGCCGCCGCGCACGCACAGCTCCTCGGCACCGGCCTCGAGATCCACCGCCCGCAGGACGACTTCCACGCCCAGCTCGTGGTCGTCGGTTATCGGGGTCCGGGCAGCTCCGCGCTCGGTCTGGGTGGTCACGTCCTGCCGCTGCTGGCCACGACCCGGTGCGACACAGTGGTCGTTCGCGGAACACCTGCCGCCATCGACGCCCAGTACCGCCGCGTCACCGCGTTGGTCAGCGGCGGCCCTGGGGACGGCAGAGTGGTGCGGCACGCAGCCGACTTCGCACGTCGACGCGCCGCGATGCTGCGAATCCTTCACGCCGCACCGCGATCTCCGGTCCGAAGCGGCATCAACACCGACCACACGTACGTGCTCGCTCGCGCGGCCGCGGCGCTCGACGGTTTCCAGCACCACGCCGTGATGGTTCGTGCGCAACCACATGAGGCGATCGCCCGGTGCACCGACACTGATCTGATCGTCGTCGGTTCCGGTGACACGCACGAGAGCGGTACCGTGACCAAGGCGGCACTCCACCACGCGCCGTGTCCTGTTCTCGTGGTGCACCAACCGGTTCTGGAGGCACACCATGGCCGAGTCGCCGTCCCCTCTCCTCGCCGACCGGTTCGCTCCCAGGCCTGAGTTCGGGCGTGTCGACCACCTGCTAGTGGACGCGAGTCCCGCAGTTGCCTGGAGGTCTTTGCGTGAGCTGGACCTCACCGAGCTGCGCGGAGGTGTCGCGGCGTTCGCGGTGTGGTTCCGCGAAGTGCCGGAACGCTGGCGTGCGCGCTCCCAAGGCCCGCCTCGGGAGCGCACCAGGCTGACGTGGGACGACCTCGACGCCGGCACCGACTGGATGGTGCTCGGGGAGAACCCGGGCCACGAGATCGTGCTCGGCGCGGTCGGAAAGTTCTGGCGCCCGGTCGTGAAGTGGTTCCCCTGCGAGCCGCGGGACTTCCTGGACTTCGCGAAGCCGGGATACGGCAAGGTCGTGTGGTCGTTCACGACGCAGCCGTACGGGGAACGACGCACGCTGGTCACCTCCGAGATCCGCGTGAAGCTCACCGATCCGCAGGCCTGGCTCAACTTCCGCCGCTACTGGCGCATCAGCACACCGGCCGTGTCGATCATCAGCCGCGCGGTCCTGCGCACCGTCAAGCACAACGCCGAGCACCGGGGTGTCACGAACTGAGCCTGCGTCCAGCAGCGGCGAGGTAGACCGGCGCCGGCATTCCGGCGAACAACCGCCACTCCTGCGGCGGCGTCGTGGCCTCGTCCAGGAACCGCAGCGCTGGTTCCGCGGTCTGGAAGCGGAACAACGCGCCAAAGGCACGTTCCAGCTGCGCCGGGTCATGGGTGACCACGTCCAGCAGCACCGCGTCGAACATACGGAATCGCTGGGACGGTTCAGGCAAGGCGAACGGATGACCTCTGCGGTGCAACGACTCTGCGATCGCTTCGCTGTCTCGCTGGATCCGCTGGTACCCGAATCCCGTCGAAGACTTCAGCAGGCCGCCCGCTGCGCCGATCGTCAGCACGTTTCCCCTGCGACGCAGTACCTGTCCTGCGTTCAACGGCAGTACAGCGTGTTCGTCGCTTTCAATCTCGTGGCCGCCTGTGCGGACGACGTCGGTCAGGTAGTCGGCGAGCGCTTCCCGTTGCGCGCGAGGCGGTACAGACGCGCCCGGCGCGGTGAACGACGTGTGCTCGACGAGTGCGTGGTGGGCGTCGAAAGGCAGCACGTAGAGAAAGCTCGCCCCGTACCGCTGCGAGGTGCGGAAGTCGAAGAACGTCGGTGCCTCCGCATCGAACGCCGCTCGTTCACTGCGCACATGCCACCCCCGAAAGCTGAGCCGTGCGTCCACGGGTGGCTGGATCTCGGGTCCGATCACGCTGTCGTACACCCACCCGGCTCGCATGTGGTTGCCGTCCACCACGATCCCGTTCTGATCGATCCGTTCCACATGACCGCGGTGGAAGGTGAACTGTGGCAACGGGTCGGTGTACCGCCGCACCACCTCTCGCAGATCACGACCGCGGACCACTCGGTACCCGTAGCGACCCATCGGAATCACGGTTGTCCGACCGTTCGCGTGCACACGGATCCGCTCGAACCACCGCGAAGCGGCACCGACCAGCAGGCCGGGCCGATCCCACCAGACGCCCACGTCCTGTCGTCCAACGGATGCGAGCCGTCGTCGACCACCACGACGGGGTGTCGATGATCAGCTACCGCAAGGTGCGCGGCGAGGCTGAGCCCGCTCACACCGCCGCCGGCGATCACGGTGCGGGCGTGCCCGCCTACCCCACCTCGGCTGCGCACTTGGCTCCCCAGGTCCGCGCACGGCCGGGCTCCCCTTCGAGCAGCGGGCCCACTGTGCCGTCGACGTAGAAGTTCTCCGCTGCCAGGAGTAGCGGAAAGTGGGCGCGGCGGAAGAGCTTGATCGCGGCGCGGGCAGCGGAGCCCGTCATCAGCCCCTTGACCTTGGTGTCGAACGCGGCCACCGGCGGGTGCACCGAGCCCTTCCCGATCCGCTCCGCCCACTCCCGCAAGCCGGTGCCCGCGGCCGCTTGCGCGTCCGCTCCCTTGGTGGCGGCGTCGGCACGGGTGCTCGGCCTGCTCATGCTGAACGCGTGCGTCGGGCCTCCGACCACGAGCAGCCCGACCTGGTCACCCAGTTCGACCGGAGCGGAGCCTACTTCGACGACCTCGACGGTCATGGTCGCACGCAGCCCTTCCGCCACGGCCTCGGCGATTTCCTTGGTGTTGCCGAACATCGATTCGTACACCACAAGCGCGTGCTTCATACCTCGACGGTAGGAGTGGGGCGCCTCGCCGGAGGAGGTCCTTAGGTCCTCCACCGTCCGGGACCACGGGCTCTGCGCCGCGTTCACGGACCAGAGAAGTCTGGGATGGACGAATCGACGAGGAGGAACTCGATGAAGGCGCTGGTCTATCACGGTCCTGGCAAGCGCGCGTGGGAAGACGTGCCGAAACCGGAGATCGAGGAGCCCACCGACGCGATCGTCCGCGTCACCGCGGTGACGATCTGCGGCACGGACCTGCACATCCTCAAGGGCGACGTCCCCGAGGTCGAACCCGGCCGGATCCTCGGCCACGAGGCGGTCGGCGTCGTGGAGCGGGTCGGCGGCTCGGTCACCGGGGTCAAGCCGGGTGACCGGGTGCTGATCTCGTGCATCACCTCTTGTGGCCGCTGCAGTTACTGCCGCGTCGGTACCTACGGCCAATGTCTCGGGGGCGGTGGCTGGATCTTGGGCCACACGACCGACGGCGTGCAGGCCGAGTACGTGCGCGTCCCGTTCGCCGACAACTCCACGCACCTGCTGCCCGACGACGTCACCGACACGTCCGCGGTCGTGCTGGCCGACATCCTGCCCACCTCCTACGAGGTCGGTGTCCTGAATGGACGGATCAAGCCCGCCGACACGGTCGTGATCGTCGGCGCTGGACCGATCGGTCTCGCCGCGATCCAGACCGCGCAGCTGTACAGCCCGAGCCACATCGTCGCCGTCGATCTCGCGACCTCGCGGCTCGACGCGGCGAAGCAGTTCGGCGCGGACGTCACCGTGGGCACCGCTGAGGAGGCGGAGCGCGTGATCGGCGAGCTGACCGGCGGGCTAGGCGCGGACGTCGCGATCGAGGCGGTCGGTGTACCGGAGACCTTCGAACTGTGCGCCAGGCTCGTGCGTCCCGGTGGGCACGTCGCCAACGTGGGCGTGCATGGCAAGCCCGCGACGTTGCATCTGGAGAGCCTCTGGATCCGCAACGTCACCATCACCACCGGTCTGGTCGACACCAGCTCGACGCCGACGCTGCTGCGGATGGTCGCGGCGGGCCGGATCGACGGCGAGCGGTTCATCACCCACCGCTTCGCCCTCGACGAGATGGAGCAGGCCTACGAGGTGTTCGAGAACGCCGGCGACACGGGAGCGCTCAAGGTGGTGCTGACCCGGTGACCGCCACCGCCGAGCGCACGACCACTGCTGCCTGGCGCGGTTTCCGCGCCGGGCGGTGGTGCGACGAGATCGACGTGCGCGAGTTCATCCAGTCCAACTACACGCCGTATCAAGGTGATGCGGGGTTCCTGTCCGGTCCGACGCCGCGCACTACCGCGTTGTGGAAACGACTCACCGACATGTTCGTCGAGGAGCGTTCTCGCGGGATCTACGACGTCGATCCACACACCCCGTCCTCCATCACCGCCCACTCCCCCGGCTACATCGACCGCGACCAAGAGCTGATCGTCGGCCTTCAGACCGACGCGCCGCTCAAGCGCGCGATCATGCCCACTGGTGGCCTGCGGATGGTCGAGACGAGCCTCCACACCTACGGCTACGAGCTCGACCCGCGGGTGAAGGAGATCTTCACCAAGTACCGCAAGACGCACAACGACGGCGTGTTCGACGCGTACACCCCTGAGATCCTGCAAGCGCGCAAGGCGGGGATCATCACCGGTCTGCCGGACGCCTACGGACGAGGCCGGATCATCGGCGACTACCGGCGGGTTCCGCTCTACGGCGTCGACCTCCTGATCGAGGCGAAGAAGGCCGAACGCGCGGCGCTGGGCGAACTGATGTCCACAGAGGACGTCATCCGGGACCGCGAAGAAGTGGCCGAGCAGATCAGGGCGCTCTCGGAACTGCGTGACATGGCAGCGTCCTACGGCTACGACATCTCCAAACCCGCCACGACTGGACGGGAAGCCGTGCAGTGGCTGTACTTCGCCTATCTCGCGGCGGTGAAGGAACAGAACGGTGCCGCGATGTCGTTGGGCCGCACGTCCACGTTCCTCGACGTGTACCTGCAACGCGACCTCGACGAAGGCCGCCTGACCGAGCGCGAGGCCCAGGAGCTCGTCGATGACCTGGTCGTCAAGCTGCGAATCGTGCGGTTCCTGCGCACACCGGAGTACGACCAGCTGTTCTCCGGCGACCCGACCTGGGTCACGGAGTCGATCGGCGGCATCGGCGACGACGGACGACCACTGGTCACGCGCACCAGCTTCCGATTCCTGCAAACGCTCTACAACCTGGGACCGGCGCCGGAGCCGAACCTGACCGTGCTGTGGTCGCCCCGCCTGCCGGAGGGCTTCAAGCGCTTCTGCGCCAGGGTCTCCGTCGACACCAGCTCCATCCAGTACGAGAACGACGACCTGATCCGGCCGTGGTTCAGCGACGACACCGCGATCGCCTGCTGCGTCTCGGCCATGAAGGTCGGCAGGCAGATGCAGCTCTTCGGCGCCCGCGTCAACCTCGCCAAGGCGTTGCTGTACGCGATCAACGGCGGCCGCGACGAGATGACCGGCGTCCAGGTCGCACCCGTGTTCCCGCCGATCACCTCCGAGTACCTCGACCAGGAGGAGGTGCGGGCGGCGTTCGACTGGATGACGGACTGGCTGGCCAAGACCTACGTCGAAGCGCTCAACATCATCCACTACATGCACGACAAGTACGCCTACGAACGCATCGAGATGGCACTGCACGACCACCCGGTCCAGCGACTGCTCGGCTGCGGCATCGCCGGCCTGTCAGTAGTGGCGGACAGCCTCTCCGCGATCCGGTACGCCAAGGTGCGGGTGATCCGCGACAAGACCGGGCTCGCGGTCGACTACGAGGTCGAAGGCGACTTCCCGACGTACGGCAACAACGACGACCGTGCGGACGCGATCGCCGTCGAGCTGGTCGAGGACTTCATGCGGAAGGTGCGGCAGTACCCCGCGCACCGCGGCGCCGTGCACTCCCAGTCAGTGCTCACCATCACCTCGAACGTCGTCTACGGCAAGCACACCGGCAACACCCCGGACGGCCGACGCGCGGGTGAGCCGTTCGCACCAGGTGCCAATCCGATGAACGGCCGCGACCGGCACGGACTGGCCGCCGCCGCGCTGTCGGTGGCGAAGCTGCCCTACGACCAGGCCCAGGACGGGATCTCGCTGACCGCCAGCATCACCCCGACAGGCCTCGGGCAGACCGAGGACGAGCGGGTGACCAACCTGGTCGGCCTGCTCGACGCCTACACCGACGCGGGCGGGTTCCACCTCAACGCCAACGTGCTCAACCGCGAGACGCTGCTCGACGCCATGGCACACCCGGAGAACCACCCGCAGCTGACGATCAGGGTCTCCGGTTACGCGGTGAACTTCATCCGGCTCACTCCCGAGCAGCAACGCGACGTCATCAACCGCACCTTCCACGAGTCGCTGTGACCACCACCGGATCAGTCCACTCGTGGGACGTCTCCACGGCGGTCGACGGACCGGGCACCCGCTTCGTGCTGTTCCTGAGCGGGTGCCCGCTGCGGTGCCTGTACTGCGAGAACCCCGACACCTGGCACATGCGCGACGGCCACCGCACGACCGTCGACGAGGTCATGACCGAGGTCGCGAAATACCGGCGGTTCATCGAGGTGGCCGGCGGCGGCCTGACGATCAGCGGCGGAGAACCGTTGCTGCAACCCGGCTTCACCGCCACGGTGTTCCACCGCGCCAGGGAACTCGGGCTGCACACCGCGCTCGACACGTCCGGGTTTCTCGGCGCGCGGGCGTCCGACGAGTTGCTGGCCGACACCGACCTCGTGCTGCTCGACATCAAGTCGTGGGACCTGGCCACCTACCGGCACGTCACCGGCGGTGAGGTCGCGCCGACGCTGCGGTTCGCGCGCCGGTTGTCCGACCTCGGCAAGCCGATGTGGATCAGGTTCGTGCTCGTGCCCGGACTCACCGACGACCCGGACAACGTCGCGGGCATCGCGTCGTTCGTCACCACCCTGGACACCGTCGAACGCGTCGAGGTGCTGCCGTTCCACAAACTCGGTGCACCCAAGTACACCGCGCTCGGCATCCCGTTCCCGCTGGCCGACGTCCCCACCCCCGACACCGACCTCGTCCGCCGTGTGCGGGACCAGTTCGCCGGCTGCGGTGTACCCGTGCACTGACCTGTACCCCAGGGGCTTAGGTCCCAGGCCGGCACGGACCCGATGCCCTGTCCCGTGATCGGTCCAGACGGAAGCGTGAAAAGCACCAACCCGAGCGAGGAGCGCGACATGTCGAACGCCGACCTGGAGCTGGTCGACGCGTACTGGCGAGCCGCCAACTACCTGTCGGCCGGCCAGATCTACCTGATGGACAACCCGCTGCTGACCGAGCCGCTGGCGCCGGAGCACATCAAGCCCCGACTGCTGGGGCATTGGGGCACCACGCCCGGCTTGAACTTCCTCTACGCGCACCTGAACAGGGTCATCCGCGACCGCGACGTCGACATGCTGTTCGTGACCGGCCCTGGCCACGGAGGCCCCGCCTTGCTGGCCAACACGTGGCTGGAAGGCACCTACAGCGAGACCTACCCAGACGTGCCACAGGACACCGAGGGCATGCGCAGGCTGTTCCGGCAGTTCTCCTTCCCCGGAGGCGTGCCCAGCCACGTGGCGCCCGAGGTGCCGGGCTCCATCCACGAGGGCGGTGAACTGGGCTACTCGCTGGCACACGCGTTCGGTGCCGCCTTCGACAACCCGGACCTCGTCGTGGCCTGTGTGGTGGGCGACGGAGAGGCCGAGACCGGACCGCTCGCTGCCAGTTGGCACGCCGGGAAGTTCCTCAACCCCCAGCGCGACGGCGTGGTGCTGCCGATCCTGCACCTCAACGGGTACAAGATCGCCAACCCGAGCCTGCTGTCCCGGATCCCGCACGACGAGCTCGACGCGTTGCTGCGCGGCTACGGTTACGCGCCGTTCTACGTCGAGGGTGACGAGCCGAAGGCGATGCACGCCCGCATGGCCGAGGTGCTGGACCAGGTCTTCGACGAGATCAGCCGCATCAAGAGCGCGCATGAGCGCCCGCGGTGGCCGATGATCGTGCTGCGCAGCCCGAAGGGCTGGACCGGTCCGTCCGAAGTGGACGGCGTGCCGGTCGAGAACACGTGGCGTGCGCATCAGGTGCCGCTGGCCGGCGTGCGCGACAACCCGGACCATCTGAGGCAGCTCGAGGAGTGGCTGAAGAGCTACCGGCCAGAAGAGCTGTTCGACGCCGATGGCGCACCTCGCGCGGATCTTGCCGCCTTGGTGCCTCACGGCACGCAACGCATGGGTGCGACCCCACACGCCAACGGCGGACTGTTGTTGCGCGAACTGAAGATGCCCGGCATCCGCGCGCACGCGGCAGACGTCGTGAAGCACGGCACCACGCACTCCGAACCGACCAGGGTCCTCGGCCGGATGCTGCGCGACATCATCACGCTCAACGCGGACGCGCGCTCGTTCCGGATCTTCGGGCCCGACGAGACGGCGTCCAACCGCCTCGACGCCGTGTACGAGGTGACCGGGAAGCAGTGGCAGGCCGAGACGCTGGCCGTCGACGAGCACCTGGTCCACGACGGACGGGTCGTCGAGGTGCTGTCCGAGCACCTGTGCCAGGGCATGCTGGAGGGCTACCTGCTCACCGGCAGGCACGGGCTGTTCAACTGCTACGAGGCGTTCATCCACATCATCGACTCGATGTTCAACCAGCACGCCAAGTGGCTCAAGACCCACAAGAAGCTGGAGTGGCGCAGGCCCGTCGCGTCGCTGAACTACCTGCTGAGCTCGCATGTGTGGCGCCAGGACCACAACGGCTTCTCGCACCAGGACCCCGGCTTCATCGACCACGTCATGAACAAGAAGGCCGAGGTCGTCCGCGTCTACCTGCCGCCGGACACCAACACGCTGCTGTCCGTCGCGGACCACTGTCTGCGCAGCAAGGACTACGTCAACGTCATCGTGGCCGGCAAGAACGAGACACCGGACTGGCTCGACGTCGACGAGGCGATCCTGCACTGCACCCGTGGCGCGGGGATCTGGGAGTGGGCGAGCAACGACGACAGCATCGAGGCGCCGGACGTCGTGCTGGCGTGTGCCGGCGACGCTCCCACCGTCGAGGTGCTCGCCGCGACGAAGCTCCTGCGCGAACACCTGCCGTCACTGCGAATCCGAGTCGTCAACGTGGTGGACCTGATGCGCCTGCAGCCTGACACCGAGCACCCGCACGGCATGCCGG
Organism: Streptomyces sp. ID05-26A; assembly: GCF_033794685.1. Classification (NCBI taxonomy): domain Bacteria; kingdom Bacillati; phylum Actinomycetota; class Actinomycetes; order Kitasatosporales; family Streptomycetaceae; genus Streptomyces; species Streptomyces sp. ID05-26A. The sequence goes on from NZ_JARAYZ010000002.1 coordinate 883,779, forward strand.
ACCGCGAGTTCGACGCGCTCTTCACGGCGGATCGGCCGGTGATCTTCGCCTACCACGGCTACCCGTGGCTGATCCATCGCCTGACCTACCGCCGCACCAACCACTACAACCTGCACGTCCGCGGCTACAAGGAAGAAGGGACCACGACGACGCCGTTCGACATGCTGGTGCTCAACGACATGGACCGCTACCGGCTGGTGATCGACGTGGTCGACCGTGTCCCCGGTCTCGGCCCCAAGGCGGCCCGGTTGCGGCAGTTCATGCAGGACCAGCGCACCCGCCACCACAACTGGATCCGCGAGCACGGCGAGGACATGCCCGAGATCCGCGACTGGACGTGGCAGTGAACGTTCTCGTGGTGAACGCGGGCTCTTCCAGCCTGAAGCTCCGCGTGCTCGGCGAGGACGACACCGTCCTCGCCGAGGCCACCGCGGAACGCTGGTCGGGAGAGATGCGACCGTTGGAGGACTTCCTGAACGGTGCGCCGTCCGTGGGCGCCGTCGGGCACCGCGTCGTGCACGGCGGCTCCGCCTTCACCAGCGCCACCACGATCGACGACGACGTGCGCGCCAGGATCGAGGCTCTCACCGGCCTGGCACCCCTGCACCAGCCCCGCGCACTCGCCGGAATAGACGCGGCGAGTCGCCTGCTTCCCGACGTGCCGCAAGTGGCGTGTTTCGATACCTCCTTCCACACCACGATGCCCGCCGCTGCCACGACCTACGCCGTCCCCGCCGCGTGGCGCCGCAAGTGGGATCTGCGCAGGTACGGCTTCCACGGCCTGTCCCACGCCTACGCATCCCAACGAGCGACTGAGCTCGCGGACAGACCCGGCGCCCGAGTCGTGAGCTGTCACCTCGGCTCCGGGGCATCGCTCGCCGCAGTCGCCGACGGCCGGTCGGTCGACACGACGATGGGCTTCACCCCGCTGGCGGGCCTGGTGATGGCCACGCGCAGCGGTGACGTCGACCCCGGTCTGCTGGTGTGGCTGCAGCGCGCCGGGCTGTCGCTGGACGACCTCGAGGACGGCCTGGAACACCACTCCGGCCTGGCCGGCCTGTCCGAGGTCGGTGGTGATCTGCGGGACGTGCGCAAGGCCGCGGAGAACGGCGACGAACACGCCGTCCTCGCGCTGCAGGTGTACGCACACCGGTTGCGGCAGGGCATCGCCGCGATGGTGGCGTCGCTGGGTGGCATCGACGTGCTCGTGTTCACCGGCGGCGTCGGCGAGCACGACGCCGCGTTGCGAGCGGACATCGCCGCCGGGCTCGCCTTCCTCGGCATCGACCTCGACGTGGGACGCAACTCCGAGGTCGCGCGGGACAGCCGCATCAGCGCGAGTCGTTCGGCCGTCGCGGTCTGGGTCGTCGAGGCACGGGAGGACGTCGAGATCGCCACGCAGACTCGCGCGCTGATGAACGAATCGAGCGGGAGGAGGCGATGACCGTGACCAGGCCGGTGGTCGTGGGACTGGACGGATCGAAGTCGGCAACGCACGCGGTGGGTTGGGCGGCCGAGGAAGCGGCCCGCCACAACACTTGCGGAAGCGGCCGCCGCAGTTCGAAAGGCAGCCCCTCAAGGCTTGCTCGCAGGTTCGACCGCGGTGGCCGTGACAACGCACGCGCACTGCCCAGTCGTCTTGGTTCGCAACATCGATGCAGATCCGCCCTCGGATGCCCCCATCGTTGCAGGCCGGGACGGATCGCCTGCCAGCGATACGGCACTGGCTTTCGCCTTCTCGAAGCCTCGGCGAGGTTCGCGGTGGTCGGAAACACCTCGAGTTCCAGATCGCCCGAACGTCGTCCGCGTGCGGAATCGGCGGTCGCATCCCATTGACCAGTCAAGGTCGCTTTCGGCAGCATCAGCACCTTCAGCGGAACAGCGGGGAGGAGCAGTTCCTCTCTGGGACGCAGGGAGAACCTGTCGAAGGTCACGAGGATGCCACGCTGAAGATCACAGCCGGACCATCCATTGAGGACATCCTCGCCTTTTGCCTCGGCCGCGTGTATCGAAGATCGTCGGAGAGACCACGTACGGGCCCCTCGAACCACATGCGCAGCTCGAGGCCGCGAAATGCATGTCAGTCGGGTTGCTGACCACCAGTTGCACGCAAGCTCGTCGGTAGTCCTCGACGTGCGACTCTTAGACCTCACGTGTCCGGAGATCGCGAATGGCACGCTGTTGAACCTCGTGCTGGTGATCGAGTAAGTCCAGCGACCGCTTGTTCTGTGACCAGTCGCAACCGTCGGCAAGAGCAATCAGGCGGGCACAGTCTCGATCTCCGCCGGCTCACACCAGACATCGAGGTCCAGGTACTCAGGGACCAGGACTCACGACGACATCCCCGCGGACATGGCCAGCCTGCATCACCACGTCGTCGGCGAGTCGCAGTCGTCCAGGGCTGGAGGCCTCCGTCGCGAACGGCAGGGACAAAGGTCCTGAAGTGCAGGCGACGTTCTCACCTGCATTCGCCTGGTCCTGGTCGCACAAAATCAAGGTGCGGCCACATGGCCGCGCTGTCAGTTCTGTCCAGGGACATCCCCGAGGAGCTACCTGTGCTTTCCGCTGCTTCGGCCGCAGTTGTGCGCGCGACCCTGCCCGTCGTCCGCGACCATGCCGCCGAGATCACCGCCGAGTTCTACCCGTCGATGTTCGCCGCGCACCCGGAACTGCTGAATCTGTTCAATCACGGCAACCAAGCCAGCGGCAAGCAACAGATCGCGCTGGCCGCCGCAGTGGTCGCCTACGCCCAGCACCTCCTCGACGGAACGCCGTTCGGCCCGATCGCGGAACGCATCGCCCACAAGCACGTCTCGCTCGGGGTACGACCCGACCAGTACCCGATCGTCGGCAAGCACCTCATCGGCGCCGTCGCCACCGTGCTCGGTGACGCCGTCACGCCCGAGGTCGCGGCCGCCTGGGACGAGGTCTACTGGCTGTTCGCGGTCTCGCTGATCGCGGCTGAGGCCCGCCTGTTCCAGGCAGCTGGCGTCTCCCCCGACACCCTGTGGCGTCCTTGGCGCGTGGCCAAGCGCGACGAGGAAGCGGTCGACACGGTGTCCTTCACCCTGGTGCCCGACAACGGCGGCCCGGTGCCGGCGTTCGAGCCAGGCCAGTACGTGTCCGTCGCCGTCGACCTGCCGGACGGCCACCGGCAGCCGCGCCAGTACTCGCTCTCGCAGGCGCCTGGTCGAAGCGAACTGCGGATCACGGTGCGCCGAGTTCGTGGTGCCGACGGTGCTCCGGACGGTGCGGTCTCGAACTTCCTGCACGACCACGTGTACACCGATGACACCGTGCTGCTCGGCCCTCCGTCCGGCGAGGTCACGCTCGAGCCCGGCGACCGGCCCGTGGTGCTCATCAGCGCAGGCATCGGGATCACCCCGATGTTGTCGATGCTCGACCACATCGCCTCCACTCAGCCCGAGCGCACGGTCGTCGCCGTGCACGCCGAGAATTCTGCGAACCGGCACGCACACCGCGAGGAGTACGCCAGTCTCGCCGGCTCCCAGCAGATGAACTGGTACGAGAACGGCGACGAGGGTGGACAGGCCGGTCGCATCGACGTGGACTCGATCTCGTTGCCTGCCAACGCCATCGTCCACTTGTGCGGCCCGATCACCTTCATGCGCGACGTGCGCGCTGGACTCCTCCTCCGCGGAGTGCACGCCGACGACATCAAGTACGAGGTCTTCGGCCCCGGCATGCTGGAGAACTGAGCGTCATGCCTGTCCTGACGTGCTCTGGCCTGAGCCGCCGGTTCGGTGAGGTCCTCGCCGTCGACGACGTGTCGTTCACGGTCGCCGAAGGCGAGACCTATGGATTGCTCGGCCCGAACGGCGCCGGCAAGACGACCACCATCTCGATGATCACCGGTGTGCTCGCGCCGGACGAGGGAGAGGTGCACGTAGCGGGCCAGCCGATGTCGACACGGGCAATCGCCGCCAAGCGACTGGTCGGCTACGTGCCGCAGGAGCTTGCGCTGTACCCGGACCTGAGCGGACGGGAGAACCTGCGATTCTTCGCAAGTCTTTACGGTGCCAAGCGGTCCCGTGTCGACCACGTCCTCGACGTGGTCGGTCTGAGCGAACGCGCCAACGACCTGGCGCGCGAGTACTCGGGCGGGATGAAACGACGGCTCAACGTGGCGATCGGGTTGCTGCACGAGCCGAAGTTGCTGGTGCTCGACGAACCGACCGCAGGCGTCGATCCACAGAGCCGCAACCAGATCATGGACAACGTGCGGGCCCTCGCCGCGGACGGTATGGCGATTCTCTACACCACGCACTACATGGAGGAGGCTGAGCGGCTCTGCGACCGCGTCGGGATCATCGACGGGGGTCGTCTGGTCGCCGAGGGCACGCAACGTGAACTGGTCGAGCGGCTGGGCGAGCGGGACCGGATCTCGTTGCTGCTGGACGGAGATCTCTCCCGCGCCGCGACCATGCTCGGCGAGGTTCAGCACGTTCACCAGGTTGCCACGCACGGACAGGGCATCGAGCTCGTGGTCGATGACGCGCGCGAATGCCTGCCCGTGGTGCTGTCGGCGATCTCGTCCAACGGCGTCGTGGTGCGGTCGGTCGAGGTGACCGAACCCGACCTCGAGACCGTCTTCCTGCACCTCACCGGCAAAGCACTGCGGGAGTGATCATGCGACACGCACTGCTGATCGCCGCGCGAGACCTGCGCGAGCGAGCGCGAGACCGAACGGCGTACGTCCTCGCGCTGGTTCTCCCGCTGGGGCTCGCCGGCATCTTCACGCTCGTCCTGGGCAACGTCGGCGGCGACAGCGAGTTGTTCCACTACGCCGTAGTCGACTCCGACCGCGGAATGATCGCCCGAACGTTCACCAGCGATGTCCTTCGGGGCGCGACCGACTCCGGGGCCATCGAGATTCGGACGGTGTCCTCCGTCCAGGAGGCGCGCGCGTTGGTGGACAAAGGTGAGGCGACGGCGGCGTTCCTCTTGCCTGCCGGCCTGACTGAGGACGTGCTCGCGGGCCGTGCTGCTCAGATTGAGGTCGTCGGCGATGTCGACGCACCGACTGGAACTCAGGTAGCGCGGTCTCTGGCACAGGCTTACACGGACCGCCTCACCGCAGCGCGCCAAGCGGTCGCCACGACCCTCCACTCTGGAGTGACCGGGTCGCCTGATGCGCTTGCCGCCGAGGCCGCCACTTCCCTGCCACGCGTGGCCGTCACCCAGGACACCACGACCGTCAGACAGCTGGACCCGAAGACCGGCTATGCCGCGGGTATGGCGGTGTTCTTCTTGTTCTTCGCCGTGCAGCTGGGGGTGACCGGCCTGCTGGAGGAACGCCGCCTCGGACCGCACCGGGCTCTTCTTTCTCGTAGCGCTGCCTTTGCTGCTGGTGTTCATCCTCGGCGCCGCGTTCGGCGGCGCAAGCACGCCGGTGCTCGGCGTGGTCGGCCAGGCCGGCGCGCTGAGCGCGGAGTCCGGGATGCGCGTGCGGGACTTCGCGGACGAGGCCACCTTGCGCACGGCAGTGGAACACGGCGAGGTCAGCGCCGGCCTCATCCGAGCCGCGGAGGAAGCTCCCCGGCTGCTCGTACGCCCCGACCGCGCCGGGCAGCAGCTGCAGATGCTCGTCACCACCGTGCTGACACGAGAAGCCAACCAGCTCGCAGTGGGCGAGTTCGTCGCCTCGCACACCGGACTCGACCGCGACTCCGCACTGTCCCTCGTGGACTCGACCCGAGTGGAACCGGTCGGCGTGAGCGTGACGACGACCGGCGAGGCCCTGTTCCCCGAGGGCTACTCGGGATTCGACCTCGGCGCAGCCAGCCAGCTGATCGTGTTCACCTTCCTCAACGCGCTCACCGCGGCAGCCGCCCTGGTCGAGACCCGCACGCTCGGCGTCACCCGACGCATGCTCGCCACACCGACACCCGCGCGGACGATCATCGCGGGCGAGGCACTGGGTCGCGTGGCGATCGCGTTGCTGCAAGGCCTCATCGTGATCATCGGCTCCGCGCTGCTGTTCGGTGTGCGGTGGGGCGACCCGCTCGGTGCCGCCGCACTGCTGTGCGCGTTCGCGCTCGTGTCCGGCGGAGCCGGGTTGCTCCTGGGGGCGCTGTGCCGGACGCAGCAGCAGTCCACAGGTGCGGGCATCCTGCTCGGGCTGGGTCTCGCTGCTCTCGGCGGGTGCATGGTGCCGATCGAGTTCTTCAGCCCCACACTGCGCACGGTCGCGTTCGCCACGCCGCACGGCTGGGCCAATGACGCTTTCGCCGTGCTGACGCGGCACGGCGGCAACCTGCTCACCGTGCTGCCGCACCTGGCCGTACTGCTGGGGTTCGCGGTCGTGCTCTTCACACTCGGCGCCTGGAGGCTGCGCCGAGCCGTGACGGCGTGAGTTTCAGCTTCCGGCGGCGGACGGTTCCCTTGCCGCGCTATTCAAAACGCCAGAGCTTCCTGGACCGCAGTTCGCCGCTAAAGTTCTTGCCCCCCAGTTAGCAGAACTCAGCGACGAAAGATCGAATCGCGTCGACTGGCCCTCTATACTGTTTTCGAGCTATCCAATAGCGCATGAGCACACAAACTGCGCAAGCTTGCTACATATTTGGACTCAAGTCTCGGACACGGAATTACCCCACGGGAGCAATTTTCCCAGTGGGGTAATTACTTTATGAAGGCACTTCTGGCGTCCCCGATCCCCAATCCAACGCTAGCGCCGCTTGCGTTGGACGTTGAATTTGCGCGGGATTTCGACTGGCCAGCAAGGGCCTTAGTGTCAGAACCGACAACGCGAACCGCACACCCGCATCGGGTACCGGCGTCGCACCGGGCGGTGGTTTGCCACCACAGCCAGAAATTCGACATTCGTCAGCGCGGTCATCATCGGCTCCTCAGGTCAGAGCCGAGACCTCAACGCACCAGGCACCCTTTGAGCCGACACCGCCCGTGTCCCCTCATGCCGAGTTGCGGACGGGACATGGGTATTCCGCGCGATGCGCAGGAGGAGTTTGGGGATGGCAGATCAGGCCAGGACGATGCGCTCGATGATGTCTCGAATGGCATGCTGCCCGGATGCGACAGATCACCGTGCTGGGCAGTTGTGGCGCATTCCCCGAGCCTGGGCGAGCATGCAGCGGGTTTCTGGTGGACTGGGACGGATACCGGCTAGTGCTCGATCTCGGGTACGCCACGCTGCCTCGTCTGCTGGCCTGCTGCCCAGACGGCGCGGTGGACGCTGTGGTCATCACCCACGAGCATCCTGATCACTGCATCGACTTGCACGGCCTGTTCCGCATGCGCCTCTACGGCGGTCCACGCGAACCGAAGGTGCCGCTGTACTGCCCGCCCGGTGTTCTCGCCCGGCTCAGCGGCCTGGAACCGGATGTGGACCTGCGCGCGGTCTTCGAGGTGCACCCCCTGCCCGGCTCCTACCGTGTCGGCCCGTTCACCCTGACCGGTGTGCCGCTTCCGCACTACGTACCCAACGCCGGCGTCCGACTGCAGGCCGACGGAATGACCCTCGCCTACACCGGAGACACCGGTCCCGACCCGTTGCTGGCCGAACTCGGCCGAGACGCCGACCTGTTCATCGTCGAGGCCACCGATCGCGACGGCGAGGCCAGCCAGCCTGTGCGCAACCTGATGACCTCGGCTGAGGCGGGTCGATGGGCCCAGCTCGCGGGCGCGCGCCGGCTTCTGCTCACCCACTTCTGGCCGGGCAACGATCGGGCCGCCTCAGTGGCCGCCGCGCGGGTCGAGTTCGGTGGCGATGTGCTGGCAGCGGAGGAGGATCTCGTCATCCCCCTCACCATCGACTGAACACCGACCTCGGTCGGCAGCACTTCTCCCGGCCTCCGCTCGTTCAGTACGCCACGAGCGGGCTTCAGCTCAACCAGAACATCCGCACATGCCACTGATCGTGTGCCGAGCGGAGACGCGCTCATGCCGACGAGCGAACGGTCGCTGCATGCCTGGCCGAGAGCGGTCGCCTACTTGGCAATCGACATGTTCACGAGTGACTCCGGACGTAGCGGCCACTCTGCGGAGGTGAGGCTGAGTCGGTCGCCGTAGGGGTGCCGGTCATTCTCGTCGGCCGGCAGCGGATCGCGGACGAGACACCGATGCAGCAGCAGTTCTCGGCGCTGGTGCAGCGGTTCCATCTCGTGCTCGGACCAACCGGCTCGGGGTGTCGGAGGATCGACGGCTATGTCCACCTCGCCGTCCCAGTTGAGATGCAGCCCCTCCTCATCCGAGTAGAACCGGCTGAAGCATGTTCGCCACTGTGAGTTCGAACCCCAGCCGTGCGACAAGTCATCAGTCGGGCGCGGCTGGCGACGGAAGGTGAAATACAGCGTCGAGGTCGTGGCCGCCGCGGCGTCGATGAGGTGCTGCGGCGCCCGCACCCGCACTCCGGCGCGGCTGAACAGCAGGTCACCGAACCACAAGCCGGGCCACAACACCTCCTCCACGGTCACGCTCGTCGCCGAGGGATCCTGCACCACGGTGAAGATCTCGTGGTGGAACGGGGAGAACGTCTCCGCGTGGTCGAACGGGGTCAGCCCGATGCCCGAGAAGAACTCCGTGTGCACGGCGAGCCCGTCGGACCTCACCCCACTGGTGACGCTGCCCTTGGTGACGGCACGTTCTCCGGTGGTGCCGAACTCGGTGGGCGGGTCTCCCTGTGTGCAGAACCCTTCGATCAGGTAGTCACTGACACGGCTGAGACCGTACAGCTTCATGATCCGCCACAACTGCTCGTCGTCTCCGGAATAGCCGCCGACAGGTATTCGCTCCCGTTTCCGCAGCGGCTCCAACTCGGCCAGATGCTCGGCTGCGGTCGGCCTCTGACTGCTCAGGTACGCCCGACGCTCGCCAATGCCGTCATCGTGATCGGGCAACCCTTCGTACAGCTCACGAAAGTAGCCCCAGTCGAGTTCCACGGTGCGATCATGATCCAGCCGGCTAACACCTGCAAGACGTTCCACAACCGACGGGAACGCACTCTCAGGCCGCTGGCCGGGTACAACCTTTGAACTCCGCTTCTGCTGATGAACGAACTCCGGATGTGACGGCCAAGGCGTTGATGGCGATACGTAGCACGGGCGGGATGCGCGGACGACGCTTCATCAGGTCGCGATGCACTTCAGCACCGTGCCGACGTTGACCAGTAGCCGAAACTGGCGCGGGCCAGGTGAGGCAGATGGCGAAGCAGGCGAAGCAGATCGATACGGGCGCGCTTCTCCGCACGCACAAGGGCTCGGCGGTCTGCTCGCGGCTACCCCTCCGGTCCCTCGCCGCCCCGCAGAACTCGATCGACGAACGTCTGCATCCCACACGCCGTCAACGTCGCGTTTCGCGCTTTGGCGCTCCGCCCGGAGTGCAGAGAAGGAATACCTGGCGAGGTCACGTGCGTCGGCATCGTGAAACTGGGAGCGGTCGACGCCGACGCAACAAGATCCGCAACCGGATCAGCCAACCGGCACGGCAGCTCGAACCCCGCCAAGCCAGGTGGAACAGGCGGCTCGCCGAGGAGTTACTCGAGGAATTCCGTGCAGGAGAGCACCTTGTCCAGCCGACCGGCCGCCAGGTCCTCACGGTGGATCATGAATCGCGCCTCGTGAAACTCGTCAGGCAGAAAGCGGACAAGAGAAACCCATTCCCGCACGATCCGATACTCGTCCTCCTTCCCGGAGGCCAGTTGCTCACTCGGCGCGGAAGTCCACCCGTCAGCGCGGAGCGTCTCCGGCGTCGCGGTGTTCTTCGCGTTCCTGTGCGCTTCCTCGATCTCGTTCACGTGTTCGCGAAAGCGCCACTCGATCTGCGGGTATCCACCGATGTGGGGATGATAAGGCCACTGCTCAGGCCAGAGTTCCGCCGCCAGGGCACAGAGTTGCCGGCGATGAGGCAGTTCACGCGCGGCCTGCCGCTGGAACTCGGGCAAGTCACTCTCTTCGACGTCCAGCCATTCGGGCCACTGCCCGTAGACCGTCGCGAAGAGGAGTTGCTCAGCCGCGACGAAATCACGCGGCCTGGCGAAGGTGTCAGGCTCCACCTCAGGTTCGGCCGGTTCCTCCGTGGCGACGCCGGCGGGCACGTGCATCAAGCGCGCGTGCTCCTGCTCGTCATCGATGGAATCGGCGTCAGCGGCATCCTCGTGGTGCAGAAAGATGAGCAGCGAGCCGTCTTCAGGCAGTTCGAGACCGTCGAGCCGGGGCAAGGCCGCACAGTCGAACGAGGCGACGAACGGCAACGGGTAGCCTCGGAAAGACGGCCACTTCATGCCCACCGGCAGCGGAGGCAGCCCGCCGAGTTTCCCGACAGGAGCACCCGAGGGCGTGACACTTGTACAGATAACGAATCGAAGTAACCCGATGAACTTCTCGACTTCCTCACTCGGTATGCCACGATCGACTGCCGCCTGACGAAATCCATTCACGTACTCCACGGCGAATATCATAGCGGATTCACGCTGACTCAGGTGCCCTGACCCTCATTCAACGGACGTCGAACCTTTGCGCGCGAGAAACTATGTCCATGCAGGCCAAAGCGCATGACGCTGCTAGCAGAAAACTCAGCCGAGAAGATCCAGTCGGCTTGTGGCCAAGCGTTCGACTGATGGTTCAATGAGCCAGGTCCGGACCCATAGGAGGGCCGCACCGCGAGTGACCAGCAGGTGCGCGCGGTCCGACATGTCGCCGAAGGATTGAATTGTGCCGACTGGCCCTCTGCTAGTTTCGGGCCACCTAATAGCGCATGAGCACACGAACTGCGAACTCGTGCTACACGTTGGGGATCAAGTCCTCCACAGACATAAGAATTAGCCATATGCGTATAGAGGACTTGCAGATCAAGCCGCTTATAGAGGTCAGGGAGGCTCTCCGGCTCGGCTCCCGCAGGCTTGGCGCCCCTGCGCCACCAATGCCGCGACCGTTCGATCCGCGTTCTCGGGTGCGAACAGACCGCCGATCCAGGCGTCGACCGCCTCGGTCAACAAGTCCTCTCGCACATTGGCCGAAGATGGATGCTCGCCAGCCACTTCCGAGCCAGGAACCAACGTCCGGCCGGCACACCTGTACTCCATGGCCTTGCGCGGCGCACGGGACTGCAAAACGAGCGGAGTGATTCCCGATCATGGAAGTGCACCTGATGACCGACATGATGGCGAGCGTCGCTGCGTGAACCGGGGCCGCCAGTCGCGAGCTCGCACCGGATCGGACGTTGACCGCTGTCCTGGTGGTCAGGCGGGCCGACCGAGGTCCACAGCCAGCAACGTGAGCAGCTGAACCAGGTCGCCCGGCTCCGCCCTCGTCATGGCGGTGAGCTCGATCTCCGCGGCCCCGCGGCACAACGGCCGGAACCTCACCGCCGGATGTGTCGCGGTGGCCACGGCGGGCACGACGGTGACACCGAGCCCGCATCCGACCATCGCGATCTGCGAGATGACCGAACGTGCCCAGTGCGCGGCGACCGGGCTGAACCCCGCCGTGCGGCACATCGCGGCCATCGCGTCGTGGTAGTCCGGCGAGATGTGCCGGTGCAGCCACACCCACGTCTCCCCGGCGAGGTCGGCCAGCTCCATCGGTCCGTCGGACGTGGCGGCGGGATGACCGGCGGGCAGTGCGGCGACGAACCGGTCGGCGAAGAGACGGGTCGCGGTCGTGCCCCGGGCAGGGGCGGTCTGCCGCACGATCGCCCAGTCCAGCGCGCGATCGAGCAGAGCCTGCGCGGCCTCGTGCGAGTCGATCTCCTCGGCGAGGACCTCGACGTGCGGCGCAGCCTCGTGAAACCGTTCCAGCACAACGGGAAGCGGCCAGGAGAAGGCTGAGGCCACCGCGCCGAGCCGCAGTCGCCCGCCTCGACCGGCAGCCGCGTGCCGAACAGCGGCCTCGGCATCTTCCGCCTGCCGGATCAGGACCCGGCACTCGCGCAGGAACACCGCTCCGGCCGGACTCAGGGCGACCGACCGCTGCGTGCGGTGCAACAGCTCACAGCCGAGGTGCCGCTCCAGCTGCATGATCGCCTGCGACAGCGGCGGCTGCGACATCCGCAGCCGCTGTGCCGCACGTCCGAAGTGGAGTTCCTCGGCGACCGCGACGAAGTAGCGGGCCTGGCGCAGTTCGATCATATGCACAGCCTCTTACTGACATAGTTAATCAGACCTTCACTGTATCGCCGCGGACTGCTGAAGTGGAGCCATGCCCGACTCAGCTCTCCTCGATCGCTACGCGGCGCTCGACTCCGCCGCCGTCAGCGACGCCCTCGACCAGCTCGGACTCCCGCCCGGCGTCGGCGACCTCCGTCCGGTGTGGGGATCAGCGTCAGTCGTGGGATTCGCCGTGACCGTCCAGCTGGAACCCCGCACCGACGGACCGGCCGGTGCCCACATCGCCACCACCGCGGTCGAGACCGCGGACGACCAGAACGTGATCGTCGTCGACAACCAGGGCCGGACCGACGTGTCCTGCTGGGGCGGCATCCTGAGCCTGGGCGCGGCACAGCGCGGAGTGCGCGGTGTCGTCGCCGACGGGGTGTGCCGCGACGTCGGCGAGGCCCGCGAGCTGGAGTTCCCGGTCTTCTCCCGCGGCTCCATCCCGGCCACGGCCCGCGGCCGCGTGCAGCAGCGTTCCACCGGGGAGCCGGTCACCATCGCCGGGCTCACCGTGCACCAGGGTGACGTCGTCCTGCACGACGAGACCGGCCTGGTCGTCGTTCCCCGTGACCGCGCCGTGCAGGTCGCCGAGCTGGCCGAGACCGTCGTGGCCCGGGAACGCGCGATCGCCGACGAGATTCGCACGGGTGTGCCCCTCTCCCAGGCCATGCACGACGCCCGACTCGCCGGGGAGACCGCCCGATGAGCGTCTCCACCGCGTCGCTGTCCGACGCCCTCGACTCACTCGGCCTGCCCGGTTCCTTGCACGGGATCGGCGCGCTGCGACCAGACCAACGCGTCTGCGGCCCGGTGTTCACGGTGACCTACGAGCCGGTCGACGGCACCGGCGGCACGGTCGGGGACTTCCTCGACGACGTTCCCGCCGGAGCGGTGATCCTGATCGACAACGCGGGCCGCACCGACTGCACGGTGTGGGGCGGGATCATGAGCCAGGCCGCGCGCGAGCTCGGCATCGCCGGCACGGTGATCAACGGCACCTGCCGCGATGTCGCGGTCGCCGTGGCCGCCGGCTACCCGATCTGGTCGGTATCGACGTTCATGCGCACCGGCAAGGACCGCGTCCGGGTCGCCGCCGTCCAGACCTCGGTCGTGGTCGACGGCGTCACGATCGCCCCCGGCGACATCCTCGTCGCCGACGACGACGGCGCTGTAGCCGTGCCCGCCGCCCGCTGGGACGAGGTGCTCGGTGTAGCCCAGCGCATCGACGACGTCGAGGACGCGATCGTCGAGGCCGTCCGCGACGGCGCCACCCTCTCCGCCGCACGCGCACAGCACGGCTACCACTCGCTGCAGACCAGGAAGGCCCGCTCGTGAGCGACCTCGCCCGTGGCCACTCCACCGCCACGCTCTCCGAGGCGGCCGGGCTCGCCGTCGCGTTGTCACCGGAGCTACGTCCACTGTGGACCGGCGCGCGCCTGTGCGGGCCCGCGTTCACGATCCAGGGAGCGGGGGGCGACAACCTCGCGCTGCATCACGCGGTTCTCCAGGCACCGGCCGGCGCCATCCTGGTGGCCGACCTCGGCGGTGCCCCGTTCGGTCACTGGGGCGAGGTGCTCTCCGTCGCCGCTCAGCACCGCGGCGTGACGGGCCTGCTGATCGACGGCGGTGTCCGTGACGCCGCCGAGCTCGAGGAGCTCGGCTTCCCGGTGTTCTCCCGCAACAACTCGATCGTCGGCACCCGCAAGGACTTCCAGGGTGTCTTCGGTGGACCTGTCACGGTCGGCGGCGTCACCGTCCATTCCGGGGACCTCGTGATCGGTGATGTCGACGGTGTCGTCGCGCTCCCCCTGTCGGGCGTCGACGCCGTTCTCGACCGCGCCGATGCCCGCGTGGCCAAGGAGAAGGAACTCATGGCGTTGATCCGGCAGGGCCACAACACCCTCGATCTCTACGGTCTGGGGGGCTGACCCGTGGACAACCCGATCTTCGCTGTCGCCGCCCGTGCCGCGGAGCTGCGCGCCCAGGGCGTCGATGTCCTCACGCTCGCGGCCGGCGAGCCCCAGAGCGCAACCAGTTCGCGGGTGCTGGCTGCCGCCATCGAAGCGATCAACGACCCTGCGACGCACCATTATGGGACGGCGCAGGGGGAAGCCGCGCTGCGCGACCTCGTAGCCTCGCTGATCACCACCGGCACGGGCCTGCCCCGCACAGGTGCGGACGTCCAGATCGCCCTCGGCGCGAAACACGCGCTGTACCTCGCCGTCCAGGCGCTGATCGCCCCCGGCGACGAGGTCCTGGTCTCCGCACCGGGCTGGCCCGGCCACACCGAGGTCGTCATCGCGGCGGGCGGCGTCCCGATCCCGGTGCCGACCGACGAGCGGTTCCGGCTCAGCGGCGAGTCGCTGGAAGAGCATCGCTCCGCACGCACCCGCGCGGTGCTGTTGTCCAGTCCCGGCAACCCGACCGGTGCCGTCCACACCGAAGCTCAGCTTCGCGACATCGCCTCCTGGGCCTCCCGTCACGGGATCTGGGTCGTCAGCGACGACGTCTACCGCGCCTTCGACTACACCGGCACCTACCGGTCGATCCTCCGGGTGGCGCCCTACCTGGGCGACCTCGCCGTCGTGGTCGGCGGAGTGTCGAAGGAACACGCCATGACCGGGTGGCGGGTCGGCTGGCTCGCCGCACCGCAAGAGATCATCGCGTCGGCCCGCAAGCACGTCTCCCAGACCATCACCCACGTCCCCTTGATCACCCAGCGCGCCGCCCTCGCGGCACTGCACGACGTCGACACCCCCGCGGCGGCCGCCCACGACTACCGTCGCCGGCGGGACTTCCTGGTCGATGCGCTGAACGACGTCGACGGCATCGACTGCCCGCTGCCCGACGGCGGCCTCTTCGCCTTTCCCGACGTGGCCGGTCTGCTCAGCGAGAACGGGTGGCGCACGAGCGCGGAGCTCGCCGGGTGGCTGCTCGACACCGCTCACGTCGCCGTCGTCCCCGGAGAGGCGTTCAACGCTCCCGGCCGGCTCCGGCTGTGCTTCGCGGTCGACGACCACACCCTGCACACCGCGGTCAAACGACTCAAGGTCGCACTGGAGTCCCGATGAACACGGTCCGCAAGCTCGACCGCGTGACGCTGCCCCTCACCGTCGGCCGGACCAAGGCGACCGTGTCCTGCCTGCACCGGGACGGCCCGCTCACGCCACTGGTGTTCCTGCACGGTTTCGGTTCGACCAAAGAGGACTACGCCGACGTGGTGCACCAGGCCGGGCTCGACGGCCACGCGGTGCTCGCCTACGACGCCCCCGGCTGTGGCGCGAGCACGTGCGACGACCTGGAAGCCATCTCCATCCCGTTCCTCGTGGGCGTCGCCGCGCAGGTGCTGCACACCCTCGGGATGGACCGCTACCACCTGTTCGGGCACTCCATGGGCGGCCTCACCGCGTTGCTGCTGGCCGACGAGAACCCGGGCAGCGTGGAGAGTCTCACCAGCATCGAGGGCAACCTGGCACCTGAGGACTGCTTCCTCAGCCGGCAGGCGATCACGCACCCGAGCGACGACCCCGAGGAGTTCCTGGCGGACTTCACCGACCGGGTCAGCGGATCACGTTTCGCCGCCAGCGCCCTCTACTCGGCGAGTCTGGCGCACAAGGTCCGCGCGGCGGCGGTCGCGCCGATCTTCCGATCCATGGTGGCCCTCTCCGACCACGGCCGGCTGCTCGACCGGTTCCTCGCCCTGCCGGCGCCGACGATGTTCATGTACGGGAGGCAGAACGACTCACTCTCCTATCTGGACGAACTGGCAGCCGAGGGCGTCGAGCTGGCCGAGATCAGCCGCTGCGCCCACTTCCCCATGTACTCCAACCCGACGGAGATGTGGGACCGCATCACGCGGTTCGTCACACGAACGAACAGCGTTTCCTGGAACGCGGAGACTTGATCGGCGAGTCCGGGGTTTCCGCACTCATCTTCAGACCAGTTCAGCGTTCCAGCAGCGCCTTGGCCCGCAACAGGACCGGCCGGTCGACCAGTTCGCCGTCGTGGGCGGTCACGGCGCCTTTCTCCGCCGCGGCCACGATCCCGCGCGCCCGTTCGAGGTCTTCCAAGGAAGGAGTGAAGGCCTGGTTCACCGCTTCCACCTGACGAGGGTGAACACACAGCTTGGCCGTGAAGCCGAGTGCGACCGCATGCTCCAGGTCGGCCCGCAGCACGCCGGCTGAGTCGAGCGTCGTCGTCACGCCGTCGATCGGTGCGCCGCACCCTGCTGCCGCTGCCGCCAGGACGAGAGCAGACCGGGCGTGCCGGAGCGCCTCGTGCGAGCGATGATCGACACCGAGCTGGGCCGCGAGATCGACACTGCCGAACGCCGGGCGCAGCACCGACTTCGCCGCGCAGACCGCGACCGCGTTCAACACACCCGCGGCGGTCTCGATCAGCGGAATCGTGGGCACGCCAGGATCCAGCGGCTCTTCGGCTTTGGGCACCATCACCGCCGCCGCACCACCGACCGCGGCCAGGTCGTCGCCGTGCCACGACGTACCGGCCGCGTTGATCCGCACGACAGCGCGGTTGCCGGCGGAAAGCCAGGACCGGACGTGTTCTCGCGCCGTGTCCTTGTGATCAGGGGCAACGGCGTCTTCCAGGTCGAGCACGACCACGTCGGCTCCGCTCTCCGCCGCCTTGGCGAAGCGGTCCGGGCGATCGCCGGGAACGAACAGGAACGAGCGGCCGTTCATCGAAGCACCCCGGTGGCGGTCTGGCGGCCGTGGACGTCCCGCACAGAGGTCACGATCGAACCCGAGTCCTCCACCGCCTTCACGACCATGCCCTGGTGATCGAACAGCGGTGAGATGAGCCGGTACTCGAAGGACCGCGGTCCCCGCGCCGCCTCGGCCATGGCGAGCGCCTGCAACGGTCCGTGCGTGAGGAGCCCCGGATAGCCCTCGGCGTCACGCGCGTAGTCGCGGTCGTAGTGGATGCGATGCGCGTTGTAGGTCAAGGCGGAGAATCGGAACAGCAAGGTCGGCGACACGTCGATCACCCACTCGTCCTCGCCCGCCGGGATCTCCTCTGCCGAGTCGAACCGCGGCGTGACGCCGGCGTCGCGGTAGACGATGTCCTGCTCCTCCTCGACCACGAGCACGTCCCGTTGCCAGATCTCGTGCCGCACCACGACGAACGTCAGCGGCCCGGACTTGCCCTGTTTGTCCTGTGTGGACAGCACACTCGAACGACGGGTTGCGATCTCCCCGCACCGCAAGGGATCATGCGCGCGCACGCGTCCACCAGCCCACATCCGGCGCCGGCCAGGACCGGGCGGGGTGGCGACGGTGTTGCGCACGGGGTGCCCGTCCCTGCCGAGATCACCCTGTGCGGGGCGGTCGAGCAGGTAGAACCAGTGCCACAACAACGGCAGGCCGTCGCGTTCGAGGTCTGGCACCGGCACGTCCAGCAGCGCGCCGAGGGCGACGGCGGGGCCGGGCTGCAGGAGTTCACTGGTCATGCCGAAAGCCTCCCGAACTCCGCGCGGATCGCTTCGTTGTGCTCACCGAGTGCGGGAACCGCGCCCATGACCGGGTCTCGACCGGACTCCACCGGCGGTAGCAGCGCTTCGACGGCGCCGGCGGGCGTGTCGACCTGCCGCCAACGGGACCGCGCACGCAACTGCGGGTGCTCACTCAGCTCCCCCGGACCGCGCAGGCGGGCGTTCGCGATGCCCGCCGCGTCCAGCAGATCCAGGACCTCCTCGGCCGAACGATCCGCGAAAACCGACTCCAGCAACGGAGTCAGTTCTTCGTCGTGCCGTACCCGGTCGGGATTGGCGCGGAAGCGAGGGTCGTCGACCAGCTCGGGCAGGCTCAGCACCTCCTTGCACAAAGCGGCCCACTCCCTGTTGTTCTGCACGCCGAGGAACACCGAACCGTCGCCAGTCCGATAAGGACCATAAGGTGCGATCGAGGCGTGCCGCGCACCAGTTCGCCGTGAGGGTTCGGCGCCGTAGCGGGTGAAGTACGCGGGCTGGCTCATCCACTCCCCGAGCGCGTCGATCATCGCCACGTGCAGAGAAGCTCCGGAACCGGTGCGCTCACGGTCGTACAGGGCCGTCAGAATCCCGCTGTAGGCGTACATTCCGGTCGCGATGTCGGCAATCGAGATGCCTGCCTTCGAGGGGACGTCCGGGGTGCCGGTGGTGGCGAGCAGACCTGTTTCGCACTGCACCAGCAGGTCGTAGGCCTTCTTGTCGCGGTACGGCCCGTGCGGTCCGTAGCCCGACACCGAGCAGTGGATCAGCTCTGGCCGGGAGGCACGCAGGGTCGCCGCGTCCAGACCGAGCCGCTCGACCGCTCCAGGCGCCAGGTTCTGCACGAACACGTCCGCGCCGGCGATGATCGCCCGCAACAGCGCGCGATCGGTCTTGATGTCGAGTTCAACGCTCTCCTTGCCGCGGTTGAGCCACACGAAGTAGCTCGACTGGCCGTGGACGGTCCGGTCGTAGTCGCGGGCGAAGTCGCCGGCGCCCGGCCGTTCGATCTTGATGACGCGCGCGCCGAGGTCAGCGAGGTGGCGGGTGGCGAGCGGTGCGGCGACGGCCTGCTCCAACGCGACGACCGTGACACCGGCCAGGGGCTGGCTCATGACGACCTGACCGGGTGGCGCTTGACGAGTTGGCGGGCGATGACGTTGCGCTGGATCTCGTTGGTGCCCTCGCCCACGATCATCAGCGGGGCGTCGCGGAAGTATCGCTCGACGTCGAACTCGGTGGAGTAGCCGTACCCGCCGTGGACGCGGATCGCGTCCAGCGCGACCTCCATCGCCGTCTCGGACGCGAAGAGCTTGGCCATGCCCGCCTCCAGGTCCGCCCGCTCACCGGAGTCGTACCGGCGCGCCGCGTGCAACGTCAGCTGCCGGGCGGCCTCCAGTTTCGTGGCCATGTCGGCGAGGTGGTTGCCGACGGACTGGTGCTGCCAGATCGGCTTGCCGAAGCTCTCGCGTTCCTGGGCGTAGCGCAACGAGTCCTCCAGCGCGGCCCGCCCCACGCCCAGCGCCCGGCACGCCACCTGGATCCGGCCGATCTCCAGCCCGCGCATCATCTGCGCGAACCCGTGGCCCTCCTCTCCACCGAGCAGGGCCGTCACGGGCACGCGGAAGTCGTCGAACGCGAGCTCGCAGCTCTCCACGCCTTTGTAGCCGAGCTTGGGCAGATCGCGGGACAGCGAGAAGCCGGGTCCCTTCTCCGCCAGCAGGATGCTGATGCCCGAGTGTGCGGGCGACGCCGTGGGATCGGTCTTGCACAGCAACGCGATCAGGTCCGAACGGCGGGCGTTGGTGATCCACGTCTTGGAGCCGTTGACCACATAGGACTCACCGTCGCGGCGGGCCACGGTGCGCATGGCCTGCAGGTCCGAGCCGCCGCCGGGTTCGGTGAGCGCCATCGTCGCGCGGATCTCGCCGGTGGCCATGCGTGGCAGGTACCTGTCCTGCTGTTCGCGAGTGCCGTACGCGACGAGGAGTTTGGCCACGACGGTGTGACCGCCCATCGCGCCGGCCAGCGACATCCAGCCTCGTGCCAGTTCTTCCGTGACCATGGCGTAGCACTCCGCCGAGACGTGCGCCTCACCCCACGGTTCGGACACCGCAAGCCCGAAGATGCCCATCTCCTTCATCTGGTCGATGAGCTTCTCGGGGTAGGTGTCGGTGTGGTCCAGCTCCTGCGCGACCGGTTTCACCTCGCGGTCGACGAACTCGCCGACGAGCCGGACGATCGCGACTTCTTCCTCGGTCAACGTCATGACACCTATCATGACTGCGAATGAGACCGGCCTGGTAATGACGAGTCGGCATGACCTCATGCGAGGCCGCGATGGACTTCAAGCAGCTCAAGGCACTGGTGACGGTCGTGGAGGTCGGCAGCGTGACCAGGGCGGCAGAACTGCTACACCTGGTCCAGCCCGCCGTGACGCGACAGATCCGCGCACTCGAACAAGAGCTCGGCGTCGAGCTGTTCGAGCGCACCAGACAGGGCATGCGGCCCACCGCCGCGGGAGTGAGCCTCGCCGAACGCGCCCGGCGCGCGTTGACCGAGATCGACCGGGCCCGCGCCGAGATCGCTCCGACGCCGGGAATCGTCACCGGCATCGTCACGGTCGGACTGCTGGAGAGCGCGGCCGACCTGCTGGCCGAGCCTCTGGTGTCCGCGCTCGCCCGCGACCACCCCGGCGTCGAGCTGCGACTGCTCACCGCCTACTCGGGGCACCTCCAGCAGTGGCTCGACGACGGTGACCTCGACCTGAGCCTGCTCTACAACCTCACCAGCACGCCGTCGTTCAACGTCACTCCGCTGGTGCGCGAGCAGCTCTGGGTGGTCGCTCCCCCGGACGCCGGCCTGCACGCGGACGAGCCGGTCTCGTTCGCCGGCCTGGCCGAGCACCCGATCGTCATGCCGTCATCCGGGCACGCCCTGCGCAGCCTGATCGAGACCGCCGCGCGCACCGTGAAGGCCGACCTGCGCGTCAGCGTCCAGACGAACTCGATGCACCTGCAGAAGCACCTCGTGCTCGGCGGACACGGGTGGACGGTGCTGCCCGGAGTCGGCATCGCGACCGACGTGGCGAACGGGGTGCTGTCCGCCGCGCCACTGAGCGAACCTCAGGTGTGGCGGTCGATCGTGCTCGGGATGCCGCGTGCCGGCCGGACGCCTCCCGCGGTCGAGGTGGTGGCCAGGGAACTGGTCCGCCAGGTGCACGAATCAGTCCGAAGTGGACGGTGGCCCTCCGCTCAGCCGAGCTGACCGCGCCATGACACGACGGCATGGAGGCATGCCGACTTTCTATTTCTCAGGCGCTGGCATCACCACTGATGATGGCTCGCATGAGCCCAGCACCGCCACTGTGGCAAGAGAAGATCTTCGAGGTGCTTCGGAAGGGCGGGGTCGAGCAGATCGCCTACGTCCCCGATGCCGGACACTCGCACGTCATCCGTGAGGCGCACAACGACCCCGGGATCCACGATGTCGTGCTCACCACCGAGGAAGAAGGCGTCGCCGTCGTGTCCGGCGCGTGGCTCGGCGGTCAGCGGGCCGTACTGCTCATGCAGAGCAGCGGTGTCGGCAACTGCGTGAACATGTTCTCGCTGCTGGAGATGTGCCGCTTCCCGTTCCTCACCCTGGTGACGATGCGCGGTGAGTACGCGGAGTTCAACCCGTGGCAGGGGCCGATGGGACGCGCCACGCAGCGCGCGTTCGAGCTGATGGGCATCACCGTCGTGCGGGTCGACGCCCCCGACGAGGTCGAGGACACCGTGAGCGCCGCACTCGACACCGTCTTCGAAGCGGGCGAACGCGTCGCGGTACTGCTGGGGCAGAAGTTGATCGGCCGCAAGACTTGGGAGCGTTGATGATCCGCCTCGACCGCCGTGAGTTCGTGGCCTCGTTGAGGAACGCCGTACCGGACGCGCTGGTCGTGTCCGGGCTGGGTTCGGCGTCCTACGACCTGTTCGCCGCCGGACACCGGCCCGGCAACTTCTACCTGTGGGGCGCGATGGGCGCCGCCGCTCCCCTCGCGCTCGGGCTTGCGCTCGCCCAGCCGGAACGGTCGGTCATCGCGCTCACCGGTGACGGCGAGCAGCTCATGGGCATCGGTTCCCTCGGCAGCATCGCCGCCGCGCGTCCGGCCAACCTCACCGTGGTCGTGCTGGACAACGGGCACTTCGGTGAGACGGGCATGCAGAAGAGCCACACCAGCCTCGGCACCGACCTCGTCGCCGTCGCCAAGGGATTCGGCATCCCGGACGCGTTCATGGGTACCGACGTGACAGCCGTGGCCGAACGGGTCCTCGCTCGCCGCGGCCCCGCGTTCGCCCACGTGCCGATCACCACCGACGAGCCGCCGCGCGCGTTGCCGTCCCGCGACGGAGTGGCCGTGAAGAACGACTTCCGCGCCGCACTCGGCCTGTCCACCTTCTGACGTCACGGAGCCCGTCATGCAGCGGTATGCGATGTTCATCGACGGCAAGGACCACGACCCGGCGGGTGGCGAGTGGTTCCGCACCGACAACCCGTTCCGCGGCGAGCCGTGGGCGGAGATCGCCAAGGGCGGGCAGCGCGACGTCGACGAGGCGGTGGAGGCCGCGCATCGGGCACTTCCGGGGTGGGCGGACCTGACCGCGAGCGGTCGTGGCGCGGTGCTGCGCGCGCTCGGCGACGCGATCGCCGCGCACGCCGAACGGCTGGCGAAACTCGAAGTTCGGGACAACGGCAAGCTGTACAACGAGATGCGCACCCAGCTTTCCTATCTGCCACAGTGGTTCTACTACTACGGCGGGCTCGCGGACAAGATCGAGGGCAACGTCATCCCGTTGGACAAGAAGGGCTACTTCGCCTACACGCAGAAGGAACCCGTGGGGGTCGTCGCGATCATCACGCCGTGGAACTCGCCGCTGATGTTGCTCGCGTGGAAGCTCGCACCCGCCCTGGCGGCAGGCTGCACCGCGGTGATCAAACCGTCGGAGTACACCTCGGCGTCCACAGTGGAGTTCGTGCGTCTGTTGCACGACGCCGGGTTGCCGTCCGGTGTCGTCAACGTCGTGACGGGCTTCGGCCACGACGCGGGCGAAGCCCTGGTGACGCATCCGCTGGTGCGCAAGGTGAGCTTCACCGGTGCCGACTCCACCGGCCGCCGCATCAACCAGGCCGCAGCCCGCGACCTCAAGCACGTCAGCCTGGAACTCGGCGGCAAGTCGCCGAACATCGTCTTCGCCGACGCCGACCTGGACTCCGCCGTCAACGGCGTCGTCTCCGGGATCTTCGCCGCCACCGGCCAGACCTGCATCGCGGGTTCCCGTTTGCTGGTGCAGGAAAGCGTGCACGACTCCTTCGTCCAGCGCGTGGTGGATCTCGCCGCCACCGCCCGCATGGGAGACCCGATGGACCCGGCCACGCAGGTCGGCCCCATCACGACGCCGGCACAACACCGGAAAGTGCTCGACTACATCGACATCGCGCAGGCCGAGGGCGCCACCCTCGCGCTCGGCGGGCAGGCCGCCACCCGGCCGGAGTGCGGTCAGGGGTGGTTCGTCGAGCCCACGATCTTCACCGGCGTGCGCAACAGCATGCGCATCGCCCAGGAAGAGGTCTTCGGTCCGGTGCTCGCGGTCGTCCCGTTCCGCGACGAGGACGAGGCCGTCGAGATCGCCAACGACGTGCGCTACGGGCTCGGCGCCGGCGTGTGGACCAGTTCCATCGGCCGTGCGTTCCGGATGGCGCAACGGATCCGGTCCGGCACGGTCTGGGTCAACACCTACCGCGCGGTCAGCTACCTCGCACCGTTCGGCGGGGTGAAGGACTCCGGCCTCGGCCGGGAGAACGGCATCGACGCCATCCACGCCTACCTCGAGGACAAGTGCGTCTGGATCAACACCGGCGCTGCGACGGGAAACCCGTTCGTCATGCGCTAAGGGCCGGTAGTCAGCGACCAGGGCAAGGGAGCTTTCTCATGTCGCACCAGCGCAAAGTCGTGGCCAACGTCGTCCGTGGTTGTCTCGGCAACCTCGTCGAGTGGTACGACTGGTTCGTCTACGCCTCGTTCAGCATCTACTTCGCGGCCGCCTTCTTTCCGCGTGGCAACCTCACGGCCCAACTGCTGTCGACCGCCGTCGTGTTCGCGGTCGGCTTCCTCATCCGGCCCTTGGGCGGCTGGTTGCTGGGGTTGTACGCCGATCGCCACGGCCGACGTGCCGCACTCACGCTCTCCGTCACTCTGATGAGCCTCGGCTCGATGGCCATCGCGCTCACCCCCGACTACGCCACCATCGGCGTCCTTGCACCGGTGATCCTGGTGTTGGCCCGGTTACTTCAGGGACTCTCGGTCGGGGGCGAGTTCGGCTCCAGCGCCACCTACCTTGCCGAGATCGCGACGCCGGGCAGACGCGGCTTCTACTCGAGCTTCCAGTACGTGTCGATCATCCTCGGCCAGCTCGGCGCCCTCCTCACGATGATCCTGCTGCAGTCGGTCCTCAACGAGGACCAGATAAGCGCGTGGGGCTGGCGGGTACCGTTCGCGGTCGGCGCGGTCGCCGGTCTGGTCGTGCTGTACCTGCGCCGTTCCATGGACGAGTCCGAGCACTTCTCGCGCCAAGAGGCACACCGTGGTGGCCTGCGCACGCTGGTCACCGAACACCCCAGGCAGCTGATCGCCGTGCTCGGCCTCGCCATCGGCGGCACCGTCACGTTCTACACCTTCACGTCGTACTCGCAGAAGTACATGGTCAACACCTCCGGCATCCCCAGGACCACCGTCGCGGTCATCGGGTTCGCCGCGCTCGCCGTGTTCATGCTCCTGCAGCCCATGGCCGGCGCACTGTCCGACCGGGTCGGCCGACGGCCGGTGATGCTCGGGTTCTCCATCAGCGGCCTCCTGCTGACCGTGCCGATCCTGACCGCGCTCGGGCGCACCACGAACCCCTGGCTCGCGTTCGGGCTGCTGGTGCTCGCCCTCGTCTTCCTCAGCGGCTACACGGCTCTGGCCGCCGTGATCAAGGCGGAGATGTTCCCCACCAACGTGCGCGCACTCGGCGTCGGCCTTCCGCACGCCGTCGTCGCCGCGACGTTCGGCGGACTGTCCGAGCCGATCGCACTTGCGCTCAAACAGGCCGGTCACGAGAACGTCTACTTCTGGTGGGTGAGCGGGTGCATCGGACTGACCCTGGTCGCCACGCTGCTGGTGCGGGAGCCGTCGCGGAACTCCACCCTTGACAGGTCCGGCTCCGGCGAGGTGCCGGACATGATCTCCACGACCAGACCCTGACTCACATCGACTCGCGCACCGCGTGGAACAGGCGGTGCCGGACCGGAGATCGCCCGCCCACCGATATGGCACCCCTCAGCCCTGTGCGTGCCAAAAACCGCATCCGTGCAGCTTAATGTGAAACCTCTGCCTGTCACCCCATCCGGCGCTGCAGGCGCTACGCCAGCTTGATGAAGGTGGCATCGAGGGCGGGAAACCATGACCGCCCCGTGCCACCATGTTCGAGTTGGCGGCTGCGAGGCGAGGACTTCGCCTCGACCGCTCGAAGGCGAAGGGCAGGCTCCCGCAACGACACATCACCCCGCGGTGTGAGCGACTTTTGTCCGAGATCAAGGGCTCTCAGAGGTGGAGTTGATGTGTGATGGAACGACGCGTGTCGGTCGCGACGCACTGGGGGAGTTTCGTCGCCGTAGTCGATTCCGGCCGACTGGTACGAATCGAACCTCGGCACGACGACCCCGTGCCATCGCCCATCGGCCCCGGAATGGTGACAGCCGCCGACGACAGCGCTCGCATCCTGCGTCCCGCTGTGCGCGAGGGCTGGCTGAACGGCGAGCCTCGCGCCCACGGCGCGGCCAGAGGCTCGGACGCCTTCGTGGAGGTGAGCTGGGACCAGGCGATCACGCTGGTGAGCGATGAGCTCCGCCGAATTCGTTCACAGCACGGGGACAGCGCGGTGTTCGGCGGATCCTACGGTTGGGCGAGTGCGGGCAGGTTCCACCACGCGCAGGGTCAACTCCACCGGTTCCTGGCGCTGGGCGGGGGTTACACCGACTCCCGCAACACCTACAGCACCGCGGCTTTGGAGGTCATCCTCCCCCACGTGATCGGCGGCCACCCGTGGAGCTACCAGAGCCGGATGCCCATGTGGGACCAGATAGCCGCGAACTGCGAGCTCGTGGTGGCGTTCGGAGGGCTGGCCCTCAAGAACAGCCAGATCAACCCTGGCGGACTGGCCAAGCACCAGACGAAGGACCTGCAACGCCGGTGTCGTGAGGCCGGGGTGCGGTTCGTGAACATCAGTCCCATCCGCAGCGACGCCGCCGACTTCCTCGACGCCGAATGGCTGCCCGTCGCGCCCAACACCGACACCGCCGCGATGCTCGGCATCGCACACACGATGCTGGTCAACGGATGGCACGACGAGGACTTCCTCCGCCGGTGCTGCGTCGGGTTCGACCACTTCGCCTCCTACCTGACCGGCGAACTCGACGGCGTTGCGAAGGACGCCGCCTGGGCGGCGAAGATCACGGGCATCCGCCGCGACACGATCACCGACCTCGCCCGCCGCCTCACCACGCAACGATCTCTCGTCATGGTCAACTACGCGGTGCAACGGGCGGACCACGGCGAACAACCGATCTGGATGTCCGTGGTGCTGGCCGCCATGGCGGGCTCGATGGGTCGGCCTGGGTGCGGCTGGGGTGCGGGTTACGCGACGATGGACGCGACGGGCGTCGCGCCGGACCGCGCCTCCGTGGCAACGATACCGGCGGTTCCCAACCCGGTTCCGGACTTCATCCCCGTCGCGAGGATCGCCGACACCCTGCTGCATCCGGGCCAGGTCATCGACTACGACGGCAAGCGCCTCACCCTTCCGGAGCTCCGGCTGATCTACTGGTGCGGAGGAAACCCGTTCCACCACCACCAGGACCTCCACCGGCTGACCCGCGCCTGGCAGGCCCCTGACACGGTGGTGGTGCACGAAGCCTGGTGGAACACGACGGCCAAGTTCGCGGACATCGTCCTCCCCGTCGCCACCAGCCTCGAGCGCGACGACTTCGCCGCCGGATTCTCCGACCCTCACATCGTCGCGATGCCGAAAGTCCGCGAGCCTGCGGGCGAGTCTCGGACCGATCACCAGATCTTCGCCGCCCTGGCCTCCCGGCTCGGATACGAGAAGGAGTTCACGGAGTCGCGCTCCGAGATCGAATGGGTCCGGCACCTCTACGAGCAGACGAGGGCCGAACTCGGCGGCGATGCCGCCTTGCCGGACTTCGACGACTTCTGGCGAATCTCCACCGCTGCGCTGCCGGCGTCGACCGGACCGTTTCCCGGCAGTTTCGAGGACCTCCGCTCAGACCCACAGCGTTTTCCCCTGTCGACGCCGTCGGGCCGGATCGAGATCTTCTCCGAGGAGATCGACTCCTTCGGCTACGACGACTGTGCCGGACACCCGAAGTGGTTCGAACCGACGGAGTGGCTTCAAGCCGATCTGTCGGACCGGTTCCCGCTGCACCTGATCTCGAACCAGCCCGCCTCACGTCTGCACAGCCAGTACGACAACGGTGGCCACAGCCTCAGTTCGAAGATCGGTGGACGCGAGCCGGTGACGCTCAATCCGTCGGACGCCGCGGCGCGCGGCATCGAGAGCGGCATGATCGTGCGGGTCTACAACGACCGCGGCAGCTGTCTCGCGGGCGCGATCCTGTCGGACGCCGTCATGTCGGGCGTAGTACAGCTGTCGACGGGAGCATGGTGGGATCCGGTCCAGCCGGGCATGAGCGGAACGATGGATCGCCACGGCAACCCGAACGTTCTCACCGCAGATCGGCCGTGCTCACGCCTGTCCCAAGGACCGAGCGCCCACAGCGCGCTTGTCGACGTCGACCGCTACGACGGTTCGCTTCCCGATGTGCTCGCCTTCGCACCACCAAGCTTCGTTACGCCAACAGAAGTAAGGCACGGTGACCGGCACCACCCGAACGAATGACCGGATTTCCCCTTCGGGTCACGCCGCTGGACCCCACCTGCTGGCCTGATTACGTTGCGCGGTCATGACTGCAGTTCGGGATCTCAAGTATCGCCAGTGGTTCAAGGGAGCGGACATCGACGGTGACGGGGTGATCACCCGCCTGGACGTCCGGTTGATGGGCGAGCGCTACATCGCGGCCCGTGGTTCCGCACCGGAGTCCACGACCGCCCGCCGGCTGACCGAAGGGCTGGACGCGTTCTGGGCCAACGTGATCGCACCGATGGACCGGGACGACGACGGGCAGGTCGACCTGCGGGAAATGACCGAGGGGTTCCGGCAGGCGCTGGCCGATCCCGCCCTGTACCCGCAGCAGGTCGGACCGGTCGCCGACTGCTACTTCGACCTGATCGACCTCGACGGTGACGACAGGGTCGACCAGGAGGAGTTCAAGGAGATCTTCAGCCTGGCCGGCAACGTGTCGTCCGAGGACTGTGCCGCGGTCTTCAGCGCGTTGGACCAGAACGGCTCGGGCGGACTGGACCGCGCCGAGTTCCACCAGGCGCTCACGGAGTTCTTCTACGGCGACGACCCAGACGCCCCCGCCACGCACCTGTTCGGCAAGATCGCCAGCTGACCGGCCGTGTCTTCCGATTGACCGGCCGCCCCCGCCTTGGTGTTCTGGGGCCAGGAGAGCCGTCGCGCGTCGGCGGTGAGCCACGCGGCGGCGCCGTGGTTCCCGAACCACCAGCTGACCGAGCGGGATGTCGTGTCGTCAACGCGATCACGGCTCCAGCGTCGCCGCTGGCGACCAACAGCCGGCACTCAGCCTCACCGGCGACATGCTTTCGCTCGAATGTCGACGGTGAGGCTGCTAGACGTCGCGAGCGGCGGCGGGTACTTGCCGTCACGACCGAGCTCCTCCCCGGCAGCGCCATCACGTCACCCGCACTCTCAGCGGGGTGTGGCCACTGGGCCCGCCACCGTCCGAGGGGAGGCCGAACCCGTCGCGTCGGGGGGTCAGGGCCTCGCGGGTGCGGTCACGACCGCCACCGGCACGACCACGATCTGGGCGATTCCCTGGAGTGCGCTCGGCGCTCTGCTGGTGCTCGTGGCGATCCTGTTCGCGCTGTGGCGTGTCCGGCGCCGGATCCGTCAGCTGACCCGAGCAGCCGAGGGCTCCCAGTCCTGAGTGGACGGTGAACGCGAACCAGCAGCTCGCGTTCGTCCGCAAGTTCAACGACATTCGGCCGTTGCGGGCAGAGGCGGCGCGCAGACCGCACAGGTTCCGGACAACAGCACCGAGCTGTCGTCGATCATGAAGCCGTGCAGGGCGGCGGTCTGCGCGACCCATGTGGCCACTTCGTCGTCGTCCGCCTCCACGACAAGGGCGCACTCGGAACACACGAGGCGGTGGCCGCGTCCGCACGCGGGCCGGAGTCCGTAGACGGCGGTGCCCGACCGGATGGTCGCCCGCTCGAGGACTCCGGCGTCGACGAGCCGCTTGACGCACTGGTACACGGTGGCCAACCGGATCGGGCGGCCTGCCGACGTCAGCCGGTCACGGACTTCGGCGACCGTCAGGAACTGCCGCTCGGATTCGAACACGCTCACGACGCGGTGCTCGTGGTCGGTTCGCGGTCTGGGCCGGGCGCACATTCCGCACTCCTGTCCGCACGGGCGACCCGACGGCGTGGCGACCGGGACGACCTCGACTCCCCTGCGGGCAGGTTAACGGAAATGATTGTCGTTTTAAATAGCCTGCCGCCCCGCACACCACCGCGGGAGACGCGACCACGACGCAGGTCAGCGCTCGTCGTAGTGGCCATCGTGGACGGCATGGCGGTGACCGTCGTGCACATAGTCGACGTGATCACCGTGCGGGACGGCCACGTGGCCGCACCCGTAGCCGTGGGCGTGGCCGTGGTCGAGATGTGTCGTGGTCATGATCGACCTGCCTTTCGATGCCCAGGTCTGTCGCATCACCCGGACGTCCTAGCGCAGTCACTGAACGCGACAAATATTAGTCAACACGCATGAATGACACGCCTCCAACGCTCACCCGCCCGGCGCAGCCGCGTCCCCGGGAGGCGGTAGAGACCACCGATCGACAATGATTACCATGTTCCTCAATTCCGCCGCGGGGGTCGCGGCGGGGAGGAGGACTTGTGGCTCACCTGTTGATGATCGAGAGCTGGGTCGGCGCGATGAGCTCGCTGCTGCCCAGGGCGATCAACGAGTCAGGGCACCGCTTCACCTTCGTGACCCGCGATCTGCACCACTACCTGCGTTCGGCGCCTGCGCACCCGCACCCGTTGCTGGCAGCCGAGAACGTGCTCACCGCGGACACCAACGACGTGCCAGGCCTGCTCGACCACGTCGAGCGCCTGCACGCGGTGCTGCGCTTCGACGGCGTGATCTCCTCATGCGACTACTACCTCCCGGCCACCGCGCGGGTCGCCGCGCACCTGAGCCTTCCCGGTCCCGACCCGGACGCGGTGGAACGGGCCTGCCGCAAGGACCTCACCCGCACCACGTTGAGCGCGGCCGGCGTACCGGGTCCGCGCTTCGCCCTCGCCGACGACTGGCCGGCACTCGCGAAGGCGGCGGCCGAACTGGGGTATCCGCTGGTGGTCAAGCCGGTCGACCTGTGCGCCGGGATGTACGTGCGCAAGGTGACCGGCGAGTCGGAGCTGCGCGAGGCGTTCGCCGCGATGGAGGCGTTCCCGGTCAACGCCCGCAACCAGCCCAGGGTGCGGACCGTGCTGGTGGAGGAGCTCCTGACCGGACCCGAGGTGAGCGTCGAGACGATCACCGTGGACGGCACCACGCACGTCATCGGGGTCACCGACAAGAGCGTCGCGGGTGATCCGTGGTTCGTGGAGAGCGGGCACATGTTCCCCGCCGACCTGCCCACCGGCGACGCCGAGGCCGTCGCCGTCGCGGCGATCGAGGCTCTGGGCCTGGACCGCGGTGTCGCGCACACCGAGGTCAAACTGACGCCCGACGGCCCGAAGCTCGTCGAGGTCAACCCCCGCCCCGCCGGCAACCAGATCACGGAGCTGGTCCGGCGGGTGACCGGCATCGACCTGCCCGCCGCGTACGCCCAGCTGGCCGTGGGCGAACGACCGTATCCACGACCCGCGGACACCGGTGTGCGCAGCGCCGCGATCTCCTTCCTGCTGCCGCCGCGTTCCGGCCTGGTGTCCGCCGTCCGCGGCGCCGAGGCGCTCGACGCCGCGCCCGAGGTCGTGGATTGGACCGTCAAGCGGCCCGGTCACCGCGCGGGTGACCCGACCAGCAACAACAGCTACCTCGGCCACCTCGTGGTGACCGACTCGGCCGGTCTCGGCGCACGTGCCCGTGCCGAGCAGCTCGTGGGCGGTCTGTCCGTCGACTACGCCGACGAGGTGCCCGCGTGACCCTCGCCGACCTCGCCGAGCTCGTCCGCGGTGGCGAGCTGGGTCCTGATCCCGCGTCGTGCACCGTGAGCGTCGGGTTCACCACCAGGCAGGGCGCCCGGCACGCCACGCGCGGGCAGTCCTACCGCAACACCGTGGTCAGCCTCCGCGTGGAGGACGCGGTCGGCTCTTGCGCGGTGGAGGACGTCCTCGACGACGACGTACACGGCTGCGTCGGTTCGACCGTGCTCGAGCTGCTCGGCCACCCGAACCCGGCCATCCGCACCGCCGCGCTCGACGCCTACCTCGCGCACGTCCGGCCGCACCACCTGTCCGCCACCAAGTCCGTCACGGTCGGTCCCGGCAGCTCCCTGGCGAAGTCCATGGCCCGCGCCGCGGCCGTGATCGACCTGCTGGATCCGGCTCCGGGTGACCGGGTGCTGGTGGTCGGCGTGGTCAACTCGCTGCTGCACCACCTGCGCGAGCGAGGCGTGAGCTACGTGGCATGCGACCTCAAGGGCGGCAGGACCGAGTGGGACGAGCCGATCACCACGGAGACCGAGAGCTCGCTCGACGGCTGCGACCTCGTCCTGGCCTCGGGGATGACGGTCGGCAACGGCACGTTCGAGCCGCTGCTGTCGCGCGCCGTCGCGGCCGGCACACCGATGGTGATATTCGCGCAGACGGCGGCCGCGGTGTTGCCGTGGTTCATCGGCAGTGGCGTGCGCGCCGTCTCGGCTGAGCCGTATCCGTTCTTCTGGCTCGACGGCGGCCCCACGACGATCCACCACCACACGGAGCGCCCGTCGTGATGATCCCGCGCCAGAACCGGCACCTGCTCGATCTGCTCGGCCAGAGCCCGGTCACCCGCATCACCACGCCGCTCCCCCACCGGCACGGCGGGTTCTGGGCCAAGCTGGAGTGCCTCAGCGCCGGCGGCATGAAAGCCCGGCCGGCGGTGTCGATGCTCCGTGCCGCTCGCGACCGCGGCGAACTGCGCCCCGGCGCGGTGGTCGTCGAGTCCACCAGCGGCACCCTCGGACTCGGCCTCGCGTTCGCCTGCCAGGTGTTCGGCCACCCGGTCGTGCTCGTGGTGGACAGCGAGCTCGAACCGTCGATGCGGGCTCTGCTGCGGGCGCACGGCGCTCGCCTGGAGGTGGTCGACCGGCCGCACCCCGTGGGCGGCTGGCAGCAGGCGCGCTTGGACCGGCTCCAGGCCGTGCTGCGCGAGTTCCCCGACGCCTACTGGCCCGACCAGTACAACAACCCCGACAACCCGAGGGGCTACGTCGGGCTCGCGAGAGAACTCGTGGAGCAGATCGATCCCGTCGACGTGCTGGTCTGCAGCGTGGGCACCGGCGGGCACAGCGCCGGTGTCGTCCGGGAACTGCGCCGGTACCGGCCGGACGTGCGGCTGATCGGCGTGGACACCGTCGGCTCCACGATCTTCGGGCAACCCCCGCGGGCCAGGGTGATGCGCGGACTGGGCAGCAGCATCCACCCCGGCAACGTCGCCTATCCCGAGTTCGACGAGGTCCACTGGCTGGGCCCGGTGGAGGTGGTCGACGCCTGCCGCAGACTCGCCCGCGACGCCTTCGTCACCGGCGGCTGGAGCAGCGGCGCCGTCGCCCTGGTCGCCGCCTGGGCCGCCAGGGTCGAGCCGGGGGCCGTCGTCGCGACGATCTTCCCCGACGGCCCGCACCGCTACCTCGGCACGATCTTCGACGACGACTTCTGCGCCGCTCGCGGACTGCTCGGCCAGGCCGCCGATCGGCCGGTGGAGATCGGGGATCCGCACCGGGTCGAGGCGACGGGCTGGACGCGGTGCCGGTCGGTCGTCGCACCGAGGGCGGTGGTGCTCGCGTGAAGGTCGACTGGGAGGTCTACGGCCTCGAACTGAGCACACCCTTGCGCATCTCCAGGTCGGTGATGGCACGCCGCGACGCCGTGCGGGTCGTCGTCGAACACGACGGGCGGCACGGCCACGGCGAGGTGGTGACCAGCACCTACTACCAGCTCGACGTGCAGGCGATCACGTCCCGGCTGAACCGGCTGCGGCCGGTTCTCGCCGACGCGGACTCACCCGAGACCGCCCTCGACGACCTGCACGCGGACGAGACCATCCCCGCCGGAGTGCGTGCCGCGGTCGACGCGGCGTTGCACGACCTGCTCGGTCTTCGTCAGAACACGCCGGCACACGTGCTGCTCGGCACCGGGGAATGGCACGACACCCCGACCGCCTACACGATCGGCATCACCACGCCGGACGATGCCGCCGCCCAGGCCGCCGCACTGACCCAGCGCGGATTCTCCCTGCTCAAGATCAAGGCAGGGGCCGGCCCGGAGCAGGACGTGGCCACCGCGGTCGCGGTCAGGAACGCCGCGCCGGACGCGCGGCTGGTGCTCGACCCCAACGGCGGTTGGAGCCCGGACGAGACGGTCCGCGTCGTGGAGCGCCTCACCGACGCCGGTGTCGTGCTCGACGCCGTGGAACAGCCGATTCCTCCAGGCACCCCGGACGCGCTGGCCTGGGTCCACGAACGGTGCCCGGCACCGCTGATCGCGGACGAGGACGCCGCCACGGTCGCCGATGTCCGCAAGCTCGCGGGCACGGTGGACGGCATCAACATCAAACTCGCCAAGTGCGGCGGCCTGAGGCCGGCGCTGGACATCGTCTCGGCCGCCCGGGACGGTGGCCTGGACGTGATGCTCGGCTGCCTGGTCGCGAGTTCGCTCGGCCTCGCGCCGGCCGTTCACCTCGCCGGGCACGCGCGGTGGGCTGATCTGGACGGGCACCTGTTGCTCGACGGCGACCCGTGGTCGGGCATCGGCGGCGAGGACGGCGTCCTGCGGCTCTCCGGGGCGCCGGGGCTGGGCGTGGTGCGGCGATGACCCGGTTCGCGCTTCCGGTGCGGCTGTTGCTGGTCAACCAGTTCGCGGTCAACACCGGCTTCTACCTGCTCATCCCCTACCTCGCGACGCACCTGGGCGGTCTCGGCATGTCCGCGGCGGTGATCGGGGTCGTGCTCGGGGTCCGGACGCTGAGCCAGCAGGGCCTGTTCCTGGTGGGCGGCACCGCGTCGGACAGGCTCGGGCCGCGCACCGCCATCCTCCTCGGCTGCGGTCTGCGCGCGGTGGGGTTCGGGTTGTTCGCGATCGGTGACTCGCTCACCGTGGTGCTGGCCGCCTCCGTCCTCAGTGGACTGGCCGGGGCGCTGTTCAACCCCGCGGTGCGCGCGTACATCGCTCTGGAGGCGGGAAAAGCGCGCACCGAGGCGTTCGCCCGGTTCAACGTCTACGCCCAGGCGGGCGCGCTGTGCGGGCCGGTGCTCGGCAGCGTGCTGCTGCTGTGGGACTTCCGGGTCTCCGCGGTGGTGGCGGCCGGGATCTTCGCGGCACTGACCGTCGCCCAGGCCGTCGTGCTGCCCGCACGGGCCGCCACGCGCAAGGGCGGGTCGATCCTCGGCGACTGGCGCGAGTGCCTGACGAACCGCCGGTTCGTGGCGTTCACCTGCGTGCTCAGCGGGATGTTCGTCCTGCAGAACCAGCTCTACCTGCTCCTGCCGATCCAGGCGCAGAAGGCCACCGGCTGGGCAGGCGTGGTCGCCGCGCTGTTCGTGACCTCCACGGTCGTCACGCTGCTGTTCCAGGTGCGCATCACCCGGATCCTGTCCGATCACGCGCGCGGACCGGTGATCGCCGCCGGTCTCGCCGTCATGGGCGTGGGATTCGCGGCGCCCGCGCTGTGGTCCGGACTCGTGCCCGTGCTGGTGGCCACGCTCGCGCTCGCCGTCGGCGTGATGATCGCGCATCCCCTGGTCTACGACCTGATCCCGTCGTTCGGCCCGGACAGCCTCGCCGGCACGCACTTCGGCGTGTTCTACCTCGGCTCCGGGCTGGCGGCCGCGCTCGGCAACACCGCCATCGGGTGGGTGAGCGGGTTCGGCGACCGGCTCGCGTCGCTGCTGTGCGTCGCGATCGGACTCCTCAGCGCCGCGGGTGTGGCCTGGCTGCACCGGCGTGGTGCCCTCACACCACGGCAGCAGGAGGTGGCTCGATGAACCTGCTCACCGACAACCCCGAGCTCTACGAGCACCAGTTCCCCGACCCCGAGCACGTGGCCGCCCGGTTCGTGCACGACGTGGTCACCCGGTTCGGCGGCGGACGGGACCTGCTCGACATCGGCTGCGGCACCGGTCGTGACGCGGGATGGTTGTCCCGCAACGGCTATCGCGTCGCCGGAGTGGACAGCTCGGAGAACATGCTCGCGTACGTCCGCGAGCACCACCCGGCGGTCGACGTGGCGCCGGCCGACATGCGGTCCTTCGACCTCGACCGCACCTTCGACGTCATCACCTGCCTCGACAGCGCGATGCTGTACTGCCACACCAACGCCGACCTCTCCGCGTTCCTGGAACGGTGCCGCGCGCACCTGGTACCCGGCGGGTTGTTCCTGGCGGAGATGCGCAACGGCGCCTTCTTCCTGGGCAACACCGAACTCCTCGACGGTGTGCGCACCCGTTCGGTCACGTGGCGGGGCACCGAGTACACCTCGCACACCGAGCTGTGGATCGACCACGCCGACCAGCTGCTGCGTCGCCGACGCACCTGGGAGTGGGCCGGACGCTCGGAACCGCTGGTGCAGCGGTCGGCCTGGCGCCTGCTCTTCCCCCAGGAGCTGCGGCACCTGCTCGACCTCGCCGGGTTCGAGGTGCTCGCGCTGTTCGACTCCCCCGGCCCGCGCGCCGACCAGCCCTGGACCGCCGACGCGCAGCTGAGCGGCGCGCTGTCCGGCGACCGCCTCCACGTCGTGGCCCGCCTCCGCCGAGACGGGTACCAGTGAAAGGAACCAGCATGTCCCTGAACCGCCGCGGTTTCCTCGGCCTCACCTCCGGTCTGGCGGTCGTCACCCTCGCGGGGTGCGGCAGCGGTGCGACCTCGGCCTCCTCCGCCCCGCGCGCCGGCGGCAGGCTCCGCGCCGCGTTCGCGGGCGGTGGCGCCAAGGAGGTCCTCGACCCGCACCTGGCCAACCTGTTCGTCGAGGCCGCGCGGTCCAAGGCGATGTTCGACAAGCTCGCCGACCTCGGCAACGACGTGTCGCCGCAGCCGCGGCTCGCGGAGAAGTGGGAGCCGAACGCCGACCTCACGCGCTGGCGGATCAGCCTGCGCCAGGCGACGTTCCACGACGGCAGACCGGTGCGCGCCCAGGACGTCCTCGCCAGCTACGCCCGCATCCTCGACCCGAACCGCGCGTTCCGCGCCAAGTCGAGCCTCACGCTGATCGACCTGCCCAACAGCCGCGCGGTCGACGACCGCACGGTCGAGTTCGCGGTGAAACGGCCTTTCGGCGAGTTCCCCAACGCACTGGCCGCCTTCGGCGCCTACATCGTGCCCGAGGGCGCCGAGGACTTCAGCAAGCCGGTCGGCTCCGGTGCTTTCAGCTTCGTGTCGTTCGAGCCGGGCAGGTCGGTGCTGCTCATGCGCAACCCGAACCACTGGGAGGGCGCGCCACTGCTCGACGAGCTCGAGTTCGTGATCGCCAACGAGGAGTCCGCGCGCACCAACGCGTTGCTCGGCGGGCAGGTCGAGTACGCCCACGACCTCACACCGACCACGGCGCGCAGCAACGCCTCCGGCGACCGCATGACGATCCACCGCTCGCCCAACAGCGCGGTGCAGGCGTTCGCCATGAAGGTGGACCGGGCGCCGTTCGACAACCGCGACCTGCGGGAGGCGATGTTCCTGCTCGCCGACCGCCCTCAGCTGGTGGAGTCGGTGCTGGCGGGCAGCGGCCAGGTCGGCAACGACCTGTTCGGCAAGGACTACCAGCACTACGCGGGCGACCTCCCGCAGCGGCAACGCGACCTGGACAAGGCGAAGTTCCTGATCCGCAAGGCCGGTGCCGAAGGCCTGACGGTCAAGCTCGACACCTCCACAGCCGCGGCCGGCATGGTCGAGGCGGCCACGGTGTTCGCCGACCAGGCCAAGGGGTCCGGGCTGACGATCGAGGTCGTGCAGGGCAACAAGGACAGCTACTGGGCGGACACGCTCAAGAACGGTTCCCTGTCGAGCTTCCGCTCGGGTGCCATGCCCATCGAGACCCACGTCGCGCAGCGCCTGCTCAGCGGATCGGGCACCAACGTGACCAAGTGGGCCCGGCCCGAGTTCGACGCGCTCTACGAGAAGGCGGTGTCCACTTCGGACCCGGCCGCTCGTGGCGAGGCGTACCAGGAGATGCAGCGCGTGCTGCACGCCGAGGGCGGCTACCTGATGTGGGGCTTCGCGGACTGGATCGTGGGCGCGAAGCCGAACGTCGGCGGCATCGCCACCGCGCCCGCCAACACGCTGGACTGGGCCCGCTTCGACAAGGTGTGGCTCGGGTGAGTCTTGCTTCCTACACGGCCCGGCGGGCAGCGCTCGGGCTGGTGCAGGTGCTCGCCGTGGTCACCCTCGTGTTCTTCCTGGTCGAGGCCCTGCCGGGAGACGCGGCGGTGGCCCTGGCCGGGGACAACCCCGACCCCGCGCGGATCGCGCAGATCCGCGCGGCCATGGGCCTGGACCGGCCGACGTTCGACCGTTTCGTCGAGTGGCTCGTCGGGTTGCCGCAGTGGGACTTCGGTGTGTCGCTGGTGTCGGGACGCCCGGTGGCGGACTTCCTGTTCGGCGGCATCGGCCCGACGCTCGCGCTGGCGGCGCTGACCCTGGTGCTGCTGGTCCCGATCTCGGTGCTGGTCGGGGTGGTGGCCGCGTTGCGCGAGGGCAGCCTGCTGGACCGGACGCTGACGTCGATCAGCGTCGCACTGCACTCGATCCCGGAGTTCGCGCTCGCCGTGGTGCTGATCGCGGTGTTCGGCGTGCAACTGGCGTGGCTGCCACCGACCGCCGTGGGCGCGGACCTCTTCGCCCAGCCCGCGGTGCTGGTGCTGCCGCTGGTGGTGCTGCTGGCGCGGCCGATCTGCTCGATCAGCCGCCTGGTCCGTGCGGGCATGGTGGACGC
The DNA here is from genome assembly GCF_033794685.1 of Streptomyces sp. ID05-26A. Lineage (NCBI taxonomy): Bacteria > Bacillati > Actinomycetota > Actinomycetes > Kitasatosporales > Streptomycetaceae > Streptomyces > Streptomyces sp. ID05-26A. Next base: position 921,760 of record NZ_JARAYZ010000002.1, read on the forward strand.
GCTGGCGTCCGACTACGTGCGCCACGCCCGCCGCCTCGGGATCGGCGAGACGCGGGTGCGGTTCGCCCACGCGCTGCCGAACGCGCTGGCACCGGCCGTACAGCAGGTCGCGCGGACCACGGACTGGTTGCTGGGCGGTGTGATCGTGGTCGAGGCGGTGTTCGTCATCCCCGGCCTCGGCACCGTTCTGGTGGACTCCGTGGCCGCCCGCGACCTGCCGGTCGTGCAGGGTTTGGCCGTGGTCTTCGCCGTCACCACGGTGGCCGTGAACCTGCTGGCCGACCTGGTGGCGTTCCGGCTCGCTCCGCGCGCGGAGGTGGTCGCGTGAAGCGGGCCGGAATCGGTGGGCTGCTGATTGCGGTGCCCTTGGCGTTGGCACTGCTGGGACCGCTGTTCGTGCCGGACCAGCAGACTCGCGGCGCTCCCTTCATGCCGCTCGGGTTCCTGGGCACGGACTTCGTGGGTCGCGACGCCTGGTACCAGGTGCTCGCGGGCGGCCAGACGGTGGTGCTGGTGGCGTTGATCGCCACGGTCGCGTCCTACCTGGCCGGTGTGCCCTACGGCGTGCTCGCGGCCACGACCCGGCTGAGGCTGGTCGACGAGGTGCTGATGCGGCCGCTCGACGTGCTGCTCGCGGTGCCGTCGCTGCTGGTGCTGATCCTCGTGGCCGCCATCGCCGGACAGGGCCTTCCGGTGCTCATCGGCGTGGTCACGCTCGTCAACTTCCCCGACGTGGCCCGCCTCTCGCGAGCCGCGGCACTCGAGATCTCCGGACGACCCGCCTTGGAGGCGATGCGCATGCAGGGCGAGTCGTGGTGGCAGACTTCGATCATCTACACAGGACGGTCGATGCTGCGCACACTCGCCGCCGACGTGGGCGTCCGGCTCACCGCGGCGCTGTACCTGGTGGCATCGGCCAGTTTCCTCGGTGTCGGAGTGCCTCCGGACGCGGCGGACTGGGCCGTGATGGTGGACCGGAACCGAGGTGGGTTGTTCCTGCAGCCGTTGACGGTGGTGGTGCCCGCACTGCTGATCGTCGCGTTGTCCGTCGGGCTGAACCTGGTGTTCGACCGCGCCCTGAAGCAGGTGCGCACGTGACGCCGGTCGTGCACGTCGAGAACCTGCGCGCCGAGGCGAACGGGCACGTGCTGCTCGACGGCGTCAGCTTCGCGCTGTCCGCCGGCCGGGTGCTCGCTCTGGTCGGCGCCTCGGGCAGCGGCAAGACCACCACCGGGCTCGCCCTGCTCGGCGAACACGGTCCCGGCGTCTCGGTGAGCGGCCGCGTGGAGGTGCACGGGCGCGTCGGGTTCGTGCCGCAGCAACCCGCCTCCGCTCTCAACCCGGTGCGCCGACTGGACACCGTGTTCCGCGAGATCGCCGCACTCCACTCCGGCGATTCCGGCGAGCTGGTGGAGACGGCCCTGCGGCGGGCGCGCGTGCCGGCCGGGTTGCTGCGCCGTTATCCGCACCAGCTCTCCGGCGGACAGCAGCAGCGCGTCGTGCTCGCCCAGGCGCTGGTCGGCGACCCGGCGGTGCTGGTCGCCGACGAACCCACCACCGGGCAGGACGCCCTGACCCGCGCGGAGGTCGTCGACGAGCTCGCGGCCGTGGTCGCGCAGGGCGTGGCGCTGGTGCTCCTGACCCACGACGTGGAAGTGGTGCGAGCACTCGCTGACGAGATCGTGGTGCTGCGAGAGGGCCGCGTCGTCGAAGCCGGGCCCGCCGATGAGCTCCTGACCGATCCTCGCGAGGACTACACCCGTGCGTTGCTCGACGCCGCGCCACAGGAGTTCACGGAGGTTCCCGAGCGAGCCCCCCGCCTGCGCGTGCGCGGCCTGACCGCCCGGCACCGCACCACCACCGTCCTGCAGGACGTGCACCTCGATGTCGGCGAACGCCTGGCCGTCGTCGGCCGGTCCGGCAGCGGCAAGACCACCCTCGGCCGCTGCCTGGCAGGCCTGCACCAGCGCTCCACCGGCGAAGTGCTCCTGCACGACCGGCCACTGGCCAGGTCACTGCGCCGCCGGCCGCGGACCGCGCTCGCCGCCGTCCAGTACGTCTTCCAGGACGCGCGGGGTTCGTTCGACGAACACCGCACGGTGCTCGACCAGGTCGCCAGGACCGCGGTCCGGCTGCGCGGAGTGCGGACCGCGCAGGCCCGGTCCGCGGCACTCACCGCGCTGGGCCGAGTCGGCCTGGACGAGGAGATGGTGCTGCGTCGTCCGCGCGGGCTGTCCGGCGGCGAACTCCAGCGAGCGGCGCTCGTGCGCGCCCTGCTCGCCGAACCCGAGGTGCTCGTGTGCGACGAGATCACCTCGGGTCTGGACGCGGTCACCCGCGCCGGGTTGCTCGACCTGCTCGCAAGCGTGCCGTGCGCGCTCGTGCTGATCAGCCACGACCTCGACGTCGTGGCCCGTCTCGCCGACCAGGTGGTCGTGCTCCACGAAGGACGCGTCGTCATGGACGGTCCGGTGGCAACGACCTTGGACGGCGCGAAAGAGAGGATGAAGTGAACACGCACCACCAAGCAGCGGACGCCTACGAGGTCCGGCCGGCGACCCTCGCCGACCTGCCCGGAGCCCGCAGCGTCATGCTGGACACCTTCTACCGCGAGTTCGGCCACGGCTACAGCCCCCGGTGGCACGCCGACGTGATCGACCTCGCCGCGACGTACCTGGAAACCCCGCGGCACGCGCTGTTCGTCGCGGTCCGCGGCGACGAGGTCGTGGGCACCACGGCCGTCCGAGCGCAGGGGCCGGCGAGCCCGCCCCACCCGGCGTGGATCGCCGAGCGCTACTCCGGCGACCGCACGGCGCAGCTCTTCCGCGTGTACGTCCGGGCCGAGCACCGGCGCCGCGGTCTGGCACGTGCCCTGGTCGACGCCGCAGTCGGGTTCGTCGCCGAAACCCCCGGCTACGAACAGATCTACCTGCACACCGACACCCGCATCGCCGGTGCGGAAGGGTTCTGGCGCTCGGTCGCGAAAGAGGTGTGCGATGCCCGCGACGGCGACCTCGACCGCAACCAGACCGTGCACTTCGAGATCCCGATCCCGGCGCTGGCCGTGACGGACGACCCGAGATGACGTGACGGGTCGGGGTGGTCTTGCTCAGGCGGGCCCATCGGGCGAACGCGCTGGTCAACGCCCACCGCGCCGACCAGCTGCTGCCCGCACGGACAGATTCGTCCGTGCGGGCAGCAGATGTCGGCGCAGCCGAAGGTGTGGTTCATCCGCTGGATGAGCTCCCGCGCCCGTTCACGCCCCTAGGGGTGCCAAAACATGGCTCAACGGGCCTGACCTGCGGATCACGCTGCCGCAGGTTCATACTCGTTGATCAAGCCTCCGAGCACTCGCCGACGACGTACGGATCTACGGCCTGGCTCTCTGGTCGGGTGATCGGGTCGTGGCGCAGTGTGGTGTAGCGCTCGGTGTGGTCGTCGGTGGTTGTCCACAAGCCACGCTGCACACCCGGCTGGTTCGCGTGGCTGTGGTCATCACCGTGGCTGCGTTGCTCGTCGCGGTACGGCGTCAGCTGCCGAGTCGTCGCGCTCTCCCTCAGATCAACGACATGCTCCAGACGTCTGCGATGGACGGGTCGTAGTCGCCGGGGACATCCTGGAACCGGATCCGAACCTTGCCATCCGCGGTGTCAGCCGACGGTTGCACGACGAACTGGTACGTCACGGTCCCGTTTCCGGCCTCGCTGCGCTGGAACCGTCGCTGCGACACGGACTTGCCGTCCAGCAACACGTCGTAGCTCTTGAGTTGCTCGGCGTTGTAAGTCTCGACCGCGCGGATCACGAAAGCCTTGCCGACGGGGACGTTCAGGTCCATTTCGAACCATCCGTCGGATGCGGTGTTGTTGCTGTAGCGGCGTGTGAGGCCGGCCTCGGTGCTCACACCCGAGCTCGGAGAGGCAGCAAGGCCGTGTGCGGTCTCCGATGCCGCGCTGCCGAGATCGACGTGGTCGAGGGCGCCGGCCGGTGGGTTCGCCAGTTCGACGGTGGTTGTCGCGCTGCCGCGTTCCTCCGGCGTTGCACCGACGTTCGCCACGATGGCGGCAGATCCCTGGGTGACCGCGATCGGGACATCGATCTTGACCGGCACTGTCACCGTGGCGCCTGGTGCGATGTCGTGGGACAGCGGCGGTGGTGCGGTCCAGCCCGCCGGGGTCTCGATGGTGAGATTCCGCTTGAAGCCCGTGGTCGCACGGTTGGTGAGTTTCACCAACGCGGTCAGTTCATCGCCTGGTCGTGCTTTCTCCGGTAACGCATCGATGGATGTGACCACTACTGGCGCCTGAACGGTCGGCGACGCGGCGATGGGCAGTTTCGCGGTACCTCCCCGGTAGTTGTAGCGGACTGTGCCTTGCAGCTGAGCTGCGCCGGGGGCCGCGTCGGCCGGAATGCTCACGGTGTGATGGAACTGTGCGACCTGGCCGGGACGGACGAGCGTCGGCTTGTCCGCAGGAGGACGCACCTTCCAGCCTGACGGGACGCCCAGGGCGGTGGTGAGCGAGGTCAGATTTTCTGTGCCACGGTTGGAGACGGTGATCGTGACCGGGATCGTCGAACCCGGGAACAGCTGATCAGGCAGCTCTGTTCTGATCAGCGCTCCCAGAAGAAGCCCTGATGCCTTCGACAGTTCCGTCTCGATGCGGTCGAGCAGGGACAGCACGGCCGTTCCCTCGCCGGCCGGGATCTTGCCGTCGCGCATCGCGGCAGCTGTCCAGCGGCGGACATCGCTCGCATGTGCCAGCGCCTGGTGCAGTTGGACGGCGGCGGTGCTGTCGGCCCGTGCGGCAGCGGAAACCCAGGCAGTTTCCAGGGATCCGTGCATCAACCGGACGCCACGGTGGGCCGCGGGCGCACCGGGCGCGGTGAGACGGCCGACCCGATCACGCAGGTCCTTGGACATGTCAGTGGCCTCGCCGATGGCGCCGAGGACGGGAGCAGTCCCGAAGTTGTAGGAACCGGACCCGACCTCGAACACAGCCGCTCCCTTCTCCATGCGGAGAAAGCGCACGCCTTTCGCGGTTCCGGCCGGTCGGCCGCCTTCGGTGACGGCCCATCGTGTCGTGGTGGGCACGTGAACCTCGGCGGTGGTGTTGACCGGGACTGTCACCTTCAGGTCGACCGCGCTGTCGCGCACCGTCCAGGATGAAGCCAGTCGGCCGTACACGGTGTCGAGCTGTCCGGATCCTTGGGTCAGACCACCGCCGACCACCGGCGCGATCCGGGATCGCCGGTAGCCGGGCTGGATCAGCGACAGGCCACCGATGTTCTGGAACATCCAGTCCCCCACAGCGCCGTAGGCATAGTGGTTGAAGGAGTTCATGTCCACCGGGCCGAAGGAGCCGTCGGGCATGATCGAGTTCCAGCGCTCCCACATCGTCGTGGCGCCGTTGACCACCTCGTAGCCCCAGGACGGGTAGTCCTTGTGCAGCAACATCTTGTAGGCGAGGTCTGCGCGCCCGGCGACGCTGAGGGCCGGCAACAGCAGCGGTGTGCCGATGAAGCCGGTGGTGAGGTGGAAGTCCGTTCGCGCCAGCTTGGCCACGAACTTCTCGCCGACTTTTCCGATCAACGCCTGATCGGACACCAGTCCTGCAGCCAGAGCCAGGGCGTAACCGGTCTGCGAGTTGCCGGCGACGGTGCCGTCCGCCGCCACGTATGCCTGGGTGAAGGCACGGCGGACGTCCGACGACAACGACCCGTAGTCCTTCGCGGCGACTGTGTCCCCGAGGGCTTCCGCCGTTTCGCTCATCATGCGGGCGTTCTCGGCGAAGTAGGCGGTGCCGATCACGCCCTGCACCGTCGGGTCGTTGAGGTTCAACCAGTCGTTGGTGAAGAACGTCGTGCGGCCGGGCTCAAGCAGGTCCGACCCCGCGCTGTTGCGCACGAACGCGAAGAACTTCTTCATCGCTTCGTAGTTCTCGCGCAGGATGCCGGTGTCGCCGTAGGCGCGCCAGACCGAGTAGGGCACGGTGATCATCACATCGGACCACCCGACACCGCCTTCCGCGAACTGCCCCTGCGGCGTGGGCACCACCGCGGGCAGATCTCCGTTGGTGTACTGGGAGTTGCGCACGTCCGCCATCCAGTGGGACAGGAACGCGCGGGTGTCCACCAGGTAGTTGGCGGTAGGTGCGAACAGGCTGATGTCACCGGTCCAGCCCAGCCGCTCGTCCCTGGCCGGTGTGTCGGTGGGGATGGACAGGAAGTTGCCGCGCTGACTCCAGGAGATGTTGCTCACCAACTGGTTGAGCATGCCGTCGGAGGTCTTCAGCGTGCCGGTGGACCGCAACCCCGAACCCCACACCACCCCGGTGACGTCGGTCAGGGCAGGCGGAGAACTGAGCCCCGTGAGCTCGACATAGCGGAACCCGTGCTGGGTGAACGCGGGCTCGTAGGTGATCTTTCCGGACCTCGCGAACACGTAGCGGTCGGTCACCTTCGCGCTGCGGAAGTTGTCCGTGTAAAGGGTTCCGTCCTTGTTGAGCACCTCGGCATATCTGATCTTCACGGCCTGGCCCGCCTGACCGGACAGGATCAGACGCGACACACCAACCATGTTCTGCCCCAGGTCGTACACGTACGTGCCCGGCGTCGGCTCGGTCATCTTCCGCGACTTGAGCACCTCGGTCGCCCGCACCGGCTCGTCAGTCTGCGGGACGAGCAGGGCTGTCCGCGACGGCACACTCGCGACAGAAGACCAGTCGACGTCGTGGAATCCCGGACGATCCCATCCCGCGTGTTCCAGGCGCGCGTCGTAGGTCTCCCCGTCCTGCAGATCGGCCCGCACGAACGGACCGTCGCCCGCCTTCCAAGACTCGTCCGTGTCGATCCACTGGGTCGAACCGTCGGTGTACGTGACGCGTATCCTCGCCACCAGCGCGGGGGTGTCGCCGTACTGCCGGCTCCAGCCGATCCCGACCTTTCCCGCCCACCACCCGTTGGCGAGGGCGGCACCGATCACGTTGCCGCCGCTGCCGAGAAGCCCGGTCACGTCGTAGGTCTGGGACTGGATGCGCTTGTGGTAGTCGGTCCAGCCAGGGGTGAGCAGTTGGTCCCCGACCACCTTGCCGTTGATCGTGAGCCGGTAGAGCCCGAGAGCGGAGGCGTAGACGCGGGCAGAGGCGATCCTCTTGCCGGCTTTCGTGTTGAATTCCTTGCGCAGCAACGGCATCGGACCGGAATCCGGATTGTACAGAGCGTCCGTGGCTCCGGACACGACCAGCGCCGAACCGGTCAGCTCGCCGTCCGCGAACGGATTGCGCCCCGACGAGAAGTCGGTGTCGAGCAACACGGTCCCGTCCGGCCTGGTCACCACCGCGTCGTAGATCGTGCCCCGTTCCTTCGCGGTGTCATGAACACGAAAACCCAGGTAGCCCTTGGTGAACGTCGAGTCCGAGCGAGTGTCGACCAGTACCCCGTCGAGGGTTGTCTTGATGGTGCCGCCGATCGCCTCGAACCGGATCGTGTGACGCCCGGTGCGCAGCTGTTCGTTGGTGAAACCAAAGGTTCCCAGGTTCACCGATCCGAGCACCGTGTAGCCGCCGCCGTCCCTCCTGTGAGGACGGAGAGCCGGCTGGGCATCGGTCAGGTTGACCTGCCACATGTACCCGTTGTTCCCATCACGGGCACGCAGGAAGAAACCCAGAGCCGCGTTGTCGACCTTGAACTCGACCTGCGCGACGTAGTCGGTCCACTGGTCCACCTCGCTCGCACGGGACGGACGTGCTACCCACTGTGCGCCACCCCAGTCAGCGGGCGACAGCAATCCGGTTTCGAAGAACGCGTCCGCGCTCCAAGCGCTGGCCACGCCTTTGCCGTTCCACACACGCAGACCCCAGTAGTACTTCGTCGCCGGATCGAGCCTGGGCCCCGCGTACGCCACATCGACCTGACGGGAGGAGATCACTTTGCCCGAGGACCACACGTCATTCGCTCCGGCCTTGCGTCCCACGCGAATCTCGTAGGCGCTCTGCACGGCCGCACGTTCGGCCGATGCCAGCTGCCACCCCAGCGACGGCGCATCTCCACCGATCCCGGTGGGGTTGACCCGGCCGTTGGTGGACAGGCCCTCCACCCGGAGCACCGACGGCGACGCGACCGCGCTTCCCACGAAGCCCAGCGTCATCACCAGCACGAGAAAACCGTGGAACAGCAAGACAAAGCGGGAGCGCTGACGAGTCATGGCTTCTCCGTTGAAGCGATTGAAACGTTTCAATCCGATAGCGAGTGACGCTAAGTGGCGATGTGCACCACGTCAAGCCGCCGAAAGGCGGTGACACGCACCGACATACAACATTCCAAACCGAAGCAACGGATCCGCCTTCGCCGTCCGATGACGACTACGGCCACGATTCGTGGTCATGAACGAGGTTCTACTTACCCGGGATCGAAACATCGACGACCTGCCGGTCGAGACACTGGCCGGTGTACTGGTCGCGTCCACGCTCGCGCTGGCCGCGGTCTGCAACGCCGCGATCGTCCGTCCTGGCCTGCGCCGGCTTGCGCACCAGGCACAAGGTCGCTGACTACGCGGCCCGCCTGGGCTGCTCGAGCCGCACCCTCAACCGACTCGCCCGCGAGAACACCGGCCTCAGTGCCAAGCAGCTCATCGACGAACGCGTCGTGCTCGAAGCCAAACGCCTCCTCGCCCACGGACACGACCCGGTCGCACGAATCGCCACAGTGAAGATGTCCTCGATCGCGGCGGTTACTGAACAGCGGGCCCGATCCACCGGCCGACCAGAGCCCGCAGCTGGTCGTCGGTGAGCGCCGGAGTCGAGGGATGCTGCAGGAACGACAGGAAGAGCCGCATCAGGATCTCGGCGAGCCCCTGGAGCTCGTCGTCGGTGGCGATCCCGGCACCGGCCCAGTCCACTGGCACGTCGCGGAGGATGCGCGCGCCGAGGGCGAAGGACTCGGGCGAGGTCACCGCGACGGTGAAGAAGTCGGATTCGCCTGCCTGCAGGAGCAAGCCCAGGTACGGCTCTCGCGGGACCTCCAGGACGCCGAACACCACGGACTCCACGGCCACCTCGGCCGGGCTGCCGAACGAGGCGAGGTGCCGTGCCATCCGCGCGGCGAAGTCCTCGACGCCTGCCAGCGCGACGGCGCTGAGGATGTCCGCGAGGCGTGGGAAGTAACGGTAGACGGTCTGCCGCGTCACGCCCGCCTCGGCGGCGACCACGGACATGCTGGTCTTGGCGAGCCCGACGCGGTCCACACAGGCCATCGCCGCCGTGACGATCCGGCGGCGTGCCTCGTCCTCGGTGCCGGGTGGGTTGCCCTGCCAGCCGTGGTACCCCATGCGCACCATCATCCCTGAGAGCGTGGGCTCAGACGACGGAAGGTGCTTTCCGGTGCACGCGACGCAGCGCCGTGAGCAACAGACCGGCCCCGATGAAACAGGCGAGCGCGTAGAGCGCGCCTGTGATCGGTGGGCCGTCAGGAAGAGCGCTGATCCAGAACACCGCCATCCCGCCCAGGTAGACGGCCGGGTAGATCCGGACGAAGGCCGACAGCGGTTCACCAGGACCCGGCGACCTCAGCTGCGACAGGACGATCCAGCCACCGGCCAGCCACACCAGGGCCAGCTCGACGCCGAGAACCCAGGCCTGGGCGGTGGCGTTGCCGCTGAAGAAGCTCGACGGAATGCCCGCGATCGCCATGGTCGGTGGCGTGAGGACGCCGGCGAGTAGAACGCGCGGCACCAACGACCGCCCGCGGCGCTCGCCGACCAGGCACACGACCAGATAGGTCATGGCCCCCAACGAAACGGACGCGAACAGCAGCATGCTCGTCATCGGCACCGCCGCCAGCGCGGGGTGGTTGACGATGCGGTTGTCCGGGTTCCAGGCCCACCACTTCAGCTGTGGTCCGATGTGGTCGAACACCTCGTAGAACACCTGGCAGGCGAAGGCGACGGCGACCGACCCCACGAGTGCGCCGCGGCGCCGGAAGATGCCGAGCGACCGCACCAGCTCGTAGGCGAGCTGACTGATCACCGGGTAGAACGCGATGATGTACAGCGGCAACCTGTCCCACATGAACTGCACGGTGAACTGGTTGTGGGCAAAGATGAAACCGTAGATCTCGTTGAGTCCGAACCACTCCGGGAAGTACAGCGGTGGTTCGATCACCGCGAGGTACACCAGCGACGTCCACCACAGCGCCAGGTTGATCGGATCGCCGTGGCGGTAGCGGCGCAACGCGTGCACCAGAGCGAAAACGGCGCCGCCGATGATGAGCAGCTCGAGCAGCGGCATCGTCCAGTGCGCGAGATCCCACGGAAACCGCACCGAGACCACAGGTGACACGTCGTGGCAGTCGAAGCCGAGGCCGCGGGCGACGGCTTCCGCCTCCGGCCCGCACACGGCGCTCATCGCGTGGCAACCGTTGCCGCGGCACCGTTCGGCGAGTAGTCAGTGGCCGGCGGCTCCGCCTGGGGATCGAACCCGAAGGGAATCCGCTGCCGTCCCAGCGCCGTCCGGATCCGGTAACGCACGAGCGCCGCGATCACCCGCGGGTTCCGCATCATCTCGCCCAGCGACTCGTCCATGTTGAACACCTTCGCGAAGTGCTCGTCGACCACCTCGTACTCACGCGCCGCACCGACGATGAGGCTGAAGGCCGGGCCGGACATGGCCGCGAGAACACGACGCCACCACTCCGGCACCTTCTCGGTGCCCACCGCGCACTCGTAGCCCTGGTCCCGCGCCATGGCCAGCGACCAGGGCACCGTGAGCGATTTGCGTTGTGCCACGAGGAACCTGGTGTAGAACTCCGCGTCGAGGCGTTGCGCGCGAGACAGGTGCTCGCGCAGCAACAATGCAGACATCGACGCAGAACTGATTCCCTGCGCGTAGAACGGGTTGAACGCGCAGATCGAGTCGCCGACGAACACCAGACCAGGTGTGCTCAAGCGGTCGTAGCGCCGCCACTTGTTGCCCGTCGACCGGGTCAGGTGCACCTCCGAGGTGGGTGAACACCGGTCCATCGCGGCCGCGAACAACGGCGTCCGCACTCGGCGCGCCGACTCGACGAACGCCTCGGTGGTGCGGGGCATGTCGATGCCCCACGAGCCCATGCAGGCGATGACGCGGTTCCCCTCGACGGGAAAGAAGTTCACCAGGAACTCGTGCTCGACGGGGTGCTCCCCCTTGTCCGGGGTGGGCATGATCACCAGGTGCTGCCACCACCACGACGCCGGTCGCTCAACAGGTGAGGGCAGCTCGTACCAGCGCGAGGTGTAGGTGACCTTGGCGTCGAGCGTGCGCACCTCCGGCTCGGGCCATCCGGCGGCCACGAGCCAGCCGCTGACCGAAGACCCGCGACCCATCGCGTCCACCACGAGGTCGGCGTCGAGGTGCTCCTCGCCGGCGGGCGTGGACAGGCCGACCCCGGTGACCGCCCCGTCCCGCGTGGTGAGGCCGTGCACCGAGACACCTTCGCGAATGGTCGTGTTGGGCAGAACTCGAACCGCGTCGCGCAACACGCGTTCGATGAGGATCCGCGATCCGTAGATCATCGTCATCGCCCCGCGCTTGCGCGCCGACCAGCCCTCCCCGTCGAGGTAGGCGGCGTCCAGGGACGGCATCAGGTGCAACCCGCCCGCGGCGATGAGCGCGTCCTCGAATCCGGGGAACAGCGCCCCGATCGCGCGCCGTCCCGAGTTGAGCAGGAAGTGCGGGTGCTTGCTCTGCGGCACGCCACGCCGGTGCTCCGCGGCGGCCGGAAGCTCGTCCCGTTCCAGCACCACCACCTGGTCGAAGTAGGGGGCGAGCGCCCCGGCGGCGCACAGACCAGCGGTGCTGCCACCCAGTACGACGGCGGTTCTGCCCAGCGTCACGCGGACCACCCCTCGTCATTCATACAATCAGGACTCGAATGTATGAATGACGAAGAGCGGCGTCAATCCGGCTTACGGGCTACGGCTTGTCGTTCGTACTCGTTGATCAAGCCGCCGAGCACTCGCCGACGACGTACGGATCCACAACCCGGCCCTGCGATGGGGTGATCCGGTTGCGGCGGAGTGTGGTCCCGCGATCTGTGTGGCCTTCGGTGGTTGACGTAGCGGTTCAGCGCTGACTTCAGGTGACGCTCATCGATGATGAGCAGCCGGTCGGTGAGCTCGCGCCTGACAGTGCCGACAAAGCGTTCCGCGTAGCAGCTGGCCCGTGGACATCGCGGTGGGATCTTCGCAACGTCGATGCCGGCGTCAGCGGGAACGGAATCGAACGACACTGTGAACTGGCCGGCCCTGTCACGAACCAGGAAACGAAACTCGCTGGCCCGGTCACCCAACTCCATGAGGAAATTGCGAACCTGCTGCGTGGTCGACGGCCCATCGGGGTTGGTGGTGGTGCCGAGGATGTGGACCTAGCGGGTGCAGACCTCCAGCATGCTCGCCGCCTGAGCGCACAGGAACCGCCGCCACGACGTGTCGGTATCCCGAGTCGGCGAAGGCGGAATCCGAAGCCGCTTCAGCACGCGACGAACAGTCGACGCGGCCGTCCGGTGGCCGAGCTTGAACCGTAGCCAGCGAAGTAGTCGCCGCACCAACGCGGACAGCACCGCACGCATGCCGACCGAACGACAGTGCCCGACCACGCCGCCGCCGGTCGTGACCGGATCCCAGGCCTCGCACCATCCACGGTGGCGTGAAGCGTATCGAGACGAGGTGCGACCGTTCGGACGAAAGAGCTGCGACACGCTTGAACTGCAAAGACGCATTTTCAGGCACGGAAGGCCAACACAACCCCACGCAACGTGGGCAGCAGGTGCGCGTCACTGTGAGAAAGACGTCCCTGCCGTCGGAGGTAGTTAGCCGTGCGAGTCTTGGTCTGCGTCATCCTGTTGGCAGCAAACCTGATGAACGCAGGGAATGCGGGGGCCTCCGAACGGCCGTTGATCGGACCCGCACGCGGCGATTCGTTGCACATCATGTCGTTCAACCTGAGATACGCCTCGCTCCAGGAACCGAACTCGTGGACGACCAGACGGCCGATCATGGCCGAGCTGCTGCGGCGCGAGCAGCCGACCGTGATCGGCACGCAGGAGGGCCTTTTCGCTCAGCTCAAGGACATCGAGCGCGACCTGCCCGCGCAGTACGACTGGATCGGTGTCGACAGGGCCGGGGGCAGCAGGGACGAGTTCACGGCCGTTTTCTTCGACAGCTCGCGGGTCGATCCCCTTGAGTTCGACCACTTCTGGCTGTCCGCGACGCCGACCGTGACGGGCTCGAAGTCGTGGGGAAACAAGTTGATCCGCATGGTCACGTGGGTGCGGTTCACCGATCGCGTGACAGGCAAGCAGTTCGTCGTCGTGAACACTCATTTCGACCACGAGTCGGAGACCTCCCGCCTGCGCAGCGCGGAGCTGGTGCGGGACCGGGTCGGTGCCATCGCGCCGGGACTGCCGGTTGTGCTCACCGGTGACTTCAACGCCGCACCCGCCGCGCCCACACACGACATCCTGACGAGCGGGACGGGCCTGACCGACTCCTGGCTCGCCACCGTGGAACGCCGTACCCCGCTGTACGCGACGTTCCACGGCTACCGGCCGCTCGTGCCGAACGGGTCGCGCATCGACTGGATTCTCATCCGAGGCGTCCGGGTGCTCCTGGCCGCGGCGATCAACACCTTCCAGCGAGGTGGCCGGCTCCCGTCCGACCACCTCCCGGTCCAGGCGTTGATCAGACTCTGACAGCGCCTCGTTCCCAGCGGCGGAACCGCACGACGGTGAACCGACCAGCTGAAGCTTTAGCCCTGTTCAGGTGGCTTGTGTGATCACCAGGTGCCTGTCTGCTCCAGGTCGTGCCGGCCTGAGTGGCGAATCTGGTCGTGGAGATCCACGACGCGGCCGCTACGCCGGGAAGGTCGTGGTGCGGTCAGTACGGCGTTGTTCTTCTGTGAGCCCGTTGCGCCAGCTCGGGTCGTAGGCTGGCACCGCTTCCAGTTCCACCAGCACGTCCGCGAAGCGCTGGAGGTCATCCGGTTCCGGCGACGGCACAACGTCGACATCGTTGGGCTGCACGTCCGCGCCGTAGACGGCTAGAACGACGGATCGCTCATCACACAGTGGCGAACCGCTTCCTCCAGGTGCAGCGCAGACTTCTCCCCCGGCGAAGGACGGTCAGTCGTCGGTCCCTGCGACGAGGGACTCCAGTCGCACCTCGGGATGCAGGCGCCGCATGACGCCCAGCGCGGTGGAGTCGACGAACAGGGCGAGGTCCACGCCGTCGGTGCGGGTGAGCACCTCGGTGCGGTTGCCGTCCACCAGGGACCGTTGCCTGGGGTCGGCCAGGCGGCGCACGACGGTGTAGGGCAACGGTTCCAGCCGCACGGGCGACTTGAACTCCGCTTCGAGGCGATGTGCCGCGACCTCGAACTGCATGGGGCCGACCGCGGCGAACACCGGCGCCCCGTCACCGCGACGCGACGAACGCAGGATCTGCACGACGCCTTCGGACTCCAATTGCTCGATGCCTCTGCGGAACTGCTTGGAGCGACTGAGGTCCGCCGGTCGCGCGACGGCGAAGTGCGCCGGCGCGAAGCTGGGCAAACCAGGGAAACGCACCACGGGTTTGCCCGCGTGCAGGGTGTCGCCCACGCCCAGCGCGGTGGCGTTGACCAACCCGATCACATCACCGGGAAAGGCCGTGTCCAAGGTGGAGCGCTGTTGGCCGAAGACCTGTTGCACGTACTTGGTGGCGAACGGCTTGCCCGTGGCGGCGTTGGTCACGACCATGCCTCGCTCGAACACGCCGGAGCACACACGCGCGAACGCGATCTGGTCGCGGTGCGCGCGATCCATGCCCGTCTGCACCTTGAACACGAACGCCGAGAACGGCGCGTCCAGCTTGCGCGGATCACCGGCGGCATCCGGCCGCGCGGTGGGGCGGGGCGCGATCTCGACGAGCAGGTCGAGCAGCTGCCGCACACCGAAGTTGAGCACCGCCGACCCGAAGAGCACCGGTGTCGCCGTGGCGGCGAGGAACCGCTCGAGCTCGAACTCACCGCCGGACGCGCCGAGCAGTTCCGCTTCCTCGCAGGCACGCGTCCAGCCCGCGCCCTCCTCGGCTTCGGCCTGACTCGGCAGCAGGTGCTCCTCGCCCGCGGCGGTGGCTCCGCCCGCGGTGCGCTGGTAGCGCACGAAGTGCCCGCTGCGGCGGTCGAGCACGCCGCGGAAGTGGCCGGCGTCGCCGACCGGCCAGGTCAGCGGCATCGCCTGCAGCCCGATCCGCTCGCCCAGCTCGTCGCACAGGTCCAGCGCGTCCCGGCCGGGACGGTCCCACTTGTTGATGAACGTGATCACGGGGATGCCGCGGTAGCGGCAGACGTCGAACAGCTTGAGGGTCTGCGGCTCCAGGCCTTTGGCCGCGTCGAGCAGCATGACCGCACAGTCCACCGCCGACAGCACCCGGTAGGTGTCCTCGGAGAAGTCGGCGTGGCCGGGAGTGTCCAGCAGGTTGATCACGCAGTCGCGGTAGGAGAACTGCAACGCGGCGGACGTGATGGAGATCCCGCGCGCCTTCTCCATCTCCATCCAGTCCGACACCACACCGCGCCGACCGGCCTTGCCGTGCACCGCGCCGGCCTCGGAGATCACCTTCGCGTGCAGGGCCAGCGCCTCGGTCATGGTCGACTTGCCCGCGTCCGGATGACTGATCACCGCGAAGGTGCGCCTGCGTTCCGCCTCCGCGAGCACGGTCGCGGAGGAGGCGGTCACCGGGGTGGCGGTGGTCATTCGCGGTCCTTCGGGGTAGACGACATCTCGCCAAACTCTACCCTCACGTGACGGTAATCTGGACCTGCCCCGGAGGCACGAGTGGGGGTACGAGCACCAGAATGGCTGGTGATCGTGACGCATTTCGGGAAGGGATGTTGTGGGCGAGCACATGCAGATCGGCGAGGTGGCTGAGCGGACCGGTCTGTCGTTGCGCACGATCCGTTACTACGAGGAGGTCGACCTGGTGGTGCCGAGCGCGCGCAGCCAGGGCGGTTTCCGTCTCTACACCGAGCCTGACGTGCAACGCCTCGACATGATCAAGCGGATGAAACCGCTCGGCTTCCAGCTCGAGGAGATGCGCGAGCTGCTCGAGATCCTCGACGCGCTGTCCACTGGCGACGATCCTGATCGCGACAAGCATCTCGACCGCCTCTCTGGGTTCTGGACCGCCGCCGACGAACGCTGTCAGCAGCTGCGCGCACAGCTGCGCATCGCCGAGGACTTCGCCACGACGCTGCGGTCCCACCTGCCCTCGGACTGACGAACATCACGCCTGGCCCGCGTCGCCGATTTCCTCTCACCGGCAACTCTCACGTAACGTGAGGGTGTGACCATGGCTCGAACGTCCACCCCTCCGCCCGCACTCGCCCCGGATGCCCTGCGGGTCATCGCCCTCGGCGGCCTCGGTGAGATCGGCCGGAACATGACCGTGTTCGAGCACGAGGGCAAGCTGCTCATCGTCGACTGCGGGGTCCTGTTCCCCGAGGAGCACCAGCCCGGTGTCGACGTGATCCTCCCTGACTGGAGCTGCATCCGGGACCGGCTGGCCGACGTGGTCGCCATCGTGCTGACCCACGGCCACGAGGACCACATCGGGGGCGTGCCGTACCTGCTGCGGGAACGACGGGACATCCCGGTCATCGGCTCCCGGCTCACGCTGAAGTTCCTGGCCGCCAAGCTGGCCGAGCACCGGATCAAGCCCGTCCTGGTCGAGGTCCGGGAAGACGAACAGCTCACTCGAGGGCCGTTCGACCTGGAGTTCCTCGCCGTCAACCACTCCATCCCCGACGGTCTGGCCATCGCCATCCGCACCGACGCCGGTCTCGTGCTGCACACCGGTGACTTCAAGATGGACCAGTTCCCGCTCGACAAGCGGATCACCGACCTCCGCGGCTTCGCCCGCCTCGGCGAGGAGGGCGTCGACCTGTTCCTCGTCGACTCCACCAACGCCGACGTGCCCGGCTTCACCACCTCGGAACGCGATCTCGCGCCCGCGATCGACGAGGTGTTCCGCACCACGCCGCGCCGGGTGATCGTTTCCAGCTTCGCCAGCCACGTGCACCGCATCCAGCAGGTGCTCGACGCCGCGGCCGCGCACGGCCGCAAGGTCGCCTTCGTCGGCCGCTCCATGGTCCGCAACATGGGTCTGGCCGCCGAGCTGGAGTACCTGAAGGTGCCCGACGGGCTCGTCGTCGACATCAGGGACGCCAACCGGCTTCCCGCCCACCAGGTGACGCTGGTGTGCACCGGGTCGCAGGGAGAGCCGATGGCCGCTCTGTCCCGCATGGCGGCCGGCGAGCACGAGATCGTCATCGTCGAGGGCGACACCGTCCTGCTGGCCAGCTCTCTGATCCCCGGCAACGAGAACGCCATCTACCGCGTGATCAACGGCCTGACCGACCTCGGTGCCAACGTGGTGCACAAGGGCAACGCCAAGGTCCACGTCTCCGGGCACGCCAGCGCCGGTGAACTGGTCTACTGCTACAACCTCGTGCAACCCACCAACGTCCTGCCCGTGCACGGCGAGGCACGCCACCTGCGGGCCAACGCCGAGCTGGCCGTCAAGACCGGGGTCGACCGCGACCAGGTGCTCGTCGCCGCGAACGGCCACGTCATCGACCTGCACGAGGGCCGGGCCTCGATCACCGGCCAGGTCGAGATCCACAACATCTACGTCGACGGCCAGACCGTCGGCGGCGTCACCGAGGACTCCCTGGCGCAGCGCCGCACGCTGGGCGAAGAAGGCATGATCACCGTAGTCGCCATCATCGACACCGACACCGGGCAGCTCGACGACACACCCGACTTCATCGCCCACGGCTTCGAACACGACGCCTCGACGTTCCTGCCGGTGATCCCCGCCATCGAGAAGGCTCTCGCGGGCGCGGCGGAGAGGAACACCACCGACGTGGCGGAGTTCGAACGTCTCATCGGCCAGCAGGTGCAAATGTGGGCACAACGCACATACCGCCGCCGACCGGTGGTCATCCCGGTCGTCATCGAAGCCTGAATCGCACGTGGTGATGACCATGAGCAACCCGCGCCGATTCGAAGCGACGAGCATCTTGCTACATGTGTGGACTCAAGTCCGCCCTCGGACATAAGCATTAACCACAGTGGCCGTGAGATTGATGGAAACATCAGCCTCACGGCCACTGTGCGTATAGAGGACTTGCAGGTCAAGCCGCTTGTAGAGGTCAGTGAGGCTCTCTGCCTCGGCTCCGGCCAGGTCTCCGAGCACGTGGATCTCGGCATCTCCGAACCCGCGCGCCGTCGGCAGGGTGCGTCGTCACCAACCTCGCCGGCGGTCCCCTCCACATCGGCGTCCACGGGCTGGTCGCGGACGCGGACGCCGATACCCACGCGGCGATCCTGGCGTTGATCGAACGCCTGGACCCCGGCTGGTGTCCGAGGGGTCAGGGGCCGGGCCGGACCTCCGTCCAGGAGCCGATGTCGCACTGACCGTGGTCGTTGTTCCCCGCGCTGACGACCGTGCCGTCGGCGCGCAGGCCCAGAGTGTGGATCGAGCCCGCCGCCACCTCGACCACGTCCTGCCACTCGCCGACGTCGCACTGCCCCTGACTGTTGTCGCCGGCCGCGAGGACTCGGCCGTCCGCCGTCAGGCCTACGGTGTGGTAGCTGCCCGCGGAGACCGCCACCACGCCTTCCCAGCCCGCTACGCCGCTCGCTCCGGTCGTGGGCTCCCCCGCCGACACCACGCGGCCGTCGCTGCGCAGACCGATGGTGTGCAGGTAGCCGGCCGCTACGGCGGTGAGGTCGCGCCAGCCGTGGACGGCGGAGCACTGTTCGCGGCGGTCGATTCCCACCGCCACCGCCGTACCGTCCGCCCTGAGTCCGACCGAGTGCCAGTCGCCGCAGGACAGCGCGACGATCTCCCGCCAGGACTGCACGGCGAGCTGGCCTTCCGCTCCCCTGCCCACCGCCAGCACGGTGCCGTCGGTGCGGAGACCGAGTGTGCGGCGCCAGCCGGCGGACACGGCGGTGACGTCGCGCCATTCGGCCACGTCGCACTGGGAGTCGGCGTTCCAGCCCGCCGCCACCACTGTGCCGTCCGCGCGAAGCCCTACCGTGTGGGACTTTCCGGTGTTCGACGCGCTGTGGACGTTGCCCGCCGCGACGGCCACGACGTCGGTCCACCGCTCGACCCGGCACTCGCGGGCGGCGTTGTTCCCCACTGCGAGCACCGTGCCGTCCCCACGGCGTCCGACCGAATGACGACGCCCGGCCGCCAGTGCCGATGCGTTCCCCTGCATTCCGCCTCCTGCCAACGAAAACTGGAGGCTCGATCATCTCATCGACGGGGAAACGGCGCCGACGCAGGGCTGTGCACCAACAGCTGATTCACCTCGTCGCGACCGGACCGCGGACACCACGAGCGGCCGGTACCTCGTAATCGTTCTCCACCAACGGTTTCGGGTGGATCAACCGCAGCAGCGGGCCCGTCATCATGGTCGTCACCACCGCCATCACGACCATGATCGAGTAGAGCGACCGGTCCAGGACGCCCAGTTGCAGACCGACGGTGAGGATGATCAGTTCGGTGAGGCCGCGGCAGTTCATCAGGGTCGCGAGCGCCGCGGACGTGCGCGCGGGCAACCGTTGCAGGCGCGCGCCGGCGAACGCTCCGCCGAACTTGCCGCCGACGGCGACCAGCAGCACCAGGGCCAGCTCGACGAGTCCCGTGGTGCCGATGCCGGAGAGGTTCACCTTCAGCCCGGTGACGATGAAGAACACCGGCAGCAGCAAGGCGCCGTTGAACTCGCCGACCCGCTCGATCAGCGCTCCCCGCAACGCTTCCGTGTCGTCACGCGGCATCACGACGCCGAAGAGGAACGCGCCGAAGATGAAGTGCAGCCCGATCCACTCGGTCGCCGCGCCAGACGTCAGCAGGCCGGCCAGCACGACCGCGAGCCGTCCGGTGGTCAGCCCGGTTCCGTGCGCGGCGAACAGGCGGCGCAGCAACGGCCGCACGACCAGGAACATCACCGCGACGTAGAGCGGGACCAGCCCGATCAGCCACTGGTCGCCGCCGCCGGACACCATCACGACCACCGCCAGCAACGACCACGCGAGCACGTCGTCGATCGCGGCACAGGTCAGCGCCAGGCCTCCCAGCGCGGTGCGGAGCATGCCCCGGTCGGCCAGGATCCTTGCCAGCACCGGGAAAGCCGTCACCGCCATGGCCGCTCCGATGAACAGCACGAACCCGAGCCGGTGCGGCGGATCGTGGTTCTCGATCAGCAGGAACGCGAGGCCGGCGCCCAGCGCGAACGGCAGCACGATCGACGAGACCGAGACGGTGAGCGCGATCCGGCCGCGCCCCTTCAGCAGCGTGCGCTCCAGTCCGAGGCCGACCACGAACATGAACACCGCCACGCCGACGTTGGCCAGCGCGGCCAGGAACGGGCGCACGTCCATCGGGAACAGTGCCGCGGAGAACGACTCGCCGAACAACGTCGGCCCCAGCAGGATCCCCGCCAGCACCTCGCCGATCACCGGCGGCTGGTCCAGTTTCGCGGCGAGCATCGCCAGCAGTCTGGCCAGCGCGACGATCACGGCGAGGTCCAGCAACAGGAAGAGCACCTGGTGGGTGGTCACCGATTCTCCTTACGACACCCCGATCGCCGGCCGTCCCGAGGACTACCCGAGGTCGGCCATGACGAGGTTCATCGCGAGCGCCTCGCCCGCGGTCACCCCGGACGCCGCCGCGGACATGAGCTGGGCACGGGCGTCGCTCGCGTTGCCCGCCACCCAGAGTCCCGGCACGGACGTGCGTCCGGTGGGGTCCTCGACCGGCAGGTAGGTGCCGAGGCCCATGGGCAGGTCGACGGGTTTGAGACCGAGCGGGGCGAGGAAGTCCGCGCGCACCTCGACCCTGGAGTGCACGACCAGGTTGTCGCGCGGGACGACCGTGCCGTCGGCGAGGAGGACGCCCTCGTCGGTGAACGCCTGGACCCGGCCGGGAACCACTCGCACGTTGCGCGAGTCGAGTTGCTGTCGCTGGGTGTCGTCGAGTTCCACCTCGTCGTTGAGGAACAGCACCATGTCGTCGGACCACCGGCACCAGAGCAGCGTCGTCCACACCACGCCGAGGGGCTGGCCGAGCACGCCGATCGCGGACCCGCGCGTCTCGTAGCCGTGGCAGTGTCCACAGTGGAACACCGACCTGCCCCAGCGCTCGGTGAGGCCTGAAACGTCGGGCAGCACGTCGGAAAGTCCGATGGCGACCAGCACCCGGCGCGCGCCGGCCGTCGAACCGTCCGCCAGCTCCACCTGGAATCCGGGCCCGTCGGCGGTGATGCCGCTGACCGTGCCCGTGCGGAATTCGACGCCGTACCGCTCGGCGTCGGCCCGGCCGGCGGCCCGGAAGTCGTTGGGGGTGAACGATTCCCGGGTCAGGAAGTTGTGCACCTCCGCCGCGGTGGCGTTGCGGGGTTCGTTCGCGTCGATGACGAGCACGGACCGCAACGCCCGGCCCAGCACCACGGCGGCGGCCAGGCCGGCGGGCCCTCCGCCCACGATTGCCACGTCATGAGTCATGCGACAACCGTTTCAGGGCAGTGGACCCGCGGCCAGCGGTATTGCGCAGATCTGTCGCCACCGCGAGGAGATCAGGCTCCGACGTACTCCGCCAGGTGCTCACCGGTGAGGGTGGAGCGACCGGCGACCAGATCGGCCGGCGTGCCTTCGAAGACGACCTTGCCACCGTCGTGACCCGCGCCGGGGCCGAGATCGATGATCCAGTCGGCGTGCGCCATGACCGCCTGGTGGTGCTCGATGACGATCACCGACCGGCCGGCGTCGACGAGCCGGTCGAGCATGCCGAGCAGGTGCTCGACGTCGGCGAGGTGCAGGCCGGTGGTCGGCTCGTCGAGCACGTAGACGCCGCCCTTCTCCGCCATGTGCGTCGCCAGCTTCAGCCGCTGCCGTTCCCCGCCGGAGAGGGTGGGCAGGGGCTGGCCCAGCGAGACGTAGCCGAGCCCGACGTCGGCGAGCCGGTCCAGGACCGCGACCGCGGCCGGCGTGCGCGCCTTGCCGGAGCTGAAGAACGCCTGCGCCTCCGAAACCTGCATGGCCAGCACTTCACTGATGTCACGGCCGCCGAGCTTGTATTGCAGCACGGAGGCGTGGAACCGCTTGCCCTCGCAGTCCTCGCAGGTGGTCGCGACGCCCGCCATGATCGCCAGATCGGTGTAGATGACACCCGCCCCCTTGCAGGTGGGGCAAGCGCCTTCCGAGTTCGGGCTGAACAACGCGGGCTTCACGGAATTGGCCTTGGCGAACGCCTTCCGGATCGGCTCCAGCATGCCGGTGTAGGTGGCGGGGTTGCTCCGCCGCGACCCCTTGATCGGCCCCTGGTCGATCGAGATCACGCCGTCGAGTCCCGACACCGAGCCCGCGATCAGCGAACTCTTGCCGGAACCGGCCACGCCGGTCACCACGACGAGCAGTCCGAGCGGGATGTCGACGTCGACGTCCCGCAGGTTGTGCTTGTTCGCGCCCCTGATCTCCAGTGCGCCCGACGACCGGCGCACCTCGTCCTTGAGCCTCGCCCGGTCGTCGAGGTGGCGGCCGGTCAGCGTGCCGCTGGCCCGCAGGTCCGCGACGGTGCCCTCGAAGCAGACGGTGCCGCCCGCCGTGCCCGCGCCGGGACCGAGGTCGACGACGTGGTCGGCGATGGCGATGGTCTCCGGCTTGTGCTCGACGACCAGCACGGTGTTGCTCTTGTCCCGCAACCGTCGCAGCAGAGTGTTCATCCGCTGGATGTCGTGCGGGTGCAGGCCGACCGTCGGCTCGTCGAAGACGTAGGTGACGTCGGTGAGCGGCGACCCCAGGTGCCGGATCATCTTGACGCGCTGCGCCTCGCCGCCGGACAGCGTGCTGGAGGCCCGGTCGAGCGAGAGGTAGCCGAGCCCGATGCTCACGAAGGAGTCGAGACTGTCCACCAGGGACGCCAACAGCGGCGCGACCGACGGCTCGTCCAGGCCACGCACCCATTCGGCGAGGTCGCTGATCTGCATCGCCGAGGCGTCCGCGATGTTGACGCCCCGGATCCTGGATCCCAGCGCCTGCTTGCTCAACCGGGTGCCGTCGCACTCGGGGCACGTCATGAAGGTGACCGCGCGTTCCACGAAGGCCCGCACGTTCGGCTGCAGCGACTCGACGTCCTTGCTGAGCAACGACTTCTGCACCCTGGCGATGAGACCCTCGTAGGTCGTGTTGAGGTCCTTGATCTTCAGCCGGACCGGCTGGTGGTAGAGGAAGTCCTCGCGCTCCTTCTTGGTGTACCTGCCGATCGGCTTGTCGGCGTCGAGCAGCCCCGACTCCGCGTAGACCCGCCAGTTCCAGCCACCGATGTGGTAGCCGGGCACGGTGATGGCGCCGTCGGCGAGCGACTTCTCGGCGTCGTAGAGCTGGTCGAGGTCGAGGTCGGTCACGGAGCCCATGCCCTCGCACCTCGGGCACATGCCGCCCGAGATGTCGAAGGTGCGCTGGTCCTCGACCGTCCTGCCCTTCTGCTCCTGCGTCACCGCGTTCACGACGCTGAGCGACGGGATGTTGAACGAGTACGCCCTGACGGAGCTCAGGCGTGGTTCGGCGAGCCGGCTGAACAGGATGCGCAGGATCGCGTTGGTGTCCGTGACGGTGCCGACGGTGGAGCGCGGGTTGTTGCCGATGCGCTCCTGGCTGACGATCATCGCGGTCGTCAGCCCTTCGAGCACGTCGACGTCCGGACGGGACAGCGTGGGCATGAACCCCTGCACGAACGCGCTGTACGTCTCGTTGATCAGCCGCTGCGACTCCGCGGCGATCGTGTCGAACACCAGTGAGCTCTTGCCGGAGCCGGACACACCGGTGAACACGGTCAGCTTGCGCTTGGGGATCTCCACCTTGATGTCTTTGAGATTGTTCTCCCGCGCCCCGAACACCCGGATGAGGTCGTGCGACGGATCGGTCATGGAGACTCCATCAGCGGTCGGAAGTGGCTGCTACGAATGACTTTCAGCGAGACTGCGACGCGTACTTGCGGACGGAGAGCGGCGCGGTGACGAGGATGATCCCGACCGCCCAGGCGAGCGTCACCCAGACGTTGTCGCCCACAGGCGTGCCGCTGAACAACGCGCGCAACGAGTTGACGACGGTGGTCATCGGGGTGTGGTCGGCGTAGACCCGCAGCCAGCCCGGCATCGACTCGGTCGGCACGAACGCCGACGAGAGGAAGCTGAACGGGAACATCCAGATCAGGCCGATCTGCTGGGCGGCGGCCGGACCGCTCGCCGTCACGCCGATGAAGGCGCCGAGCCAGGACAGCGAGTAGCCGAAGAACAGCAGCAGCGCGATGCCGCCGATCGCCGGCAGGAAACCGCCGAGGAACCGGAATCCGATGATCGTGCCGACGACGATCATCACGACCAGCGACACGACGGTGCGCAGGATCTCCGACACCGTGCGCCCCACGAGCACGGACGACCGGCTGATCGGCATCGACCGGAAGCGGTCCATGATCCCGTCCTGCATGTCCATGGACATGCCCATGGTGGCGCTCGCGACCGAGCCGAACAGCACCATCTGCACGAAGATGCCCGGCAGCAGGAACTGCGTGTAGTCACCGCCGGGAACGTCGACCGCGCCGCCGAACACGAGGCTGAACAACAGGATGAACATCACCGGCTGGATGAGCGCGAACATCACCAGCTGGGGGCTGCGCAGGATCGTGCGGATGTTGCGCTTCGCCATCTCCGACGCGCCGGTGAGCCACCACGAGAGGCCACGCCCCGGCACCTGGACGGCGGCCGTGCCGCCGGTCTTGCGCTCGGCAGTCGTCGCGACCATTACCGTCCACCATTCCGCGCGGGCTGCGCCTTGCCGTTGTTGTTGCTCGCGGCCGCGTCGGCGGGGTGCCCGGTGACCGCGAGGAAGACGTCGTCGAGGGTCGGGCGCCGCAGGGCCACGTCGCTGACCGCGATCCCGGCGTCCTTGAACACGTACAACAGGTCGGCCATCGTGCCGCCGTCCGAGACGGGGGCACTGACCCGCATGGCGTCGAGGTCGACGACCGGTTCGACGCCGAGCTTGGCGCGCAGCGCCTCCTTGGCCTGGTCGATCGCCGCGGTGTCGATGACCGTCACGTCGACCCAGTCCGGGCCCACGTCCGCCTTCAGCTCGTTCGGCGTGCCGTTCTTGATGACCTTGCCGTGCTCGATCATCGACAGCGAGTCGGCGAGCTGGTCGGCCTCGTCCAGGTACTGCGTGGTGAGCAGGACGGTGGTGCCGTCCTTGTGCAGTTCGCGCACCAGTTCCCAGACCTGGATGCGGCTGCGCGGGTCGAGCCCGGTCGTGGGCTCGTCGAGGAACAGCAGCTTCGGCCTGGCCATCAGGCTCGCGGCGAGGTCGAGCCTGCGCCGCATGCCGCCCGAGTACGTCTTGGCCTGCCGCTCGGCCGCGTCGACCAGCTGGAAGCGTTCCAGCAACTCGTCCGCGCGCGCTGCGGCGTCACGCTTCGACAGCCCGAACAGCCTGCCGAACATGCACAGGTTCTCGCGCCCGGTCATCACCTTGTCGATCGCGGCGTCCTGGCCGGTGAGGCCGATGGCCGCACGGGCGCGCCACGCGTCCCGCACGACGTCGAGGCCGAACACCTCCGCCTTGCCCTCGTCGGGCGCGAGCAACGTGCTGAGGATCCGCACGACCGTCGTCTTGCCCGCGCCGTTCGGGCCGAGCAGGCCGTGGATCGCGCCTTCCGGAACCGTCAGCTCGAAGGCGTCGAGCGCGGTGACCACACCCCGTTTGGACTCGAAGCGTTTGGTGAGACCGGTCACCTGGACCGCTGCGGGCATGGGAGACCCCCTACTCCATAGATCTTGGTGGAGAACTGAACATCTAAACCATACACCTGCAATTACGGGTTAAACTTTGATTCGTTGCTGGCCAGGTGGCTGTGCGATAAGTTTAAAACCGTGTTGAAGAAGCTACGTCCCGTCGACCTCGCCCGTGAGCACAAGATCTCACCTCAGGCGGTCCGCAACTACGAGCAGGACGGACTCATCCCGCCCGCCGAACGCACGGACGCCGGTTACCGGGTCTACACCGAGGTGCACGCCGTCGCACTGCGCGCTTTCCTGGCGCTGGTGCCCGCCCACGGCTACGCGATCGCCCGCGAGATCATGCGCGCGCTCGAAGAGGGAGACCTCGACGCCGCGCTGCGGTCGGTCGACCGCAGCCACGCCCAGCTCCTGCGCGACCGCAAGACGCTGGACTCGGTCGGGCAGGCCGTCACCCACCTGACGACGGCACCGGACACCGAGTCCGCCGCGCAGGGACGCCGGGTGGCGTTCAGCATCGGCAAGCTGTCGGACCGCCTCGGCGTGACCGTCGCGACCCTGCGGAACTGGGAGGCCGCGGGCATCCTGGTCCCCCAGCGCACCTCCGGGCACCGCGTCTACAACGCCGACGACGTCAGGGACGCCGAGCTCGCGCACCTCCTGCGCCGCGGCGGCTACCCGCTCGAGCAGATCTCGACGGTGGTCGAGCAGGTCCGCACGGCCGGCGGCACGCGGGCGCTGTCCGAGGCTCTGGAGAACTGGCAGCAACGGCTGACCGCGCGCGGTGTCGCGATGCTCGGCGCGGCCAGCAAACTCGGCGACTACGTGGCGATTCTCGGCGTCGCCGGGCCCGCGCCGGCCCCGCCGCACGCGGCCGGCGAGTGAGCCCGTGGACGGACCGTCCGTCCACGGGCTTCGCCTCACGAGGTCTTCATCGCCTCACGCAGACTCCTGGGCCGCATGTCGGTCCAGTTCTCGTCGACGTAGGCGACGGCGTCCGCCCGCCCGGCCGGCCCGAACACGACGCGCCAGCCGGCGGGAACGTCCGCGAACGTCGGCCACAGCGAGTGCTGCTCCTCGTCGTTGACCAGCACGTGGAATTCGCCGTTCTCGTCGTCGAACGGATTCATGGACATTTCTTCCTCCATTGCCGTGACTACCGGGACGATTTCAGGACCTCGTTGACGATGCGGCCGATCTCGGCGGCGTGCTCCGGCCACATCATCTCGTTGTGCGCGCAGTCGATCTCGAAGCGCCGCACGGTTCCGTCGGTGAACTCGTGCCACATGACGTCGAGCTCCACCTCCAGTTCCCGCCGTTCGCGGGTCACCTGGTCGACCAGCGCGCAGAAGAAGACCACGTCACCCCGGAATCGCGGCGAGGTGAACCGCGTCATCAGTTCCGTGTGCTCGATGAAGAGGGTGGTCGACGTCCGCACCAGTGATTCGAACTCCTCCATTCCGGCGAGATGCCCCAGGTAGTGCGCGAGATACCTGCGCACGATCTTCTCGTCCGGGCTCTGGAATCCCTCGAAGTAGCTCGACGGCCCGGAGTCGAGGATTCCGAGCAGGTCCACCTCGCGGCCGCGGCTCTGCAGTTCGGCGGCCACCGCCTGGGCGATCGGCCCGCCGAGCGACCAGCCCAGCACGTTGTAGGGACCTTCCGGCTGGACGCGCAGCATCTGGTCGACCCAGTCGTTCACCAGGCTCTCCATGGAATCCGCCCGCGGTTCGCCGTCGAACCCGCGCGCCTGCAGGCCGTAGATCGGCCGGTCGGGGTCCAGGTGCTGCTGGTAGCCGAGGTAGGCCCAGGACAGTCCGCCGCCCGGCGGCACCCACCACAGCGGTGCCTTGGTTCCCCCGGTCCTGATCGGCAGCACCACCGAGAACGGGGCGTCGAACTCGCCGAACTCGACGACGTCCTTGTCCGCCGAGAGCTGCTCCGCGACCTCGGCCACGGACGGGTGCTGGAACACGGTCCTGACCGGCATCTCGAAGCCCAGTTCGGCGCGGGTCCGCCAGATGAGCCGGATGACCTGCAGCGAACTGCCTCCGCAGTCGAAGAAGTCGTCGTGGATCCCGACCCGGTCCACGCCGAGCACCTCCGCGAACAGGGCGGCCAGCTCCGCCTCGAGCGGTGTGCGTGGCGCGTCGTCCTGCCCGTCGTCGGGGTCCGTGTCGGGCAGCGCCGCGCGGTCGATCTTTCCGTTGGGGGTCAACGGAATTCGTTCGACGACCAGGATGTCGGCCGGCACCAGGTCCTCCGGCAGTTCGGCGACCAGTTCCTCCCGCAGCCACGACGGCAGCCGCGTCACGGTGCGGGCCGCGGCGGGCGCGTTGACGAGCGGCCGGGTGCCCGCCGGCCGGTACACGCCGTCGACGCACCGCGCGCTGCCCTCCGGCACGATCACCGCCTCGAACCAGCCGGGCTCCTCGGCCGACCAGGTGCAGTGGACCGCGAGGCCGCGCTCCTTGCCCCAGGTCTCCAGCTCGTGCGGGTCGAGCGACTCCTGAGCGGGCACCCCGTCCTCGGTCGCCTCGCTGACCAGCCTGGCGTTCGGGATCCGGGCTAGCCGCAGGTGCCGGCCGCGCTCGGCCAGCGCGGTCTCCAGGTCGGGCAGGCCGGGCACGTCCGAGCCCCAGTTCACCGTCCGCACGTCCGCGAGGTGCAGTGGCTGGCTCGCCTGCTTGTGCAGCACGACCTCGTAGCGGTGCCGGGTGAGCTCGTTGTGGTGCGCGCCCGGCTTCAGCCGCACGTCCACGGCCACGACGTCGCGGTGCGCCTGTGCCCACTCGGTGAAGAAGCCGGGGTCGACGACCAGTTCCTTCTCCGTCAGCACGGCACGTTCGACCTCTGCCCGGACGACCGAGGGGCGGTCCTCCGGGTGCCGGGCGTGGTGCACGGCCGTCAGCAGGTGCCGCAGGGTGGCGTGGTTCCGGACGTCGCCGACGAGGATCCGGCCGCCGGGGGCGAGCCGGTCGAGCGCGACGTCCAGCACCCGCGCGAGATAGCCGGCGTCCGGGAAGTACTGCACGACCGAGTTGAGGACGACGGTGTCGAAGAACTCCGCGGGCAGTCCGTCGGCGACGTCGGCGGGCTGACAGCGCAGCGACACCTTCCCCGCGAGCTTCGGGTCCGCGCCGGTCTGGGCGAGCAGGCGCTCGACGACCGGCTCCGAGAAGTCGGTTCCCCAGTACTCCTCCGCGTCCGGTGCCAGCGGTCCGAGCAGCAGGCCGGAGCCGACGCCGATCTCCAGGATCCGGCGCGCTCCCAGGCCGCGGACCCGGTCCACCACCGCGTCGCGCCACTGGCGCATCTCGGCCAGCGGAATGGGCTCGCGGGTGTAGGAGCTGTTCCAGCCGGTGAAGTCGTCGCGGATCTCGGTGTCCACACCGGACTCGTCGTACATCGAGTCGTAGATCGCGCGCCACTTCTCGACGTGCGCGGTGATGTCCGCGTCCGAGCCCTCCGGCACCTCGGGGACCACGTAGGCGGCCAGGCGCCGGCCGCCCCGCCGGTCCGCGCGGGCGACGACGACCGCCTGCGCCACGCCGTCCCGCCTGCGCAGGGCCGCCTCGATCTCGCCCGGTTCGACGCGCAGGCCCCGTACCTTGACCTGGTCGTCGGTCCTGCCGAGGAACTCCAGCTGCCCGTGGTGGTTCCAGCGCACCAGGTCGCCGGTGCGGTACATCCGGTCACCGGCCCGGCCGAACGGATCGGCGACGAACCGCTCGCTCGTCAGCCGCGGCCGGTTCGCGTATCCGCGCGCCACTCCGTCACCCCCGACGCAGAGCTCCCCCGTCACACCCTGCGGCACGCGCCGCAGCCGTTCGTCGAGAACGTGCAGCCGGCTTCCGGCCAGTGGCTCGCCGATCGGCAGCGGATCCTTGCACCGGTCCACAGTGGACATCCGGTACCCGGCCGCGAAGGTGGTGGTCTCGGTGGGGCCGTAGCCGTTCACGACGGTGAGCGTGCTGTCGTCGCCCAGCAGTCGCCGCACGGCCGTGGGTGACACGACGTCCCCGCCGGTCCACACCTCGCGCACCTGCTCGAAGCACTGCGGGTGGTGCTGCGTGATCAGGTCGAACTGGCCGGAGGTGAGCCACAGCGCGGTCACCTCGTGCTCGGCGATCAGCGTCGCCAGCCGGGCGGGGTCGAGCTTGCCCGGCGGTGCGATCACGGCCGTTCCGCCCCGCAGCAGTGGTACCCACAACTCGTAGGTCGCCGCGTCGAACGTGTGCGGTGAATGCACCAGCACTCGTTCGTGGGCTTCGGCGCCGAAGCCGGGGTCCAGCGCGAAAGCGAGCACGTTGGCGTGGCTCACCTCGACACCGTTCGGCGTCCCCGTCGAGCCCGACGTGTGGAGGACGTGCGCGATGTCCGCGTCGACGTCGTCCAGCGGCAGGGTCGAGCAGCCGGCCAGGTCTTCGGCGGCCAGCCGGTCGTCGACCACGACCGCCGGGCCGAGGTCGTCGAGCACGAGGTCGATGCGCGCACGCGGCCACGTGGGGTCGACCGGCACACAGGCCGCGCCGGTCTTCAGCGTCGCCAGCACGGTCGCGACCTGCAACGGCGACCGGTCCATCACCAGCGCCACCCGGCTGTGCGGGCGGGCGCCGCGGTCGCGGAGGTGCCGGGCGACGCGGGTGGACCACTCGTCCAGTTCCCGGTACGTCCAGCTCTCGGCGCCGTCACCGGCCACGATCGCCACCGCGTCCGGCCGTTCGGCGGCCACGGCGGAGAAGCGCCCGTGGATCGTCCCGGCGACGGGCACGGTGCCCTCGCCGGACCACAGCGCCAGCTCCGCGAGGTCGTCGGGGGTGAGGATGTCCACCGCCTCGACGGGGGTGTCCGGTGCGGCGACCCACTGCCGCAGCAGGTGCCGCCAGCGGTCCACCAGCCCGGCGACCGTGTCCCGGTCGAACAGTTCCGTCGCGTACTCGGCCAGCCCGGCGATCCGGGTCGCGCCGTCCGCGCCGGTCTGCTCGGAGAGGTTGAGGAACAGGTCGAACCGGGACACTCCCATGTCCACCGGTTCGTGCGTCACCTCGAGCCCGGGCAGGCCGAACGTCATCCGCACGTTGTTCTGCATGGCCAGGCACACCTGGAACAGCGGGTGGTGCGCGGTCGAGCGCACCGGGTTGAGCGACTCGACCAGGTGCTCGAACGGGATGTCCTGGTGGTCGTACGCGGCCAGGCCGACCTCCCTGACCCGGTCCACCAGCTCGGTCAGGCCGGGGTTCCCGCTGGTGTCGACACGGGCCACCCAGGTGTTGACGAAGAAGCCCACCAGCCGGTTGAGCGCCTCGTCGGTACGTCCGGCGATGGGCGACCCGATCGGGATGTCGTGCCCGGCGCCGAGCCTGCTGAGCAGGCCGGCGAGGCCCGCCTGCAGCACCATCGACAGGGTGGCCCCGGTGCGCAGCGCCAACTGCCGGAGCGCGTCGGTCAGCTCCTCGTCGAGCTCCACCGGCAGCACCTCGCCGGCGAACGACGCGACGGCGGGCCTGGCCCGGTCCGCCGGGAGTTCCAGCGACTCCGGCAGGCCGGCGAGCTGCCGCGTCCAGTAGTCCAGCTGGTGCCGGTAGAGGCTGCCGCTCTCGTCACCGCCAAGGAGATCTCGTTGCCACAGCGTGTAATCCGCGTACTGAACCGGCAGCGGGGCCCACTGCGGGGCCCGGCCGGCGCAGCGGGCGGTGTAGGCCTCGGTGAGGTCCTCGGCCAGCGGGCCCAGCGACCAGCCGTCCGCCGCGATGTGGTGCAACGGCAGCAGCAGCACCGCGTCGCGCTCGCTCATGCGGAACAACGCGGCGCGGACCGGGATGTCCCTGGCCAGGTCGAACGGCCGGCGCGCCTCGGCACGCAGCGCGTCGCGCAGGTCGGCTTCGGTGATCTCCCTTTCCTGCCAGGGGATCTCCAGTGCGGCCGGGTCGACGACCCGCTGGTACGGCTCACCTCCGATCTCGTCGATGACGGTGCGCAGCGATTCGTGCCGGACCACGACGTCCCGCACCGCCGCGCGCATCGCGGCCGGGTCCAGGTCTCCGGTCAGCCGCATGGACAACGGGATGATGTAGGTCGGTGACGGTCCCTCGAACCGGTGGATGAACCAGAGTCGTTGCTGCGCGAAGGAAACCGGAAGCCGATCGGGCCTGGTCCCGGGCCGCAGCCTCGGCCGGACCGCCCGCAGGCCGGTCAGGTGCGCGACCAGTTCGGCCGGAGTCGGCGCCTCGAAGACCGTGCGGATCGGGATCTCGACCCCGTGCGCGGCCCTGATCCGGCTCACCACGCGGGTGGCCAGCAGCGAGTGACCGCCGATGGCGAAGAAGTTGTCGTCCACGCCGACGCGGTCGAGTCCGAGCACCGCGGCGAAGATGTCGCACACCGACGTCTCCTCCGGTGTGGACGGTGCCCGGCCGCGCGTTCCCGCCGCGTGGTCCGGTACCGGCAGCGCCGCGCGGTCGAGTTTGCCGTTGACCGTCAGCGGCACGCCGCCGATGGGCATGATCGCCGACGGCACCATGTATTCGGGCAGGGTCTTGCCCAGGTGTTCCCGCAGGACCGCGGGAAGCGCGGTGATCCCGGCGGCGGCGGCCGGGTCGTTGATCCCGCCGCCGGTGCTCGACGCCGGAACGTAGGTGCCCGCGAGAACGCGGTTCTCCCCGTCCTGGAACAGGATCGCGTCGAAGCGGTCGACCGCGGCCGCCGACCAGGTCAACGCGACCTGCCGGCCCTGTCGCGCGGCCCACGCGGTCAGCTCGTGCGGGTCCTGCGGTGCGAGCGGCGACGGTTCGGAGTCCTCCTGGCCCAGTTCCCGCGCCGCGGCGGCCTCCTCGACCACCCGCGCGTTGGGGATCCCGGTGATCCGGACCGCCGGGAGGTCCTGTTCCCTGATCCGGTCCGCCAGGCCGTCGAGGTCGCCGTCCCACGCCAGCGCGGGCACGGTGTCCACCCGGCGGGGCTGGGTCGCGCCCGGCTTGTGCAGCACGACCTCGTACCGGTGCCTGGTCAGTTCGTTGTGGACGGAGCCGTCCTTGAGGCGGACGTCGACACCGGCCGCTCCGGCGCCCTCGGCCCAGCGGTGGAACCACTCCGGGTCGATGACCAGTTCCTTCTCCAGCAGGACGGCCTGTTCCACGGCTGCGCGCAGCTGTGCGGGTGTGGCGTCCGCGTGCTTGGACCGCTGGACGGCCACGTGGAAGGCGCGCACGGAACGGGCCCTGCGGATGTCACCGAGCACGAGCCTGCCGCCCGGTTCGAGCATCTCCCAGGCACCGTCGAGCACCTCCCGCAGGTACCGCTCGTTCGGGAAGTACTGGACGACCGAGTTGAGCACCACGGTGTCGAAGATCGGCGGGATGTCGCTCAGGTCGTCGGCCCGGCGGCACAGCAGCCGCACGCGCCCGTTCCAGCCGGCGGCCGTCACCTGACGACCGAGCCGGTCGATGACCGGCTCGGAGAAGTCCGTCGCCCAGTACGCGTCCACGTCGCCCGCGATCCGTGCGAGCAGAAGTCCTGTTCCAGTACCGAGTTCGAGGACCCGCCGGGGCGCGAACGCGGTGATCCGGTCCACCGCCGCGTCCCGCCACACCCGCATCTCCGCCACCGGGATCGGCTCGCCGGTGTAGCTCGACACCCACAGTTTGAAGTCCTCGCCGAACGGCTGGGCGTCGTCGTCGGCGTACCCCTGGTCGTAGATCTCCTGCCACTCGCCGACCTGCTCCTCGGCCGCGACCACACTCTGCACCTCGGCCAGGTCGGGCACCACGTAGGACACCAGCCGCAGGTCACCGGACGAGTCGCGGCGCGTGATCGCGACGGCTTGGCGCACGGCGGGATGCCGGCTCAGCGCGTACTCGATCTCGCCCAGCTCGATGCGGAACCCGCGGACCTTGACCTGGCCGTCGGACCGGCCCAGGAAGCAGATGTTGCCGTCGGGGAAGAAGCTCGCCCGGTCACCGGTGCGGTAGATGCGCCGGCCGGGAGGCGTGCCGAACGGGTCGGCGACGAACCGCTCGGCCGTGAGGTCACGCCGGTTGACGTACTCGCGCGCGATGACCGGGCCGCCGATGTAGAGGTCGCCCTCCACCCCGACCGCGCACGGCCGCAGGTTCTCGTCGAGCACGTAGTAGCGCGCGTTGTCGATCGGCCGCCCGTACGGGATGCTGCGCCAGCTCGGGTCGATCTCGCGGACGCGGAACGAGTTGGACCAGACCGTCGCCTCGGTCGCCCCGCCGAGGCTCACGACCTCGGCGCGGGGGAAGGCGGCGCGGACGGCGTCCGGCAGCGACAGCGGGGTGTAGTCGCCGGACAGGTAGATCAGCCGCAGGTTCATCGCGCCCGGATGCCCGGAAGCTTGTGACAGCAACGGAACCAGCTGGTTGAGCGTGCCGGGGACCGAGTCCCAGAAGGTGATCGGCTCCGACAGCAGGAGGTCGAGCAGCATCTCGGGGTCGCGCTGCTGGGTCGCGTCGGCGATGTAGACGCCCGCGCCCGCCGCGAACATCCCGAAGATGTCGAACACGGACAGGTCGAAGTCGAGCGCGGTGACGCACAGCGCCACGTCGTCCGGACCGAACCCGAACGTGCGGTGGCACCAGTTCAGCAGGTTGTGCACCGGCCGGTGGGTCACCGTCACGCCCTTGGGCTTCCCGGTGCTGCCCGAGGTGAAGATGATGTACGCGGTGTTGTCGGCACCCGCCACCGGCTCGGGATCGCGTTCCCCGTCGAGGGAGAACGCCACACCCGCCTTGCCGACGTCGATCAGCTCCACACCGGGCGGGGCCACCCACTTGTTGGTGTCCTCGGTGACCAGCACGATCGTGGCCGAGGCGTCCGCGAGCATGCCGGCGACGCGGTCGGACGGCAGTGCCGCGCCGACGGGCAGGTACGCGCCGCCCGCCTTGAGCACGCCGAGCACGGCCGCGATCATCAGCGGGCCGCGCCGCACTCCCACGCCCACCACGGTCTCCGGGCCCACGCCGCGGCGTTTGAGCGTCCACGCGATCCGGTTCGCCTGGCGGTTGAGCTCGCGGTAGGTCATCGTGCCGCTCGCGGACCGGACGGCGATGGCGTCGGGCCGTTCGGCGGCCTGACGTTCGAACGGCAGGTGGATCGGGCCTGGGCAGGGGAAATCGCGGTCGGTGTCGTTCCACCGGTAGAGGATCTTCGCGCGTTCCGCCGCGTCGAGCGCGCCCGCCGACGGGGAACGTCCCTGCGTGCGCGGCAACGGCGGTACGGCGAGGTCGGCGAGATCGGCCTCCGGTTGCTCGACGACCTGCTCCAGCAGGCCGAGCAGGCGGGCCCCGATCGCCGTCACGGTGCCGGCGTCGAACAGGTCGGTCGCGTACTCCACGTCGACCGTGACCGAGGTGCCGGCCAGGTTCGGCATCATGTTGAAGAACAGGTCGAACTTGGCGGTGCCGGTGAAGACCGGCTCCATCGAGGCGGTGACGCCGGGCAGGTCCAGTTCCTGCCGGACGCTGTTCTGCCAGGCGAACGTGACCTGGAACAGCGGGTGGTGCGCGATCGACCGCTCCGGCCGCAGCAGTTCCACCAGCCGTTCGAACGGCAGGTCCTGGTGGTCGTAGGCGGTGAGGGCCTTGCGCCGCACCTCGTCGAGCACCTCGTCGAACGACTCGCCTGCCGACAGCCCGACCCGCAGCACCCAGGTGTTGACGAAGAAGCCGACGAGGTCGTGCAGCGCCTCGTCCGTGCGGCCCGCGATCGGTGAGCCGAGGGTGATGTCGGTGTCGCCGCCGAGCCGGTGCAGCAGCACGACGAGCGCGGCCTGCATCACCATCGGCACCGTCACGTTGCGGTCCCGCGCGAGCTGTTCCACGCCGCGCAGCAGGCGTTCGGGGATCTCGAACCCGACGTTGTCGCCGTGGTAGGTCGCCTTGGCCGGCCGGGGCCGGTCGAACGGCAGTGAGACCGGCCTGGCCGTCCCGGCCAGTTCGCCGCGCCAGTGGTTCAACTGCTTCGTGAAGACACTGTCCTCATCGGACTCGTCTCCGAGCAGTTCCAGTTGCCACAACGCGTAATCCGAGTACTGCACCGGCAGCTCGGACCACGTCGGCGCCGTTCCGGCCACGCGGGCGCGGTAAGCGGCGGACAGGTCGGCGGTGAACGGCCCGAGCGAGCCACCGTCGGCGGCGATGTGGTGCAGCACCACCACGAGCAACGTGACCTCCGGCTCCGGCCGCAGCACGAACGCCCGCAGCGGCAGGTCCGACGACAGGTCGAAACCCTCGCGGACCGACGCCGAGACGACGCCGTCCACCTGGTCGGGGGCCACCCAGCCCCAGTCCGTCCACGGCGGGCGCAACTCGGCAGGCTCGACGATCCGCTGCACCGGCTGACCGTCCACCTCGTCGTAGACGGTCCGCAGGATCTCGTGCCGGGTCAGCACGTCCAGGAACGCGGCCCGCAGCCCCTCGGTGTCGATCCGCCCGCACAGCCTGATCACGATCGGGACGTTGTAGGTGGCGGTCCGGCCCTCGAACCGGTTGATGAACCACATGCGCTTCTGGGCGTACGAGAGGGGCGACATTCTGCTGGCTACCTTTCGGTCATCCTGCGCAGCGGTTTGCGAACGGTGCCGGACAGGCCGGCCCAGGTCTCGGCGAGCCCGGCGACGGTCGGCGCGGCGAAGATCGCCCTGATCGGCATCTCGACGCCCAGGTCGGTGCGGACCCGCGCGGCGAACCTGGTGGCCAGCAGCGAATGCCCGCCGAGGGCGAAGAAGTCGTCGTCCAGGCCGACCCGGTCCACACCGAGGATCTCGGCGAACAGCCCGCACAGCGCCACCTGGGTCGGCGACTCCGGTGCGCGGTACGTCGCGGTGGCCGCCTCGGGCCGGGGCAGTCGCGCGCGGTTCAGCTTTCCGTTGGCCGTCAACGGGATCGCGGGCAACGTGACCACCGCCGAAGGCACCATGTAGTCGGGCAGCAGCTCCCGCGCGAACTGCCGGATCTGTTCGGGCGAAGGGATTTCGGCGTCGGCGACGACGTAGGCGACGAGGCGCTTGTCGCCGGGCTCGTCCTCCCGCACCGTCACGACGGCCTCGCGGACGGCCGGGTGCCGGGTCAGCGCGTGCTCGACGTCGCCGGGCTCGATCCGGAACCCGCGCAGCTTGATCTGGAAGTCCGCCCTGCCGAGGAACTCGACCTCCCCGGACGGCGACCAGCGGGCGAGGTCACCGGTGCGGTACATCCGCGTCCCCGGCGGGCCGAACGGGTCGGCCGCGAACCGGCCGGCGGTCAGGCCGGGTTGCCGGTGGTAGCCGCGCGCCAGGCCGTCGCCCGCGATCCACAGGTCGCCGCCGACGCCCGGCGGCACCGGCCGCAGCGCCGGGTCCAGGATCAGGAACCTGGTGTTGGCGATGGGTTTCCCGATCGACGGCGGCCGGCTGGTCGCGACGTCCGCGAGGCTGGACCAGATGGTGGTCTCGGTGGGCCCGTACAGGTTGACCACCTTCGCCGCCGTCGCGCGGAGGTGCTCGGCGAGTTGGAGTGGCAGGGCTTCACCGCCGGTCAGCACCCGCAACCCGGCCAGGCGGCCGGCGTCGTGCGTCACGAGCATCTGCCACAACGCCGGGGTCGCCTGCATGACCGTGACTCCTGCCTGTTCCAGGAGGTCTGTCATTGCCTGCGGGTCGGCGACGTGGTCGCGGCCGGTGAGCACGACCCGTGCCCCGGTCGTGAGCGGCAGGAACAGTTCCAGCGCCGCGATGTCGAAGGCGATCGTGGTGACGGCGGCCCACCGGTCGGACGCCGTCAGACGGAGCGTTTCCCGCATGCTCGCCAGGAAGTTGGCCAGTGCGCCGTGGCCGACGACGACGCCCTTGGGCACGCCGGTCGAGCCCGAGGTGTAGATGGTGTAGGCGGCCTGAGCGGCGGTCACCGCGATTCCCGGGTCGTGTGCCGGGTACTGCGCCAGGTCGGTCCCGGTCAGCAGGACCTCGTCCAGCACCAGGGAAGCCGCGCAGTCGTCGATCACCGACCGCACCCGTGCGGCGGGGTGGTCGGGGTCCACCGGCACGTAGCACGCGCCGGCCTTCCAGACCGCCAGCAGCGCGGCCACCAGGTCCGCCGTGCGCGGCAGCAGGACGACGACCCGGCTCTCCTCGCCGATCCCCCGCGCGATCAGCCAGTGCGCCAACCGGTTGGCTCGCTCGTCCAGCTCGGCGTAGGTGAGCTGCCGCTCCCCCGCGTCGAGGGCCACCGCGTCCGGCGACGCCGCCGCCTGCCGGGCGAACCGCGCGGGCGCGAGCTCGTCCGGGAGGTCCGCGGCGGTGTCGTTCCAGTCGTGGAGCACCAGCTGACGTTCGGCATCGGACAGCACGTCGACCGAGGCGGTGCGCGTCCGCGGGTCGGCCGCGAACTGCCGCAGCACCCTGGCGAAGCGGTCCGCGATCTCCGCGACGGTGCCCGGATCCAGCGCGTCCGGGTGGTACTGCAGGGTCAGGCTCAGCGTCGGGTCGGCGGCGGCGAGCACGGTCACCGGGTAGTGCGTCGGGGCGAAGGGCCGGATCCCGGTGACGGTCAGCTCGGCGGACGCGCCCGCGCCGGCCAGCGCCGCCCGGTCGACCGGGAACGACTCGAAAACCACGATCGTGTCGAAGAGGGCGGGAAGCCCCGTCGCGCGCTGGATGTCGCCGAGCCCGGCGTGGTAATGCTCCAGCGTTCTGGCCTGGGCGTCCTGGACCGCGTGGAGCAGGCTTTCGAGGCTCTCGGACGGTTCGCAGCGCACCCGGACCGGCACGGTGTTGGTGAACATGCCGATGGCCGTGTGCACGCCGGGGAGTTCGGGCGGGCGGACGGTGACCGAACTGCCGAACACCACGTCGGTGCCGCCGGTGAGCTGAGCGAGCACGACCGCCCACGCGCCCTGCACCAGGACGTTGGGCGTGACGCCGCACGCGGTGGCCTGGCGCACCACCAGGGCGGCCTCCTGCCGGGTGAGCGGGACGTCGGCCTGGCCCACCTCGGTGACCGCGTCCCCGCCGCCGGCGCGCGGGAACGCCGCGGCCAGCAGGGTCGGCTGAGCCACCCCGGACAGTTCCGCTGCCCAGGCCTCGATCGCCTGGTCCGCGTGCTGCCTCGCCTGCCAGCGCAGGAACTCGCGGTAGCCGTGGTCGACCGGGCCGGGATCGCCGACCTCGGCGTAGTGGCGCATCAGCTCCTGTTCGATCAGCGGCAGCGACCAGCCGTCGAACAGCATGTGGTGCGCGGTCAGGGCGAGTTCGCACCGCGTCGGGGAGAGCGTGATCAGGCTGAACCGCAGCAGCGGCGCGGTGTCCGGCGGGAACCGGGTCTCCCGTTCCCGCGCGAGGATCTCCAGCAGCCGCCCTGAGTCCGGCGCGTCCGTGAGGTCGACGTGCTGGAAGGGCACCTCGACGCCGTCCACGACCACCTGCACCGGGTCGCCGGTGGCCGTCGGCACGAACGCGACCCGCAGGTTGGGGTGCCGGTCCAGCAACGTCTGCGCGGCGGCCCGCAACCGCGCCACGTCGGGCGTTCCGTTGATGCGGAAGACGAACTGCGTCTGGTAGGAGGTGGACGCGTGGTCGCCCAGCATGCTGTGGAACAACAGCCCCTGCTGCAACGGGGTCAGCGACCAGACGTCGCTCACCCGGCCGTACCGGCGCTGCCAGCCGTCCAGGTCCTGCTGACTCACCCGCACCAGCGGCACGTCCGACGGGGTCAGCCCGCCGGCGCCGGCGTTCACCTGGGCGTGCAGGCCGCGCAGGGTCGCTTGCCAGTCGTCCGCGAGGGCGCGAACGTCCTCGGTGGACAGCACTCCGGTGGCGAACGTGAACATCGCCTGGACCCGTTCGCCGCTCCCGGTTCCGGTGACGAGCGAGTTGAGTTCGAGCGCGCAGAGCAGCGGCATGTCCGGGTCGTGCGAGGGGCGTAGTTCACCGAACTCCGGCGCCGGTGTCCACGCACTGTCCGAACGGGACTGTCCGAACGAGACTCGGCCGTGGTGGTTGAATCCCACCTCGTCGGCGGGGAGCTCGCGCAGGACCGCCGCGGTCCGCTCGTTGAAGTACCGCAGCAGCGTGTAGCCGATGCCTTGATCGGGCAGGGCCCTGCGGCTTTCCTTCACCCGCTTGAGCGCGTCCGCCGCCGCCTGGCCACCGGTGAGCGCGTCGGTGACGTCGATGCCGGTCAGGTCGAAGCGGACCGGGTGGACGGTGGCGAACCAGCCGGCCGTGCGGGTCAGGTCGGCGCCGGGGACCAGTTCCTCCTGCCGGCCGTGACCTTCCAGCCGCACGATCGGCCGGTCGTCGCGCCGGCGGGCGTTCACCGCGAGAACAAGAGCGGTGAGCAGCACATCGTCGACACCACAACGGAACGCGGCCGGAACCGACGTGAGCACCGCCCTGCCCAGGCTCGCGGGGAGCTCGACCCGCAGCGTCTCCGCCGTCCTGGTCAGGTCGGTCCGCGGGTCGAGCGGCCGGAGACCCAGCGGACGGGCGGCCGGTGTGAGCATCCCGCGCCAGAGGTCGAGTTCGGCCACCCGCGCCGGCCGGACGGCTTCGTGCGCGAGCTCCTCCAGCCACCGCCGCAGCGACGTTCCCACCGGTGCCGGGGTCCGGCCGGACCGGCTCTGCGCGAAGGCCTCGGCGAGATCGGGAATGAGCACCCGCCACGACGTGCCGTCCACTGCGAAGTGGTGGGCGGCGATCAGAATCCGCCCGGTCCCGCCGTCCGGCGGTTCGAACCAGACCAGCCGGACCAGCCGACCGGCCGCCGCGCTGATCTCACCGGTCGCCGTCGTGGCCTCCTGCTCCAGCAACGTCTGCCAGGACGGGTCGTGCCAGTCCCCTGGGCACCGCACGTGCCGGATCAGCCCGGCGGCGTCCACCGACCCCGGTGGCCGGATCGGCAGCGCGCCGCCGGTCAGCCGGGACCGCAGCACGTCGTGCTGGTCCAGGACCGCTCCGACCGTCGTGGTGAGCAGGTCGAGGGTCAGGTCCGCCGGTGTGGTCAGCACCAGCCACTGGGCCAGCCGGTCGAGGCCGGGCCCGCGCTCGGCGATCAGCCTGGCCATCGGCGGCAGCGGGATCGGGCCGGCACCGCCGTCGTCGCCCAGCGTCGGCACGGCTGGGACGTCGGTCCGGCCGGCCGCGGCCGCCACGGCGGCGACGGTGCGGCCTTCGAAGACGGTGCGCGCGGTGAGCGTGAGGCCGCCGGCCCTGGCGAGCGTGACCACCCGCATCGCCAGGATGCTGTCGCCGCCGAGGGTGAAGAAGTCGTCGTCCACGCCGATGCGGCCGGTGCCCAGCACCTCGGCGAAGGCGTCCGCCAGGATCCGTTCCTCGCCGGTGCGCGGTACCCGGTGGGCCCGCCGGGTGACCTGGGGTTCGGGCAGCGCGGCACGGTCGAGCACGCCGTTCGCGGCCAGCGGCAGGCTGTCCAGCACGACGACGGTGGCCGGCACGAGGTGCGCGGGCAGCCTGGTGGCGGCGAAGCGCCGCAGGTCGGCCACGTCCAGCCCGGCGCTGAGGTCCATGTCCTCGCCGGCCGCGCCCATCCGCCCGGCACTCGCGGGAACCACGTAGGCGACGAGACCGGTGGCGTCGGGCCTGGCGATCACGACGGCCTGGGCCACCGCGTCGTGGGCGGCGAGGACGGCCCCGGCTTCGAGGGGATCGGCCCGCAGGCCGCGGATCCGGGCCCGCTCGCTCGCCCGGCCCGCGTAGTCGAGTTCGCCGTCGGCGTTCCAGCGGGCGAGGTCGCCGGTGCGGTACATGCGGGTCCCGGCGGGGCCGAACGGGCAGGCGACGAACCGGTCCGCAGTCAGGGCCGAGCGGCCGAGAAAGCCCCTGGCCAGCCCGGCACCGGTGACGTAGAGCTCGCCGACGACTCCCGGCGGCGCCAGGTGGAGCCGGCTGTCCAGCACGTGCGCGCCGGTGTTCGAGATCGGCCGCCCGATCAGCGCGGCGCGTGCCTGCGGCACGTACTCCCACGAGGCGACGTCCAGCGCCGCCCCGGCCACGCCGTAGAGGTTGTGGACCGGAACGCCGGTCGCCTCGTGCAGCCGGGCCGCGAGGCCGGCCGGGAGCGGTTCGCCGCCGCACAGGACGCGCCGCAGGTCCTTGCAGGCGGTCACGGCGTCGTCGTCCCGGACGAGCTCGGCCAGCACGGAGGGACCGACGCGCAGGGTGGTGGCACCGGTCCGCCGGACGGCCGCGGCGAGCGCGACCGCGTTCCGGTGGACGTCCTGGCCCGGCAGGACGATCGTGGCACCGGCGATCAACGGCCAGAGGAGCTCCCAGAGGGAGGCGTCGAGGGACGCCGGGGCCTCGTGCAGCACCCGGTCCGTCGCGTCGAGCCGGTAGCGCCGCTGCATCCACCGCAGCCCGTTCGCCAGCGCCGTGTGGGTGAGGACGACACCGGACGATCCCGAGCCGTGGCGCAGGAAAGCGGCCTGCTCACCGTGGCAGTCGCCGGCCAGCGGGTCCCCCGCCCCGTGCGCGGGCTCGATGACGGTCGCCTCCCACTGCGGCTGCGCGCCGTCGAGCGGGGTGATGGCCAGGTCGTCGATCCCCGCGACCGTGAGGAGCAGCACCGGCCGTGCGTCGGTGAGCATCGCCTCCACGCGTTCCGACGGGCAGTCCTGGTCGATGGGCAGGACGGCGGCACCGGCCTTGAGGATCGCGGTCACCGCGACCACGAGTTCGATCGAGCGCGGGACGGACACCGCCACCGGACGTTCGGGCCCCGCTCCGAGGTCGACGAGCTTGCGCGCGAGACCGGCGGCTCGCGCGGCCAGTCGCCCGTAGGTCAGGACGGTGTCGTCGTGTTCGACGGCGACCGCGTCCGGGGTGGCGACCGCCTGCGCGTCGAGCAGGGCGGGCACCGTCACGCCGTCGAGGTCGGCGACGGGGCCGGTACCGAGGTCGAGGAGCGCGCGGTGTTCTTCCTCGCTGAGGACGCTGATGTCCCGGACGCGTGCGCGGGGATCGGCCAACGCGGCGCGGAGGAAGGCCACGAGCTTCTCGGTGAGACCCGCGACGTCCTCGCCGGTGTACAGGTTCCCCGGCGCGTCGAGACGGACGTGGAAGTCGCTGTCCGCGCTGCCGTCGGTGTAGGTGACGATCCTGACCTCGTCCGGCAGCCCGTGCGTCCCGCCGGCGAACCTGCCGACGGCGCCCGCGAGGTCGAGCTCCTCGAGGAACGGGACGACGCTGATGACGGGACCGAACGGACTGCGGGCGTCGCCGGCGTGACCGGCCGCGCGCTTGATCAGGCTGACGTTGTGCTCGGCGTGTTCCAGGACCTCCAGGCGTGCCCCGCGCACCGACGCCGCCAGCTCGGCGAAGCTCGCCGCCGGCGGCACGTCCACCGTCATCGGCAGGGCGTTGGAGTACAGGCCCAGTGCCTGCCTGGTCTTCCCGCTGCGGTGGTTGACGGTGAAGGACAGCAACGGTTTCGGTGTGTCGCAGAGGCGTTGCAGGAAGGCGATCGTGGCGGCGGTGATCAGGTCCGTGACGCTCGTGCCGGTCGAGCGGGCGGCGGCGTGCCACCCGGCGACCTCGCTCGCCGCCACGACACCGGTGTAGCTCGCCACGCCCAGCGGTGCGGTCAGACCGTCCCAGAACTCGGCGTCTTCCGTGCGCGACACGACGTCCGAACGCACACCCGTCGGCAACCGGGCGGCCGTCCCGCCGCCCGAGACGTAGTTCCGCCAGAACTCTTCCGCTTCGAGGAAGTGTTCGGACGACCGGTAGGCCGCCTCCCGCTCGCCCGCGATCACGGGCGGGCCTCCCGGCCGCGGCGGCACCGGGACGCCGGCGCGCAGAGCGCGGTAGATCTGCGCGATGCGTTGGGACAGCAGCGTGAAGACACCGAACGCGTCGATCAGGATCTGGTGGAGGATCAGGCAGACGAGGTGGTGGTCGTCGGCCAGCCGGACGGTGCCGATCCGGAACAACGCGTCCGTGCCGAGGTCGAACGGGCGGCGGATCTCCTCGACGAGGA
This sequence comes from Streptomyces sp. ID05-26A, assembly GCF_033794685.1. Taxonomy (NCBI): domain Bacteria; kingdom Bacillati; phylum Actinomycetota; class Actinomycetes; order Kitasatosporales; family Streptomycetaceae; genus Streptomyces; species Streptomyces sp. ID05-26A. Next base: position 965,621 of record NZ_JARAYZ010000002.1, read on the forward strand.
ACTCGCGGGCCGCGTGCGCGGGGTCGGCCGCGTCGCTCACGTCGAGACCGAAGGGCTCCCAGGCGTCCGGATCACGGCTGACGAGCCGGAGTTCGCCGTCCTCGCGCCGGAAGTTCACCTGGAGCGGGATCGCCTCGCCCATCGCCAGTCGCAGCGCGTCCCGCACGTCCCCGAGGTCCACATCGCCGCGCACCGCCCAGATGGTCGTGGTGTTGTTCGGCACGCCAGGCGCGAGATCCTGTTCCAGCCACATTGCCTCCTGGGCCAGAGAAACACCGCTAGCACCCATGCAGACTCCTCGGAGAAAGCGACTCTCGATCGCCACTGACGCGTGGCGGAGCGCGGCTCGGCCATCCCGTTCGCGACTCCCCGGCGCTCGCCGGCGGAAGCGCCATTCCCTTGCCCACTCTAGGAAGCTGTTCGCCGACGCCCGGACCGCGTGAAAGATGTCGGCAAGGCGGGTCAGCGCCGGTGCGCGGCGACCGGTGCGGTGCGCAGGAACGCGCCGAGCTCACCGGGCGTGGGGTTGAGGAAGATGTCCTGTGCCGCAACGGGTCGGCCTGCTTTCTGGGTCAGGCGCCGTGCCGCGGCGACCGCGAGCAGGGAGTCACCACCCAGCAGGAAGAAGTTGTCGTCCGGTGCGCACGACTCCCGGTCGAGCACCTCGGACAGGACCGACACGGCCAGTGCGTTCAGGTGGTTCGCGCGGTCAGCGGCCGCGGCCTCGGGGTGCGGCAGCGCCCGCCGGTCGATCTTGTCGCCGCGGTTGCGGGGCAGCTTTTCCATCCGCACGAACGCGACCGGAACCATGTGCGACGGCAACGCGTCCGCCATCGCGCGCCGTAGTTCGGCGTCGACCACCGGTGCGCTGGTCACCAGATAGCCGACCAGTTGCGGCCGGCCGGTGCGGGATTCGACGGTCGTCGCGGCGGCCTCGCGAACTCCGGGGTGGGTCAGCATGGCCCGCTCCACCTCGCCCATCTCGACCCGCTTGCCGTTGATCTGCACCTGGTCGTCGATGCGGCCGCAGTGCTCCAGGGCGCCGTCCGGGCGGACCCGCACCATGTCGCCGGTGCGGTAGATGCGCGAGCCCGGCTCGGCCGCCTCCGGGTCGGGCAGGAACTTCTCCGCCGTCGCGCGCGCGGACAGGTAGCCGAGCGCCAGCTGCCGTCCGCCGACGAGCAGTTCGCCCACCTCGCCGGGAGCGACGAGCCGGTCGTGCGCGTCGACCACCCGCCAGTTCGCGCCCGGCCACACGCGGCCGATGGGCGGCGTCCCGGCACGATCGGCGGCGGTGGCCGTCGCCGAGGTGATGCGCTCGGCCCAGGGCACCATCGGCGAGGTGACGATGTTGACCTCGTTGGCCCCGTACCAGTTGCCGATCTCGAACGGCAGTTCCGGCCTGCCCCACTCGCGCACCCGGTCGCTGCCGGTGAGCATCAGCCGCAGCGCGCAGGTCGGCCAGTCGAGCCTCGCCAGCGCCTCGGCCAGCGGGGCGACCGCGAAGACCTGGGTGATCCGCTGGTCGCGGATCCACAGCGCCAGTTCCTCCGGAGCGCTGACGATCTCGCGCGGCGGAATCGACAGATGGGCGCCCGCGGCGAGGAACGGCCAGAACACCACGCTCACGGACACGTTCGTGTGCGAGGGGAACAGCCAGGCGCCGCGATCGTCGCGGTCGATCCGGTGCAGCTCCTCCTGGGTGGCGGTCGCGTAGGTCCAGGTGCGGTGCGGCACCAGGACGAGCTTCGGCACGCCGGTCGACCCGGACGTCTGCACCAGGCAGGCCATGTCCTCCGGTCCCACCTCGGGGAAGTCCGGCACGGGCCCGTCGTCCGCCTTGACCCGCCCGCCCTCGTCGAGCCGGTGCACGGTCCCGGTGAACGGCGGCTCCGGACTGCTCTCGTGCGTGATCCAGGCGACCGGCAGTGCCCTCTCGACGAAACCGGTGAGCCACTGCCTCGGGCCGCTGACGTCCAGCATCAGCGAGGCCCCGCCGGCCCGGGACACGGCCAGCAGCGCCACCAGGACCGCGGCGCTGCTCTCCATGTGCACGGCCACGGTTCCGCCGGGACGCAGGCCCTGCCGGATCAGCACGCCCGCCAGTTCGTCGGCGCGCTCGGTCAGTTCGCGGTAGGTGAGGCTCGTCCACTCGTCGGTCACGGCCGGCTTGTCCGGCGCCTCGGCCGCGCGGTCGGCGATCGTCCGATGCACGGGCACGAACTCATCCATCTCCGTACTCCATCCCGGCCGCTGCCACGGCCGACCGCTTCACAGGGGGTCGTGGCCGCACCGTAAGGCCGTCCCCGCGGCGATCCGGGCCGTGCGGAAGGAAGCGGGAAAGACACGAAACAACCGCGAAAGACTTGTGGCTGCCCGGTGGGCGCCACGCGGACCATGGCCGCAGGTCACCCTTCATCGGAAGGACTTCGCGCGCCGCGGACGTGCCGCGAGTCCGACCGTGGTGGCGACTTCGCGGCGATTGAGGAATCCGACCTGTTCGCAGGGCCGGCCGCCACCCTGCCCCCAACCCTGCCCGGTTCCCGGCACGTGCGGGCCGCCGCGGCTTCGGAGGTACTGACCATGAGCTCGTCCACCGCCAACCACCCGACCACCGGCGGCCCGACCGGCGTCCGGCGTCAGATCGACCCCGCCGACTACGTCGTGCCGTTCACGTTCCGCGTGATCTGCGATCTCGGGGTGGCCGACCACCTCGCCGACGGCCCGCTCTCCGTCGAGGACCTCGCCCGTCTGACCGAAACCCACGCGCCGTCGCTCTACATGGCACTGCGCGCGCTGGCCAGCAGGGGGATCTTCACCGAGGTGCGGCCCAGGGTGTTCGACCTGACGCCGCTGGCCGAGCCGCTGCGCAGCGACCTCCCCGACTCGCTGCGCGAGGCGTACCCGTTCATCCCGGCCGACATCCAGGCCTGGGCCGCCCTGGACTACAGCATCCGGACGGGCAAGGCGGCCTTCGACCACGTGCACGGCCAGGGCTACTTCGAGTACATGGCCGAGCACCCGGACGAGTGCGCGAAGTTCGACGCCTCCCAGCAGGCGATCACGCGCCGCGAGGTCGAGTCGGTGTCCGCGTACGACTGGGACTCCTTCAGCACCGTCGTCGACGTGGGCGGCGGCAACGGCGCGTTCCTGGCAGGGCTGCTGGTGAACAACCCGTCGCTGCGCGGCACGGTGTTCGACCAGCCGCACGTGGTCACCGGCGCCCCCAAGGTGCTGGCCGAGCACGGTGTCGCGGATCGGTGCGACGCCGTCGGCGGCAGCTTCTTCGAGTCCGTCCCGGCCGGCGCCGACGCGTACCTGCTCAAGCGGATCATGTTCGCGTGGAGCGAGGAGGAGTCGGTGACGCTGCTGCGGACCATCCGGGCGGCGATGCACGACAAGAGCCGGCTGCTGCTCATCGAACCGGTCCTGGAGCCGGGCGACACGTTCAACCCCGGCAAGCTCTACGACATCGTCCTGCTCGTCCTGGCCGGCGGTGGGTCGCGCAGCATCGAGCAACTGGAAGACCTGTTCGCACAGGCGGATCTCAAGCTGGAGAGCATCGTGCGGACCCGGCTGCACCCGATCGTCGTGATCGCGCCGGTCGTGCGCTGAGACGGACCACGTGAACGGCCCCGCCCCGGACCGTCCGGGGCGGGGCCGTTCACGGTTCGAACGCGGCCTCAGAAGGCCACCGCACCCCATTCGTGCGGCGGGACGTCCCGCAGGTGCCGGGTGAACTCCCAGAGATGGCCCTCCAGATCGCGGGCCAGGTACTGGCGCAACCCCCACGGTTTGTCCGTGAGGGGCTGGACGATCCGCGCGCCGCCCGCCGAGGCCCGTGCGAAGTGTTCATCCACATCGGACACCCAGACGATGATCTGCTTGCAGGTGTGCTCAGCGCAGGGGGCGGTGTGCCGGTCACCGGTCGGCCGGACCATGACGACGCCACCGCCGGTGTCCAGGTCGGCGTGGCCGACGGGCCCGGACGCCGGCTGCCGCAGCAGCAGACGGAAACCGAAGACCCGCACGAGCCAGTCGACGGCTCGGGCGGGGTCTGCGTAGGCCAGTTCGACCACCACGTGCGGGAAACCGCGTGCCGGGTCGTACATCGACGTCAGGACGTCTGCCGTTTGATGCCGCGCTGGGCGAAGCCGCGGATACCGGGCAGCATCATCATCTTGGTCATCATGCCGTTCATCCACACGTGGAAGTCGCTCGGCGGCGCGTAGTAGTACGTGCCGCGCTTGGCCATCGCCTGCCGCCGGGTGACCTCGGGCCGCAGTCCGGCCTCCCACTCGGCCAGCGCCGCGGGGAGGTCGTCGCCGTGCTTGCGCACCATCGCGCCGAGTTGGTCGCCACCGGCGAGCGCGAGGGAGGCGCCGTGCCCGGCGAAGAGCGTGACGCACCAGGCCGCGTCCCCGACCAGGACGACCCTGCCGTTGCTCCACTTCGGCGCGACTACCTTGCTGACCCGGTCGAAGTAGGCGTTGTCCGGGTCTTTTTCGAGGGAGCGCAACGCGTCCGGCACGCCGGCGGCCAGGTCCCCGAAGGCATCGCGCAACGACTTCACGGCGCCGTTCGCCAGTTCGCGGCCCGGATCATCGGCCCGGTAGGTGAAGAACGCCGAAGAACGCTCTGGCCCCAGGTTGACGACCCCCGCCGTGCGGCCGGGGCCGATGAAGGTCGTGGCCGACGTCTCGGGCACGTCCGCGATCGGGTGGTCGAGCGGGAACGCCGCCACGACGTACGGCATGTCGACCCGGTAGTCGGGGCCGAACGCCAGCCTGCGGGTCACCGACTGCACGCCGTCCGCGCCGATCAGCAGATCCGCCTGCTCGGTCGTGCCGTCGCTCAACCGGACCGTCACCCGGTCGGCGTCCTGGTCGATCGCGGTGATGGTGGTGCCGAAGCGGAATTCGGCGTGCTCGCTGGCGGCTTCGTACAGCGCCTTCTCCAGGTCGGTCCGGAACACCGTGACCGTCCGGTTCCCCAGCGCGGCCTCGGCGAACGTGGCCGGCATGGTGACCTTCGGGCTGCCGTCCGCCCTGACCATCACGGAGTTGAACAGCCCCAACGCTCCCTTGGACAGAGCGGGCAGCAGCCCGAGTTCCTCGGCCGCGGTGTAGCCCTGCCCGAGCAGGTTCAGCATGTAGCCGCCGCTTCGCCTGCCGGGGGCGCGTTCCAGCACCAGCGGCTGCCAGCCGTCCCTGCCCAGCCGGAGTGCCGTGGCGAGCCCGGCCATCCCGGCGCCGACAATGACCACTCGTTTCATCAGCACTCCCAGCCCAGAAAACGCACCGCCGCCGGACGCGCCGGTCACCACGGATTCTGGTTACGCGGTCGCGCGCACCGCTTGTCTCTTACCTATGTCTTTCCGTAATCCCTTGAGGTGAGCCGAAAAGGCAAACGATGTTGCGAAAGCTCGTGCTACTGGGAAGGGCGGGATGGATGAGCCCGATGCGGGAACAAGGCTGGATTCGGACGCTGGCCGCGGTGAGAGCTCCCACGGTCCGGCTGGTGTGCTTCCCGCACTCAGGGGGTTCGGCGACAGCCTTCCGGGACTGGGCCTCCCTGCTCCCGCCCGGCGTGGAGCTCGTGGCCGTCCAGTACCCGGGACGCGGTGACCGGTTCGGCGAGGACCTCCTGGACGACGTGGCCGAGCAGGCTGGTCACGCGGTCGGGGAACTGCTTCGACTGCCGTGCAGCGAACACGTCCTGTTCGGGCACAGCCTCGGCGCGATGGTGGCCTACGAGACCGCGGTCCTGTTGCGGGACATGGGCCGCGAGCCGAAGAAGCTGTGCGTGTCCGCCTGCATGCCGCCGGGCCACCTGGAGAACCGGGACGTGCACCTGGCACCGGACGACGAGTTCTGGGCGACCCTCTGCGCGCTGGGCGGCATCGACCCCGGCGTCGCGGCCAGCGCGGAACTGCGCGAGCTGATGACACCGGTGCTGCGCTCGGACCTCCGTGCGCACGCGACGTACAAGCCCGGCGTCACGACCAAACCTCTGTCGTGCCCGGTGAGCGTCTACCACGGCATCGGCGACCCGGTGGTGGACGAGACACGGCTGACCGAATGGGCCGCCGTCACGACGGGTGAGCTCACCATGAGCACGCGTCCCGGCGCGCACTTCCACGTGACCACCGACGTCGCCGGACTGGTCGCGGACGTGCTGGACCGGTGACCTGAGCTCCACCTTCGTTCACGACACGACCACCCGCCGGCACGAAGCGCCGGCGGGTGGTTCTGTTCAGGACCGTGGAACCGGGGATCCGTTCCCCCGCAGGGAATATCCGGCGAGTCCGCCGGCCGCCTCCTCGCGCAGCTTCGCGCGGAACGACGCGAGCCCCTTGACGTAGAAGATCGTCTTGGGTCGCCGGTCCGCGCTGTTGCCGAAGATCCAGGACTGCACCTTGGGGAACAGCGTGTCGCCGGCCGCCAGCTGACAGACCTCGACCCATTCGTCCTCGGCGGCCTTGGTGGCCTCGATGGAGCTCTTCCCCGTCCGCTCGACCGTCCCGACCAGTTCGGTGATCCACTCCACCTGGGTCTCGATGCTCGGCAGCAGGTTGCTGAACGAGCTGAGCGGGCCGAACACCATGAACATGTTGGGAAAACCGGCGACGGAGACCCCCAGGTAGCTGCGGGCGCCGTCCTGCCAGCTCTCCCGCAGGGTCACGCCGTCGCGGCCGCGGATGTCGATCTGCTTGTAGCTGCCCACGACCGCGTCGAATCCGGTGGCGCACACCAGGATGTCGAGCTCGTGCTCCACGCCGTCCTCGGTCAGCACGCCGGTCGGAGTGGCCGCCACGATCGGGTTCTCCCGCAGGCTGACCAGGCTGACGTTGGCGCGGTTGAACGACTCGTAGTAGCCCTCGTTGCAGATCGGGCGCTTCGCGAACAGGTCGGTCGGCGTCAGTTTCCGCGCTGTCTCCGGGTCCTGGACGATCTCGCGGATCTTCGACCTGATGAAGTCGGCGGCCGCCTGGTTGGCCTCCGGGTCGGTGATGATGTCGCCGAAGGTCGCGAACATGAAGTGGAACCCGTTGCCGTGGTCCCACGACTCCTGGAACACCCGCTCGCGTTCCTGCGCGGAGACGCTCATCGCCGGGACGTCGCTCTCCTCGAAACCGCAGGCGACCCGGGAGTCGTGGAGCTGCTCCCAGATCCGGTCGTAGCCGGCCCGGATCGCGGCCTTCTCCTCCGTCCCGACCGGACGGTCGCCGGACGGCAGCACGTACTGCGGCGTGCGCTGGAAGACCGTGAGGTGCTCGGCCGTCCGTGCCGCGGCGCAGACGAACTGCGTGCCGGTGGAACCGGTGCCGATCACGCCGACCCGCTTGCCCTCGATCGACAGACCTTCCGGCCAGGCACCGGTGTGCACCACGGTTCCCCCGAAACCGTCGAGGCCCTCGATCTCCGGCAGGTTCCGGCTCGAGTGCGGGCCCAGGGCGCTCACCAGGTAGCGGGCGGTGAACCGTTCGCCGCGGCTGGTGGTCACCGTCCACATCGAACTGTTCTCGTCGTAGACCGCCGATTCGACGACCGTGCCGAACTGGATGTCACGCGCGAGGTCGTGCCGTTCGACCACGGCCTCCAGGTACGCCAGGTTCTCGGCGCCCGTGACGTAGCGCGAGCTCCAGTCCCATTGCTGGAGCAGTTCCTTGTCGAAGGCGAACTTGTACACGTGCCCGTCGACGTCCGACATCGCGCCCGGATAGCGGTTCCAGTGCCAGGTTCCGCCGACGCCACTGCCTCTCTCGAAGGCACGCACGGTCAGACCCAGTTCGTTGCGAAGCTTGTGCAGGGCACAGATTCCACCGAACCCCGCGCCGATGACGATCGCGTCGAAGCCGGTTCTCACGTTGTCGGTCACGGATGATCTCCTTGGCGCACTGGGCAGGCCCGTGGACTCGTCCAGATGGTCCGGGCGGCGCGGACCCCGCGACCAAGAATCTTTCGCGGTTGTTTCGGTGTCTTTCCCGCTTCCTTCGCGCAGGCCCCGCACGGAGCTGCCGCGGCCTTACCGTCCAGGCACGACCCCGGCGACCCGGCGGAGACGGAGGGCAGCGATGACCGGCGACGCGGACACCCGCGAATACCTGGTGGTGCTCAACCACGAGGAGCAGTACTCGATCTGGCTCAGCGAGAAGCCCGTGCCGGACGGCTGGCGGGCGGAGGGAACCAGGGGCGGCAAGGACGCCTGCCTCGACCACATCGAGCGGATCTGGACCGACGTGCGTCCACTCAGTGTGCGCGAACGCCTTGCCACCGGCACGGCCTGACCAGGTCATGGCAGCTCTCGGGACGAAGAACCGGATGGGTGACGAGATGGATGAGTTCGTGGAGATCAACGGCACGCGGGTCGAGATGGCCGAGCTGGCCGCGTCGGTCCTGTCCGAGGTGCTCGACCGGGAGTCGTGCGCACCGGACGACAACTTCTTCCTGCTCGGCGGCGACTCCCTGCTCGCCGTCACGGCGGCACGGCGGCTGAGCCAGAAAGCAGGACGACCCGTCGCGGCACAGGACATCTTCCTCAACCCCACGCCCGGCGAACTCGGCGCCTTCCTGCGCACCGCACCCGTCGCCGCACACCAGCGCTGACCCGGCAGGGTCCGGCCGGGAGCGCGCCGCTCCCGGCCGGGCCCCGTACCGAACGTGAGGTGGAGATGGCCGACCAGGGTGGAGTCGTCGCGGTCACCGGAGCAGGGTCCGGCATCGGGCGCGCGGTGGCCGAGCAGCTCGCGGCGGCGGGCGACACCGTGATCGCCATCGGCCGCAGACCCGAACCGCTGGCGTCGCTGGCTGCCAGCCCGGACACCGGCACCGACCGGGGCACGGTGGTGCCGCTGCCGATGGACGTCGCGGACCCCGAGGCCCCGCAACGACTGCGCGACCTGGTCCAGCACCGCTTCGGCCGGCTCGACGGCCTGGTCAACTGCGCGGGCCTGGCCCGGTTCGCCCGGCTGGACACGGCCGACCTCGGCGATCTCGACCGGATGCTGGCGGTCAACCTGCGAGCGCCCGCCGCTCTGATCCAGGCGCTGCTGCCGGCTCTCACCGAGACGCGCGGCAGCGTCGTCAACGTCACGTCCATCGGCGGCGTGGTGGCGATGCCCGGCCGTTCTCTTTACGGCGCCAGCAAAGCGGCGATCAACAGCCTCACCCGCTCGCTCGCCCGCGAACTGGCCCCGGACGTGCGGGTGAACGCCGTCGTGCCCGGTCCGGTGGACACCCCGATGTACGACGACCTGGGTCTCGGCGCCGAGGAGACCGAGAGCCTGCGCGCGGGCCTGCTCGCGAGCACGCCGATGGCCCGGTTCGGCCGGCCCGGTGACGTGGCCACGTGGGTCTGCGCCCTGCTGGATCCGGAGCGGTCGGGCTGGATCACCGGCGCCCTGCTGACCGTCGACGGTGGCCGCAGCGTGTGACCCGCAACCATCAATCCTTTCAGGACACTCAGGAGCAGGCCGATGACCGAACTGGTCGAGCACAGCTATCCGGTCGAGCTGGTACCGGAGTCCAGTCTGCACGCGGTGTTCCGCGCTTCCCGGCGCTGGAGCGACGTCCACGGCCGTGAGGCCAACGCGTTGCACGTCGGCGAACCGGCGTTCGGCATGCCGCCGTCCGCCGTAGAGGCGATGTGCCGGGCGCTGCGCGACGGCCGCTGCGTGTACACCAGCGCCGAGGGCATGCCGGAACTGCGCGAGGCCCTGGTGGCCAAGCTGACGGCACAGGGCCTGAGCACCACCCCGGATCGCGTCTTCGTCACGCCCGGCTCGTGCCAGGGCCTCACGGCGGTGGGCGCGGCCGTGCACACCCCCGGCGCGGCCTGGCTGATCCCCCAGGTGCACTGGCCGATCTACCGCCAGCAGGGGGTGCTCAACCGGTACGACGTCGTCGGCTACCCGCTCGGCCCCGGCTACGCGCTCGACGTGGCCGCGATCGCCAGGGCCGCGACCCCCGCCACGCGGGTGATCGTCGTGAACTCCCCCGCGAACCCGACCGGCGCGGTCGCCGACCCGGCCGCCCTGCGCGACCTGCTGGCGCTGGCGAACGAACGGGACTGGATCGTCGTCAGCGACGAGGCCTACGCGGACTTCGTCTACGAGGGCACGCACCTGCCGATGGCGGCCCTGGAGGCCGACGTCGAACCGCACCGGCGCCGGGTCTTCTCCGCCTTCACCTTCTCCAAGAGCCACGCCATGACCGGCTGCCGGGTCGGCTACGTCGTCGCACCCAACGACGCGTTCGCCGGTCTGCTGCGCCGCGTGCAGGAAGGCTCGATCATCGCCCCGCCGACCCCCGCGCAGATCGGCGCGCTCGCCGCACTCGACGACACCGCCGCCGTCCGCGCCAACGTGGCCGCGGTCCGCACCTCACGGGACGCCGCCATGGGCGAACTGATGGCGGCGGGCCTCATCGCCGCTCCGCCCGCCGGAGGCTGGTACGCCCTGCTGGACATCACGTCCTCCGGGCACACCGCGGCGGAGTTCGCCGACCGTCTGCTGGCGGAGCACGGCGTCGCGGTCGCACCGGCGTCGGCGTTCACCATCCCCGGCGACCAGAGCACCCGCGGCGTCGTGCGGATCTCCTTCGCCGGCGACCGGACCCGGCTGCTGGAAGGCACGTCGGCGCTCGCCCGTGCGTGCCGCGAATGGGGCGGCCAGACCTGAAGCATCCGACTGCCCGTGTGACGGCATCGAGGACGGATCATGTTCGCAGTACCGGAGAACACGCTCCCACTCCTGAGCGCGCCCCTCGTCCGGCACCCGCTGCGCGTCGCCGCCGACCTGGCGCGGGACGAGGAACGGTGGCGCGCCCAGGTGCGGTTCGACCCGGTCGAACGGTTCGTGCTGCTGCTGGAGCGGACCGACGAGTACGAGGCGTGGCTGCTGACCTGGTCACCCGGCCAGGGCACGGATCCGCACCACCACGGCAGCGCGACCGGCACGTTCGTCGTCGTCGCCGGCGTGCTGACCGAGCGGATGATCCGCGGCGCCGAGACCCTGCTCCTGCGCGCGGGCCAGTCCAGGGTGTTCGCGCCCGGCTACTCCCACCAGGTGACCAACACCGGCCACGAGCCCGCCGTGAGCATTCACGTGTACCGGCCGGCCCGCCGGCTGCACAGCCATCCCTGACCTGAACGAGACCGGGCCGGCGGTTCGCCGGCCCGGTCTCGGGCGTTCCGCCGGGCCCTGTCCGGCAAGTTCGTTCGGTGGCAGGCGCGGGCGAGCCGGACAGCGCCTAGGCGCTGTCCTGCAAGTTCGTCAGGTGAGAGACGCGGGCGAGAGTCCCGGAGGCGGTGCCGCCGCAATGCCCTCATACCGGGCGTATTCGGGCGTTGCGGCGGTGCCGTCTCCGGGGCCCTCGGCCGCCGCTCTCGCCCGACGAGACTTACAGGACAGCGCCTAGGCGCGACCGGGCGAATCCCACCAGACCGCGGTGTTGTGGTGGCTGCTCGCCGTGCCCGCGACGGAGTACCCGGCGGACCGGCCGGAGGCGTTGAGCGCCAGGACGTACGAGCCGAGGCCGTGGTCACCGAGATCGGTCGTGCGTCCCCTGCCCGGTTCCCACAGCACCGCCGTGAACGGGAACACCGGCGAGCCGGTGAAGTCGCGGATGCCCGCGATCCGGCCGGAGTTGGTGATCTCGAACGCGACCCTGCCCGGCAGCGGGACCGGTGCGGCGTTCCGGTCCGGCCAGTACACGGCGCCGGACCTCCCTCCCGGCAGGTTCATCCGCCACCCGACGGTCACCCCGTGCTCGTTGCGGTCGGTGGCGAACGCGTCGGACACACCACCTGTGGAAAGCTCGTGCACGGCATGGGTTCCGGCGTCCCACACCACCGCGACGTGCTTCCACGCCGTCCCGCCGAGCGGGGTCACCACACCGCCGGCCACCCCGCCGCACTGGTCGAGGGTGCCCGCCAGGGCCACGGACCCGGCGGCCGATCCGGCGGGCAGCGGCAGCTCGGTGTACTTGCGGCGCACCGGATCCCACAGGTACGAGCCGATCGGGATGTTCATGCCCGGCGCGTTCGGGTCCGGGACGTCGTTGGTGCCGACGACGAGCACGGTGCCGTTGTCGTTGATGTCGCCCGCGATGGCACCGGCGGTGCCGGGTGGCAGTGGTAGGACGGTGAGCCCGGTTCGCGGTCCCCAGACGAAGACGCGCTGCGGCTCGTTGCCGCCGGGCTGACCGGACCCCGGCGCCGACGGTGTCAGACCCAGGCCGATCGTGCCGGTCACGACGCCTGCCGCGTTGACGGCCTTGGCCCGCGTGCTGCGCTTCTCGCCGGGCGTGATGTCGGTCAGCCTGCCACCGTCGACGCGTGGATTCATGATGAAGGCGTGGGACGTCTTGGTTCCGGGAAGCGATGTCGCGCCGACGACGTCGCCGCGGTCGTTGATGTCGGCGGCCTCGCTCGGTGTGCCGGACCCGGCCAGCGACCCGATGTCGTGCAGCAGCCTGGCCGGGTCCGCGGCGGCCCAGGCGCTCGCCGGGAACACCGCCATGCCCGCGGCGGCGACCAGCAGGCTGCGGCGCGACACCCCCGCCGTGAAGGGGGATCCGGATCCTGTCGTCATCGCCTCGCCTTTCGTTGGGATTCGGGGATTCACAGCCGGCCCAGGTCGTAGCGGGCCACCCGCCGGCCGAGCGCGGCGGCGGCCTCGTCGGAGAACCGGAAGTGGACGCCGGCCAGCACACGGGCGTCGACGTTCTCGCGGGTGAGCGCGGCCCACGTCGTTCCGCGCCGGTAGTCGCGGGTCAGGATCGTGCCGTCGCCGCGCGGGAACGTGATCGAGAACGCCATCGGGGTGCTCGGCCCGACGAGCTGGGTGAGCACCTGCTCCGCGGCGCCGGCGGTGGCCGCGTGGCCGCTCGGGTACTCGGGATGCGGTGGCGTCAGCAGGTTCGGGGTCCACGCGGGGTCGGGTTTCGTGCGGGGGTCGCCGTCGGTGTCCGCGGCCCGGATGGCCGTGACCGGCCGCCAGCGCAGGTGGGTGTACTTGGAGTCGAACACCGCGATGCTGGTGTCGACGATGACCGCGCCGAGCGCCGCCAGCAGCCGCACCCTGTCCCGGCGAGGCCTGGCCTGGTCGGCGGCCAGCAGGCGCAGCACCGGCGTGTACTGCGACATGGGGTCGAGCCACGCCAGCACGTCCTGCTCCTCGGTCCGCTCGGAGACCTGGCCGCCGAGGCGGTGCAGTTCGTCGAGGTCCCTGCGGTACTCCGCCGTGCCGAGGACGGGCGGAGCGCCCAGCCGGAACCGGTTCCCCCTGCCGAGCAGGAACGGGCGCGCGCGGCCGTATCCGGCGCCGACCACCCTGGTCGCCCCCGGCGTGAGCCGGTAGATCCCCGGCGCCTCGGGCGGCAGCGTGAACGGCGCGTTCACCGACTCGATGTCGAGGCCGTCCCCCACGCGCGCCGCGACCCTGGCCGCGGCGGACGCGCGGCCGGCGGCCGTTCCCGCGTCCCTGGCGGGGCCTGCGGGCAGGGTGGCCAGCGACCCGGCCAGCACGGCGTCCAGCCTGGCCTTCTGGTCGGGGATCAGCGCTGTCAGCACACCGTGAACGGCGCTCGCCACGGCGGCGTCCTCGAACACCGCGCGTTGCCACCCGGCACGTCCTCCGCCCAGTGCGTCCAGCGCGGCGCCCCAGCTCATCGCCCAGGTCCGTTCGGGGAGTCCGGCGCCGGGCGACGACATCATCGTCGCGATCATCTCGCCGAACCACGGGCCGACGAGATCCGTGCGGGAACCGTTCTGGGCCAAGGCTTCCGCCGGGAGGACCGCGAGGCTCGCGGCTCCGGCCGTCATGGCCAGCAGGCGGCGACGGGAGAGTCCGGCGGTGAAGGGGGATCCTGACGTCATTGGCGCGCCTTTCCTCTGGGTTCGTGGTTCACAGCAGGCGCGCGAGGGCCGTCTGGTCGACCTTGCCCGCGTTGGTCAGGGGCAACTCGTCGAGGGCGATGATCCGCGTGGGGACCATGTACGTCGGCAGGATCGCCTGCAGGGCACGGACGACCTCCTGTTTCGGCAGCCGTCCCGCCACCGGGACGTAGAAGGCGGCGAGCGTGCGCCCTCCCGGTCCGCGTGGTGCCACCACGGCCGCCGCCCGGATCCCCTGGCACTGCAGCAAAGCGCTGCGCACCTCGCCCAGTTCGATCCGGTAGCCGTTCACCTTGACCTGGTCGTCGAGGCGGCCGAGGAACTCGAGGTCGCCGGCCGGCAGCCAGCGGGCGCGGTCACCGGTGCGGTACATGTGCTCGCCGGGCCGCACCGCCCACGGGTCGGGCAGGAAGCTGGCGGCCGTGCGGCGGGGGGCGTTGGCGTAGCCCACAGCGACGCACTCGCCGGCGATGTACAGGTCGCCCTCGACGCCGAGGGGACACGGCCGCAGGTGGCCGTCGAGCACGTAGTAACGGGCGTTCTGCATCGGCTTGCCGTACGGGATGCTCGGCCACGCGGGGTCGACGTCGCCCACCCGGTAGTGGTTCGACCAGACGGTGCACTCGGTGGCTCCGCCCAGCGCCACCACCTCGGCGGCGGGGAAGGCGGCGCGGATCTGGTCCGGCAGCGGCACCGGGACCCAGTCGCCGCTGAGCAACACCAGGCGCAAGGTGTCCCGCCCGGCGGGTTCGCGGGCCTGCACGTACGGCATGAGCATGGCCAGCGCGGCGGGAGCGGAGTCCCAGATGGTGATGTCCTCCTGCTCCAGCAGGTCCACCACGCCGTCCGGCTCGGCCAGGTCCGCCGCCGGCACCGGCCGCACGGACGCGCCCGCCGCCAGCACGCCGAAGATGTCGTACACCGAGAGGTCGAAGCAGAACGACGTGACGAAGAGGATCCGGTCGTCCGGCCCGACCCGGTAGGTGCGGTTGAGCCAGTCGATCAGGTTCACCACCGAGCGATGGGTGACGACGACCCCTTTGGGCGCGCCGGTCGAACCGGACGTGAAGATCGTGTAGGCGACGTCCCCCGCCACCGGGCCCGCCGGCAGCGGTCCGGTGGGGCGCAGGCCGATGTGGTGCCCGGTCCAGAGCGGCTCGCGGTTCGCGCGGTCACCCGGTCGTGCCACGCGGATCACCGCTTCGTACCGCTGCGCGAGCTCGTCGGCGAACGCCCCCGCGTCCCGCCGGCGGACGCTGACGCCCGCCACCCCGGGCAGCAGTTCGGGCAGTCGTTCGAGGAACCGCGGCGACACCCGGACTCCGGCGGTGTCACCGGAATCGGGGTCGACGAGGTCAGCGAGCACGATCACGCCGTCGTCGGTGAGCAGTCCGAGCAGCGACTCCAGCACGCCGATCAGGTGGTCGAGGTCCGGCAGGAACTGCACGGTGCTGGCGAGCACGACGGCGTCGAACGGGCCACTCACCTGATCGGCGACCTCGTGCGCGAAGCACACCGCGCCCTCGACCCCGGCGAAGGCCCGGCTCCGGTCCACCGAGACGGGGGACGGATCGACGGCGACGTACCGGGAAGCGTGCGGTGCCAAGGCTTCGACGATCAGGCCGGACCCGCACCCGATCTCCAGAATCGCCGGTCGGTGCACCGGCGAGGCGGCCAGGACGCTCGCGACCACGTGGTCGCGGTAGCGCAGGACGTCCTGTTCGCCGACCGTCTGCCGGCCGCGGCGCACGTTGAACCCGGCGGCCTCGACCGGGTCGTCGGAGCTTGCCAGGAAGTCGAAGAAGTCCGCCACCTGGTCGCGCTTGAGGGTCGCCGACCAGGAGAACTCCTCGGCGATGTCGGGACAGAACACGTGCCGCAGCGACTCCACGTCCCACCGGAGCTCCTGCACGGCGCGCAGGTGGGCGCGGCCGGTCAGCACGGCGGTCACCGCGAGCTGGTCGAGCAGGCCGATCGCCCGGCGGGCCGGCCACGACGGATCGATCGGCACGTAGGCCGCGCCGCACTTGAGCACGGCCAGCAGCCCGACGAGCGACGACACGTCACGTTCGCCGTACAGGGCGACGGTGCTGCCCCTGCCGATGCCGAGCTCCCGCATCAGCCAGGCCAGCTGGTTGGCCCGGCGGTCGAGCTCGGCGTGCGTGACGACCTCGCCGCCCGCCGCGACGATCGCCGGGCGGTCCGGGTACGTCCCGGCGGCCTCGGCGAGCAGGTCCGGGATGGTGACGTCGCGGAACGGCCTGGCCGTCTCGTTCCACCTGCTCCAGGGGGCGGCCTGCGCGGCGAAGGGCACGGTGGTCATCGGGTCAGCGCTCCGAAGGCTCCGGTGGCCGAGAGCGCGTCGGTCAGCTCGTTCACCGTCGGGTGGTCGAAGAACAGCCGCAGCGACAGGCGCGTGCCGGCCAGTTTCGCGAGGTTGGCCATGATCCCGGCGATCAGCACGGAATGCCCGCCGAGATCGAAGAAGTCGTCGTCGTCGCCGAAACGATCGTGTTCCAGCGCCTCGGCCCACTCGGCCCGCACCCTGGCGCACAGCAGCGCGCGGTCCAGGCCGTCGTGGTCCGGGCTCGCCGTCCCGGCCGGTCCGATCTCGTTCACGCGAGTCCTCTCCCGGTGCTCCGCGTCCGCACGCGGCTGGTCGCCGACATTCCGCGATCTCCTGGTCGAAGCCGGGCTCTGGGGCCCCGTCGGGAAGCCAAGTCTCAGCGGGACGGTCCGCGGCCGTCCACGGATCTTTCAGAGGTCAGTCAGGGTCTGCGGCGGTGAGCCGGAAGCGTTGGTATCCCTCAGTTCCATGGGAACGAACACGAAAGGCCGCTGGTTCGTCGACGTCTCCGGCGGCGGGAGCGCCGGGTGCGTCCTGTACGCCTTTCCGCACGCAGGCGGCGGCTCGACCTCGGTGCGGCGCGTGTGCGTCGAGCTCGGGGGCGCCTTCGACACGTTCAGCGTGCGCCTCCCAGGGCGGGAGTCGCGGTTCGGCGAACCGGCGGAGACCGTCATGCCCGAGCTCGCCGACAAGCTCGTCAAGGAGGTGCTGCGCCACGCCGAAGGGCGGAAGGTGGTGCTGTACGGCCACTGCTCCGGCTCGGTGATCGCGTACGAGGTGGCCAGGCGGATGGATGCCGCGCAGGTGCGGGGACTGGCCATCTCCTCGTACCGGGCGCCCGGCGTCGTCCGCCGTGAGCCGACCTGGCAGCTGCCGAGGCAGGACTTCTTCCGGCAGGTCGTGGCCGACGGGTACCTGCCGCCGGAGATCCTCGCCGACAAGGAGTGGCTCGACATCGTCGAACCCGCCATGCGCGCGGACTACGAGCTCATCGAGACCCGCGAGCTGGAGCTGTTCGCGAGCGGAGAGGTCGAGCGGATCTCCGCCCCGACGGTGGCCGTGTTCGGCCGCGACGATCACAGCATCGACCCCGTGCACATCGAGGCCTGGTCGGCCTACACCACGGGACCGTTCCGCGTCGTGCCGCTGCCCGGCGGCCACGACCTGCCCGGCAGCCACCCCGCGGAGCTGGCGGCGGCGATCAGCAGGGGCCTGGGCCGCTGACCCGCTCCACTGTGGACAGATGGAGACCGGCCGGTGCCCCGACCTCGCTGTCGGGACACCGGCCGGCGGACCGAGGGGCCGGCCTTCGCGGTCAGCCTTCGTGCAGCTGGCCCCGGAGCCTGCGCAGCTCGGCGAACGGCCTGGTGATCCGGCGGGCCAGGAAGTCGGCGCCGCTCGTACCGCCGGTGCCCTCCTGGCCTCCGACCATCTTCGACATCAGGGCCAGGTGCGCGACCTTCCAGTGCCAGTAGCCGTTCCCGATTTCCAGCAACGCCTCGGCGATGCGGTGCAGAACTCCGGCGCCCACACCCTGACGACACACGTCCGAAATCGAGTAACCGTGATATTCGGCCGCCGCGACGAGTGCCTGGTACAGGCCGCCCGAATTCTCGTCGTTGCCGAGCAGCGGTGTCAGCTGGCGGAACTGCGTCGACTGGGCACCACTGGCCGTGCCCAGATATCGGCGGAACTCCGCGAAATGGCGCATCGGCAGCTTTTCCAGGGCGAGCAGCTGACCGTGCAGGACCCGGAGGATCTCCCCCGTCCGCAGCAGGAATTCGGCGCTCAACTCCAGGTCGCTGACGTCGCACGGCGGTGTCATCGCCTCCGCGGCGGCGGTCAGATCAGTGCCCATCTGCTTCAGCCACAGTTCGCAGGACTGGTGCGTGATGATGAAGAACTGCTCGGCGAGAACCACCGCCCGGTCGGCCGTCGCCGGTATCCGCGGTTCCTGCAACGAGAGCAGGTCTTCCATCCGCAGGTAGTCCGCATACGTCAGAGCGCTCAAGGCGTCACTTCCTCACAGACGGCCACACCGGTGCCCACGCCCAGAGCATGCCCCGCGCCATGGACGACGACCTGCAATCTTTCGCTTCTCATTCAAAGGAAGGATCCGGACAGGAGCCGGCAACAGAGCACAGTTTCCAGCACGGCGACACCCCCACCTTTCGAGTGAGTCCGATCGCGGCAGTCCTTTCCGCCGATCGCGGCATTGACGTGAACTCGCCGACTTTCCGGCGAAACGACCCATGTCCGAAATGCGAGGATACGAGCGCGTGGCAGCGCGATCCCACCGAACTCACGTTGATGAGCAATGTCCGAATTGGGCGAATCCAAGTGCGGACTTGGTGATGAAAACAAGACCTGTCACGAACACGGACAGACCGGTCGACACGGGTCCACCTAGCACAAAGGCCGCAACAAACCCGATCGACAGCAGGGCGCCGACCACGTCGTCCCGCCCAGCCCCGAGCGAAGGCTCGGACACCGAGCCAAACCTGGCACACCCTGCGAGAACATCGTCCGAACATGGCCGCGCCGGACCGCCGGCCAAAGCCGTCCACATTCACAGAACCACTACGTCGACGCACGTCGTAAAGACTTCACATACCGCTGGTAGACAACGCGCACGGGTGTTGCGGGTTTCTGCCGAACTTCTTTCAGCCCGGTGGAAACCCTGTAGGTCAATCACAACCATGGATGCCAGGATGTGGAAGAAGCGCGTATGCTTCCAGTGGGGAGGGGGAGAGCCATGTCGCCTATGGCGCAGGTCGGCTTCATCAATGCGTTGAACGCGATCCCTGTTGCACATGAGCGCTCGCGGATCCTACCAGATCCACCACCTCGCACGACCGGCAAATCGACGGCGGTTTCCGCCGCCCTCTACAGGGGAGAGGAAGTCGATCACCATCGACAAGAATGAGAACCTGCTCACCACAATATCGACGTGATTCACCAACTGGGGATGGAGGATTACTGTGGGGAGTCGGAACACCGACGTAATCTTCGTGAGGTGGCCAATTCAGGCAGATCTGAGAAACCGCTGCCAACAGGAAGGTTTACCCAGATTACTCGTCGTCGAAGGCGGGGTGAGACCACCGGTCAGCAGCGACCCCACTGAGGACTGGGTCCGTCCGCCGATTTCCAAAGACGACCTGGAGGCCAGGGTAAAAGCTCTCCAAAGCCGATTCGACAGCCGCCGGGTGCCCATGCTCGACTCCTCCGGAACACTCAGTTTCGGCAGTCAGTTCGTCACCATCTCGACCACGCAGACAGAACTCATGACCCTTCTCGTCGACAAGTTCCGCGAAGTGGTCTATCGCAACGAGTTCACTCACTGCCTCGCCCTGAGAGCGCCGACGACGAGAAACTCGCTCGACCTGCACATCATGCGCCTTCGCCGTCGGCTCGTCCCCATCGACCTCTCCATCCGGACCGTGTGGGGACGCGGTTACATGCTCGAAGCGACCGACTGCTGAGAGGACGCCGGAGTCGATCCGGCACCCTCCCGCAGCCGTCCGCGCATCGCGTGCCGGGCCGGCCCGCACTGTCGCTCACCTCGCGACAGGAGCGTGCCGGCGGGCGCGCGAACGGCGCGCACCCGGCCACCACCGTGACGACGCAGGGATGATGCGGCATGAACGCACGGACCCGACTGGATCTGACCGATCCCGCCACCTTCGTCCGGAACGACCCGCACGCGTTCTGGCAGGACGTCCGGCGGTCCGAACCCGTCTACTGGCACGACGGCGATCCCGGGTTCTGGGTCGTCGCACGGCACGCGGACGTGCTGGCCTGCTACACCGACGCGAGGACGCTCGGCTCCGCGCGCGGAACCGTCCTGGACGTGCTGCTGAACGGCGGGGATTCCGCCGGTGGGAAGATGCTCGCGGTCACCGACCGCCCGAGGCACCGCGACCTGCGCAACCTCGTCCAGCGCGCCTTCTCCCCCCGCGTCCTCGGCGTGGTCGAGCACAACGTCCGGCAGCGCACCGAGCGCCTGGTCCGCGACGTCGTCGAGATGGGCAGGTTCGACTTCGCCGCCGAGGTCGCCGAGCACATCCCGATGAACACCATCTGCGACCTGCTCTCGGTCCCCGAACAGGACCGCGCCCAGGTGCTCGCCTGGAACAAGCTGGCACTGTCCACTGAGGACGCCGACGCGGATCCGCTCGACTCGCTGGAGGCCCGCAACGAGATCGTCGGCTACTTCATGGACCTCGGCCGGCACCGCAGGGACAACCCCGGCGACGACGTCGTCAGCATGATCGCGACCACACCGGCCGGCGACGGACTGCTCACCCTGGAAGAGGTCGCGCTCAACTGCTACAGCCTGATCCTCGGCGGCGACGAGTCCTCGCGAGTCTCGGCGATCTGCGCGGTGAAGACGCTCGCCGAGAACCAGGACCAGTGGCGGGCGTGGCGTGACGGCTCAGTCGACCCGCAGCCCGCCGTCGAGGAGGTGCTGCGGTGGGCGACCCCCGCGATGCACTTCGCGCGCACCGCGATCGCGGACACCACGATCGGCGGGCACCGGGTGCGCGCGGGCGACATCGTGACGATGTGGAACATCTCCGCCAACGACGACGAGGACGTGTTCACCGAGCCGCGCCGGTTCGACCTGTCCCGCTGGCCGAACCGGCAGGTCTCACTCGGCCACGGTCAGCACTTCTGCGCCGGCGCGTTCCTCGGCCGGATGGAGCTGCGCGTCCTGCTGGGCGCGCTGGCCGAGTCGGTCACCGACATCCAGCTGACCGGCACGCCCACGCCGATCTACTCGAACTTCCTGCAGGGCCACAGCACCCTCCCGGTCGCCTTCGCCTGAGCGGGCCGCTCAGGGCCGCCGGGAGCGGAGGCTCGCCACGGCGTCGGCCAGGTCGCCCAGCGTCGCGGAGCGCAGCACCGTGCGGACCGGCAGCGGGATCCCGAACTCCGCGCGGATCCGCCCGGTCAGTCTGGTCGCCTGCACGGACTGCCCGCCCAGCCGGAAGAAGTTGTCGTCGACCTGCGCGGAGGGAGCGCCGAGGACGTCCCGCACCATCGCGCAGATCGCGGCCGCGCACTCGTCGGTCCCACTCTCGTCCACGTCCTGCGGCCCGCCGCTCTCCTGGTCCGGCGAGGGCAGCGCGGCCCGGTCGATCTTGCCGTTCACCGTCGTGGGGAACCGGTCCAGGACCACGACCCTGGCCGGCACCATGTGCGCGGGCAGCGTCCGGGCGACGTGGTCGCGCAGTTCGGCGGGCGCGACCGGCGCCGTGCAGGTGACGTACCCGATCACGTGTGCGTCCGCGACCTCGCCTCGCACCACGGCGACGGCGACGTCCACCTCCGGGTGCGCGGCCAGCCGGGTCTCGATCTCCCCCAGCTCGACCCGGAAGCCGCGCAGTTTCACCTGGCCGTCCACGCGGCCGCTGAAGTACAGCTCGCCGTCGGGCGCCAGCCTGCCCCGGTCGCCGGTCAGGTACATCCGGCTGCCGGGCGGCCCGAACGGGTTCGCCACGAACTTCACGGCGGTCGCTCCCGGCCGATTCAGGTAGCCGCGGGCGATCCCGCTGCCCCCGACGGCGAACTCGCCTTCCGAATCCTTTGGGCACAACCGTGTTCGCTCGTCCAGCACGTGGATCTCGTTGCCGACGAAGGGTGTTCCGATGCTGACGCGCGCGGCGTCGTGGATCGGCCCGCCGACCGTCGCTCCGACGGTCACCTCGGTCGGGCCGTAGCCGTTGAACATCCGCCTGCCGCGCGACCACTTCCGCACCAGCGTCGGCGTGCAACTGTCCCCTGTGGACATCACGGTCCCGCCGATCAGCACGTCCTCGGCGTCAGTCTCGGCCAGCGCCACCGGCGGCAGCACGGCGTGCGTGATGTCGTGCTTGAGCAGGGTGTCCCGCAGTGGCTGGCCGGGCAGCAGGTCCTCCGCGTCGGCCATCACCAGGGTCGCGCCGGAGAACAGGGCCAGGGACACGTCCCAGAAGGCGGCGTCGAAGCTGATCGACGCCCACTGGAGCACCCGTTCCCCAGGCGCCACACCGAAAACAGCCGCCTGGGTGGCCACCATGTCCGGCACGCCCTCGTGCGGCACGGCGACGCCCTTCGGCGTGCCGGTCGACCCCGACGTGTAGATCACGTACATCAGGTGGTCCGCCCGCAGTTCGGCACGTCGTTCGCGCTGCGCGACGTCGTGTCCCGGCAGTGCGGCACAGGACTGCCGGAACGCGGGGTCGTCGAGCAGGAGTTCCGGCAGTCCTGGATGCGAGACGTCCACTGTGGACGATCGCAGGAGCAGCACCGGGCGGGTTTCGGTGAGCATGAAAGACAGGCGTTCCGCCGGGTAGGCCGGGTCGAGCGGGAGGTAGGCGCCACCGGCTTTGAGCACCGCCAGGACGGCGATGATCAGGTCGTTCGACTTCGGCACCGCGACCGCGACGACCGAGTCCGGCCCGACGCCGCCGGCGATCAGCCTGCGTGCCAGCCGGTTCGCCGCGGTGTTGAGGTCCCCGTACGTCAGCGTGCTTCGCTCGTCCACGAGCGCGGGCATCGCGGCGTACCGCGCGGCGACTGACTCGAACAGCCCGGGAACCGTGTCCAGCATGGTCAGCTCCTTCACGAAAGCCTTGGTCCCAGCCGAATCTAGGGTTCCGCCACGGCGGCGAGCCTGCTTCCTTCCCGTTCCTTTCACGGCAGGGGCGCGGCCGCGAGGACGGCGGCCAGCCCGCGGATCGAGGCGTTCTCGAACAGCCGCGCCAGCGGGAGCTCGTGGCCGAACTCCGCGAACAGCCGCTGCCGGATGGCGACGACCTGCACCGAGTCCGCGCCGAGCTGGAAGAGGTTGTCCGTGACGCTGAGCCGGTCGTGCCCGAGCACCGCGGCGACGACCGCCGCGATCCGGGCCTCGGTGCCGGATGCCGGTCCGACGACCGTGGCGCCGTTTCCGGGCTCCCCCGCCAGTTCCTCGAGCCTGCGCCGATCCACCTTGCCCTGCGCGGTCAGCGGCAGCTCGTCGATCACCCGGATCCTGGTCGGCACCACGTGCGCGGGCAACGCGGTCGCGGCGAACTCGCGCACCCGGTCCGCGAGCCCGGCCGGACTGCCTGCGGCCATCTCGTGTTCGGGCGCGCTGACTCCGCCGAGCAGGCCGAGCAGCACCCGGTCGTCGTCGGCGAGGTCCAGCAGCGCCCGCACCGGCGTCTCGTCCCGCAGCAGCCCGATCTGGCACAACCCGAGCGGGCCGTCGGTGGCCGTCTCGGCCAGCAACTGGCTCATCGAGCCCGCCTCGATCAGGCAGAAGTCCGCGGCCCGCCGCCCGTACATCGGCTCGACCTCGGCCATCGGGCCGACCAGGAACACCACGAACGCGGCAGTGGAGAACGCGCCCCGGTTCATCGAGAGCTGTGCGGCGGCGGGTAGTTCGGCACCGGCCCGCACGGTGCAAAGGCGGTGTGCCAGCGGGTCGTAGTAGTACGAGCCGCCGCCCAGCCCGCTGACCCGGCCGGGCTGGACGTGGACGTACGTCCGCACCGGGTACAGCGATCCGGCCGAGCCGTAGCGGTACTTCGGCACCGGCCGCTCGGGACCGCCGACCGCCCGCAGGCATTCGAGCAGCCGGGAGAGCTCGCTCAGCGGCACTTCCGTCGCCGCGAAACGCCGATGGCTGCGCCGCAGGTTCCACCGCAGTGCGGCCCGCTCCGGGTCCAGCAGGTCCGGCAGGTCGACCGCCGCCCCGGTGAGGCCGGTGCGGCGGCCCGGCTGGGCCAGGGTGACCGCCGCGCGCCGACCGGGATCGGTGATCACGGCGCCGAGCAGAGTTCCGTACTCGGCATCGGATTCCGGGGCCCCGGCGGGCCGTTGCGCGTGCTCGGGGACGACGAACGTGGTGAGGTGCGGGTGGTCGCGTGGCCCGGTGGCCGTGGTGACCACGCTCGTGACCGCCGGGTGCTGGGCCAGTGTCGTGTCGATCTCGCCGAGTTCGATCCGGAATCCGCCGATCTTGACCTGGCCGTCCTCCCTGCCGAGGAACTCGATCGAGCCGTCCGACCGCCACCGGCCCAGATCCCCGGTGCGGTAGAGACGTTCGCCGGTGACCGGATGCGTGATGAACCGTTCCGCGGTGCGCACCGGGTCGCCCCAGTAGCCCTCGGCCAGCCCGAGACCGGCGATGTGCAACTCCCCCGCCACCCAGATCGGACACTGCTCCAACCGGTCGTCGAGGACGTGGAACCGCTGGTTCGCCAACGGCCGGCCGTACGGGATGGAGTCCCACTCGGGGTCGACCTCGCCCACCTCGTGGTAGATCGACCAGATGGCGGCCTCGGTCGCGCCGCCCAGCGAGATCACCCGGCAGCCGGGTGCCCGTTCCCGCCAGCGATCGGGCAGGTCCACGGGAATCCAGTCCCCCGACCACATCGCCACCCGGACCCCGGCCAGCGCGCTGCCCTGCCGCCCGCCGGTGCCGGCGTGGGAGACGGCCATCTCCGCGATCGCGGGCACGCTGTTCCACACCGTGACGCCGTGCTCGGCCACCAGGTCCAGCCAGTGTCCCGGATCCCGCTGGGAACCGTGCCGCGGCAGGACGAGCCTGCCGCCCACGCCCAGCACGCCGAACACGTCGAACACGCTCAGGTCGAAACTCAGCGACGACAGGCCGAGCACCGCGTCGCCCGCACCGATCCCGAACCGCGCGCAGATCTCCGCACAGGTCCCCCGAGCCGCCTGGTGCGTGATGGACACGCCTTTGGGCACACCGGTGGAGCCGGAGGTGAAGATCACGTACGCCACGTCCGCCGGCTTCGCGGGCGACTCGGCGAGACGCCCGGCACGGTCACGGCACTCCTCGACGGTCACGACCCGGACCCCGTCCGGCCACTGCCGGGGAGCGTCGTCCGCCCGCACCAGCACCACCGAGCAGCCGGCGGCCGCGAGCATCTCCGCGCGCCGCCGTTCCGGCAGGTCCACGTCCACCGGCAGGTAGGCCCGGCCGGCCAGGTGGATGCCCAGCACGGCGACCACCTGGTCCGCCGACTTCGTCATCCCCACGCCGATCAGGTCACCCGCGCCGACGTCGGGGCCCGCGAGGACCTCCGCGACTCCCGACGCCCACCACCCGAGTTCGCCGTACCGCACCGTTTCGCCGTCCGGGCTCACCACCGCCACCCGGTCCGGTTCGGCTGCGGCCCACCGCATCACGCCGTCCGCCAGCGTTCCCCGCGGTACGAGGCCGTCGGTCGCGTTCGCCCGCGCCACCACGAGTTCCGAGGCGTCGACGCGCACCTTCACCGGGCCCGACCAGGCGTCCTCGTCGACCAGACCGTCGAGCAGCCGGCAGTAGGCGTCGAACATCTCGTCCAGCACACCGGGTGACAGCGCGCCGGCCGGTGCGTCCCAGTTGAACTCCAGCGCGCCCGAGTTCTCGTACACCTGGTGGTCGAGCAGCACCTGCGGGGTCTGGGAGATGCTCCAGGTGGTCTCGCCGAGCCAGTTCTGGCCGAGCAGCCCCGAATCCCGCCCCTGCTCGTCCCAGCCCTGTTCCCTGGCGCTGGCGAAGACGACCGGGCAGAACGGGACGTCCGTCGCCGGGCGCGCCTTGGCGAGTTCGCGCAGCACCGACACCCCGTCGAACGCGGCGTGCTCCAGATCGCGCCACAACTGGCGGTGCAGCCGGTCGGCGAGCTCGGCGATGCCGGGGCGGTTGCGCAGGTCCGCTTCGAGCAGGACCACGCTGGTGAAGTCGCCGATCAGCCCGTCGATGTCGGGATGCACCCGTTGCCTGCCGAACAGCGGCAGGTTCAGCAGGAACCGGTCGGTCGTGGACCAGCGGCCGAGCACCGTGGCGAACGCCGCGAGCAACACGGCGGTGGGGGTGAGCTCGTGCCGCGCCGCCAGTTTCTTGATGTGCGACCAGGAATCCGCTGCCAGCCGGTGCTTCCTCCTGGTCCACCGGGCCGGCCGGACCGGGTGACGCCGCCACGGCAGTCGCGGTCCGTCGGGGAGGTCGGGCAGGCGGTCGCGCCAGTAGTCGCGGGCGGCGTCGTTGACCGGATCCTCTTGCCGGGACAGGACGTAGTCGCGGAAGGTGATCGGCAACGGCGGCAGTCGCTCGCCGTTGTAGAGCCGCCGCCAGTCGTCGAAGAACAACCTGACGCTCGCCACGTCCGCGATCAGCAGGTCGATGCTGATGTGCAGCCGGACCACGGCTTCGGGCAGGACCAGCGCCTGCACCGTCCACATCGGCCACTGCCCGGCGGGCCTGATCTCGTGCGAGAGCGCCTCGCGGATGGCGGCGGCCTGTGCGCCGGCCTTCTCGGCGGACAGCGCCGAGCAATCGGTGACCTGGAAGGGAATCGGCGTGGCTGCCGGTACCGGCAGCACCCGCTGGGTACCGCTCTCCGTCACCACCGCGCGCAGCATGTCGTGCCGGCCGACCAGTTCCGCCAGCGCCGCCTCCACCCGGCCGAGGTCGAGGTCGCGCCCCTCGATCTCCAGGTACAGGTGGGTGGCGACGTCGCCGCGCTGATCACCGGCGTACCGGCCGACGAGGTAGGCGTGCTGGAGTCCGGTCAGCGGGAAGGGGTCGTGGCGGTGCTCCTGGTCGGCGCTGACGAGGCCGGGTGACTCGGCCGCCGAGGCTGCGTCGTGGCCGGTGATCAGCTCGGTGAGCTCGGTGATCGAGGAGCGCAGGAAGGTGTCCAGCGGCAGGTCCACCTGACTGTCGCGTTCGAGCGCGGTGCGCAGCTCCATCGCGCGGATCGACTCGATTCCCAGGCTCACCAACGGTTCCCGCACCGGAACGTCGGTGGCGGGGACGTCGAGCAGCACGCCGAGCCGTCGCCGCAGATCGGCCGACACCACGTCGGCCCGCAGCGCCGGATCGACCGCCGCCAGGATGCCTCGCAGCACGGCGTTCCCCGCGGCCGGCCCTGGCTGGACCGGAGCCGGGGACCGGCCGCCGTGCAGCACTTCGAGTTCGCCGGCGAGATAGCGCTGCTGACACTGGCCGCGCTGCACCTTGCCGCTGATCGTCCTGGGAATCTGCGCCGGCGCCACCAGCACCAGGTCGTGCACCTCTACGTCGTGCGCCGCCGTCACCGCCGCCCGGATGCGACCGGCCAGCTCCGGCAACCCCACGTCCAGCACGTCCGGGACGGACTGCACGATCACCAACTGCTCTCCGGCGCCGCCGTTCACCGAGAACGCCGCCGCCGGGGCGCCGCGCAGCGCGGGATGTGCCAGTTCGCCGGTGGCCTCGATGTCCTGGGGGTAGAGGTTCCGCCCCCTGATGATGATCATTTCCTTGATCCGGCCGCACAGCACCAGTTCGCCGTCGTGCACGAACGCCATGTCGCCGGACCGGAGGTACGGGCCCTCGCCGTCGGACAGCCGCGCGCCGAAGGTCTCCTCGGTCAGTTCCGGCTGCTTCCAGTAGCCCTGGCACACCACCGGACCACGAATCCACACCTCGCCGACCTCGTGCTCGCCCAGCCGCCGCCGGCGCCGCGGGTCGACCACGATCAGTTCGGCGTGCGGACCCGGCTGGCCGACCCCGACCAGGCGCAGCGCGCGGTCGGCCGCCTGCTCGCCGAGCACGACGACGTTGCCCCGCTCCAGTTCGGCGGCGTCGACGTCGAGCAGCAACGGCCTGCCCCTGCGTTGCCCGGTCAGGACCATGGCCTCGGTCATCCCGAAACCGGGGCACATGGTGGCGGCCCGGAACCCGTGCGGCGCGTAGGTCTCCATGAACCGAGTCATGCTGTGCGGCTGGATCCGCTCGGCGGTGTTGAGCGTGGTGCGCCAGCCGGAGAGGTCGAGATCCGCGCGCTCATCCTCGCCGACGCGGTCGACGCAGTGGTCGAAGGCGAAGTTCGGGGCGCACGACAACACCGGCCCCGGCGTGCCGGAGATGGCGCGCAGCCAGCGGACCGGGTGCCCGGCGAAGTCCTCCGGCGCCATGAACACCGCCTCGCCGCCGAGGTACTGCGACAGCATGAGGTGCACGATCATCCCGAGCGCGTGGAACGGCGAGATCCAGCTGACCACGTTGCTGCCCGGCGGGAGCTGGAAGATCGCGGCCGCCTGCGGCAGCTGGTGCGCCAGGTTGCCGTGGCTGATCATCACGCCCTTCGGCCGTCCGGTGGCGCCGGAGGTGTACTGCAGCAGGGCCAGGTCGCTCCGGTCGATGGCGACGGCGGCGTAGTGCGCACTCGCCGCCTCGTCGACGTCGTCCACGTCGATCCACGGCACGTCACCGAACCGGCCGCGCGACTCGCCGAGGTGTTCCCGGACCGCACGGGTCGACACCACCGCCGACACCTCCGCGTCGGCCGCGATCTGGGCGGCCCGCTCGGTGCGGGGATCGTTCTCGTCCCGCGACGGCGGCGGGCAGGCCACGGCGACCGCCCCCGCGTAGAGCGTTCCCAGCAGACCGGCGACGAAATCCAGACCGGGCGGCACGAGCACGAGCACGCGGTGCCGCGCCAGCCCGTGCCCGGCCAGTTCGCTCGCCAGCGCGCGACAGCGGACGTCGAGCGCGCCTCGGCTGATCGACTCACGCCGCCCGTGCTCCGCACCGCCCGCGGGGAAGGCGAGGTGGGTGAAGGCGATCGCGTCCGGGTCGCGATCCGCGTTGGCGCGCAGCAGATCCACGACGGTGCCACTGTGGAGGACACCACTGTGGACGGTGGCCGCATCGATCACTGGACTCTCCTGTCGGTAGCCGGGCGATCTGCCGCGAACGCACGCCACAGTGGCCGGTTCAAGCCCGCCCGATGATGGCAGCGGAGACCGGACCCGTGGCCCGCCGCGAAAAGACGTCAGCAAGACATCGCCCCGCCCCCGTGCGGCGCTGCGACCATCCGAAGGCGGAGACGCCGCGTCCCGGAGGGAAGTGATCTCATGATCGACGGCTTCGTGCCGTGGCCGGAGGACCTCGTCCGGGAGTACCGCCGGGCCGGGTTCTGGCCGGGCCGTTCACTCGGAGACCTGTTCCACGAGTCGTTCGAGCGCAACGCCGATCGGGTCGCCGTCGTCTGCGGTGAGCAGCGGATGACCTACGCGGAGTTGTCCGAGCGGGTGCGACGGCTGGCGCACGGACTGCTGGAGCTGGGCATCGAGCCCTCGGACCGGGTCGTGGTGCAGCTGCCGAACGTCCCAGAGTTCGTCCTGGTGGTGCTGGCTTTGCTGCGTGCGGGAGCGATTCCCGTGTTGGCGCTGCCGGGACACCGGCGCACCGAGATCGAGCACGTCCTCGCCCACTCCGGTGCCGTGGCGTACGTGGTGAAGGACAGGTTCGGCGGTTTCGACTTCCGCGGCCTCGCCCGGGAGGTCTCCTTCGCCGGGACCGTGATCGTCAGCGGCGAGGCGGAGGAGTTCGTCGCGCTGGACTCGCTCGACGCGGCCGAGCGCGAGCTTCCGGAGGTCGATCCGGCCGGCCCCGCGTTGTTCCTGATGTCCAGTGGCACGACCGGGTTGCCGAAGCTGATCCCGCGAACGCACGAGGAGTTCGCCTACCTGATGCGGGCGACCGCCGGGGCGATGCGGGCCGGCTCGGACCTGGTCTACCTCGCGGTCAACCCGATGGCGCACCCGGCGGCCCTCGGGTGCCCCGGGGTGCTGGGCAGCCTGCTGCTCGGTGGCAAGGCCGTGCTGACCTCCAGCGTGCGGCCCGACGAGGTGTTCCCGTTGATCCGGCGGGAGAACGTCACCGTGACCTCGCTCGTGCCGGCGGTGTTGCGGCTGTGGGCCGACTCCGGTCACCACCACGACGACCTCGCGCCGCTGGTGCTGCAACTGGGCAGCGCCCCGCTCGACTCCGCGCTGGCGACGCGCGCCCGCAAGGTGCTGGGATGTGGGCTGATGCGCTGGTTCGGCATCACCGAGGGAACGCTCGCCCACACCAGGCTGGACGACCCCGACGAGGTCATCGAGAACACCGAGGGCAGGCCCCTCTCCGAGGCCGACGAGATGCTCGTGGTGGGGCCGTCCGGGGACCCGGTGCCCGACGGCGAGGCCGGCGAGTTGCTCGTGCGCGGGCCCTACACCGTCCGGGGCTACTTCCGGGCGCCGGAGGAGAACGCGCGCTCGTTCACCCCCGACGGCTACTACCGCACCGGCGACCTCGTCACCGTGCGGCCCGACGGCAACCTCGTGGTCCTCGGCCGGATCAAGGACCTCATCAACCGGGCGGGCGAAAAGGTGTCGCCGGAAGAGGTGGAGCGGCACCTGTGCGCGCATCCCGCCGTGCGGGACGCGGCCGTGGTCGGCGTACCGGACACCAAACTGGGCGAGCGGGTGTTCGCCTTTCTCGTGCCGCGGGGCGAAGTCAGTTCGGCCGCGATCAAGGCCCACCTGCGTGAGCGCGGCCTCGCCGTCTACAAGATCCCCGACCGGATCGGAATGCTGGCCGAACTGCCGCGGACCGCGATGGGCAAGGTCGACAAGCGGGCGCTGCGCGCCGACGCGCAGAAGCCGCGGACGTGAGGAGCCGGACGTGTTCGTCCCCAGAATCCACCGGGCGCCGGACGAACGCTGGACCGCCGAGCTGATCCGGTCGAACCCGTTGGCACTGCTGGTCACCGCGGACCCCCGGACGTCGCGCGTGCACGCCACCCACCTGCCGCTCATCCCCGACCCGGCGGCCGTCGACGCGGAGGAGGAGGTCCTGCTCGGCCACTTGAACCGGGCCAACCCGCACTGGGCGGTGATCGACGCCGCCGAGGCGCTGGCCGTGTTCACCGGTCCGCACGCCTACGTCTCCCCCACCGTGTACGAGACCAGCCCGGCCGCGCCCACGTGGAACTTCACCGCCGTGCACGTCGGCGGCAGCGTCGAACGACTCGACCAGGGCGACGACACCCTCGCGGTGGTGACGTCCACTGTGGACGTGTTCGAGGAGCGGTTCGGCACCGGCTGGGACAAGTCCGGTTCGGTGGGCTACTTCCGCAAGATCCTGCCGGCGGTCGGCGCCTTCCGGTTGCGCGTGCGGCGGACCGAGGCCATGTGCAAGCTCAGCCAGGAACAACCGCCGGAGATCCGCGACCGCGTCCAGCGCGCGTTCGCCGCGCAGGACGCCGGTCTGCGGCCCGAGGTGGCCAGGATGATGTGCCGCGGGCAGGAGACGCGCTGACCGCGGCGGATCAGGCGGTTCCGCCCGGCAGGCGACCGGCGATCGAGTCGGTGATCTCGCCGCTGCGGACCGCGATGTTGGACAGCAGCGAGGAACTCAGGCCGTGCGTGTGCTCGGTGCCGCCCTGCAGGAAGATCCCGCACCGCACCTCGGGGGACGTGACCAGGCGGTGGTCCCTGCCGACGACGTAGCGGCCCCGGTCGTCCCGCAGGCAGTGGGCGTCGATCTCGCCCAGCAGCTCTGCCGGGTCCATCGGTTCGTAGCCGGTGGCGCACACCAGCAGGTCCACGTCGAGGTCGGACGACCGGTCTGCGAGTGCCGAGTGGACGGTGACCCTGGTGTCGTTGCCGACCAGTTTCGCGCTCAGCACCCTGGTCATGTTGAGGAACTTCAGCCGGCCGCGGCCGCTGAGCTCGTCGTCGTACGCGCGCTGGTGCAGGCCCTGGAGCACGCCCTCGTCGACGACGGAGTAGTTGGTGTTCTTGTGGTACCGCCAGATCATCTCCTTGGCCGCCGCCGGCGCGGAGTGGTAGTCGCTCATCGCCTCCGGGTCGAACACGCGGTTGGCGAACGGCGTGCTGTCCGCCGCCGAGTAGCCGAACGACGGCAGGACGACGTGGATCGACGCGTCCGGGAGTTCGTCGTAGAGGAACCGCGCGATCTCGGCGGCGCTCTGCCCGGCGCCGGCCACGACCACTCGCCGCGGCGGCCGGTCCAGTGCGCGGAAGTTGTCCAGGAAGCGCGAGCTGTGCCAGACGTACTGGTCGGCGTCGACGCCGGCGGGCATCCTCGGCACGAGTCCGGTGGAGATCACCACGTTGCGGGCGTGGACGCTGCGCGAGCCGCGGACGTCCACCCGCACCGTGTCCCCGTCCAGCCGCATCCCGGTCACCTCGGTGCCCCGCCGGACCCGTTCGGCCACACCGGTCTCGGCCCATTCGAGGTACGTGTGGAAGTCCTGCCGGGTGGCGAAGAAGTCGCGGTTGTTGACGAACTGCGCGAGCCTGCCGGTCTGGTGCAGATAGGACACGAAGCTGAACCGGGAAGCGGGATTGCGAAAGGTGGCCAGGTCCTTCAGGAACGCGACCTGCATCCTGGCGCCGGGCAGCAACATGCCGCGATGCCAGTTCGGCGCGGCGGACTGCTCCAGGAACAGGTGGGACAGTTCGGCGGGATGCTCGGCCAGCGCGATGGCCAGTGCGAGGCCGGACGGCCCGAAGCCGACTCCGACCACGTCGTAGATCTCACGATCACCAGAATTCACAGCAACTCTCCGTCGCGCGCCCGAGGGCACCGTTGAATGCGATCGGCAAAGGCGTTCAGGCGTAAGACAAAGACCGAGGGCTTCCCTGCACCGTAACGACGACGACCGGACGCGTCCCGGGTCTCTTGCCCAGATCTGTCCGGCGAAGGACACCCGAAAGATTGCCGATCAACGCCCGCGGCGCGGTGCCATGCTGAGTGCTCCCCGGTGGATTCGCGTCACCCACGCCTGTTTCATTGCGACCGTCCTGATCGGAGTTGATGTCGAAATGAGGCTGGAGCGGACGGCTCCGCGCTCCTACACCCCGATGACCGAGGAGGAGCGGCGGCACCGCGCCGAGAGCACCGGCGGCGAGCCGGTGCTCGACTACGGCGGCGGGAACGGCTCCGACAGCACGGCGTACATCGACTACCACAGCGTGGACGTCCTGCTCGGGCTGCAACACCCGCGCACCGGCGAACCGGCCGAGTTGTCGTTCTACATCACCGGCCAGATCCAGGAGCTGTTGTTCAAGCTGCTGTTCACCGAGGTGAGCCGGATCCGGGACCTGCTGTTCGCCGACGACGTCGACGACGCCCTGCGGTACCTGCGCCGCGCCGAACGCGTCCAGCGGGTGCTCACGACCTCATGGGAACCGGTCAGCACGATCACCCCCACGGAGTTCGCGGCCTTCCGGGACCAGCTGGGGTCGGCCTCCGGCATCCAGTCCTACATGTACCGGCAGCTGGAGTTCGCACTGGGCAACAAGTCCAGCCGGATGGCGGACCCGTACAAGCCGGTGGGCTGGGTGCACCGGCAGGTCGTGGCCGCGCTGCGGGCGCCGAGCCTGTACGACGCGGCCCTCACCGTGCTGCACCGCCGCGGT
This sequence comes from Streptomyces sp. ID05-26A, assembly GCF_033794685.1. Taxonomy (NCBI): domain Bacteria; kingdom Bacillati; phylum Actinomycetota; class Actinomycetes; order Kitasatosporales; family Streptomycetaceae; genus Streptomyces; species Streptomyces sp. ID05-26A. The sequence continues at coordinate 999,114 of NZ_JARAYZ010000002.1, forward strand.
CTGGGTGTGCCGGCGCACCACGTCGACCGGGACTTCGCCGAGCCGTACCAGCCGCACCCCTCGGTCGAGGAGGCCTGGGCGCGGGTTTACCGCTCACACCGGGAACATCGGGACCTGTACGCGCTCGCCGAGGCGCTGTGCGAACTGAACCAGCAGTACGCGCAATGGCGTTACACCCATCTGCTGACCGTGGAACGCATCCTCGGCCACAAGCCCGGCACGGGCGGCACCTCCGGCATCGACTGGCTGCGCAAAGTGGCCGAACACCGGTTCTTCCCCGAACTGCTGACCGCCCGCTCCGCCATCTGACGCCGACTCCCGGACTGATTGGGGTGCGTGTTGAGCTCCGCCGTCTACGGCCGGTACGACCAGGCCGAACTGGACCGGGAGTACTCGCCGAGCTCCTGCGTGGACGACATCTCGGTCTTCCTCACCGACTACGCGGAGCGGAGCGCGCGGACCAGGACCGAGTTGCCGGTGCGCGCGGGCATCCGGTACGGCTCCCTGCCCTGCGAGACCCTCGACTTCTTTCCCGCGCCCGTCCCGAACGCGCCGTTGCTGGTGTTCGTGCACGGCGGCTACTGGTGCGAGCTCAGCAAGAACGACTCGTCGTTCCCGGCCCGCCGGCTCGTACCGGCCGGCGCGGCGTACGCGGCGATCGGCTACGGGCTCGCGCCGGAGCACCGGCTCGACGAGATCGTCGGCCAGGTGCGGCGCGGCCTCTGGTGGCTCGTGCGGCACGCGCGGGACCTGGAGGTCGACCGCCGCCGGATCACGCTCGCCGGCAGCAGTGCCGGTGCCCACCTGGCGTTGATGGCGCTGCTCGACGGCTGGATGCCCGAACGGCGGCGCCCTGCGGACGTGATCGCGGGCGCGGTCCTGCTCAGCGGGGTGTACGACCTCGAGCCGCTCAGGCTCACCTACGTCAACGAACCGCTGGGGCTCGACGCGGCGGAGGCCGCCCGGCTCAGTCCTCTTCGCCACCTGCCGGACCGGCTGCCGCCACTGGTCGTGGCGCGGGGCGGCGCGGAGACCGCCGAATTCGCGCGCCAGCACAGCGAACTGGTCACCGCCGCCGTTGCCCGCTCTGCCTCCGTCACCGATCTGGTGATCACGGACCGGAACCACTTCGACATCACCTTCGATCTCGACGATCCAGGCAGCGAACTGGGCGCCGCGGTGCTCCGTCAGCTCGGGCTGGCCGGGCAGACGTCCACGTGAACGGTGCCCAGCGCCGTTCCTCTCGACCGGGACATGGGGAGAGCATGAACGACAACCGGATCAAGAAGATACTCGTCCTCGGTGGCGGCACGGCCGGCTGGATGGCCGCGTCCTACCTCGGCAGGGCGCTCGGCTCCAGCGTCCAGATCACCGTGCTGGAAGCGCCCGCGATCCCGAAGATCGGGGTCGGCGAGGCGACGATTCCCAACCTGCAGCGGGTGTTCTTCGACTACCTCGGTCTGTCCGAGGAGGACTGGATGCCCGAGTGCAACGCCAGCTTCAAGATGGGCATCCGCTTCATCAACTGGCGCACACCCGGTGCCGGAACGGCGCAACCGAGGCCGTACGGCACGCACGGCGACCAGTTCGACCACCTCTTCGGCCTGCTGCCGAACCACGACGACCTGCCGCTGTCGCACTACTGGACGTACAAGAAGCTCACCGGACAGACCGATCAGCCGTTCGACCGCGAGTGCTACGCCCAGCCGGCGATCTTCGACCGGAAGCTCGCGCCCCGCCACCTGGACGGCCGCCGGTGGGCCAGCTACGCCTGGCACTTCGACGCCGACCTGGTCGCCGACTTCCTCCGCAAGTTCGCGACCAGCAAGCAGGGCGCGGTGCACATCGAGGACAAGTTCGTCACGGCCGAGACCGACCAACGCGGCCACATCACCGCCGTCAACACCGAGGCCGGTCGCCGGCTCGAGGCGGACCTGTTCATCGACTGCTCCGGTTTCCGGAGCCTGCTGATGAACCAGGTGATGAAGGAACCGTTCCTGGACATGAGCGACCACCTGCTCAACGACCGCGCGGTGGCGACCCGGATCCAGCACGACGACGAGGAGCACGGCGTCGAGCCGTACACGTCGTCGATCGCGATGTCGTCGGGCTGGGCCTGGAAGATCCCGATGCTCGGCAGGTTCGGCACCGGCTACGTGTACTCGAGCCGGTTCGCCTCGCAGGACGAGGCCACCGAGGAGTTCTGCCGGATGTGGAACATCTCCCCCGACACGCATCCGATGAACCACGTCCGGTTCCGGGTCGGGCGCAACCGGCGGGCGTGGGTGAAGAACTGCGTCGGCATCGGCCTGTCGTCGTGCTTCCTGGAACCGCTCGAGTCCACCGGGATCTACTTCACCTACGCGGCGCTCTACCAGCTGGTGAAGCACTTCCCCGACAAGCGGTTCGACCCGGCGGTGACCAAGAGGTTCAACGGCGAGATCGAGACGATGTTCGACGACACCAGGGACTTCATCCAGGGTCACTTCAGCTTCGCGCCGCGCGACGACACGCCGTTCTGGCGGGCCTGCAAGGAACTGGAGCTCGCGCCCGAGTTCGTCGACAAGGTGGCGCGGTACAAGGCCGGTCTCGGGGTGGACCTGCCGGTGACCGACGAGAGCAACTACTACGGGAACTTCGAGGCCGAGTTCCGCAACTTCTGGAGCAACGCCAACTACTACTGCGTGTTCGCCGGTCTGGGCGTGACACCGGACCACCACTCCACGCTGCTCGACCACCGGCCGAACGCGGTCGAGTCGGCCGAAGCGGTGTTCGCGGAGGTCAAGCAGCGCCGGGACGAGCTGTTGGAGAGCCTGCCCACGATGCACGCCTACCTGCGCCACCTGTACGGGAAGTGACCGTGCCGGAAGGACACTCGCTCACCGGTGTCTCGCGGAACTCCTTCCGATCGCTCATGTCGGAGTTTCCGAGCGGGGTCGTGGTGGTGACGACGCTGGACCCGGACGGGGAGCCGAGGGGCATGACCTGCTCGTCCCTGTGCAGCGTCACGGACACCCCGCCGACCCTGCTCGTGTGCCTGCGCGGGGAGAGCCCGACCCTTGCCGCGGTCCTGCGCCGCGGCGAGTTCGCGGTGAACTTCCTGCACTCCGGCGCACAGCACGTCGCCGAACTGTTCAGCTCACCGGCTGCGCGGAACCGCTTCGACCTGGTGGGCTGGACGGCCGGCCGCGGCGGGCCGCACATCGGCGACCACGCGCACGCGATCGCCGACTGCCGGGTCGCGCGCACGGGAGACGGCGGGAGTCACGTCGTCGTGTTCGGCGAGGTCCGTGACGTCACGTTGCGGCGCGGCCAGGTCCCGCTGCTGTACGGCCGGCGGCGCTACAACGCGTGGCGCGAGCACATGAGCCAGGAACCGATGCCGTCACCCCGACCTGGATGGAGCTAGCCATGCCCGGCCCCAGCCGCGACACCGCGGTACGACTGGACCTCGCGGACCCTCTTTCCGCACTGCGCAGGAGGTTCCTGCTGCCGGAGGGTCTGGTGTACCTCGACGGCAACTCGCTCGGCGCCCTGCCGACCGGCGTTCCGGCGGCGGTCCAGACGGCGGTCACCGAGAACTGGGGCCGGCACCTCATCAAGGTCTGGACCGACGACGGCTGGTGGGACCTGCCGCTCGAGGTCGGTGACCGCGTGGGCAGACTGCTCGGCGCGGCACCCGGCCAGACCGTCGTCGGCGACTCGACCTCCGTGCACCTGTTCAATCTGCTGACCGCAGCGGCCCGGCTGCGCCCCGGCCGCCGGCTGATCCTCATCGAGGAGGGCGACTTCCCCACGAACCACTACATGGCCGCGTCGGTCGCCCGGCTGCTCGGGCTGGAGGTCCGCCCGGTTCCCATGCGCGACATGGCATCGGCCCTCCGCACGCTCGGTGAGCAGGTCGCGGTCGTCACGTCAGGGGTCGTCGACTTCCGCACGGGTGAGCTCTGGCACGTCGCCTCGATCACACGAGCGGCGCACGACGCGGGTGCGGTCGTCGTCTGGGACGTAAGCCATGCCGTTGGCGCCCTTGAACTCGCGCTCGACGCGGACGGCGTGGACTTCGCGGTGGGCTGCTCCTACAAGTTCCTGTCGGGCGGCCCCGGTGCTCCGGGGTTCGGGTATGCCGCCCGCCGCCACCACGAGGACGTCGACCAGCCGTTGTGCGGCTGGCACGGGCACGCCGAGCCGTTCGGCATGGTGCCCGGCTACACGCCCGTGGCCGGCGTCGGGCGGTTGCGCGTCGGCTCACCGAACGTCCTGTCCATGCTGTCGCTGGACGCGGCACTGGACGTCTTCGACGACGTCGACCTGGCGGCGGTCCGCGCGAAGAGCCTGGCACTCGGCCGTTTCTTCGTCGAGTCGATCGACACCCACCTGGCAGGACTCGGATTCGAGCTCGTCACGCCCCGCCAGGACGATCGGCGCGCGAGCCAGGTGACGCTGCGCCACCCGGAGGCCGAGCGGATCATGGAGGACCTGAACAAGCGCGGGATCATCGGTGACGTCCGGCCGCCCGCCCTGCTGCGCTTCGGGTTCAACAGCCTCTACATCTCCTACGCCGACGTCTTCAGCGTGGTCGAGGCGCTGCGTTCGTGTGCGTGAGCGGCCGGGAGGTCACCACCGGCATGCGCTTGATGCCGGCGACGAAGTTGGACGCCAGGTGCTCCACCGGACCGGCGAGCTCGAACCGGACGGCCGAGCCGGCGATCTCGGCGAACAGCGCGGTCAACGCCATGCGCGCCAAGGCCGCGCCGACGCAGTGGTGCGGCCCGAAGCCGAACGCGACGTGCCGGTTCGGTGTCCGGGTCACGTCGAACCGGAAGGGCTCGGGGAAGACGTCCTCGTCCCGGTTCGCCGAGCCGAGCCACGCGACCACCGCGTCACCCTCGCCGATCTCCTGGCCGTTGACCGAGGTGCCCCGCGTCGCGTAGCGCATGAAGTGGCTGGCCGGTGAGGAAAAGCGCAGGCCCTCCTCCACCGCGCTGGGCACCAGCCCCGGATCGTCGACGAGTGCGCGGTGTTCGTCGGGGTTCTCGATGAGCGCCAGTACCGTTCCCGTGATGGCGTGCGGGGTGGTGACGTTCGCGCCCAGCAGCAGGCTGTAGCAGTTGTAGACCAGTTCGTCGTGGCGCAGCCCGCGTCCGCCCGCCTGAAGCTCGGCGAGCGCGCTGATCAGGCCGTCCGGCCGGGGCGTGCGGCGGGCCCTGCGGGAGAAGTACGTGAACAGCTCGTGGTGCGCAGTGGTCGAGGTGTTGGGCCCCAGCCGGAAATCGGGGTCGTCCGGTGCGATGGCCGCGGTGGTGAGCGTGGTCAGCCGGGGCCAGTCCTGCTCGGGAATGCCCATCAGGGTGCCGGTGAAGGCCATCGGGAAACCCGCCGCGAGCTCGGCCAGGTCGCGCGGGCCGTCCAGCAGTTGCCCGAGCAGGCGGGCGACCACCTGCCGGAGTGCCGGCAGGAAGGGATCCAAAGCCTTCCTGGACAACAGTTTGGCGATCGGCTCGTGCAACGTCGTGTGCGCGGGCGGGTCGCTGGCCGCCATCATCTTGCCGCCGGCCGGGTCGTGGCCGCCGAGCACCGACAGCAGGGTCCCCCGGCTGGAGGTGAACCTGGTGTGGTCCCTGAGCACGTCGCGGACGTCGTGATACTTGGTGACCGACCAGAAACCGCGGCCGTCGGGCAGCGTCTGCCGGTGCACTGGAGCTTCCCGGCGCAGCGTGGTCCAGATCGCGTGCGGATCCCCTGAGCTGTAGAGGTCCGGGGACACGAGATCCAGCGCGCCCAGGTCCGTTCGCGGTGGGAGTTCGGTGCGCTCACCGATCCTCATCGATGCCTCCGGCGATCAGGTCGGCCAGCTCCGCGATGGTCGGATGCTGGTAGAAGTCCTGCGGGTCGACCTCGACGTCGTGCCGGTCGCTGATCTCCATGATGATCCGGACCGCCATCAGCGAGTGGCCGCCGAGTTCGAAGAAGTCGTCGTGCACACCGACCCGGTTCACCTGGGTCAGGTCCGCCCACAGCCGGGCGAGCCAGCTCTCCACCAGGGTGCCGGGTGGCCGGTAGTCCGAGCTCAGGACGCCCCGGTCGGCCACGGTGTGCGCTGCCAGCGCTTTCCGGTCCACCTTTCCGTTGGCCGTCAGGGGAAGGGCTTCGAGCCACACGAAACCCGTGGGGATCAGGTAGGACGGCAACACCTCGCCGAGGTGCTTGCGCAGGTGATCGGACACGACCGGCTCGTCGGCGACGTAGAACCCGACCAGACGACGTTCCCCTTGGGACGACTGCGTTGTGACCACGGCGTCCACCAGGTCCGGGTGCGTGCGCAGCGCGTGTTCCACCTCGCCCGGCTCGATCCGGAAGCCGCGGATCTTCACCTGCAGGTCCTCGCGGCCGAGGAAGTCCAGCCCGCCGTCCGGGCGGCGGCGGCCGAGGTCGCCGGTGCGGTACATCCGATCGCCGGGCACGCCGGCGAACGGGTTCGGCACGAACCGTTCGGCGGTCAGCCTCGGATCGTTGAGGTACCCGTGCGCGAGACCGCCGCCCGCGGCGAAGATCAGGCCCTCCGCTGCGATGTCGCCGGCGTCGTCGAGCACGTGCACGACCGTGCCGTCGATCGGCTGACCGATCGGCACCCGTTCCGCGACGTGCTCGGTGAGGACCTCGCAGCAGGTGAACGTGGTGTTCTCGGTGGGTCCGTACCCGTTGATCAGTGTGGTGTCGCCGAGGAGGTCGAGCGCGCTGTTCACGTGCTCCACCGACAGCACGTCTCCGCCCGCGAGCAGCAGCCGGACCCCGCGCAGCTCCCGTGCCAGGCCGGACTCGACGACCTGGTGGAACAGGCCTGCGGTCAGCCACAACACGGTGACCTCGTTGGCGCGCACCAGTTCGGTGAGCTTCGCCAGGGACAGGTCGTGGTCCGGCGCCACGACCAGCTTGGCGCCGTTGAGCAACGCGCCCCAGATCTCCAGGGTCGACGCGTCGAAGGCGACGGGCGCCAGGTGCAGGAACACGTCGTCCGGCCCGACCGGCAGGTACTTCGCCGCGACGACCAGCCGGGTGATCCCGCGATGCGGTACCAGGACGCCTTTCGGTGCCCCGCTCGATCCGGACGTGTACGCGATGTACGCGGTGTTCTCCGCGCCCACGCGGGTCTCCGGCCGGGTATCCGGTCGCTGGGCGCTGCTCTCCCACAGTTCGTCCAGCGACAGCGAGGGCACGCCCTGTTCGGGGCCCGGCGCGTCGTCGGTGATCACCAGGGCGGGCCGGACGTCTCGCAGGATCGTTCTCCGGCGCTCGTCCGGCATCCGGCGATCCAGCGCGACGTACGCGCCGCCCGCCTTGAGCACGGCCACCAGCAGCACGATCATCCGTGCCGAACGGCGCACCAGCAGTGCCACCGGGACCTCGGCGTCCACTCCCCGCGAACGGAGTTCGTGCGCCAGCTGGTTCGCCCGGCGATCCAGTTCGGCGTACGTGATCTCGCCGTCGCCACCGCTGATCGCGATCGTGGTGGGGCGGGCCGCCGCGTGCAGTTCGAGGGCCTCCGCCGCCGTCGTGTTCCTCGTTGCCATCCAGGGTTTCCCTTCTCGCCGACGGTCAGGTGGTCCGCTGCTCGGCGACGGCGGTCCAGGTGGCCATCGCCTTGGCCACCAGCTCGCCGCGGTCGTCGTACAGGGCGGTGCCGACCGTCGCGGTGCGGCCCTGCCGTCGCCACAGGCGTCCGACCACGACGTGGGGTGTGAGCGCGCGGGGCTTCCGGCGGGTGATCGCGACCATGCGGGTGAGCACCATCGGCTCCCGGACCGGATCCACGGTCCAGCCACCGGGGCAGTCCAGGACGCTCCACACGAGTTCGGGCTGGTCGCACGACGCTGCCGGCGGAGTCCAGGGACACGCCACCAGTCCGGGCACCGCCGGAACATCGCCCGGCGCCAGCGGAAAGCCGTCCTGCGGCTCGCGGTCCACCCCGCAGACGAAGCAGGTCGGGAACGGATGACCGAGCCTCCCCCGGTACCGGGTCGCCGCGTCGACCGCCGTCTCGAACGGAACCGGCTCCACGGCGGGGAAGTCCTGCGCCGCCGCGCTCGTGGTCGCGATCAGCCGGTCACCGTCCCAGACGTGGGAGCGCTGCCTCCCCGGCCGGAGTTCCAGCACGCGGTCGAGCGGTGGTGCCACCAGCAGCACGACCGCCACCGGCTGATCGTGTTCGCCCGTCAGTCCCGCGAACGAGCCGCAGGCGTAGCCGCCGTTGGCCGTGTCCGGTGGGCCGTTGTACCGGGCGGGGATGCGCACCGTCCGTTCCATCGCCTCACCCGCCCCGGATTCCGGTCTGGAAGGCGTCGAGCAGGGCGCCGGGAGCCTTGATGAACGCGTGGTGGTCACCGTCCAGCACGACCGGGGTGCTGCGTCCCCAGTGGGCCCATCCGGCCATCAGGCCGGGCGGGATCTCCACGTCGCCGGACCACCCGATCGCCCGGATCGCGAAGGAGTCGACCGGCGTCCTGGGCAGGCGGTAGGCCCGGTTGGCGGCCAGGTCGTCGACGAGCACCTTGACGAAGAAGTCGACCAGCCGCTTGGCCGGCTTCACCAGCCCCAGCATCCGCACGACCTCGACACGAAGCTCGTCCGTGCCCATGTCGAGGAACCGGCCGTACGGCCCGTCGTCCGGCGCCACCTGCGAGGAGATGAAGCAGGTCGTCGGCGCTTTCGCGTCGGACGCCATGCGCCGCGCGAACTCGAAGGCGGCGAGCGCTCCACCGCAGTGCCCGAACACGCTGAAGTCGCGGTCGAGGTGCGGCCCGAGTTCGGCGGTCATCTGCTCGGCCAGCCGCTCGTACGTCCCGTAGTGCGGCTCCCCCATCCGGGTCTCCCGGCCGGGCAGGTGCAGCGGTACCAGGGCGATGTCGCCGACGCGGTCGGGCCACGAGCGGAACATCGAGGCGCCGCAACCGGAGTACGGGAAGCACAGCAGCACGTGGTCGCAGTCGTCCGGCGGATCGGTCAGGAACCAGCGGTTGGTCACGCGTCCTCCTTCGCGGCACCGAAGACCCGTTTCAGCACGTCTCCGATGACCCGCATGGATTCCGGCCGGTCCATGTCCTGGTGGCCGGTCGGTACGGTGTGGACGGTCAGGCCCGCGTGGACGAAGTCCTGCCACGAGGCCGCGGGATCCTTGCTGTTCTCCGCCGTCGCCTTGAAGAAGACCGCCGCCCCGTCGAACTCCGGTGGCACGTATCCGGTCAGCAACCCGATGTGCGCGACGCTGATGTCCGACACCAGCTCGGCGATCGCGTCCACGTCCGGCAGGTCCGCGTCGGCGTACCGTCCGCGCAGGAACAGGTCGAACCCCTCGCGCACGTCCTCGCCGCGCAGGTCGCCCGCCTCTGCGGCGGTTTCGGGGTAGCAGTCCATCAACGCCAGCAGCTCGACCCGTTCGCCGCGCGCCCGGAGTTCGGCAGCGATGGCGTGCGCGGCGATGCCGCCGAACGACCAGCCGAGCAGGTTGTACGGCCCGTGCGGCTGCACCGAGGTGATCCTGGCGAGGTAGGTGTCGACCAGTTCCGCCATGGACTCCGGCATGGCGTCGGGGCCGGTGGGATCGAGGCCGGGCGCCTGGAGCGCGTAGATCGGCCGGTCGTCGACGTACCGGGCGAGGCTGAGGTAGAACCAGCCGACGCCGCTCACAGGGTGCACGCAGAACAGCGGACGTCCGGCGCCGTGCGCGCGGATGGTCATGAGCGGCGCGTACGTCTCGTCGCGGCCGTCGTGGTTCAGGTCCAGCAGTCGCGGCGTCAGCTCGGCCACGGTGGAATGTTCGAACACCGTCCTCATGGGAACGTCGGTCCGCAGCACGGTGCGGATGCGAGACAACAACCTCGTGGCGAGCAGCGAATGTCCGCCCAGGTCGAAGAAGCTGTCATCGATGCCGACGTCGGCCACGCCCAGCACCTCGGCGAACAGACCGGCCAGCACCTCCTCGTGGGCGTTGCGCGGCCGCCGGGCCGAGCCGCCGGCGAGCTCGGGCGTCGGCAACGCGTCCCGGTTCACCTTTCCGTTGGCGGTCAACGGAAGGCGGTCGAGCATCAGCACCGCCGACGGGACCATGTACGCGGGCAGCCGGCCGCTCAGGAAGGCCCGCAGGTCGATCCCGTGGTCGGCGACGGGCACGTTGCCGTACGAGGTCAGCGGTCCGGCCTTCGTGTAGCCGGGCGTGCAGGTGCCGGCGTCGTCATCGGGTGCGGCGAAGACGACGTCCATGTGTCCGGCGATCCGCGACCACGTCACCGCCGCCGCGTACCCCAGCCGCTCCCCGAGCTCGCAGAGCTCATCCCGTCGCACACCGGCGGATTCGGGCGGGCTGTGCTCACCGTGCAGATCACCGGTGGAGCGCAGGGCGTTCACCAGAGCCGCGTTCGGTACACCGACGACCCTGACGCGGTCGGGCCGCCGTGTCCGGAGGTGGTGTTCCAACGCCTCGCAGCTCGCCACCTCGCTCCACCGCAGCCGGGGAACGTCCGCGAACGACCGCGTCCCGGACGGCGCCCTGCGCAGGGTCACGTCGTAGCGGAACTGGCTCAGCTCGTTGTCGTAGGCGCCGCTCTTCATCCGCACGTCGACCGCGTCGATCACGGGCAGCGTGTCCCGGAGCGCGGGGAAGAAGTCCGGGTGCAGGACCAGTTCCTTCTCCATGGCGATCTCGGTGGCGATGGCACGGCGGATCTTGTCCCGGCCTGCCTCGTCGAGTTCGGCCGTGGTCTCCAGGCCGAGGCGCCGGACCTGGACCGTGGTGGCGAACTCGCGCAGCAGCGCGCCGTTGCGGACGTCGCCGATGAACAGCGCGCCGCCCGGTGCCAGCAGTCCCATCGCCTTCTCGATGACGTCGACCAGGTACTGCACGCTCGGGAAGTACTGAACGACCGAGTTGAGCACGACGGTGTCGAACCCGCGTTCCGGCAGCCGGTCGATCAGGTCGGCTCGCCCGACGACCAGCGTCACCCGGCCCGCCCACTCCGGCGCCAGCCGATCGAGGTGCTGCCGGAGCCCGTCGATCACGGGTTCGGAGAAGTCCGTCCCGCAGTACGTGTCGCACAGCGGGGCCAGGCGGGACATCAGCAGGCCGGTGCCGACGCCGATCTCGAGCAGTCTCCCCGGCCGCAGCGACCGGATCCGCTCGACCGTCGTGTCGCGCCACTCCCGCATCTCCGGCAGCGGAATCGGTGCTCCGGTGTAGCTGCTGTGCCAGCCGCGGAAGTCGTCGCCGAAGCCGGCCGGGAGTTCCCCGTCGTACAGGCCGTCGTACATGTCCTGCCACTGGTCCACCAGTTCCGCCTCACGGCTCTCCTGGCGTTCGGCCGGTGCCTCCTGGTTCGCGACGACGTACGCGACCAGTTGCCGGTCGCCCTGCCCGGTGAGGTCACGGGCGGCCACCGCGGCCTGCGCCACCCGGGGGTGTGACCTCAGGACCGCTTCGACCTCGCCGGGTTCGACCCGGAACCCGCTGATCTTCACCTGGTCGTCCACCCTGCCGACGAACACGAGCCGTCCGTCGCGCGTCCAGCGCGCCAGGTCGCCGGTGCGGTACATCCGGGAACCCGCCGGGCCGAACGGATTCGCCACGAACCGTTCCGCGGTGAGCCCCGGCCTGCCGAAGTACCCGCGTGCCAGACCCGCGCCGCCGATCCACAGTTCGCCGGCCACGCCCGTCGCGACCGGGGTCAGGTCGTCGGTCAGGACGTACACGCGGGCGTTCAGGATCGGGGTGCCGATCGGGACGACCGGATCGTCGAACTCGCCGCGGTTCGCGGCGGAGACGACGTGGGTCGTGGCGTTCACGGTGGTCTCGGTCGGGCCGTAGATGTTGATGATCCGGATGTCGTCGTGCGCCTGGAGGACGCGGTCTACGGCGGCGGTGGACACCTTGTCGCCGCCCGTCGCGAGGTAGCGCATGGTCCGCAGACCCGACAGGTCCTCCGACGACATGAGGTCGAACAGTCCGGCGGTGGCCCACAGGGAGTCGATCTCGTGCGAGGAGACGAACTGGATGCGGTTCGCCGGTGACTCCATGCCCACGGGCAGCGGGAAGAGGGTCCGGCCGGTCAGCAGTGCCGGCCAGATCTCGTACACCGACGCGTCGAAGGCGACCGACGACTGGACGAGGATCCGGTCGCCGGGCCCTTCCGGCCAGCCGTTGGCGACCTCGTTCACCACACTGCGATGGGAGACCGCGACGCCTTTCGGTTGCCCGGTCGAACCGGAAGTGAACATCACGTACGCGAGGTGGGCCGGGCGCAGGCGTTCCCTGGGCGGAGTGGTCCGCTCACCGGCCACCTCCGACAGGTAAAGCCTCGGGATCTCCTCGTCCGGCAGCACGTCGCGCGTGTCCACGGCGCTGCTGGTCAGGATCAGGGCGGGTGCGGCGGCGGCGAGGACGGAACCGTTGCGGGCGCCGGGATACGCGGGGTCGATCGGCAGGTAGGCGGCACCGGCCTTCAGCACGCCGATCAGTGCCGCGATCAGGTCCGGCGAGCGTGGGAGCGCGACCGCGACCACGGACTCGATGCGCACACCCCGTGCGATCAGCTCGTGCGCGATCTCGTTGGCTCGTTCGTCGAGCTGCCGGTACGTGATGTCCTGAACATCGCCGGAGATCGCGATAGCGTCCGGGTTCCGTGCCACCTGCTGTTCGAACAGCGCGGGCACGGTGTCGTCCGGTGTCCCGGGGCTCTCGGCCGTGCGGTTGAAGACTTCCAGGAGTCGGTGGCGCTCGGCGGGCAGGAGCACGTCGACGGCCCGGATCAGCGTGTCCGGTGCGGCGACCAGAGTCTCCAGGACGCTGACGTAGCGGGCGATGATCTGCTCGATCGTCTCCCGGTCGAACAGGTCGGTCGCGTACTCGACGGAGCCGTAGTAGCCCTCGTCACCGGTGTCGCTCTCCGGCCGTTCGGCGATGTTGAAGAACAGGTCGAACCGCGAGGTGCCGGTCGAGACGGGGTGGAAGCCGACTTCCAGGTCGCCCAGGGCGAACGTCGGGTAGACGTTGTTCTGGAAGCCCAGCAGCACCTGGAAGACGGGGTGGTGGGCGACCGATCGCGTCGGGTTGAGCAGCTCGACGAGTCGTTCGAACGGCGCGTCCTGGTTCGCATACGCGCCCAGGGCCTTCTCCCGCACCTGGGCGAGCACGTCGGTGAACGTGGCGTCGTCCTCCAAGCCGACCCGCAGCACCCAGGTGTTGACGAAGAAGCCGATCAGGTCGTTCAGCAGGTCGTCGGTACGTCCGGCGATCGGCGATCCGATCGGAATGTCAGCGCCCGCACCGAGTTTGCCGAGCAGCACGGCGAGCGCGGCCTGCATCACCATGGCCGCCGTGACGCCCTGCGCGCGGGCGAACGCCTCGACGTTCTGCCGCAACTCCGCGTCCATGGTGAACAGGACGATGTCGCCGCGATGACTGGCGGCCGGCGGCCTGACCCGATCGACCGGCAGCGTGATCTGGTCCGGCAGGTCCGCCAGCTCGTCGCGCCAGTAGGCGAACTGCCGCGCCACGACCGACTCCGGGTCGTCCTCGGACCCCAGCACCTCCTGCTGCCACAACGTGTAGTCCACGTACTGCACCGGGAGCGGCTCCCACACCGGCGCCGCTCCCGCACACCGCGCCGCGTACGCCTCGGACAGGTCGCGCAACAACGGGACCAGCGACCACCCGTCCGCGGCGATGTGGTGGATCACCAGGATCAACACACATCCGCCGGCGCCTTCGACGATCCTGGCGCGAACCGGGATCTCCGCCTCCAGATTGAACCGGTACCGCGCCACCTCCGCGATCAGCGCCTCCGCTTCCGCCGCCGTCGCCGACTCGGCCACGTCGACCGGAACGTCGAACGCGTCCAGCACCCGCTGCACCGCCACACCGTCGATCTCGGCGAACACCGTCCGCAGGCTCTCGTGCCGCTCGACGACGTCACGGACGGCGGCGGAGAACGCCGCCACGTCCGGACGCCCGGACAACGCGAGCCTCATCGGGACGTTGTAGGTGGCGGAAGGACCTTCGAACCGGTACAGGAACCACAACCGCCGCTGCGCGAACGACAACGGCACCTGCTCGGGCCGCACCACCCTGGCCACCGGCACCTGCACCGCCCGGCCGTCGTCCAGCCGAGCCGCCAACGCGGCCACCGACGGACACTCGAACACCACCCGGATCGGCACCTCGACACCCAGCACCGTCCTGATGCGGGACACCAGCCAGGTGGCGAGCAGCGAATGGCCGCCCTGCTCGAAGAAGCTGTCGTCGATCCCGACCCCGGCGACGTTCAGGACCTCCGCGAAGAGCCCGGCCAGCACCTCTTCCCGGCGGTCGCGCGGCGCGCGGTACTCCCCCGCGACGACCTCGGCGGCCTGCTCGCCGCCCCGCTCCACGAGTTCCAGCCGACCTTCCCGCGTCCACCGCGCCGACTGGCCGGACGGCGTGCCTGACACGTACAGGTCGCCGACCACGCCGGTGGGTACCGGATTCGACCAGCGATCCAGCACGTGGGCCCGTGCGTCCGGGTTCTGGTCTTCGGTGTTTCGGCTCCACACTTCAAGGACGCGGTGGCGCTCGTCGGGCAGAAACACGTCAACGTCCCGGATCAGCGTGTCCGGTGCGGCGATGACGGCGGCCAGAACGCTGAGGTAGCGGCTGATGATCTGCTCGATCGTCTCCCGGTCGAACAGATCCGTGGCGTACTCGACGAACCCGTAGTACCCGGTGTCGGTGGCTTCCTGTTCGACGATGTTGAACAGCAGGTCGAACCGCGAGGTGCCCGTCGACGTCGGCTCGAAACCGACCCCGAGATCACCCAGCGCGAGATGGGGGAAGATGTTGTTCTGGAAGGCGAGTGAGACCTGGAACAACGGGTGGTGCGCGGTCGACCGGGCCGGGTTGAGCAACTCGACGAGGCGCTCGAACGGCGCGTCCTGGTTCGCGTAAGCCCCAAGAGCCTTCTCCCGAACCTGGGCGAGGACATCGGCGAACGTCGCGTCGTCCTCCAGGCCGACCCGCAGCACCCAGGTGTTGACGAAGAAACCGATCAGATCGTCCAACGTCTCGTCGGTGCGCCCGGCGATCGGCGACCCGATCGGAATGTCAGTGCCCGCACCGAGTTTGCCGAGCAGCACGGCGAGCGCGGCCTGCATCACCATGGCGGCGGTCGCGCCCTGACTGCGGACCAACGTCTCAACGC
Organism: Streptomyces sp. ID05-26A; assembly: GCF_033794685.1. Taxonomy (NCBI): domain Bacteria; kingdom Bacillati; phylum Actinomycetota; class Actinomycetes; order Kitasatosporales; family Streptomycetaceae; genus Streptomyces; species Streptomyces sp. ID05-26A. The sequence continues at coordinate 1,014,335 of NZ_JARAYZ010000002.1, forward strand.
CCTGACGCAACTCCGCGTCCATCGTGAACAGCACGACGTCACCGCGATAACTGGCGACAGGTGGCCTGACCCGATCTACGGGCAACGTGATGTGGTCCGGCAGACCGGCCAACTCGTCGCGCCAGTACGTGAACTGACGGGCGATGACCGAATCCGGATCGTCCTCCGACCCCAGCACATCCCGCTGCCACAACGTGTAGTCCACGTACTGCACCGGAAGCGGCTCCCACACCGGTGCCACCTCCGCACACCGCGCGGCGTAGGCGCCGGACAAGTCGTGCAACAGCGGGACCAGCGACCACCCGTCCGCGGCGATGTGGTGGATCACCAGGATCAACACACACCCGGCGTCGCCCACGACGACCCTGGCTCGAACCGGAATCTCCGCCTCCAGGTCGAACCGGTGCCGCACGACCTCGCCGACCGATTCCTCCAGTTCCTCAGGCGTGCTCGCCTCGACGACGTCGAGCGGAACGTCGAACGCGTCCAGCACCCGCTGCACCGCCACACCGTCGATCTCGGCGAACACCGTCCGCAGACTCTCGTGCCGCCCCAGAACGTCCCGGAGCGCGGCGGACAACGCCGTCACATCCGGACGCCCGGACAACGCGAGCCCCATCGGGACGTTGTAGGTCGCGGAAGGACCTTCGAACCGGTACAGGAACCACAACCGCCGCTGCGCGAACGACAACGGCACCCGCTCGGGCCGCACCACCCTGGCCACCGGCACCTGCACCGCCCGGCCGTCATCCAGCCGAGCCGCCAGCCCGGCCACCGACGGACACTCGAACACCACCCGGATCGGCACCTCCACACCCAGCACCACCCGGATGCGGGACACCAGCCTCGTCGCCAGCAACGAATGACCGCCCCGGTCGAAGAAGCTGTCGTCCACGCCCACAACAGGAACCCGCAGCACCTCGGCGAACAGACCACAAAGGATCTCCTCGCGGAGAGTGCGCGGTCCCCGATGAGCGGTCCCCGCGAACTCAGGCTCCGGCAACGCTGCCCGGTCCACCTTCCCGTTCGCCATCAGCGGCAGGTCGTCGACGACGACCACCACCGCCGGCACCATGAACTCCGGCAACCGGGACGCCACGAACCCACGCAGGTCCAGCGCCGCACCACCCACCGCGTAAGCCACCAACTGCTTGCCACCCGCACCATCACGAGCAACGACCACAGCGCGCGACACCTCGGGATGCGACCCCAGGACGGCTTCGACCTCACCAGGCTCGACCCGGAAACCCCGGATCTTCACCTGATCGTCGGCCCGGCCGACGAACACCAGCTCACCACCGGACCACCGCACCAGATCCCCGGTCCGGTACATCCGCGAACCCCCACCACCAAAGGGATCCGCGACGAACCGCGACGCGGTGAGGGCGGGCAGATCGTGGTAGCCGCGCCCGACGTTCGGCCCGGCGACGTGCAGTTCTCCGGCCACTCCCGGCGGGACCGGGTTGAGGTCGGCGTCGAGGACGTGGACGCGGACACCGCCGAGCGGGGTGCCGATCGGCGCGTTGCCGCGATCGTCCACCGTGTCCAGTGACGCGGAGGCCGTGGCGTAGAACGACTCGGTCTGCCCGTAGGCGTTGAAGACCCGGGTTTCCGGTAGCACCTCACGGATGCGGTGGACCAGGGAGACGGGAAGTGCCTCACCGGCGAGCACCACGGCGTTGATGGTGGTGGCCTCCGGCAGGCCGGTCAGCAACTCGGCGAACGCGGACGGCACCGTGCTGACGACGCCGCCCGTCCACGAGTCGCGTTCGCCGAGTTCCAGCACGTCCCCGACGACGTCGACGACACCGCCGGTGGCCAGGGTCGCGAAGATCTCGAACACCGACACGTCGAAACTGACCGACGTGCCGGCCAGCGTGACCCCGCCCTGCCGCATGCCGAACCGGGCGGCCAGTTCCCGCACGCAGAGCGTGACACTCGCGTGCGTGATCCCCACGCCCTTCGGGATGCCCGTGGAACCGGAGGTGTACATCAGATACGCGAGATTGCCCGGCGACAACGGGGGACGCGGGTCCGCGCCGGTCGTGGTGAGCTCGTCGATCAGGAGGCACCGCACCCCTTCGCCGGCAACGGTTCCGGCGGTGGCGCTGTCCGCGATGACGACCACCGGTGCCGCGTCGGTGAGCACGTACGCCAGCCGGTCAGCCGGATACCCGGGATCGATCGGCAGGTAGGCGGCACCGGCTTTCAGGACACCGAGCAGGGCCGCGACCAGGTCCGGCGACCGGGGAAGCGCGACCGCGACCACCGACTCGATCCGCACGCCGTGGGCGATCAACGCGTGCGCGATCTGGTCGGCGCGTTCGTCGAGCTCCCGGTAGGTCAGCGCCGCCCCGGCACAGGTGACGGCGAGAGCCTCCGGCGTCCGCTCGACCTGGCTCTCGATCAGCAGGGGAACCGTCGTGATCGGCGCCGGGTCGTCCGAGGCTTCGAGGAGCCGGCGGCGCTCGGCGGGCAGCAGCACGTCCACGGCTCGGATCGGGACGTCCGGGGTGGCGACCACGGTCTCCAGGACGCCGACGTAGCGGGTGATGATCCGCTCGATCGTTTCCCTGTCGAACAGGTCGGTGGCGTACTCCGCGAACCCGTGGTAGCCGTCCGGTCGCTCGACGATGTTGAACAGCAGGTCGAACCGCGAGGTGCCGGTCGACGTCGGCGTGAAGGTGATCTTCAGGTCGCCCAGGGCGAGGTGTGGCGAGCTGTTGTTCTGGAAGGCGAGCGAGACCTGGAACAACGGGTGGTGCGCGGTCGACCGCACGGGGTTGAGCAACTCCACCAGTCGCTCGAACGGCGCGTCCTGGTTCGCATACGCGCCAAGAGCCTTTTCCCGCACCTGAGCGAGAACGTCGGCGAACGACGCGCCACGCTCCAGGCCGACCCGCAGCACCCAGGTGTTGACGAAGAAACCGATCAGGTCGTCCAACGTCTCGTCGGTACGACCCGCGATCGGCGACCCGATCGGAATGTCGTCGCCCGCACCGAGTTTCCCGAGCAGCACCGCGAGCGCGCCCTGCATCACCATGGCCGGCGTGACACCCTGACTGCGGGCCAACGCCTCGACGCCCGCACGCAACGCCGCGTCCATCGTGAACGGGACGACGTCACCGCGATAGCTGGCCGCCGGTGGCCTGATCCGATCGACCGGCAGGACGACCTGTTCTGGCAGACCAGCCAACTCGTCGCGCCAATACGCGAACTGCCGCGACACGACCGATCCCGGATCGTCCTCCGACCCCAGCACTTCCCGCTGCCACAGCGAGTAGTCCACGTACTGCACCGGAAGCGGCTCCCAGCCCGGCTCCGTCCCCGCACACCGCGCCGCATACGCCTCGGACAGGTCGCGCAACAACGGGACCAGCGACCACCCGTCCGCGGCGATGTGGTGCACCACCAGCATCAACACCTGCCCGGCGGCACCCGTGACGATCCGGGCCCTGATCGGGATCTCCGCCTCCAGGTCGAACCGGTACCGCGCCACCTCCGTGACCACTGCCTCCAGCTCCGCCGCCGAAGACGCCTCGACGACGTCGACGGGCACCGCGCCGGCTTCCAGCACCCGTTGCACCGGCACGCCGTCGACCTCGGCGAACACGGTCCGCAGGCTCTCGTGCCGCGCGACTAGGTCGTGGACGGCGGCGGACAGGGCCGGCACGTCCGGCAGACCCGACAGCTCCAGCCTCATCGGCACGTTGTAGGTGGCGGAGGGCCCCTCGAACCGGTGCAGGAACCACAACCGACGCTGTGCGAACGACAACGGCACCCACTCCGGCCGCACCACCCGGCCCACCGGCACCTGCACCGGCCGGTCACCGTCCAAACGCGCTGCCAGCCGCGCCACGGACGGGTTCTCGAACACCGTCCGGATCGGCACCTCGACGCCCAGCGCCGTCCTGACCCGCGACACCAGCTTCGTCGCCAGCAGCGAATGGCCGCCCTGGTCGAAGAAGTTGTCGTCGATCCCGACCTGGCCGACGTCGAGGACTTCCGCGAACAGCCCTGCGAGCACCTCTTCGCGCGGGTTCCGGGGAGCCCGGTGGGTTCCCCCGCCGAACTCCGGCTCCGGCAGCGCCTCCCGGTCCACCTTCCCGTTCACCGTCAGCGGCAGGTCGTCGACGACGACCACCACCGCCGGCACCATGAACTCCGGCAACCGGGACGCCACGAATCCCCGCAGTTCCGCGCCGTCCAGTGCACCACCAACCGCGTACGCCACCAACTGCTTGCCACCCGCACCTTCACGAGCAACCACCACCGCCCGCGACACCCGCGGATGCGACCCCAGCACCGCTTCGACCTCACCGGGCTCGACCCGGAACCCCCGGATCTTCACCTGATCGTCGACCCGACCCAGGTAGACCAGGTCGCCCTCACGCGACCACCGCACCAGGTCCCCGGTCCGGTACATCCGCGAACCCCCGCCACCGAAGGGATCCGCGACGAACCGCGACGCGCTCAGCCCGGAACGTCCGAAGTAACCACGCGCCAACTGCGCACCCGACACGTACAACTCACCCACGACACCAACAGGAACCAGCCGCAGATCCGAGTCCAGCACTCGCATCCGCGTGTTCGACACCGGGGTGCCGATGGGCACCACGGTCGGCCAGCCGGTGCCGGGGTCGTCGAGCGCGTGGCTGGTGACGACGTGGGTCTCCGCCGGTCCGTAGTTGTTGCGCAGCCGGATCCCGGGAGAGTCGAGGAAGAACGCCCGGAGGCGGTCGTCCAGGGTCAGCGCCTCGCCCGCCTGGCACACCTCACGCAGGTCGGGTAGGTCGATCCCGGCTTCCTGGGCCGCCTCGCACACGGCCTTGACGACCGGGGTCGGTGCGAACAGTTCACTGATCCGCTGCTCGCGCAGCCATGCCGCCAGCGCGTGCGGATCGGCCCTGGTCTCGTCGTCCGGAACGACCAGGGTCTTGCCCGTCACCAGACAGGACAGGATCTCCTGGACCGAGACGTCGAAACTCAACGCGGTGAACTGAGCCACCTTGCGGCCCACACCGCCCTCGGCGACGCTGTCGTGCCACCGCACCAGGTTCCCGAGCGCGCCACAGGTCATGGCGACGCCCTTGGGCGCACCGGTGGAGCCGGACGTGTAGATCAGGTAGGCGAGCTGGTCCGGCTGCGTCGCGGGCCGGGGCCGCGCACCCGCCGTCGTGAGCTCGTCGACCACCAGGCACGGCACACCCGCGCCGGCCACGGAATCGATCGAAGCGCGATCGGTGATCACCACCTTCGGCGCGGCATCGGTGAGCACGAACTCCAGCCGCTCGACCGGATACGCGACGTCCACCGGCAGGTAGACACCGCCGGCTTTGAGAACTCCCAGCAGGGCGGCGACCAGGTCCGGCGAGCGCGGGAGCGCCACCGCGACCACCGCGTCCGGCCCGATCCCCTGGGCTGCCAAGGCGCCGGCGATGGCGTCGGCGCGCTCGTCGAGCTGCCGGTAGGTCAGCTCGCCCCCGGCGAAGGAGACCGCGATCGCGTCCGGTGTCCGCCGCACCTGGTCCTCGACCATCTGGGGCACCGGGCCGGCCGCGGTGGTCGCGGTGTCGTTCCAGGTTTCGAGGAGCCGGTGGCGCTCGGCGGGCAGGAGCACGTCCACGGCTCGGATCGGTGTGCCCGGTGCGGCGACGACCGTCTCCAGGACATCGGTGTAGCGGCTGATGACCTGTTCGATCGTCTCCCGGTCGAACAGGTCCGTGGCGTACTCCACGAACCCGTAGTAGCCCGTGTCGCTGTCGTCGCCGTCCGGCCGCTCGACGATGTTGAACAGCACGTCGAACCGGGACGTGCCCGTCGAGGTCGGCTCGAAGGTGACCTTCAGGTCGCCCAGCGCGAGATGGGGGAAGCTGTTGTTCTGGAAGGCGAGCGAGACCTGGAACAACGGGTGGTGCGCGGTCGACCGGGCCGGGTTGAGCAACTCGACGAGGCGCTCGAACGGCGCGTCCTGGTTCGCGTAAGCCCCAAGAGCCTTCTCCCGAACCTGGGCGACGACGTCGGCGAACGTCGCGTCGCGATCAAGGCCGACTCGCAGCACCCAGGTGTTGACGAAGAAACCGATCAGATCGTTCAACGTCTCGTCGGTGCGTCCGGCGATCGGCGACCCGATCGGAATGTCAGCGCCCGCACCGAGTTTGCCGAGCAGCACGGCGAGCGCGGCCTGCATCACCATGGCGGCGGTCGCGCCCTGACTGCGGGCCAGCGCTTCCACGCTCCGGCGCAACTCGGCGTCCAAGGTGAACACGACGAAATCGCCACGATGGCTCGCGACCGGCGGCCTGACCCGGTCGACCGGCAACCCGATCTGTTCCGGCACACCCGCCAACTCGTCGCGCCAGTACGCGACCTGGCGGGACACGACCGAGTCGGGGTCGTCCTCCGACCCCAGCACATCCTGCTGCCACAACGTGTAGTCGACGTACTGCACGGGAAGCGGCCCCCAAGCCGGCGCCGTCCCCGCGCACCGCGCCACGTACGCGTCGGACAGGTCGCGCAACAACGGGACCAGCGACCACCCGTCCGCGGCGATGTGGTGGATCACCAGGATCAGCACCTGCTCGGTGGCACCGCCGACGATCCTGGCGCGAACCGGGATCTCCGCCTCCAGGTCGAACCGGTACCGCGCCACCTCGCCGACCAGTTCCTCCAGCTCCGCCGGTGTGCTCGCCTCGACGGCGTCGAGCGGAACGTCGAACGCGTCCAGCACCCGCTGCGCCGGGACACCGTCGGCCTCGGCGAACACCGTCCGCAGACTCTCGTGCCTGCCGACGACGTCACGGATCGCGGCGGACAACGCCGCCACGTCCGGCGCGCCCGACAACCCCAGCCTCATCGGGACGTTGTAAGTCGCGGAGGGCCCTTCGAACCGGTACAGGAACCACAACCGCCGCTGCGCGAACGACAACGGCACCCGCTCGGGCCGCACCACCCTGGCCACCGGCACCTGCACCGCCCGGCCGTCGTCCAGCCGAGCCGCCAACGCGGCCACCGACGGACACTCGAACACCACCCGGATCGGCACCTCGACACCCAGCACCACCCGGATGCGGGACACCAGCCTCGTCGCCAGCAACGAATGACCGCCCCGGTCGAAGAAGTTGTCGTCCACGCCCACGGCCGAGACCCGCAGAACCTCGGCGAACAGTCCACAAAGGATCTCCTCGCGGAGATTGCGGGGCGCCCGGTAGACGTCTCCCGCGAACTCGGGTTCCGGCAGCGCTCGCCGATCGATCTTCCCGTTCGCCGTCAACGGAAGCTCGTCGACGACGACCACCACGGCCGGCACCATGAACTCCGGCACCCGAGCCGCCACGAACCCACGCAGATCCACGCCGTTCAACGCGGCACCACCCACCGCGTAAGCCACCAACTGCTTGCCGCCCGAACCATCGCGAGCGACCACCAACGCCCGCGACACCTCGGGATGCGACCCGAGTACGGCTTCGACCTCACCAGGCTCGACCCGGAACCCCCGGATCTTCACCTGGTCGTCGGCCCGGCCCTCGAACACCAGCTCAGAACCGGACCACCGCACCAGATCCCCGGTCCGATACATCCGCGAACCCGCGCCACCAAAGGGATCCGCGACGAACCGCGACGCAGTGAGCCCGCATCGCCCGAAGTAGCCACGCGCCAACTGCGCGCCCGCCACGTACAACTCACCCACGACACCAACCGGAACCAGCCGCAATCCCGGATCCAGCACCCGCACCCGCATGTTCGGCACCGGAAGGCCGATCGCGCTGCCGGTCGTGGACGCGTCGAGCGGCCGGTGGGTGACGTGCACGGTCGTCTCGGTGATCCCGTACATGTTGACCAGCTGAGGATCCCGGTCACCGTGGCGCGCGTACCACCCGCTGAGCGTCCCGGGATCGAGCGCCTCGCCGCCGAAGATCACGAAGCGCAGCGCGAGGTCGTCCGGGAACTCCGCGTCCGCCTCGGCCAGTTGCCGGAACGCCGACGGGGTCTGGTTGAGCACGGTGACCCGTTCGGCGGCCAGCAGCCGGCGGAAGTCGCGGGCGGAGCGGCTGATCTCGTGCGGCACGACGACGAGCCGGCCGCCGTGCAGCAGCGGGCCCCAGATCTCCCAGACGGAGAAGTCGAAGGACGGCGAGTGGAACAACGTCCAGACGTCGTCCGGTCCGAAGTGGAACCGCGACTCGGTGGCGGCGAACAGCCGCGTCACGTTCGCGTGCGGGACGACCACGCCCTTCGGCGTTCCGGTCGAACCGGACGTGTAGATCAGGTAGGCGGGCTGGTCACCGTGCCGGGGACCGACCGCGACGCCGTCTCCGCGTTCATCGACCGAGATCCGCGGATGCCCGGTGGCCGGCAGGTCGACGTCCGCGCCGGTGATCACCAGGACCGGGTCGGCGTCGTCGAGCACGAAGCGGATCCGGTCCGCCGGGTAGTCAGGGTCGACGGGCAGGTAGGCGGCCCCCGTCTTCAGCACCGCCAGCAACGCCACCACGAAGTCGATCGATCGCGGCACCGCCACGGCCACGAACCGCTCAGCGCACGCGCCCCGTGCGGCCAGTGCCCGCGCGAGCCCGTCCGAGCGCTGATCCAGTTCGGCGTAGGTGGCGGTGAGGGCGCCGGACACCACCGCCGTCGCGTCGGGCCTGGCCAGCACCTGCTCCGCGAAGAACGACACGAGGGTGCGGTCGGTGACCGGTTCCGCGGTCTCGTCCCGCGCCACGAGCCAGGCCAGTTCCACCGGCGGCAGGGTCTGTGCCACGTCCACCGGCGCGTGCGGATCCGCCAGCACGGCGCGCAGGCACGCGACCAGCCGGGAACACAGCGCGGCCAGATCGTCGCGGTCGTAGAGCGAATCCGGGGCGTCGAACCGCACGCACAGGTCGCCCCTGGTCCCACCGTCGACGTAGATCGAGATCGCGAGCTCGTCGGTGACCCCGAACGACGTTCCGGCCAGCCGCGCCGTGCGGCCGCCGAACTCGACCGGCTCCAGGAACTGGATGAGGTTGAGGATCGCGCCGAAGGGACTGCGCGGTTCCCGGCTCAGGCCGGCCTCCCGCCGAATGCTGGAGATCTGCAGCGACGAGTGCCGGAAGATCCGCGTCGTCTCGGCGGTGACCACGCCGGCCAGCTCCGCCAGCGACGTGCCGGGCCGGAAGGCGACCTTGATCGGCAGGATGTTGGAGACGATCCCCGGGGTCGCCTTCGTCGCGCCGAACCGGTTGTTGACGCTGAGGGAGAACAGCGGCTCGTCCTGCCGGCACATCTGCCGGAAGAACACGGCGACCGCCGCGATGGTCAGCGAGGACATCGTGACGCCGAGCGCCGCGGCGGTCTCCGCCCACTGCGCGTGCTCCGCCGCCGGAATCGCGGCCTCGAAGTTGCACATCCGCTGCCGGGCGGCCGTCGTGAGCCGGGGCGGGTCGAGCTCGGCGACGTCCATCTTCGCGACGCCGCGCGGCAGCCGGACCACCTCGTCGGCGTCCGCGACGTACTCGCGCCAGAACGCCGCGTCGGCGGCGGACCGGGCCGAGTCGCGGTACCGCCGGTCGGCGCGGTGGAAGACCTCGGGGTCGGCGAACGCGTTCGGCGGCACCGGCCCGCCGGCGTGCAGCGCGCGGTAGATCTCGGCGATCCGCCGGGACAGGACGTTGAGGACGCCGAAGCCGTCGGAGATCAGGTGCGGGCACACCACGACCAGCAGCAGCCGATCCCGGTCCAGCTCGATCACACCGGCGCGGACGAGGAGTTCGGTCTCGAAGTCGAACGGCTGCCCCACCAGGTCGTTCACGATGCCGTGAGAGGCTCCGAGCGGATCGGCCTCCCCGGCGACCGTGATCGAGAACGGCTGCCAGTCGCCGAGCTCGCGCAGCACCTGCCGCAGGCCCTCGTCGCCGTCGCGGAAGTTGACCAGCAACGTCCGCGCCTCCGCGATGGCCGTGCGGATCGCGGAGTTGAGCGCGGCACGGTCCACGTCGCCGTCGAGCTGCCACCCGGCCAGGCCGTTGTTCGGCACGTCGGGCGAGATCGCGTGCGCGAACCACATCCGTTCCTGGGCAGCCGAGAGGGCGAGCGATGGCATTGCACGCTCCGCGGCCGTCGCGTTCGTTCCCATGAACGAAGTCCACCGCAAACCCCGGCCACCACGGGGCCACTCTGTCCGGCCTCTTTCCGCACGATTCGGGTGGGCGGTGACTTCGCAGGGGACCGGGACCGGCTCACCCGAGCGGCAGGGCTCCGTCCACAGTGGTCACCGTGGCGGTGCGGGCGATCAGCGTCAACGCCGACTCGTGCGGGGCGTTGTCCGCCGCGGCCGTCACGTCCGCGAGCACCTCCACCGCGTCATCGCGGTCGTGGCCGTCACGGGCCGTGGCCAGCGCGACGAGATCGGTGGAGACGCCGGTCAACAGCAGCGTGTTCACGCCCCTGGTGCGCAACACGAGGTCCAGTTCCGTGTCGATGACCTCCCTGACCCGAACCGGTCAGCCTGCGGCGTCGCTCGCCGACCACCGCCGGATCCTGGCCGAAATCCGGGCGGGTGCCGCAGTCAGGGCGGCCGACGTGAGCCGGTGAACCCGGCGCACCTTGACCGCCCCGTCGCTGCCGTTCTCCACGACCGCGCTGCGACATCTTCATCCCGACCGGCACAGAACCCAGGTGGGGGTTCCGTGCCGGTCGGCGAAGCGGGCTGGCACGATCCCGAGCAGTCCACGGCGGAGCCAGAAGCAGCGCAGGCCGGCTGACCTGGAAGATCAGCCAACCGGGGTGGGCCCGAACACGCCGAAGTCCACTGTGGACATGTTGTAGTTGATCGGTACGTTCACCGCGCCAGCACGACGTCAGCAACAGCTGCTGATCACAACAGACCAGACATGACCTGGGAGACGGCGAGACAGGCGAACCGGACCAACACGGCCGTGATCATGCAGGACGATGAACCGTTCATTCGATTCTGGACTTCGGCGGCGAGCTTTAGGCTGCGCGGGTGAAGCGACTCATCGTGGTGTCCCTGTGCCTGCTCGCCGCCGCGTGCGGCACCCCGGCTCCGGCCACGCCGAGCACGACCGACGAGTCACGGGTGCACGTCACCTTCGAGACCTACATGAAGGCCGGGGCGGCCAAGGACGGCGACACCGTCGTGACGGTGGTGGCGAGCTCCATGTTCGACATCTACGACCAGGCCAGGAAGCTGGCGCTGACCGGTACCGAACAGCAGGTCGCCGCCGTACCGCTGAGCAGGCGGGCCTTCGTGTACGCCCTGCGCCGCGATGTGGACGCCCCGACCCTGCGCACCGCGTCGCCACGGGACCTGGTGCGGATCGGGGTGGAGAACGGCCTGGTCAACGAGCAGAACGCCGCCAACGTCAAGCTCGGAGCCGTCGCGGTGAGCGGTGACACCGCGTCGGCCGAGGTGCTCATGGGAGGCGAGGTGGCGCCGTACAGGTTCAGCTTCGTCCGCGAGGAAGGTTCGTGGAAGCTCGATCCGCGTCCCATGTTCGACCTCTCCGACACCGCGCTGGCCGACATCGCCGCAAAGCGGAACCTGACCCCCGACCAGCTGTTCGAACAGACGATGGTCGCGAAGTACGGGGCCGCGAAGGTCGCCGAATTGCGCCAGCCGGTCGGGGGCTGATCCACTACGCCGGCTGGACCACCGCTTGCGGGACAAGCTGAAGGCCGTGTTCGGCTGGTCCGACGACACCGCCTCGGCTCGGCCACAACGGGACGCCGACGCGCGCTACAGGTCCGCGAGCGCCGACTTCGGGTTCTCGACGCAGTCGGCGACGAACCGGAGGAAGCCACCCGCCGTGCCGCCGTCGCACACCCGGTGGTCGAAGACGAGCGACAGCTGCACGATGTGGCGCACCGCGATCTCTCCGTCGACCACCCACGGTCGCGGCAGGATGCGCCCCATGCCGAGGATCGCGACCTCGGGGTGGTTGATGATCGCGGCGCTGCCGTCGACGCCGAGCACGCCGTAGTTGTTCAGGGTGAACGACCCGGACGTGAGTTCGGCGGCGGTGGCGGTGCCCTCGCGGGCGGCCGCGGTGAGCCTGCGGATCTCGGTGTCGAGGCCGCGCATGCTCAGACGGTGCGCGTCCTTCACCGCCGGGACGACGAGACCGCGGTCGGTCTGCGCCGCCAGGCCGAGGTTCACGCCGTCGAGGTGGACGATCTCGCCGCGGTCGGTGTCCACACGGGAGTTCAGCTCGGGGAAGCGGGCGAGCCCCGCCACGACGAACCGCGCGACCATCGCGAGAACGCCTGGTGCCGCACCGGTTTCCTTGAGTTCGGCGCGGAGTTCCAGCAACGCCGTGGCGTCGACGTCGACCCACGTCGTCGCTTCGGGGATCTCGGTCCGGCTGCGGGTCAGCGTGGCGGTGACCGCCTTGCGCATGCCCGTCAACGGCACTCGGGTGCGGATCGGCAGACCTGTGCGCTGGTCCGCACCGCTCGCCGGCCCCGGCACGACGGGCTTGGGCACGACCGGGTCGGGCACGACGGTGGCGGCCTCGACGTCGCGGCGGGTGATCAGGCCACCGGGTCCGGTACCGATCAGTGCGGTGAGGTCGACGCCGCTGTCGCGGGCGAGGCGGCGCACGATCGGTGACTGCACGGCCGGGCGTTCCCCGTTGCGCACCAACGGAATGGTGGCGGTGGGGCGTTCCGCGTCGCGCATCACCGGAGCGGCGGCCGGGCGTTCGCCACTGCCCGCCGTCACAGCGGCCTTCCTGCGGCGGCGTGACGACTTCGCCTCGGAGGTCCCGTAACCGATCAGGACGTTGCCGGACCCGGCACGCTCCTCCTCCACATAGGTCTCAGCGGTGGAAGCGCCTGCCCCGACCGAGATCAACGGCGACCCGACCTGGAGCGTGTCGCCCTCCGCACCGTGCAGCCGTGCGATCACGCCGCCGAAGGGTGAAGGCACCTCGACCATCGCCTTGGCCGTCTCGACCTCCGCCACGGGCTCGTCCACGGAGATGGTGTCGCCGGTCCTGACGAGCCACCGGAGCAGCACGGCCTCGGTCAGTCCCTCGCCCAGGTCGGGCAGGTCGAACACCTGGGTGCTCATGCGGCGTCCTCCCACTGCAACGTGTCGACGGCGTCGAGGATCCGGTCCACGCCGGGCAGGAAGTGGTGCTCCAGCTTCGGTGCGGGGTAGGGCACGTCGAAACCGGTGACGCGGCGGACCGGCGCTTCCAGGTGGTGGAAGCAGCGCTCCCCCACCCGTGCGGCGATCTCCGAGGCCACCGAGGCGAACCCCGGTGCCTCGGCGATCACGACCGCACGGCCGGTCCTGCGGACCTCGGCGCACACGGTCTCGTCGTCGAACGGGACGATGGAGCGCAGGTCGACCACGCCCAGGTCCCTGCCCTCGGTGGCGGCCTGCTCGGCGGCGGCCAGCGCCACCGGCACGGACGGGCCGTAGGCGATCAGCGTGGCGTCCCTGCCGGGGCGCCGGACCACCGCGCGGCCGATCGGCGGCACGGGCACCGTCACGTCGACCTCCTCGCGGGCGAAGTAGTGCTTCTTGGGCTCCAGGAAGACGACCGGGTCGGAACCGGCGATCGCCGCACGCAGCAGGCCGTAGGCGTCGGCGTTGGTGGCCGGTGCCAGGACGGTGAGACCGGGAGTGTGGGCGTAGTAGGCCTCGGACGAGTCGCAGTGGTGCTCCACTCCCCCGATGCCGCCCGCGTAGGGGATGCGGATGACCATCGGCAGCCGCACCTTGCCGCGCGTGCGGTTGCCCAGCTTCGCGACGTGGCTGACGATCTGCTCGAACGCGGGATACGCGAAGGCGTCGAACTGCATCTCGACGACCGGGCGCATGCCGTTCATGGCCATGCCCACCGCCATGCCGACGATGCCGGACTCGGCCAGCGGGGTGTCGAAGACCCGGCTCTCGCCGAAGTCGCGGTGCAGCCCGTCGGTCACCCGGAACACACCGCCCAACTGGGCCACGTCCTCGCCGAACACCACGACGGAGTCGTCCTCGGCGATGGCGTCCCGCAGTGCGGCGTTGATCGCCTGCGCCATCGTCATCTTCTCGGCGCCCATCAGGCCTCCTCGGAGTCGAGCTCGGCCCGCAGACCCGCGCGCTGTTCCACCAGTTGCGGGGTGGGGGTGGAGTAGACGTGGGCGAAGATCTCCTCGGGGTCGAGGAACGTCTCGGCACCGACGCCGGCGCGGACCGCGGCCGCCATCTCCTCCGCGGCGGCGTGGATCTCCTGATCACGTGCGTCGTCGAGCGCGCCTGCCTCCGTCAGGTAGGTCCGCACCCGCGACAACGGGTCGCGCGGAAGCCACTCGGTGACCTCGTCCTCGGCGCGGTAGCGGCTGGCGTCGTCGGCGTTGGTGTGCGACTCGATGCGGTAGGTGTCTGCCTCGACCAGCGTCGGTCCCTCGCCCGCGCGGGCACGGTCGACGGCCTCGCCGAGCACCTTCTCGAGCACCGGCAGGTCGTTGCCGTCGACGCGGACGCCGGGCATGCCGTAGCCGATCGCCTTGGCCGCCAGCGAGGGCGCGACCGACTGGCGCGCGAGAGGAACGGAGATCGCGTACTTGTTGTTCTGCACGAAGAAGACGACCGGTGCCTTGAAGACGGCGGCGAAGTTGCAGGCCTCGTGGAAGTCGCCCTCGCTCGTCGCGCCGTCCCCGCACAGCGCCATCACGACGGTGTCCTCGCCCTTGAGGCGGGCCGCGTGGGCGACGCCGACCGCGTGCAGCAGCTGCGTGGCGAGTGGCGTGGCCTGAGGCGCGACCTTGTGCTCGTACGGGTCGTAGCCGCAGTGCCAGTCGCCGCGCAACAACGTGAGCACCTCGACCGGGTCCACCCCGCGAGCGGCGATCGCGGCCGTGTCGCGGTAGGTCGGGAACAGCCAGTCGCCGTCCGAGAGAACGGACGCGCACGCCACCTGGCAGGCCTCCTGGCCGCGCGAGGACGGGTAGACGGCCAATCGTCCCTGCCGGACCAGCGCACCGCACTGCTCGTTCAGCCGGCGGGCGAACACCAGCTTGCGGTACCCCTCCAGCAGGGCCTCGGCGTCGGGTTTCGACGCTCCCCTGACCAGGCGGCCGTTCTGGTCCAGCAGCCGGGCCGGGGTGATGGCCGCCTTGAGCTGACCGGCACTCATCCGCACCTCCACGAGCAGTTACACCTAGCCCGAATGTTGCCTATATTGGTGGCCAATCGGCTAGATCCACGCGTGAGAGCGAGACGATTGACTTCACGCCTCGATTCAGCCGGTCCAGTTGGACCTCCACACCGCCCTTTTGCCCCTGGGAGTGAGACACGTGAACCCGGAGCTGGACGAGATCGACCGCCGGATCCTCGCCGAACTGGAGGCGGACGGCCGGTTGTCGGGGCGCGCGCTGGCCGAACGCGTGACCATCTCGCGCGCGAACGCCTACGCCCGGTTCGAGCGTCTCGTGGCGGACGGGGTGATCACCGGCTTCACCGCGCGGGTGGACCCGGTGAAGGTCGGGCTGACGACGTCCGCGTACGTGGCGATGACGGTGCGGCAGAACAACTGGAGGGATCTGCAGGCGCAGCTGCGAGCCATCCCCGAAGTGCGGCACATGGCGCTCATGGGCGGTGAGTTCGACGTGATGCTGCTCGTCCGGGCGGCGGACAACGACGCCCTGCGCCGGGTCGTGCTGGAGCAGTTGCAGAACATCCCCGGAGTGCTGTCGACCAAGACGTTCCTGATCTTCGAGGACGTCGACAACCGAGCCTCGCGTCACGTCGGGTAGCGGCGGGCACCGGGTGCCAGCGGCAAGCCGACGTTTCAGTTGGCGGTGGAGCAGGTCACGGCCGGGCGAGCGGCTTCAGGACCGGCGGCGACGAACCCGAACGAGGTGGTTCCCCCGGCGGCGAGCACGGCGTTGTGGCCGGCGTTGGTGACGGTCACCGCGGTCGCGTTCTGGGCCAGGGTGCCGTTCCACAGGTTGCCGATGGTGTGGCCCGCAGCCGGCTGCCACGTGATGGTCCAGCCGGTCAGGCCGCCTGGGCTGGTGTTGCGCACGGTCACCTCGACCTGGTAGCCGCCCGGCCACGAGTTGGTCACCTCGTAACGGGCATCGCAGGCGGTCGTGACCGCGGTCGTCGCCGTCGTGGAGTTGGTCTGGGCGCTGCTGCTGGGCCGGTCGCCCTGCACGACGATGCCGATCACGACACCGGCGGCGACCAGGACGGCCGCGCCGGCGACCATCGCGATCACCCGGCGTGGCAGGTGGCGGCGGACGAGCAGCGTCCGCGTCCCGCTCTGCGGGGGCGCAGCGGGCAACGGCAGTCCCTCGGCGACCGCCGCGAGCAGCTTGTGGGCCTCGGCCATCGTCGGGCGTTGGGCCGCGTCACGATGCAGGAGGCGCAGGAGCACCTCGCCGAGCGGGCCACCCAACCGCGGCGGCTCGAACTCTCCCCGGACCACGCGTTGCAGGAGCGCGTAGGGGTTGTCGTCCACACCGAACGGCGGCGTGCCCTCCAGCGCCGCGTAGAGGGTCGCGCCGAGGGAGAACACGTCCGAGGCGAACGTCGCCGCCTCGCCCGCCGCCACCTCCGGCGCCAGGAAGGCCGGCGTGCCGACGATCAAGCGGGCGTCGGTCACCGTGCCCTCGCCGACCGCGCGGGCGATGCCGAAGTCGGTGATCTTCGCGATGCCGTCCTCGGCCAGCAGGACGTTGAACGTCGAGACGTCCCGGTGCACGATGCCCTCTGCGTGCGCCGCCGCCAGCGCGGCGGCGACCTGCCTGCCCACGGACGCGACCACGCCCGGCGGCAGCACGCCCCGTTCGGCGATCAGCGCCGCGAGGCTGCGGGAGGGCAGGTACTCCAGCACCAGACAGGGCTTGCCGTCGTGCTCGACGACCTCGTACACGCTGATCGCGTGCGGGTGCCGCAGCCGACCGGTGACCCGGCCCTCGCGCAGCATCTGCGCCACCGCGTCCGGGGACCGCCGATCCGTGTTGAGCAGCTTGACCGCGACCACGCGGTCGAGTTGCTCGTCGCGCGCCTGCCAGACCACCCCCATGGATCCTTGCCCGATCGACGACACCAGTCGGTACCGCCCGGCGATGACCTCACCCTCTTCTGGCACGTGCCGACGCTACTTGGCTGAGCCGACCATCGGCCACCTTCGACTTCGCGCGGGCTACCGCAAGGACACGATCACCTGAGCATGCTCCCAGACTGGGAAGGATGAGCCGGTGCGCAGCGGTGATGACTTTGCGAGCGGCACAACCTCGCCGGCGTGCCTGGACGGAACGCCGGCGCCGAGGTGGTCGCGCACGTGCGGGCCACCACCGGGCGGCCGAGAAGCCGTGGCAGCGCCGCTACGTCGCCCGCTTCGAGGCGTCGCCTGACCGTCCCGGACGGTCAGGCGCGCTCGACGGCGTCGGCCTGCGGGCCCCGGTCGCTCTGCCGGATGCGGAAGCGCACCCGCTCGCCCGCCACCAGCGGCTCGCCGGAGACCACCGAGACGTGCACGAAGAGGTCGGGCCCGCCCGCGTCGGGGGTGATGAAGCCGAAGCCGCGGTCGCCGTCGTAGCGGGCCACCGTGCCATCGCCGGCGCGGGCTGCGGGCCGGGTGGCCGAACGGGCCTGACTGGGGGCCGGCGCGGCCTCCACCGGCTCGCCGGCGGCCACGAACCGCACCTCGCGCGCCTGACGACCCTGGTCCACGGTGACCGAGGTGAACGAGACCCGGTCGCCCTCGGCCGGCAGGTACCGGTCGTCGACCAGGGCGCGCACGTGCAGGAAGACGTCGCCCACCCCGTCGTCGGCGGCCACGAAGCCGAACGACTTCTCCTCGTCGAACCACAGGACGGAGCCGTCGGCACCGTCACCGGCCGCGACCAGAGGGGCTCGGTGGACCCCGGCGTCGAAGCTCAGCGGCACCAGGTGCTGGGCCTGCGGCCCCTTCTCCCCGGCGATGACGACGAACGCCACCCGCTGCCCGGCCGCGAGGACGCCCCCGGTGACGATGGCGGAGGAGTGCACGAACACCTCCGCACCCCCGCCGTCCGGTGCGGCGAACCCGTAACCCTTGGCCGGCTCGTACCAGGAGACGGTGGCGAGCACACCCAAGGCCGCGTCGGGCGCGACATCCCCGGTGACGGCGACGTGCAGCGCCTGCGGACCGCGGGGTCCCTCACCGGTCTCGAACTCCACCGTCTGACCCTCGCGCAGCGCCCGGGCCGCGCCCTCACCCTGCACCTGCGAGACGTGCACGAAGATGTCGTCGCTGCCGTCGTCGGGGGCGAGGAAGCCGAAGCCGCGCTCTAGGTCGTACCAGCGGACGGTTCCCTGCTGCACAGTGCACTCCTGGTCTTGCGGGTGGTCGGGGGTCCAGTGTCCCGTACCTCCTGATCCCGGCGCGCGGCAGCTCCGCCGTGAGTACGTTGCCGAGGTCACCGAGCTCGCGCGCCGTCACCAGCCGTTGCCCGAGTATGCGGACGTGTGAGGTGCCAAAACCATGCCTGGTGGACTGACCTGCACCTCAGGTCGCCGCAGATCCGCACTCGTCGATCAAGCCAGCGGACAGCGGTGACCTCGCCGTCCTCGGCAGGCTCCGCCGCACTACTCCCCCGCTCGCGCGGCTTCGGCCGGCGCACCCCCTTGAACTGTGGGTTCAAGATCGCTACACGATCTTTGCAAGATCAGTGGCGCACGGTTGCCCCAGCTGTTCGGACGACATCCGGCAAGGAGTGTCCGGACGGGCTGTCGCACCAGATCGCAGGGGGACTTGCATGAGCCATCCACGATCCATGTCGAGCGGACTGTGCAGGGAGGCACATGTCCGCCGGCGGACCACGAAGGTTCTGCTCAGCATGGAACACACAGCTTTTCGCATCGGGTTGATGGAGGAGGTGCGCCGTCTGCCAGGCGTGCTGAACGTTCGCGCGACAACAGCCGCTCAGGACCTGTGTGCGCCGTTGGACGCGGAGGTCGTGGTCATCGACTGCACCGCGGCCGACCGGGAGGCGGTGCGCTGGTGCGGAGCGGCGGTCAGCTTCGGGAAACGAGTGGTGGCCCTGACTCGGCGGGGGAACGACGACGCCGTGATCCCGCTGATGCGCGCCGGAGCGAGAGCCATCGCCCTCCGGGACGGGCCCACCGAGGAGATCATCGGCGCTGTCGCGGCCGCCGTCGCGCGGCAAGCCTTCCTGGCGCCGTCTCTCGTGAGCCATGTGATGGACAGCTTCACGGATTCCACGGGAGTGGAAGTGGCCGAAGTCGAACTCGACGGGCTCACAAGACGTGAGCGAGAAGTGCTGTCCCTGATCGCCACCGGCGATTCGAATCGAGACATCGCGACCCGGCTGACGGTGACCGTGCGCACCGTTAAATACCACGTTTCGAACATCCTCATGAAACTCGACCTGCGGGATCGCCGCCAGGTGATGACCCTGGTCCAACGGACAGGGTCATCCCAGGCCAGATGAGCGAAGACCGTACTTCGGGACAGGGCCGGGAACGAACCGATTCGCTACGTTCACATTGTTCGAATCCTCGCATTGCCGCGACAAAGGATGCGAACCGGCAATTTTCACTGAGGCCAGCCAAGGAGCAGCAATGTCCAGGAACAGCATGGGCCGTCGCCGCGGTCTGATCACCGCCGTCGCACTCACGCTCGTCTCGACGATCGGACTGGCCGCGACGACCGGCGCGGCGACAGCGGCCCCGGAAAGCCGGACGGAGTCCGCGAGCGTCAGCAACCAGGTGGCGAAGGAACCCATCTTCGACCACGTCGCGGAGCTGGAGGCGCGGAAGCCGCAGGAGGTGGCGATCGCGGCCGAGGCACTCGAGCCCTACGTCACCATCACCGATGAGGGCATGTCGTTGAACGCACCCGATCACGTGGTGGCTGCCCTCGACGCCGAGGCGGTGGCAGCGTTCCGGCTCAGCATCAAGCAGATCAACGAGATGGAAAAGGGCGCCATCGACACGCCCGGGAAACTCCCGTTGTCCGAGATCCTCAAGTTCGTCAAGAACAACTGGCGATCGATCGTCGACGCCGCCAAGAAAGCCAAGGTCTGGTCTCTGCGCAAAGCGACCCGCTGCCTGCACGGCGCCCGGGACGCGATCGTGAAGGCGGCCGGCAACGATCCTGCTTACCTCGCCGAGAACCCGAAGGTCGCACTCGCCGTCGCCATCGCGGGCTGCATCAACCGAATTCGCTGAGCCACGACCTGAGCGTTCAGAACGGCCCGCCGATGGAGTCCATCGGCGGGCCGTTCGCTGCCAGACGTTCGGTCACTGCCGTACTCGTGCACCGTCTCGCTCCGTGCTGTCATGATCACGGAACGGGTTCGAGGCGGGGAGCGGTGTCGTGGCAGTGGTGGTTCGCCTGCTGGGTGAGGTCGGCGCCGAGGTCGACGGGCGACCGGTGGATCTGGGGTCGCCCAAGCAACGGTGCGTACTGGCCGCGCTCGCCCTCGACTGGGGCGGCGTGGTGCAGGTGGACCGACTTGTCGTACGGGTTTCCGGAGCGGACGCGGAGCACCGGTCGCGGGCGGTCCTGCACAGCTACATCTCCCGGCTGCGCCGAGCGCTGGCCGGGACGGGGACCGGTGTGAGCATCGTGTCCCGCTCCGGCGGCTACGCCCTGCTCGCCGAGACCGAGCCGGTGACGGACCTGCAGCAGTTCCGTGCATTGTGCGCCCGCGCCCGCGATGACGACAGCCAGGCGGTGAGCCTGTGGAACGAGGCACTGGCGCTGTGGAAGGGACAGCCGCTGACCGGCGTGAACGGCGAGTGGGCGGAAGCCGAACGCGACAGGCTGTCGCAGGAGCGGCTGGAGGCCGAGCACGACCTGGCTGACGCACTGCTGCGTCGCGGAAAAGGTGCTCAGCTGGTGAGCGTGCTCTCCGCACGCGGCGCACAGCTGCCCTTGGACGAACGGGTGATGGGCCAGCACATGCTGGCCCTGCGGCAGGCCGGCCGCACCGGCGACGCGCTGGACCTCTACCGGAGGTTTCGCGCGCGCCTGCGCGAGGAGCTCGCCACCGAGCCCGGCGCTGCGTTGCAGGACCTGCACCAGGAGTTGCTGACCGCCGATCACGTTCCCGCCGGCGAGTCCCGGAGCGCGACGGCGATTCCCCGGCAGCTGCCGATGACGCCCACGCCGTTCCTCGGCCGTCAGGACGAGCTGACCGTCCTGGACTCCCTCCTGGACCACTCCCCCATCACGGCCATCGTCGGCTCCGGCGGTATCGGCAAGTCCTGGCTCGCTCTGCACTGGGCCCACCGGCACGCCCATCGGTTCCCCGACGGCCAGCTGCACGTCGACCTGCGCGGCTTCAGCCCCGAGGGCGGCGCGCTGTCCCCTGCCGCCGCAGTGCGCGGGTTCCTCGACGCCCTCGGGATCGAGCCCGGCCGCATCCCGGCCGACCCGCATACCCAGAGCGCGTTGTTCCGCAGCCTCGTCGCGGACAGGCGGATGCTCTTCGTCCTCGACAACGCCGCCGACACCGCCCACGTCACCCCGCTGCTGCCGGGCGGCACGTCGTGCACGGTGCTGGTGACCAGCCGCAACCGGATGCCCGGACTGGCCACCGGGCACGGCGCCCGGCACCTGGTCCTCGACGCGCTCAGCGACGCCGCGTCCAGGGACCTGCTCGTCGCGAGGCTCGGAGCCGCGCAGGTCGAAGCGGAACACGACGCCGTCGACGAACTGGTGGAGCTGTGCGGCGGCTACCCGCTCGCGTTGAGCATCATCGCGGGACGCGTGCGCACCTGTCCCGGGACGTCGCTGTCCGCGCTCACGGCCGAGTTGCGCGAAAGCCTGCTCGACGTGCTCGACGAGGGAGACCCCGTCGCGAGCCTGCCCGCCGTGCTGTCGTTGTCCTACACCGCGCTGACCAGCGAACAGGCCGAGGTGCTCGGACTGCTCGCCATCGCGCCGGGACCGGGCATCGGCCTGCCCGGCGCCGCGGCGTTGACCGGTCTGTCCCAGGCCAAGGCCAGGACCGCGCTGCGCGGCCTGGAACAGGCGTCGCTCCTCAGCCAGAACACCCGAGGCCGCTACGGGATGCACGACCTGATCCGCCACTACGCCGCGGACGTCGCGCACCGCGACCTGGACGGGGAGGCGCGGGAGGCGGCGTTGCGCCGGGTGATCGGCTTCTACCTGCACACCGCCCACGCCGCCGATCGCCTGCTGTATCCACACCGCGTGGACATCGAGCTCGACGGACCGGGCCACACACCTCAGCCGTTGCCCGACACGGCGGCGGCCATGGCGTGGTTCGACGCGGAGCACGCCTGTCTGCTGGCGGCCCAGAACGCCACCGCGGTACTGGGGTGGCGCCGCGCCGTCTGGCAGCTGGCGTGGTCGCTGTCCACCTTCCACCAGCTCCGCGGACACCACCACGCCCAGATCCGTGCCTGGGAGACCGCGCTGATCGCGACCGAGCAGGGGCCCGACGCGGCCGCCACCGTGCTCGGGCACCGCCAGCTCGGACTCGTCAACGCCGACCTCGGCCGGCACCGGCAGGCCCTCCACCACCTTCTGCGCGCTCTCGTCCTGGCGGAGCAGCAACACGACCAGACCGCACAGGCCCACACCCACACAGCCCTGGCCAGGGCGTACGAGCAGCAAGGGGACGACACGAACGCATTGGAGCACTCGGTCCGGTCCCTGGAGCTCTGCCGCGCGCTCGGCAACCGGGTCTGGGAGGCCGGATCGCTCAACGGCGTCGGCTGGTTCGCCGCCCGGCTCGGTCAGCACGACGTGGCGCGTGAGCACTGCCTGGCCGCTCTGGAGCTCCACCGCGAGCACGACGACCCGGCCGGTGAGGCAGGGGTGCTGGACAGCCTCGGCTACATCGCCCACCTCGCCGGCGACCACGCGCTGGCCGTCGACCACTACCGGCATTCCTTGGCGCTGCAACGAGAACTCATCTACGACTACGGGATCGCGGAGGCCCTGGCGGGACTCGGTGCGCCGTACGCCGCGCTCGGCCGGCACGACCAGGCGCGTGCGGTGTGGCAGGAGGCGCTGGAGATCTACGAGCAGCAAGGCAGGACCGAGGAGGCGGAACGCGTCCGAAAGCAACTCGCCGGCCTGCCCGCACAGGCCGGGCGAGATCTTCGACGAGCGGCACGACCGGCTGGGACCTGAGATGCCGCGTCGCCCTCACGACCCTCGAAACGTTTCTGAGTCGATTGCCTGGGTATGGCTGCCCTGTCAGTGAACAGTCGACAGGAGCAGCCGTATGCCTCAGATCCCGTTCGGAATGGCGGACGTACGTGTTCGCAGTGTGGTTGCGACCGAGCTCGCGAGGCCGACCACGTCGGCGGAGGGGGTGTCGCAGTCATGAAAGCGCTGACGTGGCAAGGAAACGAGAACGTCGAGGTCGTCGACGTGCCGGATCCGCGCATCGAGGAACCGACGGACGCGATCGTCAGGGTCACCTCGACCGCCATCTGCGGTTCGGACCTTCACCTGTACGGGGTGCTCGGCCCGTACCTGAAGCCGGGCGACGTCCTCGGTCACGAGGCGATGGGCGTCGTCGAGGAGGTGGGCGCCGAGGCGAGTGGTCACCTCAAGGTGGGTGACCGGGTCGTGGTGCCGTTCAACATCTCCTGCGGACACTGCTGGATGTGCGAGCGCGACCTGTTCGCGCAGTGCGAGACGACGCAGGTCCGCAGTGAGGGCAAGGGCGCGAGCCTGTTCGGCTACACCTCGCTCTACGGTTCGGTGCCCGGCGGGCAGGCAGAGTACCTCCGCGTGCCACAGGCCCAGTTCGGGCCGATCGTCGTCCCGGACGGCACACCCGACGAGCAGTTCCTGTTCCTCTCCGACATCCTGCCGACGGCGTGGCAGGCCGTGCGGTACGCCGACGTGCCACCCGGCGGCACCGTCGCCGTGCTCGGTCTCGGCCCGGTCGGGCAGTTCGCGGTCCGGATCGCGCGGCAACTCGGCGCCGGCCGCGTCATCGGGGTGGACCGGGTTCCCGAACGCCTCGCGCTGGCTGAACGGCACGGCGCGGAACCTGTCGACTTCGACGAGTTCGGCGGCGCCGACGAACTGGCGGCCGCGTTGATCCAGATGGTCGACGGCCGCGGTCCGGACGCCACCATCGACGCCGTCGGCATGGAGGCCCACGGTGGAGGCGCCGTCGCCTTGGCACAGAAGGCCGCCGGAATGTTGCCCGACGCGCTCGCCCAGAAGGTGATCGACAAGCTGGCCGTCGACCGCCTCGACGCTCTGCACGCCGCCATGAAGGGCGTGCGCCGCGGCGGCACCGTGTCGGTGTCCGGTGTGTACGGCGGCGAGGTGGACGCGATGCCGATGATGGAGATGTTCGACCGCGGCATCCAGTTGCGCATGGGCCAGGCCCACGTGCGCCGCTGGACCGACGACATCCTGCCGCTGGTGCTCGACCCGGCCGACCCGCTCGGCACGCTGGACCTGACCACGCACCGCATCCCGCTCACCGACGCCGCACGCGGGTACGAGATGTTCCGCGCCAAGAGCGATGGCTGCATCAAGGTCGTGTTGACCCCATGACCGGGAAGGTCGTGCTCGTGGTCGGAGCCAGCAGCGGGATCGGGCTCGCCGCGGCGACGGCGTTCGCCTCTCGCGGGGAGGACCTCGTGCTGGCCTCCCGCAGCGGCCAGGCACTCGACGCCGCGGAGAAGGCCTGCCGCGCGGTGGGAGCCGGCGCGGTGGACGTCGTCGTCGACGACATAGCCGATTCCGGTGGCGCCGCCAGGATCGTCGCGAGGGCGCTGGACCTGCACGGCCGCATCGACGTCGTGGTGCACAGCGCGACGGTGATGGGATACGGCACCGTGGAGTCGATGCCCGCGGAGGTGTTCAACACCGTCGTCGACACCGCGATCCACGGCACGCTCCACCTCGCTCAAGCGGTCCTGCCCGTCCTGCGCCGTCAGCACACAGGGGTGTTCATCGCGGTGAACTCCCTGCTCGGCTCGATCACCGTCCCGCAGATGGGCGCCTACTCCACCGCCAAATGGGGACAGCGCGCGATTCTGCGCACCCTGCAACAGGAAACCCGCGACGAACGCGGGGTGCACGTGTGCATCGTGAGTCCCGGCAGCGTCAACACGCCGGTGTACGACCAGGCCGCCAACTACACCGGTCGCGCGGCACGGCCACCGATCCCGGTCCTGAGTCCCGACCGCGTCGCCACCGCGATCGTCCGCCTGGCCGACCGGCCTCGACGACACGTCTCCGTTCCGGTCGGCCCGGCCAATCCGTTGATCGTTTCGGCGTTCCGGTGCCTGCCGAGCCTGTACGACCGGCTGGTCGGGCCGCTGTTCCGTCTCGCGGCGCTGACGAAAGGAGCCGTTTCGCCCACCCCTGGCAACGTGTTCAAGCCAGTGGCGACAGGCGAGGGAGTCTTCGGGCGGTGGCCCGTCAAGCGGTGACGTGTTCAGCGGCGCGATCGCGTCGGCGGGTCGGGGACGCGGTCGTGCGGTGTGCCTCGCGCTCACGGTGGTGGCCACCGTGTCCCTGTCCTCCCCCGCCGCTGCCGGTAGAGCTCATCGCGGCCGCAGACAAAACGCAGCGTCACTCATCATGCCTTCTCCTCCGGTGGGCCTTAAATTTGAGATCGACAACGACTTCGTCCCAGGTGGGGGTGCGGCTGTGGGCGAGGAGCGCCCGGAAAAATCCCACACAGGCACCGCCCGCCCCGAGCCGGGGCCGCTGGGCGATGCTCGCGAGAACGCGGTGCACGCCACCGGGCTGACCGCGCACGCGGACATCGGAATGGACCGGTTCGCACGGCTGGTCGTCAGAGTCCTGGACGTCCCGATCGCGCTGGTCGCGCTGGTGGAGCCGGACCGGCAGATCTTCCCCGGTCTCATCGGGCTCGGTGAGCCCTGGGCCGGCACCCGCACCACGCCGCTGTCGCACTCGCTGTGCCAGCACGTCCTGCACTCCGGCCGCCCGCTCGTGCTGCACGACACCGAAGCGGACCAGAACTGGTGCGCACACCCCGCGGTCACCGAGCTCAGGGTCGCCGCCTACGTCGGCGTGCCGCTCACCGACGACGACGGCAACGTTCTGGGCTCGTTGTGCGCGATCGACACCACACCCCACCAGTGGAGCGACGCCCAGTTGCAAGACCTGGTCGACCTGGCCGCCGCGTGCAGCGCCGAACTGCGGCTGCTCATCGTGTCGCGCCGCGCCGACGCGGCCAACGCCCGAGCCAGCGCGCGCACCGAACGCACCCAGGTCGAACTCACCCGCGCGGAACTGCTGCTGCGCGCGGCCACCGATCTCGCCAACACGACAGGTCTGCACCAGGTCCGCCGGCAGGTCCGCGATCTGATCACCGGCGATCTCAAGCCTCGCTACGTCGGCCTGATCCTGATCGAGGGCACCCGGCTGCGGCGCCTGATCGACGATGACGATGACGCCGCGGTCATGGAACACGCCTACGAGCGCTACGGCCTCGACGAGCAGTGGCCGACCGCTCGCTCGGCCCGTGACAACACCACCGTGATCATCCACGGCACGGAGGACCTCCTTGCGGGCGCCTACAGCCGCGACGCGGTCGACGCCTGGAGCATGCTCGACCTGCACACCGCGATCTGCGTCCCGCTCCCCAGCACGTTCGGCCCCCTGGGCACGCTCGTGATCGGCTGGGACACGCCGCACGAACTCGACACGCTGGAACGCGCCATCATCACCGCGCTGGCCGGATACACCGCCCGCGCCATCGAACGCGCGATGTTCGTCGACCACCGCATCATCGTGGCCCGAGAGCTGCAGCAGGCCATGCTCACCGAACTGCCCGCGGTCGACGACGTGGAGATCGCCGCGCTCTACCGGCCCGCCGCCACCGGCGAACTGGTCGGCGGCGACTGGTACGACGCCTACTCACTCCCCGCCACCACCACCGATTCGGCCACGCTCGCGGTGACGATCGGCGACATCACCGGCCACGACATGCAGGCCACGACCAAAATGGGCCAGATCCGCAGCATGCTGCGCCAAGCCGATCTCGACCACCCCGATGCCGGCCCCGCCCGAGTCGTGTCCGCGCTCGAACACGCGAACGTCACGCTCGGCGTGAACGCCTCCGGCACCCTCGTGCACGCCCACCTGCGACCTACGAACGCCGGCTACTGGGAACTGACCTGGACCAACGCCGGACACCCGCATCCGCTGCTGCGCCGGCCCCACGGCGACGTCGACGCCGTGGGCGGCCACGACCTCATGATCTTTCCCGGTATGGCGCCACCACAACGCACGACGCACCGGGTCACGCTCACACCAGGAACCTGTGTCCTGTTCTACTCCGATGGCCTCATCGAAAGGCCCGGCCACGACCGCGCCCGCGACATCGACGTCGGCGCCGCCCACGTCATCTCCGTCGTCGCCCAGCACGGCGAACGCCCCCTGCCGGAGCTGCTGGACCTCCTCGCTGACGACGTCGGCGGCATCGGTCCTGACGACGACATCGCCCTGCTCGCCATTCGTGTCCCCTAGCCCGCTGTGCTGCCTCAGCGGTGCGGGGCGTGGAGCGAGCAGCCGGCTCAGATCCGGGTCATGGTGCTGGCGTATCCACCGCCGCCGGGGTAGACCCATTCTCCGGTGACCGTGGTGCCGTCGGCGCTGAACGTGCCTTGGTAGTACGCGGGGCCGCCCTTCGCGCCGCCCCAGATGGTGAGCACGTCACCCTTCAGTTCGTAGACGTAGTCGAGGGTGTTGCCGGTCGAGTCGTAGAACCGGGACACGACGTCCGCGCCGGCCGGTTCGCCGAACGGACGGAGGTTGCCGATCACCTCCATCCCCGTGACAGGCTGACCGAACTGGGTGAGCTCGACCTGCTGGAGCAGGAAGAACCGGCCGGGCATCCACTCGTAGCGCACGGTTCCTTCGACGCCACCGGTCACCTTCCAGGTGCCCACGAGCCGGTCGAGGGCCTGCAGGTCGGCACTCGGGTGGATGGTCTGTTCTGACATGTCGTCCTCCTCAGGTGGTTCGCTGAATGCCGTTACCTCGGAGACGACCGCGAGATCTCGACGTCCAGTCGGTGTGCCCCAGGTCACTTTTGGGCTGTGTCGAGATCCCGAGAACAGCGACGTCGTTGCGGCGAGCGCGTCCTCCTGGACGGCCGTCGTCGCGCGGTCGCTGCCTGCGGACGCCTGAACCACCTACGTTCTCCCCCGGCAAGATCGACGAAGAGGATCAACGTGAAGTACCTGTTGCTGAGCTACACCCCGGCCGCCTCCTGGGACGCTGGCAGTGCCGACACCGCCTCGGACGAGGCGCTGGCCGCGTTCGCGGTCTACCAGGAGTTCGAGAAGGAGTTGGTCGAGAGCGGTGAGTTCGTCACCAGCGAGGGCCTCGGGCACCCGGCGGTCAGCACCACGGTGAGCAAGACCGCGGAGGGTGTCGTGGCGACCGATGGACCGTTCGCGGAGTTGAAAGAGGTGCTGGCCAGCTTCGCCGTGATCGACGTCGTCAGTCACGAGCGCGCTGTCGAGATCGTCGCGCGCATCGTCGACGCGCTCGGCGAGCCGATCGAGATCCGCCCGATCATGGGCGAGGACTTCGGGGCATGACCCACCTCGCCAGGGACGTCGAGCACCTGCTGCGCACCGAGGCGCCGCAGGTGCTCGGCGCGCTGGTGCGGCGGTTCGGCCAGTTCGACGTCGCCGAGGACGCGGTGCAGGAGGCGCTGCTCGCCGCGAGCCGGACGTGGCCCGCCGACGGTGTGCCGGAGAACCCGCGCAGCTGGCTCATCCGCGTCGGCTACCGGAAGATGGTCGACCTGCTCCGTTCCGAACAGGCTCGGCGCAGACGTGAGCACGAAGCCAGCCTGGCCCAGGTGGCTCTGGACGAACCGGCACGCCACGCGGGCCCGCCACCGGACGTCGACGACAGCCTCACCCTGCTGATGCTCTGCTGCCACCCCGCCCTGCCGACCACCTCCCAGGTGGCCCTCACCCTGCGCGCGGTCGGCGGCCTGACCACCGCCGAGATCGCGCACGCCCACGGCACGACCGAGAACACCATGGGCACCCGGATCAGCCGCGCCAAACAACAACTCGCTCGCGCGGGCGCCCGGTTCACCCCGCCGTCCGACGACGACCGGGCCGGCCGGGTCTCCGCGGTCATGCAGGTGCTGTACCTGATCTTCAACGAGGGCTACACGACCTCGTCCGGCGAGGAGCTCACCCGCGTCGACCTGACCCACGAGGCGATCCGGCTCGCCCGCATGCTCCGCGACACCCTGTCGGCCGACCACACGACCGCCTCCGCGTTGTCGGCCGAGGCGACCGGCTTGCTGGCGCTGATGCTGCTCACCGAGTCACGCCAGCAGACCAGGACGGGCGATGACGGCGAACTGGTACCGCTGGACGAACAAGACCGGACGCGCTGGAACGCGGACCTCATCCGCGAGGGCACCGCACTGATCGAGGGCGTCTGGCACCGGCGCGAGATCGGGCCCTACCAGCTGCAGGCCGCGATCGCGGCCGTCCACGCCACCGCCGAGTCGCCCGAGCAGACGGACTGGCCGCAGATCGCGGCCCTCTACCTCTGGCTCGAACGACTCGCCCCCAGCGCGCCCGTCCAGCTCAGCCGGGTCGTCGCGGTGGCCCGGGCTTACGGCCCGACACGAGGGCTGGCCCTGCTCGACGATCTCACCGAGCGCCATCACCTGGACCAGGCCCCGCTGGTCCACCAGAGGGGACGCGTCGTCCGCGCCCACTTGCTCCAGATGACCGGCGACATCACCGGCGCCGCCGCCCTCTACCGCGAGGCGGCGGCTCTCACCGGCAACCACGTCGAACAGCGGTACCTGCACGGCAAGGCCGACCGTCTCGACCCACCGGATCGACGATGAGGCGGCGGCCGCCGCTCGCGACGCGAAGGTGTGCCGATGCACATCAACGCCACGGTGTCACGTGCGGCTGTCACCACCAGACTGAAGTCGCGCCGACGGTCCCCGGTGACTCCCACCCTCGCGTCGCCGGGATGTTCCCGAGGTGTCATCCGGCCAGTCCGGAGTGCGGGGCTCCACATGCTGCTCTCTCCCAGCGCGTGGAGCCCCGCATCTCGAGCGGTGCGTGCGCACACGACTGACGACAGGCAGCAGAAGATCGTGCGGAATGCCATGAACGGCAGCGGAATCTCGCCACTCACAGGTGGCGGGACTCCTTCTGCCGGAGCACTGACGAACGAAGCCGGTCCCGAGCCCCTGATCCACTTCACCAGCGGATGAACGTAAGACGATGCTCGAAGATGTCGCAGGAAGCATGACACCGAACTCGACCAGCACCGTCCTCGATCTCTGCTGTGCCGGGCGATCCGAGCTGGCCACAGCCATCGCCGCCGCGATCAGACCGGCAGATGGCGCCCTTCCGCTCCAGCACGGCGACACCGTCTCGGCGGGGGTGCTGGCGTCGGCACTCCTGGATGAAGGAGGCGGCGCCGCAGCGTCTCGAAGTCGTTGGCGTCGCAGGCTTCGCGGACTCGGCCGGGTGATCGCCGGGCACGTCCGCAGCGGTCGTGCAGCCACCCGTGACGTTCTCGCCGGCCTGAGACTGGCGGAGCTCGAAGTGCAGAGGCACCTGTGGTCCGATGCCTGCGCGAACAACCTCAACGGTGCGGCCAGGAGGTCGGAACTCGTCGCCGACCGGTGTGGACAGCTGCGTTCCGAGGTGGTGATGCTCCTGGTTCGGGACGCGGAGGAAGACAACGCCAGATCGTCGGGGGAACTGCTGACGGAGACGTTGCTGGTGGATTCCGACACGGCACGCGCGGTGGCGGGAGACCTCGGCATCCGGCTTGCCGACAGGTGGATGGTCGCCGCGGTTCTGGATCCTGAGGCAGCCGGACAGCTCGGGCGGAAAGATGAGCTGGTGTCCTTCCACAAGGGCATTTGCTGCGTTCTCGTCGCCATCACAGGTGATGACGACGGCGGGTCCGCCCTCCGGGTGGCCGAAGCCACGTGCGCGGCCGTCGTCGGCCTGGCCGGACCGGCGGGAACAGAAGAACTGCAGTCAGCCCTGCGCCGGGCAACCGACATCGTCTCGCTCGGTCACGCCGCCGGGCTGACGGGGGTGGTGACCGAGTTCGACGTCCTGGTGGAGGAATCCGCGGCGACCGACGCGGAGGTGTCGGCACGCTTGAGCGCAATCGTCGCGAGGCTGGACGAAGCGGGTGCACGACTGGTGGAGACGCTGATCTCCTTTTACGCCAACGACATGAGCCGTACCAGAACAGCGTGTGCGCTGGGTGTGCACCGCAGCACGCTCGAGTACCGGTTCAAGCGGATCCGTCAGCTCACTGGTTTCTGTCCGGCCTCCACCCGAGGAGTGGTGCTGTTCTCGACGGCGCTCACGGTGGCACAGGTGCTGTGAGGTCATGCCCCGTCAGGCCAGGTGCCGCCTGGATCGGGCTCAGCGGTCGACGAGAAGACTCGAACTGGAGCGGCACACACGTGCGGACACCGGCCACATCGATCTCCGAAGTCGGGCACGAGGAGCTGGTCGCCGTGCTGAAGGCGGCCTTCACCATCCGGGACGGGGACGCGTCCTCCACACCGGACGAAGTGCTCCACCGCGTCGCTGACGGTGTGCTCGCACGGCTGACGAAGGACGCCGGTCCCCCGCGGCCAGGTGAGACGACCTTCCTCATCGACCACTGCGTGGCACTCGCGAGCACAGGTGCGGATCTCGCTGCTGTCACTGAAGGGTTTCACGCAGCCTTGCACGTGCTCATGCGCCACCTGTGGAGCAGAGCAGCGCCAAATGACCAAACGCGCCTCCTGCGAGTCAACGCGTGGTGCGTCGCGATCGAAGCGGCGCTCGCTCAGAAGGCCCACCACGCGCTGGCACGAGCCACCTCCACTGTGGTCTGTCAGCGCCAGGCGAGATCAGAGCTCGCGGCAGCGCTCGTGGCAGGCGATCCGATCTGTGCGACCGGCACGACATCAGCGACGATCACGCTTCCCGACACGTACGCGGTCGTGTACCTGCTCGCGCCGTCCGGTCGTGTTCTCTCGCAGGGGATGCTGCCGACGAGCAGTGTGCGCGCCGACGTGCTCAGCACGCCGGCGGACGACCGCGACCTGATCTTGCTGGTCCCTTGCGGGTCCGGCACACCGAGTCGGCTCGACGTGAGAGCGTTGATCGCTGAACTCACCGCGGGAACGGGTGTACCGGTGAGCGCCGGAATGGCATGGCCCGACCTGTTGAGTGGTGTTCCGGACGCCGTGCTCGAAGCGCGGACCATCGCGAGGCTGGCCGCCGCCACGGATCAGGCCGGTGGTTGCTCCTTCGACGACGTCCTCGTGGAGTGGGCGCTGTCGCACACCGGACCGGCTCGGAGGCGACTCGCGGGTCTGCTGGCACGGCTCTCCAGCGGTCCCGACCTCCTCGCCACACTGGAGGCGTTGTACAAGCACGATCTGGACAGGACGGCGGCCGCCTCCGCGATGCACGTGCACCGTGCCACGCTGGACTATCGGCTGAAGAAGATCCAGGAAGTGTGCGGATTCGACCCTCTCACAACCCGAGGTGTGCGCACTCTCGCCTCGGCACTGTTCTCCGCACGCTTCGACGCCGCCCAAGACGCGGTTGTCCGTTGACGCGCTTCGTGACGTTCAGGCGCCACAGTGCATCCGCACATCTGGACACCCTGCCTCGCGTGTTCGTTCGTGGTCACATGCTGGAGGTTCGGCGCGCACACAAGGAGAAGGGCAGGCCATGACCGCGTTGCGGGTGGTCCACGAAACAAGTTCGAGTCCAGTACCGGCGTGGGACGATCTCAGAGCGTTTCTCGCGGTCGCCCGGATGCGCAACTTCACCAGAGCCGCAGTAGAACTGCACACGTCCCAGCCCACGGTGACCAGACAGGTCCAACGTCTCGAACGCCAGCTGGGAACCAGGTTGTTCGGGCGCAACCGCCGGGAGGTCTGGCTCACCGCCGAAGGGCAGTCCTTGCTGACGTGGGTGGAGCAGATGAACGACAGCGCGCTGAGAGGTGTGGCCGCCTGCAAGCAACCGTTTCCGGCTGAGGTGCACCTGGCCGCGTACTCGCACGCCTTGAGCCAGCTCGTGGAACAACTCAAGGGGGAGGCTCCGGACGTCGAGTGGCACGCGGCGACCCTCCCTCCGGAGACCGCTCTGCAAGCATTGGCACGCGACGAGATTCATGCGGCGATCTGCTACACGACGACCTCACCACATCTCGCCCAGTCTCCCCCACTGCCCACTGGTGTGGCCGTGCGCCGGCTCGTCCGCGAACCCGTGTGGCTGGCGATCCCACTGACCCATCCACTCTCCTCCCGCACCGAGATCGTGCCCCGAGAACTGGCTCGGGAGAAATGGATCTCTCCCGGCCGAGGCCCGATGCGCGAGCTGCTCGAAGAGATGTGTTCGGCCGCCGGATTCGTCCCCGACGTGCGCCACGTGGCAGAGGACCGATCGACCGCGGGCGCCTTGCTCGCCGGCGGGAGCGCGATCTCGCTCAGCTCGGCCACGATCGACACCAGGGGCGAGTTCCTGGTGAAGCCGCTCAAGGACGGACCCGCACGATGGATCTACGTGGCGTGGAAGCCGGAACGGCTGCGGCCGCCGGCGGCGACGGTGGTGCTCGCCGCCGCTCGCCTGTGGTACCAACGACGCGCCGCGCGCAATCCCGCATACCTCGATCGGCTGCGAGCCGAGCTCGGTTCGATGAGTTAGCGCAGGCCTTCGCCCGCGCCCCGAACCGTCCACTTCGGCACGAGAACGCCGACGAGGACTGAGATTCACCTCAGCGGGCGCCGGAGACCGGGCAGTCTACGACGCGGGAAGCGGAAGGGCCATCCGCACTCCGCGAACGCGACGAACATCCTTCCGGTTCTGGCTGATACCTCGCACGGCGACACAGCCGAAGGATGCGAAGCACCGGCACGACCAGACGTCGCGCCGGCCCGCACGAGCCGGCTCAACCCAGGAGTCCCCATGAAAATCTCCTCGCGCTTCGTCCCCGTGGCTCTCGTCGCGCTGGCGTCCGCCCTGCTCGGCGCCGCGCCGGCGTCGGCGGCACCGCAGACCGGGCAGACGGCGGCGAACGCCACGTCCGACCTCTGCGCGCCATTCGGTTGTTACGTCTCCAACAAGAAGTTCGTCGGGTTCTACACCGTGCCGGGCGCGGCGCCGCTGTGCTCGGCGTCGGCCGTGGGCGCCGGCACGATCACCTGCGGCTACAACCGCACCTACACCGTGACGGCCGGAGTGAACGCCAGCGTCAACGTCACGCTGATCAAGGACTCGCTGATGGCGACCTTCGGCGTGGATTCCAGCCTCTCGAAGAGCATCACGGTCACCAACGGCTGCACGGCCACGGTCGGTGCTCGCGGAGGACGCGTGTGGGGCGTTCCCGAGTACGCGAAGTACGAGTACCTCGTCCGCAACAGGGCGGTCGGCGGCGGCGGTGCGAACGACGTCGTGGTGGGCAGTGGCTGGATCGGCGTGCCCAGCGGCATGAAGTGCTACTTCGTCCAGAACTGATCAGGGGTCTCGCGGGTCTCGATGCCGCAGGGCGTCGAGGCCCGCGCTCCGGCCGAGGGCGCGACGGCGCTGGGCGGAGGTCATGCCGCGGCGACCACCAGCATCGAGGTGGCTCCTCGGCGGCACCGGTGACGGCTCTGCTCCAGCACGGTCACGACGTGCGCACGAGCCAGGCGCTCGACGAGCGAGCGAAGCCGCAGTCCCTCGGCCACCGGAAAGATCCGTACCTCGCCGTGCGTGACGCGCACCAACTCGAGCACGAAACCCACGAGCTCGTCGCCTTCGGGAGCATCGGGCCGGACGTGCACGAAGTGGTTGACCAACGTCAGCGCGAACTGGCCGGACGGCACGTCCAGGCCTCGGCGCAGTGGCAGGTAGTTCCGTCCGTCCGGGTGGTAGTCGACCACGAACCGGTTCGCGTTGTCGGTCCACGCCGAGAAGTACGTCTCGGGGTCCTGGGCCACCGCGAAGTGGAACCGCCCGGGCTGCTCGGACGCCTCCGCCGCCGACTGCCGCGCGGTGCGGCGCACCGCCTCCAGCAGCACCGCTCCGGGGAGGGTGTAGAGCGGATCCACGGCCAGAACCTGGCCTCCTCTGGCACGAAGCTGGGCACCGAACGTTCCGGCGGCCCCTCCGACGTCCAGAATCGGGCCGGCCTGCAGATCCGCCTCGGCCAGGACGAACATCGAGCGGTAGTCGTGCAGGTCGTGCGACGGCACGGCGATCGCATGAGGCACCACGATGGCGTCCGTGGCGTCAAACGCTCGTCGTGATGTCACGTGCCGTCCTGATGTCGCAGTTGCTCAGCCTCCGGCTGTCGCCGTCGCACCCCCATCCCACCGCGTCGTCCCCGCCCTTCACCTCACCCACGACTGTGCATTCGCACCGTTGGTCGACGTGCCTGGCTGTTGCCGTTCTGTGCGGCGAGTGTCAGCAATGGACGATGAAAACGCAGAGCGACCGCGCGGTGGCCGGAGGGATTCGAGAGCTCATGGACGACACTGGCCGGCACGCTCGTGAGCTGCAGGAGCGCCTGGACCTCCTTCCGGTGGCGGTGTGGGCCGTCGACACGAGTCTCGCCTTCACGGACGTGGCCGGTCGGATGTTCGACGGCCACCCGAGGCCCTTGGTCGGATCGCCTCTGGCGGACTACCTGGGGGTCGACCCCGGACTCCGGTTCGACGGGACGGGGGCCGGCCGCAGCCCTGGACCTCAGCGGCCAGGCTGCGAGGTCTCGTGGGAAGCCCACCTTCGTGCTCTGAGCGGAGAGAGCGTCCAGTGGCGTGTCGACATGCCGAGCGGTGCGTGTCTCTACTCGGTGTGGCCGATCGCGGACGTCTCGGGTGCCGTCCGCGGCGCTGCGGGAACCCTGATACCTCTGACCGCGGCATACGCCGCGACGATGGCGGAGACCGAAGCGCGTACGTGGACCTCGGAGGTGCTCGAGCACTCGCCGGCCGCGGTCGTCGTGCGTGACCACACAGACCGCCTGGTGTGGGCGTCGGCCGCGTACTGCCGGATGATGCGGCGGCCACTCGTCGACCTGGTGGGGGCCGCGCCCGGCAGCCTGCACGACGCGGACGACCCGAACCTCCACCGCGAGCGCAACGAGATCGTGCGCAGGACGGGCCAGACCTTCCCCGAGCGGAACGCGTTCGTGGTGAACGGCAGGCGCTTCGAGGTGGAAGGTGCCCGTTTCCGGTTGCTCAGTCCCTCCGGCCAGCAACTCGTGGGCGAACTGTTCTTCGACATCACCGATCGGGAGAGCGCCCGCAGGCGAGCGGACCACGCCGAAGAGCGGTTCGAACAGTTCATGGCGCACACGACGGCCTACGCGGCGGTCTTCGACGACAAGCACGTCATCAGGTGGACCAACGAGAGAACGGCGTCGCTGGCCGCCGAGATCCGCGCGGCCACGGGCGAACCGGGCTCAGCGCTGCTGAAGGACCACTTGTTCAGCAACTCCGGAAGCGTGTCGGTCGACGAGGCGGTGGCCGAAGTGCTGCGCACCGGACGGCCGGTTCCCGCTCGCTGGGAGATCCGTCTCGGTGAACGGAACCTGGTGCTGGTGGGCGATCTGTTCCCGCTCGGAGCCGAGCCGAACCCCGCGTCACCCGGCTCCCCGGCGGGCATCCGGGCGGTGGGCGCACTGCTCATGGACGTCAGCGACCAGGAGCGCTTGGCAGGCAGGCTG
This sequence comes from Streptomyces sp. ID05-26A, assembly GCF_033794685.1. NCBI lineage: Bacteria > Bacillati > Actinomycetota > Actinomycetes > Kitasatosporales > Streptomycetaceae > Streptomyces > Streptomyces sp. ID05-26A. Next base: position 1,051,021 of record NZ_JARAYZ010000002.1, read on the forward strand.
TCGACCGTGCTCACCCAGCTTCCGGTCCTGGTGAACGTGATCGAGCGCGACGGCACGATCGGCTCGATCAGCGGCGACTTCCTCTCCGCGCCGCCTCGCCGCAGATGGCCGCACGACGAGGAACACTGGACCGCCGCACTCGCTGGAGACCGCGTGCTGTCCCGCGTCATCATCGGTGATCGGTGGCACGAGGTCTCGTACACCCCGTTGCGCGAAGGCGACCAGATCACGAGCGTGCTCGCCCTGGCCTGGGACGTCGACGACCAGGTCGAGGCCGAGCGGCAGATCACCGCGTCGCACGCACGGTTCGACGCGTTCATGCGGCTCGCCCCGGTGGGCGCCTGGATCAAGGACAAGGCCCACCGCTACGTGTGGGCCAACGAATTGCACCTGCGTCATCTCGGCGGTCCGGAACTCCGTGACGTGATGGGCCGCACGGCAGCAGAACTCGGCGCTCCCTGGCACACCGACGACTCCGACGACGAAGACGACGCGGCCCTGCGGCTCTGCCGTCCGCTCGAGGTGCGTGGCGAGTACGTCGTCGACGGAACACGCCGAGTCCAGAAAGGACAGGTCTTCCCGCTGTCCACGGACGGCACGCAGGGCGAGGAACTGCTGGCAGGTGTGTTCACGGACGTGACAGAGCTGGAACACGCCCGTGCGGCGGCGGCCGCAGCCCACGCGCGGTTCGAGGCTTTCATGCGGCACGTGCCGGCAGCGGCCTACATCAAGGACGCCGAAGGTGGGCACGTGTGGGCCAATCCCACCTACCTCGGCTTCTACCGGACCGAACTCACCGCGTTGGTGGGCAAGACCACCAACGACCTCGACCCGCCGGAACTCGCCGCTGGAAACGTCGCGGAGGACGAGGCCACGCTGCTCGGCGGAACCGCCCGGCGGATCCGCAACGACGGCTCGCACGGTGAGGCGTGCGCCACCGGTTTCCGGTTCCCCCTGCCTCTGCCGGACGGGGAGACCGGCCTGGCAGGAATCTGGATCGACACGACCGAACTGCACCAGGTGCGCATCGAACTCGGTCGCTGGAGGGACCGCTACCGGACGCTCTTCGACCGCAGCCCGACTCCGATGGCGATCACCAGTCTCGACGGAGTGCTCCTCGACGCGAACCCCGCGTTCTGCGAACTGCTCGGTCTGCGCGCTTCCCAGCTCAGGAACCGGCACGTGCGGGAGTTCTCGGAGGTCGGTGACCACGACGCGGAACAGGCCGCGCTCGAGGGCATCATGGGGCGCAGAACCACCACGGCACGGTTCCGCAAGACCTTCGTGCGTGCGGCGGACCAGTCCCGCACCCCGGTGGACATCACCGCCATCCGCGTGACGGATCCGACCGACCAGGCCGACACCATCGTCGGCATCGTTCAGCCTCTGGCGGCCCCGGCCGCGGCGCGCACCGCGCTACTGCTGTCCGGGACCGAGGCAGCTGTCCTCGCTCTGCGAGCCGAAGGCCGTGCCCTCAACGACATCGCCACCCACCTGAAAATGACCCGTCGCGGCGTCGACTACCACCTGCGACAGCTGGCACGGAAACTGCGCTGCCCCGCCAACAACGCCGCGGCGATCACCGCCCGCGCCTACCACCTCGGTGTGCTCGACACCGAGACCTGGCCGCCGACGGTCGCTGCTCGGCACGTGCGGACCCCGGACACCGACTGAGCAGCCGTCATCGACCGCGGAGCAGGCCGCACCCGACGACCGGCGCCGCCGACTCGTCCATTCACGCCTGACCCGCCACTCCGCCAACAATGAATAACCGGACCACTACCCACCCCCTGATGCGTGTTCCATACTTCGTTCTGAACGACGTCACGACGATTCTTCCGCCCCCTGCCCGCAGTGCTCACCTCATTGGCGAGCACTGATTCACCCTGCGGCGGATTCGTCCCGAGAATCGAGGAATCAGTGGGAAAGAACAAGTTCAAGCTCTTTTCAGTGATCGTCGGCGCAGCCATGGCTTCCCTGTTCGCGACGACGCCGGCTGCGGTGGCTGACTCCCCCGACCCCGTCTCACCGTCGATCATCGGCGGCAACTACGCGACCAACGCGCCGTGGGCCGCGCGCCTGTTCACCAACGGGCAGCAGACCTGCACCGCCACGATCATCGCACCCCAGTACGTCCTGACCGCGAAGCACTGCGTCGACGGCGGAGGGACCGTCAGCTTCCGGATCGGAAGCCTGGACCAGACGACCGGTGGCACCGTCGCGTACGCGACCCAGATCCAGCGGCACCCGTCAGCCGATCTCGCCATCGCCCGCCTCGACCGCTCGGTGCCGGCGACCTACTCACCCCTGGGCACTTGGCCGGACGTGTACAGCGGGCAGGCGGTGAAGGTCTACGGCTGGGGCGCGACCTGCACCGACCAGCCGGAGACCTATTGCCAGTCCCAATACCTGAAGAACGCGACTCTCACGGTCACTTCGGTCAGCGGCAGGGACTGGTACGGCGGTGTCGCCGTGGAGGCCAACGCGCAGAACGGAATCACCGCGGGAGGCGACTCGGGTGGACCGATGTTCGCCAGCGGCCGCCAGGTCGGAGTCGCGTCGACCAGTGATCGGCGCAGCCTCACGTACTACACGAACGTCACGTCGTACCGAGCCTGGATTTCGACCATCGCCGGAGTCTGATTCAGAACCGAGCGGCTTTTCCTCCGATCTCTGAACAATGGCCGGGTGTGGATTCGAATCGACCACACCCGGCCTGCCGTTCGAATCGCACCGGATATCAGTCGTTTCGCTGCGAAAAGGCGTTCATCGGCTGATTCCAGCCGCACGTGCCGGGCCGCGCGTCTGATCGCCCAGCGGCGGGCACGGCGACGTCCGCCGAGCCGACGAGCCGTGCTCGTGGTGGCGGCCGGCCAGGCCGAGCCGGGTGTTGGCCACGACACACATCGATCACCCTGAGTTGCGTCGATTCTGAGTCGATTCTAGGATGATCGTGACTAGCCCGAACAGATGAAGGTCGTGCGCCATGCCGGAGCTCTCTCGTTTGCCTCGACCTGTCACCGAGTCGTGGGACTGGCAGTTGTCCGGCTTGTGCCGAGGCATGGACAGCACCTACTTCTTCCACAAGCCCAACGAGCGCGGTGCGGCGCGGGAGCAGCGGGAAGCCGCCGCGAAGGCGGTCTGCCAACGCTGTCCCGTGATGCAGAAGTGCCGTGAACACGCGCTCGAGGTGCAGGAGACCTTCGGCATCTGGGGCGGGCTGGGGGAAAGCGAACTGCGCGCGATCCTGACCCAGCAGGCTCGCCGCAGGCGATGATCTACACGCCTCGCGCGGTGGCGGCGATGCTGGGCATAGCCTCGACGACGCTGCGGACGTGGGATCAGCGCTACGGCCTGGGCCCCTCCCTGCGCAGCGAAGGCGGTCACCGGCGTTACGAGGACTCCGATGTGGAACGCCTCCGCCGCATGGTCGCGTTGACCGCACAGGGCGTCGCTCCCGCCGCCGCCGCCGAACTCGCCCGCCGGCCGCGGGCACACCGGCCGCCGCAGCCGCGGTCGCCTCTCACCGACGACGTGGCACAGGACGCCCGTCGCGGATTCCTCGCGTCGGCCAAGCGACTCGACGAGCCGTTGATGCTCGACCTGGCCGGGAAGCTGGTCATCGAACACGGTGTCGTCGCCGCGTGGAACTCCGTGTTCCTCCCCTGCCTGGGAGACATCGGCGAGACGATCGCCCGGAGCGGAAGCGGAGTGGAGATCGAGCACGTGGCGAGCGCGGCCGTGCTGCACGCTCTGCGCACCGTGCCCCGGCCGAGCAGGATGGGCGTGCTGGCGGCCCTTCTCTCCACCGCACCGGAGGAGCAGCACGTGCTGCCACTGGAGGCACTCGGTGCCGCACTGTCCGAACAGGACTGCCTGTGGCGCGGTCTCGGGGCGCGGGTGCCGTCCCAGGCGTTGTGCGACGCCGTGGTGCTGCTGCAACCCGTCGTGACACTCGTCTGGGCGCATCGGGCCGAGCTGGCTGCCGGGGTGCCGCTGAACGAGCTGAACGCGCGGTCGGACACGCTGCTCGCGGTCGCGGGTCCGGGTTGGGCGGGACTCCCGCTCCCGGCGTTCGTGCGACGACCGGAAACGCTCACCGCCGCGATCGAACTGGTGCTCGCCGGCAGCGACGCCTGACCAGCTCAGCCGTGCCGCGCCTGGGCCGCCAGGCTGCCGATGATCTTGTTCTTGATCCAGGCGACGGCGTCGGCCGAGGTCAGTGGCCGACGCGAGTGGAGCAGGAGCTGCGGGGCATCGCGCCAGACGCCCGTCCACGCGTCGAGCGCCGCCTGCTCCACCGCCGTCTCGCGATCGGCCTGACCACCCTCGGTCCGCACACTGATCAGGACCAGGCGGTGGAACGGGACCGACAGCAGGTCGTAGACACGGCCGAACGCGGTCCGGTCGCCCTGGGCGACGGCGGTCATCAGCTCGCCCAAGCACGTTCGTTCGAGCACGGACGCGCACACCGGGGTCCGCGAGGCTCCGCGAGTGAGCGGAGCCTCCTCCGCGTCCTGCGCGGTGGACGCGCGCGACGAAGACCTCATCACTCGGCAGGACACGGTGAAACCGACTCCGGAGCGCCGCCGTCCTGCGCCGTGATCTTGAAGTCGCAGAGTTCGTAACCGTTGCGCAGCAGCGCTGTCGCCATGCCGGCGATGTCCTTCTTGGACGGAGTGGCGGTGCGCGCCAGCACGAAGCCCGACCTGCGGTCCGGTGCGCCCACCACCGCCCAGCGGTAGTCGCGGTCGAGGCCGATCACCCAGTAGGTCCCCGGCCGGTCGAAGTTCCACCCGTCCGCGGTCCTGACGAACGACACCTGCAGCTTCGACGTCGAGCCGGGATTCTCCTGACGGGCCCTGCCCTCCAGCGACGTGATCCCGCCATCCGCACGGGTGCACGAGTTGACGACCTTCACCTGTCCCTCGGGCAGCAGGGTGTACACCGCGTTGTCGTTGCGAGCGCACTGCGCCTGGAAGGGCTGGGGAATCGCCGCCACCTGCACCCAGCGGCCCTGGTAGCGCTCGAGGTCGACCGAGCGCACCGGCCGCACCTCGGTGCCGGTCGTCTGCGCCGACGCCGGTGCGGGAACCAGGAACAGTCCGAGCACGATGGCCGCCGCCGCCGCGGTGAAGCGCATGAGATCACCTTTCGCCGTCTTCTGGTGCCCACAACGCTATGGCCGCCTCCCGCCGTCTGCATGACAGCGGAAGATCGAGCCGGCCGCCGTGCGGAACCCGCCGCAGGGTGGTCCAATGCCGGCCAGCGAATGGGATCGGACTCGCGGTCGGGCACGACGCGGCGGGTGGCTTCGAGGTTCTCAGTCGCGGACGACCAGCCGGACTTCCAAGGAGCTCCGCGCACCTAACCAGAGCACGACCATCCGACGAACAGGTGACGACACGTCGATAACCGGTTGGTGGAACCTGCGGGACGATGCCAGGCTGCCAGGGCAGTTGATCGTCCATCCGCGGGGAGTCGCGCTTGTCCGTCGGAGCAACACCGACCATCGACGTGACGCTGGCGCGGCGGTTGGTCGACACGCAGTTCCCGCGATGGGCCGGGTTGCCGCTGCGTCCGCACGACCCGGCCGGTTCGGATCACGTCATCTACCGGCTGGGCGACGAGCTGTCCGTCCGGTTGCCCCGTCACGACGGCGCGATCGACCAGGCGCGCAAGGAGGCCGAGTGGCTGCCCCGGCTCGCCCCGCACCTGCCGCTCGCCGTGCCCGTGCCGGTGGAGGTGGGGGAACCGGACTTCGGTTATCCGTGGCCGTGGGCGGTGTCGCGCTGGCTGAACGGCGAGGTGGCGACCGTCGAGGCGCTGTCGGGTTCGCACGAGGCCGCTGAGGCGCTGGCCGAGTTCCTCCAGGCGCTGCACCGGTTCGACGCCGAACCTGCCGACGCCGCCGCGCCGCTGTCCGCACGGGACGTGGCGACGCGGTCGGCCATCGCGGAGGTCCCGTTCGACCGAGCGCGGATGACCGAGCTGTGGGACGCGGCTCTCGCTGCCCCGCACCAGGATCCGGTGTGGCGCCACGGCGACTTCCACACCGGCAACCTGCTGACGACCGGGGGCCGGCTCAGTGCCGTCATCGACTTCGGCGAGTTCGGGGTGGGCGATCCGGCCCTCGACCTGATCATCGCCTTCACGCTCCTGTCGGCCGGGACTCGAGCCACGTTCCGCGCCGCGCTCGGGGTGGACGACGCCACCTGGACGCGCGGCCGTGGCTGGGCGCTGGCCACCGGTCTGAACGCCTACGTCCACCACGCCGCGGTCAACCCCCGCGTCGCCGAGCAGACCACCCGCCAGATCACCCAAGCCCTGGCAGACGAAGGACCCCACCGTTCGACCCCGGCCTGAGCGAGCCCGGGGCGGGATGTGGCTGCTGCGCGCATCAGCGAGAGTGATCGTGGTCGGCGACGACCAGGTGCTCTGCACCGCGAACCGCTTCCGTTCTCGAGGGAGACGGTCATCCTCAAGCCGAAGCGTTACCGCACGAGGTTCACGAGAGGGCTGTACGCCGGGCCGTCGAGCGTCTCGGTGAGTTCGAGTCTCCGCGTGCCGCCGCCAAGGTGATCGGGTCGATGGTTGCCGCGGAAGGAAGTTCGTACTTGTGGACGACTCCGCCGATTCGGCCCCGGCCGCCTCCTGATCGCCGAAGGCCTCAGGCCATCCGCACCAGCGCACGTGGACGGCCTCGGCTTCTTTCGTGGTTGCGGCCCTGGTGGAGCGCGGACGCTCGACACCGGCCGCGCGAACAGGCCCTGACCAAGCCGGAAGTTCCGCATCCGCACTCTTCCGCGGAATGCGTTTCTGTGCTAGGTCGAGGATGTTCCGGCCCGTGCAAAGCCAGGTGATCGAGCGGATCCCCACGAGTTTCCGGACAGGGAGAGTTGTGCCGTCACTCAGCCCTGCTCAGGAGGTCTCCGCAATGAACGCCACCGAAACCGCATCACCACCGTCTCGACGCCGACTGCGATCGCTGATGGTCGCATCGGGCCGCCCGGTCGTTGTCCTGGCTACCGCGGCAGCGCTGTTCGCCACAGTGGTCCAAGGTGCCGCCGAGGCCGCTCCGCGCCACTCGACGCCTGTCAAGAAGGACGAGATCATCGCGGTCAACTCGCAGGGTTCCTGTCGCGTGAGTCAGCACTACACCATCAATGCGAGCAGCGCGGCCGAGGCCGCGAACCTCGCTCAGGTGTACCGCAAGCTGAACGGCCGACCGAACGGCACCGGCCGGCCCAAGCTCAACACGTACGTCAACTACACCGGTGGCACCACACTCACGGTGTGGGGCTACTCCGACGTGGCGGGCATTCCGTCCGGGAGTTGCATCGAACAGAAGGTCGCCCCGCACCGGGGCCGCGCGCTGTCGTCGGTACCGAGGTGGGCACAAGAACTGATGGCGGCAGCCGCAGGCGTCGCCACCGCGCTCGCTGTCACCACCTTCACCACCGCGTTCCTCACCTCGGTCAGCGGAGGCACGGCCACTGTCGCGGCCGCCGCGATCGGTGGATGCGTCGGCGGAGTCGCGGGCCACATCGTGTACCAGCTCTGGACGCCCGACAGGTCGGCCACGGATCTCCAGGCGATCCAGGCACTCGTCGCATGCCTCACCGGCGCCGCTACCGCCGCTCAACTGGGTACGTTGCTCACCAAGGTTCAGCAGTGGGTCGTCAACACGGCGAACGTCCGGATCATGGCCGCTGCCGTCGGGGCCTGGAGCTACATGGTCAACGCCAGGTGGGGATCTGGCGTGTCCGGCACGATCCAGGCCGCGCGCCAGCGGATGCGCGTCTGACGACGACGATCCATCCGGACCGGAATCGACCGACTCCGGTCTGAGTGCCGCGAGATCATGAAGCCGCGACGACACCCTTCACCACGCCCAGGTCCCGCCGCACAGGCCGGGGTCCTGGGCGTGGTGCGTCACTGTTCGCCGACGGTGTGATCGCGGTGTGGTGGCCGTGCCTGGACGGCAGGTCGAGTGCGATCACCCTGTTCGAGCTGAGATCCGCTTGGCCGACTGGACAGCCACCTCGACCCGTGAGCGCGCGCCGAGCTTCGTGATGATGTGGCTGACGTGGTTCTGCACCGTTCTCCGTGACAGGAAGAGGATGGCCGCGATGTCCGGGTTCGAGAGTCCATCAGCGACCAGCGCGGCCACCCGTTGTTCGGTGGCGGTGAGCGCTTCCCAGCCCGTTGCGGGCCGCGCTTTCCTGGTGGGAGAGCTGGTTCGCACGCCCAGGCTGCGCAGCACCGCAGTCGCGCGTCGAATTTCGTGATCGGCACCGAGCTCCCGGTGCACCTCTGCCGCGGCGGCAAGCCTCTTGCGCGCACCGGCCGAGTCTCCGGCCGCAGCGCAGGCGACGGCGGCGTCAGCGCTGGCATCGGCGAAAAGCGGCAGGTAGCCGGACTCTTCGTAGAACTTCGCACAGGCGTCCAGCGTTGCTGGATCACCCTCGGTCAAGGCCGCGCACCACTGGGCGGCCGTCCACCTGGCGCCCTCCTCTTCGGCGCCGGCATCGGCAGCGGCGACTTCGGCGCCGGTGCGTGCCAACTCGGCGCATCCGGCGCCGAGTGCCGTTCGCACGATTCTCGCGATCCAGCGGTGCCGGATGTTCGCCAAGTCGACGTTGTCGGTGGCGAGAAGGGCGCTCACCAAGCCCACCAGTTCGGCAGTCTCACCGGTCTGCGCAAGCACCTCCACTCGAGCGAGTCGCGCGTAGAGAAGGGCGATCTGGGCGAAAGCGTCTCCCTCTGGCGCAATGACGACATGGGCGAGGCAAGCCGCAGCGTCGTCGAGACGGCCGCGGCGCGCGGCGATCAATGCCGCCATCCCGAGCCGGATGTGCTTGCGGTTGGGGTACATGTCCTCGACCGCGGACTTGACGTCGAGCTCGCTGAGGGCATCGTCCCAGCGTCCAGTCCGGAAGAGATGGCCTGCGGCGGCGATCGCCAGGTTCACCGTCGAAGTGCCCGACGCGACGTTCCGGGCCACGACTTGAGCTGCCTGCAGGGATTTCTGGGCCTCGTCGGCGTTCTCCGACCACGCGGTGCGATTCCCGAGCAGCACCAGCTTCAGGTCGGGCAACTGCAGATCGCCGAGAGCCGCGAGCGCGGCGTCCACCGTGCGCACAGCGAGTTCGTACCTCCCGGCCTGCCATGCCGCCAGAGACAGCGCGTGCAGGGCATAGCCCTCAGCGAACCCATCGGGATGCGCTCGAACAGCCCGCAGCACTTCTTCCGCGTGTGATCGGGCTTGCTCGGCATCCCTGTGCGCGAGCAGGCCCAACGAGTAGAGCGCCTGCAGTCGAGTCGCCCAGAGCCGGTGCGCCGTGGGCATCATCTCGGAGATGACAGCCAGCGCTTCCTGCAGCTGGCCAGTCGACAACAGGCTGTATCCGAGCATCCACACCAACTCTGCCGCCCGCTCCGAGGGGCGTTCGCCAGACAGCATCCGTTTGCCCAGGCGCGTCACATCGCCAAACGAGCGCTGGCTGAATGCCGAGGCCACAAGCGCGTACTCGAGACCTTCGCGACCCGACGCGTCAACCAGGTCACGTTCGACGACTCTGGTGATGAGTTCCTCAGCAACGGACGGCATCCGGGTGGCGAGCGCTTCGCCGTGTTCGGCGAGCCAGCTCGCGGTCCAGGCGTCAGCGCTTTCGGAAGCCGACAGGAGCTGGGTGACCACGCGGTCGAGCGGTGCCGCTGAGCAATGCAGCGCTTCGGCCGCGTGGCGATGAAGCGCCGCGCGCATGGTCGCAGGCATCGAAAGATACAGGGAGTCTCGAATCAAGCCGTGGCGAAAGACCAGTTTCTCCCCCGATTCAGCAAGGACACCCGCGCGCACCGCATCGTCGATTCTCGGCAACAGCTCGAGGACCCCGCGCCCTGTGACCACCGACAGATCCGAGACGACGAACCCGAGACCGAGCAGACTGGCGAGTCGCAGCACTTCTCGTGTCTCGGGAACGAGGACGTTCAAGCGATCGGTGATCACCGCTGACAACGAGGCTGCCGAATGTCCTCTGACGTCGGTGACGTCGACGACGTCGCCGACTACGGCAAGGCAGTCCGCCCGGTTGAGAGCATCGACTACCTCCCGGATGTAAAGAGGGTTCCCTCCAGCCGCGGCGACCGCGTTCAGCAGACCGGGACCTGCGGCATGGCCGACGAGCCGGCTCGCCAGTTCCGCGCAGTCCGATGTCGACAACGGTTGAAGTTCGAGTGCCTTACCGCGGTGACGTTGCACGACGTCACGCAGCTGTGAGCGTTCAGGCCAGTCGGATGTGGTGCGGCAGGTTCCCACCAGCAGCAGCGGCGCCTGGGTGGTCACGCTGACGAGCCGCGCCCAAGCGCCGATGCTGGCCTTGTCCGCCCACTGCAAGTCATCCACGACCAACACGGTCGGTGCTACCACGCACAGCTCGTCGACCTTGGTCAGGATCCGCTCTGTCAGCACGAGCACCGGGTCGGGCAGAGCCCACGCGTGTGAGGACTCCGGATGCATGCGATCAGGACCACCTGGAACTTCGCTCGTTCCAGCGCCTGACGGATAGGTGACGCCAACGGTGTCCAAGAGGACTCGCAGCGGAAATCCGGCCGTCAGTTGATCGGCCGAACCACGCATGACCTGGCACGACGATGCGGCCGCCTGTGCGACGAGCACGCTGGCGAGCTGGGACTTGCCGATACCCGGCTCGCCTTCCAGGAGCAGCGCCTGACCACGTCCGTCCACAAGGGCACGCACTGCTTCGGCGACTGCGTCCAGATCGCTGTGCCGCCCGACCCACATCTCATCGTCAGGCATTGAGCCGATGCCAAGCACCGATCAACCATACCGACAGCACGCAGCTCTAGCTCAGGCCGATCAAGACGCGATCACGAAAGAGTGATCCCCTGCACTCAAAGGCCCCACACATCTTTCAATCGCAGGCACGATGAAGGCGGGTCACCACTGCACCAAGACACCCCGGCCAAGGAAGAAGTCGAGTGACTTCGATGCGGCCGGGAGGCTCCTCCGCGGTGTTCGCCGCAGGGGCGTTCGTCGGCAGGCTGCATCCCCTGCGCCAGCCCACACCGACGCTGGCCGAGCTCGCAGCGACCGCCGCCGGTCTGCCCGCTGTCCGAGGCGATTCGTCCTGACCGCATCGCTCTTCCCGGGTCGCGCGGCGATCATGTAGGCGTCTGTGACCCTGTGGTGCGCCAGAACCAGACTTGGCGGCGTGACCTGCGGCTCAGGCCGCCGCGGGGTCGCACTCGTTGATCAAGCCGCCGAGTGCTCAACGACGACGAACGGCCCTGGAGCCTGATTCTGCGAGCCGGTGATCGGGGTGTGGTCCCACGGCACTGGCCTCGTCGCAGAACCCAAGGTGCGCAACGGTCCGGGACCATCGCGCCGCGATCACCACCCCGACGTTCCACCGCTCACCAGCCTGCCGGTGCCGGCATCACCCTGTACTTCCCGTCCCACGCCGCACATCCGACGTACCCCACGCAACTCGTACAGGCCAAAGACGCCCCCGGAGTCCGCAAGGTCTGCGCGTGGCGCATCGCAACGATCGAGCACCCGCTCCGGTTCGGGCAGGTCCACTCCTTCGCGACCAACCGCCGATGCCACCGCACACCGCTCGGCGACACCAACCGGTTCTCTCGCAACCACAACAGCAACCGCCGGCACCGCACCATCAGCCCAACCGAGGACGGCGCCGACCCGGACGCAACGTCGCGACTTCGTGTCGCAACACCAGCAACTCGACATCCTTTGCCGCCGAGGAGTTCGTCAACCCTCCCAGGTGGCCGAACAACGTCCTGCTCTTCGTTTCTCCGGAAACACTCATCGCCGCGTCTCCGTCGACGGGGCCGTCGGTCGGCTGACGGGCGGTGCGCCGTCCGAAGCCGCACATTGTCGTGGGTGCCTCGGACCAGCTGCTTCGGAAGCGACCTCCACCGGAACGTCGAGCGTGGTGCTGCCCGCTCGCTCGAACTCGAAGATGACCGCGACATCTGTGCCCGCTCCCACCTCGCGGGTCAGGCCGATCAGCTCCAGGTGGTAGGCCAGCAGCGATCCGCTCAGCCGGGCAACCCCGCCGTCGGCCAGCAGCGGAAGACGCTCCACCGGCTCCGTCGTGCCGTCGCAGTCGGTGTCCCAGTGCAGCACGACGTCCTCGGCCGCGTCGCTTCGGACGTCGATCAGCGCATCCGCTTGCCTGGCACGGTTGAACATCGCGAACTGCACGAGCGCGTTGTCGCCCTGCTCGTAGCCATCTCCACCCGGTGGCATCACGTGGATGTTGCGCAGCAGCACATCACCGACTTCGCCGTTGGCACCGATCGTTCCGCTCTGCAGCACGCGCTGAGGTTCGCCGCACGACGTGAGTACTAGCATCAGCGCGACAACCGTGCCGATCAACAGCTTCATGAGGTTGATCTCCGTCTCAGCACATGCGGGCAACGACAGGAACAGGCCGGCCTGGTTCAGTCCGGCGCAAGGCTTCGAGCAGTTCTGCGACCGTGCTCGGTCGCGTCTCGTGGGACCTGCGCGACCGATGCCGATCCCGGAAGGTCGTCCACGTCGGCGCCGGGTGCGCATCCCGCCACCAGTGCGACGACGAGCGCGATCGCCGCGATCACCGCTATCACGGCCATCACCGTCCGGCGAACCTGCTCGTTGTTCATCGTGCGCCTCCGCCTGTTCGAGCGATCACGACCTCGTGCACGACATCCCGTCGCCGCCGTCCTCCACCGTGACCGTCCACATCGGACAGTCGGTCCCCGCTCCTCGGGTACCGCGTGCGGCGGTACCAGCCCACGAGCAGCGCGAGCACAAGCCCGGCGATCGTCAGGGCGACCAACGCGATGTACGCGTCATTCGTGCCTCGGCCGATCGCCACGAAGAGCAGTCCCATCCAGGAGGGCGAGCACTGCTGACGCCGCGATGACCTTCGTCTTGACCAGGCTTCGTCCTGGGGGGTGACTCGTCCGGCATGCTCGTTCGCCCTTCGACTGGGACCTCGACCGTCCCACGGGCCGTTCGTCCGGCGGTGCCCTCGGTAGCGCCCCAGCCCAGGATCGACACATCGAAGTCGGGCGTCGTCGCACCGGACGAGGCGTCCGCACTCCGTCAACCCAAACCTCGGTGACGGCAGCAACGTGGTTCAGCAGCAGCGCCACCGCCGTGCAAGCCGCACTCGCGACGTTCGCGAGCACGGCCGAGCCACGCTGAACGAGTACCGCGACGGTCGACTGTGACACCCTGGAAGACGAGGGTTCACTCGATTGTGACCTGGGGCGCCGAAGCGAACTCACCAACCGTGGATCTCATGCTGCGAGGCCAAGGCTCGAGCGACCTCGCGGAACCGGTAGCCGCCGCGTACGGCAGCGGCGAAGACGAGATTTCAGGTCACGAACAAGACGACAGGGCTCTTTCCCCTGCTGGAGAGCGTGCCCCGTGTGACGGTTCGCGGCGCCCGGCTGGCCGCACTCGGGTGTCCGGGTCGCCATGTCACTCGACGGCGAGCGGAGGCTGAGGCAGATCCGTGCTGAGAACGGCATCAGCGTCGAGCGGTTCGACGAGCCGCCGGAAGTCGACGTGATCAGGGTCCAGCGAGTTCGGCTCGTCCCGCTACGTGCGCCATCGTGGTTTGCGGCCCGGATGCGGGGGAACTCGTCGGGTGTCCAACCGCCCCGGACCCAGGCGACAGGGATTTCCGGGGACGTTCTTCCGCATCGTGTCTCCTGCACCGCTCCCCAGCGCCGCGCTCACAGGGCGGTCGCTGCTCCGGTTGCAGGGCACTTCCCGGAATCCGGTCCACACCGAACGCAAGCTCGAGGAGACCGCCGTGACCAACCCGACCATCACCGCGACCAAGCCACCCACGCAGTCCACGAGCTCCGAGATCGCGACCTCCAACGGGAGCATGCTCTCCTCCTCCGAGGGGACGACCACTGTCGCCGACACCGTGGTCCAGAAGATCGCCGGACTCGCCACGCGCGAGATCCCCGGCGTGTACGCGCTGGGCGGCGGAGCGGCACGTGCCTTCAGCTCGCTGCGCGAGCGCATTCCCGGCGCCACCGCCTCGGCGGGGCAGGGCGTCTCGGTCGAGGTGGGCGAGCGACAGGCCGCCATCGACCTGCACATCCTCGTCGACTACGGCGTGTCCATCGCCGACCTGTCGAATGCGGTGCGCCGCAACGTGATCGGCGCGGTCGAGCAGATGACAGGCCTGCAGGTCGTGGAGGTCAACATCGCGGTCACCGACGTCCACATCCCCGGTGAGGACGACGACGACAGGACCCCGGAACCCGGTCGGGTGCAGTGAGCCCCGAGATCGAGGCGATGGTCATCGCCGCCGCGGTGAAGGTCCTTCCGCAGGTGGCGGGGCCGCACAGCGGCCGGTACGGCGAGATCGCCACCCTCCTGCCGGGCCGGAGGATAGCCGGGATCCGCCTGCGCCCGGGTGAGATCGTCATCGGCGTCGTCGCGCGGTACCCGGTCACCACCGCCGAGCTCGACGCAGCCGTGCGAGCCGCCGTCCACGCCGCGATCGGGAGAGTCGAGGTCCCGGTCCACCTGTGGATCGGCGACATCGCCTTCTCCCCCGTCCTGTCACCCGGCATCACCACCGGACGTCGCTCGGCGCTCAAGCTCTCCTTGCCATCCGCTGCAGCCGGGGCACCGAGCCGCGCTCCGGCCACCACATCAGGGACAACACCGTGAACTCGACCACCACCGGGATGCTCGCGGGCATCGCGCTCGGCTTCGCCGCCGCGTTCGGCGGTTTCGGCGCCTTCATCGTCGTGCTGCTGCTCGGTGCGGCCGGGCTCGTCGTCGGCAGGGTCCTCGACGGCAAGCTCGACGTCTCGGCGCTGGCCGGCCGCGACCGGACCTGACCGTCGTGACCACCGCAGGCCCACCCGCACGAGAGAACCCGAACGATCCCGGTGCACGCGGCAGCCTCACGATCAGCGAGGTCGCTGTGGAGCGGATCGCCGCGCACGCGGCCCTCGAGGTCGACGGCATCGGCGGTTCCGCACGCCGAGTCCTCGGTGTCACGGTCGGCGCCGAGGAGGCCGAACGGGAGGTGCGGGTCGCCGCGAGAACCACCGGCTCGGTCGTCGCGCTCGACGTGCGGCTGTCGATCACCTACCCCGCGCCGGTCGGCAGCACCACCGAGGCCACACGGGCACACCTGACCCGCCGGGTCCACGACATGACCGGTCTGAGCGTGTCGAAGGTCGACATCACCGTCACCGCACTGCACTGCGCGGTCGTGGCGGCGCGGAGGATCCGATGACACGGTTGCCCCGCCGGAGCACACCGGCAGTCCTCGTGGCTCTGACCGTCCTCGCGACCTGCGTTCTCGTCGCCGTCGTGTCGGTGCAGATGATCCTCGGGGAGGAGCCGTGGGTCGATCCCCGCGCCCTCGTCGGTGCGCTGCACGACACCCGCTGGGCCGACCCCGTCGTCACGCTCACCGCCGCGGCCTGTGCGGCGCTCGGTGCCGGCCTGCTGCTGTGCGCGGTGCTTCCCGGCAAGCCCACCGTCCTGCCGCTGCGCGACGACGACCCGGACACGAGATCCACAGTGGACTCCGGCGCCACCCGCCGGAGCCTGCGCGCCGTTCTGCGCACCGCCGCGTCCTCGGTCGACGGCGTGACCGCCACCAGACTCGACCTCGGACGGCGCGCTGTCACCGCGACCGTCCGCACGGACCGCACGATCACCGACGGGCTCGCCGCCACCGTGCGCGGCGCCGTCGAGAACCGCCTCGACCACATCGGGCCGGCCGCGCGGCCGGCCGTGATCGTCCGGGTCAAGGCCAGGAGAACACGATGAAGGACCTCGAAAGGCCATCAGGGCTCAACCGAGTCGTGCTGGCGATCATCGGCTTGGTGCTGCTCGTCGCCGGCGGTGTCGTCCTGGCCGGGACGCTCGCAACCCTGGACGTGCTCCGCCCCGACTCCCCTCTCGTTCCCGGCGACGCCCTGCCCCCGGCGTGGGTCTGGTACGTCATCACGGCCGGCGCGGTCGCTCTCGGTCTCCTGGCGACCCGGTGGCTCGTCGCACAGGCGGACCGCACTCCCAGGACCGGCACCTGGCGGTTCGACACCGGCCCCGGTGGCGGCCGGACCGAACTGGCCGCGAGCACCGCCATCGCCCCCTTGCTGGCCGAGGTGGAGACCTACCCCGGAGTGCACGCCGTGCGCGGCACCCTCGCCGGACGCCCCGAAAACCCGGCTCTGACCCTGGTGATCAGCACGACGCAGGACGGCGAGCCGAGCGCGATCCGGCACGCACTCGTCGCGAGCGGGTTGCCACGACTGCGACAGGCCCTCGGCATCAGCGAGTTGCCCACGACCGTCGAGTTCCACCTCACCGACAAGCCCGGCCCACGCACACCTGCACAACGCTCCTGTCTGGAGCAGGCACCCGACCTCGGCACGAAGCCACCTGACGATCTCGGCCTCCCGCGTGCCGAGAACCGCATCCGTGCGGTGTGACTGAGCGCCCGATGGACCCACTGGCCGCCCTGCTTCGCCCGCCAGGCCGGACGGACTCCCGTTCCGCGGACGGATTCGGATCAACGATGGTGAGGAGACGTCCTGTGTTCGAGGCGTACCTCCACCGAGGGAGGGTCGCACCATGGATCTCTGGCTCATCTGGCTGATCATCGGTTTGGTCTTGGCCGTCGCCGAGATCTTCACGCTCACCGCGGCACTCGGCCTGCTCGGCGTCGCCGCGATCACCACGGCGGGGTCGGCGGCGATCGGTCTGCCGCTGCCCGGTCAGCTCGTGGTGTTCAGCGTCGTGTCCGCCGCGGGCGTGGTGCTCGTGAGGCCCTGGGCGCGGCGAATGATGCTGCGACCGCGGCTGGAACGGTTCGGCGTGGAGGCGTTGGTCGGTGCTTCGGCCTACGTGCTGCGTGAAGTGAACGACCACGAGGGCCTGGTGCGCCTGCGCGGTGAGGACTGGACGGCTCGCCCGTACGACAGTTCCGTCGTCATCCCGGCCGGAAGCACGGTCGACGTTCTGCACATCGACGGCAGCACTGCCGTCGTCTACCCACGGGAGTGAGCCATGTCCACACTGCTCGTCGCCGGGCTCGTGCTCGCGATCTTCGCGGCGTTCACCGTTCTGCGCGCCGTGCGCATCGTGCCGCAAGCACGTGCGCGCAACGTCGAACGTCTCGGTCGTTACCAGCGCACCCTCACGCCCGGCCTGAACTTCGTCATCCCCTACGTCGACCGCGTCTACCCGCCGATCGACCTGCGTGAGCAGGTGGTGTCGTTCCAGCCGCAGCCGGTGATCACCGAGGACAACCTGGTCGTGGAGATCGACACGGTGCTGTACTTCCAGGTCACCGACCCCCGTGCCGCCGCCTACGAGATCGCCAGCTTCCTGCAGGCGGTCGAGCAGCTCACCGTCACCACCCTGCGCAACGTCGTCGGGTCCATGGACCTCGAGAAGACCCTCACCTCACGCGACACGATCAACAACCAGTTGCGCGGCGTGCTCGACGACGCGACCGGCAAGTGGGGCCTGCGCGTCAACCGCGTGGAGATCAAGGCCATCGATCCGCCGCAGAGCATCAAGGAGGCGATGGAGAAGCAGATGCGGGCCGAGCGCGACAAGCGGGCCGCGATCCTGAACGCCGAAGGACAACGCCAGTCGCAGATCCTCACCGCCGAGGGCGACAAGCAGGCCGCCGTACTGCGCGCAGAAGGAAACCGGGCCGCCACGATCCTCAAGGCGGAGGGCGAGTCCCGCGCGATCGACCAGGTCTTCCAGTCCGTGCACCGCAACGATCCCGACCCCAAGCTCCTCGCCTACCAGTACCTGCAGATGCTGCCCAAGCTCGCGGAAGGTCCCGGCAACACGTTCTGGGTGATCCCGAGCGAGGTCACCACCGCACTGCAAGACGTCTCCAAGGCGTTCTCCACCGCGCTGCCACGATCAGCCGCCGCCGGACACGACGAGGCCGTGGAGGCCGCCGCCGCGCAGGCCGAGAAGGACGTCGCCCAGGCGAGCGAGGCCGCCGCCGAAGCGGTCTCGGACGCCGCGGACGCCGCCGCACCGGTGAACGCGCTGCGACCGGAACCGGCGGGTCGCTGAGAGGAAGTCGATGGCCGGCGGCGAGTTCACCACTCGCGAGGAAGCCCCTTGGCGGGTCTCGGTGACGCCCTGGCGGTGCGCAGGACACCGGGCTGGGCGACGGCTTCCGGTGCCGGCGGCGGCCATCCGCCCGTCACCCCGATGCGACCGGCGCGTGGCGGTCGTGGGCGTAGAGTGGGTGGTCCGAGGGGACCTCGCGCATCGGCGGCCGAGCCAGGTGCCCCCTCCGGAGTGTCAGCGACCTCGCCCGGCTGGTTCCGGGCGGAGGCGGGAGCACCGAGATGATCTCGGGCCCGATCAGCACCAGGATCGAACTGACCACACCACGCGGTCTGCGGGTGACGAGGACGCCGGACGTCCTGTCCGACGGCCAGTTCCCGGGCGGCTGGCGACCGCTGGCGACCGCTGGCGACCGACCCCACCACCACCGTTCCGGCGCTGAACCCGCCCACCTGGCGCGCGCGTCTCGCCTGACCGTCGCAACTCGACGGTCCTCTGTGGACCACGGCACCGCTCCACGACCGGCACGGCGCCGGGGATCGGTGCTGTCCGCAGCCAATTCGAAAGGCCCCCTGATCCATGGTTCGCACCTACGGTTTCCTGAGCACCTATCCGCCCACACAATGCGGGCTCGCGACGTTCACCGCCTCCCTCCAGCGCCACCTGACCGCCGCCACCCCCGGCAGCAGGAGCCGCGTCGTCCGCGTCCTCACCGACGCGGAACCGCACACCACGGCGCCGCCGGCGGCGCACCCCATGCGTCCCGGTGCGGCCGAGGACGCCGCCGCGGTTCTCAACCGGTGCGACGTCGCGGTGGTCCAGCACGAGTACGGGATCTACGCGGGCAGTGACGGCGAGGAGGCGCTGAGCGTGCTCGCCCTGCTGCGGGTACCGGTGGTCGTCGTGCTGCACACGGTCCTCACCCAGCCCACGCCCGGACAGCGCCAGGTGCTCGAGGCGGTCGTCGACCGCTCCGACGCCGTGGTCACCATGTCGGAGGCGGCCAGGAACCGCCTCTTGGCGGGCTACGAGGTCGCCCGGCCGGGCGGGGTCGTGGTGATCCCACACGGCGCCGTGCCCGCCGACAGGTCCGCACGAGGGGCGCCGGGCCGTGGCCCGCTGGTCCTCACCTGGGGCCTGCTGGGGCGGGGCAAGGGCGTCGAGTGGGGCATCGCGGCGCTCGCCGCACTGCGCGACCTGAGGCCGCGCTACCTGGTCGCGGGCCAGACCCATCCCAAGGTGCTGGCGCACGAGGGTGAGGCGTACCGGACGCACCTGCGGGACCAGGCCGCCGCCTGCGGGGTGACCGACCTGGTCGAGTTCGACCCGGCCTACCTGGAGACGGAGGCGCTGGCAGACCTGGTCGGCAGGGCCGACGTCGTGCTGCTGCCGTACGACTCGTCCGAACAGGTCACCTCCGGGGTGCTCGTCGAAGCTCTCGCGGCGCGCAAACCGGTGGTCGCGACGGTGTTCCCGCACGCCGTCGAACTGCTCGCGGACGGCGCCGGACTGCTGGTGCCGCACCGGGATCCCGCCGCCATCGCCGCGGCTCTGCGACGGGTGCTGACCGAACCGGGCTTCGCCGCCGGGATGCGCGACCGGTCAGCGGACCTGGGCGCCGCACTGAGCTGGTCCGCGGTCGCGAGCCGCTATCGCCGCCTCTGCGACGACCTCGTGGCGGACCGGCTGTTCGCCGACCGGGTCGCCGTGACGCGATGAGCGGCCTCGAGTTCGCCCACCTGGTCCGTCTCAGCGACGACACCGGACTCCACGAGCACGCCGACGGCCCGGTGCCGCGCCGTGAGCACGGGTACTGCCTCGACGACGTCGCGCGGGGCCTGGTCGTCCTGAGCCGCGAACCCGACCTGCCGGCCGACCTGGCCGCGCTGGCCGAGCACTACCTGTCCTTCACCGCCTTCGCGCAGGCCGAGGACGGGCGCTTCCACAACCGGCTCAGCCCCGATCGCCGCTGGCTCGACGAACCGGGACTGGGCGACTGGTGGGGGCGCGCGCTGTGGGGACTCGGCACCACCGCCGCCCGCAGCACCGTGCCCGCGATCCAGCGCGCCGCGCTGGAGTGCTTCGACCGCAGCGCCCATCACCGGCCGCCGTCGGTGCGCACGATGGCGTTCGCCGCGCTCGGTGCCGCCGAGGTCCTGAGCGCCGAACCCCTCCACGCGTCCGCCGCAGCACTGCTGGGGGACATCACCTCCTACATCGGTAGACCTCGCCCTGACGCGAACTGGCCGTGGCCGGAGAACAGGCTGTTCTACGCCAACGCCGCGCTGCCCGAGGCGCTGATCGCCGCGGGCGACCTCCTCGGCAGCGACGAGGTCCGCGACGACGGGCTGCGGTTGCTGGACTGGCTGCTGACCGTCGAGTCCAGGGACTTCCACCTCTCACCGGTCCCCGCCGGCGGGTGGTCCCTCGGCGAGTCGCGCCCGGCGTTCGACCAGCAGCCCATCGAGGCCGCCGCGATGGCCGACGCCTGCGCCCGTGCGTACCAGGTCACCTCCGACCCCGCGTGGCTCGCCGGTGTCCACCGTTCGATCGCGTGGTTCAACGGCGACAACGACATCAGCTCGCTGATGCACGACGAGCTGACCGGCGGCGGCTACGACGGCCTGACCCCGAACGGCCCGAACATCAACCAGGGTGCGGAGTCGACCCTGGCGCTGATCTCCACCCTGCAACACCTGCGCACGCTCCAGAGGAGCACTGCATGAACGCCCGCGTCACGCGCAGCCCCGTGCGCCTGCGCCCGGATCCCCGCCGGGTCATCACCAAGCTGTTCGTGCCGGGCGAGGAGGTACCCGAGCACGAGTCGCGGTCGGCGGCCGTCATCCGGCGGGTGATGGCGCTGGACGAGGCGACCGTGTGCGCCGCGCTCGACCGCACGGTCGGGCTGTTCGCCGAACGGCACAGGGACGTCCGCATGACCTTCTCGGACAACTTCTCGAGCGTCAGCCACCGGCTCTCCTCCGACGCCGGGCTGTCCGAGTCCCGCCGCCTGCTGATCGGCGCGTACTTCACCCACGAGTACGCCGTCGAGGGTGCCGCGCTGTGCAACCCGTCGGTGGTCGCCCACCCCGATCAGAACGGGACCTCGCAGGGGCAGCTGCGGTTCGTGCTGAGCGTCCGCGGCATCGGCGAGGGACACCTGTCCTCGATCGGGTTCCGGACCGGGGTGGCCGGTCCCGGTGGCGTTCTCACCGTCGATCCGCCGCCGAGCGTCATCACCTCGGGCATGCGCAGGGACTCGACCTACGACAAGAGCCTCTTCCTGGGCAAGCTCACCGAACGCGGCCACGACGACGAGGTCTCCGCCGTGCTGAACCGGTGGCTGCCCGCGCGGTTCAGCGGCGCCGAACTCGACGAGCTGCTGGCGGGTCTGCACCCGAAGCTGGTCGCCAGGCAGGCGGCTCACCGGACGATCGAACTCGTCAGGTGGATCGCCGCGTGCAACTACACCGCCGAGTTCCCGGAGGACTCGGAGGTCGGCGGCCGGGTGCTCTGGCCGGAAGGCCCGTCCGAACGCCACGGCATGGAGGACGCCCGCTTCGTGCGCTTCACCGACGACGACGGCGCGCAGACCTACTACGCGACCTACACCGCGTACGACGGCATCGACGTCGCGCCGCAACTGTTGCAGACAGACGACTTCCGCACGTTCCAGGTCACGCAGATGACCGGCCCCGCCGCGCGCAACAAGGGGATGGCGCTGTTCCCCCGCCGCATCGGCGGCAGGTTCGCCGCGTTGTCCCGCGGGGACGGTGAGAGCACGGCCGTGACGACGTCCGACGACATCAGGACGTGGAACGAACCCCAGCTCGTGGCGGTGCCGGAAAGGAACTGGGACCTCGTGCAGGTCGGCAACTGCGGCTCGCCGATCGAGACGCCCGAGGGGTGGCTCGTCCTGACCCACGGGGTGGGGCCGATGCGGCTCTACTCGATGGGCGCGATGCTGCTCGACCTGGAAGACCCCTCGAAGGTGCTCGCCACGCTGCCGGAACCGTTGCTGGCACCCAGCTCCTCCGAACGCGACGGCTACGTGCCCAACGTCGTCTACTCGTGCGGTGGTCTGCTGCACGGCGACACCCTCGTGATCCCTTACGGCGCAAGCGACGCGACCATCGGCATGGCGACGACGTCCATGAGCGACCTGATCGCCGCCATGGCGCGGTGACGTGCCGGACACGGGTTTTGTCCTTGCCGCCCAACGGGTAACCACTGCTGTCCGATGTGACAGCTCGCCCGAGACCCCGGCGGCACCGACGAGATCGCCGTCCGGAGGTTCGCGACGTGAGCACCGCAGCAACTACGAGGACACCGCGCACGAAGGCCGCACCACAGCCGATGCTCGCGGGTGAGAACTCCCCGTTCGAACGATTCCTGGTCAAGCTCTTCGCGGTGGTTCCCGCGCTGGCGCTCGCCGCCGCGGTACCGTTCGCGTGGGGCTGGGGCCTCGGCTGGACCGACGTCGGTCTCGCCGTTTTCTTCTACACCCTCACCTGCCTCGGCGTGACGGTCGGATTCCACCGCTACTTCACCCACGGCGCGTTCAAGGCCAACCGGCCGTTGAGGGTCGCCCTCGCGGTGACCGGCAGCATGGCGATGCAGGGGCCGATCATCGGCTGGGTCGCCGACCACCGCCGGCACCACGCGTTCGCCGACCGCGAGGGCGACCCGCACTCCCCCTGGCTGTTCGGCACGTCCGCCGCCGCGCTGGCCAAGGGTTTCTGGCACGCCCACATGGGCTGGATGTTCCGCCGCGAACTGACCAACGCCGCGCGCTTCGCACCCGACCTGCTCGCCGATCGCGACATCCAGCGCGTCAACCGCCTGTTCCCCGTGCTGACCGCCGTCACCCTCCTCGCTCCGGCCGTGGCCGGCGGGCTGATCGGCTGGAGCTGGTGGGGCGCGCTCACGGCGTTCTTCTGGGCGAGTCTCGTGCGGGTGGCCGTGCTCCACCACGTCACGTGGTCGGTCAACTCGATCTGCCACATGATCGGCGACCGGCCGTTCGAGGCGCGCGACAGGTCCGCGAACTTCTGGCCGCTCGCGATCCTGTCCATGGGCGAGTCCTGGCACAACTCCCACCACGCCGACCCCACCTGCGCGCGGCACGGCGTCCGCCGGGGCCAGATCGACATCTCCGCACGGCTCATCCGCGTGTTCGAGCTCCTCGGCTGGGCCACGGCGGTCCGGTGGCCGAAGCCGGAACGCTTGGCCGGCCGGCTGAAGTCGTCCAGTACCGCCCGAACGGCGGCGCAACTCGGTCAGCCGTCCCACTAGGGTCACCGGTGCGCCTGATCGATCAGGCCGCAACTCGACGACCGCCCCGGTCCCCGGCGGTGCCACCTCCACCACACCGGTATGGAGTGCTGCCTGCCATGATGGGTATCTCCGACGTCTCTCGCCTGGAACAGGACACCCGCGCGCTGCGCGAGATGGACTACCGCCACGGTGGTGAGCCATGTCTGGACCGGGTGCGGCTCCGGATCCGGGAAGACCTGCCCCTGCTGGTCGCACCCGCGCCGGAGGTGGTGCGGCAGCGGCTGCACGTCGCCGTGGCCGACCTGCGGAACCTGGCGGGCTGGGTGTGCTTCGACGCGGGTCTTCTCACCAACGCGCACAACCACTTCTCCCACGCGCTCGCGCTGGCCGGGATCGCGCGCGACGACGGGCTGATCGCCAACGTGTGTTACCGGCTCGGGCGGGTCTACCTGCACCACGGGCACCTCGACGAGGCGTTGCGGTACTTCGACCTCGGACGGCTGGCGGCCTCCAGGTCCGGCGACCGGCTCGCGGGCAGCATCCTGACCGTCAACTCGGCTTGGGCGTGCGCGAAGAAGGGCGCCGAGCACGACGCCCTCCGGTTGCTCGACCGCGGCCGGGAGCAGTTCGGCGCCGCGAACCGCACCGAGGTGGCCGGCTGGGCGGAGTTCTTCACCGAGCCCGACATGTCAGGCATGGCAGGGGCCGTGCACACGGCCCTGGCCGAAACCGCGGGACGGCATCACGTGCGTACCGCTGCTCCGCTCCTCATCGCGGCCGTCAACGGCTACGGCGAGGACATGCTCCGCAGCCGGATCCTCAGTCTGGTCCTGCTGTCCACCGGCCAGCTGGTCGAAGGAGACCTCGACGTCGGCGTCGCCACCGGACTCCGGGCACTGGAGGCGGCCGCCTCCGTCGGCTCGGCCCGGATGCGCGAGCGCTTCCACCCCCTCGCCGTGCAGGCACGCCGCCACACCTCCCACGCCGGAGCGCTCGACCTCGCCGACCGCATCGACCTGACATCCGGCATGGCCACGCCGGATGTGCTGTGACACGAAGGAAGTGCCGTGAGAGGTGAGTCGTGTGCATCTCGCCGCCGCTGTGGCGTGAGGTCACCGCACCCGCTCCGGGATGTGGTCGAGCGCGCGCAACACGTGCACGGCCAGATCACGCGCGGACTTCCCTCCCAGCTTGGAGTGGCCGGAAAGTACGTCCTCCACCAGCTTGAGCCGGCGGTCGTAGGCGGAGGTAAAGGTCGATTCGGTCATCGGGCTTCTCTCATCTTCTGTTCGGGTATGTGGCCACCCTCGGCGTCCACGTGGTCCACAGTGGACTCGTCGGACCCCTGGGCGCAGTCGCGGAACAGATCCTCGACGGTGTCGGTGTTGTCACGCCGGGCGGCTCGCATCATCGTGTGATGGGCTGCGGACGGGTCCGCGCCTGGTGGTAGGACGAGCAGGGTGAGGCGGCGCCGGTCTCCCGCGATCAGGTCGACGGTGTGCGCGGGCCTGGACCAGAAGCCGCTGAGCCGGACGCGGACACCGTCGGCGGCGATCTGACGTGGCGCGGTCTCCCACTCCGTCAGGTTGTAGCTCACCCGCGGGATCTCACCCAGCCGAACTGCCAGCACCGCGAGCAGCGCCGGCAGTTCGGCGGCGAGGTCCCGGGAACGCGGCCACCAGGCACCGTCGACATACCCCGCGGTGAGCGCCTTCGGCCGCAACCGCACACGCAGCGGGTGCCGAGACTGCTCGCCGGCCGTGGCGGCCGGAGGGGCGATGGACTGGTGCGGAGCCGACGTCATGCCGGAACTCCCGTCTCCGGCCGAAGAATGGCCGGTTCAGGTTTCGCCGAGCACGACCTGAGCTTGACCGCACAGGTACAAGATCTTCTCGACAAAATCGACACTACTCTCTTTTCCGGCCCCCCACCGATTTGGTCGCACGTCATTTCCATCGGCTTCCATTGCACGTCGGCGCTGATGGCGGGTCGCGTGCCGAGGCTGACCGCTGTTCGGCCGTTCGGCCTCCGAATTCCACCTCGGCCTTCGGCGGCTGTTTACGCCGATGGTGCGAAATGATCCGAGAAGCGTTCAGGCGGCCCCTTCCGACGCTAAGATGAAAAACCCGCCAGGACCCCGCGGCCGCTCTGCTCTCGTGAGGAGACGTCAGTGGGTACCGCGGGCACCGATCTACACCGCCAGATCCTCGGCATGGTCGCGGAACTGCCGGAGAACGCGAGCCTGCGGACGGATCTGCGCCGTGCCTGCCTCGGCTGCGCGACCAGGACGGGAGCGGTCAGCACGATCGTCTACCTGACCACCGGCCGGGGGACGCTCCTGCCCCTCGAGACTTCGGGTCCGCTCGGCGAGGAGATCGCGGAGCTCCAGACCGTTCTGCAGGAGGGCCCGTCCTCCACCGCGAACCAGGAGAGCTGGCCGGTTTTCGTGCCTCGTCTCGCGGACTCCGTGCACACGTCGCGCTGGCCGCTCTTCGCTCCCGCCGCCGCCGCGGCCGGCGTCGCGGGATTGGTTGCGGTCCCGTTGACGCTGGGCGCGCTGTCGCTCGGCACGGTGGAGGTCCACAACGACAGCGGGAAATCCCTGCGGCCACACGAGCTCGCCGACGTCCTGCTGCTGGCGAACGAGGTGACGAGCCTTCTGCTGGAGCGCCCGGCGGGAGCGGTGACGATGACGAGCGAGAGGTGAAGAGGATGTCGGACCAACGGGTGGCACAGACGTTCGCGGAGTTGGCCGACACGCTCGTGGAGCGGTTCGACAGCATCGAGTTCCTGCACGTCCTGGCCGACCGCAGCGTCGAGCTGCTCCCCGTGAACGCGGCGGGGATCCTGCTGGCGGACGACCGGGGAACGCTCGAACTGGCGGCGGCGTCCACTCATCTGACCCGTCCGCTCGAGGAGTTCCTGCTGCAGAGCGAGGACAGCCCGTCGCAGGAGTGCTTCCACTCAGGACAGATCGTGCGTTGTCCCGATCTGCGCGCACGACCGGCGCGGTGGTCGCGGTTCGCCGCCGCGGCCCTGCAGATGGGTTTCGCCGCGGTCGACGCGGTGCCGATGCGGTTGCGCAACGAGGTCATCGGTTCGCTGACCCTGTTCCGGATGTCGCCCGGCGCACTGCCCGCCGAGGCCGAGGCACTGGCGCGGTCCTTCGCGAACGTGGCGACGATCAGCCTGTTCCAGGGGCGCGCGGCCTCGCGGAACCAGCCGGTCGCCGACCATCTGGAAACCGCGCTGTCGGACCGGGTCCTGATCGAGCAGGCCAAGGGCGTGCTGACGGAACGTCTGGAGATCGGGGTGACGGATGCCCTGTCCCTCATGCGGAACTACGCGCGCAACACCGGCCAGCTGCTCGCGGACGTCGCGAGGCAGGTCACCGAGCGGTCACCGGAGGTCGCCGGGCTGACGAGGATCTCCAAGCCGCGGCCCCGCTGGTGACGTCGCCGGGCTGACGCGCCACACCCCGGGGGCCAGGCGATCGAGCCGAGCCCGCAGATCCGCGATCGTCGTCCACCGACCTGAGAAGCGCGACCGTGGTAGGTTATCAATCAATCACTAACGAAGGGCTTCCGATGACCACCACGGAGAACCCCGCCCTCCCCACGCCCGCGCAGCACGCCCTGACCGAACACCTGCGCCTGACCAGCGAGGGACGGGTGAGCGAGTGGGCGTCGCTGTTCGCTCCGGGCGGCTCGCTCGAGTTCCCCTACGCTCCGCCCGGAGTGCCGGCGAAGGTGACGGGACACGACGCACTGGTCGCGCACATGAGCAACTTCCCCACGACCTTCGACGTGGAGTTCGTCGATCTGGTGTTCCACGAGACGGTCGACCCGAAGCTCGCGATCGCCGAGTTCCGCACGACGGGAACAGCCCTGCCGACCGGCAAGCCCTACGACCAGACGTGCATCTCCGTTCTCCGCACGAACGAAGAGGGACTGATCACCCAGTACCTCGACTACTGGAACCCGCTGGTGGCGATCGAAGCGCTCGACAACGACGGCGAGCTGACCAGGTCCGAGGACGGCGCCGCTTCGGACCACTGACCAGCACTGGTGTTAACTGGTCGACATGCCCGCCCCCGGCAGCAGCGCGAAGAGCGACGAGCGACGTCAGTCCGTCGTGAAGGCCGCGATCGAGTGCTTCGCGCTTCGAGGCTTCTACGGGACGACCACGCACGAGATCGCTGAACGAGTCGGGATCTCCCAGCCGTACCTCTATCGCCTGTACCCGAACAAAGAGGCACTGTTCGCGGCGGCGGTGGACCACGTGTCGGTCGTGATGACCGAAACCTTGACGGCGCACTCACGCACCACAGTGGAATCGACGGCCGAGTCCGCTTTGGACACTGCGCGCCAGGCGTACAACGCACTCGTCGCGGACCGGACCATCTTGAGATTCCTCATGCACGCCAACTGCGCCACCGGTGAGCCACTGGTGGAGGCGGCCGTCCGTCGGTGTTACGCCAAGCAGGTCACGACGGTGAGCGATCTGCTCGGTGACGACGACGCGGTGCGGACGTGGTTCGGCGCCGGAATGCTGGACAACGTGGTCGCCGTGCTGGGCCTGGGGGACGTGGACGAACCCTGGGCGAACATTCTCACCGCCCGGTAGCCTTCTCGATCATCGGCATCCCGGCGAGCGCGAGCAGCCCCACGACCGCGAGCACGGCCAGGGTGATGCCCAGCAGGACGAGGTCCATCGCCCCCATCATCACGACCATCACGACGGTCGTCGCGGAGCCGGTGACCAGCCCGACGAGAGCGTGCGTGCACACCTCGCGCAGCAACGTCGTGTCACCGGTGAAGCGGGACAGCGGATCGCCCGGCTCGGCGCGCTGGACCGCGGGCACCCGCAACGACAGCAACCGCCTGGCAAGCCGTTTCCTGGCGCCCAGCACGACCGACTCGGCGGCGCGCTCGAGCAGGTAGTTGCCCGCCATCGCGATCACGGCACCGGCCAGCGCGAGGCCGCTCAGCAGCACGAGCAACCCTCCACAGAGGATGGTGCGCCGCTGCGGCCTGGCATATCCCAGAAGGGTTCGCAAGGTCGTGCGGTCGATCGGGGTGCGCACGGGAAACAACTCCGTCTTGTCCGGTGGTGAAAAGCGAAACGCGATCCGGGCAGACGTCAGCACCACCGCGGACCGGCCCCACGATCCTCAGCCCCACCACCGCTCGACGGCACCCGTGGACCAGATGGAACGTCCAGCCGAGTGGCCGGGTGACGGCAGCCGGTCAGGGGATGCCGGACTTTCTCCGGGCGCCGCACATCGGGGTCGAAGCCACGCGGATGTGCGGCGCCTGGCCCGACCTCAGCCCATCACCGTTCCGGTGTTCGCGGAGTTCCTGTCGCGGCGACGGGAGAACGCGCCCAGGTCGATTTCCAGTCCCGTGCGCGGGGCGGAGAACCGGACGGGCTGTGCGTCGTGGTCGGCACCGTTCTCGACCCGGCCGATCAGTTCCGCCATGAGCTGTCCGACGACGGGAGCGTTCTTGAACTGGTTGCCGCTCGTGCCGATGGCGACGTAGAAGCCGTCGAGTTCGGTGCGGTCGTAGATCGGCGTCCAGTCGTCGGCCACGTCGTAGACGCCCACGACGCCGCGCGGGCGGTTCGGCACCGAGAGGTTCGGCAGCCGCCGCGCCGCCCTGGTCACCTGAGCCTCGAACACGGCCGCCGTCGGGTGGACGTCGACGCTGTCCGGGGCGTCCGTCCACTGCATCGGGTCGCACTCCGGCTCGGTTCCGCCGACGAGCACGCCGCCGCCGACCTCGCCGCGGAAGTACGTGCCGAGGTCCATGTCCGCCACCACCGGCCCGTCGTAGCCTCCGGGAAACGGCACGTGCGCGACCTCCTGCCTCATCGCGCGCAGACCGACGGTGAAGTCGGAACCGACGCCTGCCAGCCGGTTCAGCGTGCTCGACCACGGGCCCGCGGCGTTGACGACCACCCCGCACGGAATGCCGGTACCGTCCGGCAACCGCACGCCGGTGACACGTCCGCCTGACGTGTCCACGGCCGTCACCGTGCTGCGAAACCTGAACTCCGCCCCGTGTGCCGCCGCCGCGGCCGCCAGGTTGACCGCGGCGAGGCCCGGATCCGAGACGTAACCCGCGTCCGGGGTGTACACGCCTCCGAGGGAGAGCTCCGAGTCCTCCCAGAACGCCTCGTCGTCCAGCCGCTTCGGCGGCCAGTAACGGCCGACGTCGATGCCGGGGACGCGCTCCGCCAGCTCGGCGGCGTCCCACTCCTCGTACGGGACACCGACGTCACTGAACAACGGCAGCCAGGACGCGCGCGGAGCGGCGTCGACGTCCACCATGACCAGACCGGTCCTGCGGAACGCGGCCAGATCACCGACGTCGTGTCCGAGGTGCCCTGCCCAGTCGAGCCAGCACCAGTGCGACTCCCACGCCGTCGCGACCCCGGAGAAGGTCGAGAAGTTGTACCGGACGATGGCGCTCGACGCCGATGTCGAGCCCTGACCCGCGCCAGGTGCGCGGTCCAGCACGACCACGCGGTGGCCCGCTCGCGCCAGCTCGAGCGCGATCGACGAGCCGATCACGCCTGCCCCGATCACGACCGCGTCGGTCCCCATGTGTCTCCCTCCGTCAGGTAACGCGATGCCCGTGCACCAGCGCCGATCAACTCGTGGGTCCTCCGGAACCCGGTCTGCGCACCGCCGACGAGCCGGAGGGCCGGGCGCGCCGCACCCACCCGAGGACCTGCTCCCGTCCTCACCGCAGGCCTCGCGCTCACGCGGAGCGGCAGGTCCTGAGGTAGCTGAGGAACGACGCCTGGAGGCCGGTCAGGTGCGTTTCCCGCATGACCGCGCTGGTGACGGCCGCACCGCGCGAGGTGAGGTCGTGGAGGAGAGTGGCCGTGTTCTTCGCGAGGTTCTGGTAGACGGGCAACTCGCCGAGCAGTTCCTGCTCGTTGAAGGTCACGTGGAGCTTGGCGGCAGGCAGGCTGTCGCCGAGCCGCTCGAGCTGTGCGAAGACCTGGCTGTCCGTGCTGACGACGCCCGGGCTGCCCGCACCGATGCTCTCGAAGAACCCGCCGCTGTTGAGCCAGGCGTAGAGGCTGAAGAGTCCGCCGTAGGAGTAGCCGAAGAGGCCGTGACCGCTCGTGGCCGCACCGTGATCGCGTTCGATCCGCGGCTGCAGTTCATCGGTGAGGAAGCTCAGGAACGCGTCGGCCCGGGTGTTGCGCAGTTCGGCGACATAGGCGTCGGCTAGCTCCCGAGTCGTCGTGCCCGCCTCCACCCCCATCTCCACCGCGTCGAGGAACTCCTTGGCGACGGGCTCGCCGGGAGGGACGAGGTCGCGGTTGCGCAGCCGATCCCAGTGCTGCGCTTCCTCACCCGCATACCCCACGCTGACTTGGACGTAGGGCTGGATCCGGTGCATGCGGTCCAGCTGGGTGACGATCAGCGGG
This sequence comes from Streptomyces sp. ID05-26A, assembly GCF_033794685.1. Taxonomy (NCBI): domain Bacteria; kingdom Bacillati; phylum Actinomycetota; class Actinomycetes; order Kitasatosporales; family Streptomycetaceae; genus Streptomyces; species Streptomyces sp. ID05-26A. Next base: position 1,081,874 of record NZ_JARAYZ010000002.1, read on the forward strand.
GCGGTCAGCCCCACCGCCCAGTTGCCGTCGAGCACGTACAGGACGGGCGCGGGTGCCTTGGCGGGGTCGTAGCCCGGTGGTGTGGTGACCCAGACGCCGTAGTCGTACCCACCACTGGAGCGCATCTCGAAGTAGTCGGTGTTGGCGAGGCAGCCCTGCCACATAGCGCTCATCGGAGGTCCTTCACAACTCGGCCGGCGTGCGGGACGAGGACGGCGCCGAACAGCACGGCGCACCTTCTTTTCCAATGGATAAACCACGAGGGTGGCCCTGTCAAGCGCGCAACGCAGCACGACAACAGCGATCAGATCGCCCTCAGCGCCGGCCCTTGCTCATGCGCAGGATCGAAGCGATCGTGTCCTCCGAGTGGGTTCCTGGAGTCAGGACCTCCTGCAGGAGCAGGCCGCGTATCGCGGCTACCGCCACGGTCGCCGTGGTCCGCGCGTCCTCGGCGCCAGCCTGTTCGCGTTCCGCGAGCGAGGCCAGGACCTCGGTCAGGTCGTCGAGCGAGTCGATGAACTCGCGGAAGTCGTCGGGGCTGTACGCGGCCAGACCTACGACGTGGAAGAAGCCGCGGATGCGCGACAGCTGCTCCGGGCGGGTGTAGGTCCGCCAGATCGCCATGACGAGATCGTCGAACGTGTCCTGCTGGGCGGCCTTGAACAGCTCCTCGTTGTCCCGGTCTCGCTGTGCCTTGAGCATGGCCACCAACACGCCCGAGAGTGACCCGAAGTGGTATCGCAGCAGGGCATGACTGGTCCCGGTCCGGACCGCGATCTCGCGCAGCGACACCTCCGGCGAGGGAAGGGCCTCACCGAAGGCGTCGAGAAGGCGTGCCAGGAGACGTTCGCGTGCTTCACCCTTGCGTTCCGTGCTTGACAGGACCACTCCCGCAGTTTATCCATTGGAAAGTACGGCACCGTGTTGCACCGCACATGGTCGCAGCCGGCTCGCAACGGCGGAGGGATCGGTCCTTGGGACGTGTGCGGATAGCCGGTGCGACGGTGGTCGACGGGTCGGGTCGCGACCCCGTTGACGTCGACGTCACGATCGAGGACGGGCGTATCACCGAGCTCGGTGGGTCCAGCGCGCACGACGAGCGGCTCGACGCCGGTGGGCTGACCATGACGCCCGGCCTCATCGACGCCCACGTCCACCTGGGGCTGTCTAGTCCGATCCAGCCGCAGTTCTCGTTCCAGATCAGTGCCGCCGAGATCGCGGCGGACATCTTCGCCACAGCGGGCGCGGCGCTCGACGCCGGCTTCACGACCGTCCGGGACACCGGCGGGATCGACGGCGGTGTCGTCACCACGATCGCGAAGGGCAAGGTCAGAGGGCCACGCGTGCTGTCGTGCGGACCTGTTCAGTGCCAGACCGGCGGGCACGGCTACTACGGGGCCGCCTGGGAGCCCACCGAGCTGTGGAGCAGCCATCACGTCCCTGGCCTGTGCGCCCTGTCCATGATGGCGGGCAACGCGGACGAGTTGCGGCGCAACGTGCGCGAGGCGTTCCGGCGCGGCGCGTCGTTCCTGAAGCTCTGCGTGACCGGCGGAGTGGTCGGAGCCCACGACCAGCTGACCGACACCCAGTTCACCGTGGAGGAGATCGCCGTGGCTGTTCAAGAAGCCGCGGCGCGGGGCACCTACGTGACGGTGCACGCCCACAACAACGAAGGCATCCGGAACGCGGTCGAGGCCGGGGCACGCTGCGTCGAGCACGGCACCGACCTCGACGAATCCACGGCCGCCCTGATGGCCACTCGCGAGGTCGCCCTCGTTCCCACGTTCGCTGTCGTCGAGCAACTGCTCCAGAACACCGCTGGAGCCGGCCTCGGCGAGTCGACCCGCGATCGTGTGCTGGGTGTCCGTGAGCGGATGACCGAGGCGCTCGCCGTCGCCAAGAAGGCCGGGGTGCGGATCGGGCTGGGTTCCGATCTCATCGGCCCGGCCCAGGACCGCCGAGGCGAAGAACTCAGATTACGCGCGGCGCTGGAGACGCCGATGGACGCGCTCGTGGCGGCCACGAAGACCAATGCCGAGATCCTCGGTCTGTCCGGCCATGTGGGTGTCATCGCTCCCGGCATGCAGGCGGACCTCGTGCTCTGGAACGGTGACCCGCTCGAAGACCCGGACCTCTTCGCCGACCCCGCCAACGCCGTGCTCGTCATCCAGGCTGGACGGGTTGTGAAAGACCTCCGATGAGCACCTTGTGGCACGGCAGGTGCCCGCGGACACGTGCCGGCTTCACGGTCCAGCGCCGAGCCGCTGGAAGGCGGGTAGCCGGCGTTGCCCGCCACCGCGAGCGCCCCGCCCACGACAGGGCGGCCGAACGGCTGCCGGACGCCGTTCGCGAGGCGGGGAACGACCTGTTCGCCCTCGCGCTGGAACTCGGCGCGGTCACCGGCGAGCACGGTGTCGGCCTGCTCAAGCGCGACTGGCTCGCGCGGGAGGCGGGCGCGGACGTGCTAGACGTCCACGCCCGCATCAAGTCCGCTTTGGACCCCCGCGGAATCCTCAACCCCGGGAAGGGGTTCTGACCGCCGGGCCGACGGGCTGGTCACCTCGGAGGGTGATCCGGTGCATGACCCGGTGCTGGTCGCCGTAGTCGTCGACGGCGAGGTGGGCGGTGCTGCGGTTGTCCCACACCACCACGTCACCCGGCGCCCAGCGGTGGCGGACGCTGTACTCCTGGCGGCCGACGGCGGCGAAGAACAGGCCGAGCAGAGCGCGGCTCTCGGTTTCCGACACGTCCTTGACGTGCGTGGTGAAGCCGGGGTTCACGAACAGGCTGCGGCGGCCGGTCTCCGGGTGCACGCGCACGACCGGGTGTGTGACGGGGTCGAGCGACCGGACCCGCTCGCCCTCCCACAGGTTTCCCTCACCGGACTGCCGGACGTGCAGGAACTCCTCGAAGTCCTTGCGCCCGTCGTGCACCGCCTCGAGCTTGTCCGCCAGCTCGCGCAGTGGCGGGGACAACCAGAGGTAGGCGGCTTCCAGGTCGGTCCAGCAGGTGTCGCCACCGGTGGGCGGCAGGTCCACCGCGCGCAGAACGGACCCCAGCGGCGGCGTGCGGGTGAACGTGACGTCGGTATGCCACTCAGGTGCCTTGCCGCCGTCCCCTGCGTCGATCACGTAGATCTCGGGGTGATCGGCGTCGAGGCCGGGCACGACCGGGTGGGCCGGCGTCAGCTCGCCGAGCGACGCGGCGAACGCCCGGTGCGCGGACGGGTCGAGCCGCTGGCCGCGGAACACCAGCACCTTGCGGTCCAGCAACGCATTCCGGATCGCGGCCGACGCCTCGGGGGTGATCTCGCCGGCGAGGTCCACTCCGGACACCTGTGCGCCGATCGTGATCGTCAGCGGTTCGAACGAGAGCGTCATGACTTCTCCACGAGCTGGTCGGGGCGTGGGGACAGGGTCGCCCGCACCGCGGCGCCCACTTCACCGCGCAGGGCCGCGAACCGCGGCGAGCCGCGCAGTTCGTCGGCGGACAGGCCGTGACGCGGCAGGTCGACGGGCAGGCTCAGCGCGATCTGGCCGGGCCGGTCGGTGAGCACGATGACGCGGCTGCCGAGGAACACCGCCTCGTCCACGCTGTGCGTCACGAACACCACCGACCTGCCGTCACCGGCGAGCGGGCGCACGTCCTCCTGCAACCGTTCCCTGGTGAGAGCGTCCAGTGCGGCGAACGGCTCGTCCATCAGCAGCAACCGGGGACGCGCGGCGAGCGCGCGGGCGATGGCGACGCGCTGTTGCTGCCCGCCCGAGATCTCCCAGGTGCGTCTCGGGCCCAGTCCGTCGAGGCCGACCAGCGACAGCAGTTCCGCCGCCCGCGCCGGCCGGTCGGCCTTCGGCACCTTCGCCCACTTCAACGCCGTGGTGATGTTGCCGCCGACGGTGCTCCACGGGAAGAGCCGGGGCTGCTGGAAGACCACTCCGACCTCGCGGCCGGGCACGGGCGGCTCGCCGAGCAGCGTCACGTCCCCTGTGGACGGACGATCGAACCCGGCCAGCAGGCGCAGCAACGTGCTCTTGCCCGATCCGGACGGGCCGACGACGACCAGGAACTCCCCCGGCGCCACGGTCAGGTCGAGCGGGCCGAGCGCCGGCACCGGACCCGCCTTCGTCGGATAGGCGTGTTCGACTCCGCTCACGGCGGCGATGTCAGGCACCTCCGCCTCCCGGCGCCCGCAGGGCGGCCTGGAAGGTCGCCAGGTCCGGCACCTGCTCGACCTTCTTCTGCGCGCGCAGGAACTCCGCCGTGTCGCGCAGGCGGTTCGCCAGCTTCCCTGGCGCCTGCGCGGTGCCGAAGTAGTCGGGACCGCGTTGCTCGTCGTGGTCGAGGTAGATGTTCTGCTTGAGCTGGGCCAGGGCGTCGGGCTCACCGATGCCGATCTGCCTGCTGACCGCGGCCGCGACCGTCGCGGGGTCGGTCTTGATCAGCTTGAGCGCGTCGTTCGTCGCGGCCAGCCATTTGCCGATCACGTCCGGGTTGGTGTCGATGAACTCCTTGCGCGCCACGGTGAACGTGAGCGTCGGCTTGCCGGCGGCCGCCAGTTTCGCGCTGTCGGTGAGTGTCACGCCGTCCTGCTGCAGCACGCTCAGCACCGGCGTCCAGACGTAGGCGGCGTCGATGTCACCGCGTTGCCACGCGGCCTGGATGTTCTGCGGTTCGAGGTCGACCAGCGTGACCGAACCGGCGTCCACCCCGGCCAGTTCCAGCGCGGCCAGCAGGCTGTAGTGGGCGGTCGAGCTGAACGGCGCGGCGATCTTGCGCCCGGCCAGCTCCGAGACCTTGGTGACACCGCTGGCTTTCCGCACCACGAGCGCCTCGCTGTCACCGATGACGTTCAGCAGCTCGATCACCTGGTAGGGGATGCTCAGCGGCGGGCACAGGCCGGCGGCGGCGGGGCTGCTGCCGATCACCGCGAGGTCGATCGCACCGCCCAGGAACGCGGTGTTGATGCTCGCACCGGAGTCGAACGCGGTCCAGGTGATCTCGTGGTCCGGTAACGCCTTCTCCAGTGTCTTCTGGTCCTTCACCAGCAGCGTGCTGTCGGCGAAGTTCTGGAACGCGATCCTCACCTTCTTCCCACTGGACGGTGACGAGCCGCCCACGCCGCACGAGGCGAGCACGGGTGCGGAGGCAAGCAGGGCGAGCACGGCCCTGCGTGAGATCGACATGACGGACTCCTCGGTCTCAGGCGCGTCCGCGCCAGGGGGACAACGCGCGTTGGGCGGCCACGATCAGCGAGTCGATGATCAGGCCGGTGATGCCGATGACGAACAGTCCGAGGATGACCACGGCGGTCTGGTTGAACCGCTGGGCGTTCAGCACCATGCCGCCGATCCCGTCCGCGCCGTTCACGGTCTCCGCCGCCACCACGGAGCTGTAGGCGATGCCGACGGCGAGCCGGACACCGGTGAGGATCTCCGGTCCCGAGGCGGGCAGGACCACTGCCCGGACGACGTCGAACGCGGTGGCGCCCAACGCCTGCGCGGCCTCGACGTACTGCCGGTTCACCCCGGTGACCGCCGCCGCTGCGGCCACGGCCACCGGCGGGAACGCGGCGATCATCAGCAGGTAGACCTTGGGTTCCTCGTCGATGCCGAACCAGATCACCAGCAGACTCAGGTACGCCAGCGGCGGAAGGGCGCGCAGGAACGCCACGGCGGGCTCGGTCACCGCCCGGACGACCGGGATCAGCCCCATCGCCAGCCCGAGCACGAGACCCAGCAGCACGCCGTAGAAACACCCGTAGCCGACCCGCCGCAGGCTGACTCCCAGCCGTTCGGCCAGCGTCGAACCGGCGTACCCGCCCTGCCCGTTCGTGAAGTCCGATGTGGACACCAGCTGGTCCCACACCTGACCGGGACTCGGGAGCACGGCGGCAGGCCAGATCTGGGCCAGCGCGACCAGCTGCCACACTCCGAACAGCGCCGCGACGGCGCTCAACCGCACCCACAGCCACCGTGACACCAAGATCTTGGACACGCCGGTGAATGTACGCACGTACACATCGCCGGTCAGGACCGTTCCGTATCGTGGTCTCCGGCGGGAACGACTCTTGCGCGAAGGCTCACCGAACCACTAGGGGACGTCGAAGATGGCACGGCGGCACGACCCGCACCGCCGGGAGCGGATCATCGAGGCCGCGGTCGAGGTGATCTCCGAGTCCGGCCTCGCGGCCCTGACCCACCGCACCGCCGCCGCCCGCGCCGACGTCCCCCTGGGCTCCACCACCTACCACTTCCTGAGCCTCGACGAACTTCTCGACGCGGCAGTGCACACCGTCGCCGAACGCAACGTCGCACGGCTGCGCGACTGGGCGCTCTCGCTGCCCGGCGACGCCGACCTGAGCGCCGAGCTCGCCTCCTTCATCGTCCTGCTGGCGGGCGAGCACCGGCAGACCAGCGTGCTCGCGTACGAGCTGTACGGCAGCGCCCTGCGACGGCCGGCGCTCCGGGCCGCCAGCACGTCGTGGGACGAGATGCTCACCGAGGTTTTCGAGTCCACAGTGGACAGTACGACCGCCCGCGCGCTCACCGCGATGTTCAACGGGTTGCTGTACCAGGCCCTGGTTTCTCCGGGGAGTCCCGACCACGCCGGCCTCGAACGCGTGCTGCGCCGCCTGCTGCGGTAGGGCGTCCGGGCCCGATCACCCGAGCGCCCCGTCTCGCGTAGGCACGCACGTCCGCGTCGGTGTCGTCGGTGGCACTCTTGAGTGCGAGGGCCACCGCCGGGTCGTCGACCCACCGCGCGAGCGCGCGCACCGCCGCCTTCCTGACGTCGAGGTTGGGATCGGCCACCAGTCCCACCACGAGTTCGGGATCGGTGAGCGCCTTCGCGGGTCCTCGGTGAAGAGCGAGCACAGGAAGCCGTTCTCGACCACGAATGCCGCCGTGGTGATCAGGGCGTGTCGCAAGGACTGCCGAGATTGCTCCCATGAATCCAAACCTTGCGCGGACCGCCACCCCACAGAGTGCCGCCGTACCACCCGTCGGACCAGTCGGTCACGTCAAACCCTTGACCGCGCGGAACGGCGCCAGGATCGACGAGAGGATCCGTGCCATCTCACGGGTGGTGGGCACGAGGCGCGGTTCCGGGAGTTCTACTGGGACCGGTACCGCAGCACGATCGGCAACACGATTGCCACGACTGCCTCAAGTCGGCCTTCGAGAGCGACCGGCCAATTGACACAACGGCCTCACAGCAGCTTCAGCAGCAGTGGTTCCCGCGCCAGGCTTCGCGGCCTTCCCTCACCGCGACGACCGCGATCACCAAGGCAGCGAGCCCGTCCGCCCACCACCAGCCGAACAAGCTGTTGACCACCAGACCGACCAGCAACACCGCCGACAAGTAGGTGCAGAGCAAGGTCTGCTTCGAATCCGCCACCGCGCTCACGGACCCGAGCTCACGCCCCGTCCGCCGCTGTGCGTAGGACAGCCCCGGCATCACGAGCAGCGACAGCGCCGCGAGCACGATGCCCACCGTCGAGTGCTCGGCACGTTCACCCTGCAACAAGGACATGCCGGACTCGAACGTCACGTAGGCGGCCAGCGCGAAGAACGACACGGCGATCACCTTCAGCGCGGTGCGTTCCCGCGCCTGCGGATCACTCCCGGAGAACTGCCAGGCGACCGCGGCCGCCGACGCCACCTCGATCACCGAGTCCAGGCCGAACCCGATCAACGCCGTGGACGACGCGATCTTCCCCGCGGTCAGCGCGACCACCGCCTCGATCACGTTGTAGGTGATCGTCGCGGCGACCAGCAGCCGGACCCGGCGGGTCAGCACCGCCTTGCGGTCGTCAGGAACAACCGTCGCCGCGGCGCAGCAGCCGTCCCGACACCCCGAGCTCGTGGCCAGAGGTAGGGGCGCTTCGTGTTCGCTCATCCGACCTGTGCCTCGGCCTTCTCCTCCACGCAGTCGGGTCCGGGTTCGACGGCGAGCACCACGTCGACCAACTGCCCGAGCGCACGGGACAGATGCGCGTCGGCCAGCTCGTAGCGCACCTGCCGTCCCTGGTAGGTCGCCACGACCAGGCCGCAGCCACGCAGGCAGGACAGGTGGTTGGAGACGTTGGACCTGGTCAGTTCCAGCTTCTCGGCCAGCTGCGCGGGGTAGCCGGGACCGTCCAGGAGGGCGATCAGGATCCGGCACCGCGTCGGGTCCGCCAGCGCCCGGCCGAGCCGGGCCAGCGCCGCTTCTCGCGCCTCACAGGTCAGCACGCAGCAAACAGTACAGCAACGACTGAACAGTTCGACCAGCAGTGTCATCAGCGGCGTGAGCGCGGGTAATGTCGAAGGATGTCGAAGCAAGACCCGAGCTGCTGCGCTCCGTCGTCCGAGCAGCCACTGGCCGCGGAGCAGGCGGCGGAGCTGTCGGCGATGTTCAAGGCGCTCGGTGATCCGGTGCGGCTGCGGTTGCTGTCGATGATCGCCTCGGGACCGGACGGCGAGGTCTGCGTCTGCGAGCTCACGCCGGCGTTCGACCTGTCCCAGCCGACGATCTCGCACCATCTCAAGCTGCTGCGTCAGGCAGGCCTGGTCGACGCCGAGCGGCGGGGTACGTGGGTCTACTACCGGCTGCGTCCGGAGACGACCGATCGGATGGCCGCGGCGTTGAGCGACGTGGCGCGCGACCGTCGCAAGATCACGGCGTAGAACGCTGGACGCGGACGACCCAGCGGCGGCGCAGCCAGAGGCTGACGTACACGAGTCCGACGAGCACGGGTACCTCGATCAGCGGCCCGACCACGCCGGCCAGGGCTTGGCCCGAGGTCACGCCGAAGACGCCGATCGCGACGGCGATGGCGAGCTCGAAGTTGTTGCCCGCCGCGGTGAACGCCAGCGTGGTGGTCCGCTCGTAGGAGAGCCCGGACGCTTTGCCCAGCGCGTACGAACCGGCCCACATGACGGCGAAGTAGACCAGCAGCGGCAGCGCGATCCGGACGACGTCCAGCGGGCGGTTCGTGATGGTCTCGCCCTGCAGCGCGAACAGGACGACGATCATGAACAGCAGCCCGTACAGGGCGATCGGGCCGACGCGGGGCAGGAACCTCGCCTCGTACCAGTCCCTGCCGCGCGACCTCTCCCCCAGCTTGCGGCTCAGGTAGCCGGCGAGCAGCGGGATGCCGAGGAAGACGAGCACCGACTTGGCGATCTCCCAGGCCGAGAAGTCGACGGAGGCGGTGCCGAGGCCGAGCCAGCCGGGCAGCAGGTCGAGGTAGAACCAGCCGAGCACGCCGAACATGACGACCTGGAAGACGGAGTTGAGCGCGACGAGCACGGCTGCGGCTTCGCGGTCGCCACAGGCGAGGTCGTTCCAGATGATGACCATGGCGATGCAGCGGGCGAGGCCGACGATGATCAGGCCGGTGCGGTACTCGGGCAGGTCTGCCAGGAAGATCCAGGCCAGCGCGAACATCAGCGCGGGGCCGAGCACCCAGTTCAGCACCAGGGACAGCAGCATGGTGCGGCGGTCGCGGGTGACGGTGTCGAGCTTGTCGTAACGGACCTTGGCCAGCACCGGGTACATCATCAGCAACAGGCCGAGCGCGATCGGCAGCGACACCTCACCGATCTTCACCGCGTCGAGCACTCCCTGCAGGCCGGGGACGAACCGGCCGAGGAGCAGGCCGGCGGCCATGGCGACACCGATCCACACCGGCAGCAACCTGTCCAGGAAGGACAGTCGATGCAGCACGTCCGGTGCCGCGGTTTCCTTGGTGCTCAACGGTTCTCCTGGTCGTGGGTGGACGTCAGCCGCAGCAGGCACTGGCGTCGCGCAGTGGGCCGCCCGGTGCGAGGACGGCCGCGAGGGTGTCGATGGCGGCGTTGTCGATGCGGTACCAGCTCCAGGTGCCGCGGCGCTCGCGGCAGAGCACACCGGCCTGCACGAGGATCTTGAGGTGGTGGCTCAACGAGGACTGCGGCATGTCGAACTGGTCGGCGAGGTCGCAGAAGCACGCCTCCTGCCCCTCGGTCCGCCGCACGAGGCTCACCAACTCGACGCGGATCGGGTCACCGAGTGCCTTGAACAGCCGCGCGGCAGTCGTCGCGTCGAGCAGCGCCTGGTCCGGGCTCGTCATGACGATCACCATAGCCAGTTGGATTGACAAATGTCGATACAGTGGGTGTGATCTGCATCGAAGAACTCCGATCCGGACGAGCGCAGGAGAAGACCGTGGTCAAGACGCCCGAGGTGTTGTTCGTCTGCGTGCACAACGCCGGACGCTCCCAGATGGCCGCCGCGCTGCTGCAGCACTACGGCCTGGGCCGCATCGCCGTGCGCTCGGCCGGGTCCGACCCCGCCGAGAAGGTCAACCCGGCCGCCGCGGCGGCACTGGCCGAGTGGGGCCTCGACATCACCGCCGAGGTGCCCTCGAAGCTCAGCACCGCCGACGTCGAGGCCTCCGACGTGGTGATCACGATGGGCTGCGGCGACACCTGCCCGGTCTTCCCCGGCAAGCGCTACCTCGACTGGCAGCTCGACGACCCGGCGGGCCAGGGCATCGACGCCGTGCGGCCGATCCGCGACGACATCGACCGCCGGGTGCGGGGCCTGGTGGCCGAACTGCTCGGCTGACGACCCGGCACCACGGCGGTCCACAACGCGGCACCGGGCCGCACGGTGGCGGTGTCAGCGGGCGCTGGGTGCGAGACCGATCGACACGTCGACCGTCTCCGGAGCTCCGCAGCAGCCACCGCTGTTCTTCTGCTCCTCCGGCGCGTCGAACACACCGGCGCCACCGCACACCCCGGTCTCGGGCAGCACCAGCTCGACTCGCGCAGCCGCCTCGAGGTCACCGGCGATCGCGGCCACCACGGACCGGGCCTGCTCGTAGCCCGTCAGCGACAGGAACGTCGGCGCACGGCCGTAGCTCTTCATGCCGACCAGGTAGACACCCGGTTCCGGGTGCCGCAGCTCGGCCTCACCGTGCGGGTAGACCGTGCCGCACGAGTGGACGTTCGGGTCGATCAGCGGCGCGAGCTTCGCCGGAGCCTGCAGCACCGGGTCCAGGTCCAGCCGGACCTCCGACAGCCACGACAGGTCCGGCCGGAACCCGGTCAGGACGACGATCTCGTCCACGTCCTCGACCCGATGGCCGTCGAACGACTCCAGGAAGAGCTTGCCGCCGTCGCCTCGTTCGACCGCGGCGGTGCGGAACCCGGTGACGGTCTCGATGTGCCCGGCCTCGGCCGCCTTCTTGGCCCGCGAACCCAGAGCACCGCGCGCGGGCAGCTGGTCGGACTCGCCGCCACCGAAGACGTTGCCCACCGCACCGCGGCGCAACAGCCACACGACCTTCGTGCCGGGCTCCTGCTCGGCCAGTTCCGCCAGCACGACCAGCGCGGTGAGCGCGGAGTGCCCGCTGCCCGCGACGGCGATCCGCTTGCCCGCGTACCGGGAGCGCTCGGCACCGAGGTCGGGCACGCGGTAGTTGATCTGCGCGGCCGCGGCCCTCTCCCCCGCCGCCGGCAGGCCGTCACCGCCGAGCGGGTTCGGCGAGCCGAAGGTGCCGGAAGCGTCGATCACCGCACGCGCGGCGATGCGCTCCTCACCCGCGCTGGTCAGGACGTGCACGGTCAGCGGCTCGTCCTCACGACCGGCATCCACGACCCGGTCGCGCCCGCGCCGAGCGACACCGACCACCCGGGCACCGAACCTCACCCGGTCGCCCAGGACCTCCGCGAGCGGCGCGAGGTAGAGGTCGGCCCACTCCTCACCCGTCGGGTAGGTGTCGTTGTCGGGCCGCGCCCACCCCGTCGCGACGAGCAAGCGCTCGGCGGCCGGGTCCACCAGCTCACTCCACCGCGAGAAGAGCCGGACGTAGTTCCACTGCGACACGGCCGCACCGGCACGATCGCCTGCCTCCAGAACGAGCACCCGCTCCCCCCGTTCGACCACATGCGCCGCCGCGGACAAACCCGCAGGTCCCGCACCCACCACGACGACCGGCAACTCGTTCACCGCACACCCCTTGCATCGAAGGATTTCAAATCAGCGAGTCGGACTGTATCGACCGGGATCGATTGACGCAACCATCGATCCGCGTCGATACTTCAGCCATGACGACCACCGCGCCCATGCCGGCCGTACTGCCCACCGAGGACGCCGCGACCTACGCCGACTGGTTCGCGTGCCTGGCCGAACCGACCCGCGTGCGCCTGCTGCACGCCGTCGCCACCGCGGGCCGCTCGATGACCGTCGGCGAACTCGCCGAACTCGCCGGCATCAGCCAGTCCACCTGCTCGCACCACGTGCGCAAGCTCGTCGAGGTCGGCTTCCTCCGCCAGCACAAGGAAGGCACCGCCACTCACGTCAGCGTGAACCCGTCCTGCTGCACCGGGCTCCCCCACGCCGCCGACGTCGTCATGGGCGTACTCGCACCACGCCCCTGCCGCCCGCCCGACATCCCCGCGGACGTCTTGGTCCGCCCGCTGCGGGGTGACGACTGGAACGCCGTCCGCCGCATCTACGGCGAGGGCATCGCCACCGGCAACGCGACCTTCGAAACCGAAGTGCCCCTACGCCGGGCGCTCGACGCCAAGTGACTTCCGGACCACCGCTGGATCGCCGAAGTCGACGGCCGGGTCGCGGGCTGGGCCGCGCTCACCGCGGTGTCCACCCGGGACTGCTACGCCGGAGTCGCCGAGACCTCCGTCTACGCCGGCGCGGACTTCCGCGGCCGAGGCGTCGGCAAAGCCTTGGTGCACAAGCAGGTCAACGCCGCCGACGACGCAGGCCTCTGGACGTTGCAGACCTCGATCTTCCCCGAGAACCGGGCAAGTCTCGCCCTGCACCACGCCGCCGGCTTCCGCACCCTCGGTGTCCGCGAACGCATCGCACAACTCCGCGGCGTGTGGCGCGACACCGTTTTCCTCGAACGCCGAACCGCCACCCCGCTCGCGCGGCCCGTCGAACCACCGGCGCCGCAAGGAAATCCCTGCTCTCCGTCCACTGTGGACGAGGCCGGGGGGAGTTCGTCCTAGCTGACCTGTCAGCGCCGCGGCGGTGCGGACGACGCGCAGAGGGCGACGACGGCATCGGCCACGGTGGGGAACAACGGTAGCCGCGATTCCACGCCGCTCACGGTCAAGGACCTCGTCACAGCCTTGTTCGCCGCGACGATGCCGAAAGGGACGCCTTGCCGCCCGGCCTCCAGCTGGACGGAGACGAGCAGGCTGACGCCGGCGGAACCGAAGAAGGTCACCGCGTGAAGGTCGACGACGATGCCGTTGGGGCGTTGGTCGAGCACGAGGAGCACGTCCGCGAGTGAGGTCTTCGCCGTCTTCATGTCGAGCTCGCCGGCGATCTCGACCACCGCGATGCCGTCGTGGTCGGTGGTGCGCACAACCGGCTGGTCCGCGGCCTCGTTGAACTCGTGTTCCATTCCGAACTCCCATCAGCCACCGTGAAAAGCGCCGACACGAGCCGCTGCCCCACCCGGAGAACCAGTAGACGAACCTCTCTGCATGATCGATTCCCTGTCCCCACGCTATCCCGCCGCAGGACGAGGACACAACCACGCGAAGGGTTCCTCTGCGGCGTCGAGGTTTGCCGCCGGCGGCGATCGTGGACACAACCAAAACCCGCGAGACGTGAGACAGTTGAGGTTCACGTCGCCTCGGGTTCATGCCGGAAGGCGCTTTTCATCCAAGAGCGGACGCCTGGTCCAGGCGTCGTCTCACCGCTCGCGGAAGGTTCGCCCCACTCCACGCCCTTCACCGGGCTCTGCACCACCCCCACAAGGGAGACCTCCCATCACCGCTCCGGCACTCACCCCCGCCACGGCCGCTCCCCGCACCCTCACCGACATCTACGGCCCCGACGTCGCCGTCTGCGCCCGCCCCGCCCAGGAGCCGGCGGTGCCGTCGAGCAGGCACCGGATCACCCGCGACGTCCTGTCCGCCCGTCCCCTCTCCGTCGCCGCCGGCACTCCTGTCATCTGCAGCGCGGGTGGTACCGAGCCCAACCTGACCGCCACACTTCTCGACGGCGGCCTGCCGGTGGCCACCGACGCGCGGGAGTTCCGCACCGAGGCCGAGTTCGCCACCCGCGTCCGCGAAGCGCTCAGCGACGGTCTGCGCCTGTCCATGGAATACCCGCAGCCCGCCGGTCTGAGCCCCGACGAACGTTCGGTGAAGAGCGCCGAGCTCGTCGGCTACCTCAACAACAAGGCGAGCATCAGCACCTTCGTGGAGCCGCGGTTCCAGGCACGTCGCCAGATCGTGGCCATCGGCGAACTCGCCGAGGCCACGCCCGCCGAGAAGTCCTGGGTCCTCAAAGCCGCCACCAACGCCGCCCACGGCGCCAGCCTCGACGTCTACCTGCACCGCGCGGGAGACCTCGTGACCCTGCCCGCGTTCACCGGCGTGCTCAGCGAGGTCGTCGTCGAGGAGTACCTGAACATCGACCGCAACTGGGGCGTCCAGCTCTACGTGGCCGCTGACGGGAAGGCCCGCCTGCTCGCGGTCACCGACCAGCGCATCGACGCTCACGGCGTCTACGCCGGGGGTCGCTTCGGGCTCGTCGTCCCCCTCCCCGCCGATCTGCTCACCGAGTGCCTCGCGATCGCCCAGCGCGCCGCCGACGTCGGTTACCGCGGCATGTGCAGCCTCGACTGCGCCCAGACGCACGACGGCAGACTCGTCATGCTCGACCTCAACTTCCGCATCACCAGCGGATCCATCCCGCTGCTGGCACTGCACACCGTCCGCCCGGACGCCCTCGACCGCCCGTCGGAGTCCACGAAACTCACCACCGCGGCGCCGATCTCCGCACTGCTGGCCGCGCTGCGCCCCGCGCTGCAACGCGGAGGGTTGCTCGTCACCGGCGGCCACGACACGCGCCGCACCGACAACCCGGTCAAGCAGGCCACCCTGCACCTGATCGTCTTCGGGGACGATCCCGGTGACGTCACCACCCGCCGATCCGCGCTCGAAGCCATGTACAACCGCTGAGACGTCGTGAGCCCCCGGCAGCCTTGCCGAACCGGCTCACCGGAGTGCACGAACGGCGGCGGGCTTCGCGTCCACATCGCGTTATGGTTGACCGGGCGCTTGGCCCAACCAAGCGAGAATCCACCAAGCCGTCCCGGTCCCCGGCGGCACCACTTCACCAATGCTGGTCTGGAGTGTTGTCCGCCATGCTCGGTCTCACCGGGGTTCCGGCCACCGCACCGCACGACGTCTCCCCCTGGCACGAACATCGCCGGGCCGCGATCCGTTCCGTCTGCGTCGCCTGCGGGGTGACGACGAACGCGGTCGGAACGGCGATCTACCTGCGGGCGGGGGGCTGCGCCGTCCACCCGTTCGCGAGCTCGGGGTTCTGCGGCGAGGAGATCGCGGAACTGCAATCCGTTCTCGGAGAGGGGCCCGCGTTCGAAGCGGTCCGGCAGCACTGGCCGGTGTTCGTGCCGAACCTCGTGGACCACGCGACCTCCGTGCGCTGGCCGCTCTTCTCGGCCGCGGCGGTCGCGATCGGGGTCGAGGCGGTGTTCGTGTTCCCCCTGGCTGTCGGCGCCGAACCGCTCGGTGCCCTGGAGATCCACCGTGACACCGGCGACGTGCTGACACCCGACGAGATCGTCGACGTGGTGCACCTGGCCACCGTGGTGCTGAACCTGGTGCTCGACGCCGGGCTGGTGCCTCCGTGAGCGATCCGTTCCGAGCCGACATGAGGCACCTGGCCGCGCTCACCAACGAGCAACGCTTCGTGCTCGAGCTCCGGGTGGTGCACGGCCTGTCCGCCGAGCAAACGGCGTTGGTGCTGGATTCCACGGTGGTGGCCGTGCTGCAGCGGCAACACGACGCCCTGAACGCCCTGCGAGACGCGATCACCTGCCACGGGCCGGACAAGTAGGTGTTCAAGGACGTGCCGTGCGGCCGGGGAGCGGACCAGGAGGTTCATGTGGTGTGCGGCTTGACATCCGGGGTACTCGACCGGGCAACCCCGACGGGAGCGAGCCCATGCGTGGCGACATCGAAACCTACTTCGAAGGCGGCCGGTGGAAGAACAGGGTGCAGGGCAGCGACCAGGTGTCCAGCACCCACCTCACCCGGAAGGACGCGGCCACGAACGGTCGTGAGATGGCGATCGTGCACGCGGTGGACCACATCATCCGGGACCGTGACGGCACGATCAGCGAGCACGACGTGTACCCCCGTGGCCGCGACCCCCACACCGCGCTCCCCCGCTGAGCCCACGTCCGGGCCGGCGTCTCGGGGTGACCGCCCGCCGGCACGTACCGACCGCGCTGCGCGGGCTTGCCCGGTGACGCACTACGCTGGACGTGCTGATCCTGACGCGGTCGCACCAGGCGCGGAACCAGAACCTCGCTACGTCCAGGACGAATGGAACCAGTTGACGTCGTGGAGGAATTCGGTGCCAGCCGTGGACGATCGGCCGTTGCCCGGTGGTGTGACCACAGGTGCCTGTACCTGATGGAACGCATCCGTCGGTGAGCGACGCGCGAGCGACGGTGATGGCCGCGCTTCGCAACAACACGAGCGAGCTCGACACCCTGGCGCGCGTCATCCGCGCGTGCGTGGACGTGCTGCCGGTGGACGGTGCCTCGATCTCGGTGATGAGCGGCCCGCGGGAGCGGGAGACTTTGTACGCCAGCGACGAGATCGCGACGGAGATCGAGAACGTCCAGTTCACCCTGGGCGAGGGCCCGTGCTTCGAGGCGTTCTCGACCCGCAAGCCGGTGCTGGTTCCCGACCTGCCGCAGGCGTCGGTCCTGGAGTGGCCGGTGTTCGCGGCCGCGATCACCGCGCTGCCCATCGGTGCGATCTTCGCGTTCCCGCTGCAGGCGGGCGCGATCGGCATCGGCGCGATCGACCTCTACCGCCGACGGCCCGGCTGGCTTTCGGCCGACGAGCTCGCCGTGGCGCTGGAGGTGGTCGACGTCGTGACGGCGGTGCTGCTCGGTGTGCTCCTGGGCGAGGTCGACGACACCGTCGGCCTGCGGGGTGTGATGTCACCCGGCCGCGAGCAGGTGCACCAGGCCACTGGAATGCTCATCGCCGCCCTAGGCATCTCCGCGGAGGAGGCACTGTCCCGGTTGCGGGGTCATGCTTTCGCCACGGGCAGATCGCTGGACGAGCTCGCCAGGGACATCGTGAACCGCAGACTGTCACCGCTGGAACTCGCCACATGACCACGCACGAGACGGCAACCCGGTCCTGGCAGCGCCACCGCCGGACGAACAAGACAGGAGCTGGTGATGAGCGATAACGCACCGTCCACGACTGAGCGGGAGTCGCGGCTGCTCCGGGCCCTGGTCCAGCTCGCGGACACGCTCGTCGACGACTACGACGTGGTCGAACTGCTGCACGGCCTGGTAGAGCACTCCGTGCGGTTGCTGGACGCGACGGCGGCCGGGTTGATGCTGTCCGACCAGCACGGCGGCCTGCGCGTGGTGGCCTACACGTCGGCCCAGACGCGGATGCTCGAGCTGTTCCAGGTCCAGGCGAGCGAAGGCCCGTGCCTCGACTGCGTGCGCAGCGGTGAGCCGGTGCTGGTCGCGGACCTGTCGACGGAGGTGACGCGCTGGCCTCGGTTCGCGCCCCTCGCCGTCGAGGAGGGTTTCGCCTCCGTGCACGCGGTGCCGATGAGGTTGCGCCGCGAGACCATCGGCACGTTGAACCTCTTCCGCCGCGAGACCGGGCTGCTCAACGACGAGGACATGCTGGTCGTGCGCGCGCTGGCGGACACGGCGACGATCGGAATCCTGCAGGAACGCGCCATCCGGCGCAGCGAGGTCGTCACCGAGCAGCTCCAGACGGCGTTGAACAGCCGGGTCGTCATCGAGCAGGCGAAAGGGGTGCTGGCGTTCGCCGGGGATCTGGAGATGGAACAGGCGTTCCACGCGCTGCGCAGCTACGCGCGCAACAGTGGTCGCCGCCTGGCCGATGTGGCCCGGGAACTCGTCGTCGGAGAACTGCGCCCCGACGCCCTGCTCGCCGCGCGGCGCCCTGCCTCTGACGTGTGACTTCTCCTGGCCTCGCTCGCACTTTCCCGGTCGACGGCGCAGACCGCGCTTTCGAGTGTCGGAACGACCCGGTGCGGGTAGCCTGAACTCGTTGCCGGTGAGCACCAACCGCCCAGACCCGCGGTCTCGTCACCTCGTCGTGAGGAGAACGTCGTGGGCGTCAGCACCGAGTCGATCACGGTCACGCGCAAGAGGATCGCGCTCGTCTCCGAGGGGGCCAGTCCGCTGGCCGAACCGGGCTTGAACGCAGCCGGGAGCCGGAGCCGCCACGTGGCCGGACTCGCCGCCGCGTTGTCAGCTCTCGGTCACCGGGTCATCGTCTACACGCGGCGCGACCACCCCCACGTTCCACAGCGCGTACACACCCCTCACGGCTACGACGTCGTGCACGTGCCGGCAGGTCCCGCGTCGAAGCTCGGGCCGGAGGAAGTGCTCGCCCACGCGGGAGACTTCGTCCAATTCCTCGAGCTCGCCTGGAACGAACACCGTCCTGATGTCGTGCACGCCCACGGTTGGCTGTCCGGCATCGCGGCCGTGCTCAGCGTCCGGAGGAACCGGGTGCCTGTCGTGCAGACGTACCACTCGCTGGGTGTGGCGCAGCCGCAGGACCACCGCGCGACAGATTCCGACTCGACCAAACGCCGCATGGTGGAGCGGCTCGTCGGTCACGAGGCCACCCGCGTGGTCGCGACCTCGTCGGCGGAAGCCCGCGCGGTGATGGGAATGGGTGTGGACAGGTCGAAGCTCGTGGTGGTGCCCACCGGAGTCGATCTCGACCTGTTCTCGGCGGGACGGGCGACCTCCGGTCGGCATCGTCCGCGCAGGATCGTCGCGGTGGGCAGGCTCCTGCCACGCAAGGGGTTCGCCGACCTCATCCGCCTTCTGTCCACTGTGGATGGTGTGGAGCTGGTGATCGCCGGCGGCGGCGCCCACGGGGACGTCCACGGTGATCCGGAGACGAAGAGATTGCTCGCGCTGGCCCGTTCGGCAGGCGTCAGCGATCGTGTGGTGTTCGCGGGCCACGTGCCCTACGTGGAGTTGCCCGCGCTGCTGCGGTCGGCTGACGTGGTGGCGTGCACACCGAAGCAGCAGTCGTCCGCCGGGGTGGCGCTGGAGGCGATGGCCTGCGGCACTCCCGTTCTCGCCACCGCGGTCGGCGGTCTCGTCGACGTCGTGGTGGACGGTCTGACCGGCGTGCTGGTCCCGCGGGACAGACCGGAGGCGACCACCAAGGCGTTGAGGGCCCTGCTCGCCGACGGCACGTACCGGGAACTGCTGAGCGCCGCAGGGCATGACAGGGCACACGCGCGGTACTCGTGGCATCGGGTCGCCTCCGACCTGGTGCGCACCTATGCGGCGGCGAGCACCGACCGGACGGCACCCGTCGGCAGGTCGCTGTCCTCGCGCGCCCGAACAGGGTCAGCTCGGGCGTGAGCTCACCGCCACGCGGGGGCCATGTCCTCCTCGGCATGAACGACCATGGACTCCAGCACGGGGCCTCCGAACGTGGTGACCATGGCGACGTCCGCGGCGTCCCGGCCACGGCCGACCACCACCCTGCCCTTGCGCGGCACGCCGTTGCGCGGGTCGAAGGTCCACCAGCGGTCCCCCAGCCAGACCTCCATCCACGCCGCGAAGTCCATCGGGGCACCGTCCGGCGGCACGTCCAGTTCGGGCAGGTAGCCGAAGACGTAACGGGCGGGGATGTTGAGGGCGCGGCAGAACGAGATCGCCAGGTGCGTGAAGTCGCGGCAGACCCCCAGCCCCGAAGCCCTCACGTCGGCGGCGGTGGACAACGCCGTGGAGGTGCCGTAACCGAACTCCAGCGACTCGTGGACGTGCCGGCAGATCGCCTGCACCCTGCGATATCCCGGCGGATGCGCGCCGAACCTCGACCAGGCCTCGTCTCCCAGCACGTCGGACACGCAGTACCGGCTGGGCAACGTGTACAGCAGCACGTCACCGGGAAGGTCGTCGGGCCACCGCTCCGGTGCGGACTCGTCGACGTCCTCGACGCGGTCGGGCACGTCCGCCCACGCGGCGTAGTTCACCGTGGACAGCCCAGGTGGCAACACGAGGCGCGCGAGCCAGTTGCCGTACACGTCGAAGTGGTCCCGCACGGGCACGTCGGGCTCGGTGAACAGGTTCTCACCGCTCACCCGCACCCGGTCCTGCCGGTCAGGTCTCACCATGAACACCGCCGGCGTGGGCACTTCGGCGCGATAGGTGAACGAACAACCGACGCGGAGCAGCCGAGTGCCCCGGGCCGGTTGTGCCTCGCCACCGCTCTGGGGTGAGGTCACCGCACCCTCTCCGGGATGTGGTCGAGCGCGTGCAGCACGTGCACGGCCAGTTCCCGTGCGGCCTCGCCGCGGAGCTCGGTGCGGCCGGTCAGCACGTCCTCCACCATCTCGAGCCGGCGGTCGTAGGCGGACGTGAAAGTCGGTTCGGTCATACGGCTTCTCTCGTCGCGTGATCAGATGTGTGGCCGCCCTCGTCATCCCATCGGTCCACTGTGGACTTCGTGGTGTCCTCGACCCCTGCGCGGATCAGGTCCTCGACAGTGTCGGTGTTGTCACGCCGGGCGGCACGCATCATCGTGTGATGGGCTGCGGACGGGTCCGCGCCCGGCGGAACGACGAGCAGTGTGAGGCGGCGCCGGTCTCCCGCGATCAGGTCGACGGTGTGGGCCGGCCTGGACCAGAACCCGCTGAGGCGGACCCGGACACCGTCGGCGGCGATCTGACGTGGCGCGGTCTCCCACTCCGTCAGGTTGTAGCTCACCCGCGGGATCTCACCCAGCCGAACTGCCAGCACCGCGAGCAGCGCCGGCAGTTCGGCGGCGAGGTCCCGGGAACGCGGCCACCACGCACCGTCGACATACCCCGCGGTGAGCGCCTTCGGCCGCAACCGCACACGCGGCTGATACCGAGGCTGCTCGCCGGCCGTGGCGGCCGGAGGGGCGATGGACTGATGCGGAGCCGACGTCATGCCGGAACTCCCGTCTCCGGCCGAAGAACGGCCGGTTCAGGTTTCGCCGAGCACGACCTGAGCTTGACCGCACAGGTACAAGAGCTTCTCGACAACATTGACACTACTCTCTTTTCCGGTCCCCCACCGATTTCGCCCCATGTCATTTCCACCGGCAGAAAGTCCATTAAGGACAGACAATCGGGGTGCCGGGTGCCACGCCTTCGCGCTATCGCCCCTCGGCCGCACATCGGGTGGAACTGCGGTCGTCGCGGTGCCGACGCGGTTGCGGCGGGTGCGGTGAATCCTTCGCGGGCGCCGGTGACACCGGCGGGGCGGCGGTCTCACACGCCAACGCCTCACCGACCTCCAGGTGCAGGTCCAGGACGCCCGACAGCCCGGTGGTCATCAGAGGCAGCCGCACCTGCCGGGTTCGCGCGACGACGCACAGCTTCGCGCCCGTCCGTCGCGCGGCTTCGTTCACGGCTACCAGGGCGGTGAGTCCGGCGGCGCAGAGGAAGGTCACCGCGGCGAGGTCGACGACCAGGTGGCGGGTGAACCGCAACTGCGCGGTGATCTCATCACGAAGCGCCGCGGAGTTGGTCATGTCCACCTCACCGCTCACGGCGACCACGACGGCCGCCGAAGGCGTGGTCGACACGGTGGTCGTGAGAAGTTCGGAAGGGCTCCGGCTCAGCGGATCGGACTGTCCACCGACCGACCCTACGAGATCGATCTGCACCATGGGAACTTCCCTCGTCGACTGACGCGACACCGGGTCCAGGGCATGTCCATCAGACGCTACACCTCTGAGCACCGCAGGTGGTAGCTCCCACGGGTGACGTCACCGGCCTGCCGCAGCGAAGATCCACAATGGATGGTCACCGCAGCGGCCGGGTGGTTGTGGAGTAGCGCCGGGTCATCGACAAATCGGTGAACGACGAACGACCGGACGAGGTTCCGCCCCTGATCACGCGGAGGATCCGCTCAGGTGCCGTCGTGGCGGCGGGGCTGCTCGTCGTCCTCGCGGTGGTGCCGGCCGTGCTGCTCGGGGCAGGCCAGGCGGGCGCGGTGCTGCTGGGTGTCCTGGGGGTGGATGATCGCCCGGACGGCTCGGCTGCCGGCGCTGGGCTCGGCGCGGTCGTGAGCGTGGCGCTGCTGCTGGGTGGTCTGGCCGCCATCGACGTGCTCGGCTGACCGCCGGCGGGGGCGTGCACCGGGGGCGCACGCTCCCGTCGAGATCAAAGACCGTCAGCTCTTCTTGAACGCGTCCTTGACCTTCTCCGCCGACTCCTTGAGGCCGCCCTTCGCCTGGTCCATCTTGCCCTCGTTCTCCAGCCCCTGGTCGTCGGTCGCGTCGCCCACGCCTTCCTTGACCTTGCCCTTGAACTGGTCGGCCTTGGCGTCGAACTTGTCGTCGGTGCCCATGGTCTTCCTTCCTCCCCACCCGAATCTCAGATGGGCCGTCGGTCGCCGGGTGCCCCCTGCCGCGCACTCCAACCGCCGAACTCGCCGCAGGCCGGCCGGGTTTGTGGTCCAGATGACGGGGAATCCCAGGGCGGAGGCGTGCGGGCACACCGCCGTTCTCACCGATGACCCCAGACCCCGGCGTCGGCGACCGACACCGGAGGTACAGCCGTCGTCAGCACCGACCGCGGACACCCATCGTCCACGCGCACCGCGATTCCCCCAGTACTGCGCGTCAGTGCGGCTCTGGGCTGGCGCTTCCTCGTCGTGGTGGCCTCGCTCTACGTCATCGGTGTCATCTTCGGCCGGCTGGCATCACTGGTCGTGCCGCTCGCGATCGCCTTGCTGCTGGCGGCGTTGCTCGCACCGGCGGTCGGTTTCCTCATGTCGAAAAGGTTTCCGCGAGGTCTCGCGACGGTCGTCGTGCTCGTCGGTGGCCTCGTCGTGCTCGGCGGGCTGCTCACGTTCGTCGTGACGACGTTCGTCAACGGCGCGCCGGACCTGGCGGCGCAACTCGTCCG
This sequence comes from Streptomyces sp. ID05-26A, assembly GCF_033794685.1. Lineage (NCBI taxonomy): Bacteria > Bacillati > Actinomycetota > Actinomycetes > Kitasatosporales > Streptomycetaceae > Streptomyces > Streptomyces sp. ID05-26A. The sequence goes on from NZ_JARAYZ010000002.1 coordinate 1,104,836, forward strand.
CAGCGTCGACACCGTGTCCGGCTGGCTCGTCAACGGTCCGCTGCACCTCAGCGAGACGCAGTTGCGCGAGTTCGCCGACAGGTTCGTGAAGACGTTGCAGGAAAACCAGTCCGGCATCACGTCGAGTGCGATCACCACGGCCGCGACGGTCGGCGCGACCCTCGTCGAGATGGTGCTCGTGTTGTTCGCACTCGCCTTCTTCCTCTACGACGGCCCGCGAATCTGGCAGTTCCTCATCCGCGTCGTCCCCGACGGCTCCCGCCGCAGGGTGGACGTCGCGGGCAGGCGCAGCCTCGCCGCACTGGTCAGCTACGTCCGCGCGACCGGAGCGGTCGCCGTGGTCGACGCGCTCGGCATCGGCATCGGGCTGGCGGTGCTCGGTGTGCCGCTGGCGGTTCCGTTGGCAGCGCTGGTGTTCATCGGCGCGTTCGTTCCGATCTTCGGAGCGGTGGTGGCGGGCGGCGTGGCGGTCCTCATCGCACTGGTCGCGAACGGCCCGGTGACGGCGGCGATCCTGCTGATCATCGTCATCGCGGTGAACCAACTGGAAAGCCATGTCCTGCAACCGTTCCTGCTGGGGCGTGCGGTGAAGCTGCACCCCTTGGCCGTGGTGCTGGCCATCGCGAGCGGACTCCTCGTCGCGGGCATCGCCGGCGCGTTGCTCGCGGTACCGCTGCTGGCGGTGCTCAACTCCGCGATCCGCTCGCTGCTGAGCGAGGCCGACGAGCACGTGGCACCCGCCGACGTGCACACCAGCGAACCCGAAGAGTCCGGACCGGACGAACCCGGACTGGACACCGAAAGCGACACCGAACCCGGAGCAGGTAGATGACCTCGACCCACGACGTGCTGACGGAGACGGCCGACCGTCCCCGCGGCAGTGATTTCGCTCGTCTGACCAGAGAACTCAAAGCCGCGGGCCTGCTGGACCGCCGCCGCGGGTACTACGCGCTGCGCATGGCGATCAACGGTGCCCTGCTCGGCGCGATCGCGGTCACGTTCGCGCTGCTCGGCGATTCCTGGTGGCAGGTGCTGCTCGCCGTGGCCCTGGCCGTGGCCTCGACGCAGCTGGCGTTCATCGGTCACGACGCCGGGCACCGGCAGATCTTCCGCAGCCACCGCAACAACGACGTGGTCGGCCACCTGCACGGCAGCCTCACCGGAATCAGCTATCAGTGGTGGGTCGCCAAGCACAACCGCCACCACGCCAACCCCAACCACGAGGACCACGACCCCGACATCGAGATCCACGCCCTCGCGTTCAGCCGCGCACAGGCCAGGAGCAAACACGGCCTGAACGCCTGGATCACCAAACGCCAGGCGTTCCTGTTCTTCCCGCTGCTGCTCGCCGAAGCCGCCGTGCTGCGAATCTCCGGCATCGTCGCCCTGTGCCGCAGGGAACTGCGCAACCCGTGGCGCGAGGCAGCGCTCCAGATCGTGCCGCTGGTGGCCTACCTGGTGGCGGTCTTCGTGGTCCTCTCCCCGCTCAAGGCCGTTGTGTTCATCGCGGTGCACCAAGGGCTGATGGGCGTCTACCTCGGCTGCTCGTTCGCGCCCAACCACAAGGGAATGCCGATCATCACCGGCGAACAACGCCTGGACCACCTCCACAAACAGGTGCTCACCTCCCGCAACGTCACGGGCGGCCGCTGGGTCGACGCCCTGCTCGGCGGACTCAACCACCAGATCGAGCACCACCTCTACCCGCACATGCCCCGTCCCAACCTGCGCCACGCGCAACCCGTCGTCGAGAGGTTCTGCGAGCAGCACGGAATCCCCTACAGCAAGACGACCATGATTCGTTCGTACGCCGAAGTTCTGCGCCATCTGCACGACGCAGGCGCCCCGCTGCGCGGCACAGCACGATGACCGGCACGAGGAGACTCCGATGAACGCCCTGTCCGCAGACGCGTCCGTGATCGATCAGCGCCTGCACCTCGCCACCGGTTTCCACGCGTCCGAACGCGACTGGGTCGTCGAGCGGCTGTCCGCTCTGGGTTCCCGCCTTCGTTCGTACCGGGACGACCAGGTGGACCTGGAGATCGCGGTGAAGGACCGGGAGGGTGTCGACCAACGGGTGACGCTGCAGTGCTGGCTCAGCAGCGCGCACCGGCAGCACCTGATCGCGACCTCGTCGGAGCAGGAGTTGCCCGCCGCACTCAACGAGGTCCGCGACGAGCTGATGCGCCAGGTCGACGACGCCAAGACCCGAACGGAGCCGCGCAGCAACCGGGCGCTGCGGTCGTCACCGCCCGGCCCCGAGGGCGGTCAGCCCGGGAAGGCGGGCCGGCCTCCGGCACCGTGAACGGTCACCGGGCGTGGGGAGCGCGGCACCGACAGGCCGCAGGACGGCGCAACCACAGCGCTGCGCTGCCGGTCGGGCCGAGAACGGCGGCGAGTCCCGGCATCACCGCTGTGCGCCTTCGACAGAGGAATCCCCGGCTGCCGAGCAGGCGAAGGAACTGGCCGTCCGGCCCTCGCGGGCCATCGTCCGCTGCGAACGCACCGCGAACATGATGTCCTGCACGCCGGTTGTGCCGGGGAGATCAGCGAACAGCCGACGAGGTGCCCTCGTTCACGCCTGCGATTGTGCCCGGAGAAGCCATCCGGCCTACCCGCCGTGTCGTCCAGATCAACACCCGCTCGGCCGTCTCGATCGAGTCATCTGCTGCACGGTTCGTCACCACTACCGCACGTCCAGAAGTCCAAGCTACGACCCTACTGATCAACAGGGCTCGACCGGTGAGAGAACGGACGCCTGGTGAGGCCAGGCGCGCCGGCGCGAGTGCGTTCGGTGCCGACGTGGTCAGTCGCGTTCCGGCGGTTCGAGTGATGCGGATGCGGCCGAGTCCGGGTCCGCGACGCGGAGGCGGAACACCTGGAGTTGGATGCCGAAGTACTTCGTGGTCTCGCCGACCCGGTGCATTCCGTTGTTGCGCGCGGTGGCAGCCGCTCGGGTGTTGCCCGGCCGGACGATGGCGAACACCTCGTTCACGTCCTGGCTGAACGCCCAGGCGTCCAAGCAGCGGCGCTGGATCGCCCAGCGGCCCGCCGGCGCGGGCAGCCTCGCGCTTTCCGCGATCCACTGCTGCACCAGCAGCCTCATCGCCGCCTGGTTCCGGACCTGGTCCCTCTCGGGGCTCGACCAGCGCGTCACTTCGGCGTGTCCGTACACCTCCGGTGCCGCCGATGCGTCCTGGAGCTGCCACGAACGCAGGGTGAGCCGCTCGTGGTCAGCACGGTGGCGACCGTCAGGAGCAGATACACCCTCGGGGCAACGCGGTGGCCGCGGTGGCGGTGCAGTACCGCACACCAATGGGGTCGTGCTCCGCCCACAGGTGAGGGCAGACGGCGCAGGCGCGTTCGGCTTCGATGTCGGTGGTCAGCGTCTCGGACGTGGTCATGCGGGGAACTCCGATGAACGGTGTTGCAGAAAGAGCAGCGGGCGACGGAGACCAAGGCCGCGGAGCGGTTCCGAGGTCGGACCGACGCTCCCACCCCCAGCCGGACGGCCGGGTCTCGTGACGCGCCCGAGGCGGCACCAGCTCGACCGCTGCTGCAGACCTACCCTCGGTGATTACCAGTCTACGCGCATCGGGCAACCAGCGGAGTTCAGTCCTTTGAGGACAGTTGACTGGAGCGCCATCGACATCCTCCGCGTCAGACCCCTCCCCGTACAAAACAGTGCACTGTGGACAGTCAGGAAAGCAGCCACAGGAGCACGAACGACCCGCCACGCAGGTCTGAGGTGGCGGCGCACAGAGATGTCCACCACCATCAAAGCACCACCGACGCGGAGCATTCGGGGTGCCCGCGCCGGTTGTGCCTCGCTGCCGTCGTTGCGGCGCGAAGAAGAGGTCCGAGTTGCCCGCGACTGACGGCGGACCGGACAGGAGAAGAAGTGGAGCCGACGTGCAGGATCAACACTACACGTCTCCGGATCGAGCGCACCGAGGTTCGGATCAGGCAGCCACCGAAGATCGTGCACATCAGACCACGCCCGGGAGGATCGCTCCGCGTGAATCCGGCTCGAACCGGGAGTTCAGCGAAACAACCGCCCGCACGGGTGGCGAAGGTGTACCGTCAACCGGGAGGCGGCCGCGTTCCGCGCCCTGAATTCTCCTTTCGGAGATTCAGATCTCCTCCACCATCGAACGGAAAGAACCAAGTGACCCTGTCTTCGGCGAACGACCTGTTCAGCCACCCTGAGACCCACCGACCGCACACGCAGTCCGACCCGACCGACTCCGACCGGCCGGTGTGGACGAACCTGTTCCGGGAGCCGGTGCCCTCACCTCGCGTTCCTTCGGAGCACTGAACCACCGTCGTCGGCGCGCGGCACAGCACACGACTTCTCACCCGCCGACATCGGTTGCGGCGCAGGCAAAGCGTTGGTGACGCCGTGACCGTGCCGGACCTCCCCAGGGACGGCGGGAGCCGCACTCCACGCCGGGGTCCTGGGTGACCGTCCCCGAGGGTGGTGGCCACCCGAGGTGTGGCGCGGGGAACCGGCGGGCAGCGGTCCGGTTCCGCACGGAGTACTGTCATCGGCAGTTGGGGTTCCAGTCACCGGCATCCAGCCGCCGCGGGCCCTGATCCAACTCGACCCGGCGCCGTCGCGCCCGGCCGGAGATCGGAGCACCGGCTTGCCGCCGGATCGCCAGTTCCTCCTCTCGCCCTTCCGAATCGTTCGCACCACGCCGAGTGAGCGGGTGCTCGCATGACACGAACCAGGCAGATCGGCGGGCCGAACGGTGCCGCAGCCGACTTCGCCGAAGCACGACTCGCCGCCGACGAAGCGGCGGCCGTTCAGCAACGACAAGCGGCGCATCGCGTCGCGGAGCACTGCCACGACGCGCAGGACTGCCGCGACCTGCTCGAGATGCTGGGCCTGTCCGGCCTCGCACCGCTTGCCTCGCATCCGATGCGAAACGAACCGATCGCCACGACTTTCCCGGAGGCGCTCGGCGTGAACCGGACCACCGAAGGAGCACGCCGATGACTCAGGGAACCGTGAAGTGGTTCAACGGCAGCAAAGGGTTCGGTTTCATCGCCCCTGACGGTGGCGGACCCGATGTCTTCGTGCACCACTCCGAGGTCCAGGAGTACGCCTACCAGGGCATACCGGAGAACCAGACGGTGGAGTTCGAGATCCAGCAGGGCGACCGGGGGCCGCAGGCCAGGTCGGTCCGCCTTCTCTGACAGGAGAAGAGAGTCGACGAGGCGGGCCACTGCCCAGTGGCCCGCCTCGTCCGGTCCACAAGACCAGACGGGGCCGTCCGAGCCCCCGAACTCGTCCACTTCGGACAGAGTGGGCAAAGGCCCGTTGAACCGCGCCAGGGCCACGTCGGGAGCATGGGCCGCCGTCGTCCACCACCTCCCGGCACGACGCGCCCTCGCCGCAGGGGTTTTGACCGATTCAGCCGAGGTACCTCCTGGGTGTGACACCAGTGGAACAGGGCCCTGCCGCGACCGATGCCGGTGACGGTGACGGCTGGAGCACCTTCGAGCTCGTCAGCGATGTTCCCGACATCGCGAAGGTGCGCCGATGGGCCCGATCGGTGCTGTGCGACCTGATCGAGGACGATCTCGTCGACGTGCTCCTCGTCGTCTCCGAACTCACGTCGAACGTGTTCGACCACGCCCGGTTTCCCGCACGCGTCAAGCTGCGCAGGTCGGCAGAGCCCTGCGTCGTCGGCATCGTCGCCGAGGACTCCTCACCCGTACTGCCCCGGTTGCACCCTTCCACGCCCGACTCGGCGCGCAGCCGCGGACTCGTAATCGTCGAGCAGCTGTCCGAACGGTGGGGCGTGGTCCAGCGCCTGGCGGGCAAGTCGGTGTGGGCCGTCCTGCCGTGCGCAACGGTGTCCTGACCGCCTCAGCCGCCTCCGGCACGCCGGTCCGAGAACGCGTGCTCCACGCTGGGGCGCACCGTGAAGAGGGCCTCCAGGCCGATCATGCCCAGAACGCGGAGGACCTGGCGCGGCACGGCGACCAGGACGATGTCCGCGCGTGCGGACAGCGCGTGGTTCCGGGCGGCGATGAACGCCGAAATCCCGCTGGAATCGCAGAAGAGCAGACCGGACAGGTCCACCACGAACAGCTGTCCGCTGTGCAGGGAGAGGTCACCGATCCTCTCGAGGAGCTCGGGCGTGGTGTGCGCGTCGAGATCACCTCGGACGGCGAGGACCACACCGTCCGCGACCACGCGCACGGTCACCGAGAAGACGTCCTCGCTCACGCGTCATCACCTTCCCGGACGGGGACGCTCAACGCCAGCAGGGCCGTGTCGTCCTCGACACCGTCACCCAGGTGTTCCAGCAACCGGCTCACCGCCTCGACCACGCCCGGTGCGGTCGCCGGCGCCAAGCCGCTGAGCTCGTCCCGGAGATCCTCCTCGCTGTACCAGCTGCCCACGCCGGTCCGCGCCTCGGTCAGGCCGTCGGTGTAGAGGAGGATGGCGTCACCCGGCCCCAGACGGATCTCCGCGACCGCGAAACGTGCCTCGGGCAGCGCGCCGACGAGCTGCCCGCCGCGCAGGTGCAGCAACGACGACGTCCTGTCCGCCCTGAACACCAAGGCCGGTGTGTGACCGCCACCCGCCAGCGTCATCACGGCGCCGTCGCCGTCGGGACGGACGCTGCCGCAGATGACCGTGCAGAACCGCGGGTACATGCCTTCGGACGCCTGGTAGAGCACGGTGTTGAGGTGGTCGAGCACACTCACGGGATCGGGGTCGTAGACCGCCGCCCCGCGCAACGTGTACCGGATCAGCGAGGTCACCACGGCCGCGTTCTCCCCCTTGCCGGACACGTCCCCGAGGAAGAAACCCCACTTGCCGCCGGGCAACGGGAACAGGTCGTAGAAGTCACCGCCGACCTGGTCGAGTGACGCCGGGTGGTAGTAGGCGGCGGCCTGCATCCCGGGAACCGCGGGCAGGACCGGGGGCAGCAGGGTCTGCTGCAACGTCCTCGCGAGCCGCTGCGCCCGGTCCCGTTCACGCTCCGCCTGTTCGCGTGCCCGGAGCAGCTCCTCCTCGTACCGGCGGCGGTCGCGCGCGTCGAACACCGTGGTCCGGATCAGCTGCGCCTTGCCGCCGGCATCGGACTTGACCTTCGACGTCAGCAACACCGGCAACCGCGTGCCCTCGGCGGTCTTGAGCTCCAGCGCGACGCCACCGAGCTCGCCCTGCATCTGCACCAGCGGAGCGAAGTGCGTCTCGTAGTAGATCCGTCCACCCACGGTGAGCAGGTCCGAGAAGCTCATGCGGCCCACCACCGCGTCCCGCTCGCGACCGAGCCAGCGCAGCAGCGTCGCGTTGATCTTCGCGATGGTCCCGTCGAGCAACGTCGACACGTACCCGCACGGCGCGTTGTCGTAGAGGTCCTCGACGCTGTCCTCGAGCAAGGCCGAGACGTCCGGCTCGATGTCGCCGGACCCGCTCATCATCGACTCCCGGCGAAGTCCGCGATCGCCGCGGCGGTCGCCTCGGGTGCACTGAGCTGCGGACAGTGCCCGACCGCGTCCAGAGTCACGAGCTCACTCCCCCGGACCTGGTCGTGGACGAACTGCCCCACCTCCCGCGGCGCGATGGCGTCCCGGGCGCACTGGACCACCAGCGTCGGCACGGTGACCTCCGCCAGATCACGCCTGTTGTCCGACAGGAACGTCGCGCGGGCGAACACCCGCGCGATCACCGGATCGGTCCGGCAGAAGCTGTTCGTCAGCTCCTCCCCGAGCTCCGGGCGACCGGGGTTGTCCATGATCACCGGCGCCATCACCGCCGACCAGCCCAGGTAGTTGGCCTCCAGCGCGGCGAGCAGCTCGTCGACGTCCTCGCGGCTGAACCCACCCCGGTAGTCACCATCGTCCACATAGCGCGGTGACGGCGTCAGCAGCACCAGCTTCGCGAACCGCTCCGGCTCCCGGTTGGCCGCGAGAACCGCGATCATCGCGCTGACCGAATGCCCGACCAGCACGACATCGCGCAGCTCCAGTTCGCGGCACAGCGTCAGCAGGTCATCGGCGTACGCGTCGAGGCTGCCGTAACGCTCCGCTGTCCACGCCGCCACGTCCGACCGCCCGGCCCCGACGTGGTCGAACAACACCACCCGGTACCTGTCGGCCAGCAGGGGCACGACCAGTCTCCACAGGTTCTGGTCGCAGCCGAAGCCGTGCGCCAGCAGAACCACCGGCCCGGACTCGTTGCCGGTCACGACCACGTTGTTCCTGCTGACGACGTCCACCAGGTGATCCTGCCACCTCCACCGGCGGTGGGACCGGTCTCGAACCGGGGTACCGCAGGAGCGTGGTTCACGAGACCTCCAATCCTTCTCCACGCGCGGCTCGGCGCCCGTCCATAGGCTCCGAAGCCGGCGCCCCGAGCGTGTCTGGGATGAAGGAGGAGCCGATGCCGAGGTTGGTGCGATCCGAGGACGCCGCCGCGCTCTGCGGCGCCTGCCCCACCGACCCGGTACCTCATCGATGATCTCGCTCCAGAACCTCTTCCGCGCCGAGGCGTTGCGGCATCGCGCCGAGTGGCACCTGGGCGAGCCGCGCCACCGGTTCCTGCGCACCGCGCTCCGGCAACGGCGCAAGGTGCCGGTCGTCCACCAGACCGAGGCGACCGACTGCGGCCTGGCCTGCTTGACCATGGTGCTGCGGTGGCACGGCAGCGAGGTCACGCTCCAGGGGCTTCGGGAGAGGTTCCCGATCTCGGTTCGCGGCACCACCGTCGCGGACCTGGTGGCGATGGGGTCCGCGCTGGACATGGCGCCGCGCGCCGTCAAGGCCGAACTCGGGCAGCTCCGGCAACTCGCGGTGCCGTGCATCCTTCACTGGGACATGAATCATTTCGTGGTCCTGGAATCCGCCGACCGCCGGTACGCGCACGTCGTCGACCCCGCGGCCGGATCGCGGCGGGTACCGCTCGCGGAGGTCTCGAAGCACTTCACCGGGGTCGCGCTGGAACTCCGGGCCCCGGCTTCCTGGCAGCCGCTCCCGACCCAGACCAGGTTCGGGTTCCGCGCTCTCCTGTCGCCGTTGCGGGCCATCCGCGGGGTCATGCTGGCCGTGTTCCTCGCCGCGTGCCTCGTCGAGGCGGCGGCGCTGGTCGCCCCGTTCTACCTGCAGACGGTCATCGACAGGGTGGTCCGCGTCGGAGACATGGGCGTGCTGCCGGTGCTCGCGGCCGGTTTCGGCGCTGTCGTCGTGGTCCACGGGGTGCTCACCCTGGCGCGGTCGCTCCTGCTCAGCAGGTTGGGGCTGCGCTTCACCGAGCACTGGCTGGCCCGTGCCTACGCCACGCTGCTGACGTTGCCGATGTCGTTCTTCCAGGCGCGGTACATCAGCGACGTCATCTCCCGGTTCCGCAGCGTCCGGGAGATTCAGACCAGGCTGTCGGCCGGGGCCATCGAGTCCATCGTGGACGGTGCGATGGGGCTGATCACCGTCGTGATCCTCTTCGTCTACGACGCCCGTCTCGCGCTGATCCCGGCCGGCGCGTTCGTGCTGTACGCCGTCATCCGGCGTCTGGTCGCGCTCCGGCAGCTCGATGCCGAGACCGAGCTGCTGCAGCACAACATCGGTCAGCAGGCATACCTGCACGAGACCATCAAGGGCATCCAGGCCGTCAAGATGTTCGTGGCCGAGCCGTTCAGGCTGTCCGCGTGGTCGAACTACCTCGTCAAGTCCTCCAACCGCGAAGCGCGGGTGCAGCGCCTGGTCGCGCTCAGCACGTCCGCCAGGGTCCTGATCGCCGGCGTGGAGAACATCGCCTCGATCGGCTTCGGCTCCGCCATGGTGATCGGCGGGCAGTGGAGCCTCGGCATGCTCTTCTCGTTCTACGGCTTCAAGGTGCTGTTCCAGAGCCGGTCGTACGCGCTGGTCGACAAGCTGGCCGAGGTGGCGTTGCTGCGACCGCACCTCGACCAACTGGCAGACGTCATCTGCGCGAAGCCGGAGCCGGTGCCGGACCCAGGCCGTGGGCGCGGTCGTGGCCAGATCGAGTCGCTGGAACTGCGTGACCTCGGCTTCGGCTACTCCCCGCTCGACAGCCCGGTCCTGGTGGCGTGCTCGTTCAAGGTCGAGCGGGGCGAGACGCTCGCGATCTCCGGCAGCTCCGGCGCCGGCAAGAGCACGCTCATCCGCGTGCTGGTCGGACTCCTGACGCCCACCCGCGGCCGGATCGTCGTCAACGGCGAAGAGCTGTCCGACGAGGACCGGCGGTGGTACCGCGGCCGTCTCGGTGCGGTCATGCAGGACGATCAGCTGCTCGGCGGCACGATCAAGGAGAACATCTGCTTCGCGGACTCCGCGCCGGACCTCGTGCACATGCGGCGGTGCGCCGAGATCGCGTGCATCGCCGAGGACGTCGAGCGGATGCCACTGGGTTTCGACACGCCGTGCGGCGACATGGGCTCCACGCTGTCCGGCGGCCAGCGCCAGCGGATACTCCTGGCCAGGGCGCTCTACAAACGACCGGACGTCCTGGTCCTCGACGAGGCGACCAGCAACCTCGACCCCCTCAACGAGGGTCGGGTGTTCGAGAACCTGCGGGCGTTGCCCATGATCAAGATCCTGGTCGCCCACCGCCAGGAGACGCTGCGGATGGCCGAGCGCACCCTGCCGTTGCGGCGTGGACGACTCGGCACGACCGACCCCGTCGACGAGGTGAGCGCCTGATCGGTGTCACGTGACCAGCCAGCGGCGGGCGAGCGACTCGAACGTGTCGGCCGGCCGGCGAGCCCGGCAGTACCGCCACCGGTTCGACCGGATGAACGGGTGCGGATCGCTGCCCTCGGCGAGGATGGCGGCGACCCTGGCCTTGAACTCCGCGACGTCGGGCAGCCGGACCTCCGTGCGCGGGTCGAACGGCGTGAACCAGGAATCGGCCACGTCCGCGATCGTGTACATCGGATAGGTCCTGTCGCAGATCCGGTACTCCCCCGGCCACAGCCGAGGCTCCTCGCGCCCGAGGAGGACCGCCGTCACCCGGTGCAGCCCGTCCCGCACGAACTGACGCCCGTCGGGAAACCGGTCGACGACGATCGGGGCTGGCAGGCCTGAGGGCGAGCGCACCTCACGAAAGTCGCCACCCCTCCGCACGTGCGCCGTCATCGCTCGCCGCGTCGCCGACGGCAGGCGGAAACCGGACTGCGTGGGCATCAGGCCGTCGAGTTCCAGCATCACCGCTCCGTGCCGGACCACAGCTCGCGGACCAGGTGCTCGTCCAACTCCCCCGTCCGCGCGGGCAGGCGGTGGGCGGGTCGCGCGATCACGGCCGAGATCTCCGGTGACTCGAACGGGACGGGCACCGCGGGGTGCTCGGCACGGAAGACCGCGCCGCACTCCTCGCGGCGGAACGGACTGCGGGGTGAAGGCTGGAGGTCCAAGATCATCACCGCGACGAGGCGCACGGCGGCGGCAGCGATCCCCGTCTCCTCCCGCAGTTCGCGGCTCGCGCACCCGGCCGGCGACTCGCCCGCGTCCCGCAGGCCCCCTGGCAACTCCCAGCAGTCGCGCCGGCGGTTGTGCACGAGCACCACCCCGCCGGGGACGCCCAGCAGGACGAGCGCGAGCGTGATCCGCCCGAAGCGCTCGGCATCGGCGTCCTCATCGACGCGCTCCAGGTGCACGAGGCGATCTCCCCGCTCGCCGAAGGTCAGCACGTCATGGCCCGGCGGGGATCGTGCGGCGCCGCAGCGACGCACACGCGACAAGGAGCGCCGGCAGGTTCTCGTGGAGCGCGTCGAGCACACCTCGGGGCCGCTCCCCGGTCAGGTCCTCGAAGTCGGTGCTCACGACCGCGTGCCGGCCCTCGGCCACCGCCAGTTCGATGTCGACCAGGGAGTCGGCCACGTGTTCCCACAGGCCCAGCCTGAGCAGGTTTCGCCGCAGCACCACCGGTTCCGTCGTCACGGCGACGACCTCCCGGCCGCACACCTCGCCCGCGACCGTCGCGATGGTCTGCCGGTCGATCGCCGCGCCGCCGGTGATGTCGAGCACCCTGCGCCCGCCGGCCTCGGCCGACAGCGCCGCCGCGGCGGCTCGCGCGCAGTCGTCCCGGAGGACGTAGCCGACCGGTGCGGCCGGGGCGATGGTGGTCAGCCTCCCGAACACGAGCACCGCGGGAAGGGTGTCGAAGAACTGGTCGGCGTAGAGGTTGTTGCGCAGCACGGTCCAGTCGAGCGCGCTGTCCGCGAGGCACTGCTCGGTCTGCCAGTGGTCGTCGAACAGCGACGGCTCCGGCGTCGGCCTGGGCGAGCTGATCGACGTGTAGACCACGTGCGCGACGCCGCAGCGTTGTGCCGCCGCGATCACGGCCCGGTGCCGCGCGAGCCGGCGCCGGCGGGTCGGATCGGAACCGGTGCTGATGAGCAGCAGGCGATCGACACCGGCGAACGCGCGCTCCAGGGAGTCGGGCAGGTCGAAGTCGGCGAAGCGGACCTCGACGCCACCGCGCACGAGGTCGGCGGCACGCTCCAGCGAGCGCGTCGTAGCCACGACCTGGTCCGTCCCGCCGGCCCGCAGCAGCTCGACCACTCGACGCCCGAGGCGCCCGTTCGCTCCTGCCACCAGCAACGTCCGCCCGCTCACACCGCCACCTGAGCGGGGTCGTCGACGCGTTCCTCGCCGGACAACGCTCGCAGGTCCGCGATCTCGCGCAGCCACAGCGTCGAGACCGCGTCGCTCGGCATGCGCCAGTCCGCCCTGGGGGACAGCCCGACCGCCGTGACCTTCGGTCCGTCCGGCATCGCCGACCGCTTGAACTGGCTGGTGAAGAAGGCGTAGTAGAAGATCCCCATCCACTTCAGGATCTGCTCGGGTGCGTACCGGCCGTCGAACGCCCGCTCCGCGAGCCGGAACACCTTCGTCGGGGAGAACCCCGAGCGCACCGTGTGGAACACGAAGAAGTCCTGGAGTTCGTCGGGGCCGACGATCTCCTCCGTGTTCTGCGAGGATCGTCCGTCCGCGGTCGGCGGCAACAGCTCCGCGGTGCTCGGCGTGGCGCAGATGTCGCGCAGGACCGCCGCGGTCTCCTCGTCGAACAGGGTGTCCGCACACCACTCCACCAGCCGCCGCACGAGCGTTTTCGGCACTCCGGCGTTGACGTGGTACATCGACATCTGGTCGCCGTTGAACGTGCAGTAGCCCAACGCCAGTTCGGTGAGGTCTCCGGTGCCGAGGTTGAAACCACCGTGCAGACCGGCGACGTCCATCAGCACCCGGGTCCGCTCCCGCGCCTGCGCGTTCTGGAACGTCGCGTCGTGGCGTCCGGAGTGCCCGATCGCACCGAGGTGATGCTCGGTCGACTCCTTGATCGGGATCACCTCGCACGTGACGCCCAGGAGCCCGGCCAGCGTCTCGGCGTTGCCCCGCGTCCGGCGGGTCGTACCGGGGCCGGGCATCGTGACCGCGACGATGCCCCGCCGGTCGACGCCCAGCCGGTCGAAGGAGTTCACCGCGACCAGCAGGGCCAGGGTCGAGTCGAGGCCACCGGACAGGCCGATGCTCACCACCGGCCCGGCGCGGCCGGATCGCTGCGCGGCCAGGTGCCGCAGCCGCGTGCACAGCGCCGTGGTCTGGATCGTGAACGCCTCGAAGCAGTGCTCCGCCCGATCCTCGGGGTCCTCCGGGACGAACGGCGTTCGTGACGGCACCGGTCTCAGCGCACCGGCGGCGGGACCGTCGGAATCGGGCCGCGGCAGGGGGAACTCGACCCTGCGCAGCGGCCCGCCGGTCGAGGAGGAGAACCCCGGGGTCCGCGTTCGCTCACCGCCGAGGTGCTGGAGGTCGACATCGGTCACGATCTGCTCGGTCTCGAAGCCGAACCGGCGTGACTCGGCCAGGGTGACGCCGTTCTCGACGATCATCGAGTGGCCGCCGAACACGGTGTCGGTCGAGGATTCGCCCGGACCGGCCGCGGCGTAGACGTAGGCGGCCACACACCGTGAGGCCTGTTCGCGGACCAGGTCACGGCGGCGGCGGGCCTTGCCGGCCAGTTCGTTGCTCGCCGAGGGGTTGGCCAGGACCGTCGCGCCGCCGAGCGCCAACCGGCCGCTCGCCGGCTGCGGCGTCCACAGGTCCTCGCAGATCTCGACGCCGATCGTGCACCCCGGCAGGTTGCGGGCCGTGAACACCAGGTCCTCGCCGAACGGTGCCTGGTTGCCCGCGATCTCCACCTCGTCCTGCGTCCGCAGCACTCCGGAGGTGAACCAGCGCTGCTCGTGGTACTCCCCCGCGGTGGGCAGGCAGACCTTGGGCACGACGCCGACGAGTCGGCCGCCGGACACGAGGGCGGCGCAGTTGTAGAGGCGTCCGCCCGCCCGGACCGGGAGACCGACGATCGCCGCGACGCCCAGCCGCCGGCCCGCTCGGAGCACCTCCCGCAGTCCCTGCTCCGCGGCGCCCAGCAGCACCTCCTGGTGGAACAGGTCGGCGCACGTGTACCCGGTGAGCCCGAGTTCGGGGAACACGACCAGCCGGCAGCCGCGAGCGGCGACCCGCTCCAGCGCCTCGATCGTGGCGCGCGTGTTGTGGGCGACGTCGGCCACCCGCACCGACGGCGACACCGCGGCCAGGCGCAGGTAGCCGAGGTCGTGGCCGGTGGGATCTGGTTCGTTGCGTTCCATGTGGTTCGGCTCCCCGTTCGGCGCGGTGCAACGGAAAGAGGAGGGCCGTCGCGTGCAGCCGCCGGCCCTCCTCGCGCGTTCGCCCGGTCTAGTGGGGGCGCTCTCCGAGCGCGCCGCCGACCTCGCGCAGCAGTTCGGCGGGAACCTCCTGCAGGGCGCTCAACCGGCCGACGGCCTCCGTCGTGTCGGCGACGTAGGACTCGATCGCGCCGGTGTCGAGCGACTTGTTGTCCATGATGTGGTCTCCTCTCGATCTCGTTGGCACTGGTGTGTGCCACCAGTGCGGCGGGACTGGCTTCTGCACGCTAACTCCGTGCAGGGCAACGATTCGCGACTCGATCCGTGGACCATCCGGGTCCCTCGCGGCTCCAAGGATCTCCACGGGATCTCCATGACCCGGCCCCACCGGTGCTGGTTCGCTGAGAGCGATGACGACAAGATCAGGTGGGTTCAGGGATCGCCAACTGGGGCCGACGCTGACGCACGCCGCGCGTCACCCCTTCTACCGAGACCACTGGGCGCGGCACCTCGGCGCACCCGGCGCCGCGGACGCGTGGGCGCTGCTCGCCGCCCTGCCCCCGACCGAGCGGCGCCACCTGAGCGAGGACCTCTCGCCGATGCTCGACGACGGGGACGAGATCGTCGGTGTCGGTTTCTCGTCCGGCTCGACCGGATCGTCCATGACCCGGTACTTCACCGCGCGCGAGCGGAACCTCGCCGGCGCGTTCGCCAAGGCCGCGGCCGGACCTCCTCCGGCGGGCGCGGTACGACCGCTGCGGCTGGACTTCCTGTCCACGTGGCACGGAGTGGGCGGGGCCGACACGTCGGGCGCGGTGCGAGTGCCGGGAACCGTGGTGGACGACGAACACGCCGAGCGCACGATCCACATGCTCCGCAGGAGGTTCACCGCTCCCGGCGTCGCCTCCCGCGTGTCCATGCTGTCGGGCGGGGTCATCGGCATCCACGCCTTCACCCGGTACGTCGTCGACCACGAGATCCCGGTCTCCGACTTCGCGATCGGGGTCGTCGGGCTCTTCGGCGGCTACCCCGGTCGCAGGCGGATCGCCTGGCTGGGCGAGTACTGGCAGTGCCCCGTGCTCGACAGCTTCTCCGTCTCGGAGTGCCGCGGGAAGGCGCTGGTGTGCCCGCACTGCGGGTACCTGGAGTTCGACCCGCAACTGGTGGCGCAGGCCGTCGCCCTCGACTCCCACGAGCTGGTCACCGCCGGCACGGCGAGGCTGGCCGTGACGGAGCTCTACCCCTTCGGAATCGCCCAGCCGATCGTCAAGTACCTGACCGGCGACCTCGTCGAGGTGCTCGACGAGACGTCCGCGTGCCGCACCGGCCACGTGGGCGGGCTGCGCCGCATCGGCCGGGTCGAGACCTCGATCATCGCCTCGGTCGACGGGACGACGACGGTGCTGGTCCCGTCGCAGGGCCTGTACGACGCCTTCGACCGGCCCGGTGTGTGCCGTGCCGACTTCCGCTCGACGCTGAGCGGGGTGACGGTCAACGACCTCGCCCAGCCCCACGTCCACACGTCGCTCAGCGAAACGGGTGGCACGCTGCGCCTGCGGTGCCGCTATCGGCCGGACGGCTCAGGCCTCGACTGCGCCGCCGACGTCCTCGCGGCACTGCGGTCGTGGCCCGCGGCCCGAGCCTGGGCGGACAGCGGCCGGCTGATCATCGACGTGGTCGCCGATCCCGCCACCGCGCCACCGCGGGCGAAGTTCGCCTGACGTCGGTGACCGGAGTCCTGGTCAGTCGATGGGCGGGGGTGAGCCGTCCTGCGGCCCGCGCCCCGCCGCCCCGAGGAACGCGCCGAGCTCGCCCGCGAACATCGACCAGGCCGGATCGGCGTCCGCCAGGAGGTGGCTGTCGCCGGGCAGCGCGACGAAGGTGCTCCCCGGCAGCAGGTTCGCCAGTTCGAGCCCCGCTGCCAGCGGCACCGATCGGTCGTTCCTGGCGTGCACGGCCAAAACGGGGCACCGCACCGCCCTGGCCGCCGAACGGATGTCCACGTGGGCGAACAGGGTGACGATGCGGACAGCGGTCTCCGGCGAGACGGCCAGGCGGCAGGCCTCGTCGAACTGCTCCCACTCCTCACGGCTCGCCTTCGGCAGCATCCTGGCCGTGAAGACCTGGCGGATCCCGGACTCGTCGTGCTCCCAGCCCATCCGGGCGAGGTCGAGGTCGAACGCCGCCAGTTCCTTCTCCCGCTGGGTCGTGGCCCTCGCCATCCGTCCCCGCGCGAACGATCCGTAGAGGACCAGGCTGTCGACCCGCTCCGGGTAGCGGCCGGCGAAAGCGACGGCGACCGCGGCGCCTTCGGACACGCCGAGGAGCGGGAACCGCTCGAGACCGAGCGCGTCGACGACCGCCAGCAGGTCGTCGACCCAGTCGTCGAGGCCGAAGCGATCGACCTCCCGATCGGACAGCCCGCAGCCACGCGCGTCATAGCGGACCAGCGTGTGCCGTTCGGTAAGGCGCAGGAGCCCGTGACCGGGCGCCCCGTGGTCCAGGCTCGTCATGCCTCGCGCGGCCTGGACGAGCACCGGACCGGACCCGGTCAGCGCGTGAGCCAGCCGGACGCCGTCCCGCGAGGTGCAGAACCGGATTCCCTGCTGCGGCCACACCACGGGTGTGCTCGGCGGCACGCTGACCTCGGTGCGCGCCTCGCGCACCGAAGCCACCAGTTGGTACCCGCGGCCGAACATCGTCCGGATGACGCGCTGGGACGTCCCGTTGTCACCGACGGCGCGCCGCGCGGCCTTCACCCGGGACGCCAGCGCCGAGTCGCTCACGAAACGGTCGCCCCACACGCTGTCCAGCAGTTCGGTCCGGGGCACCACTCGATCGCGGTGCCGGATCAGGTGGAGCAGCACCTGGAACACCTGCGGCTCCACGTGCACCCGCTCGCCGCCTCGACGCAGTTCCAGTCGTGCCGGGTCCAGGGAGTAGTCCTCGAACTCGTAGCGCACCGGCTCCCTCTCCCCCGAGACCCTCGACCGGCTCCCCCGCACGAACGCCGGCTGTGCCGAATCTCCCGGCTGTGGCTGGACGGCGAATGGACGTCGTCCGGCGGCAACTGGACGACGTCTGGACCGAGAGGCTTCGCGGTCGCGGCGGCCACCCCGTGCTCACGCGTGCTGGCGGGCGACTCCCAGGCCTGCGCGGGCACGGTCCTGCTCGTCCTGGTCGCCGGTCCCGGTGGCGATCCGCAGTGCGCTGGTGTGCGCGTCGCGGGCCTCGTCCAGCCGGCCCGCCGTCCGCAGGATCTCGCCGAGACCGTTGAGGGCGCTCGCCTCCCCGTACCGGTGGCCGATGTCCCGGAACTTCTCCAGGGCGGACGTGTAGCAGCGGTGCGCCCGGGCCCAGTCGCCGAGCAGGGTGTGGACGTGGCCCAGGTTGCTCAGTGCCGACGCCACGCCGTAGCTGTGGTCGAGGCGCTCGAACAACTCCTGCGCCTCGGACAGGTGCCGGACCGCGTCCGGATAGCGCCGCAGGTTCGTGCACACGTCACCGAGGTTGGACAGGGCGCTGGCCTCGCCGACCGCGTCCCCGAGACCGCGGAACAGCTCCAGCGCGCGTTCCAGGTACTCGGCGGCACCGGCGTAGTGGCCGGGGCGGCTGTACGCGTTGCCGAGGTTGAGCAGCGCCGCCGCCTGTCCGTACCGGCTGTCCAGCCGCTGGTGCAGGGCCAGCCCCTCCAGGTGCAGTGACGCCGCTTGC
Source organism: Streptomyces sp. ID05-26A (assembly GCF_033794685.1). Classification (NCBI taxonomy): domain Bacteria; kingdom Bacillati; phylum Actinomycetota; class Actinomycetes; order Kitasatosporales; family Streptomycetaceae; genus Streptomyces; species Streptomyces sp. ID05-26A. The sequence continues at coordinate 1,123,201 of NZ_JARAYZ010000002.1, forward strand.
TCGTACTCCCCGAGCCGTTCGTGGACGATGCCGAGGTTCGACAACGCCCGCGCCGCGCCGTAGTGGTCGCCGGTCCGCCGGTGCAGGTCTATCGCCTCGGTCAGGTGCCTGGCCGCCTGGTCGTAGTCGCCGAGGAGGCGGCTCAGCGCGCCGAGGTTGGTCAGGGCCGCGGCCAGCACGCCGTCCTCGCCGGCCCGCTGGGCGGCGCGCAACGCGCACTCGTGGATGGTCGACGCGTCCGCGTAGTGACCACCCTCCAGATAGCGGAACAGCGTGTTCGCCAGGTCGATCGGGTAGCCGGTCCGGCCGTCCCGTTCGGCGAAACGGCACAGAGCGACGAGGGTGGACCGTTCGGCGTCGAGCCAGGCGCGCGCGGCGTCGGCGGTGGGGAACGCGAGCGCCGGCGTCACGGAGACGTCGGGCCGGTAGGGGCGGTCGGCCGGGTAGAGCAGGTCCATCGCCGCCGACGCGGTCGCCAGGTGGTGGGCGAGCAGCCGCTCGGTGGCGGCGGACCGCTCCGGCGCCGGATCGTGCTCGCGGGCCAGTTCCTCGGCGTAGGCACGCAGGAGGTCGTGCACGACGAACCTGCCGGCCGGTACCGGCTGCACGAGGTGGTTGCGGGCCAGCACCTCCAGGGTCAGGCGCGAGGAGTCCGGGTCGCTCCCGGTGAGAGCGGCGAGCGCGAACGGTGTCACGTCCGGGCCCGCGTGCAGACCCAATCGCCGGAACGCCTTCGCGACCTGCGGCGGCAGCTGGAGGTACGACCACGAGAAGACGGTCCGCACGGCGGCGCGGACGTCGTCGCCGGCGTCGAGCACGTGCAACCGGCGGCGCCGGTCGGCCAGTTCGCCGGTCAGCTCGGCCAGCGCGCTGTCCGGCCGGGACGCGGCCAGCTCGGCGGCGATCCGGAGCGCGAGCGGCAACCGGCCGCACTGCGCGGCCAGCTCCGCCGCGGCGGCGGGTTCCCGTCGCACCCGCTCGCCGATCAGCGTGCGCAGCAGCGTTGTCGCGTCCGGCGCCGGCAACAGGTCCACGTCGAGCCGGTGGGCGCCGTGCAGCGCGACCAGGCCCGCCAGGCTGTTGCGGCTGGTCACCAGCACCAGCGAGCCCGGCGTGCCGGGCAACAGCGGCCGCACCTGATCCACCGACGACGCGTTGTCGAGCACGATCAGCACCCGCCGGTCGGCGAGTTCGGCGCGATACCGCGCGGCCCGCTGATCGGGATCGACCGGGACGTCCGCTCCGGTCACGCCGAGGCCGTCGAGCAGGCGGCTCAGGGCGTCCTCCGCCGTCACCGGCGACCGCGGGTCGTACCCGCGCAGGTCCACGTACAGCTGCCCGTCGGGGAAGTCCGGCCGGATGCCGTGAGCGCAGTGCAGCACGAGCGCTGTCTTGCCCACGCCGGCTGTGCCGCACACGACGACGATGGGCACCCCGGTCCGCTCGGCCCCCAGCACCCGGCCGAGTTCGGCGAGCTCCGCGTGCCTGCCGGTGAAGCCGAACACGTCTCCCGGCAGTTGGTTCACGCCGGGCGACGCGGGCCGGGATTCCGCCTGTGCGGTGACGCCGTCCACGGGGGCTTCCTCGAGCGCGTCGAGGTAGGCGGCGGTCAGTTCGGGTCCGGGGCTGACACCCAGCTCCTCCGCGAGATGTCGCCGCACCAGGTTGTAGGTGCCGAACGCCTGGTCACGCTGACCGGCCGCGGTGTAAGCCCGGATGAGCAACGCGTGCGTCGCCTCGTCGAGCCCGTGCGCGGCCGCGTCCTCGACCAGCGCGGGCAGCACGTCGCGCGCCGCCCCGATCGTGATCATCACCTCGGTGTGCCGGGCCAGTGCCGCCCGGCGCTCCTCGGCCAGCGTGACGACGGCGGGGTGGGCGTCGAGCACCGGCACGTCGGCGAGCGGACGTCCGTGCCACAACCCCAAGGCCTCGCCCAGCAGGTCCGCGGCGTGCCGGGGGTCGTCGCGCGCCACTGAGTTGGCGCGGGCGACCAGCGAGCGGAACCGCATCACGTCGACCCCGTCCGGGGGCAGGTCGAGCGCGTACCCATCGCCCACGGAGGGCAGGAGCGTGCTCGGCGCGCGGGCGCCGCGGTCGGGTTCGAGCACCTGCCGCAGGTGCTTGACGTGGGTGTGGATGACGTTGGTCGCGCTGAGCGGCGGTCGTTCTCCCCACAGCGCGTCGAACAGCTCGGCGCGGGTCACCGGCTTGCCGCCGGCGAGGGCGAGCAAGCCGAACACGGCTTTGCGGCCGGCCGGGCCGAGTGCCAGCGCGGTGCCGTCACGCCAGGCCCGGACGGGGCCGAGCACTTGAACGACCAGCACTCACGACCCCCATCATGCCGCTCGTCCCGGCGCAAACGAAGTTCCATGCTGGCACGCCCCGCAGAACCGTTCCAGCCGCCATCCAGACGATCAGCGAAGTGCGGACGCATTCCGGTCCAGAGGCCGACCAGAGGCGGTCCAGCCGTGACGGAAAGCATCGAGGTGCGGCAGCTTGCCGGCGGTGGAACGGACGTGCACGGCACGAACTGTGCGACGTCCACCCACGCTGATTGGGGGACAGGCGGAATGCGCTTAGGTGAGCTGCACCCGAATCTCCGGCTGCGCATCACCGTGGCGTTCGTCGAGCGGACCCTCAACACGATCATCACCCCGCTCATGGCCATCTACCTGGCGAACGAGGTCGGCGCGGCGCGGGCCGGGCTGCTGGTCGGGGCGGCGGTCGTGCTCGCGGTGGTCGCGAGTCTGGCCGGAGGACCGGTCGCGGACGGCAGGGGCAGGCGGTTGCCGCTGCTGGTGGGCACGGCCGGCACGGCGGTCGCGTTCCTGGGCATGGCGGCGGCCAGTTCGCCGTGGTGGGACTCCGCGGCGGCGCTGTTCGCCTTCTACGTGCTCAACAACGTGGTGTCGAACTTCGCCCTGCCCGCGAACGAGGCGATGATCGTCGACGTCACCCCGGCCGAGCACCGCAAGGCCGTCTACACCCTCCAGTACTGGACGGTGAACGCCGCGCTCGCGGCGGGCGCGTTGTTCGCGAGTTTCCTCTACAGCGGGTACTTCACCGCGATGCTGACCGTCGCGGCCGCGGTCGCGGGTGTGGCCGCGCTGGTGAGCCTGAGATACCTGACCGAGACCATGCCCGAGGCGGTCGGCCGGCCGCGGTTCGGCGAGCTGTTGCGCGGCTACGCCGAAGCGCTCCAGGACCGCCTGTTCCTGCGACTCGTCGCGGGCATGACGCTGTGGCTGGGCCTGGAGACCCAGCTCATCGGCTACATCGGCGTGCGCCTGGCGCAGGCGTTCCCGGAGCGTCGTGAGTGGCTCGCGCTCGGACCGTGGCACGTCCACCTCACCGGGGTGGAGGTGCTGGGTGTGCTGCGCGCCGAGAACACGCTGCTCATCATGGCGCTGGCGGTGTTCTCCGAACGGCTGGCGCGCGGGCTCGCCGACCGGTCGCGCGTCTACCTGGGCATCGCCCTGTTCACGACGGGCACCGTGGTCCTCGCCCTCGGCGCGGACCTGGTGGTGCTGATGGCCGCGGTGCTGGTGCTGACGATCGGCGAGTTGCTGCACATCCCGGTGATGCAGGCGATGCTCGCCGGCCTTGTTCCCGACCACGCGCGCACCCGCTACATGGCGGTGTTCAAGCTCGACGTCCAGGGCGGCCTGCTGATCTCGGCCGCGGGGATCAGCGCGGGCACGGTGCTGCCGCCGTGGGGGATGGCGGCGGCGTTCTGCGTGCTCGCCGCGCTGATCGTGACGTCCTACCGGCCCGTGCTCGCCCGGCGGGCCGTCGGTTCGTCCACATAGGAACTGTCCACACGAGAACGATCCGGAGAGAAGGAACGCCGCGATGGCAGTCAAGAGCATCGGCGACGCCCACGTTGTCGTGCTGAACCGGTGGCGCGACTCTTTCGCCGAGTACGCCCGTTACCTCGACCACGACATCGCCCGCGTCACCTACGTCACGACCGATGTCGGCCGGGCCGCGGTGCCCGCCAACGCCCGCGAGGTCGTGGTCGTCGAGGACCTGCTCGACCACGCCGCGGTGCGGGCGGCGCTGGAACCCGCGTTGCGCACCCACGGCCGCCCGGAGGCGGTGGTGGCGCTCCAGGAGAGCAACTTCGCCGTGGCGGCTGCGCTGCGGGAGGAGTTCTCCTCACGGGGCCGCAAGTCCGCCGACCTCCACCACTTCCTGGACAAGCACGCGATGCTGCTGGCCGCGCGGCGGACCGGCGTGCCCGTGCCGCGCTTCGAGTTGGTCACCGACTCCTTCGGGCTCACCGGTTTCGCCGCCGAGGCCGGCTGGCCGGTGATGGTGAAGTCGTTGCAGGGCCGTGCGAGCACGGGGGTCCGGCGGCTCGACTCGGCCGATGCCGTCCCCCTGCTGGACCTCCCCTTCGACTCCGGGCATCCGCTGGTGGTCCAGGAGTACCTGCCGCACCGGATCCACCACGTCGACGGCGTGCACCTCGGCGGCGGCGTGCTGGGACCGTGGCGGCTCAACGCGTATCAGAACGTGCCCGGCGCGGCGGCTCTCGGGCCGCTGGCCTTCGCCATGGGAGAGCCGGTCGGCTCGGTCGAGATCGACGACCCGGCGCTGCTCGCCGAGGCCGAGAAGTTCCTGCGGGTGCTGGTGCCCGGCATGTCCGCCGACCCGTGGGTGTTCCACCTGGAGCTGTTCCTGACGCCGGACGGCGAGTTCGTGTTCCTGGAGGTCGGCTGCCGGCCAGGCGGCGGTGAGATCCCGTTCGTGTGGCGGGACGTGCACGGCATCGACCTGATGGAGTGCGAGTTCTCCCTGCAGTGCGGCGAGGTTCCGGACCTCGCGCCGTTCGACGACGACGAGCCGGTCGCCGGCTGCCTGCACGTGCCGCTGGACCGGCCCGCCCCGTGCCGGGTCGTCGCCGCCGGCAGCATGGTCGGAGAGGACGGCCCCTACTCCGAGGCGATCCCCGCCATCGGATCCGTCATTCCCCGTACCGCGGGCTCGTACGAGTTCGTCGGCGGCAGGTTCCGCCACCGGGGCACCTCTACCGAGGAGGTCGCCACACGGGTGATGGCGACGGCCGCGCACTACCGGCTGGTGACCGAACCGGTGCGGGTCGCGGTGATCGGCGGCCGCATCGAGATGCTCCAGGCGGCCGCGGACCTCGGCCTCGACGTGACGCTGGTGCACCACCCGGACCGCTACGACCCCCGGTCGGACGAACTGTGCGAGAACGTCTTCCACGTCGACCTGTTCGCCGAGCCGGACCGGGTCGTCGACCGCCTGCGCCGCGAACACGCCGAGCGGCCGTTCGCCAGGGTGCTCACGCTGACCGAACCGGGCCTGCTGCCCGCCGCGCGGCTCAACGCCGAATGGGGGCTGGGCGGCAACAGCGTCGAGACCGTGCGGCTGCTGAAGGACAAGGCGCTGATGCGCGACCGGCTCGCCGAAGCCGGCCTGTCGCCGGTCCGGTACCGGACCGTGCGCAGCGCCGAAGAGCTGACGGCGTTCCTGGACGAGCTGGACGGCGTGCCGCTGGTCGTCAAGCCGCTGGACTCGGGCGGCAGCGACGGCGTGGAGATGGTCGCGACGCCGCAGGACGTGCCGCCCGCGTGGCGCCGGGTCGAGGAGTCCGGACGCACCGTCGTGCTCGCCGAGGAGTACCTCGACGGGCCGGAGATCAGCGTCGAGGCGTTCAGCCACGACGGCGTGCACACCGTCGTCGCGCTGACCGACAAGTTCCTGGGCACCGGGTTCGTCGAGGTGGGCCACGCGATACCCGCCGACCTCACCCCAACGGTGCGGCGACAGGTCTGCGAGCTGACCACGGCGTTGCTGGACGCGGTCGGCCTGGTCGAAGGACCGTCGCACACGGAGATCAAGCTCACCGGGCGCGGGCCGCGCGTCGTGGAGTCGCACAACCGCGTCGGCGGCGACTACATCCCCGACCTCGTCCGGCTCGTCCACGGCGTCGACCTGATGCGGCTCGCCGTCGGCGTGCCGCTGGGTCTGGTGGCGTGGCGGCCGGAACCGCGACAGGCAGAGGGCGGCGCGGCGGTGCGGTTCGTCATCGCCGAGCCCGGCACCGTCACCGAGGTGACCGCTCCGGAAACGCTGGACCCGGCCACGTCGCTCACGCTCACCGCGAAACCCGGCACCGAGGTGCCGCCGCTGCGGTGGTCCGACGACAGGGTGTGCGGGCACGTGATCGCCACCGGCGACACCGCCGGCGACGCCGTGGCGCGCTGTGCGGAAGCGGTCTCACAGATCCGCATCAGCACCCAGGCGGGCTGACCAGGTACCGCGGACCGGCCTGGTCCACGACGTCCACGGAGTTCGAAAGTTGATGCCATGATCGTCGATCCCGCAGACCCGAACCGCTTCCTGGTCGAGCTGTCCGACCTGCGCGGACCGCTGCCCGACCAGGTTCGCCACCACCAGAACGCCCTGTACTCGGTGGTCGGCTGGGCCCACCAGTACCTGGTCAAGCCCCACCCCGACCTCGGCCGCAACGGCCCGGTCTGCCCGTTCGTCCAGTCCTCCCTGGACAAGGGGCTGCTGTACCTGGCGGTCCACCCCGGCCGACCGGGGGCGGTGGGCGAGATCATCGATGCCTTGGCCCGCTACCGGGAGTGGTGCCTGGAGCTGCGGGCGACGGCCGGGCGCGCCGCCCAGTACCTGACGATCCTGGTGCTGTTCCCGGAGAGCGCTTCCCGGCTGGTCGACGAGGCCCAGTCGCGACTCAAGGCCGACTACGTCGCACGGGGTCTGATGATCGGCGAGTTCCACGACGGGCCGCCGCCGAAGTCCGGGTTGTGGAACCCGGAGTTCCGCCCGCTGCGCAGCCCGGTGCCGATGCTGGCGATCCGGTCGCTCGTGCCGACGGACTTCCCGTTCCTGCGCGACGACCGGGACTTCGTCGCGGCCTACCTCGACCGCGTCGAACCCGAGGACATCCCGGCGCGCTGGCGTGACGACGTGGCCGAGGTCGCCGCCGGGTTCGGCCTGGGTGCTCCGCCGCTTTCATCCACAATGGACGGAAAGCTCCAGTCGTGAACGGCCGGGAGCACGGGGATGTCGTTCCACGGCAGGTACTTCACCGACCATTGAAGGTCGACCTTCGTGCCGGACGGCGTCCCGGCACCTGGCAAGCTGTGCCCATGGCGACAGACCTTGAGATCGGAAACGCGGTGGCCGGCCTGGATGTCGAGCGTGTGCCGTTCGAGGGCAAGTGGCACACCGCGCCCTACCCGGAGCGAGAAGTGGCCGGGCGGACGTGCGCGATCCTGGCCGACGACCCCGGCGTGCAGCAGTTGGTGGTCAGCCGGGACAAGGGCGAGGTGTGGTTCGCCGCTGATCGCGACGACACCGAGCTCGTCAACCAGTCGCTGGACCAGTTCGCCGCGTCCGCACGGATCTACCTGGAGGCCAAGGAACAGGCGGAGTCCACCGACCAGGACAACGACAAGGCACTGGAGAAGATCGGCAACCGCGCCCGCAAGGCGATCCGCAAAGTCGACCGGAAGGCGGTCCGTGACGAGAACCAGTTCTGGTCGGTGGCCACCGAGGAGCTCGGCTACGGCATGTGAGTGGTTCACGACGTTGGGGCACCGATCCCACCGGAAGGTCGGCGCAGGCTTCGCGAAACGCAGCAGTTCCAGGTCCGGTGGGGATCGCGCGGTTCGTCAGTTGCGCAGACGGGCGGCTGCGGCCAGAAGCGGAGTGCTCACGGCGGTCACCGCCGAGCCGAGTGCGGTGTCGGTGGCCAGGATCCAGCGAACGGTCTTCATGGCCAGCGTGAGGACTTCGCTTCCGCGTTGGCGCATGCCTGCCTCGAAAGTTGCTACGGCGTCCGTGAGGGTGACGGTGCCGCCGGCGGCGTCGCTGATGCACTCGAGCAGGCTGGCGGCGTCGCGGATCGCCGCGCCGGCTCCCATGCCGGCGGTGGGCGGTGTGGCGTGGACAGCGTCGCCGAGCGCGGTGATCCGGCCCGCAGGCCAGGGCGCGAGATCCTTCGCTCGCGTGGAGGAGGCGTTGAAGCGGTACCCCGCCACGCTGTGCGGGTCGGCCCGGGCGATGACTTCGAGCGTGTGGCCGGCCCAGCTCCGTTCCCGAAACCGGCCCAGCAGTGCGGCCTGCAGCTCGCTTCCGCGCAGATCACGCAGGGAATCGGTCGCGGCGGATTCGGGGAACATGGCGCCCCAGATGTAGGTGGGTCCCGTGGTGACCGACATTCGCAGCTCGGGAGCGTCGAGGGCGGCGTTGCCGACCGGATCGAGGAAACCGACGTAGAGCGCTGCTCCGCGCGGGCCGATCGCCAGTCCCGACCGTGGCCTCAGCCGCTGCTGCTCGCTGACGCTGAGGTCTCGCAGAACAGTACGACCGGAGAACCCGATGATGCCCGCCGGGCTGTTGGTCGGGCCTCCCGCCAGGTGGCGGGCGACCACCGAGTGGCTGCCGTCCGCGCCCACCACCAGATCCGCCGAGATCGGCGCGCGGTCGTTGAACAACACCTGGGGCGCGCCGCGGTCATCGAGGCCGACGCCGGAGACACCGCGTCCCAGGTGCAAGTCATCTCCGACCGCTTCCGCCAGCAGCAACCGCAGGGTGATCCGATCGACGTCGACACTGCCGCTGCCGCTCAGATCCGGCCCGTGGCCGAGCAGCCGGCCGCGGCGGTCCCAGAACGCGTCACGCTCACGCAGCCGAAGCGCCGAACCTGATGCCAGCAACCGCTGCATGATCTTCGGTTCCACCAGGTCTGTCAGCGCCGACTGCGCCCGCTCGTCCAAGGTGATGTGGTAACCGCCCGTTGCCGCCACATCGGTGTCGCGGTCGAACACCGCCACCTCGAACCCTCGGCGACGCAACCCCGCCCCCAGCGCGAGTCCACCGATCCCGCCGCCGACCACGACCACCCGCATACCTGTCCGCCCTTCACGCCACTGCTCGTCCGACCTGACCCCACGCTGACACCGGTGGTGGACACCGAATGGCCACCACCGGGTTCATGCTGAGAAGATGGCGAACACCTCATACCGGGCGTTGCGACTGCTGTCCCTCCTCGGATCGGGACGGCAGTGGTCGCTGCGCGAGCTCGCCACACGGCTCGGGGCCAGCGAGCGCACCGTCCGCCGCGACATCGAAACCCTGCGTGCGCTCGACTATCCGATCGCCACCGTCCACGGCCCCGACGGCGGCTACCGGCTCGGCGCCGGGCAGACCTTGCCGCCACTGCTGTTCGACCACGACCAGGCCCTCGCGGTCGCGGTCGCCCTGCAAACCGCGCCCAGCACGATGTACGGCCTCGGGGACGACGCGGCCCGAGCGCTGGCCACGCTGCACCAGGTCATGCCCCCCGCGCTGCGGTCCTCCATGGAATCGCTGCGCCTCACCCGGCTGCGGAACTACTGGGAATTCCCCGCGCCTCCCATCGATCCGGCCGCCCTCACCACCGTCGGTACCGCGGTCCGTAACCGCCACCTGCTCGTCACCGAGACGCTGCGTCCCGACGGCACTCGCCCCGAGCCCGGTGACCCCGACTTCCTGCCCGCCCACCGCGTCGAGCCACATCACCTGGTCGTCTGGGCCGCTCGGTGGTACCTGGTCGCCTACGACCTCACCGACCGTCAATGGCGGGTGCACCGCGTCGACCGGCTGCACCCACGCCCCACCACCCAGCACTTCTCCGCCCGCGCACTTCCCGGCGACGACCTCGCCCACTTCGTGATGAGCACCCACGACCGCGGCGACTCCCCCGCCGCCTGGCAGTGCACCGGCACCGCCCGGCTCACCCTGCCCGCCGGCGTCGTGGCCCGCTGGGCACCCGGCGGCTCCGTCGTCGAACACCTCGACACCGAGCACTGCCGACTCACTCTCGGCGCCTGGTCCTGGGCCGGGATCGCCGGCATCCTCGCCACCTTCGACACCGAACTCACCGACGTCCACCCACCCGAACTCGTCGACGCGTGCCGACGCCTCACACGCCGGTGGGCCGCCATCGCCGACATCGCCGACACCGCCGAGAATCCTGGTCTTCTCTCGTGAACAGCGGCGGCTGTGCCGTCCGGGCCACTCACTCTCCGGGGCGCACGAAGCCGCTTTCATAGGCGTGGACGACGGCGTGGACGCGGTCGCGCAGGTCCAGTTTGGACAGAACTCGGCTGACGTGCGTCTTGACGGTCGTCTCCCCGAGGAACAGCCGCTCCGCGATCTCGGCGTTGCTGGCGCCCTTGGCCAGCAGGACGAAGACTTCGCGCTCCCGGTCGGTGAGGCGGTACAGGCGCGGGTCAGGAGGCGGCGCTGCCGGGGTGCTGAGATGCCGCTCGACGAGGCGGCGCACCACCGCCGGCGCCATCGCGGCGTCACCGCGCAGGACCGCGCGGATGGCGACCAGCATCTCCTCGCTCGTGGCGTCCTTGAGCAGGAACCCGCTCGCACCGTTGCGCAGGGCGCGCTCGACGTACTCGTCGAGGTCGAACGTGGTGATCACCAGGACCTTGGTACCGGGACTCACCTCGCACACCCGCCTCGTCGCCTCCACACCGTCGAGCACCGGCATCCGGACGTCCATCAGCACCAGGTCGGGGCGGTGTTCGACGGCCGATCGCACTGCCTGGGCGCCGTCCGCGGCCTCGCCCACCAGCTCGAGGTCGGGCTGGCTGCTCACGATCATGCGCAACGCGCTGCGCATGAGCTCCTGGTCGTCGCAGATCAGCACTCGTGCCCGGCTCATGCTCGGATCGTCCCTTCCCCCGCGCCGACCGGCATCACGGCCTCGACGGCGAACCCTCCGTCCGCGGCAGGCCCCGCGCTCAGCGTTCCCCCGTACATGGCCACGCGTTCCCGCATCCCCGCCAGGCCGTGCCCACCGGACGGCAGCCCGGCCAGTGGACCCCGTGCCGCAGACGCGGCGGTGTTGCGCACGCTCAGCCGCACCTCCCGGCCGTCGCCCGCGGCACCCCAGTCCACCACGACCCGGGCCGTGGCCTGAGGTTCCGCGTGCTTGAGGACGTTGGTCAAGGCCTCCTGCACGATCCGCACGACCTGCACCACCAGCCCCGCCTGCAGATCGGCCGCATCCCCGCGTTCCTCCAGTGCGAGGGACACCCCGGCGGCTCGCACGCCTTGCACGACCGCGCGGAGATCGGCGCCGGTGGGCTGGGGCGCGGTGCCCGTCGGTTCCTGGCGCAGCAGGTGCAGCATGCGCCGCAGTTCGCCCATCGCGTCCCGGCCGCCCCGGCTGATGTCGCGCAACGCCTGCTCGACCTGGTCACCTCCGCTCGTCAGCGACATCCGCGCACCTTCGGCCTGCATGACCATCGTGCTCACCGCGTGCGCCACCACGTCGTGCATCTCCCGCGCGATCCGCGTGCGCTCCTCGGCCACCGCGGCGCGTGCCAGGGCTTCCCGCTCCCGTTCGGCCCGTGCCGCACGATCTTCGACCGCGAGCAGGTACGCGCGACGAGCCGAGACGAACTCGCCCAGCAACCAGCACGCGAGCAGGAGCAGCACCACGAAGCCGACCGCGACCACGAACTCCCGCCACTGCCCGCCCCTCGCCTCGAACGTCCGCACCGCCCACCACGTCACGACGACCGCACTGCCGGCGAGGGCGAACCACACCTGCTGCCGGCGGCCGTACACGGCCACCGAGTACAGGACCGGGGCCAGGGTGAGGTTCATGATCGGCACGAACGTGCCCCACGGCGACGTGAGGAACTCCAGCACGATGGTCGCCAGCACGATCGTCATCGCCGTGCCGGGGCGGTGACGGCGGATCAGCAACGGCCCGACCAGGCCGGCGACCACCAGCGCCTGCAACCACCACGGAGACCTGCCGAACACGGTGCCCGGCAGCGACGGCCACAGGAAGTACGCCACCAGCGCCAGGTCGAACACCAGCGGCCGCGCCCGGAGCCACACCATCACCTGCCGCACGTCCACGAGCACAGGCTAGGAGACTCCGCGCGGTGCCGCCGTCCTCCTCCGGGCCCGAGCGGGTCCTCCTCCAGGAGGACGCGGCGTCCTGCCCGAAGTCCGCCGGACGGACCCCGCGCAGGACGTGCTCTCCGGGTGCCGGACCGAAGGATGTGGTGAGACGCCGCGCTGACGGGCAGCACGGCCACGACAACGCGGAGACGAAGGATGATCTGGAGCAAAGCCCCGTCGAAGGTGGTCCTCGCGATCAGGCTGCTGATGGCGGTGGTCTTCGCCGTCTACGGATGCGTCAAGCTGGCCGGGGGTCAGTACTACTACGGCGATTGGGACGACCTGTCGAAGTCGACCGTGGACGGCACGTCGCTGGTGTGGCTGTTCTACGGCTACTCCCCCTTCTACGGCCGGGTCACCGGTCTGTTCGAGCTGGTGCCCGCGCTCATGCTGTTGTTCCGCCGCACCACCTTCATCGGCGCCTGCGCCCTGTTCGCGGTGGGGCTCAACATCACGCTGATGGACTTCGCGTTCGACTACCCGTCGGTCAAGTACCTGGCGGCCCTCTACACCGTCCTTTGTGGATACCTCGTGCTCCAGGACCGGGCGAAGCTGCGGGAGATCTTCGCCGACCCGGCCATCGACACGGCCCGGCGTTCGCGCACGGACAGCAGGGGGTGAGCGCGATGGCGAAGGCGGTGGTGGTGGGTTCAGGACCGAACGGTCTGGCCGGAGCGGTGCGCTTGGCGCAGCACGGCGTCGAGGTGACCGTCCTCGAAGCCTCCGGCCGGCTCGGCGGTGGCGCGAGGACGACGGAGAAGCTCGTGGCGGGAACGCTGCACGACGAGTGTTCGGCCGTGCACCCGACCGCCGTGCTCTCCCCCTTCCTGCGCGGGCTCGACCTGGAGCGGTACGGGTTGCGCTGGCGGCATCCCGAGGTGATGCTCGCGCACCCGTTGGACGACGGCACGAGCGTGGTGTTGCGCGGAACGGCGGAGGACACCGCGTCCGGTCTGCCGGCAGGTGACGGCGAGCGGTGGCTGCGGGCGTTCGGCCCGCTCGCCGCCCACGTCGAGACCGCTGCCGAGGACCTGCTGGGACCGCTGCTGCGGTGGCCTTCCCACCCGGTGCACCTGGCCCGGTTCGGGTTGCGCGCGGTGCAGCCCGCCGCGCTGATGCGCCGATGGTGGCGTTCGCCGGCGACGCAGAGCCTGTTCCTCGGCGTGGCGGCACACGTCATGCACGACCTGCGCGCACCGATGACGTCCTCCGTGGCGGCAATGCTGATCGCGGCGGGACACCGCTTCGGCTGGCCGGTCGCCGAGGGCGGCTCGCAGGCCATCACCGACGCGCTGACCGCGCTGCTGCGAGACCTCGGGGGCACGACCGTGACGGGCACGCGGGTCAGGTCCACTTCGGACCTCCCGCAGGCCGACGTAGTCCTGCTCGACACCGCTCCCTCCACAGCGGCGGACGTTCTCGGCGAACGGCTACCACCGCGGGTGCGCCGGGCCTACCGCCGCTGGCGCCACGGACCAGCGGCGTTCAAGGTCGACTTCGCCGTGCGCGGCGGAGTGCCCTGGCGCAACACCGACTGCCGCGCAGCGGGAACCGTGCACCTCGGCGGCGCCCCGGACGAGATGCTCCGCAATGCTCGTGACGTGCACCGAGGCAAGATGCCGGCCGCGCCGTTCGTCCTGGTGGGACAGCAGTACCTGGCCGATCCCAGCCGGTCCGCGGGCGACGTGCACCCCGTGTGGGCTTACGCGCACGTGCCCCGCGGTTACGACGGAAACGCCACCGCTGCGATCATCAGTCAGATCGAGCGCTTCGCTCCGGGCTTCGCCGAACGGATCGTGGCGCACTCGGCGAAGGATCCCGCCGAGTTGGAACGCGGCAATGCCAACTACATCGGCGGCAACATCCTCACCGGCGCCAACGACCCGTTCCAGCTCGTGTTCCGGCCCCGTCCGACCTCGCAGCCGTACGACACCGGCGTGCCCGGGATCTACCTGTGCTCCGCCGCCACCCCTCCAGGGGCCGGAGTGCACGGCATGGGCGGATACCACGCCGCCGGCCGGGCGCTTGAGCACCTGCGACTCGCCACTGTCGGTGGCGGCTAGCGCGACACGCGACCGGCTGGAAGCCCGTTCACACTCCCGCATCTCGCGGTGCGCCCCGTGGCGTTTCATACTGGATGCTTCTGGGGTGGCTCGTCGAGGCTGGTGGATCACATGCGGATTCCGGGGCTTCGCCCGCGGCGAGGCGTGGCCGTGGCAGGTGCGAAGGATTCCGCCGCCGCGCGTCTGATCGCGCTGCGATCACTGCTGGAGGTGACCACGCGTGCGGTCGCACTCCAACCCACCGCCGAGCAGATCATCGACGCCTGCGCGCGGCCTGGCGAGGTCCCGGCGCACCTGGCCCCCCAGGGCGGCCGGGTCGCGTCCGACTACTGCCGGCTGCACGGATGGGCGCTGGACCTCATCGGCGACGCCGACCGCGCATCGCTCGAGTTCCGGGTGACCCAGCTGCTGCACTACCACTCCGAGATGATCGACACGTGCCTCAAGCTCGCCTTCCCGAAGTTCCGGAGCCCCAGGCTCGAACAGCGGCGGCTGGCGTTGCGCGGACTCGGCGAGCCGGCAAGCACCCTGCGGGACGCGCGGGCGGCGCTCGCCCTGTGGATCTCCGACCTCGAACGGACCGACGGCGTCGTGCCGCCACCCTGAACCGCCGGCCGCACGTCCCGGTGTCTGTGTCGAGTACGAACGTGGTGTCGGCGAAACCACCGCCGACACCGAGGTCCTTGGCGTCGATATGACGGAACGCCGAGGCGACGACGTGACGTTCCCGGTAGGTGCCTTGGCAGTTGTAGTTGTACTCCTCCATGGTGACCGTGCCGTTGACCGCGTGGCCGCGTGCGGAGAACCAGGAACTCCAGCCACCCGCATTGCCGATGGCGTGGCATCTCGGACCCGTTACGGGAGCGCAGGCGCCAGGCGACGAAGCCGGTGCACTCCCGGCTGCAGTAACCCCGGGAGTCGATTCGCGAGTCCTGGGCCGTGTTGCGCCACTCGGCCGGGGTAGTCGTCGATGCCTTGCGAACGCCGGGGTCGTCGGTGCTGTCAGCGCGGCGACCATCAGCACGGCCTTCACCCGTCCCTGGAAACACCAGCCGATCGACCCTCCGCACACCGGCAGGAGACCGGCAACTCAGAACAATCTGGAAATCGAGCGCAGATAAGAACTCGACGGACGAAAGCCCAGTTCAGCGGATCAAACGCGAGATCATTGTCCTGCGTCGGGCATTACACGAGCTGTCCACTTTTTGTTCCTGTATAAGGTTTCCAATTGAGCGGTTCGTGTGGTCTCCGCAGCTCGTCGCTAACCGATCGGCTCGGCCGTGCGACAGAGTTCCTGTCGTTCCACGGATAGAGGAGCCGATTGTGCGGATCTCTCATCTCCTGCGTAGACGTTGGGCGTTGCTGGCCGTGCTGGTGGTGGCGCTGGCGGGTTTCGCGGCCCCGGCCTCGGCGGGGTCGACGACGTTGTGCACCGGGTACGCGGGTTGTGCCGCAGCAAATCGCGGTGACGCCGGATACGGCGCCAACAGCGGCACCTCCTACTGGGGCATGACTCCCGGCCACAACTGCACCAACTACGCCGCATACCGACTGGCACGCAACGGCGCGGACGCGAGCTATCTGCGTGGGTACGGCAACGCCTATCAGTGGGCGTCACGTGCCAGGCAGTTCAACGTTGCAGTGAACCAGACACCGGCAGTCGGCTCCATCGCCTGGTGGGGAGGTAGCTCAGGTCACGTCGCGTACGTCGAGGAAGTCGGCGCCGGGTACATCCTCGTGTCCGAGGACAACTTCCCGATGGCCGGCAGCAGCGGCGAGTTCCACTGGAAGAGACTCACTCCCGGCGACCGGTACCCGGCAGAGTTCATCCACTTCAAGGACATCGCTCCCACCCCACCGCCACCGCCGAACAACCCGCCCACCGACTCTGACGGAGATGGAGTGCCGGACGCGATCGACAGGTGCCCGCGCGTTCCCGGCAAAGCCAACAACCGCGGCTGCCGTACCGACGAACACACGGTGTCCGGACGTTTCTACGGCAACGACGACAAGCTCGACGTGCTGTCGTTCTACGACTACGGCAACGACAGCCTCGGCGCCTGGGTCTTCCCCGGCACGACGAACGGCGTCGGGCAACCGGCTCACCTCTGGCGCACGCCCGAGGGCACGTGGAACTGGAGCAGCGCGGTGTTCGTCGCCGGCGACTTCGCGGGCAACGACGGGAAAACCGACGTCATCGGCTTCTACGACTACGGCAACGACGAGTTGGGCGCGTGGCTGTTCCGAGGGACCGGCAACGGCCTGGAGCGGGAGCGGCTCCTGTGGCGCACCGGACCAGGGCACTGGAACATGCTCAACGGCCGCACGTTCCTGGTCGGTGACTTCGCGGGCAACGACGACCAGGACGACGTTCTTGCGCTGTACGACTACGGCAACGACGAAATGGGCGTGTGGTCGTTGCGCGGCAACGGGGACGGGGTTGACCAGCAGGCCTTCCGCTGGCGCACCGGACCGGGCACGTGGAACATGAAGAGCTCGAAGTTCGTAGCGGGCGAGTTCACCGGCACGCCCGGCACGGACCTGGTGGCGTTCTACGACTACGGCAATGACGACCTCGGCACGTGGGTCTTCCCCGGCAGCGGCGACGGGATCGGACAGGGCAGGTTCTCCTGGCGCAGCGGTCCGGGCAGCTGGCGGCACCAGTCGGCCTACTACGTCGCGGGCGACTTCGGAGACGACGAGCTCACCGACGTGGTGGCGCTGTACGACTACGGCAACGACGAGCTGGCGCAGTGGTCATTCCGCGGCAACGGAAACGGGGTCGACCAGCAGGCCTTCCGCTGGCGCACCGGACCGGGCATGTGGAATCCCAGCAGCAGCAAGTGGGTGGTCACAAGCGGGTCTGAGCTGAGCGCGTTCTACAACTACGGCAACGACGACCTCGGCGCGTGGCAACTGCCCGGCGCCAACGGTGGTGTCGGGATGCCACGGTTCCTCTGGCGCACCGGCGCCGGCATGTGGAACTGGACCTCGATGTAACCGCCGGGCAAAGGAGAGCCGCGCACTCGATCCTCCTCGTGCTCCTGATCGCGGCCGGACTCGTGACACCCCGTCCGCGATCGCCAATCCGAACTCCCCGTCGCCGTTGCGGTTCAGCTACCGCAACGGCGACGGACTTCGTGGCGTGGCGGCTCAACACCCAGGTCGGCGTGCGATCCGCGCCCTGGCGTTTCACCCAGGACAGCCCCGGCGGCAACGGCAACGCCGTCGGCCGGAAGGACGGCACTCATCGCCACCGGCTGGCCTCCGCCACGACCGGGCACGGCGAACGGGGTTGTCCGACGCGCCCAGCCCGCCGCTGCTCGCGGACGTAAGTGCCGGGCGGCGAATCCGAAGGCCAGGTAGGTGCGCTGGCGAAGCCGTACCGGCACCGGTGGGCAGATCGGCCGTGCACCCCCAAGTGGAGATCCATTCGTACTCGCCGACCACGCCGGACGGAACGCTCTTCCACGTCGGCTGGACTGGGCGGCCCCCGCGCGGCCAGGCGCAGTCCATTCAGGACACTCGCGGCGTTGAGCCGATCGGACGAACCTCATCCGAGCACGAAACACGACGCGAACCTCGTACGACGAACAAGCACGGGAACAACCGCAACCTGAGGGGTTCCGCAGTGGCGATAGACGACCGCGTTCGTGACCTCTACAACCGGGCGAGATCGAGCCCCGCGGCCCGTCCCTCGATCGTGCACTTCGCCCCTGACCGGCTCATCTCGGAACCCGTGCGGCAGTCCGAAATTCTTCCTCGCCGCGACTATTTCAGCGTCACCGTGAACGAGCTGTTTCTCTCTCATCAACGAAAGTGGTTCACCAAGTACGACCCCATGGTCTGCACGGTCGTCGAATTCGAGCACGACTCCCAAAGCCGCGCGGTCCCGTTCCTGGTCGGTCCCCAGCTCATCCGCGGGGCGATGACCGACGTGCCGGCCGAAGGCGTGGTGTTCGCCGACACCACGGTGGCCGGGCCGCATCCGGCCAAGGGTGAACGGCTCGTGGTGACGACGTTGCTCTGCCAGATCGAGATGCACGACTACGTCCGCGGTCTGCTCAAGGGCATCGAGCGGGTCGCGGGTGCCGCGGACGTGGCGGGGTTGGTGGGACCAGCGGTGCGGATCGCGGAATCGGTGCTCGACGGCGTCGACGACGTGCTCGGCTCCGGCTCTACGCAGCTCCTCGCCGGGCTGCGGCACGAGTTCCGCCTGACGAACGCCGTTCCCTCGCCTTCCTACTGGGCACTGATCGCGGATCCTGAGGTCGACCCCGCACTGCTGTGGGTCCGTGCCGGACGACTCGTCCACGGCGACAGCGCCGACACGGTGAAGCCCTACCGCGGCTCCGACTTCACCCTCATGTGCCTGCGCGCCTCACCGACCAGGCTCGACGTCGACCAGCTGCCGTTCCACTCGATCTGGCAGCAGGCGAAACGGGAAGCTGCCCGATCAGTCGACAAGGACACCTGGGAGAGACGGGGGCGAGCGGCCCTTTTCACCTTGGCCGAGGCCATCTACGACAGCCCGGATCTCACCATCGGCCAGCAGGACGCGCTGATCGCGGACTACGAAGAGCGGGCGATCGTCCTGCGCGACGAGGCCCGGCGCCGCGCCCATCTCGGTCCCGGTGAGCTCGCGGCGATCGACGCCAGACCTGGCTCGTCCAGGATCCTGGAGCTGTAGTCATGAGCCCCGTCACCTACGTCAACTTCAAGATCACCGTCCACGACGAGCAGACGCTGAGCGTCGAGGCCGACTACTCCCCCATCCTGAGCCGCGTGCCGCTCGGCGGTGACGCCCTCACCCTGCTGACGATCGAACGACTGGCTTCCTGGGTCGCCAGCGACCCGAACTGCTCTCGTGCCCTTCTCGAGCTGCTCGGCAAACACCTCTACCGGTGTGTGTTCGGCAGCAAGGACTCCCCGGTGGACGGCCTGCTCAGGGCCGCGCTGAACTCCTTGAACGCCGCCGGGCACCGCGACAGCCGGTTGCGGCTGACCCTGTCCTTCGAACCTGCGGCCAGTCGACTGGCGCTCTGCCCGTGGGAGTTCATCTACATCGACGAGCACAGCGGCGGATACTTCATCGCCGCCCCGTCGACCGGCGCCCAGCTCGTGCTCACCCGGTTCGTGCCGCCACCGCCGAAGATCGTGGACTCGCTCGAGCCCCCCGACCGTCCACTTCGGATCCTGGTGATCGTGTCCAGCAGTCCTCCCAAGATGTCCGACGTGACGGTGGAGATGCTGGGTCCCCAACTCGACAAACTGCGGGGTCCCGACGTGGAGGTCGAGGTCCTGTCCAGCCCGACGATGAAGGACGTCGAGAAGCGGCTGGGGATCGGCTCCGCCACTCCGTGGTGGCCGCACATCCTGCATCTCGTCGGCCACGGCGAGATGACCAAGGAAGGCCCGCACTTCGCCATCCGGATGGACGACGAGACCTGGCGCAAGCGTCTGGCCGTCTCCGACGAGCGCAACCTCCCCAAGATCGAGTGGATACCGCTGTCCAAGATCAGGGAGCTGTTTCCGGAGGAACGGCTCCCCCGGCTGGTCTTTCTGCAGAGTTGTCAGAGCGGTACCTCCTACCGCGCCTTCGCCAGCGGTGCCGAGGAGTTCGTCAGGAGCGGCACGCCGGCCGCGATCGCGATGCAGTTCGACATCGAGAACGGCGAGGCCGACTACTTCGCCCAGCAGATCTACGCGAGCCTGTCGGTCGGACACCCGATCGACGACGCCGTGACGGCGGCGCGCATCCAGCTTGCGAAACGCTCGGCACCGACGTCGTGGAACAGCCGTCATTTCGGCACCCCGTTGTTGTTCCTGCAAAGCCGTCAGGCGGTCATCCTGAGGCGGCAGTCCCCTGCCGAATCCTCCGGCGGCTCACGCGAGGCGGGCGACGAGTCACTGCCCTGCCCCTACCGAGACGACGACGACGTGAAGTGCCGCCGGAGAGTCCGCGCGGGAATGGACCAATGTCCCAAGTGTCTTGGTTCCCTGCAGTGGTGTGAGAACAGGCATCCCTGCATGGCCGACGACCACATCTGCGGGACCTGCCGGGTGCCGCTGCCGCGAGCCGGTCAGGTGCCGAGATCGCCAGTCGCGGATCGGGGGGTGTCCGACTTTGACTGACATGGAGCGCGGGCCGCTCGTCATTCCTGTCGCCGACTGCTATCGGCGCGCGGTGCTCGACGGCGCCGACATGACCCGCGTCGTGCCCGCGGTGGAGGCCGTGCGGGCGACTGCCGCCGGGCGGGACGAACTCCCGTACTTCTCGGGGGCCATCACAGGGGTCATCGCGACGAACACGGACAAGAACGCTCACGAAGCGCTCAGCGAGCTGCGTGCGCGGTGCCACGACCTGTTGTACGAGCGCGTGTCGCGGCAGCTCGACGAGGCGTTCGACCGGTCACCCGACGAGGGATGGCGGCTGTGGCGGACGATGTGGGTGCGGGGCATGTGGGACTGGCCGGAGGCGGTGTGGCGACGCCTCTTGCTGGCACCCTGTCCGGTGCGTGAGCGCGACGCGGCAGAGCTCGCCGAATTGTGCGCCGCCGGACTGGCCAGCCTCGACAGCCGCTGGGGTGAGACCTACGACGTGATGAAACGGCTGTCGCGCGAGGACTGGCTACCGCCAGTCGCCCTGACGTACCTGGTGGAGAACCTCGCGATGGTGGAGCTCTACGTGTTCCGCCGGCACACGGCCGCGAGGGAGTTGCTGGACCGCGCAGAGGCGCTGGGGGGCGCACCGGACCGAGTGCGGACCGGCTGGTCGGAGTGGTGGCTCGAGCAGGCCTCCTCCGAGGATTCCGACGAGCGGGATGCTCTCGGACGAGCCTGGGAGATCGCGCGCGCCGTGGTCGAGGCGGATCCCCACACCAGACGGGGCTGGAGTGTGCTCGGCCGAGTCCTGGAGAAGGTCGATCCGGCGGACCGGCGAAATGAACAGCCGGAGGGCTGCTACCGGAGCGTGATCGCCGAAGGCGAGATCGAGGGATGGGCGTATCTCGTCAAACTCGAGGTGCAGCAGTCTGCCGACGGGCTGTCCGACTCAGGTGTGGCGATGCTGATCGACATGGCGTTGCGGACCTGGCCGGAAAAGAAGCACTACATCTACATGCGCCTGGCTGACGCCGCGGAACTCAAGGCCGATCTCGACAGCGCCGATTTCTACCATCGCGCGGCGATCGAGCACGCTCCCGACCAGATCAGCGGCTACGTCGCGCGCGGCTACGCACGGTTCGACGCAGGTGACGTCGAGACCGCCCGCGCGATGTTCGCCACTGCCACCGAACTCGCACCGAACTCGGCGGACACGCAGTTCGGATCGGCCTGGTTCCACGAACAGCTGGGAGAGTGGGCCATAGCCCTCCCTCACTATCAAAACGCCAGAAGGCTGCACCCCGGCTGGGCGGCCACGTTCACCGCGCGGATCGGCGCGTGCCTCGACCGCCTGGGCAGGATCGCCGAGGCCGAGCACGAACTCGTCACCGGGTTGAGGCGGTTCCCCGGCGATACCAATCTCGTGGCCGCTTTGGAGGACCTCGCGACAGGTCTCTACCAGGAGCGAAACTCGACCGAGTCGGCCAGACGGCTGTTCGGGACCATCCGCGAGATCTGCGGCGAAACGTACGAGGGGTCCTATCTGAACCTCCTCGGCAACATGCGGTACTGGCTGGAGGACTACCAGGCAGCGGAGCAGCAGTTCCAGCTGTCGCTGGCAGCCGGCAACACGAGCCCTGTCATCCAGTCCAACATCGCCAGAGCCCGTGAGGGCCGTTTCCGCACCGGAGAGTTCGACCAGCTCCCCCTGGCGATCGAGTCCCTGCGGCAGGCGGTGGCGCTCGCACCCGACCGCGACGAGTACCACACCCGGCTCGAAGCACTGGAGCGCCAGGCCGACCTGATGCGGCGGTACGGACAGGCGGTGTTCGACCGCGTCCCGGTCGTACGCCCCATCCGGGTGGAGGTGTCGGACGAGTGGCTTCCCATCATCCTCGTTCCGGAGACGACCGAACTCAGCGCGACGCTGCAGCAGAAGATCACTGCCATGCGGGACCAAGTGGAGAGGGAAACAGGAGTGTGGCTGCCCGGCATCCGCATGTCGACGCTCACCAGCTGGGCACCCGGCAACGTGAGGTGCACGCTGTCCGGTGCCGCGGTCAGGGTCGGTGTGCTGCCGACGTCCGAGCTCTTCTGCGACGCCCCGCTCGAGCAGGTGCGCCCGCTCGCCCCCTCGGCGCGCCCGGCCGGAACGGAGGGCACGATCATCGCGCCGGAGCACGCCTCCGCTGTCGCTGATGCCGGCCTGACCGTGCTACCGCCGGAGGACTACCTGCTCAGGTGGGCACAAGAGGTCATCCTCGGACATCTCGCGGAGTTCGTCGGTCATGACGAGATGGCCCACCGGCTCAGCACGGTGAGCACGGAGAACCAGCCGGCTGTTGATCTCGGCACCCTGACCGGACTGGTGCGACGGCGGCTGCGCCGAGGTGAACCGGTGTTGGACCTCGCCTCGGTGACCGGGCAGCGGGCGGTGGTAGCGGAATGAACGAGCTGGCTGTCGCAGTCCAATCAGGACAAACCCTTCCGGAAGCCCTGATCCACGAGCTGCGCGGATACCTGAAGGACATCGCGGCCGTCCTGGGCCTGCCCGGCGCGACGGTGAGTGCGACGACGGCACAGCTGCCGGATGCCGCGATCAGGATCACGATCAACGACGAGACGTCGTTCGTGCTGGGTTCCGTTGCCGGTGTGGAAGTCATCGTCACCGCGCTGCACGAGTACAGACAGAAGTGGTTGAGCCGCGGAGCCGCCGCGGACGTCGGTGGCGCCATCGCACCCGACGCACCTCTGGAACTCTTTCACCAGGTCGCAAACCGGCTGCTCCATCGCGGCTTCGCTCTGCACCACCTCAGGGACGTCGACTGGGAGCAGGCCGGACCCGCCGTGGAGATCGCGGAAGCGGTGATCTCGAAACAGACCGCCCGCATCGCGCTTCGGGGCGCGGACTACGAAGGCCCCCTTCCCAGCGTCGTGGACTGGCTCTGGGACGAGCTCGGGCTGATCGTCCCCGAGGTTCGGGCCGAGCACGGCCAGGACAACGTCCTGCTGAACGACCTGCACCTGCCGCGGGACCAGACGGAGTGGCGGGAACAGCTCGTGCGCACCGCGGCCGAGCGGTACGCGGGCAGTCTGCTCACCGCTCAGGTGGCCGACTTCCTCATCACCCGGCTCGCCGACGACTTTCCCCAGGTGGTCCGCGCGACGAGAGAACGCTGGAGCACCGCCCAGCTCACCTCCGCCTTCCGGGTCTTGCTCGACAGAGGACTTCCGATCACGGACCTGCGGGCTGTGCTGGAGGCACTCGCCGAGGCCTTCCCGAGTGGTCCACCCGACGAGCACGGCTCCGACGTCGCCTCCGCGGTCCAGCCGTTCCTGGGCCTCACCTCGCTTCGGCGGTACATCATCAACGGCGAGGTCCAGGTACACCGCGTCGATCCGCTGGAAGCGATGTCCGAGGCAACCGTGGTCGCGCTGCACGACGAGCTCGTCAGGCTGACGCTCCCCCCGGGCTGTCTGCTGCTCGCCGATCCGGCCACGGCGGCGCTGGTGCGACCGGCGATCCGGCCCCGGTTCCCCGAACTGCGGGTGGTGACTCACGCTGACATTCCCGCGGACGTAGAGGTGAACACCTTCGGCGTACTGCGCCTCTGAGCGATCCGATGGGCGAACAGGCTCTCGTCTCCTGCGAGTGGGCCGGGGCAGGATCGGCTGCCACGTAATGGATCCGGAACCGCTCCTGGGCGATTTCAGCCGAACGCGCGCCGCTCGGCGTTGCGGGCTTCGAGCTGGGTGAACCAGCGCTGCCCTGGCGCGCCGCAGGTGTCGCGGATCTCGTGCTTGAGCTCGTGGGTGTCGGCGTTCAGGGACTGGACCCTGCGAAGGCCGACGTCCACCTCCGCGCTCAGCCGGTTCCGTCCCCAGGCGAGGTGTCCCGCGAGTTCCCGTGACTCGGCGCGACCCCGCAGAGCCCGCTGTTCCATGTGGGACAACGTGTCCATCGAGACTCGGGCCGACCTGTAGACGATGTGGACGCTGTCGGCGCAGCGGAACGACTCGAAGTGACAGAGCTGCAGAACGCGAAGCTGCACCTCGGATCGAACGGGCCTGACCGGCGCGGCCTCCGGATTCCACCCGTAACCCGTCGCCTGCGGAGGCGATGCGGACGCGCGGACCTCCGCCAGACGCTTCTGCACCTGCAGGACCTGCTGGTACACCTGATGGTTGGCGGCACGGACCTGGTGCAGGGTCCGGTCGACCTGCTCGACGGTGTACCGAATCTCCGCCGGGGTGATGGGGTCCGGTCGCGGCCGCCGGTCCCACACGAAGATCGCCAGCAGCACCGCGCCGCCGAGCACGCCGCTCGCGACGGCGATGTCCAGGTCGGCGCCGATCTTCCCGGTGGCGGAGGAGATCACGAACGCGAGAACGTTCAGCACACCGAGCAGCGCCACGCCCAGGTTGAACGTCCACGCCCATCGGGTCGCCTGCGGTGCCGTGCGCACCCGGCCGTTCTTGCTCAGGACGAGCCGGACCAGGCCTGCCGCGACAGGCAGCGACAACGCCGCGAACGCCAGCCACTGGGGCAGAACGTCCGTCGAGCCGGCGACGACCGTGCGCGCCGCCATCGCCGGTGCGAGCAGGATCGTGATGAGGAACGAGTACAGCGACATGCCCACACACGTGGCGAACAGCGCGAGAGCACAGCCTCCGTATCCCTTGGTGCTGTCAGACATAGGCTGTTCATCACAGCCACGGGACCAAACGTTACAGCCCGAACGAACGCGCCGAACGGCAGTAGCGGCCGGGTCGTGAGCGGCCCGAACTCGCCTCGGAATCGTGGTGTGCGGCGGGGAACGCCACGGGCGCCGGCGTCGTCCGATGGACGAACACCCGAGCAGGTCCTGGGGAGCGGAGGAGCCATCAGCGGGGTGAGCGTGCGGGTGCTGGGCCCTCTGGAGGTCTGGCTGGACGGCCGCAGGGAGAAGCTCGGCGGCGTCAAACAGCGGGCCCTGCTCGCGCACCTCGCGCTGCACGCGAACACCGATGTCTCCCTCGACCAGCTGATCGAGGCCCTGTGGCCCGCGACTCGGCCGCCGTCGGTGGTGCAGAACGTCCGGACCTACGTCTGGCGGCTGCGGCGGCTGCTCGACGAGCGGCTGCGCACCCACGGCACCGGTTACGTGCTTGAGCTCGAGGCTGACGAACTCGACGCGCTGATGTTCGACGAGCTTGTCGCGGACGCTCGCCGGCGGCCCGACGTGGCGTTGGGATTGTTGCGGCGGGCGGAGTCGCTCTGGCGCGGTCGTCCGCTCGAGGACCTGCCGGACCACGACGCGTGGACGCTCGCCCTCGCGCGGCTCGACGAGGCCCGGCTCGCGGCGACCGAGCAACGGCTCGGGTTGCAGGTGGCCTCGGGTGAGCACGCCGAGGCGATCCCGGAGCTCCGGGGGTTGCTGGCGGAGCACCCCTACCGCGAGGGCGTGTGCGGGCAGCTCGTGCTGGCGCTGCATCAGGACAACCGGCGGGCTGAGGCGTTGCAGGTCTACGCGGACATGCGCGTGCGGCTCACCGACGAGCTCGGGCTGGAGCCAGGATCCGCGCTGCGAGAGGTCCAGCTCGCGGTTTTGCGCGACGAACCGGCACCCGCTCCCCTCCGTCAGCTACCGCCGACGGTGTTCGACTTCTGCGGCCGCGCGGGAGAGATCGCGGTGCTGACGACGGCACTGCGGCAGGGCTCCGCACCGGCCGCGGTGACCGGGCCTCCCGGTGTCGGCAAGTCGACGCTCGCGATCCGGGTGGCGCACCAGGTCGGTGACGACTTCCCGGACGGACAGCTCTACGTCGACCTCGGCGGCACCTCCGACCACCCGCGCGAACCGGGTGAGGTGCTCACCGAACTGTTGCACGCCCTGGGGATCACGGGCGCCGGGCTGCCCGCGCAGGTCACCGCGCGAGCCTCGCTGTTCCGCTCCAAGCTCGCCGGGCGGCGGATGCTGGTGGTGCTCGACGACGCCGCCTCGGTGAGCCAGGTCGTGCCCCTGCTCCCGGCCGACGCGGGCTGCGCGGTGCTGGTGACCAGTCGGCGCAGGCTGTCGGAGCTGCCCGGCGTGCTGCAGGTGGAGCTGTCACCGTTCTCCCCGGAAGAGGCGGCGGAACTGCTCGCCGCCATCGCGGGCGAGGACCGGGTCTGCGCCCAGCCCGACGAAGCGGCGGCGATCGCGGCGGCGTGCGGGCACCTGCCGCTGGCGATCCGGGTGGCGGGCGCGCGGCTGGCCGGGCGCGGCAGGTGGTCGATGCAGGTGCTGCGGGAGCGGCTCGTCGACGAATCGACGCGGTTGCGCGAGCTCACCTCCGGTGAGCTGGCGGTGCGGGCGAGCTTCGACCTGAGCATCCGGCAGCTGTCCCCGCCCGAGTCCCGGGCGTTCGTGCGGCTGGCGTTGCTCGGCCCGCACGACTTCCCGAGCTGGGTGGTCGAGACACTGCTCGGCGAACCGGGCACCGAACACCTCGTGGACGGGCTGGTCGACGCTCATCTGCTCGAGACCTTCGGCGCCGACGGCATCGGCCAGCCGCGTTACCGGCTGCACGACCTGTTGCGGTGCCACGCTCTGAACCACGCGCTGCCGGACGGTCAGGCCGCGCTCGAACGGACGTTGCGCGCGTGGCTCTGGCTCGCGGTCACGGCCGCACGGCGGTTGCCCGTCACGTTCGGCACCACCATCGCCGACGTCGCCCCGGTCGCGGCACCGGAACACCTGCTCGCCGAGCCCGTCGCGTGGTTCGAGGCGGAACGGCGCACGTTGTGCGGCGCGGTCGACCTCGCGGCGGACGCGGGCCTCGACGAGGTCGCGTGGCAACTCGCGGCCGCCTGCGTGCCGTTCTTCGACCTGCACAGCCACTACGAGGACTGGGCGCGCACCCACGCGCGGGCGTTGCGGAGTGTCCGGGCGGCCGGCAACAGGGCGGGCGAGGCGGCGTTGCTGCGCGGCATCTCCCAGGTGCACATCTACCGCAGCGAGTTCGCGGAAGCCGAGCAGGGACTGCTTGCGGCACAAGAGCTCTACCGCTCGATCGACGACGACCGCGGCCAGGGCACCTCCCTCGCTGGCATCGGCGTGGTGTACCGGCTGCGGGCGGAGTACGAGCGCTCGATGGAGTTCTACACCGGAGGCCTGCGGCTGCTGGAGCGCGCGGGCGATCTGCACTCCGTCGCACACGTGCGGGCGTCGATCGGCTCGGTCCACGGCTCGCTCGGCAGGCCCGAGGAGGCGCGGGAATGGCTCACGAACGCCCGGCGGCTCGCCGCGGACCTCGGTGACGCACACCGCGAGGCCCTGGTGCTGGTGCGGCTTTCCGCGCTCTACCGCAGCACGGGCGAACACGAGCAGGAACTGGTCAGCGCACGCCGGGCGGTGACGATCCTGACGGACCTCACCGACGAGCGGTGCACGGCGTTCGCCCAGGTCGAGCTGGGCGAGGCGTTGATCTCGAACGGCCACCCGCGGGAGGCGCACGCCCTCCTGCAGCAGTCGCTGGAAACCTACCGCCGCACCGGAAACCGGGAAGGCGAACCCGCCGCGCGGCGAGCCCTCGCACGCGCGGCGGGATCACTGGATCAGTTGCTGTTGCCGGGCTTCCAGCCGAGGTAGTTGCGGAAGTAGCCGGTCGAGCTGCCGTGGCCGATCTTGCCGCCGACGCTGGTCGACCAGAAACCGCCGTTGCCGTCCGCGATGCCCACGTGGCCGTACTGGCTGGTGTTCCAGAAGACGAACGCGCCCCTGGGCGGCGTGCCGGTGGTGCGGCGAGTGCCGTCCGAGGACCGCCAGTGGTCGATCGCCGACGCGTGGTGCGTCGAGCGGTCCCACGCCAGGCGGACGGCGCGCTCGCAGTAGCCCTCGTAGGCGGTGCTGCCGCGGCGGTCGGACATCCACTTGATGGCGCCGGCCGCCGTCTGCTGGATGGTGACGTCACCTGCGACGGCGGACGCGGTGGCCGTGTCGTCGAGCCACGGCTGCGCGATCTCGACGTTCGGGCTGAACGCTTCTCCGCCGGCCGCACCGGCCGGAGCGGCGGTGCCGATCAGGGCCGCGCCGAGCAGGCCGATGGCAGCGACCGTGACTTTCGTGAACCGCATGAGATCCCCTTTTCGCATGTCTGCACTGCTCCCACAGCGTCCGGGGGCGGCATACACAGTCGATACATCGCCGATACATCGACGTCGGAACGGGGCGGCCGATGCGGAACGCCGCCCTCCCCTGGCTGGCTGTGACCTCACGCTCATCAACGTCGGCAGCGGCATAGCGCGGCCCGCTGCCGCGTTGTGGTGACACGTCCCCCGCACCCTCGGAAAGGCATGTCGTGCGCGCACTGGTCCAGCAGAAGTTCGGTGACCCCGCCGAGGTCCTCGAGGTGCGGGAGGTACCCGCTCCGCGGCCCGGTCCCGGAGAGGTCCTCGTACGGGTGTTGCTCTCCCCCGTCCACAACCACGACCTGTGGACCGCGCGCGGCACCTACGGTTTCAAGCCCGCGATGCCCGCCCGCTCCGGCACCGAGTTCGTCGGGGTCGTCGAGGCGCTCGGCGAGGGCGTGGACGGCCTCGAGGTGGGCCGGCGCGTGGCCTCCGGTGGCACCTTCGGCGCCTGGGCCGAGTTCGTGGTCGCGCCCGCCCAGACGCTCATCCCGGTTCCCGACGCCATCGGTGACGAGGCAGCGAGCCAGCTGGTGTCGATGCCCTTCAGCGCCATCGCGCTGCTCGACTCGCTGGAGCTCGCCGAGGGTGACTGGTTCGTCCAGAACGCCGCCAACGGAGCCGTCGGCAGGCTCGTCGCCCAGCTGGCGGCGACCCGCGGCGTCCGCGTCCTCGGCCTCGTGCGCCGTGCCGACGGTGTGGCCGAGCTTCGTGAGCAGGGCATCGGCGACGTCGTCGCCACCGACGACGACGGCTGGCGCGACCGGGTCCGCGAGATCGTCGGCGACGCCCCGATCAGGGCCGGTGTCGACTCGGTCGGCGGTGCGGCCGCGGGTGACGTCGTCTCGCTGCTCGCCGAGGGCGGCCGGCTCGTGGTGTTCGGCGCGATGGCCTCCCCCACCCTCGAGATCAGCTCGGGTGACGTGATCTTCAAGCAGGTGACCGTCACCGGTTTCTGGGGCAGCAAGGTCTTCCCCGCGATGGCGGCCGGCAAGCGGGCCTCCCTGCTGGGTGAGCTGGTCACGGGCATCGCCTCGGGCGCGCTCACCGTGCCGGTCGAGCACGTCTACTCGCTGGAGGAGATCGCCGACGCCGCGCGCGGCAACGCGGCTCCCGGTAGGAAGGGCAAGATCCTTCTGCGTCCCTGACGGGTTCGGACCGCGTCGTCGAGCGTCGGTCCAGGCACGACGAGGTGGATCGACGACGCAGGTGCGCCGCCGATCCACCTCCGGGGTCTCCGTCCGCCGGGTCGTGCGTCAGGCAGGCAGCGCGAACCGGAGGTCCGTGATCGAGGCCAGGCTGGGACAGGTGACGTACCGGACTCCGACCGGCGGCCAGCCGAACTTGGCGAACGCCTGCAGGCACCTGCCGTTGGGCGGGTTCGCCACCAGGAACGTGAGGGCGAGGGAGCCGAGCGCCGTGCAGTGCGCCTTCAGCCAGCCGGGAGCGGAGGTCGCGCACAACGCGATCACCGCCGGAACCCCGCCCGCGATGGCCGCGTTGTACCAGTTCTGGGTCTGATCCTTCGTCAACGTGTACTTGACCTCCTGTGGCGTGACGCCGTCGGTGGTCGTCGTGGTCAGCAGCAGGGATGTCCCCGTCGCGGGCACCTCGGCGATCGACAGGGTTGTCGACACGTGGACGTTCGGGTCATCGTCGCCCGCCGGGGTGGCCGCCTGAGCTGACGAGCTCATGCCGGCGACCAGGGCCACCGCGAGTGCGATGCCGGCGACCAGGCTCTGCGTCGATCGGAATGACTTCACCGGTTCTCCTTCGTTCTTCTGGCGACTGCGAATTGCTGGCGCAACGGTGCTCGGCCGTTCGTGCGAACTTCTGGTCAACGTCCTGTATGTCGCTGGTCAGCGCGCTATCCCTGTCCCTTGAGGGGGCGGGGATGTCGGTGAAGATCGCTTTGCTGGGAGAGGTGACCGCACGGGCCGGCGAACGGCTGGTGGACCTCGGGACCCCACGACAACGATGTGTGCTGGCCGCCCTGGCGGTGGACGCCGGCCGTCTGGTGCCCGCGGATCGGCTGATGGGCCGGGTCTGGGGTGCCGACACGCCGCGACGAGGGCGCGCGGTGTTGCACACCCACATCTCCCGGTTGCGCGGCGCGTTCTCCGGCGCGCTGGCGATCGTGCACCGTTCCGACGGCTACGCCCTGGAGGTCGACCGGCCGGACCAGGCGGTCGACCTGCTCCGGTTCCGCGTTCTCCGTGATCGGGTCCGGGGTGTGGCGAACGGCCCGCGCAAGGTCGAGTTGCTGACCGAGGCGCTGGCGTTGTGGCAGGGCCGGCCGTTGTCCGGTCTGAGCGGCGAGTGGGCCGATGGCGAGCGTGACCGGTGGCAGGAGGAGTACGAGGCCGCCGAGCACGACCTGACCGACGCCAGGTTGGCAGTCGGCCTGGGTGAGGAACTGGTACCGCCGTTGTCGGCGCGGGCCGTCAGGAACCCGTTGGACGAGCGTGTCGCCGGCCAGTACATGGTGGCGCTGCACCGCGCCGGGCGATCGGCCGACGCCCTGGACCACTACCGACGACTGCGGGGACGTCTGGTCGAGGAGCTGGGCACCGATCCCGGCGAAGCCCTGCAGAACCTGCACCAGCAGATCCTCGTCGGCGACCCGCGGCTGATCCCGGTGCCCGCCGACGTGGCCCAGGCGGTGGTGATCTCCCGACAACTGCCCGCCGCGCCTTCCTCTTTCGTCGGCCGCCGGGAGGATCTGGACCAGCTCGCCTTCTCCCTCGACTCCGTCGCGGACGCCTCTCCCGGCACGACGGTGTTGATCACCGCGGTCGGCGGGGCCGGTGGGATCGGGAAGACCTGGCTCGCGCTGACGTGGGCACACCGTCACCTGGACCGGTTCCCCGACGGGCAGCTGTTCGTCGACCTGCGCGGCTTCAGCCCGACCGAACAGGTGGTCACGCCCGACGCGGCGCTGTTCGGGTTCCTCACGGCGCTCGGTGTCGCCCCTCATCGCATCCCGGCCGACCTCGACGCCCAGGCGGCGCTGTACCGCAGCCTGGTGTCCGGCAAACGGATGCTCGTGGTGCTGGACAACGCCGCCACCACCGGCCAGGTGGCGCCGCTGCTGCCGGGCAGTCCGACCTGCACCGTGCTGGTCACCGGCCGTGCCAGACTCGCCTCGCTGATCGACCGGCACGGTGCGCGTCACCTGCAACTGGACGTGCTGGACCGGGCCGAGGCACGAGCACTGCTCGTCGCACGCCTGGGCGCGGACCGCGTCGCCGCCGAACCCGGCGCCGTCGACGAACTGGTCACGCTGTGCGGGGGTTACCCGCTGGCGCTGGCGATCACGGCCCGCAACACCGCGTCCCGCGCGGACGTCCCGTTGGCCGAGATCGCGGCCGAGTTGCGCGAGTTCGGCGTGGAGATGCTCGACCACGGCACGGACTCCAGCGCGAGCCTGCCTGCCGTGCTGTCGTGGTCTCTGCGCTGGCTCACCGACGAGCAGCGCACCCTGTTCGGGCTGCTGGGCATCGCCCCCGGCCCCGACATCGCCCTGCCCGCCGTCACCGCGCTAACCGGCTTGTCGCCGTCTCACGCGCGTCGGGCGTTGTCAGCGCTGGAGGAGTCGTCTCTGGTCGGGCGACGGGCACACGGCCGGTACGTGATGCACGACCTGGTTCGCGCTTACGCCGCGACTACCGCTCACGAACTGCCCGCCGCCGTGCGGGAGGCAGCCCTGAACCGGGTGATGGACTTCTACCTGCACACCGCCCACAACGCCGACCGCCTGCTGGAGCCCGCCCGCCAGCTGCTGCCGCCCGAACCACCCGCCCACGGCGTCCATCCGCACCCGCTACGCGACGCCGCAGCAGCGACGACATGGCTGGAAGCCGAGCACATCACGTTGCTGGCGGCCCAACGCGCGGCGGCCTCCCTGCACCGCCACCACGTCGTCTGGCACCTCGCCTGGGCGCTGAGCACCTTCCACTTCCGGCGCGCACACCGGCGGGACATGCTCGCCCTGTGGCGGGCCGCGGTGGACGCCGCCGCCCACCTGCCGGACCCCACCACCCTCAGCAGTGCCCTGCGGAGCCTCGGCTTCGCCTGCGCCCGCCTGGACCTGCACGAGGAGGCGTCCCGGCACCTGAACCGCGCCCTGGTCCTGGCGGTGAACCACCAGGACCCCGTCGAACAGGCGCACACCCACCTGGCGCTCGCCTTCGTGATGGAGCAACTGGGAGACGACAAGGGGGCGCTGGAACACGCCCGCCACGCCCTGGACCTCCGCCGCACCCAAGGCCAGCCGGTGGCGGAGGCCGTCGCGCTGAGCCAGGTCGGCTGGTACGCCGCGCGCCTGAACGACTTCGACACCGCCCGCGACCACTGCCACGCCGCCCTGACCCTGCACCGCCGCCACGACAACCCGGACGGCGAGGCGGCCACCCTGGACAGCCTCGGCCTGATCGCCCACCGCGTGGGCGACCACCGGCAGGCCGTCGACCACTACCACCAGGCCGTGGCGCTGTACCGGACGCAGGGCAACTCGTACCACGTCGCGGACACCCTCGACCACGCCGGCCATCCGCACGCAGCGCTCGGACGGCCCGATCAGGCCCGCGCGGCGTGGGAGGAGGCGCTGGAGCTGTACCAGGAGCAGGGCCGTGACGACGATGCCGGACGAGTGCGGCGACAACTCGACGAACTCGGGTGACGACGTCCTGCCGCCGGACGACGAGCAGACTCGCCGCGTTTGAACCGGCCGCTCCCGTGGTACCGACCAGGATCGTTTCCGTTCCGTTCCGGAGGGTGCTCATGCAGATCCAGGTCAACACCGACCACAACATCCACGGTGGCGAACGACTCGCCACCTATGTGACCACCGACCTGGAAGGCAGCCTGTCCCGGTTCAGCGGATGGCTGACCCGCGTGGAAGTGCACCTCAGTGAGGACGGGGGCGGCAAGCCGGAGGACAAGAAGTGCGTCATCGAGGCGCGACCGGGAGGCAAACAGCCGGTCGCGGTCACCCACCACGCGACCACCGTGGACGACGCGTACGCCGGGGCGGCGCACAAGTTGGGAAGGGTGCTGGACTCCCGATACTCCCGCGCCCACGACCACAAGGGCAGTGACAGCATCCGCCACATGCCTGCTCCGGAGGACCCGGAGCAGGTCGGCGTGATCGAGGACGAGCCTCGGAGCTGATCGAGGCACGTCCACCGGGGTGAGGACGTGCTCGCGAGGACGCTGCGGCTGCGGGTGATCGGGCTGTCGGTGCCGGTCACCTGACTGCCGCGGTCAGCGCGTCCACCCGCAGTCGTGTCGAGCCCTCCGCCCGCACGGTGATCCGCACGGACCGGGTCTCGTCACGCAGCCGCACGTCGGATCGTTGGTGCCGCAGGTAGTTCAGGCCCGTCGCGCCGATGGCCACCGGCTCGGTCAGCGTGGTGGCCACCTCGCGGCCCGCCTCGTCGAGTTCGGTGAGCACGAGCCGCGCGGTGCCGTCGCCGCGCAGGATCGCGTTGGGCGCAAGGGTTCCCGGCCGCACCGCGACGGTCGCGTGCACCTCCAGGGTCGCCGGCTGCGCCGAGGTGGCCTCGCGGAGGGTGCCGCAGTCGGGCACCAGGCTCCAGCGCGAGCACAACACGCCGAATCCCGGCTTGGCGCGGTCCTTCGTGAGGTAGCCGAAGGCGATGCTGTTCGGGTGCGGTGGGGTGCGCGGGTCGTCGTAGAGCTCCCAGGCCATCGTGATCGGCACCTGGAGGTCGTCCGTCGTCCGCAGCGACCGCGCGGTGTAGTCGGCCTGTTCGCGCTCTTGCTGCTCACCGGGCGCGCTCGTCCCGATCTCCCCCACGAGCACCGTGCCGGCCGGGAACTTCTCCCGCAGCCCGCGCACCGCCCCGTCCAGCAGGTCCAGGTTGCCGTAGCCGTGGACGTCGACGAAGTCCATCGGCTTGCCCACGAGCGCGGCCGCGAGGTCCGCGCCGTCGGTCGACGCGTGCATCACGGACACGCCGCGCTTGCCCCTCGGCGCCGCCGTGCGGTCGTAAACCATTGCCACGTAAGCGCTGTGGAGGTTCGGCTGGTTGCCCCGCACGCCGGACGTCTCGTTCTGCAGGTCGTAGTACAGCACCGCACCGCCGGGCTCGAGGGCGTTGATGTAGGTGTTCATCCAGTTCGCGCCGGTGACGGCGAACTCGGCCCACTTCGTGCGGTCGCTCTGCCAGTTCGGGTTGGTCAGCCAGCTGTTGGCGAACGCGACCACGAGCCGGATGCCGCGCTGCCGCGCGATCCCGGCCAGATCGGCGAGGTTGCGGGCCTGCGCCGCCGCGTTCGTGCTCTTCTCCGGCCACAACACGACCCTCGCGACGGTGCCGCCGGTGGACGCCATCACGTCGAAGTCGCGCGCGACCTGGTCGCGCACCTGCGGCCACACCGCGTCGTCGAGGTACTCCTGGTACCGCTTCTGGTGCTCCGGCAGGTAGTTGAAGCCCGCCCAGCCGCGCGCGTCCCGCAGGATCGTGACGCTCGCGTGCGTCACCACCGAGCCACCTTCGTAGACCCGCACGACCTTGCGGTCCGCACCACGCGTGCTGATCACGGCCGACCCGCCGCTGAGCACCGTCTCGGAGCCGTCGTCGTTGACGAGCCGCGCATCGCCGCCCGTCCAGCGCACGGTCGCGCTGCCGGTGCCGTCCGGGTCGACGACCACGGGCCGGTCGAAGGAGGCGGACGCGCCGGAGTCCGCGGTGACGACAAGAGTGTCGAGCAGGTGCTCCTGCGCGGTGCCGGACCACAGCGTGAACACGGTGGTGCCACGGCTGATCCAGGTGATCCGGCCCGTCCCGGACGGACCCTGCGCGTACAGCTTCTGCGGGTTCCCGTTGTGCGACACCCACACCTGGGCGTCACTCAGCGCCGTGGCCCACGTCAGGTCGATCGTGCCGGTGGTGCCGGGCTCGAGCGCGAGGTGCGTGTGGTCGGCACTCAGTCGGCCGGGCGCTCGTCCCGTGCTGCTCGTGGAACCCAGCACGGTGCCGAAGTTCGGGCCGCCGCGCAGTTCGAACGTCGTCGCGGTGCCGTTGTGCAGGTACGGCCAGGTGGCGCTGCCGTTGACCTCCTGCCGCCACAGCTTGGCGGCCTTGCCGGTCTCACGGATCCAGATCTGGACCGTCTGGTTGCCGTCGGTGTGCCAGCTGACGCCGACCGACGCCGTGTTCTGGCCCGGCGCCAGCGTCACCTCCGCCGCGGACACGCTGATCTCGTTGGTCGCGTGCGCTGGAGCCACGAGTGTGGCGACCAGCGCGACTGCGAGCACGATTGTCTTCCCCCAGGTGCTCATGCGCCCCATCTGACCAGATCTGGCGGCGGCGCGTGGGGTGTTTCGGCGCTGACGGCCGTGGTCAGTTCAAAACGAACGTCCTGATGCTGCGAGCCGGCAACTGAGCGTTGAACGTCCCGCCGGATATCACGAAGTCGTTGTAGTGGGCGAGGTTCGCGCTCGCGTTCGTCAGCCAGGTCGAGGCCGTCGCGGAACCGGTGTCGCGGATGGTGAACACGTGGTCGACCGGTGACGTGTTCTTGTTGATGGCCACGATCACGATCCTGGACCCGCTCTTGAACGCCGAGATGTAGACGTTCGACTGCGGGTTCGCGGTCGCGGTGATCCGCGAGTAGCCGGGGCGGACCCACTTCGAGAAGTGCGCCATGTTGGCCCCGCGCTTGCTGATCTGCCCGTCCTCGCGCATGGGGCCGTAGGAGCGGCGGATGTACCACCACACGTAGGTCTGGAACCGGCCGTCGACCAACGCCCGGTGGATGTGCTCGCCCACGTCGAGGGCCTGCGGCCACAGATCGGCGGAGTCGCTGCTGTTGGGGTGGTAGACCTCCGTCATCCACAACTCCTTGCCGGCGCCCTTCTGCCGGAAGAGCGGGTAGGGGAAGTCCGCCGGCTGGGTGCCGTAGAGGTGCGCGCCGATGATGTCGACGTTCGCCAGCGCGGTGGCGTCGTTGAGGATGGGGTCGGAGAGGTTCTTGCGGTACTGGAACGACTCGGGGGCGATGACCCTGGTGTTGATCGCACCCGCGTTCTCGCGCAGGAACCGCACGATCTCGCTGGACGTCCACGCCGTCCACTCCTGCGCGTAGTCCGGCTCGTTCTGGACCGAGATGCCGTACAGGGTCACCCCGTTGCCCGCCATGAAGGCGACGAAGTCGTTCAGGTGCTGGGCATAGGCGCCGTATGAGGCGTAACGCAGCCTCTTGCCACCGGAGAAGGTCTCGGTCATCGAGGCGGGCGGGTTCCACGGCGAGGCGATCACCTTGGCCCCGAGCGCGACCGCACGCCGCGCCGTGGCCACCTCGCGACTCCAGTTGGCCCGGTCCTCGTGCACGGGGATGCGCAGCACGGTGAAGCCGAGCTGCCCCGCGCCGTTGCCGAAGGCGGTGTCGCGCTGGGCGACGGTCAGATCGTTGATCCAGACGGTGTGGTTCATCCCGCCGAAACCGAGGATCGTCTGCTGCACGTTCGACGGTTCGACGACCACCGATGTCGCCGCGGAGGCCGGTGTCGCCGTTGCCAGCGCCGGCAGTGCGGCGCCCGCGGCCAACAGCGTTCTCCGGCGCACAAGCGGCGACTTGGTCTCCGAGTGGTCTCGACGTGCCGTCATGACGTCTCCATGGAGTTGGTCTCATTCAGGATTCGCGCAGCTCGAATTCCCGCCTTATCGTCCGGACGACCAGGATTGAGCGAGAACACCAGCGAATCAGTCGTAACAGCGCCCGCGTGCATGGTCAAGGCGTTCGACAATCGAACGAGTCGAATACCGGAAATGAATTGCGGGAAAAACTTCGCGCATTTCGGCGCGGTCGTTCGCGCGGTGCGACGGCTTGAATTTGGTCCACACTGAAGCAACTGTGCACACAGGCGAACGGACGCTCCTCGCCAGCGAACCCGCAGGTCCGGATACACAAGTTGCCGATATATGCCGGACGCTGTAGCTTCACAGCGTGCCGATGCCGCTGCGTGAACCCACCTTCTTCATCCTCACCTCGTTGACCACCCAACCGCTGCACGGCTACGGCATCGTCCAGGCCGTCGCGGCGCTCTCGGGTGACCGCGTCCGTCTGCAGGCGGGCACGTTGTACGGCGCGCTCGACCGGCTCAAGGACGACGGCTGGATCGAACTCGACCGCGAAGAGGTGGTCGACGGCCGCCTGCGCCGCTACTACCGGCTCACCGACACCGGCGCCGGTGTCCTCGCGGGCGAGACCGCACGACTGCGCGCCAACGCCGATGCCGCGGCAGCAGCACTGCGCGCCCGCGCCGATCGCGGCCTCGGCTTCGGCACCGATCCCGCCGCCGGCCTGGCCTGACCCACACCGAACCTGAAGGAGCTCGTTCGTGACCCTCTCCGACCCTGCGCGCCACCGCCTGGAAGCGGCCTACCGCAGGCTGATCCGCTGGTACCCCGCCGCCTACCGCGCCGAACGCGAGCAGGAGATGCTGGGCACCCTGTGTGACATGGCGGAGCCGGACCAGACCCGGCCCACCCCACGGGAACGCACCAGCCTGCTGCGCGGCGCCGTCCGCGCTCACGCGCGCGAAGCGGGGGACGGCATCCGAGGCGCGACCGCCGCGGCCACGGTTCCGGTCGCGGCTCTGGTGACCGGCTACCTCGTCGCGCTCTGGGCCTTGACCGCCCTCGACGCCACGGGACTGACCGAGACCGTGTCCATCGGCTCGCTGCTGGACCACCTCGGGCTCGCGATCATCACGACGTTCTGGCTCGGCGTCATCGTGTCGGTGCGGCTCGACCACACCCGATCAGCCAGGGTCTTCGCCGTCGCGGCGGGCCTCGCCGCGACGTCCGCGCCTTACGCGAGCGCCCACTTGACCGTGACGGTCGGTGCCCTGCTCGTCCTGCTCGCGCCTTCCCTCCGGCCTGATCGGAGCGAACTGCTGGCCGCCGGACGTCTCGCGGCGCTCATCACCCCGGTGTCGGTGGTCTTCGCGGTCGCCACCTTCGCGGTGTCGGTGCCCGCCAACAGCAGGCAGCCCTTCTCGATGCACCTCGACGCGCAGTCGCTCCAGATCGGCATGGCCGTCGCGCTCGTCGTCGCCGTCGTCCTCGTTCTGCACCGTGCGGGGACGCGGGGCCTGCTCACCGCACTGGTGATCGCGAGCGCGACCACGTACACCCTCATGCCGATCCACGACCTGCTGCCACGGGGCTCGTTCCTGGCCGCGGCCGTCCTCTACGGACTTCTCCCGGTCGTGGCGAAGGCGGCCTTGGCGTTCACCGCGGTGACCACGGCCCTCAGCCACCTCCGCCGCGTTCTCCACCGACCGCGCACCGCCTGACGTCAGGCGCCCTGTTCTGGCGCTCTGTTCTGGGGAGCAGACGCGTACGTCCGGCAACGCAAGATCGTCCTGAGGGGGACACATGCGCACGATCACCACGCTGGTGCTCACCTGCTTGGCCCTGACCGCGTGCGGCGAGCACCGCATCGAAGCAGACCCGACCTTCCTCGTGCTCGACGGCGGAGAAACCTGGTACGAGGTCAACGTGACCAGTGGCCGACCAGACGACCTGCGCTCGGACAACTGGCACCGTTCGATCGTCGCCAAGCCGGAGTTCGACACCGAGGTGCGGAAGGGCGACCACGTGGTCTGCCACCTGACGGAGACCGACGTCGTGCGGATCACGAACTGCCGGAAGACGTCAGCGCCCTGACGACATGCCGGGATGGGCGAGCCATCATCGAATCGGCTCGCCAGGCGGTTGTTCGACCGGTGGCCGGTAGCCGAGCCGTCCGCGGGTACCGGCCACCACGAGCACCGCCACCACGATCGATCCCGTCGCCATCGCCTGCATCGCCCGGTCGCCGGTGATGCCGGGGAACGTCTCCGACCACATCACCGACGCGAAGTTGTTGACACTGACGTGCAGCAGCATCGACAGGGGCAGGCTCTCCCCCGTCCGGTTGAACATCCAGGTCATGACCACGTTGAACGCGACGCAGAAGACCGAGAACACGACCGGGCGGGTCCAGTTCGCGTCCGGCCAGCCGCCCCACTCGGTGAGGAACAGCGGCAGGTGCCAGGCGGCCCACAGCGGGCCGAGGATCATGGTGCCGGCGAGCGGGCCGAACTGTCGTTGCACGCGCGGCAGTGCGAAGTCCCGCCAGCCGGGTTCTTCGGCCAGTCCGGTGGTGATCATCTGGATCAGCAGGGCCGGCACGTAGGCGGCGACCGCCATCATCGATGGTGCCGCGATCTGTCCGCCGGAGAAGGCCAGGCCGGTGATCAGCATCGCGGCCGGGACACCGAGCAGTGCGATCGCGTACCAGTGCCAGCGAACCCGCCAGCGCCACATCCGGCCTGCCCACCGCCGCAGCCCCGCGCGGCCGTCGGCGATCGCGGTGACCAGCAGCGCCGAGCCGATGGGACCGAGGTAGGCGCCCGGCAGCACTCCGGAGAACTGGCTGGTGCCCAGGACCTCCGGGAATCGGTAGTCCCACCAGCCCAGTCCGTTGCCGGAGAGGATGTACGGCGTCCAGGCCGCCCAGCTCAGCAGATTGGCGAGCACGAAGAAGCTGAGCAACGGATGACGGCGCACCATCCCGGGCACACCGCCGGCGCGGTACCGATCCGGTGGCCTGGCAGCGGGTTCGGCGAGCGGCGAGACGTCGTTCGAAGTCGTCATGGCCACAGATCCTGCGGACCGGGGCGGCCGGCCACGAGATGCCTGGGATCGAAGCCTTCGGATGCCATCCAAAGGTGCAAGAGCAGTGCCGTCAGTACGAGCGTTCCGGCGTGGGCACGGCGACGACGTGGTTCTGGTAGGCCCACACCACGGCTTGCAGCCGGGACGTCACGCCGATCTTCGGCAGCATCCGGGCCAGGTGGGACTTGATCGTCGACACCTCGACGACGAGGCTGCGGGCGATCTCGTCGTTGGACATCCCTTCCGCGAGCAGCAACAGGATGTCGTGCTCGCGTGGGGTGAGCAGCTCCTCCACCCGCCGCCCGGCCACCGGGTGCAGCCGTCGCCGGTACACGAACTCGCTGAGGATGCGCCGGGTGAGCGTCTGGTCGATCGTGCCCCGTCCCGCCGCCACCTGCCGGACCGCGTGCACGATGTCGTCCGGTTCGGAGTCCTTGAGCAGGAATCCCGAGGCACCGGCCTCCAGCGCGCCGAACACGTAGTCGTCCAGGTCGAAGGTGGTCAGCACGAGCACCGGTACCTGCGGGTCGGCGTGCGGGGCGCACAACTCCCTGGCCACCTCGATGCCACTGCGGCCGGGCATCCGGATGTCGAGGCAGGCCACGTCGGGAGCCAGCTCACGGGCCATGGTCAGTGCCTGCGCCCCGTCCCGGGCGACACCGACGACCTCGATGTCCGGTTCGGCGTCCAGCAGCGCTGTCAGCCCCGCGCGCACCAGAGGTTGGTCATCGGCGATCAGCACGCGGATCATGGTTGACCTCCGGAAGGGTCGCGGGCGCGGACATCGTACTGACCGTCTCCCCGAGCGGGAGACGCAGCCGCACCTCCCAGCCACCCTCCGGAGTGGGCCCGTAGCCGAGATCGGCTCCGACCAGCTGAGCCCGCTCAGCCATGCCCACCAAGCCGAATCCACCACCAGGGCCCGCGTCGGGACCGGTGGGCACGCCGTTGCGCACCCTGATCGCGAGCCACCCGTCGAGAGGCTCGCCGACCTCGACCGCGCACGGTGCGCCCGGTGCGTGCGCCGCCGCGTTCGCCAGTGATTCCTGCACCATCCGGTAGGCGACCAGCTGGGCCAGCGGACCCGGCTCCTGCCAGCGCGAGGGCATCAGCAGTGCGATCTCCACCCCCGCCGCCCGCCAGGTCTCCACGAGCCCGGTCACAGCGCCGAGGGTCTCCACCGGCCGGACCGCGCTGGTCTCCTCGCGAAGCAGGCCGACCAACCGGCGCAGGTCGGCGAGCACGGCACGGCTCTGCTCCCGGATCTGCGTCACCGAGTGCTTGGCCGTGGCGGGATCGGTGTCGATCTGCCGTGCGACCGCCGCGGCCATCATGGCGATGCCGGACAGATGATGGGCCGCGATGTCGTGAAGCTCCCGCGACAACGCTGTGCGCTGACGCGAGATCGCCGCCTCCAGCAGCGCTTCCTGCTCCCGGCGCAACGCCGCCAACTCCTGGCGGCCTGCCTCGTGCACGTCCTGGCGTGCCGCGATCACCGAGCCGACCAGCAACGGCATCCCGATCACCAGCAGCGCCTGCACCACCGAGCCGACGACGGCCGCGACCACCCCGGCCACGCCGAGGGCGCCGACGGTGACGAACTGGCCCGCGGCCAACAACACCCCCGCGGCGATCAGCGGCACCCGCAACGGTCGCGCCGGACGGGCCATGAACGCGAGGAACACCGAGACCAGCACCGCGACCGCGGTGAACGAGAACGCCGCTCCCGGCGCCGCCGGAACCGACAGCAACGCCGCGGCGGGCACCCCGGGCACCACCACTTCCGGCGCCCGACCGGCCCAGGTCACCAGGACGGCCTGCAGCAGCAGCACGACCACGACCGCCCACCACGTCGCTCCACCGGCACCGGGCACCGGTCCCAGGCCGGGGTCGGACCCCACCGCCACCGGAAGCAGCAGCAACATGCCGATCGCCACCACGGCACCCCCGAGCGCGGGGCCCGGATACAACGGCCGGGGCCCGTTCGGCGCCTGGGCAACGAGGAACACATCGGCCTCCACGGAACCTGACGAGCGGAATTCCATCATCGGTCACGGCAGCACGCGGTCCGCCGTCGGCCGCCGGGTTTGCATCCAAAGTAGGAGCCGTCGTGTTGTCACCTTTTCGCCGATGCGCGCGCATCCCGCTCACCGCCACGGTATTTCCCGTCAGACAGCCACTGAGCTGACGCTCGAACAGGGAGGACCAGTCATGTCCACCGAGAACCGCGGCCGGCCCCGCACCTTCCTGTGGGTTCTGCTGGTGCTGGCCGTCGTGGCCAACCTCTGCGCAACCCTGTTCTCGCTGCCGATCGCTTTCGGGACAACTTCCGGGATCATCGCGGTCAGCCTGTGCGTACTCCTGGTGCGCGAACACCTTCGGCGCCGCGCCCGCCCCACGACGTGACAAGGAAGCTGTGAACCGTTACGAGCAGTTTCGCGCTACGGCACCAGATCGAGGCATCCCCGGCGACGAGTCCGACGAGTTCGCCGATCAACTCCGGTTCGCGATCGTGGCGAGTCCCGGCGACGGAGGTGCCGGTCAGTTCGGAGGACTTCCCCGTTTACCGGTCGGCGTGGAGTGGCCGGGCGGCGAGTACCCGTTGCCGTTCATCGGTTCCGTCGACTGCGCGGCACTTCCGCGAGCCGAAGGGCTCGACCTGCCGGCGGACGGCTCGCTGTTGTTCTTCCTGAACCACGACGAGGACATGGAAGAGCATCCCACCTCCGAGTTCTCGCGAGTCCTTTACGTGCCAACGGACGCGGTGACCGAGGTGGCGTCGCCGCCGCCGGGCTACGACACCAGGACGTTCTTCCACGAGGACCTGCCGTTCCTGGTTCCCGAGAGCCTGCTCTCCGCAAAGGTCCAGCCGGTGCTGCCGAAGTGGATCGAAGACCGCGACGACACGGTCGAGCTGAAGCACATCGATCAGCTGTGCGCGCTCGTCGACGAGCTCTGGCCGACGCACGACGACTTCTGGACGCTGCGCATCGGTGGGTACGGCAAGGAGATCGGCGGGCAAAGCAGTCCGTGGGGACAGATGGCGTTCGACAACGTCCAGGGGCGCCTCGCCGGTACCGACGTGTCGAGAGAGGAACGCTCCCGGCTGCTGCGCGAAGAGGAGCACCGCCTTACCCAGGAATGGGTCCCGCTGGCCCAGTTCGCCACGGCGAGCGAGTTCTACTACGGGTGTTTCCTGATCACCACGGATGACTTGGCCGCGAGGCGCTTCGACCAGATGCGTTCCTTCACCATGTTCACCGAGTAGTGAGGCGGCAGGCACTCGCACTCCGGGTCACCCGCTGTGCGAGTGCCCGCGACTTCCGTTGGACGACACGCTGTTCGTCGTGTTCCGAAACGTCCGCTTGACTAGGGTGGCCCGCATGGGCGTCTCCCTCTACTACACGGCTCGCCGCTCGGCCCCGCTGGCCGACGCCGAGCGCACAGCGGTCGACCAGGTCGTCGACACCTACAACGCGAACGCGCCGTTCTCCCAGGAAGAAGAAGGGCTGTACCTCTACGACCGACTGGAGCCGGGGACGGTGCTCGACGGGTCGACCAAGCTGCCCGCCTCCGATGACCGAGCGGTCCCGTCCCTGGCGCACTGGCTGGCCGCGATCACCGCGCTGCGCAACGCGGTGCCGGACGCGGACTGGACCTTCACCCTCGACGACTACGAGATCGAGTGGGACGACCACTCCGGTTACCACCTGCCCGGCCTCACCGACTAACCGCGAAGGCCGGTTCGGCGCCGCTCGCACGCGACGACCCGACTCTCAGAGAGCTCTGAGATCCGGCCGCTAGCGTGATCCGGAACGTAGTCACTCCAGTTCCAGGAGGGGTCCAGTGAGAGTGATGTCGCGGATCGCCAGACCGGTGCTCGTCCTGGCCTCGGTGCTGATGCTGTCCCTGGCCGGCACGTCCGTCGTCGCGTCGGCGCACACAGCGCCGCAAACCCAGACGTGGCATCTCGAGCAGTTCGACAGGACCAGCCGGATGTGCGTTCAGCACGGTCCCGATGGGAGAACACACGCTTCCTACTTCATCTTCGTGGTGAGCGGGAAGTGGACCACCGACCTCGAGTTCGGGATGCGCGAACTGCCTCCCGGCTGGACCGCCACCGAGCACCACCTCCCACCCGGCTCCAACTTCCACGACCCCAACGGCGCCATCCGCGTCAACGGGTTCGTCGGTGTGCAAGGGCCCGCGTCGGTACCGATGGCCACCTACCACGCACACATCTGGGTGTCGGACGGGTCCGTGACCGAAACCCTCCCCACCGACATCATCGTCACCACCGAGTCCTGGGTGGACTGCATGGGCCGGGAGTGACACCCAGGAGTGCGCCGCGGCACCACCCGCAGCCCGAAGTCCAGGATCAGACCCGCCTGACCTGTCGAACGGCGCCGCCGGGTCACGCCTAGACTCGCCGGTCATGTCCGTCCTGTTGCGACTGCACGGCGTGCGCCCGGCGGAGGTGACGGCCCGGTGCTCGGCGGCGGCCGAGCTCATGGCGTGCCTGCACGTGCTCGCGGAACCGGAGCACCACCCGGACCGGGCTGCGTGGGTGCGGCGGGTCCTCGCCGACCTGCCGGGCACCGCGGCGGCGGACTGCGTGGCGCTGGCACCGTTGTGGGCGCGGTTCCGCACCCGGTTGCTGCTCCCGCTGGAGCCGGGTGGCTCCGGCGACCTCGAGTCCGAGCTCGACCGGATCGCGGGCCTCGACCTCGGTGAGTTCGTCCAGATGGCCGGGATGGCGGTCTTCGGTCTGCGGCAGAACTTCGGGTGGCCGC
The DNA here is from genome assembly GCF_033794685.1 of Streptomyces sp. ID05-26A. Taxonomy (NCBI): domain Bacteria; kingdom Bacillati; phylum Actinomycetota; class Actinomycetes; order Kitasatosporales; family Streptomycetaceae; genus Streptomyces; species Streptomyces sp. ID05-26A. Next base: position 1,167,989 of record NZ_JARAYZ010000002.1, read on the forward strand.
TCGACGACGCCGGCTCCGCCCAGGCCTTCGTCCGGGCGTGCGCGGAGCGGTCCACGCGCCGCGGTGTGCTGGCCGCCGAACTGGTGGCGGATCCGGAGAAGCTGCGAGGGCGGCTGCTCGTGTTGCTGCGGGTCGCCTCCGAGACGTTCTTCGGCGTGCTGTGGCGGCGGATCCGGCCTGCCCTCGAACGCTCGGCGGAGCGGGTCGGGGCTTCGCTGCGCACGGAGCCGTTGCCGCTGGTGGTCGGGTCGCTGGCGGCGAACTCGGTCATCGACGTCGCTGAGCACACCGTGGAGTTCAGCAAGTTGCAGCAGTCGGCGGTGACGGTGCGCGGACGTGGGCTGGTGCTCGTGCCGTCCCACTTCGCGCACCCGCACCTGCTGGTCAAGGACGACAAGGTGAAGGGAAGGCCGGCACAGCGGCAGCCGCCGGTCGTCGTCCAGTACCCGGCCGAGCAGCACGGGCCGCGCGGAGCCGACACCCTCGACAGGATCCGCGAGCGCATGCTCGTGCTCACCGACGCCGGACGGCTCGAGATCTGCCGGCACCTGATCAACGAGCAGTGCACCACCACCGAGCTCGCCTGGCGGACGGGGATGACTCAGCCGCAGGTGTCACGGCACCTGCGGCGCCTGCGCGAGGCGGGACTGGTCGTGTCCGCACGGCACGGGCGCACCGTCCAGCACCGCCTGCAGACCAGCAGGCTCTACGGGATCGGCTACGACCTGGTCGCGGGCATCGTCGGCTGACCCTTACCGCACCCGCGGTAACTCACGGCTCTCCCCCACCGGAGCGGACGCATACTGGGCGCCACTCGCCGCCCGACGTTCCCAGGAGTGCCGATGAAGAGGCTTCGCCACGTGCTCGCCGCAGCACTCTTGGTGTCCACAGTGGCCGGTTGCGCCGGGAAGTCCACCGTGGACGTCTCCGCCCCTCGCCGCGGTGGTGAGCTGGTGGTCGCGAGCATGCCGACCGCGCTGGACCCGGTGTACTCGACGCTGCGCAGCAACTGGCTCGCCGCCGCGACGATGTGCGAGGGCCTGTGGGAGAACGATGCCCGCATGGGCGTGCACAACGGTCTCGCCGAGAGCTACCAGTACGACGGCGCCACCACCTACACCGTCCGCCTGCGCTCCGGGGTCACCTTCCACGACGGCCAGCCACTCCGCGCCGAGGACGTGGCCGCGTCGCTGAAGCGGTACGCGGGCAGCAGTCCCGGCGCCACCTTCGGCAAGATCCTCGACGGTGTCTCCGCCTCCGACGACCTGACAGCGGTCATCAAGCTCAAGCAGCCCAGCTCCGCGGTGCCCGCCCTGCTGTCCACTCCGGACACCGCCGCCTACGTGATGCCGGCGTCGCTCGTGGCCGGGGTGCCGTCGAACAAACCACTGCCGCGCATCGTCTGCACCGGGCCGTACCGGTTGCGCGAGTTCGTCCCGGACCGGCAGGTCGTGCTCGACCGCTTCGACGGCTACACCGCGCGGACCGAGCCGTCGGACGGGGCCAGCGGGGCGAAGTCCGCGTACGCGGACCGCGTGAAGTTCGTGCCCTACAACGACTCCAACGTCCTCAACCAGTTGAGGACCGACGCCGTCGACATCGCGCCGTCCGGACCGCTGATGGACCAGCTGCCGAGCTACCGGCGGGACGACAAGCTGAACCCCGTCGTCGTGCCGGGTGGCCAGTTCCGCCTGGTGCAGTTCAACCTCAAGCAAGGCCCGTCGACGAACCTCAAGCTGCGGCAGGCCGTCCAACGGGCGCTCGACCCCGGCCAGATCGCCCTGCAGAGCCTGGGGTCGACCGAGAACTTCCTCGACGACTCCAGCATGTTCCTGAAGACCTCGCCGTGGCATTCGACCGCGGGCAGCCAGGTCTACGAGGCCGCCCCGGACGTCGAGGGCGCGAAGAAGGCCCTGGCCGAGGCGGGTTACGACGGCACGCCGTTGCGGGTGCTGTACCGGCCGAGCCGCGACCCGCACGCCGAACTGGTCCGCCAGCAACTCGCCGCCGCGGGCATCACCGTCGCCCTGCAGGCCACCGACGAGACCAGCTTCACCTCGCGGCGCGCGGACCCGGCGCAGTGGGACCTGTTCCTCGCCACCGGAACCAGCTACTCGGACCCGTTGACGGTGGTGTTCTTCAGCTCCGGCTTCCCCGGCTGGTGGAACACCCCGGCGAAGAACGCGCTCATGAACCGCATCCTCTCCGGCGCGGACGACGCCGCCCGGCAGGCCGCCTGGACCGAGCTGCAGGAGCTCGTCTGGACCGACCTCCCGTTCGTCAAGCTCGGCTTCGAGGGCAACCTCGCCGTCACCAGCACGCGCATCGGCGGGTTCGCGCCGGCGCTCGGCACGGTCCGCGGCTTCTACAACGTCTGGCTCGGTCGCTAAGCCTCGCACTTAAGGAATCCCATGCTGCGACAACGTTTCCAGGACCTGGTGCGCGACCGGACCGCGATGGCGGGCGCCGCGCTGCTCGGCCTGATGATCACCCTGGCCGTGCTCGCCCCGCTGCTCGGCGGCGACCCCTACCGGGTCGACCCGACCAGCACGTTGCGACCACCCAGCGCGAGCCACTGGTTCGGCACCGACGAGAAGGGCCGCGACCTGTGGACGATGGTGGTCCACGGCGCCCGCACGTCGCTGGGCATCGGCGCCGTCACGACCGCGATCGCCGTGCTGACCGGCTACCTGCTCGGGGTGCTGTGCGGTTACTTCCGCTGGGTCGACGCCCTGGTGATGCGGGTGGTGGACGGCCTGATGTCGTTCCCCTCGATCGTGCTGGTGATCAGCCTGGTCGGCGTCCTCGGTGACGGCGTCGCCACGATGGTCGTCGGGCTGACCGTGGTGCTGATCCCCGTGGTCACCCGTGTGGTGCGCGGTGCGGCGCTCGCGGTGAAGGCGATGCCGATGGTGGAGTCCACGACCTCGCTGGGCTCCCGGACGAGCTGGGTGCTGCTGCGGTACGTGGCACCGGAGGCGCTGTCGGTGGCGATCGTGCAGGCCGCGCTGGCGTTCTCGGTGACGGTGCTGTCGGTGGCGGCGCTGAGCTTCCTCGGCATCGGGCTGCCGCCGGACGTGCCGAGCTGGGGCACCAGCCTGTCCGCGGCCCAGCAGTACTTCTACTCGGCCTGGTGGATCGGGGTGTTCCCGGGACTCGCCATCGTGGCCACCGTGCTCGGGCTCGTGCTGCTCGGCGACGGCCTCCGCGACGTGTTCGACCCCCGGTCGGCGAGGAAGTGAGAACCCCGTGACCAACTACCTCCTCAAGCGCGTCGGTGCGCTGCTGCCCACCGTCGCCGTCCCGATGGTGCTGCTGTTCGTCATGCTGCGCCTCGCTCCGGGTGACCCGGCGGCGGCCATCGCGGGCGACTCCGCGACCTCGGAGGAGATCGCCGAGGTCAGGACCAGGCTCGGGCTGGACGCCTCGCTGTGGGACCAGTTCGCCGCCTGGCTCGGCCGGGTCGCGCGGTTCGACTTCGGCGACTCGCTGTTCGCCGAGCAGCGGGTGTCGGGCCTCGTGTTCGACCACGCGCTGGTCACCCTGCAGCTCACCGTGCTCGCGCTCGCCGTGGCGGTGCTGATCGGTCCCGCCCTCGGCATCGCGGCCGGTACCCGCCGGCACGGTCTGCTCGACCGCCTGCTGGTCTTCGGCTCGTCGATCGGCATCGCGCTGCCCAGCTTCTGGCTGGCCGTCCTGCTGATCGCGGTGTTCGGCGTGGTGTGGCAGGTGTTCCCGGTGGCGGGCTACGTCTCGTTCACCGAGGACCCGCTGCTGTTCCTGCACCACCTGGCGTTGCCCGCGATCTCGCTGGGCCTGCTGGAGGCGGCGACGCTGTTCCGCTACGGCCGGGCGGGCGTGCTGGACTCGCTGCACCAGCCGTTCGTGACCACCGCGCGGTCGATGGGACTGCCCGAGCGCACGGTGATCCGCAAGTACGTCTTCCGCGCGGCGGTGGTGCCGATGGTGACGGTCGTCGGCCTGACCGCCGGCTCGTTGATGGGCGGCGCCGTGGTCACCGAGTCCATCTTCTCGATCCCCGGCCTGGGACAGCTCCTGCTGACCGCGGTGCAGCGCCGCGACTACCCCGTCATCGAGGGCTGCATCTTCTTCATCGCCGTGGTCTACGTCCTGCTGAACCTGGTGGTCGACCTTCTCTACTCGCTGCTCGACCCGCGCATCCGCTACTGAGGAGTCGGCGTGCACACCACATCTGAGCCAGTACTGCGCGTGTCCGGGCTCTCCGCTCGCGTCGGGGACCTCGAGCTGGTGCGGGAGGTCGGTTTCGAGGTCCGCAGTGGACGGACGCTCGCCGTCGTCGGCGAGTCCGGGTCGGGCAAGAGCATCACCGCCGCGGCCGTGATGGGCATCCTGCCGCCCCAGATCACGGCGGAGGGCTCGGTGCTCTTCGACGGCACCGAGTTGCTCACCGAACCGGCGGCACGACGTCGCGCCCGCGGTGGCGCGGAGATCGGGTACGTGTTCCAGGAACCGATGAGCGCCCTGCACCCGTTGCTGCGCATCGGCACCCAGATGATCCGCCCGCTGCGCCACCACCTCGGCCTGAGCCGCCGCGAAGCCCGCCACCGCGCCCTGGAACTGCTGGAGCAGGTCGGGCTGGGCCGCGAACGGCGGGTGCTCGACGCCTACGTCCACGAGCTGTCCGGCGGCATGCGGCAACGCGTGATGATCGCCATGGCGATCTCGTGCGGTCCCCGGCTGTTGCTGGCGGACGAACCGACGACGGCGCTCGACCCCACGGTGCAGCAACAGATCCTGCGGCTGCTCGTGCGGCTGCGCGAGGAGCTCGACCTCGCTCTCGTCCTGATCAGCCACGACCTCGGGCTCGTCGCCCGCTACAGCGACGAGGTGCTGGTCATGTACGACGGCCGGGTCGTCGAACAAGGCCCCACCGAGCAGGTCATCGCCAGCCCGGCGCAGCCCTACACCCGTGCGCTGATCGACGCGGCGCCCCGGCTGGGCCGTCGGCTCGACCGGCTCCCCACGATCGACCGCGCGGTGCTGGAGCAGACGCGCGAGAGGGCAGGAGAGACCCGATGAACGCGGTGCTGGACGCCGTCACGACGGCAGGAGGTGCGCGATGACCGCGGTGCTGGAGCTCGACGGCGTCGGCAAGGACTTCTCGTCCGGTCCGTTCTTCGCACGCCGTCGCACGGCCGCCGTCACCGAGGTGAGCCTGCGGGTGCGCACCGGGGAGACGGTCGGGCTCGTGGGCGAGTCGGGCAGCGGCAAGTCGACCCTCGGCCGCATGGCCGTCGGCCTGCTCTCCCCGGACCGCGGCCGGGTGACCGTGCAGGGGCAGCCCCTGGACTCGTTGACGCCGAAGGCGATGCGCCCGTTCCGCCGGACGATGCAGATGGTCTTCCAGGACTCGTCCAACTCCCTCAACCCGAGGATGACCCTGGAGGACCTGCTGGTCGAACCGTTCCGGGCGCAGGACCTGCACACCCGGCCCGAACGGCGCCGTCGCGCGGCAGCGCTCGCCGACGAGGTGGGACTGGCCCGCACCTCCCTCGGCCGGCTGCCGCACGAGTTCTCCGGCGGTCAGCGGCAGCGCGTCTCGATCGCGAGGGCGCTGGCGCTCGAACCGGACCTCCTCGTCGCCGACGAACCCGTGTCCGCTCTCGACGTCTCGGTGCAGGCGCAGATCCTCAACCTCTTCAAGGACATCCAGCAGGCGAGGAACTTCGCGCTGCTGTTCGTCTCCCACGACATGGCGGTGGTCGAGTTCGTCAGCGACCAGGTCGCCGTGATGCGGGCGGGCGCGCTGGTCGAGTTCGGTTCCCGGGACGAGGTCTTCGACTCCCCGCGCGAGGCCTACACGCGAACCCTGCTCGACGCCGCCCCCTCACTCTGAAAGGACCCGCATGTCCGTCACCGCGGCCATCGTCACCGGCCCGCACCCCGACGTCCCCGGCTCCCGCGCGGTCGTGCTGGAGCCTTACGGCACCGACCGGATGGCGAGGTACGACTACGTCCAGGAGGAGTACCTCGTGTCCGGCACCGCCGCCGGAACTCCTTACGGCACCAGGATCCTGATCCGCCGGCCGGCCGACCCCGCGCGGTTCAGCGGCACCGTGATCGCCGAGCCCAGCCACATCTGGGGCGGCACCTCGGTGTGGCGCGCGATCAACCGGTTCGTCATGCGCGGCAACCACGTCTGGGTCGAGATCGACTCGCAGGCACCCTCCGCGCTGGGGCTGGTCGCCGGTGCCGACCCCGAGCGGTACCGGTCGTTCACGTTCGCGGAAAGCCCGCTGTCCCAGCAGTTCGCCGCCACCATCCCGTTCTCGCCGGACGCGGACTACGACGAGGTCGTGGCGGAGTACGACCGGTTCATGCGGCGGTGGTGGGACGCGACCCCGCAGTCGCCGGAGATCCTCGCCCAGGTGTCCGCGGCGTTGCGGGAAGGCCTGCCCGGCAGCGGCATCAGGGCACGCGAGGTCTACCTCGGTGGCATCTCCCAGACCGGTGGCGTCGTGCGCGAGTTCATCCGCTACCACCACGACCGGCTCCGCCTCGCCGGTGGTGCGCCCGCGTTCGACGGCTACCTGCCCGGTGCGTCAGGCGGGCCCGCGCTGCCGGACGTCGACGTCCCGGTGATCGAGGTGCTCGGCGAGGCCGAGTTCCAGAGCGTCCGCCGGCGGTGCGGGGTCGGCGGGCAGGTCAGGGGCCTGAGCCACCGCCGCCCCGACAGCGCGACGTTCCGCCTCTACGAGGTCGCCGGCATGGCCCACCGCGAGACCCGTGAGATGTCCGCGGCCGACCGGGACCGGCTCGCGGACTGCCCGTTGCCCAGCGGCGCCCGCTGGAGCACGTTCCCGAACGGCCACGTCCAGCACGCGCTGTGGCAGGCGCTGCTCGACTGGTCCGGCACCGGCCGCGCGCCCGTGCCGGGCAAGGTGCTGGCCACGGCGGGCGACACCGACGAGATCCTGCGCGACGACCACGGCAACGCGCTGGGCGGCTGGCGCACCACCCACGTCGACGTGCCCACCTCCACCCTCACCGCCGCGACCCCGCTCGGGCGCCCCAGCTGGTACCACGGCAACGAGATCCCCTTCGACACCACGACGTTCGAGCATCTGTACGGCAGCGTCGAGCGCTGGCGGCGCAAGGTCGCGGACCGGCTGGAGCGGTACCTGCACGAGCAGACGTACCTGCCGATCGACGCCGAGGAGCTCCGCCGCTGACCGTCACGTGAGCGCCGCGCCGACCAGGAGCAGGCGCAACGTGCGTTCCGTGGCGTCGGTGAGGAGCTCCGCGGTCGTGGCCATCGCGGTGTCCAGGGTGACCGGTGCGGCGATGATGCTGGCGTAGGCGTCGATGCCGGCGTCGTGGTTGACGCGGGCGTTCTCGCCGATCGTGCCGGCCAGCGCGATGACGGGCTTGCCGTACTTCTTGGCCCGCCGCGCCACCTCCGAGGGCACCTTGCCGTGCGGGGTCTGGCCGTCGATCGCGCCCTCCGCGGTGATGACGAGGTCGGCGTGGGGCAGGCGGGCGTCGAGGTCGGTGTGCTCCAGGACGACCTCGAAGCGCGGCAGCAGCGTGGCGCCGAGTGCGTGCAGGCCCGCGCCGAGGCCGCCGGACGCGCCGCCGCCGGGCATGGTGCGCACGCCGGGGCCGAGCAGGTCCGCCCACGTGTCGAGGGCGTCGCCGAGCAGTTCGACCTGGGCGGCGGTAGCGCCCTTCTGCGGTCCGAACACCCTGGCCACGCCCCGCTCGCCGCACAGGACGTTGTGCTGGTTGCACGCCACGGTGATCTCCACCTTGTCGAGTCTCGGGTCCACTTCGGACAGGTCGAGGGCGGTGGCACCGGCCAGGGCCGCTCCCCCGCGCCCGATCTCACGGCCCCGGGCGTCGGTGATGCGGGCGCCGAGGGCCTGCAACGCGCCCGCGCCACCGTCCGACGTGCCGGAGTCGCCGCACCCGACCAGCACGCGGTCGACACCGAGGTCCAGCGCGGCGCGGATGAGCTCACCGACGCCGTACGTGGTGGTCGTGGCCGGGTCGCGGTGCCCGCGCGGGACGAGCCGCAGCCCGGCCGCCGCAGCCATCTCCACCACGGCGGTGCGCGGGCCGGGGCCGCCGAGGAGCGCGAAGTGGGACAGGACCTCCTCGCCGACCGGACCGGTGACGCTCACCGGCACGAGGGTGCCGTTCGTGGCTTCGGCGAGCGCCGCGGCCGAGCCTTCCCCGCCGTCGACGAGCGGCGTCTTGTCGACGATCGCGCCGGGAACGACGCGGTAGATGCCCCGCGCGATCGCGTCGGCGACGGCGCACGCGTCGAGTGACTCCTTGAAACCGCTGGGAGCGACCAGGAAACGCATGGGTGACCTCATTTCAGTGGGAGGCCGAGGTGCGGCCAGAGGAAGACGGAGCAGGCGAGCACGAGCGCACCGGTGATCGGGGCGAGGAAGAGCGAGAGCGTGAGCAGGTCGCGGGGCCGGTAGGTGTGGGCGAAGAGCGCGACGGGTTTCGCCGACGACGTGAACGTGTGGCAGAAGCCGGCGGCCGCGGTGGAGGCGAAGGCGAGGGCGGCGGGGTTCATCCCGGCGGCCAGGGCGAGCGGGATGACGATCGGGATCAGCACCGAGGATCGTGCCGAACGGGACTGGACGACCAGGTGCGCGAGGAGGCTCACCACGATCACGGTCGGCAGCAGGTGGTCCGGGCTGATCAGGGTCGCGATGCCGTTGGCGGCGCCGGACCGGACCAGGGCCGTGCCGAGCATCGTGGTGGCGGCCATGAACAGCAGCAGCGACCACGGGATGTCGGCGAGGGCCGCCTTGAGCGTGGTGGTGCCGAGGCGCGGGCTGGTGATGGCGACGGCACCCGCGAGGGCGACGACCTCGGGCGGGACGTGGTGCCACGGTTCGGTGATCCAGGCGACCGAGACGGCCGCGAGGATGCCGAGGGACGTGGTCTCGGCGCTGGTGAGGCGCTGGGTGGGCACCGCGGTGCGCAGCGTCCCGCCCGGCGCCGCGAACTCGACGGTCGGCGGGTCCACGACGAGCGGGTGCTTCCGATCGGCCCGTGACGTGAACAGCCACAGCACCAGCTCCGCCGTGACGTGCGCGCTGACGACCGCGAGCGGCAGCCCGAGCAGCAGCCACTGCCCGAAGCCGATCCCCTCCCCCGTCGCCTCCTCCAGCAGCGCGCTGGTGATCAGGTGCGCTCCGGCGCCCACCAGGGTCGCCACCGCCGTCAGCAGGATCACCGACGGGAACAGCACCCCGAGCGCCCGCGACACCCGCGAGTTCACCCGCAGCTCCCGGTGCACGGGCAGGGTCAGCGCGGCGCGGCCCGAGGTCGACGGCACGAAGAAAGCCGTGAGCAGCAAGGCGAAAGCCGTCAGGTGCACCAGGCCGCGCACCGACCGCGCCCGGCCCATCAGCGACGTCGCGAGCCGGGCCGGCAGGCCGGAGTCCGACACCCCGCGGGCGAGCACGAACGCCGCGATCAGCAGCCACGTCGTGGACCCGCCCAGCACCTGCAGCGCCGACGCGGGCAGGACACCAAACAGCAGCAGGGCCACTACGGCGGCGAGGGCGACCAGCGTGTCGTCCAGCGGGGTGCACACCCACAGCACCACCGCCACCGCGAAGACCACCATCGTCAGGATCACGAGGACGATCCTGCGCGGGCGAACTGATCCACACGTGAGGCCCAGATGAAGGAGCCTTCATCTACACCAGGCGATACCCCATGCCCCGCACCGTTTCCACCCGGTCAGCCCCGATCTTGCGCCGCAACGACCGCACGTACACGTCGACCACGTTGGACCCCGGGTCGAAGTCGTAACCCCAGACGTGCGACAGGATCTGCTCGCGCACCAGCACCTGCCCCGGATGCCGCAGGAACAGCTCCAGCAACGCGAACTCGCGCGCGGTGAGGTCCACCGACCCGGACGGCAGCACCGCCTGACGGGTGCGCAGGTCGAGCGACAACGTCCCGGCGGTCAGCACGGTCGCCTCGGGAACACCGGGCGGGCGCAACCGGAGCCGGACGCGGGCCAGCAGTTCCTCGAAGCGGAACGGCTTGGTCATGTAGTCGTCGGCACCACCGGACAGCCCCGCCACGGTGTCGTGCACCGAGTCGCGGGCGGTCAGGATGATCACGGGGGTGGCCACGCCCTGCTCGCGCAGCGAACGCAGGACCGAGAACCCGTCGAGGTCGGGCAGCCCGAGGTCGAGCACCACCAGGTCGAAGGAGGCGGCCCACGACAGCGCGTCCGCCCCCGAGGCGACGACGGAGGTGGTGAAGCCGTTGGCGCGCAGGCCTTTCTCCACGAACGACGCGATGCGCGCCTCGTCCTCCACGATCAGGATCCGGCCGGTCATCGGGGTACCTCCACCACGAACGTCGCTCCTTGCCCTGCAACCGAACGCACCCGCACCGCGCCGCCGTGCGCTTCGGCGATGGCCTTCACGATCGGCAGGCCGAGCCCGGTGGACCGTGAGAACAGCATCGACTCGTCGCTCACCCCGGGACCGGAGTCGGCCACCCAGAACGAGACCGAACCGTCCACAGCGGACCCGAAGCGGATCGTGGCACCGGAAGTGGTGTGGCGGACGGCGTTCGACGCCAGCTGCAGCACGGCCTGGGTCACGCGTTGCGGGTCCAGCACGGCCTCTCCCTCGGCGATCGCCTCGAGCACCCAGCGGCGGTCGCCGAGCGCGCGGAGCTTCGCGTCGATGTCGCTGGTGAGCTCCGGCAGGCTCACGGCGACGGGACGCAGGAAGTCCGGCCGTTCGGACTTGACCAGCAGCAGGAGGTCCTCGACGAGCCGGGCCATGCGGTCGAGCTCGTCGGTGCACAGCCGCACCACCTCGGCGCGTTCCTCCGGTGAGTCGCCGAGCAGTTCCAGGTGGCCGCGCACGATGGTGATCGGCGTGCGGAGCTCGTGCGAGGCGTCGTCGAGGAACTGGCGCTGCAGCCGGAACGAGCGGTCGAGCCGGTCGAGCATCGAGTTGAACTGCTGGGCGAGCGCGGCCACGTCGTCGTTGCCGGACACGGGGATGCGGCGGGTGAGGTCGTCCTCGGTGATCTCGGCGGCGGCCTGGCGGACCATGCGGACCGGCGCGAGGATGGCACCCGCCACGAACCAGGCGATCAACGCGGCGATCAGCAGACCGGCCAGCGACACCAGCACCAGCACGCGCACCGTCGAGTGCACGGGGCCGTGCACGCCGTCCTCGAAGTAGCCGGTGACGAACCACATCTCCGCCGGGGCCGTCGTGTGCACCTTCGCCCAGCGGAACGGACCCGCCGGGGTGGTGACGACGCCCCAGGGCGCCGGTGACGAGGTGATGGCGGCGACGGCCGCCCGGTCCTTGTCCAGCTCGTAGGTGACCTCGGTGCGCTGGACCAGGACGCGGCCGGGCAGCACGGCGAGGTGGAGCTCGTGCTGGTCGGGGTACTGCAGGCGCAGGTGGGCGTCGGCGACGGCACCGGCGTCACCGGTGTGGTTCTCGGCGTAGGTGCTGAACTCGGTGGTCTCCTGCTCGAGGGCGCGGTTGACGCGGTCGTCGACGTCGACGAGCAGGAAGCGCCACACCACGACCACGACGGTCGCGAGGACGAGCGTCATCAGGCCGAGGAGCCAGCACATGATCTTCACACGTGCGGGCACGTCAGTCGTCCTCGCCGTCGTCGTCATCGTCGATGGGCGGTGGCGGGGGCAGCACGGAGCCGGGCGTGGGGGTGGGAACGGCGGTCGTGGGAGCGGGGGCTGTGGTGGACGGCGCCGTGGTGGACGGTGCCGTCGGGACCGACCGTCCGATCCGGACCTCCGGCGCCCGCACCTCGGGCGGTACCGGACGTACCACCGTCAGCACGAGAAGCACGGCCGCGAGCGCGCACGCCACGCTGAGCACGGCCACGAGGGCCGTGCCGGTGCGGGCGGACGGCAGCATGCGGCAGAGCCTGCCCCACCGCTCCGGGTCGCGCATGAGAACAAGATGAAGATCTCTTCATCTGCCGCTCCGCGCGGACCGGCCTCGCCGCCTCGTGTTCGACCTCGCCCCGGGACCTGGGCTCCACGATCGCCGACTGCTATGGCGTCGTGAAGGTGTTCCTACAGTGGGCCGAACACGCCCAGGTACCAGCGCTCCGGTGGCGGGTTCTTGTCGAACGGCCGGAACGAGTACGAGGGGCGGCAGCCCACCACGAGGATTTCGCCCAGGGCCAGGTCGACCTCCCGGCGGAACCTCGCTTCTCGTCCCTTCATGTCCGCTGTGACGAAGTCCAGTCCGTGCCGGCCCGGGGACAGGTGCCGGAAGCGGGAGAACGGCCACTGGGTGTCCGACTGCGCCAGGACCCGGCCGTTCTCGCTGACCTCGTTCAGACGGACGTAGAGCGAGGCGCTGTGCCGCACGGGGGCTCGGCTGATCGTGAACATCAGGAGCCCGGTCCTGCGCCGCTTGCGCCAGCGGTTGAGCCGCCACCGCGTGACGAGGGGGATGCGGTCCCACTGGAGTTCCGCTACTTCCGCCTGCAACCGACCCGCCAAGATCGCCTCCCCTCGTCCTTCAAGGATGCCGGACGGCGATGTCGCGGACCAGGGCCTGGCAGGGGGCGTCGTGGTGCTCGCGGCCACCGGCGCCCTGATCGTCCGGAACCGCCGGGCCCCTGTGATCGACCAACCAGGTGCCGGTGTCGCTCCTGTGCCGGCGTGCTGGGTACGCGGGGGTGGCGGGTCGGGGGACTCGCCGCTCCCGCTCACAGCCCTGCCGTCGTGAGTCCACAGTGAACAGTCACGTCCGTCACACCGGCGAACGAGATCGGAGTCTCCGGGAACCGGAGCGGCCGGACGTCCGACTGCTGTCGGTGTGAGGGTGAGCAGGGCCGCTGTCGTCGCGTCGGTTGTTTCCGTTGTGTGTGTCGCCGTTGTCGTGTTCTGGGCGGGTGATGTGCACGCCGCGCTGGGCGACAGCGATCCCGGGAGACTCACGTCGCTGGCGTTCGGGCTGGTGCGCACGCTCGCGAACGCCGCGGCCACGATCACGGTGGGCGCGCTGGTGTTCGGTGGCTTCGTGGTGCCCGCGCCCGGACGCAGCGCGAAGCTGACCGCCCAGGCTTACGCGGCGGTCCGCGTCGCGGCGAACGCGGCGGCGGTGTGGGTCGCTGCGGCCGGTGTGGCCGTGGTGCTGTCCGTTTCGGACGCCACGGGGCAGTCCATCAGCGTCGCGCTGAGCCACCTGCCCGGTCTCGTGGCGGCGACCGAGGAGCCGAAGGCGTGGCTGGTCACGGTCGTGGCGGCCGGTCTGGTGGCGGCCGGGACCCGGACGGCGCTGACCTGGGTCACCGCGGTGCTCTGGCTGGTGCCGGCGCTGGTCGGGGTGCTGGCCCCGGTGATCGTCGGGCACGTCGCGAACGGGGCCTGGCACGACGTGGCGACCAACGCCATGGTGTGGCACGTGCCGGCCGCCGCGGTGTGGGTCGGTTCGCTCGTCGCGTTGCGCGGCTACCTGCGGCACTCCCCCGGCGCCACCTCTCCGGACGAGGTCGTGCGGCGTTACCACCGGGTCACGTCGGTCTGCGCGGTGGTGCTCGTGCTCAGCGGCGGGGTGGCGGGCGCGGTGCTGGTCGGCCCGGCCGCGCTGAGCGGCGGGTACGTGGCGCTGCTGCTGCTCAAACTGGCGGTGCTGGCGGTCGTCCCGCTGCTGCGGGCGCGGTGGGGCACTCGGCGCCCGCTCGGCGTCGAACTGGCCGGGCTGGGCCTCGTGCTCGCCGCCTCGACCGGACTGACCCACCTGGTGCCGCCCGCGTGGGCGTTGTCCCGGCCCTCACCCCAGGAGACCGTGCTCGGCTACGAACTCCCGGACGGTCCGTCGGCGGCGGAACTGATCCTCGGCTGGCGGCTCGACCTCGTGCTCGGACTCGGCGCGGTCCTGGCGGCGGCCGCCTACCTGGCCGGCGTGCGCACCCTGCGACGCCGAGGTGACCACTGGCCGCACGGACGGACCGCCGCCTGGCTCGCGGGGTGCGCGGTGGTGCTGGTGATGACCTCGTCAGGACTCGGCCGGTACGCGGCGGGCATGTTCAGCACCCACATGGTCGCCCACATGGCGTTGAACATGCTGGCACCAGTGCTGCTGGTGCTCGGCGGGCCGATCACCTTGGCGCTGAGGGCTTTACCGCCCGGACCACGTCAGTGGATCACCGCGCTCGTGCACTGCCGGGTCGCCAGAACGCTCGTCCATCCCGGGGTGGCGGCAGTGGTCTTCGTGGGCTCGTTCTACCTGCTGTACTTCTCGGACCTGTTCGGCGAGATGATGCGGTTCCACTGGGCGCACCAGCTGATGAACATCCATTTCGTGGTCAGCGGCTACGTGTTCTTCTGGCTCGTCATCGGTGTCGACCGGGCTCCGCGCACGTTGCCGCACCTGGCACGGCTCGGACTGCTGTTCTCCGTCATGCCGTTCCACGCCTTCTTCGGCGTGATCCTGATGAACAAGCAGACGGTGATCGCGGAGGACTTCTACCGCACTCTGGGCCTCACCTGGATGCCGGACCTGCTCACCGACCAGCGCCTCGGCGGCGGCATCGCCTGGGCCACCGGCGAGATCCCCGTGCTCGTCGTCGTCCTCGCGCTGCTGCACCAGTGGGCGCGGGCCGACCGGCGGGAGGCCGTGCGGTTCGACCGCGCCGCAGACAACGGCCACGACGACCGCCTGGCCGCCTACAACGCCATGCTCGCCGAACTCTCCGGACGAAGGAACTGACTCATCATGACCACCACGACGGACCTGTCCGTCGAGCTCTCCGTGTCGGGCATGACCTGCGCCGCGTGCGCGACCCGCATCGAGCGCAAGCTGAACAGGGTCGACGGCGTCCGCGCGACGGTCAACTACGCCACCGAACGCGCGATCGTGCACCTGCCGGACGGCATGCGTGCCGATGACGCCGTGCAGGTCGTGCGCAACGCGGGTTACGACGCGGTTCCCGCCGGGCAGGACTCGCACACCGTCGACGTCGTCGCGGGTCTGCGCCGCCGGCTCGTGGTCGCGGCCGTGCTGGCCATCCCTCTGGGCAACCTGTCGATCAGCCTCGCGCTCGTCCCCGCGCTGCGGTTCCCGGGCTGGGAACTCCTGTGCGTGCTGCTGGCGCTGCCGGTCGTGGCCTACTCGGCCTGGCCGTTCCACCGCGCGGCGCTGCGCAACCTGCGGCACGGATCGTCCAGCATGGACACACTGGTCTCGCTCGGAGTGCTCTCCTCGTTCGGCTGGGCGGTGTGGTCGCTCGTCGCCGGGTCGTCCGGCGGTGGCTACTGGCTCGGCTTCGGCGTCACCGACGGCGGCGCCGACGCGGTGTACCTCGACGTGGCGGCAGGGGTCACCACGTTCCTGCTCGCCGGGCGCTACTTCGAGGTCCGGTCGCGGCGCAGTGCGGCGGAGCTGCTCGAAGCCCTCGCGGGCATGGCGGCCAAGGACGCTCGGGTGCTGCGCGACGGTGTCGAGACCGCGGTACCGGCCGCCCAGGTCGTCACCGGAGACCTGCTCGTGGTGAAACCGGGCGAGGCACTGCCCGCCGACGGCGTGGTGACCGGCGGCCACTCCGCCGTGGACGCGTCGTCCATGACCGGCGAACCCGTGCCGGTCGAGGTCGGTCCCGGTGACGCGGTCACCGGCGGCACCGTCAACCGCTCCGGTCGCCTCGTCGTGCGGGCCAC
This sequence comes from Streptomyces sp. ID05-26A, assembly GCF_033794685.1. NCBI lineage: Bacteria > Bacillati > Actinomycetota > Actinomycetes > Kitasatosporales > Streptomycetaceae > Streptomyces > Streptomyces sp. ID05-26A. The sequence goes on from NZ_JARAYZ010000002.1 coordinate 1,183,686, forward strand.
CGCGGTGGGCGCCAACACCCAGCTCGCCCAGATGCGCGCGCTGGCCCAGCAGGCCGCGGAACGCAAGGCGCGCGTGCAACGGCTGGTCGACCGGGTGTGCGCGGTGTTCGTGCCGGTCGTGCTCGTGCTCACGGCGCTCACCCTGGCCGGGTGGCTGGTCACCGGCCACCCCACGCGGGAGGCGTTCACGTCGGCGGTCGCCGTGCTGATCATCGCCTGCCCGTGCGCCCTCGGGCTGGCCACCCCGACGGCGCTGATGGTGGGCGTGGCGCGGGCCGCGCAACTGGGCGTGCTGGTGAAGGGACCGGACGCGCTGGAGGCGAGCCGGGCGATCGACACCGTCGTGCTCGACAAGACCGGCACGGTGACGACCGGGCTCATGCGGGTCACGGGCACCACGGCGTTCTCCGCCCACTCCGAGCACGACGTGCTGCGGTGGGCGGCGGCGGTCGAGGCGGCGTCCGAGCACCCGATCGGCGTGGCGATCGCGGCGTCGTCCGAGGCCCCGGCCGTCACCGGGTTCGAGGCACTGATCGGTGCGGGTGCGCGCGGGCTGGTGGAGGACGGGCTCGTGCACGTCGGTTCGCGCGACCTGATGGCACGGCTGGACATCGTGCTGCCGGCCGAGGCGTCGGTGTGGTCGGCGGGGCTCGGTCCGGCGACCGGGGTGTTCGTCGCGCGCGACGGCGTGGTGATCGGCGGCATCACCTTGCAGGACGCGGTGCGCCCGTCCGCGCGCTCCGCCGTCGAACGCCTGCACGCGCTCGGGCTGCGCACCGTGCTGCTCACCGGGGACCACGAGGACGCGGCCCGCGCGGTCGCGGACGAGATCGGGATCAGCGACGTGATCGCGGGCGTGCGGCCCTCGGACAAGGTGGCGACGATCGAACGGCTGCGCCACGACGAGCACCGGGTCGCGATGGTCGGTGACGGCATCAACGACGGTCCCGCGCTCGCCGCCGCGGACCTGGGCATGGCGATGGCGCGGGGCAGCGAGATCGCCGCGCACGCCGCCGACGTCGTCCTCGTGCGCGACGACCTCGACGTGATCGCGGACGCGATCGTGTTGTCCCATCGGACACTCACGACCATCCGCGGCAACCTGGTGTGGGCCTTCGCCTACAACGCGGCGGCGCTTCCGCTGGCGGCTTTCGGTTTGCTGAACCCGCTCATCGCCGGTGCCGCGATGTCGTTGTCCTCGGTCCTGGTGGTGGCGAACAGTCTTCGGCTGCGCGGGGAGACTCCGGGTGGCGGTCACCTCGCCGGAACTCCCCCGCGCCGCCATCCGACCTCTGCAGCGTGAAGACCGTCGTGACCGCGGTGTCCACGGCCGCGATGGCCGTGTCGATGCTGCAGCTGTTCGTGCTGGGAGCGCTGGGACCGGTGCTGGTCGCCGAGCTGGGGGTGGCCGAGTGGCAGCTCGGCGCCCTGGTGGCGGCCGGGTTCGGGGTGGCGACCCTGGTGTCGCTGCCCGCCGGGTCGCTGGTCGACCGGGTGGGGCCGCAGCGCAGCCTGGTCGGCCTGTTCGTGGTGAGCGCGGCCGCGCTGACGGTGCTGGCGCTCGCCGGGTCGGCGTGGTGGGTCGCGGCGGGCGTCGCGCTGGGCGGCGTCCCGCAGGCGCTGGCGAACCCGGCGACCAACAAGGTGATCATGGCGGCCGTGGCGCCGGAGCAGCGCGGGCCGGTGACCGGGTGGAAGCAGTCCGGCGTGCAGTTGGGTGCGTTCGTGGCCGGGGTGCCCCTCGCGTCCGCGGCGGCGGTGGTGGACTGGCGCTGGGGTGTCGGCGTGCTCGCGGTGTTGTGTCTGGCCGGTGCGGTGGTGACCACGCGCCTCACTGTGCCCTCTCCCCCCGCCGAGGCCGGGCCGAACGAGGGTGTCGGCGACCGAGTGCGTGCGCTCGCGGTGTTCTCGTTGGCTCTCGGGTTCGGACTCGCGTCGGTGAACACGTTCTTCGCCCTCTACGGCGTCGAACGACTCGGCCTGTCCGCGCCCGTCGCGGCCTGGCTGATCGCGGTCATGGGTCTGGCCGGCATCGCGGGCCGGGTGTGGTGGAGCGGAGCGGCGGGGAGGTCGGACGATCCCGCCGCCGTGTTGCCGCCGCTCTCGCTGGGGGCCGTCGTCTCGGTCGCGGTGGTGGCGCTGGCGGACGGGGCGCACTGGCTGGTGTGGTTCGGCGCGGCGGGGATCGGGGTGTTCGCGGTGGCGGGCAACGCGGTCTCGATGGTGGCGGTGATGCGGGCGGTGCCGCAGAAGCTCGCCGGACGTGCGGCCGCGGTGGCGTCGACCGGGTTCTTCGGCGGGTTCGCCGTCGGGCCGCCGGTGACCGGGCTCGTGGTCAGCGGTGCCGGCTACCCCTGGCTGTGGGTCACCGTCGGCGTGGTGTTCGGGGTCGCGGCCGGGATCGCGTTCCTGGTCACGCGACGCACGGCGGTGACGGTGTGAGCGACTGGGCGCACGACCTGGTGCACCGGATGTGCGCGCAGGTCGGCGAGACCGAAGCCGCTGTGGGAGAACGGTTTCCGCTCTACTCCCGCGACGGGCGGTGGAAGACCTCCGCCCGCGGGTCGTGGACGGGCGGCTTCTGGGCCGGACTGCTCACCCTGCGCCGCCTGGCCACCGGAGCCGGGAACGTCGCGGTGGTCCGGGACCGGTTGGACGTGTGGGCAGACGCGGACACGGTGCTGCGCGGCATGATCTTCTGGTACGGCACCGGCGCCGAACGACTGGGCCTCCTCGATCCGCGTTCCAGCACCGCGAACGTCGCGAACAGCCTCGCGCGGAGCTTCGACCCGGAGCTCGGCGCGATCCCGTGGGGCTCCGCGTTCGCTCCCGACGGCCCGCCTGTCCGCGCGGACGGGGCCGCCGGAGTCGTACCGTTGCTCGACGCCCACGGCCACCACGACATCGCGCGCCGACATAGGAACGCGCACCTCGACTTGGAACCGGACTGGCCTCGGGGCAAGGCCTGGTTGCTGCTCACGAACCCCGCCCAGGACTGGAGTGTGTCCACTCAGGACAGTTCCGCCGTGGCGATCGCCGCCGTCGCGTTGCTCAAGGCAGGCCGTCGTGAGGAAGGGGAACGACTGCTGCGCACCCTGCCGGAAGGTGCCGACTACGACGGCATGACCGGCTTGCAGGTGGTGTGGGGTGACTTCTTCACGTTCCTCGGTGCCGCCATCGTCACCGGACTGGTGCCGCCGGACGCCTGGTGAGCAAACGCCGCCCGGTCGTGCTCACGTGCAGTTCGTCCGCGCCGTCGAGGATGCGGGCGGCCCTCGCCACGCGCATCAGCCGCGGCAGACCTGTTGCCGCCATGAGTCCTTCCGCACCATGAACCTGGATCGCGGCGTCCACAGCCGTGTTCAGAGCACGGGCGGCAGCGACCTTCGCGAGGCTCACCTCGACCGGGGCACGGTCGCCGGCCGCGACCAGTGACGCGGCCTCGCGGGTGAGCAGCCGTGCCGACCTGACCTCCAGTTCGGCCTCGAAAGCCAGCCGCTGCACCAGTTGCCGGTCGGCGAGCACACCGTCGCCCAGCGCTCGCGAGACCGCGCGGTCCGCGAGCAGGTCGAGGCACCGTTGCGCCTGGCCGATCCAGCGCAACGCCCGCAGGGTCCTGCCCAGCGCCAGGCGTTCGCCGGCCAGTCGCATGCCCTGGCCCGGCTCGCCCACGAGGTGCGTCGGCGGCACCCGGACCTCGTCGAACGAGATCTCGTGCTGCCCGCCGGCGCCGAGGACGTCGAGCTCTCGTTCGACGCGGATCTCCTTGGCGGGCAGGGCGAGGATCGAGAAGTCCTCACCGGTGCGCGCCATCACCAGCACCAGGTCCGCGCGCGCCGCACCGCTTGTGAACCACTTCCGTCCGGTCACGGTCCACCAGCCGTCCGCGCCGCGCTCGGCGGTGGTGCGCAGACCAGAGGGATCCGAGCCCGCCACACCGGGTTCGGTCATCGCATAACTCACGTGCACGCGCCCTGCCACGAGGTTCGCGAGCACCTCGTCCTGCAGTTCCGGATGGGCGTGCGTGCTCAACATCCGCACGTTGAGCAGGCTGGACGAGCCGACGACGTCCGGACCGTGGTCGCTGCGGCCCTCGTCCTCGGCCACCGCGAAGTAGCCGGCCAGGGACTGGCCGCCTCCCCCCAGCCCGGCCGGGAGCGGCCGGGCCCAGAGCCCAGCGTCCTTGGCCAGCTCGCGCAGCTCGAGTCCCCCGCCCTCGTCCAACTCGGGTTCGGCGGGAATGACGACCTCGTCCACGAACTGACGCAACTGAATGTCACCTGTCACCAACACATCACACCATCGCGGGAACCCGAATGGCTCTGCGTCCGACCTTTGAGTCATGACGGAAGCCACAGCAGTGCAAGTCTCGGCCTTGGAGGGCGCGACCGCGTCGGTCTCGGGCACGAGCGCGGCGGCACGCCTGATGCGGTCACACCTCCGGGCTTTGGGGGCCGAGGTCCACAACGGTCACTCGCGGAACGCCGCCGAGGCGGTCGTCACGCTGCACAACGGGGATCAGCACGCGGTGGTCGTCGACTGGGCCGGACCGGTGACCGTGCCGGGTGTGCGCGACGAGGCGACCGTCCAGGCCGCCTGCGGTGTGATGCACGTGCACGGCAGGCGTTCCGGTTCTGCGCGGGGCATTGGCGTGGACTACTGCGGCACGGCGGCGGGCGTGCTCGCGATGACCGGGTTGCTGGCCGCGATCCTGCGCGGTGAGCCGCGAGTGCGGACGAGCGTCGCCGAAGCCGCCCTGCTCACGATCTCGCAGTACCTCGCCGCCTCGGGCGCGGACGAGGCGGAGGCGGTCGACCTGCGCCCCGGTGGTCCGCCGTTCGTCAGCTCCGACGGTGTGCGGTTCGAGGTCGAGGCGCTGGTGCCCGAGGTGTGGGCGGCGTTCTGGACCGGGCTCGGCACCGGCGGCGCGGCGATCCGCGACGGCTGGAAGCCTTACCAGTTCCGCTATGCGACGGCGACCGCCCCGATTCCGGACGCACTGCACGCGGCGACCCGTGGAGCCACCTTCGCGGAGATCACCGAAGCAGCGGCTGTCAGCGGTGCGAGCGTCTGCGCGGTGCACGGCCCGATCGAGCCGATCACCTCCCCGTGGAGCATCGAGCCGACCGAGGGCCGCGCCTCCAGGGACGGCACGGAGCTGGTCGTGTACGAAGCCGGTCGGCGCATTCAGGCACCGTTGGCCGCGCATCTCCTGGGTTTGTTGGGCGCCAAGGTGATCCGTGTCGAACCACCGGGCGGTGACCCCCTGCGTGGCATGCCTCCGATGAGCCGTGACATCTCCGCCCGCTGGCTCGCGCTCAACCGCGGCAAGGGCGCCGTCGAGGTCGATCTGAAGGACCCCGCCGACCGTCAGCGGCTCCGCGATGCCTTGGTGGACGCGGACGTGTTCCTGCACAACTGGGCGCCGGGCAACGCCGAGAAGTGGCGGCTGGCCGCACCCGACCTGCCGGACGGCATCGTCTACGCCTACACCTCCGGCTGGGGCGGCGGCACGCTGCCGGACCTCCCGCTGGGCACCGACTTCATGGTCCAGGCGCGCACCGGTCTGGCCGAGCTCGTGCGTCCGTCGGATGAGGCCCCGGCGCCGTCGCTCATGACGCTCGTCGACGTCCTCGGCGGGCTCGTCGGCGCCGAAGCCGTGCTCGCCGGAGTGCTGACCAGACGCCTCACCGGCCGTGGTGTCGCGGTCGAGAGCAGCCTGCTCGGTGCGGCCGGCGCGTTGCTCGACGGCCAGAACGGCCGCCCCGCACCAGGTTTCCGCATCCCCGTCGACGGCCGCGTCGACGGCGTGGACGTGGTCGACGACCTCGCGACGTTGCTGGGTGATCCCCGCTTCGCCGCCGTACTGGGCCGCGACGACCGCGGCTGTCCCGCACTCGTCTCCCCGTGGAGGTTCCTGTGACGCTCGCCGCCACCCCCGTCGTGAAGCACCTGGCCGACCTGGTGCCGCACGAAGTCCGCCGCGACTGGGCGAGCACCGGTCTCTACCGCGACCGCGACCTCTATTCGTTGTTCCGCCAGCACGTTCTCGCGGGTCCGGGCCGCACGGCGATCGTCGACGCGGACGGTGAGATCAGCTACGGCGAGCTCGACCTCATGGCCCGTGCCCTCGCCGTGGGACTCGCGGGCATGGGCGTGGAGCAGGGCGATGTCGTGGGCATTCAGCTGCCCAACAGCAGACTCGCCTGCGCGTTCGACCTCGCGATCGCCGCGCTGGGCGCCGTCTCCCTGCCCTACCCGGTCGGCCGCGGCGACCGGGAAGCGGCGAGCCTGCTCAGCCGGTCCGGCGCGGTCGCCGTGGTGACGACGACGTTCTACGGCGACTACCCCTGTGCCCAGCGCACTCGCGCGCTGGCGGGCGAACTTCCCGAACTGCGGACCGTCATCGCGGCGGGTGACGGCCCGGTGCCCGCGGGCTGCGTGCCGGTGGCGGCGTTGCTGGCGGCCGATCCGGCCCGGTTCGGACCGGTTTCCCCCGACCCCGACGGCCCCGCGCGGATCCTGGTCACCTCCGGCTCCGAGGCCGCGTCGAAGATGGTGCTGTACTCCCACAACGCGCTCGTCGGCGGTCGGGGCCGGTTCATCGGCGAGCTGATCGGAGACACGCCAGAACTGCGGAACTTCGTCATGGTCCCGCTCGCGTCGTCCTACGGCAGCAACGGAACCTCGGTCACGCTCGCGGTGCACGGCGGCACTTTGGTGCTGCTGCCCAAGTTCGACGCCACCACCGCACTCGCGATGATCGAACGCGCCCGGCCGACGCACGTGCTGGCGGTCCCCACGATGCTGCGGATGATCGCCGACTCCCCCGAGCTCGACCGGTTCGACACCTCGAGCCTGCGAGTCGTCGCACTGGGCGGCGCCGCGCTCGACGCCACGACCGCAGCACGGGTCCGCGACACGCTCGGCTGCACGGTGGTGAACGTGTACGGATCGGCGGACGGCGTCAACTGCCACACCGCGCTCGATGATCCGCCCAGCCACGCCGACACCGCGGGCCGTCCCAACCCGACAGTGGCCCGGATCCGGATCGTCGACGACTCCCTGCTCGACGTCCCGCCCGGCGACGTCGGCGAGATCGTCTCGCTCGGACCGATGTCGCCGATGTGCTACGTCGGCGCGCCCGAGCTGAACGAGCGCTACCGCACACCGGACGGCTGGGTGCGCACCGGCGACCTCGGCCGCATCGACGCCGACGGCTACCTGCACGTGGTCGGGCGGCGCAAGGACGTGATCATCCGTGGCGGCGTGAACATCAGCCCGGCGGAGGTCGAGGCCCTGCTGGTCACGCACCCGTCGGTGCGGGACGTGGTGTGCGTGCCGATCCCGGACGAGGTGCTGGGCGAACGACTCTGCGCCTGCGTCGTGGCCGATCCCGCGCCGACGCTGCGGGACCTGACCGGGCACCTGGCGGCGCAGGGCCTCGAACCGCGCAAGTTCCCCGAACGCCTGGTCGTGGTCGACGCGCTCCCACTCGGCGCGGCGGGCAAGGTCGACCGCCGCGCCGTGCAGGACCTGGTCAGGCCTTGAGCGCCCGGGAGATCTCCTCGGCGTTGGTCTTGAAGACGCCGAGGAGATCCAGGTCCGCACCGGGGTAGTTCACGATCTCGACCTGCTTCGCGGACGAGCCGGGCAGGACGGTGCCGGTGGACATGTGCACGTTGTCGAACACCAGGTCCGGCTGCTTGCCCGACAGCTCCGCGAGCTGGCCGGGGGTCACCGGCTGCGGCCCGAAGGTGCCCACGACCTCGGCCCCGGTGATCGCGGCCATGTAGGCGACGAACGCCTGGCTGACCACCTTCGGCGCCCTGCCACCGGGGAACGAACCGGTGACCTGGGTCTTGACCTCGGCCAGGGTGGTGTCGAACTTCTTCAGCCACTCCTCGGCCTTCGGAGTCGTGCCGAGGAGCCCGGCCAGGCGCGTCACCTCGGCGCGCACCACCTCGGGCGCGTTCTCGAGCTTCACGGCCTCGACCTTCGCCGAGCCGCCCGCGGCCTCCTTCAGCTTGGCGGCGAATCCCTCGAACTCCGCGTACAGCACCAGGTCCGCCGTGGCGACGGCGGCGAGGTCGGACGGCTTGGGGTCGTAGTCGGCGGCGTGGGCGACGGTCGCCGGCACGACGACCTTCACGTCGGTCGCGCCCGCGGCCTTGGCCAGCGCGGCCTCCCACGCCGTCGCCGCCACGACCTTCTTGCCCGCCGGGGCGTCCGAGGTCGCGCCGGGCGTCGTCTGCGCGCCGCCGCCACAGGCCGTCAGCGCGAGCACCGCGCCGAGCGCGACGAGCTTGATCTTCACGGGTCAGGTTCTCCTCATCGGTGACAACTGGGCGAGCAACGCGATCACGCCCGCCAGCAGGACGAGCACCGGACCAGGAGGCTGGTCCAGCGCGAGTGCGAGCAACAACCCGGCAACGGCCACCACGAGCCCGATGCCGATCGACGCGACGACCATGCCGGTCAGCCCGCGTCCGATGCGCCGCGCGGCCAGCGCGGGCAACAACGTCAGCGCGTCCACGAGCAACGCGCCGGTGAGCTTGACGGCTCCGGCGATCGACACGGCGATCACCACGAGCAGCGCCATCGTCAACGGACCGGTGCGCACCCCGGAGCAGGCGGCGAGCTCCCGGTCGTGCAACAGCAACGACAGATCCCTGCGACGCCACCAGAACAGCGCCGGAATCGCGACCGCCAGCACCCCGAGCACCACGAGGTCGACCGGCCGGGTCGAGAGAATCGATCCCCACAACAGCTCGAACGCACCGTTGGCGTTCACGCCGGAAATCGACAGCACCAGCAGCGCCACGGCGATCGCGAGGCTCATCAGCAGGCCCATCGCGCCGGACAGACCCGCCGAGGTCGTGGCGAACGGCGCGAGCCCACCGCCCGCCAGCGCGCACAGCACCAGCGCCCACAGCAACGGATCCGTGCCGGTGAGCAGGCCGATGGCGCTGCCCAGCAACGCCACGTGCATGATCGCGAACCGCACCGGGTAGATGTCGAGGCCGACGATCAGCACCCCGACCGGCGGCAGCGCGATCGCGCCGAGCAGCAGTCCGGCACCCGCGCGCTGCACCGGAACCAGCGCGAGCAACTCCGCGATCACGCGACTTCCCGCAGACTTCCGGCGGCCATCTCCACCACGCGGTCGCAGGCGTCGGCCACCGCACGGTCGTGCGTGGCGACCACGAGCGTCACCGGCAGTTCGGTGAGCACCGCCGCGGCCTCCTCCTGCCCGGCGAAGTCCAGCGCGGCGGTGGGTTCGTCGGCCAGCAGCATCCCGGCACCCGCGGCCACGGCACCGACCGCGCGGGCGAGCCACGCCCGTTGCGCCTGCCCGCCGGACAGCGTGTGCACCCCGCGCGACTCCAGTCCCGCGAGACCCAGCCGTCCGGCCGCCTCCCGCGCGGCCGCACCGTCACCACCGCTGTCGAGGAGTTCGCCCAGCAGCAACGGGAACCGGCCGGTCGACCGCAACTGCGGGATCCACGCCACCTCGCCACGCCGCCGGCGCCACTGCGCCGAGGTCCCCGCCCGCCGGCCGCCGACCTCGATCACCCCGCCGGAGACGGGCTGGAACCCCAGGACCGCGCGCAGGAGTGTCGACTTGCCGGACCCGTTGGTGCCGATCAGCGCGACCCGCAGCCCCGCGGGCACGTCGAGATCGACGGAGTTGACGGCGGGGTGCCTGCCGTAGCGGCAGTGCACTCCTTCGAGCAGCAGGGACAAGGCGGTCACGTGCCACAGGTCGTTCACCCGGCCGGGGTAGTTCCCGGCAATCTCAGCCGGCTTCCCCGGCGCGACGGCCACGATGTTCCTGATCTTCGAGAACACCGAGCTGAGTTGCCCGCGTCACATCGAGTGGAAGTTGACACCGGTGTCACCACATAGCGTCGAAATCGTCCGTGATTCGACGTTCCAGGAGCTGTTCACGATGAGCAAAGCGTTGGGGTACAAGGCCTTCGGCGAGGCCGACGTCCAGGAGTACTTCGAGCGGCCGGATCCCGTGCCCGGTCCCACCGAGGTCCTCGTCCGCGTCACGGCGGCGGGAGTGAATCCGGCGGACCACAAGCTGCGGTCCGGACACGCCCCCGCGCTGAACGGCCACCTGCCGTTCCCGCAGGTCCTGGGATTGGAAGCGGCCGGAACCGTGCTCGCGGTCGGTGAGGAGGTGACGGGCCTGTCGATCGGCGACCGGGTCACCGGGTTCGCCCTGACCGGTTCGGGCACGTACGCGGGAACGACGCTGCTGCTCGGTGACTCCACGGCCCGCATCCCGGACGCGCTGCCGGACACCTGGGCGGCGACCATCCCCGTGGCCGGCACCACCGCGCTGGACGTGCTGGACCAGCTCGACCTGCCCGCCGGATCCTCGTTGCTGGTCAACGGGATCGGCGGCGGCGTCGGCATCGCGGTGGCCCAGCTGGCCCGGGACCGCGGCCTGGTCGTGACGGGTACGGCGAGCGCGGCGAAGCGGGATCTCGTCACGTCGACCGGTGCGTCCTTTGTGGACTACACGGGCGGTGACGTCGTGGACCGGCTCCGCGCGCAGGCCCCGGGAGGCTTCGACGCCGCGGTCGACAACGTCGGCGGCGACTCGTTGCGTGAGATCGCCCCGCTGGCGGCGAAGCTCCTCTCCGTCGGGGACCCGTCCGTGACCGAACTCGGGGGCGTGCTGGTCGAGCGCCGCCTCGACCGGGCAGGGCTCGAACGCGTCGCCGAGCTGATGGTCACCGGAAGGCTCGACCCGCACATCACTCAGACGTACCCGCTCGAACGCGCGCACGAGGCGTTGGCGCTCGTCGAGTCCCTGCACGCCACGGGCAAGCTCGTCATCGACATGAGCCTCTGACCACGCTCACCCGGCACCGATCCTGGCCCGGTGCCGGGTGTTGATCTCGATCAGCTCGTCGAGGACGGCCCTGGCCTCGACCAGCCGGGCGATGTCGGCGGTCAGCCGGTCGCGCTCCTCGTGCATCGTGGTGAAAGCGTCTTCGGCGACGTCCACGGCGTCGCTGTCCACGCACGGCAGCAGCCGGGCGATCACCTTGCTGCTCAGCCCCGCGTCGAACAACCGCCGGATGATCTCGACCCGTTCGACCTCCGTCGCCGCGTAGTGCCGCTGCCCGCCGACGGAGCGCGTGCTGTGCATCAGCCCCTGCTGCTCGTAGTACCGCAACGAACGAGCGCTGACCCCGGTCAGCCGGGCCAGTTCCCCGATCTTCATCGTCGCGGCGGAGGACGTCGTGGTCACGAAGACCAGCCTACGGCGCGGACAGCGGCCAGGAAGCCGGGCGGCCCGGTAACAACGCGCTGGCCTGCCGCGATGGCCCGGCATGAAGCGTGTGTTCGAAGTCGTGGGAAGAGCGATCCTGCTCGCGCCCGGCGCCGCGCTCGCGGTGCTCTTCCTCGTGGAGGACACCGTCGCCGCGGTGAGCGGCCCGGCCCTGCTGGCCGACGTGGCCTGCGCGTTGCTGGCGATCCTGGGTTGCGCGGGATTCGTGCTCGGGTCGATCTGGACGCAGGTCACCCCCTACGCCGCGGCGGCTTCGCTGTCGCTCGCGGCGGCGGTGGGGTTGCAGGCGTTCTCGTCGCTGGACCTGGAGCTGCCGGTGGTGGCGATCGCGGGCGCCACTCTCGTGGGTGGGGGGATTCTGCTCTGGAAGCACTTCCCGGAGTGGCGGCTCATCCTCCCGAAGGCGGGCAAGGGCGCGGCCGCGGTCGCGGTGCTCGCCGTCGGTCCCGTCTTCGCGTTCTGGCAGAGCACGTCCTACCTGCCGTCACAGAACGCGGTCAGCGTGACCTCCCAGCTCAACGCCACTCTCGTGACCGCTGTGGACAACACCAGACACTGGCGCGTCACCGTCACGATGAAGAACTCCTCGCAGGTCCGCGCGGAGATCCTCCAGACCGCGCTCTACCTCTGCGAGAGCGACAGCGAACTCCCCGAACCCGACACGCGCGACTGCCCGAGGGTCGTTCCCATCGGTCGCGGCTGGGTGGACCCCGGCGCGCAGTTCGAGCACTCCCGCTCGGTGCCGTACACAAAACCCCTGCTGCGCCTGCACTTCCGCGCGCACTACGCCCGCGGCGACCGGCTGCGCACCCCGCTCGCCGAACGTCGTGCCGCCACCGAGGCGGAACGCGGCGACTGCTACCGCGCCTGGGTCACGGACGTCAAGGAACAGTCACGTTTGCGCGCCCTGGTGCTCCAGCCCCGGTACGTCCTCGACCGGGAGACCCGGGAGGGAGGCCTGAACTACACCATCGTGTCCCGCAAGAACCTCGTGTGCGGGGCGGCGCGCGACGACGACGTCTACGAGTACTACACCGTCACCGAACAGAACGAGCGGTGGGCAGGCTGGGCAACGGCTCCGGAGAAACCCTGACCGCACGGATGCGTCGAGATCCCGGTTTCAGCTGGTCACAAGGTGTGGGAGTCCGCTACGACGACGCGCGCAACGCGGCCAGTTCGGTGCGCGAACGCACGCCGAGCTTCATGTAGATCCGGGTGAGGTGGTACTGCACGGTCTTCGTCGACAGGAACAACTCTGCCGCCGCCTCCTTGTTCGAGAGACCCCGCACGACGAGCTGCGCGACGGCTTCCTCCTGGGGTGTCAGCTCGTCCGCCGCTCGCTCCGAGCGGGCGACGTGCACGCCACCCGCCTTGAGCTCGCGGTCGCAGCGGGCGACGTAGGTGCCGGCGCCGAGTGCGAGGTAGCCGTCGCGGGCCGCGGTGATGACGACGTCGGCCTCCCGGCGTTTGCCCGCTCGCCGCAACGTCTGGCCGTAGGCGAAGTTCACCCGCGCCCGGTCGTAGCGCAGCGGGAGTTCTCCCAGCAGGTCCAGCGACTTCTCGAACGCCTCGGTCGCGGCGGTGATGTCCTCTCGCGCGCCGAGGAGCCTGCCTCGGGCGTAGCCGATCCGCGCCATCGTGGACCGGTGGTGGCGGGCTCGGGCGAGTTCTTCGTGCGGGGCGAGGAAGTCCTCTGCCTCGTCGAGCCGTCCTTCGAGGACGAGCGCGTTGGCGTAGACGTCGGCCCACGGCCAGGTGCCCGGCTCGTCGACGCAGTCCCGCGCCCACGGCTGGACGAGCGGCGCCAGCGCCCTGAGCACGCCGGCGTAGTCCGCGCGTGCCTCGGCGAGCTGTGCCCTGGCCAGGCAGGACGGGACCCGCATGATCTCGTACTCCCTGGGACCGGCTTCCGCCAGGCGCGCCGCCTGCTCGGCGGCTCCCCACTGCCCGCGCAACGAGTGGATCTGCACGGCCGTCCACTGCAGCAACGGGCGGACCAGCAGCATGCCGCTGCGGTCGATGATGGCCTGTCCTTCCCGGACGGTGCGCACCGCGGCGTCCCAGTCACCGGTGAGGAACCGGATCCTCGCCAGCCACGCCCGCGCCCACAGCGAGATCCGGGTCGAGCCGCCGAGGAACGTCGTCGGCACGCCGCTTTCGAGGTCCGTGCGCGCGTCCTCGACGAGGTCCATGGACAGCTCGAGCCAGCCTCGGCCCATCACGACGCGCTGGGTCTGCGCGCCGTGGCGGACCTGTTCGCCCAGTGCCCGGTACTCGGCGAGGGCTTCGTCGTGGCGTCCGGTCGCCCCGAGCCCGAGGCCGCGGATCGCGACGGACTCGATCGCGGCGGGCGAGTCCGGCTCGACGAGCCCGAGTGCCCGGTCCGCCCAGGCGACCAGGTCCGTGCCGCGGCAGCGGGCCAGCGAGTGCAGCACGTGCCGCTGGCAGATCATCGCCGCCACGTCGGGTTCGCGTTCGGCGTTGACCAGGTCCCAGGCTCGGCCGAGCCTCGTCTCCGCCTCGGTGGCGCGGCCCCGCACGACGGCGAGGTAACCGAGGACGGCGTTGCGCAGCGGCGTCTCCCGCAGGCTTTCGACCTCGGGTGCCAGTGCGGCCGCGGAGAGCGCCTCACCCGCGCCGACCAGCGCGTCCACCGCCCGCGTGAGGCGGCGTTCCCGGGTCAGGCGGTCTTCGGTGAGACGGCTCGCGTCGGCCAGCAGCGAGGCCGTGTCCGCCCAGCCGCCGACGTCCGCGCGTGCGGCGGCGGTGGCCTCCAGCTCGTCGGCCAGCGTGCTGTCGGGCATGGGGGTCGCCGCCACCAGGTGCCGCAGCCTGCGCACCGGGTCGTCCACCAGCGCGGCGGCCCGGTGGTGCGCGACCGCCGCCGTGTCACGGCCCAGGGTCGCCAGCACCGCCGCTCGCACCATGGGGTCCACCGGCGACACCCACGCCGATCCGGTGCCGGTGACGCTCACCAGTCCGTTGGTCTCCGCCTCCGCGAGTGCCTCCAGCACCTGGTCCAGTCCCGCGAGCCGGGCGGCGTCGCGCAACGGGGTCCCCGGCCCCAGCACCGCGACGGCCTCGGCGATCGCACGGGCCGGTCCGCTGCACGCGGTCAACGCGCTCCCGTGCGGGACTCGACGGCGGAGGGCGCGGGCAGTTCCGGGGCGAACCGCGACCACGTGTCGCGGGGCACCTCGTCGAGCAGGTCCAGCACGTGGCGCGGCAGGCCACCGGTGTGCCGCCAGAGCCGTTCCGCCATCGACGGGTGGAGCAGGACACCGCGCGAGGCGGCGAGCTCGGCCACCGCCGGCGCGTCCAGGCCCCGCAGCCGGAGGTGGACGTCAGCCGCCTGGTGCAGCAGTTCCGAGACCTCCCTGGTCGGTGCGGTCAGCACGACCACCTCTGTCGACGGAACCCCGTTGCAGGGAGCCAGGATCGAGCTGTGGCGCGCCGACGCGGACGGCTTCTACAGCCAGTTCGCCCCGGGCCTGCCCGAGTGGAACCTGCGCGGCAGCTTCACCACCGACGCCGGCGGCACGTTCGAGATCCGCACCATCCAGCCCGCGCCGTACCAGATCCCCACCGACGGCTCCTGCGGCAAACTCATCGCCGCCGCGGGCTGGCACGCCTGGCGCCCCGCGCACCTGCACGTCAAGGTCTCCGCACCCGGCCACGAGGAACTGACCGCGCAGCTGTACTTCCCCGGCGACGAGCACAACGACGACGACATCGCCTCCGCGGTGAAGCCCGAGCTCGTGCTCGACCCCAGGCCCGCCGCCAACGGATCCGTGACGGTCGACTACGGCTTCGTGCTGGACCCGGTGCGCGGCTGATGTCGTTCCACGTGCGGTCGACCGGCGTCTGGCCTGTGCTCACCGCGCACAAAGGGGAGGATCGGAGGAAGAGGTCCCTCGATCGGGTGAAGGTGGCAGGCCGTGAGCGGTGGCGACTGGGTGTTCGGCTTCGGGTCCCACTCCTGGGAGGACGTGGTCGACAAGCTGTTCGGCGGGCTGGGCAGGCCCCCGTCGGCGACGAGGCGCACCGACCACTACGGGCGTGACCTCACCGCCGCGGCGCGCGACGGACTGCTCGACCCCGTGATCGGCCGGGAGGACGTCGTCTACGAGGTGCTCGAGGTGTTGTCCCGGCGCAGCAAGAACAACCCGGTCCTGATCGGTGATCCGGGAGTCGGCAAGACCGCGATCGTCGAGGGCATCGCGGCGCGGATCGCCGGCGGCGACGTGCCCGCCACGCTCAGGGACAGGAGGCTGATCTCCCTGGACCTGGTGGGCATGGTGGCCGGGGCGAAGTACCGGGGCGAGTTCGAGGAACGCCTCGAGGGCGTGGTCGACGAGGTCACCGCGTCGAACCGGATGGTGATCCTGTTCATCGACGAGCTGCACACCCTCGTGGGCGCGGGCAGTGCCGAAGGTGCGCCGATGGACGCCGCGAACATGCTCAAACCGGTGCTCACGTCCGGGAGGCTCCAGGTGATCGGGGCGACCACGGCCGAGGACTACCGCCGCCACATCGCGAAGGACGCCGCGCTGGAGCGGCGGTTCCAGCCGATCCTCGTCGCCGAACCGTCGCCCGGCGAGGCGATCGCCATCCTGCGCGGCCTGCGCGGCCGGTACGAGACGCACCACGGTGTGCGGATCACCGACGAGGCGATCGTGTCCGCCGTCGAACTGTCGGCCCGTTACGTCACCGACCGGTTCCTGCCGGACAAGGCGGTCGACCTGGTGGACCGCGCGGGCGCGCGGGTCCGGTTGCGGGAGAAGGGCCCGATGCCACCGGATCCGGCGGAGCTCGAGCAGCGGGTGAACCGCCTCAGGCGGGAGCGGGACACCGCACCGGACGAGGACGTGCCGTTCCTGGACGACGACCTCCGGCGCGCGGTCGCCGACCTGGAAGCCGCCCGTGCCGCGCTGGCGGAAGCGCCCGAGGTCGGCCCGAACGACGTCGCCGAGGTCGTGTCGCGCAGCACGGGCATCCCGGTCGCCCAGCTCACCGAGGCCGAACGGCACCGGTTGCTGCACCTGGAGGACCTCCTGCACCAGCGGATCATCGGGCAGGAGGAGGCCGTCGAGGCCGTGGCCGACGCGGTTCGCCAGGGCCGTGCCGGCCTCAAACACCCGCACCGCCCCGTCGGCTCGTTCCTGTTCCTGGGCCCGACCGGTGTGGGCAAGACGGAGGTCGCGCGGGCGTTGGCGGAGGCCCTCTTCGGGTCGCAGGACCGGTTGATCCGGTTCGACATGAGCGAGTTCGGTCAGCAGCACGCGGTCTCCCGGCTGATCGGCGCGCCGCCGGGGTACGTGGGCTACGAGGACGCCGGCCAGCTCACCGGCGCGGTCCGGCGCGCGCCGTACTCGGTCCTGCTGCTGGACGAGATCGAGAAGGCGCACCCCGACGTGTTCAACACCCTGCTTCAGGTGCTCGACGCGGGCAGGCTCACCGATTCCCAGGGACGCACCGCCGACTTCGCCAACACCGTCATCATCATGACCAGCAACATCGGTGCCGACCAGCTCCTGGCCGCCGGCGCCTCGGGGGTCGACGCGGAGGAGCTGCGCGGGCCGTTGATGGCCGCGGTTCGCCGTTGTTTCCGCCCGGAGTTCCTCAACCGCCTCGACGAGATCATCCTGTTCCGCGGCCTCGACGCCGGGCAGCTGCGCCAGATCACCGCGTTGCTGCTCGACCGCACCCGCGAACGCCTGCGCGAGCAGAACATCACGCTGGAGGTGGACGACCAGGCCGTCGACTGGCTCGCCGCCCGCGGTTACGTGCCCGAGTACGGGGCCCGGCCGTTGCGCCGCACGATCGCGAAGGAGCTCGACCGCCGGCTGTCCCGCGCGCTGCTCGCCGGTGAGGTGCGCGGCGGGCACCACGTCCTGGTGACGGTGGTCGACGCGGAGCTGGCGCTGACCGTCACCGATCCCCCGGCCTGACTTCGCCCGGCGGCCGATCGTGACCTCGATGTGCGCCGGGCCACGACGGCGGAGCGGTTGAGCGATCACCCAGCCGGGTAGTCGAGCTGTGCCAGGACATCGACTACCAGGAGGCTGACGTGATCGGGTTCATCGTGGCCGGACTGATCATCGGCGCGCTCGCCCGACTGATCAAGCCCGGCAAGCAGAACCTCGGCATCGTGGCGACGCTGTTGCTGGGGCTGGTCGGCTCCGTCATCGGTGGCACCATCGCGAACCTGCTCGGCACCGGTGACATCTTCGAGCTCAACGTGCTGGGCTTCATCGTCGCCGTGATCGCCTCCGTGCTGCTCATCGGCGTCGCCGAGGGCATCGCCGGTCGCAACCGCTCCAGCGTGCGGTAACACCGCGACCGACACTTCGTTCCCTTTCGCCGCCGGCCCCCGGCATCCTCCGATCGGAGGATGCCGGGGGTCCGCCGCGTTCGCGGTGATCCACGCCCGCGCGGCCGATCCGGCGCGTTCCCGCGGGCGACAGGCTCTCGTCATGGCCTTGCACGACGTCGTCCGCACCGCACGTCCGGTGCGCATCCCCTACCTCGACAACCTCCGCGTCTTCCTCACGTTCCTGGTGGTGGCGCACCACTGTGCGGCGCCCTACAGCAACCTCGACGTCTGGCCCAACCGGCAGGAACCCGTTCCGGCGTCCGCGGCCGGGCCGTTGGACCTGCTGCTCGTGGTCAACCAGACGTTCTTCATGGGGTTCTTCTTCCTGCTGTCCGGGTACTTCGCCCCCGGCGCGGTGGACAGGCGGGGGTCTCGCGCCTTCGCGGTCGAGCGCCTCAAGCGGCTCGGGATCCCACTCGCCGCGTTCATCGTGCTGTTGCGCCCGTTCTACGTCCTCCCTGCCTACCTCGACCTGCCGGACACCCGACCGTCCTTTGTGGCCTTCTACTTCACCACCTGGGAGCTCGGGCCCGCGTGGTTCCTCGAAGTGCTCCTGATGTTCTCGCTCGTGTACGCGTGGGCCCGACACCTGCGCGGGACCGCGGAGCCGGTGCGGTCGTGGTCGCCGCGGCGGCGGGACGTGCTCGCCTTCGCACTCGTCCTCGGCGTGCTCACCTACCTGTGGCGGATCTTCGTCCCTCTCGGCACCCGCGCGCCGGTGCTCGAACTGCCCACCCCCGCGTACCTGCCGCAGTACGTCCTGCTCTTCGGCGCCGGCGTCCTGGCCCATCGCCGTCGCTGGTTCGAGGCGCTTCCTCGGCGATCGGGCTGGTTCGGCGCGCTCCTCGTCGTGGTGTCGCTCGTGCCGTTGGCACTGGGCGGCTACCGCGGCTTCGTGTCGCCCGACGACCTGGCCGATCACGACCTCGCGTACCTGGCTCTCGCGCTGTGGGAGTCGTTGTTCGCGATCGGCGTCGTCCTGGTCCTGCTCCGCGTGTTCGGACGCTTCGCCGCCGGCACGTCGCGGTTCGGCGGCTTCCTCGCGGACAACGCCTTCGCCGTCTACCTGGTGCACGCGCCGGTCATCGTCGGCACCGTGGAGCTGCTGCGTCCGCTCGACGCGGCACCCGTGCCGAAGTTCCTGCTGGCCCTGGTGATCGCCGCGGTGACGAGCTGGGCGATCTCGGGCGCCCTGCGCCGCGTGCGCGCGGTGCGGGCGGTGGTGTGACGCGAGGTCACCGTGCCGGGACGCGGGGGTGCGATCATTGCCGGAGTGAGCGTCGAGGCCGAGTTGCGCGAGGAGTTCGACCGCTGGGAACGCAAGGAGTCCGCGGTCCTGAAAGCACTTCCCTACCCGTTGCTGGCGATCAGCGTCGTCTTCACACTCCTGCAGCCGCTGTGGGACGCGCCGGTGCACTTCCCGACGGCGCTGGGGCTCTCGGCCGTGCTCACCGCGTGGCTCCTGTGGTTCCACACGTTCCACCCGGAGTCGCACGACGACAGCCGGTTGATGGGCCTGTACTACGCGGGCCTCGTCGGGCTGACCGCCTGCCTGGTGCTGCTCACCCCGTGGTTCGGCTTCTTCGCCTTCATCGGCTACGTGCACGCCTTCCAGTACCTGCGGGGCCGGTGGCGGTACGCCGGTGTGGCGGTGACGTCCGCGGTCTCGGCGGTCTCCTACATCGGAGGGGCGGACGGCATCACGGCCGAGGAGTGGTGGAAGTGGCCCGCCGTCAGCGCGGTCACCACGGTGATGGCCACGGCGGCCTTCCACGCCGACGTGATGTCCGACCGCCGCAACCACCGGCAGAAGCGGGCTCTGACCGAGTTGCACAGGGCCAACACCGAACTGGAGACCGCGCTGGCGGAGAACGCGGCCCTGCACGCCCGGTTGCTGGCGCAGGCCCGCGCGGCGGGAGTGCTCGACGAACGGCAGCGGATGGCTCGGGAGATCCACGACACCCTCGCGCAGGGCCTGGCCGGCATCCTGACGCAGCTCCAGGCCGCCGAGCAGGAGGCGGCCGCACCGGCGGTGTCGCGGCGGCACGTGGCGAACGCGATGGACCTGGCCCGTGAAAGCCTCGTCGAGGCACGCCGGACGGTGCACGCGGTGGGACCGTCCGAGCTGGCGCAGGCCCGCCTGCCGGACGCGATCGGCGACGTGGCCCGGCGCTGGTCGGAGGTGAACCAGGTCGAGGCGGTGCTGACCACGACCGGTGATGCCCGGCCGATGCACACCGACGTCGAGGTGGCGCTGCTGCGGACCGCGCAGGAGGCTCTCGCCAACGTCGCGAAGCACGCGCGAGCCGGTCGCGTCGCCCTGACCCTGTCGTACATGGAGGACCTGGTGACGCTCGACGTGCTCGACGACGGGGTGGGTTTCCTGCCGGACGCCCACCGCACCGACTCCGCCGGCGGAGGATTCGGGCTCGTCGGCATGCGGCAGCGGGTGCAGCGCCTCGCGGGACGGCTGGACGTCGAGTCCGAACCCGGTGGGGGAACCGCGATCACGGTGACGGTGCCGGTGACCCCCGCCGGAGGTGAAAGGTGATCTCGCTGCTGATCGTGGACGACCACCCCGTGGTGCGGGACGGGCTGCGGGGCATGTTCGGCGCCGATCCGCGCTTCGAGGTGGTCGGTGAAGCCGGTGACGGGGCGGAAGCGGTCGCGGTCGCGGAGCGCCTCCGTCCCGACGTGGTCCTCATGGACCTGCGGATGCGCGGGACCGACGGGGTCACCGCCATCAGGGAGCTGGCGAGACGGGGCGTGCCGTCCCGGGTCCTGGTGCTCACCACCTACGACACGGACAGCTACGTGCTGGCCGCCATCGAGGCCGGCGCCACTGGCTACCTGCTCAAGGAGGCGCCGAGGGAGGAACTCGTCCGGGCCGTGGAGGCCGCGGCGCGCGGGCAGGCGGTGCTCTCCCCCACCGTCGCGACCCGGCTCGTGGGGCAGGTGCGCAGGCCGGCCCCGGCACCGCTCTCGCGCCGAGAGCTCGAGGTGCTGGAGCTGATCGCCCAGGGCTCGACGAATCGCGAGGCGGCGAAGCGGCTCTTCATCAGCGAGACGACGGTGAAGACGCATCTGCTGCACGTGTACGCGAAGCTGGGCGTCAACGACCGCGCGGCCGCGGTGGCCGCCGCGTTCTCCCGCGGCTACCTGACACCTGAGGACTGACGGCCGGGTCCGCGGTAGAAGCGGACGTTCCCTGGCACCTACTGCTGCGAGTCTCGCTGTCACAAAGAGCCGCACGAGCAGGGGAACGCCATGAGCATCGAGACCACCGTCCACCTGAACTTCCGGGACACCGCCCGCGAGGCGCTGGAGTTCTACCGCTCCGTCTTCGGCGGCGACGTGGTCGCGTTCACCTACGCCCAGGCCCAGGACGTGGAGCACCCGGCCGACGCCGACCGCCTCTCGTGGGGCGAGGTCCGCACCGAGGCGGGGTTCCACGTCATGGCCTACGACGTCCGCGAGAACCAGACCTTCGACGCGGGCGACCGGCCGTTCTTCGTCTCGGTGCGCGGCACCGGCGCCGAGGAGCTCACGGGCTACTGGAAGGGCCTGTCCGAGGGCGCCACGATCATGGCCGACCTCGGTCCGGCCGGGTGGGCGCCGCTGTACGGCATGCTCCGGGACCGGTTCGGCGTCATCTGGACGCTCGACCTCACCGCCGGTCACTCGGCCTGACCTCGTCCGCTCCCCTTCTGCGAAAGGCTTTCCCGTGCGCATGCGCACCTTGGGTGGCACCGGCATCCAGGTCAGCCCGTTCTGCCTGGGCACCATGAAGTTCGGTCCCCACGGCAACCCCGACCCCGACGACTGCGTCCGGATCATCCACCGGGCACTCGACGCGGGCATCAACTTCGTCGACACGGCCGACGTCTACGGCGGCGACGGCGAGACCGAGCGGATCGTCGGCAAGGCGTTGCGCGGCAGGCGCGACGACGTGGTCCTGGCCACGAAGTTCAACGGCCCCATGGGAACCGATCCCAACCGGCAGGGCAACTCGCGCCGGTGGATCATGACCGCCGTCGAGGACTCCCTGCGCCGCCTGGGGGTGGACCACCTCGACCTCTACCAGGTGCACCACGCCGACCACCGCACCGACGCGGAGGAGACCCTGTCCGCCCTCACCGACCTGCTGCGGGCCGGCAAGGTGCGGGTGATCGGCACGTCCGGCCTCCCCGCCGCCCAGATCGTCGAGGCGCAGTGGCTCGCCGAACGCCGTGGTCTCGCTCGACTCCGGACCGAGCAACCGCACTACTCGATCCTCAACCGCGGCGCCGAACGCGACGTCCTGCCCACCTGCGAGCGGTACGGGCTGGGCGTGCTGACCTGGAGCCCGCTGGCCGCCGGCCTGCTCACCGGCCGCTTCCGGCCCGGCGGCGAACCGGTCTCGGCCGGCAGCCTGCACTGGCTCCCCCGGCACATGACCGACGAGCGCAAACACGCCGCGGTGGAGCAGCTCCTGCCGATCGCCGCGGACGCCGGCCTGTCCCTGACCCACATCGCGGTGGCGTTCGTGGTGAGCCATCCCGGCGTCACGTCGGCGATCATAGGCCCCCGCACCCCGGCCCACCTCGACGACCTGCTCGCCGGTGCCGGCACCACGCTCACCGACGACGTGCTCGACCGGATCGACGAGGTCGTACCGCCCGGCACCGACCTCGGGGCGGTCGACGTGGCTCCCGTACCGGACGCGCTCGCCCGGCCGGGTGCACGCCGTCGTGCTGTGGACGACCGCGCCGCCAGGTGACTCACGTCAGAGGGCGGCGAGACCTTGGCGCACGAGGCGCGCCTCCTCGTCGAGCAGATGGCGGGCACGGGTGGTCCAGTCCGCGTCGATGCGGAACGTGTCGCCGCCGAAACGCGGGAACACGTGCAGGTGGAAGTGGAAGATCTCCTGGAAAGCGGCTCCCCGTCGGCGAGGAACATGTTGACGCCTTCGCAGCGCAGTCCGGACCGGCGCAGGGCGCGACCCAGGCGGTGGCCGATCCTCCAGACGTGCGTGCTCGTCTCCTCGTCCAGGTCCTCGAGCCCGACGGCGTGCAGCCTGGGCACGACCAGGACGTGACCAGGCGTCACCGCACCGAGGTCCATGAAAGCGACGACCCGGTCGTCCGCGTGCACGACGCTCGCTTCAGCCTCTCCCGCGACGATGGCGCAGAAGACGCAGTCGTTCTGCTTCTGGTCGATCATGGCCCAAGCGTTGCATATCGGGGAAGCGAGGCCCGGGTCCACAGAGGACCCGGGCCTCGCCCGTGCGCGCTCAGGAGTGGACGGAGACCTGCTCGTAGATCACCTTCCACTCGTAGGTGCCGGCGAACCCGTTGGCCCACAAGGAGTTCACCCGGGCCGCCTCGGTGGCGTTCGGCGAGGCGACGGTGCACGACGTGCCCGGACCGCCGCCCGACATCAGTTCCGAGCACGGGCCGCTGTAGTGGTCGGGCAGGCCGAGGGCGTGCCCGGTCTCGTGGGCGGTGATGCGGGTGACGTAGTACTGCCGCGCCTGCGTGTAGTCGATGAAGATGGTGCCGCGGCCGTGGCCGTTGGTGGAGGCGTACGAACCACGCGGGTCGTTGCCCTCGCGGTAGCGCAGGGTCGCCGCGCTGCGGTTCTCCACCAGCTTCACGTTGCTCACCCGCGCGTTCCAGTTCGCCGCGCCCTGCCTGATGGCGCTCGCGAACGTGGGTGCGCTGCTGGTGTCGTAGTAGACGGTGACCGCCGCCGCGGTGATCGGGGTCTCGGCGGCTGCCGCCTGGCCGGTCAGGGGTGCGACGACGGTCGTGGCCGCGGCGAGCGCGACGGACAGGACGAATTTCCTGAACATGGGTTCTCCTCGCTTGCAGGGTGCGAAGAATGGAACCTCGGGGCTCCGCCACCCAACGTAAGGAAAGTCGTCGTTGCCACTCGCCCGCCATTGGCGTGACGCGGATCGGCGCTCTTGACGGTTGACTTCGCCCGTCATCCGGACGAATGCGGTGAAAGTCCGGGAAAGGGGGCGAATGGTCGTCACGGTGCGTCAGACCTGCGATCTCGGCAATCCGAGAAATTCGATCTCGTACCCGCTTCTCGCCCCCAGGACGAGAAGCGGGTCACCACGAACCGATCACGGGATTCGAGAGATCATCACAATCGTCGCCGCGCGAAGAACATCATCATTCACCGCCGCGACAGGTTCACCTTCGGCCGAGCCGCGGTCACTGCGGCAGGACGAGCCGGTTCGCGATGTCGTACAGGTCGGCCTGGGGTACCCGGCCGGCGATCGCGATCGGAGCTCCGCCGAGCGCGTTCAGGACCCACAACCGGTGGTAGCCGTTGTCGTCGGTGTAGCGCGTCTCGTGGCCCTGCACGGGGTGTCCCGGTGTGCCGGTCGGCGCGCCGACGACAGCGCTGGTGACGTTGACCGTCGGCTGGACGGTGCACGTGCCCAGCGAGTAGCCCGTGGTGATTCCCGGCGAGGCCGGGGACCGGTCCACTCCCTGCTGGACGTTGAAGGCGCAGATCCGCATCCCGTCGGGCAGGTCGCGCAGGCCGTACGCCGGGGTGACGGTCGTCGTGCCCGGGAACTGGATGTTCTCCGCGATCCGGCGGCCGGCCTCGACGAGTTGCTGCGCGGGCGCGGTGCTGCCCTGCGCGGCGGACACGTGCACGTACATCGAACCGCCGTCGGGGTGCGCCACGTACAGCTCGTACCCGGCCGGGCCGGTGGGCACCGCGCTCTCGACGGCGCGCTGACCCTTGATCGTCACGGGCGCGCCCGGACCCGACTTGAACGTCGCCTCGTCCACCTGCACCATCCGGAACTGCTGGACGCCGACCTCCAGGACCTGGCCGCCGGCCGTGACGGTCAGCATGTACTCACCGCCGTACAGGGGCGCGTCCGTGTTGGCCGCGCTGGACCCGACGTTGATCCGCTGCGCCCGGTAGGCGACCGTGCCCGGCGGGAGCCAGCCGAGGGAATAGGGCATCTGCAGCCCCGGCGGGGCCTGGCTGGCGGGGGCCGGGGTCTGGCTGCCCTGAGATTCGCCGGCGGTGGCGATCGTCCGGGACTGTTCCACGGGGTCCGGCCGGTTCAGCACCACGGCGGTGACCGCGCCGAGGGTCAGCACGGTCGCCCCGGCGGCGACCGCCAGCGGCCGGCTCAGCCCGGAGCGCCTGCTGTCGATGCGTCGGCGCGCCGCGGCGAGAACCGCGTCGCTGTCGGGCGCGCCGGGTTCACGCGCCGTGAAGGTGTCCTTGATCAGGTTCTCGATGTTCATCACGTCTCCCTGGCTTCCGCCATCTGCTCGATGGCCAAGCCGTTTCGCAGTGCGGCCAATGCCTTGTGGGCGTGTGCGCGGACGGTGGCCTGGGCGCAGCCGAGCAGCCCGGCGATCTCGGCGTCGGGCAGCTGCTCGTAGTACCGCAGCACCACCACGGCCCGCTGGCGCTTGGGCAGCCGCGCCAGGCGCTGCCACATGTCCTCGCGCGCGGCGTGGTCCGACGCGAAATCGTCCGCCCGTGCCTCGTCGGGGAGGTCACCCGACGTGATCACACGCGCGGACCAGCTATGTCGCCAGGACAGGTAGCCGTTGGTCACCATCCGCAGCACATATCGCTCCGGGTGATCCGTGCCGCTGATCCGGGACCAGTGCCGGTACATCTTGACCAGCACGTCCTGCACCAGATCAGCCGCCTGCTCCCGCTCGCCGGTGAGCATCGTCGCGTACCGCAGCAACCTCGGTAGTTGCGCTCGGGCGAAGTCGTCGTAGTCAGCCATCACCCTTGAAGACTCGCGTCGACGGCGTTCCGTTTACCCGGCTTCCCGAATAAACAGATTGATCCACTCGACGAGTCATAGGGGCAGGGGAAAAACACCAGCCGACCTCACAAGGGGCGATCTGTGCACAAACGCGGTTTCATCCATGCGGCGGTCCTCGCCGTGGTGGCCGGCAGCGTGGCCGTCTTACCGGCGGCGGCGCTGCAACCCACCACACCGGCACCCGCCGAGGAACCCAGAACGGTCACGCTGATCACCGGCGACAAGGTGACCGTGACCAGGAAGGACGGCTCCTGGGACGCGACGATCCAGCCGGCCGCCCGGCTCGGGCCGGTGCGGTTCCTGAAGTCGGTCAGCGCCAAGGGCGTCACGGTGATCCCGTCGGTCGCCGAGCCGTTGATCCGGGCGGGCACGCTGGATCGCAAGCTGTTCGACGTGACCGGCCTGATCGAGCTGGGCTACGACGACGCTCGCACGTCCGAGATCCCGCTTCTGGTCGAGTCCTCGGGCGCCGGGGCGCTCGGCAGGATCACCCGTGAACTGCCGTCGGTCCGGCTCTCCGCGGTGGCCACGCCGAAGGACAAGGCCGCGGAACTGTTCGGCAAGGCCGACGTCGGCAAGATCTGGCTCAACGGCAAGGTCCATCCGTCACTGGACGTGAGCGTGCCGCAGGTCGGTGCGCCGGCCGCCTGGCAGGCCGGGCACACCGGCGCGGGCGCGACCGTCGCGGTCCTCGACACCGGGTACGACCCGAAACACCCCGACCTGGCCGGGATCGTGAAGGGCGAGAAGGACTTCACCGGGGAAGGCATCGTCGACACCGAGGGGCACGGCACGCACGTGGCCTCGACCGTCGCCGGCCGTGGCGCCCGGTACACCGGCGTCGCCCGGGGCGCGGACCTGCTGATCGGCAAGGTCTGCCAGGCGGGCGGCTGCCCGTTCGACGCGATCCTCGCGGGCATGCAGTGGGCCGCGGACAGCGGTGCCAAGGTCGTGAACATGAGTCTCGGCGGCGGGTCCGGTGACGGCGTCAGCGACCCGCTGGAGATCGCGGTCAACCGGCTCTCGGCGCAGAAGGGCACGTTGTTCGTGGTCGCGGCCGGCAACTACGGCCAGAACACGCCGGTCGCGAGCCCTGCGTCCGCGGATGCCGCGCTGGCCGTGGCCAGTGTGAGCAAGCAGGACGGGTACAGCAGGTTCTCGCAGCCAGGACCGCGGTTCAAGGACTACGCCGTCAAACCGGACATCTCCGCACCCGGTGAGGACATCGTGGCCGCACGGGCCGCGGGCACGCTCGCCGACCGCGCCGTCGACGAGCACTACGCGCGGCTGACCGGAACCTCCATGGCGACGCCGCACGTGGCCGGTGCCGCGGCGATCCTGGCCGCGCAGCACCCGGAGTGGACCGGCCGGCAGATCAAGGCGGCGTTGATGGGCAGCGCGACCCCGATCGACGCCACGATCTACCAGCAGGGCTCGGGCCGGCTCGACGCAGGCCGCGCGTCCCGGCAGACGATCATCCCCAGCGAGGGGAGCCTGAGCCTCGGTTTCGTGCGGTGGCCGCACAACCACCTCGCGCTGACCAAGCAGATCACGTACCGCAACACCGGCAGCGCACCGGTCTCGCTGCGGCTGAGCCTGGACGTCCCGGCGTTCCGGACGAACGTCGACCAGGTCGTGGTGCCCGCCCACGGCGAGGCCGCGGTGACGGTCACCTTCGACCAGTCCGCCGCGCAGATCGGTGTCCACGGAGGCAGGCTGGTCGCCCGGAGCGACACCGGTGACACGGTGATCCAGACGCCGGTCGGCGCGTACAAGGAACCGGAGAGCTACGACCTGACGGTGAAGCTCATCGACCAGAACGGCGCCGCGCCGGCCGACGGTCTGCTGGCGAACGCGATGTGGGTCCCGCTGGGCACCGGCCAGGACGATTTCGACCTGTTGGGGAACAACAGCACCGTGCGGCTGCCTGCGGGACGCTACGCCGTGCTGGGCACGATCCAGACCGCGGTGCCCGGTCAGCCCCTGCCGGCGAGCACCAGGGTGGCCGACCCGGAGGTCGACCTGCGCAAGGACACCACGGTCACGCTGGACGCCAGAAACGGCAAGAAGGTCACCGTGCAGGCCGACGAGAAGGAGGCCCGCCCGATCTCCTGGACGAACGGGATGGTCGTCGACACCGGAGCACGTGGCGTGGGCTACTACAGCATGTCGGACTACAACGACTACACCGCGCCCACCACCAAGCACACCAAGGAGTTCCGGTACTTCGACCGGATGAAGCTCGAACGGCCACAGGTCCGGCTGAAGGTCGACAGTCCCGAGTCGTTCGAGATCCCGGTGGAGTGGGTATTCGGCTCACCGCGGACGACCGGCACCCGCGCGCTGTCCGTTGTGGACGTCGGGCACGCCACCCCCGGCGAGATCGCAGCAGCCGACCTCAAGGGCAAACTCGCGGTGTTCACCCTGAGCGGTGGTGAAGGCCTCGAGTTCAGCCCGCGAGTCCGTGCGATCGCCGAGGCCGGCGCGAACTCCGTGCTGTTCCACTTCTCCGGCAGCCCCGTGCGCGTGATGGAGGCGCCGCCACTCCCCTTGACAGCCACGTTCAGCCCCGATGGCGCTCGGCTCGCGAAGTTGCCGAACGCGTCCGTGACGTTGACCGGCCTGCCCGCGAGCCCGTACCGGTACGAACTCGTGTTCCCCAGCTACGGAGATGTTCCGGCGAACGTGACCTACCGGCCGCGCAACAGCGACCTGGCCACCGTGAAGACGACCTACCGAGCGCCGGCGGACGGTGAGGGCTACGCGGCGATGTTCGCCACCGACGGGAAGTACGAACTGGAGGGCGCGCTCGAATCGACGCTGACCCCTCTTCCCCAGGAGCGGACCGAGTACTACTCCCCCGCCACCTGGACGAACTCCGTGAGCGTGTCGACAGGCGGTTCCTCGCAGAACTACCAGGCCGCCAAGCGAACCTTCAAGGCCGGCGACAAGGCCACTGTGCACTGGGGCAAGGCCGTGATCGGGCCCGGTGTCACCGGGTCGCCGGGCTTCTTCTCGCCCGAACCGCACCTGGCGTACCGCGCGGGCGAGAAGATCAACGCCCGCCTGCCGCTGTTCTCGGACTCGGCCGGCCACTCCGGGTTCCCCGGTTCCGGTGACACCGGCGACACCGTGCTCCACATGGACGGCAAGGAGATCGCCCGCAGCGGCCGACCCGGCACGGGGCAGTTCACGGTGCCCGCGGGCGCGGCGCGCTACCGGCTCACCACCGAGGCGAGCCGGAACACCCCGGGATGGCCGCTGTCCACCAAGGTCAGCGCCGAATGGGGCTTCCGATCCGAGCACACGACCGCCGCGACCCCACTTCCGTTGCTGTCGATCGGTTTCGACCCCGAACTCGACCTGACGAACCGCGCGCCCCGCAACGCGGTGTTCTCGGTGCCGTTGCGCGTCGACCGGCAGCCGGGCGCACCGGGCGGCAAGGCCGCGCCGAAGCAGGTCGAGGTGTCCTGCGACGACGGGCAGACCTGGCAGCGGGTGCCGGTGCTGCGGGTGAACGACACCTGGTCCGCGGTCATCCGGAACCCGGCGTCCGGGTTCGTGTCGCTGCGTGCGAGCGCTGCGGACGAGGCCGGCAACACGGTGACCCAGACGGTCATCAGGGCGTATCAGGTGAACTGAGCGCTCAGCCGGTGCGGTTGAGCACGCTCAACCGTCCATCGTGGACCTCGGCGATCTGGTCGGCCGCGGCGAGTTGTGCGCGGTCGTGCGTGACCAGCACGGTCGCCGTGGCCCGCTGGTGGGTGAGCCGGGTGATGAGCTCGACGACGGCGGCCCCGCGTTCGTGGTCCAGGGCGCTCGTGGGTTCGTCGACCAGCAGGACGGCGGGGGCGTTCATCAGGGCTCGGGCGATGTTCACCCGCTGGCGCTGGCCCCCGGAGAGCTGGTGCGGACGGCGGTTCGCCTGTGGTGCCAGGCCGACGGCGTCGAGCAGGTCCATCGCGCGTCCGCGTGCCGCCGCCGGGGAGCGGCCGTCGATACCGGCCATGACCTGGAGCTGTTCGACGGCGGTGAGGGCCGGGAGCAGGTTGGGCTGCTGGAAGACGATTCCGATCTTGCGGCGGCGTAGGTCGGCGAGTTCGCCGCGGGTCATGCCGGTGGTCGGGGTGCCGTCGACGACGACGGCACCCGCGTCGGGGGTGACGAGGGTGGCGGCGACGGCGAGCAGGCTGGACTTGCCGGAACCGGAAGGACCCACCACGGTCGTCAGGCTGCCCCCGGGGACCTCCAGCGTCACCTGGTCCAGTGCGGTCAGGCGGGAGTCGCCGTCCGGGTAGGTGAGGGTGATGCCGGTCAGGACGAGGCTCATCGGGTGCTCCCCAGGGCGATCAGCGGGTCGACGGAGGTGATGCGGCGGATGGCGAGCGCGGCTCCCGCGGCGCCGAGCAGGATCGTCACGGCTGCCGGAACCACGACGGTGGCGGGCGTGAGGACGAACGGGATCGCGGACCCGGCCAGCGCGGCGCCGAGGGCCGCGGCGAGACCGGCGCCGGCCAGGGTGCCACCGGCGAGCAGGACGACCGCCTGGCCCAGTGCGTCCCTCAGCAGCCAGGACGTGCTGGCGCCCAAGGCTTTGAGGACGGCGACGTCGGCGCTGCGCTGGATGGTCCAGACGGTGAAGAACGCGCCGATGACCAGGGCGGAGATCGCGAACAGGAAACCGCGCATCAGCTGCAGGGAGCCGTTCTCGGAGGTGTAGGAGCCGATCGCCGCCAGGGAGTCGTCCACCGTGACCGTCCTCGTGCCGGCGGCCCGGTCGGTGGTCGCGACGGCGTCGTCGGAGGTGGTGGCCAGGGCGATGACGGTGGCCAGTGGACGGTCGCCCGTGGTCGGCGGTGCGGCCGCGCGCCACACGTCGAGGGTCGTCCAGACGACCGGGGTGTGGCTGAAGGAGGCGTCACCGGTCACGGCGGCCACGGTCAGCGTCCGTCCGGCCAGGACGATGTCGTCGCCCGCGTCGACGCCGAGATCGGCGGCGGCCCGGGCGGACATCACGACGGCGTGGTCGGTGAGCCGGTCGCCGTCCGGGGCCAGGGCGGATCCCGCCCGGACGCCGAAGATCGAGACCCCGGCGTTCCGGTCGGCCGCGGACGCCTTGGTGGTGGTGATGCCGAGCGGTTCGGCGCTGCTGACGCCGGGGGCGGCGGCCCACTGCCGCCACTGCGTCTCGGTGACGGCGGAGTCGGCGAAGGCCGGCTTCCGGTCTCCGCCGGGCTCGGCGAAGACGATCCGGTCGGCGGGCAGCCCGGTGACCGCCGAGACGTTCTGCCGGCCCAGCCCGGCGGTCAGTCCGGACAGCAGGCCGACCAGCAGGGTGATCAGCACGATCACCGACCCCATCAGCGCGAAGCGCCCCTTGGCGTGCAACAGGTCTCTCCAGGCGACGAACACGGCGTCGATCAGTCCTCTCCCACGAGTGCGTCAGGTGCTTCTCCACGGTCGCGCTCGGCGGGGTGTCACGGCATCTGGCCGGCGATGGCACTTCCCGAGCCGGAAGACGGCACCCGGCCTCCACCTTTCGACAGAGGCGAACGGCGCCGGTGCTGGCTAGCCTGGGACGCACTGTGAACGACACCGCTCCTGCTCCGACACCGGTCAACCGCGTGCTGACCTGGTGCCTGCACCTGCTGTTCGTCGCCCTGCTCGTCCTCGCGGCGACGCGGGCGCTGGTCGGAACGCGACCCCAGGCCGCGGCGGTGGTCGTGGTGGCGGTGCTGTGCGCGGCGGTGTACGCGGCCGGACCGCTGCTCCCCGGCGTCCGCACGTCGCGCCGGGCCGCCGCTGGGTGGCTGGGCGCCGTCGGTGTCCTGTGGCTGGTGCTGGTGGTCCTGACCGCCGACGGGGTGTGGCTCGCCTTCCCCCTGTACTTCCTCCAGCTGCACCTGCTGCCGCGCCGGACGGGGCTCGTCGCGGTGACCTCGACGGCGCTGGCCGCGATCACCGCCTTCGCCGCGCACCAGGGAGGCTTCAGCCCGGCCGCCGCGATCGGACCCGCGCTCGGCGCCGCCGTGGCGGTGGCCGTCGTCCGGGGCTACCAGGCGCTGTACCGGGAGAGCGAGCAACGCAGGCGGTTGATCGACGAGCTCACCGCGACCCGCGCCGACCTGGCCGCGGCCCAGCACACCGCGGGCGTCCTGGCCGAACGGGAGCGCCTGGCCCACGAGATCCACGACACCCTCGCCCAGGGCCTGTCCAGCATCCAACTGCTGCTGCACGCCGCCGGACGGTCCCTTCCCGGCAACCCAGGCAAGGCCGCCCGGCACCTGGACCAGGCCCGCCAGGCCGCGGCGGACAACCTCGCCGAGGCCCGCCGCTTCGTCGCCGCCCACACCCCGCCCGCCCTGGACGACACCACGCTGGCGGGTGCCCTGGAACGCCTGTGCGCCACCACCAGTACCCGTCACCGGATCACCGCGCGCTTCCACCTCGCCGGTGAGCCGGTCTCGCTGCCGACCGCCCCCGAGGTCGCCCTGCTGCGCATCGCCCAGGCCGCGCTCGGCAACACCGTCCGGCACGCGGAGGCCGCCACCGCGGAGATCACCCTGAGCTACCTCGCCGACGAGATCGCGCTCGCCGTCGTCGATGACGGCGTCGGCTTCGACCCCGGTGCGCTGCCGGCTCCCGATCCCGGCGAGGGCGGGTTCGGACTGGCCGCCATGCGCACCCGTGCCACTGCGCTGGGCGGTTCCCTCACCGTCGAGTCGACGCCCGGTGGAGGCACCGCCCTGGCCGCTCGTGTCCCCCTCCCCCGGTCCACCGAGGTCCGTCGATGACCACCATCCGACTCCTGCTGGCCGACGACCACCCCGTGGTGCGCGCGGGGCTGCGGGCCGTGCTGGAGACCGAACCCGGTCTCGTCGTGGTCGCCGAGGCCGCCACCGCGGAGGAAGCGGTGGCACGGGCGGCCCAGGGCGACGTCGACGTCGTCCTGATGGACCTGCGGTTCGGTGCCGGGATGAGTGGGGCCGAGGCGACGGCGGCGATCACGGCACGCCCCGGCGCGCCCCGCGTGCTGATCGTGACGACCTACGACACGGACGCGGACACGTTGCCCGCCATCGAGGCCGGCGCCACCGGGTACCTCCTCAAGGACGCACTGCCCGAGGACCTCGCGGCCGCTGTGCGCACCGCGGCGACCGGCCGCACCACGCTGGCGCCCACCGTCGCCGACCGGCTGCTGACCCGGATGCGCGCGCCGGACCGCGCACTGACCCGGCGGGAGACCGAGGTCCTCGTCCTGGTGGCCGACGGTCTGTCCAATCGGGCCATTGCCACGCGCCTGCACCTCACCGAGGGCACCGTGAAGTCGCACCTGGCCCGCTGCTACACCAAGCTCGGCGTCGACTCGCGCACCGCGGCGGTGGCCACCGCGGCGGACCTCGGTCTCATCCGCCGCTAGTTGTACCTGGTCAGGGGCACCGGCACCGGCCGCTCCACCGTGGTCGTCAGCTCGATCCGCCGGCCCTCGTCCGCTGCCCGGAGCACGGCGGTCATGGTCTCGAGCACGTGCAGCGCGAGCTCACCACTGGCGCGCGGCTCGCCGGCCGTGATGAGGTCGAGAAGGCCGATTCCCCTTCCCGCGCCCACGTAGCCCGCACTGGGCGGGAGAGTTCGCCATCCGGTGCCGCCGAGCGGGAAGAGGCGGGTCTCGCCGTCGAAGTGGTTCGGGTCCGGAACCGCGAGCGTGCCGGTCTCGCCGTGCACCTCGATCGGTGCGGCGGTGGTGGCCACCCCGTCGAAACTGGTCGTGATGGTCGAGAGCGCGCCGTTGATGTGTTCGAGCACGCCGGAAACGTGGGTGTCGACCTCGACCGGGATTCGCTGGCCCGTCCGCGCACCGGAACCGATGACGCGCTCGGCGCGCAGGCGACTGGCCGCGCCGAGCACCGTGCGCACCGGGCCGAGCAGGTGGATCAGCGCGGTGATGTAGTACGGCCCCATGTCGAACAACGGACCGCCACCCGCGGTGTAGTAGAAGTCGGGGTTGGGGTGCCAGCGTTCGTGCCCTGGCGTGACCATCACGGCCGACGCGGAGATCGGGCGTCCGATGAGCCCGCCGTCGATCGCCGCCCGCGCGGTCTGCGTGCCGGTGCCGAGAACGGTGTCCGGTGCGCACCCGATCCGTACGCCGGCAACGGCGGCCCGGTCGACGATCGCACGGCCGTCCGGGAACGCGACGGCGAGCGGCTTCTCGCCGTAGACGTTCTTGCCGGAGTCGATCGCGCGGAGCGTGATCTCGGCGTGGGCCGCGGGAACGGTCAGGTTGAGCACCGTGTCGACGTCCGGCCTGCCGAGCAGTCTCTCGACGCTGACCGCCTCGGTGCCCGGGAGCCCGGCTGCGACCGCCGCCGCACGGGTGGCGTCGAGGTCGGCGACCGCGGTGACGCGCACCGCGGGGTTGTCGCGGAGCGTGTCCAGGTACGCGCCGGAGATGACCCCGAGACCTACGATGCCGACGCGGTGCGGGTCGCCCACGACATCCCCCTCGTGACGATGGCTCGGACACTGGGATGCGCCAGCACGTCCAGGCTGTGCCCCGGCGTCGTCACCACGATCCTCCCGGCTCCCCACCGGCGGGTCCAGATCGCCGGACAGGTGACCGGCCGGTGCCACGGTTGCCACGGCCGGGCCGGGTGGGTCGTGGTGGCCAGCACGTCGACCAGGTCGTCGTGCAGCACCCAGTACTGCTCGGTGACCAGGTCGAAGTCCTCGATGCCCGCGGTGATCGGATGCTCCCGGCCGAGCGCGGTGATGTTCACCGCGTGTGGCAGGTAGTTGTCCTCCTGCCCGCCCTGGCGCTCGCACGGCTCCTTGCCGGGGTGCGTGACGAACTGGCCGCCCACCAGGTGCAGGTAGTCCGACGACGCGCGGAACGAGTCCGCGATGCCACCGTGCCAACCGGTGAAACCGGTGCCGCCCTCGACCGCCGCGCGCAGCCCGGTCAGTTGCCCGGCGGTGATCTCCGACATCGTCACGCACTGCACGATCAGGTCGGTGCGCGCCATCTCGGCCGCGTCGGCGTACACCTCGGTCGACTCCTCGACCCGCACGGCGTAGCCGCTGTCCTCCAGGAACGGGATGAACAACTCGGTGGCCCTCACCGGCTCGTGGCCTTCCCACCCACCGCGGACCACCAGCGCATTCGGCCGTGCCACACCCACCCCCACGGTCACCGCTCCTCGGGACAAGCACTCCGAACTGCACAGTGCCGCGCACGCCATCGATGGTCAAGGACGGACTCCCGGCACCTCGAACGACGCCGTGAACCGGTCGGTGGCCCCGGTACCGTCGCCCAGGTGGGGAACATCGAGTTCCGGCGGTTCACGACGGCGCGGGCCGACGACCTGGCCGACCTCCTGGCCGGCAACGCGCGTGGCCCTTCCACGCCGGACCACGGGTCGACCGGGCGGACGTGCTCGCGCGGATCGCCACCGGCTACTACGACAACCCGGCGGCCCGCACCTTCTTCGTCGTCCACGACGGCGTGCTCGCGGGCATGACCCGTCTGTTCGACCTCGACGACGACACACCGATGTTCGACCTGCGCGTGGACGAGCGGTTTCGCGGCGCCGGAGTCGGCAGCGCCACGGTGCGGTGGCTCACCGCTCACCTGTTCACCGAACTGCCCTCGATCCACCGGATCGAAGGCTCCACCCGCCACGACAACCAGGCGATGCGGCGACTGTTCCGGCGATGCGGCTACGTCAAAGAAGCGCACCACCGGCAAGCGTGGCCGTCCACGGACGGCACGATCTTCGACGCGGTCGGCTACGGCATCCTGCGACGCGACTGGGAAACCGGAACGGTCACGACCGTCGTCTTCAACGACGAGCCCGAACAGGCGACCGTCATGCGGACACCGGGGCGGTGAGCATGCCGATGATCAGGTCGACCAGTTCCGCCGCCGAGTCCGGGTCACCCGGCGGCAGGTCGCCCGCGCACACCGCTCGCTCACGATCGGCGAGCAGGGCGAACAGCACGGTGGGCAGGACCCGCAGCCGCCGGCGTCGGAGCGCGGGCGACAGGTCCTGCAGCGCGCGGTCGAGGCGGATGATGATCAGCCGGATCGCGGCCCGTCCCGCTCGCTCCAGATTGGTGTCCGCGGCCAGCGCGGGGTGCGTGCGGACCTGTTCGAGGAAGCGGGCGTAGTGAGTGGCCCCGTGTTCATAAGGGACGGTCAGCATCGGCACGACCAGGGCCGAGACCAGGGCGCGGATGTCGTCGGGGTCGCCGGTCGACTCGCTGTCGGCGAGCAACTCCAGGCGGTGCTGTTCCAGGTCGGCGATGCGGTACTCGGCGACGGCGTCGATCAGGCCATCTCTGCTGCCGAAGTGGTACTGCACCGCGGAGTTGTTGCGCTGGCCCGCGGCCGTCGCGATGTCGCGCAACGGCACGTCCGGCCCGTGCTCGGCGATCAGCCGCTCGGCGGCGACGATGATCCGATCCCTGACATCCGCGCTGGCCACGGCATTACGTTAACACACGAAGAAGCGTCACATCTTGACTTTTAAGCACATGCGCTTAACAGTGGCCGAGTGGTGACGGACATGTTCGGACTGCCCGGTGCGGTGGCGGTGGTGACCGGCGCCGGTCGCGGCATCGGAGCGGCATCGGCGACAGCGCTGGCGGAGGCCGGCGCGGACGTGGTGATCAGTGCGCGCACCGCGGAGCAACTGGCCGAGGTCGCGGGCAGGATCGAGGCACTGGGGCGGCGGGCCGTCGTCGTACCGGCGGACCTGTCCGATGTGGACGCTGTGGCGGCGTTGGCGCACATCGCCGTCGAGCGGCTCGGGCGGCTGGACGTCGTGGTCAACAACGTGGGCGGCACGCTGCCGAACACGTACCTGACGACGACACCGGACTTCCTCGAGGACGCCTTCCACTTCAACGTCACCACCGCGCACGCGCTGACCAGCGCGGCGGTACCGCTCATGCTGGAGAGCGGTGGCGGGTCGGTGGTCAACATCTCCTCCGTGATGGGACGGCTCGCCGGTCGCGGGTTCCTGGCGTACGGCACGGCGAAGGCGGCCCTGACGCACTACACGCACCTGGCCGCCATCGACCTCGCGCCGCGGATCAGGGTCAACTCGATCGACGTCGGCTCGGTGCACACCTCGGCGCTGGACGTGGTCGCCCGCGACGAGAAGATCAGGACCTCGATGGAACAGGCGACGCCGCTGCGCCGGCTGGGACACCCCGACGAGGTCGCGGCCGCGGTGCTCTTCCTGGCGTCACCGGCATCCGGCTACACCACGGGATCGGTGGTGCGGGTCGACGGCGGGATCGGCGCGCCCAACCTCGACTTCGCCCTTCCGGATCTCTGAGGAACCTGCCCGAGGAGGCACACGTGACGTACCGCGTAGTGCAGTGGAGCACCGGCAACGTCGGCAAGTGGGCGTTGCGGGGCATCATCGACCACCCCGGCCTCGACCTGGCAGGCGTGTGGGTGTCCAACCCCGCCAAGGACGGCCTCGACGCGGGGGAACTGGCCGGAACGGACCGGACGCTCGGGATCCGGGCGACCACGGACGCCGCCGGGCTGATCGCGGCCGCCCCCGACTGCGTGGTCTACACGGCGATGGCCGACAACCGGCTGAACGAGGCGATCGACGACATCTGCCAGCTGTTGCGGGCGGGCATCAACGTGGTGGCCAGCGGCCCGGTGTTCCTGTCCTATCCGGACGGCACCGTGCCACCCGAGCTGATCGAGCCCGTTCGCCTGGCCGCGGCCGACGGCGGAAGTTCTTTGTGGGTCAACGGAATCGACCCCGGCTGGGCCAACGACTGGCTACCGCTGCTGCTGTCCGGCACCTGTCAGCGCATCGATCTCATCCGCTGCTCGGAGATCCTGGACTACTCCACCTACGACAACCCGTTGGTGCTGTTCGAGATCATGGGCTTCGGCAGCCCGCCCGACCACACTCCCCTGCTGCTGCACCCCGGCATCCTCTCGCTCGCCTGGGGCAGCGTCGTCCGCCAGCTCGCCGCCGCCCTGGACGTCACGCTGGACTCGGTCGTCGAACACCACGAGCGCTTCCCCGCGCCGGAACCGTTCCCGGTCGCGGGCCGCACGATCGCCGAGGGCACCATGGCGGCGCTGCGGTTCAGCGTCAGCGGCATGGTCGCGGAACGACCGGTGCTCGTCCTCGAACACGTCACCAGGTTGCGGCCGGACCTCGCGCCGGACTGGCCGCAGCCGGCCGGCACCGGCTGCTACCGCGTGGAGATCACCGGTGAGCCCAACTACGTGCTGGACCTGCGCCTGATCGGCGGCGACGGTGACCACAACACCGCGGGGGTGGCGTCCACGGCCATGCGACTGGTCAACGCCGTTCCCGCGGTCGTGGCCGCCCCGCCAGGCCTGCTCACCGCACTCGACCTGCCGCTGACCACCGGACGGGGGCTGGTGTCGGTGCCAGGACGCCGCGGCACCACTGCTTGAGCGCGTGCCCGGCGCCGGGGTCACCCGCGCCGGGCACGCTGCGAAATCCGGTTGGCTGGAAGGGGTTGCTAACCGAAGTTCACGTCACTGCACCACATGTAGGCCTGGTCCAGGTGCGACGCCTGCCAGATCGTGAACACGATGTGGTGTCCGCGGTAGGCGCCAGAGGTCTGGACGTTGAACGTGATGTTCTGGGCAGGGGCGAACCTGCCGGTCTGCGTGATGAAGTCCAGGTTGCCCCACCCGAGTCTCTGAGTGGTGGGGTCGTACCCGTTCTTGCTGACGTAGACCCGGAAGTAGTCCGCGCCGTGACTGGCCTGGTCGTGCAGCTGCATCGAGAAGCTGCTGCCGACGTTGGTGGTCTTCCACCGGCCAGGGGTGTTCAGGGAGTTGTTGCGCGAGAGGGCGTTGCTGCAGAGCTGCCCGTCCGGGGTGGCACCCTGGAAGTTCCCGCGCAGCCCGTCCCGCAGCGCGCTCATCCAGTTCCACATGGTGTCGGCGTTTGCCTGGAAGGCCTGCCAGCACATGGGGTCCTGTTGCTGCATGGCGGGATTCGTGTGCTGGCTGCCCCACGTCTTCCAGCACTGGTAGGCGCGGGTCGCGGGACTGATGATGGTGCCGTGCGCCGAGGCCGGAGGGGCCCAGAGGAAGGTGCAGGCCAGCAGGGAGACGATCACGGCGATGACGCCCCGACGTCTGGTGGCGGACCCCGGGGAGGTGCCGCGTGAACGCATGGTTGAGCCTCCGTTCTCCGATGATCGAGCTTCAACGATCGATCTGGGAGCGCTCCCAGATTCAGGGTATCCATCACTCTCCGAGATCGCAAGCATGCACGGGGTGACGAACCCTATTCGACTGCTGTTCGATTGCTGTCACCCACGACCAGGGTCACGGGGGCACGCGACGAGCAGGGCGCCCGGCGGCAGCTCAGCCCAGCAGCGGCAATGGCCTTCGCCACGGCCATGCAGGAACCCTTGGGGCACAACGGTTCAGCGGCGTCCACACAGGAAGCCGCACCGTCCCGGCTCGCCGCCCGACCGAAGGCGCCGAGTCGCTTGAAGGACGTCACGGCAGCTCTCGGGTTGCCTCGGGGAGGCAACGGTCACCCGGTTCACTATTTAAATAGTGAACCATGCTACGTTCGGCTCGTCGATCACGAGAGGAGGTGGCCGTGACCATGCGAAGGCATGCCGACCCCGTGCTTCCGGTCCTCGCCGAGGGCGTGGGCAAGAGGTACCGCAGGGGCTGGGCGCTGGGACCGACGTCCCTGGTGATCCCCGGCGACCGAGTCGTGGCCCTCGTCGGCCCGAACGGTGCCGGCAAGAGCACGCTGATGGGGCTCATCACGGGCATGCTGCGCCCGACGACCGGCTCGATCGCCGTCTTCGGCGACCAGCCGAACGGCAAGGGGCTGCATCCCGCGGTGTCGTACCTGGCGCAGCAGAAGCCGTTGTACCCACAGCTCACCGTTGCCGAGACGATGACGTTCGGCGCGCGCACGAACCCCACCTGGGACCAGCACTACGCCTCGCACCTGATCGAGCAGGCCAACGTGCCGATCACCGCGAAGATCGGCACCCTGTCCGGTGGGCAGCGCACCCGCGTAGCCCTGGCGCTGGCTCTGGGAAAGCGGCCGCGGCTGTTGCTGCTCGACGAGCCGCTCGCCGACCTGGACCCGCTCGCGCGAGAGGCGGTGCTGGGCGCGTTGATGACCGAGGCGAAGTCCCAGGGCATTACCGTGGTGCTGTCCTCCCACGTGCTGGCGGAGCTCGAAGGTGTGTGCGACCACCTCGTGCTGCTCCACAGAGGACAGATCCTGCTGGCCGGGGACGTCAACCGGCTCAGCGCGAACGGAACCCCTCTCGGCGAACTGGTTCTGCACCACATGCGTGCGGCGGCGGCACAGGAGACAGCGGCATGATCTGGGCATCGTTCCGGTTGCAGCGCACACAGCTGCTCACCCTCCTCGGGGTGCTGGTCGTCGGCGCGGGTGTCATCACCCTGCTGCGCACGACCATGGTCGACGCGATCACCTCGGCGCAGCTCACCCAGTGCGTGGCGCAAGGGGGCAGCGCGTGCACGTCGGAGGCGCAGAACGCGTTCCTGGGTGACTGGAGCAACCTCCTCCAGGTCGCGCGCATGCTGATCATCGCGGTGCCGATCCTGGTCGGCGTGTTCATCGGGGCTCCGCTGTTCGCCCAGGAACTGGAGAACGGCACCCACGTGCTGGCCTTCACCCAGTCGGTGAGCCGCACCCGGTGGATGCTCAGCAAGCTGGTCGTCGCGCTGGTGCCCGCGCTGATCGTCGTGGTGGTGCTGCAGTACCTGGTCTGGTGGTGGCTGACCGCCGCCGGCACGCTCGGCCCGCGGGTCAACGGCTCGTGGAACCCGATCAACTTCGGCATCGACCACGTCTCACCGATCGCGTACACGCTCTTCGCCTTCTCGCTCGGCGCCTTCCTCGGCGTGGTGTCGCGGCGCACCCTGGTGGGGATGACAGCGGCGTTCGGCGTGTTCGTCGCCGTGCGGTTCGTCCTGGCCGGGCAGGTGAACCGCTTCGTGCCGAGCGAACGGCGGGTGGACGGCTCGGGCCCGGCCGGCGACGGTCTGCGGGTCGGCTCTGGCTGGCTCGACGCCGCGGGACAGGAGGTACCCCGCGACAAGTACTGGCCCGTGACCGATGCGTGCCTGAAGGCGCTGCCGGAATCGTCGCGGGGGCAGGAGGAGTTCCTCGCGTGCATGCGGGAGGGCGGTATGGCGAAGGCGTACTCGGTCGTCCTGCCGGAGAGCAGTGCCTGGCTCGCGCACCTGTACGACGCGGCGATCTTCGGAGGGTTCGCGGTGCTGCTGCTGGCAGGCACGCTCTGGGCCCTGCGCAGGCAGGCTTGAGCGTGGTGGACGCTCTGGAGCGGGAGAGCACCTATGCTGGCCGACGTGATCGAGTTCCGGATCGACCGGCACTCCGGGGTCTCCACCTACCTGCAGATCGTCCACCAGGTCGAGCAGGCCATGCGGTTGGGGCTGCTGGCCCCCGGCGACCGGCTGCCCTCAGCGCGGGAGGTGGTGGACGCCACCGCCGTCAACCCCAACACCGTGCTCAAGGCCTACCGCGAGCTCGAACGCGAAGGACTCGTGGAGGGCCGCCGCGGTCTGGGCACCTTCGTGACCAAGTCGCTGGCCTCCGAGGCGACGACGGGCGACGACGCGCCGTTGCGCAAGGAACTGGCTCGCTGGATGAGTCTCGCGCGGGAGGGCGGTCTGGTCGTCGAGGACGTCGACGCCCTGTACTCCGCGGTCCGCGAAGAGCACTACCCCGTCGAGGAACGATCATGATCGCGTTGAGCGCCACCGCCGCCGGCAAGCGGTACCGCAGCCACTGGGCGGTCCGCGACTGCACCTTCGCCCTTCCCGAGGGCAAGGTCGTCGCCCTGGTCGGGCCGAACGGCGCGGGCAAGAGCACCCTCCTGCGCATGGCCGCGGGCCTCGTCCGCCCGAGCGCCGGCGAGCTGCAGGTCTTCGGCACGCCGGTGCGCGGCGGCACCCACCCGGACGTCTCGTTCCTGGCCCAGGACCGGCCGCTCTACGGCGACCTCACCGTGCGCGAGATGGTGCGCATCGCGGCCGCGATGAACGACCGCTGGTCCGCCGAGCGGGTCCAGGAGGTGCTCGGGCTGCAGACCGGCGTCGACCACGGGGCGAAGATCCGCACGCTGTCCGCGGGCACCCGCACGCAGGTGGCCATCGCGCTGGCGCTCGGCCGGCTGCCCCGGCTGCTCCTGCTGGACGAACCGTTGTCCGACCTCGATCCCCTGGCCCGCGACGAGACCCTGCGGATCATCATGGCGGAGGTCGCCGACCGGGGCACCACGGTGGTGATGTCCTCGCACCTGCTCGCGGACCTGCGCGAGGTGTGCGACCACATGCTCCTGATCGACGAGGGCCGGGTCCAGGTCGACGGCGACATCGAGGAAGTCCTGGCACGGCACCGCATCCTGGTCGGTCCGGCCACCGACGAGTCCGCTGTGGAGGGAACGCTCGTCAGCGCGACCCGCACCCAGCGCCAGGCCACGTTGCTGTTGAAGGACTCCCGGCCCGCGCCCCAGGGCTGGACGGCCGCGGAACCCGACCTGGAGTCGCTGGTGATGGGCTACCTGCGCGCCGCGCGCTCACGGTCGTCGGCTCCTCGCGACTAGCGGCCCCCGCGGGAAACCCCGCCTGATCACTTCTCTTTCACACGGCCCGCCTTCGGGTCCGTTGTGCGGCTTTCTGCTGCCTTCCTTCGGATTGGACCACAGCCAATGCACGGTGATGCGGATTCGCCTACCCGAAAACTGCTCCCCAGGCCTGTCTTCCGGATGCCGCCACACCAACGGGGCCGGACCCGATGGGTCGTTGCGACGGGTCTCGTGATCGCGATGGTCGCGGTCCTCTTCGTGGTCGTTCTCCGGACCGGCTCGGACGAGTGGCGAACCCGCTGCACCGAGTTCACACCGGCCGCGGGTGAGGTGCCCGCCGTGCAGAGGGCGCGGCAGGCGCTGATGAGCGCCGGGCACGATCCCCTGCTGTCGATGGAGATCGTCGACCTGGACACCTGCGCGACGGTGCTGTCCTGGAAGGGTGATCTCGCTCAGCCCACCGCCTCCGTGGTGAAGCTGCTGATCGCGCTGGACCTGCTGCAGCGAACGTCCACGAACTCAGAGCAGGTGGAGAACGACATCACCGCGATGCTGACGCGCAGCGACGACGGGGTGGCGAACCGGTTGTGGCAGAACGGTGGCGGGTCCGAGATCGTCACCCGCCAGGTCAAGGCGCTCGGCCTGCGCCACACCCGGCCGCCGGCGGTCCCGGGCCAGTGGGGCGGCACGACGACGTCGGCCTCGGACATCTCCCTCGTCTACCGCCACATCGCAGGCGCTCTCGAGGCCGAGGACCGAGATCTCCTGACGACGGCGATGGCCGAGGCTCCCCGCGCCGCGGCGGACGGAGTCGACCAGCACTTCGGCATCCCCAGCGGCCTGCCGGGCGCGACGTGGGCGGTCAAGCAGGGCTGGGGCAGTTCGGGCGACCGCCGTGTCCTCAACAGCACGGGGTTCGTCGAACTCGGTGGCACCTACGCCGTGACGCTGCTGAGCTCCTGGCGCAAGGACGCCGACCTGGCGACGATGAGCGCTGCGCTGACCAAAGCCGTCGAGGCCCTTCGCGGCGCGATGCGGTGAAGAACGGCCGTCCGACACAGTCCACAAAGGACTATCCGTGGCGCGGGCGGTCGCGAACCCACCGGCACTTCACCGGGGACAGGTACGGTGGAGTCGTGCCCACAAGTGCTTCCACGAGGGGCGTTGCGGGCACATGCCGGTAGCCATCGACGTTCCACGGGAGCAGACGCCTTCACATGATCATCCGACCGGGACATCCGTGCTGGGTGGAACTCGCCACGAACCACACCGAGCGCAGCACGCGGTTCTACGAGAACGTCTTCGGCTGGAAGTACCAGTGGATCCAGGACGACGCGGGCGAGGACTACGCGGTCGCTCTCCTCAACGGCGAACCGGTGGCCGGTCTGCGACCGCTGGAGCGCGCGACCCTGGACTGGACGCCCTATCTCGCCGTCGCCGACCTGGCCGCGACCAGCGAACAGGTGCGACGTCTCGGCGGTGCCGTACTGGAAACCGGGCCGCAGGTGCTTCCCGGGCTCGTGACCAAGGTGCTGGTCGACGATCCCGGTGGCTCCACCGTCGGCATCGCGCAGCCCGCCGAGGGCTGGGGGTTCACGGCGGGCGTGCCCGGCGCGCTCGTGTGGCTGGAGTTCGTCACCCGCGGTCCGCGCCAGGCCGATCCGTTCTACGGCGCGCTCTTCGGCTACCAGCAACGTCAGGTCGGGGACGGCAAGTCCGTCGACCACGTCGTGTACTCCACGGGCGGGGACACCGTGATCGGACGCGTCCGGATGGCGCTGGACACCCCGGCCACCGTGCCGCCGCGGTGGATCGCGCACTTCGCGGTGCCACCCGGTCTCGACTTCGCCGAGACGCTCAACCGGGCGCGCGCCGCGGGGGCCCGCCTCCGGTTCCAGCCCTATCCCTCGCCGCTGGGCCAGGTCGCGGTGCTGGCCGACCCGCTCGGCACGCGGTTCGCGATCATCGACCCCGCGCTGGCTTCGGACTGGGACAGCGCCTCGCCTGCCGACGACCCCTACGACGACTGACCGCCGTCCCGCCGGGCGAAGGTCCCCTGACCGGCCGTTGACGTTATACGTCATACGACTTATGTTCAGTTCACGAGCCACCACTCGGGAAGTGAGCAGCGATGAAGCAGCGCACGGTGTGGTCCGCGGTGTTGGCGGTGGGGCTGGTCCTGACGGCCGGGTGCGGAAGCGCCGCCGGACCGGGGACTCGCTCCGGCGGGACGGGCGACAAGCTCGTGGTGTGGGACTGGAAGTCGGGCGACGCGAAGGCCGCCGGGTACGTGCGGGAGGCCAGGGCCGACTTCGCGAAGAAGCACCCCGGTGTGGACGTCGAGTTCGTGGCGCAGCCGTTCGACCAGTACTACACCCTGCTCGGCGCGGCCATCCAGGCCGGCAAGGGGCCCGACGTCGTCCTGTTCAACGGGGGCGGTCAGATCCGCGACCGCACTGACGCCCTCACTCCGTTGGACTCCTACGTGGCCGAGGACCGGCAGCGGCTGGCCGGGTGGGACGCGTTCACGAAGTCGGGGAAGGTGTACGCCGAGCCGGTGACGTTGCAGGGACACCCGATCTACTACAACGAGGACCTCTACCGGAGGGCCGGCCT
Organism: Streptomyces sp. ID05-26A; assembly: GCF_033794685.1. NCBI lineage: Bacteria > Bacillati > Actinomycetota > Actinomycetes > Kitasatosporales > Streptomycetaceae > Streptomyces > Streptomyces sp. ID05-26A. The sequence goes on from NZ_JARAYZ010000002.1 coordinate 1,228,437, forward strand.
CGGGACGCCCGCGGCGACGTGGGACGAGTTCGTCCGGAACTGCGCCACCATCACCGAGAAGACCGGCGCCCGGTGTTTCGCGCTGGGCAACAAGGAGGGCATCGGCATCCAGTTCTGGTTGTCGGCGCTGGGATCGGCGGTGCTGACACCGCGGGAGTACGACGACTGGATCAACGGGAAGCGCGACTGGTCGTCTCCCGGTGTCAGGAAGATCTTCGAACTGTGGCGGCAGGCCGGCGAGTCCGGGCTCAACACCGACGGCGCCAACTCCACCGCGATGTTCAACGACGCGTTCGCGGCCTTCAGCTCCGGCAAGGCGGCCAACGTCATCGGGCTGATGTCCGACGTGGGGCACTGGAAGGACTTCGCGGAGTTCCTCACCCCGGAGAAGGTCGGTGTGCGGACCGCACCCGCGGTCACTCCCGGGGCGTCGCCGAGCCTGCCGTTCGACGGCGGGATCGGGTACGCGGTCGCGAAGTGGACGAGGGATCCGAAGCTGGCCGCCGACCTCGTGCGGTCGCTGACGTCGTCCGGCGCGCTCAAGGCCTTCTACCTCGACGGTGGCGCGATCGCGGCCGACACCACGATCGACACCTCCGCCGGTGGCCCCGCCGTCAGGACCATCGTCTCTGAGGTCAAGACCGGCAAACCCGCCCTGCACGTCGCGTTGGGGTCCAGGACGATCGAGCTCATGGGCCGCCTCTCGCAGCAGCTGCTCAGCGGTTCGGCCACGGTGGACGACGCACTCCGGCAGCTGGCCGCGTCCGACAAGACGGGCTGACCACGTGGTCGCCCGGTCCACGTCCACAAAGGACTTGGCGAGGCCGTCACCGCGGCGCGGGCCACGCGGTTCGCGCGCGGAGCGGTTCGCGCCCCTGGTCCTGCTGGCGCCGGCCGTCCTGATCATCGTGGGACTGCGGCTGTGGCCGCTCGTGCTCGGGATCAACTTCTCGTTCACCGGGGACGGTGACCTCGACGGCACGGCCGTCGGGTTCGACAACTACCTGACGCTGCTGGACGATCCGCTCTTCCTCACCGCGCTGCGCAACGTCGGGCTGCTCGTGCTGTTGCTGCCGGTCGCGGTGGCGATCCCCGGGCTGCTCGCGACGTTCCTGCACCTGAAGGTGCCGGGACACCGGGTCTACCGCGGCGTCTACTTCTTCCCCGCCGTGCTCTCCCCCGTGATCGTCGGCGCGATCTTCACGCTGCTGCTGGCCTTCGACGGTCCGCTCAACTCGGTGCTCGGCGGTCTGGGCGTCGGGCCGGTGGACTGGCTCGGCGATCCGGACGTGGCGATCTTCGCGGTCGTCGGGGTGCACGTCTGGGCGACGTTCGGCATGGCGCTCGTCGTCTTCCTGGCGGGCTTCGCCACGCTCGACCCGTCGTTGCTGGACGCGGCCGAGGTGGACGGTGCCACACTGCCCCAGACCATCCGGCACGTCATCGTCCCCGGTCTGACGCGCACCATCCAGTTCGTCTTCGTCACCACCCTGATCGGGATGCTGACGTCGATGTTCGGCCTGGTGTACGTGATGACGAGCGGCGGTCCGGAGGGGTCGACCTACCTGCCCGAGTACTACGTCTGGATTCAGCAGGGGCAGATGAACCGGCCCGCGCTCGCCTCCGCCGCGTCCACCGCGCTGTTCCTGATCATGCTCGTGGTGGGACTGGCCCAGATCGGCGTCCTGCGGCGCACGGGCGGGGAGGACTGATGTCCGGCGCCAGGCCTGCGCGGTGGGTCGCCGCGATCCCGATGGGGCTGCTCGCGCTGGCCACGGTCTACCCCCTGGTGTTCACCACCAACGTCGCGCTGAAGACCCGCCGCGAGTACGTCCTCGACCGGTTCGCCCCGGCTACCTCGTGGAACTGGGACAACCTCGTCCGGGCGTGGACCAGCGTCGGGATGTCGCGCTACTTCCTGAACTCCGTGATCGTCGTGACGTGCTCGGTCGCGCTGCTGCTCCTGGTCGGGTCGATGGCGGCGTTCGCGTTGGCACGACTGAGGTTCCGCGGTTCGTCCGTGCTCTTCCTCGGCGTGCTGGCCGCGTTGTTCGTCCCCTTCCAGGTGATCATGGTCCCGCTGGCGCGGATCATGGCCGGCGCCGGGCTGACCGACACCTACCCCGGGCTCGTGCTCGCGTACGTGGCCCAGTTCCTGCCGTTCACGATCTTCCTGCTGACGAGCTACTACTCGACCGTGCCCGCGGACGTCGTCGACGCCGCCCGCATCGACGGGAACTCGGTGTACGGGGTCTACTGGCGGATCATGCTGCCGATCGGCGCCCCGGCGCTGCTGTCCGTCGGTGTGCTCGACGCGTTGTTCTGCTGGAACGACGTGCTGATCTCGTTGCTGCTGATGCCCTCCGCGGAACACCGCACGCTCATGGTGGGCGTCACCTCGTTGCGCGGCCAGTACTCCGACGACATCCCGGTGTTCGCGGCCGGAGTGCTGATCGCGGCGGTGCCGGTCCTCGTCGTCTACCTGTTCCTGCAACGCCAGATCGCCGACGGGGTCACCGCCGGGTCCACGAAGGGCTGACATGCGCATCATCGGATACCGGACCCTGACGACGGTCCAGAACTGGGGCCGGCCGGTCGGCGACGCCAACGGCGTGTACGGCGACGGCGTCGTCCGGGTGCCGATCGTCGTCGTCGACACCGACGCGGGCATCAGCGGCGTCGGACTCGGCCCCTGCGTGGAGATCGAGAACGTCTTCGCCGCCATCGAGGGCGAGGACCCGCGGTCGGTCACCGCCCTCTACGACAGGATGCTGCGCCGCACGTTCAAGGCGGGTCACGCCGGAACGGTGTTCGGCACCATCGGCGCGATCGACACCGCGCTCTGGGACATCAAGGCCCAGGCGGCGGGCGAACCGCTGTGGCGGCTGCTCGGCGGGCGCGACCGCCGCGTGCCCGCCTACGCCTCGGGACTCGACATCGCGTTGGACGACACCGAGTTCGTCGCGGTGTACGAGGCCTACGCCGAACTGGGCGTGCGCGCGGCGAAGATCAAGGGTGGCCTCGACGTCGAGCACGACGCCCACCGGCTCGCCCTGGTCCGCGACGTCCTCGGCAGGGCCCGCCGGGGAGTGCGGCCGAGCCTGATGCTCGACGTGAACGAGACGTGGACGCGCAAGCAGGCGGTCCGGTACGTGAGCGAGCTCGAACGCACGCTGGACCTGACGTGGATCGAGGAACCGGTCCGGCGCTGGGACGCGGAGGGACACGCGGCGGTCGGCCGCGGGGTCCGGGCCTCCGTCGCCACCGGGGAGAACCTCACCGGGCTCGAACAGCACAGGGCGCTCATCGCGGCCGGAGCCGTCGACGTCGTGCAGACGGCCGCGGTCTGGGGCGTCACCCACTTCCTGCGGGTCGCCGCACTCGCGCACGCGCACGACCTGCCGGTCAGCCCGATCGGCACGACGCCCGCCGGTCTGCTGCACGCCGCCACGTCGGTCCCCAACCACCTGGTGAGCGAACTGCAGGACCTCCAGCCACCGGTCGGTGTCTCCGTGGACCTGCGCGTGGAGGACGGCGCCTACGTCTTGAGCGACATCCCCGGGCTGGGTGTGCGCGTGGACGAGGAGGCGGTCGCCCTGGCGAGTCACCTGCTGCCCGACCCGCTCGCCGGCGGGGCGCACATCCGCCCGGAACGCGCCGGGCGGCGTCTGCACGCGGTCGACACGGGCTGAGGCGGCTCAGGCCCGTGGTGGCGCCACGGAACCGCCCTCGTGGACCGGCATGGGCACGCGGTGGACCATCGGTGCCCTGGCGCCGCGCCCGCCTCGGAGGACGAGGTCCACCAGGACTCCGACCGCCCGCTCACCGAGTTCGTGGTGCGGCAGGGCGACCGTGGTCAGTCGCGGCCGCAACCACGACGCGACGGGATGGCCCTCGAACCCGATCACGGACACGTCGTCCGGGACGGAGAGACCCGCCTCCTCGAGTGCCTGGTAGGCCCCGAATGCCAGATGGTCGTTGAGGCACACCAGCACCTTGGGCCGGTGGGTGCGCAGCAGCGCCGCGGTGGCGTCGAAGCCGTGCTCCGGAGTCCATTCAGGACACCACCGCGCACCCGCCACCTCGGCTCCCGCCGCCGCGAAGACCTGGCGCAGGCCGAGGAGGCGTTCGGCCGCCGCGATGCCGTGCGGCGGGAGGCCGCCCGGCATCGGCCCCGCGCCGATCAGGTGGATGCCGCGGTCGTGTCCCGCGTCGAGCAGGACGCGCGCGGCCGTCCGGCCCGCCCGCACCTCGTCCGGCAGCACCGACGGAACGGCCGACGGCGTGGCGGAGGTGGCGTTGAGCAGGACGGCGGGTCCGTCGTGCAGGCCGGCCGGGACCACCGCCGTCCTGGTGTGCGTCGACGCGAACACCACGCCGTCCGCGCGCCGCTCCCGCAGCTCGTCCACCAGGGTCCGCTCGACCTCGGGGTTCCCGCCCGACTCCCCCACGAACAGCATGAACCCGTGCCGGTAGGCGGCGTCCACCGCGCCCTTGACCATGTCCCCCGCCCACTCCGACGACGCGGCGGTGTCGGACAGGAGCCCGATCGTCTGCGACCGCCCGGCGTGCGGTCCGGTCGTCGGGGCGGTGCGGCGGTAGCCCAGGCGTTGCGCGGTCGAGCGCACGCGCCGTTCGGCGTCCGCTGAGATGCGGAGCTCCCGTGCGCGGCCGGTCAGGACGAGCGACGCCGTCGTGACCGACACCCCGCTCTCCGCCGCGACGTCGGCCAGTGTCACGCGCGTCCGTCTCACCGCGGGTCCGCCTCCCTGTCGTCACGCGGGTCCGGCCGCGGGTGCGACGGACCGCGATCTGCTGCGAGCACTCGTCCTCGCCGGACGCCCCGGGGCGGAGGGGCGGCCGGCGAGCGCTGTCACCGGTTCAGCCGGCCGGGATCTCCCACCTCGCCGCGGCGCACGAGCCACGCGTCGGTGATGTGGGTGAACATGGCCTCCGCGGCACCGGCGGGGTCGCGGGCGGCGATGCGGTCGAAGACGCGCCGGTGCCCGGCGTTCGACGCCTGGCACAGCTCGCGGCTGCTCTCACCGCGGTAGCCGGCCGTGTGGAGGGCCTGCGACTGCAGCGAGCGCACGACGCCGCGGGCGATGCGGTTCCCCGAGGCCACCATGATCGCGTCGTGGAAGAGGCGGTCGTGCTCCTCGTAGCTCGCGACGTCGTCGACGAGCTCGTCCATCCGGTCCACCAGTGCCCGCAACCGTTCGACGGTGCCGTCGTCCGCGGCGCGCGCGGCGACCTGCGCCATGTCGGACTCCAGCAGCCGCCGGGTCACGACCAGGTCGTCGAGGGTCGCGAGGCTCTCGTCCTCGGCGATCGCGGCGACGAGCACCTGCGCGTCGAGCATGTTCCACTGCACCGGCGGGTTGACGGTCGTGCCGGAGCCCTGGCGCACGGTGACCAGTCCCTTCTCCTGCAGGACCTTCACCGCCTCGCGGATCACCGTCCTGCTCACCGAGAAGGTCTCGCAGAGCACGGGCTCGGGCGGCAGGGTCAGGCCGGCGGGGTAGCTCTGCCGGACGATCCGCCGCACCAGTTCTGCGGTGACGGCCGCGGCGAGGCTGGCCGGCCTCCGCGTCCACGCCGGGTCCGCGGCCACACCCTGCTCCGCCTGCCGTCCTGTCGTTGTCATGCTCGACTCCGTTGCGCCGCAGCGTGCTGATCCCGGCCCACAGTATACGTAACACCATTGACGTCACACGTCATACGAGTTACGTTCGTGGTGTTTCGCTGGCCGGTTTCCGCACCCCCGCCGGCGACGTTCGCTCCACCCGAACGGACCAGTCACGAACTCCGCGACGCGCGCTCCGAGCTTCCGCCGCCGGATCGACGCCCGCCTCGCGCGTGCTCACACCTCACCACCGTGGACGTGGCCTGCTTCGTGCGTCCACACAGGACATACACCCCGACCGCCGCCGCATCCCAGCCCAGGAGGTCCCTTGTCCACGTCCTCGTTCCCCGCAGCGCGGCGGCGAACGGCTCTCGCCGCCGTCGCGGTAGTGGTGGCCGCCGCGGTCACCACCACTCCCCCGGCCTCGGCCGCCACCACGACCCTGCACGCTTCCCCCTCCGGCACCGGCACCGCCTGCACCGCAACGGATCCGTGCTCGCTGCCGGCCGCGCAGTCCGCCGTGCGGTCCCGCACCGGCTCCATGTCGGGTGACATCGTCGTGGAGCTCGCCGACGGGGTGTACCGGCTCTCCCAGCCGTTCCGGCTCACCGCGGCGGACTCGGGCACCAACGGCTACCGCGTGCTCTGGCAGGCAGCCGCGTCGGCTCGTCCCGTCATCAGCGGCGCGAGAGCCGTCACGGGCTGGACGGTCGCCGACTCCGGCAAGAACATCTGGCGGGCGAACGTCGGCACCGGCCTCGACAGCCGGCAGCTCTACGTCGACGGTGCGATCGCCACCCGCGCGCGCACGCAGGTGAACCGGTCCGACTTCACCTTCACCGACAGCGGTATGCGCTTCTCCAACGGCGCGTTGAGCTACCTGAACTCCCTGGCGAACCAGAACCGCGTCGAGGTGGAGAGCGTCAACTCCTTCACCGACAGGTACTCGCCAGTGCAGAGCATCAGCGGCAACTTCCTGACGATGCAACAACCCGCGTGGAACAACAACACCTTCGGCTACGACACGCTCAACAACCCGTTCCGCGCCGGCCCGCTCTACCTGGCGAACGCCTACGAGTTCCTGGACGCGGCGGGCGAGTGGTACCTGAACCCCGGCACCGGTGTCCTGTACTACATCCCGCGTTCCGGGCAGAACATGACCAACGTCAGCGTAGAGTTGCCGGCGTTGCAGTCGCTCGTCGCCGTCGGTGGCACCTACGACGCGCCCGCGCACGACATCTCGTTCAGCGGCATCACCTTCACCGGCACGTCGTGGCTCGGTCCCAGCAGCAACCAGGGGTACGCCGACCAGCAGACCGGCGCCTACATCTCCGGCAACTGGAACTGGCCGGCCGACCGGCTCACCTCGTGCCGCAGCGGCTGCCCGTCGTTCGAGGCGGTCCGGCCCCACTGGTCGCAGATGCCCGCCGCCGTCCAGATCTCCGCGGCCAGCCGCGTCACCTTCACCGACTCCCGCTTCGTCAACCTCGGGCAGACCGCGATCGGCATCGGCAACGACGCCAACGCACACGCGAGCGGCGTCGGCCTGGGCGCGTCCGGCATCACGATCACCCGCTCGGAGATCGCTCAGAACTCGGCGGGCGGCGTCGTGGTCGGCGGCGTGCGCGCGGACGCGCACCATCCGAGCGACCAGCGGATGGTCAACCGGGACATCATGGTCAGCTACAACCGAGTGCACGACCTCGGGATCGAGTACCGGGGCATCGTGTCGGTGCTCAACACCTACGTCACCAACGCGACGGTGGCGCACAACGAGGTCTACAACCTGCCGTACTCCGGCATTTCGCTCGGCTACGGCTGGGGTTCCAACGACGCGGGCGGCAGCAACCACTACGCCGGCCGGGGTCTCTACAACTACCAGCCCCGGTACTCCACCCCGACCACGGCGTCCGGCAACAAGCTGCTGAACAACTACGTCCACGACGTGATGCAGCAGATGACCGACGGCGGTTGCATCTACACGCTGGGCTGGAACCCGAACGCGGAGATCAGCGGCAACCACTGCCTGCGCACCAACGGTTTCTTCGGGCTCTACTTCGACGAGGGCTCGAAGTACTACCGCGCGACCGGCAACGTCTTCTCCGCCACCGGAACCTGGGCCACCGCCAACTACGGCGGCGGCGAGAACATGGGCAACTGGACGCTCACCGGCAACTGGTCGAGCAACGGCAGCAGCAACATCTCCAACGGTGATCGCGGCAACATCGTGAACGGCAACGTCGTCGTCTCCGGTGGCAACTGGCCGGCCGGCGCCCAGGCGGTGATGGCCAACGCGGGGCCGGGCGGCAACGGGGGCGGCGGGCGCGAGAACGTCACCGTCGTCGGCACCCAGTCGGGCCGCTGCCTCGACGTCGCCGCCACGACGAACAACAGCGCCGCGAGGTTGTGGGACTGCGGTGGCGTGAACCAGCGGTGGAACCACACGTCCGCCAGGCAGTTCACGATCGGTGGCAGGTGCCTCGACGCGTCCGGCGGCGGCACGGCCAACGGCACCGCGGCGATCCTCTGGGACTGCCACGGCGGCCTGAACCAGCAGTGGACCGTCAACACCGACGGCAGCGTCACCGGCGCGCAGTCGGGGCTGTGCCTCGACGCCAGCGGCACCGGGACGGCCAACGGCACACCGATCGTGCTCTGGACGTGCCACGGCGGCACGAACCAGCAGTGGAGCCTGCGCGGCTGACCGGTTCGACAGGTGCGGCAGGTGCGGCGCTGCCGTGCGGCGCCGCACCTCCAGAAGCTAAAAGTGTTAGCGCTCACTTTAGCAATTACTCGATTTATTCGAATCCTCGCAGCAGCATTCGATAGCGTTCGACGTGCACTTTCACTATTCAGCTTTACCGCTGTCCCCCATCCAGCTCAATTCTGCGAATTAGTCTCGTTCGCCTGCTTGTGAGCGTGAACACTCAGCTGCAACACTCCTGAACCGTGAGAGTCCGGCACCGCCGCACCGGATCTCCCACCGCAATGTGCGAACTGGATCGCCCCACCCACAACGCCCGCATTCCGGGCACGTCCGGTGAAAGTGTGGAAGATGAAACTGACATCGAGGTCGGTGTCACTCGTCCCGATCGTGTCGACAGTCGCGGCGGCGGCCCTGGGCGCACTGCTCGTCGTGTCCGCTCCCGCCAGCGCGGCGACCACCCTCGGCGGAGCCGCCGCGCAGTCCGGCCGCTACTTCGGCACCGCCGTCGCGGCGGGCAGGCTGAACGACCAGACGTACGTGAACATCCTCAACACCGAGTTCGACATGGTGACCGCCGAGAACGAGATGAAGTGGGACGCGACCGAGCCCAACCGCGGTCAGTTCAACTACTCCGGCGGTGACCGCGTCCTCAACCAGGCCGTGGGCAACGGCAAGCGGGTCCGCGGGCACGCCCTGTTGTGGCACCAGCAGGAACCCGGCTGGGCGCAACGCCTGGAGGGCTCAGACCTGCGCCAGGCCATGATGAACCACGTCACCCAGGTCGCCACCCACTACAAGGGCAAGATCTACGCCTGGGACGTCGTCAACGAGGCGTTCGCCGACGGCGGCAGCGGTGGGCGGCGCGACTCCAACCTGCAGCGCACCGGCAACGACTGGATCGAGGCGGCGTTCCGCGCGGCCCGTGCGGCCGATCCCGCCGCGAAGCTCTGCTACAACGACTACAACACCGACAGCGTCAACGCGAAGTCCACCGGCATCTACAACATGGTGCGCGACTTCAAGTCCCGCGGCGTGCCGATCGACTGCGTGGGCTTCCAGTCCCACCTGTCCAACAACGCGCCGTCGGACTACCAGGCGAACCTCCAGCGCTTCGCGAACCTGGGCGTCGAGGTGCAGATCACCGAGCTCGACATCTCCGGGAGCAACCAGGCGAACGCCTACGGGGCCGTGACGAGGGCGTGCATGGCGATCCGCGCCTGCACCGGCATCACCGTGTGGGGAATCCGCGACACCGACTCGTGGCGCACCGGCGAGAACCCCTTGCTGTTCACCGGTTCCGGCGCCAAGAAGCCCGCGTACACCGCGGTGCTCGACGCGCTGAACGCCGGAGGTCCCGGTCCCACGACGACCACCACGACCACCGACCCCGTCCCCGGCGGCTGCACGGCGTCGGTGTCGCTGAACCAGTGGAACGGCGGGTTCGTCGCCACGGTCAAGGTCACCGCCGGATCCACCGCACTGCGCGGCTGGCGGGTCACGACGACCCTGTCGAACGGGACGGTCACCTCCTCCTGGAACGCCAACCGCAGTGGCACCAGCGGATCCGTCACCTGGACCAACGTGGACCACAACGGCGCCGTGCCGGCCGGACAGTCCACAGAGTTCGGTTTCCAGGGCACCGGCAGCGGAACCGGGCTCAACCCCTCCTGCGCCGCCGGCTGACGTTCCGCAGCACACCACCGGAGGACGGCTTCGCGGCCCGTGCCGCGCAGCCTCCCTGCCCTCGGGAGACGACGATGGCCACGAAACGAAGGTTCTGGACGACCGCCGCCGCAGTGGTGGTGCTGGTCCTCACCGTGATCGCCCCGGCGAGAGCGGACAACCCGATCGTGCAACACATCCACACCGCCGACCCCGCGCCGTTGGTCCACAACGGACGCGTCTACCTCTACACAGGACACGACGAGGACGGCTCGACCTGGTTCACCATGAAGGAGTGGCGGGTCTGGTCGTCCGCCGACATGGTCAACTGGACCGACCACGGCTCCCCGATGAGCATCAGCACCTTCAGCTGGGCCAAGCAGGACGCGTGGGCCGGACAGGCCGTGGAACGCAACGGCAAGTTCTACTGGTACGTCCCCGTCGTCACCAAGGCCACCGGACGTCCGGCGATCGGCGTCGGTGTCTCCGACAGCCCCACCGGACCGTTCCGCGACGCGATCGGCAGGCCGCTGGTCGAGAACGGCGAGATCGACCCGACGGTCATGATCGACGACAACGGCCAGGCCTACCTCTACTGGGGCAACCCGAACCTGTCCTACGTCCGCCTCAACACCGACATGATCTCCTACACCGGGGGCATCACCCGCATCCCGCTCACCACCGCGGGATTCGGCACCCGCACCGGCGACCCCAACCGGCCCACCCTCTACGAGGAGGGCCCCTGGGTCTACACGCGCAACGGCCTCTACTACAACGTCTTCGCGGCCAAGTGCTGCTCGGAGTTCATCGCCCACTCCACCGCACCGAGCCCGACCGGGCCGTGGACCTACCGCGGCACCGTGATGCCCACCCAGGGCAGCAGCTTCACCAACCACGCCGGCATCATCGACTTCAAGGGCGGCTCGTACTTCTTCTACCACAACGGCGCCCTGCCCGGCGGCGGTGGCTTCACCCGCTCCGTCGCCGTCGAGAAGTTCACCTACAACGCCGACGGCACCATCCCGGTCATGAACATGACCACGGCCGGACCGCCTGCCGCGGACACGCTCAACCCGTACGTCCGGCAGGAGGGCGAGACCATCGCCTGGGGCAGCGGGGTCGAGACCGAGCCGTCGAACGAGGGCGGCATGAACCTCAGCCACCTCAACAACGGCGACCACGTGAAGCTGAAGAACGTCGCCTTCGGCAACGGCGCCAGGACCTTCACCGCCCGCGTCGCGTCCACCGTCGCGGGAAGTTCCGTCGAAGTCCGTTCCGGCAGCCCGACCGGTGCCCTCGCCGGCAGCTGCTCGGTGCCGAACACCGGCGGCTGGCAGAACTGGACCAGCGTCTCCTGCTCGGTGAGCGGGCTGACCGGCACCCGTGACCTCTACCTGAGGTTCAACGGCGGCAACGGTTACCTGCTCAACGTGAACTGGTGGCAGTTCAGCGCCTGATCCGCCGTCCCTCCCCGCTCCTCGTGGCCGACGACCGCCAGGGGTGCTTCAGCGACCGCGAAAGACCTCTGGAGGACCGACATGTCCGACCTGAACCGGCGGCAGCTCATGAAGCTCGGCGCGGGAGCCGTGCTGACGCAGGCGGGGTGGACGGCCACCGGTACCTCCTCGGCGGCACCCGAGGAGGTGCGGGCGGCGAACGACCTCGCGCTCTGGTACGACCGCCCGGCCGGCAATGACTGGCTGCGCGCGCTGCCGGTGGGCAACGGGCGGCTCGGCGCGATGGTGTTCGGCAACACCGACATCGAACGCCTGCAGCTCAACGAGGACACGGTCTGGGCAGGGGGTCCGCACGACTACAGCAACCCACGCGGTGCCGGATCCCTGGCCCAGATCCGGCAGCTCGTGTTCTCGAACCAGTGGACGCAGGCGCAGTCGCTGATCGACCAGACGATGCTGGGCAGCCCGGCCGGTCAGCTCGCCTACCAGCCGGTGGGCGACCTGCGGCTGACGTTGCCGTCCGGAACCGCGAGCGGGTACCAGCGCACGCTCGACCTCACGACGGCGACGACCGCGGTCGGCTACGTGGTGAACGGCGTGCGCCACCGGCGGGAGGTGTTCGCCAGCGCGCCGGACCAGGTGATCGTCGTGCGCCTGACCGCGGAGACGCCGGGCTCGGTCTCCTTCACCGCGTCGTTCGGCTCACCGCAGCGCACGACGACGTCCAGCCCGGACGCCACGACCATCGCGCTGGACGGGATCTCCGGCACCCAGCGGGGAATCGCGGGCACCGTGCGGTTCCTCGCACTGGCCAGGGCGGTGGCCGAGGGCGGCACCGTCACCAGTTCGGCGGGGACGGTGCGGGTGAGCGGCGCCGACGCCGTCACCGTGCTGATCTCCATCGGCACCAGCTACGTCGACTTCCGGACCGTCAACGGCGACTACCAGGGCATCGCCCGCAGCCGTCTGAGCGCCGCGCAGGGCCGCTCCTTCGACACCCTGCGAGCACGGCACGTAGCCGACCACCAGGCGTTGTTCGGGCGCGTGACGCTCGACGTGGGGCGGACGGCGGCGGCCGACCAGCCGACCGACGTCCGGATCAGCAGGCACGCGAGCACGTCCGACCCGCAGTTCGCCGCGCTGCTCTTCCAGTACGGCCGCTACCTGCTGATCTCGTCGTCGCGGCCCGGCACGCAACCGGCGAACCTGCAGGGCATCTGGAACGACCAGATGGCGCCGTCGTGGGACTCGAAGTACACGATCAACGCCAACCTGCCGATGAACTACTGGCCGGCGGACACCACCAACCTCGGTGAGTGCTTCCAGCCGGTGTTCCGCATGGTCAACGACCTCACCATCACCGGCGCGCGCACCGCCCAGGTCCAGTACGGAGCGCGCGGCTGGGTCACCCACCACAACACCGACGCCTGGCGCGGCACCTCGGTCGTCGACTTCGCGGCGGCGGGCATGTGGCAGACGGGTGGGGCGTGGCTCTCGACGCTGATCTGGGACCACTACCGGTTCACCGGGGACGTGGACTTCCTGCGCACGTACTACCCGGCGCTCAAGGGATGCGCGCAGTTCTTCCTCGACACGCTCGTCACCGAGCCGAGCCTCGGGCACCTCGTCACCAACCCGTCGAACTCGCCGGAGCTCAACCACCACGCCAACGCGTCGGTGTGCGCCGGGCCGACGATGGACACGCAGATCCTGCGCGACCTCTTCGACGGCTGCGCGAGCGCGTCCGAGGTGCTGGGCGTCGACACCGACTTCCGCGCACAGGTGCGGTCTGCGCGCCAGCGGCTCGCCCCGACGAAGGTCGGGTCGCGCGGCAACGTCGTGGAATGGCTCTACGACTGGGTGGAGACGGAACCGAACCACCGGCACGTCTCGCACCTGTACGGCCTGCACCCGAGCAACCAGATCACCAGGCGCGGCACGCCCGCACTGCACACGGCCGCACGCCGCACCCTCGAACTGCGCGGTGACGCGGGCACGGGGTGGTCCCTCGCCTGGAAGATCAACTACTGGGCACGGCTGGAGGAGGGATCGCGGGCGCACGACCTGCTGCGGTCCCTGGTGACGACCGACCGCCTGGCGCCCAACATGTTCGACCTGCACCCGCCGTTCCAGATCGACGGCAACTTCGGGGCGACCTCCGGCATCGCGGAAATGCTGCTGCACAGCCACAACGGCGAGCTGCACGTGCTCCCCGCCCTGCCACCGGCGTGGCCCGCGGGCAGTGTCACCGGGCTGCGCGGGCGCGGCGGGTACACGGTCGGCGCGACGTGGGCGGCCGACGGCGCGATCACGCTGTCCGTCACCGCCGACCGGGGCGGCACGATCCGCGTCCGCAACCGGATCTTCACCGGCACCCACGAACTGCGCGACACGACCACCGGTGCCGTGGTCCCGGCCGTGAAACCCGAAGCCGACGTCGTGGAGTTCACCGTCCAAGGTGGACACACCTACCGCGCGACCGGCCAGGGCACCGGTTCGGGAGTGCGACCGGGCGTGCCCTATCGGCTCATCGCACGGCACAGCGGGAAGTACGCCGACATCAGCGGCGCGTCCACGGCGCCCGGCGCGCTGGTGCAGCAGTGGTCCTCGACCGGCGGGCTCAACCAGCAGTTCGACCTCCTCGACTCCGGCGGCGGGTACTACCGCGTCCGGGCTCGGCACAGCGGCCTGGTGCTCCAGGTCGCGAGCACGGCCACAGGCGCCGACGTCACCCAGCAGACCGACACCGGTGCCACGTCCCAGCAGTGGCGCGTGACCGACCACGGCGGCGGGGTCGTCAGCCTGGTCAACCGGCTGAGCGGGCTCGCCCTCGACGTGTGGCAGGCCTCGGCCGCCGACGGCGCCCGGATCTCCCAGTGGACGCCCGGCGGGGGCGAGAACCAGCGATTCCAACTCCAACCAGCGTGACGAACCGGAGGAACGACGATGTTCCAGCAGCACAAGGGGTCCGGCCATGTCCCGGCGTAGGGTCGTGCTCGCCATGGCGGTCGCGAGCGCCGTGGTCTTCCTGGGCGCGGCGGGCATCGCCGTCGGCGGCACGGCACCGGGCCAGGTCGGTGCTCTGGCCGGCACGGCCGGGTGCGGCAAGGCACCGGCTCTCACCAGCGGCCAGCACACCATCAGCAGCGGCGGCCAGAACCGCTCGTACATCCTGCGAGTGCCACCCGGCTACGACAACAACCGCCAGTACCGGCTGTTCGTCGGCCTGCACTGGCGCGGCGGCACCGCGAACGACGTCGACTCCGGCGGCGGTGACGGCTACAACTGGTCGTACTACGGCCTGCGCCGGCTCTCCGACGCCGCGAACAACGGCACGATCTTCGTGGCACCGCAGGGCAACGGCAACGGCTGGGCCAACCCCGGCGGGCAGGACCTGACGTTCATCGACGACCTGGTCCGGTTGCTGGACAACAGCCTGTGCGTCGACACGGCCCAGCGCTACGCCGGTGGCTTCAGTTACGGCGGCGGCATGTCCTACGCGCTCGCCTGCGCCCGCGCCAAGGTCTTCCGCGCGGTCGTCGTCTACTCGGGTGCCGAGCTCAGCGGCTGCAGCGGGGGCAGCGACCCCATCGCCTACCTGGGCATCCACGGCATCAGCGACAACGTCCTGGGCATCGGCCTGGGCCGCGGGCTGCGTGACAGGTTCGTCCGCAACAACGGCTGCACCGCGCAGAACGCGCCGGAACCGCGGGCCGGCAGCAGGACGCACGTCGTCACGGCCTTCAGCGGCTGCCGCGCCGGCTACCCGGTGGTGTGGGCGGCGTTCGACGGCGGCCACACCCCGGGCCCGATCGACTCGGGCGGCGACGGCTGGCGCACCTGGACGTCCGGTGAGGCGTGGAAGTTCATCACCCAGTTCGACGGTGGTCCCGGCACGACGACGACCACGACCACCACCACGACGACGACCTCGAACCCGCCGGGTGGCGCGGACTGCCGGGTCGGCGACGTGATCAACGCCTGGAACACCGGCCTGACGTCGAACATCACCATCACGAACACGAGCTCGTCGCCGGTCAGCGGCTGGTCGCTGGTCTTCACCCTGCCCGGCGGCCAGACCATCACCTCCGGCTGGGGCGCCACCTACTCCCCCGCGTCGGGCCAGGTGACGGCCAGGAACGTGTCCTACAACGCCGACATCGCGCCGAACGCGTCCATCACGGTCGGCTTCCAGGCGAACCACACCGGTAACGCCTCCGCTCCGGCCTCGTTCGCCCTCAACGGCAAGACGTGCGCAGCCGCGTGACGACCACGGAAGAGAAACCCATGCGACGCAACACCATCCAACGACGGGCGTGGTCGCTGATCGCGGCGGCCGCACTGGTCCTCTCCGGCGCCGGTGCCGCCCAGGCGCAGGCACCGGCCGACCCGGCCGTGCTCGCGGGCACCGCGGGCTGCGGCAAGGCCCCCACGCTGCGCAACGGCGACCAGACCATCCAGAGCGGTGGCAAGAACCGGTCGTTCATCCTGAGCATCCCGGACAACTACGACAACACCCGCCAGTACCGGCTGGTCTTCGGGTTCCACTGGCTGGGCGGCACGTCCGGCCAGGTGGCGGGCGGCGGCAGCGACGGTGACGTCTACGCCCACTACGGACTGCGCCGCCTGGCGAACAACTCGACGATCTTCGTCGCGCCGCAGGGGCTGAACAACGGCTGGGGCAACTCCGGCGGCGAGGACGTCCGGTTCGTCGACGACATGCTCAGCCGGATCGAGAACGACCTCTGCGTCGACACCACGCAGCGCTTCTCGCTCGGCTTCAGCTACGGCGGCGCGATGAGCATCTCGCTCGCCTGCTCCCGCCCGACGGTGTTCCGCGCCATCGCCGCGATCGCCTCACCGGGCGAGATCAGCGGATGCTCCGGTGGTACCGCGCCCGTGGCGTTCATGGGCATCCACGGCATCGGCGACAACATCGGGTCGGGCCGCGGCCAGCGCGACCGCTGGGTTCGCAACAACGGCTGCACGGCGCAGAACGCCCCGGAACCCGCGCGGGGCAGCAACACGCACATCACGACCGCCTACTCGGGTTGCCGCAGCGGCTATCCGGTGGTGTGGGCCCCGTTCGACGGCGGCCACCAGCAGGGACCGGTGGACGGGTGCGCGGGGTGCGAGAGCGGCGCCCGCAGCTGGGTCAAGACCGAGGTGTGGAAGTTCTTCACTGGCGACACGACGCCGGCCCCCACGTCGTTCCGGTTGCGCGGCGAGTCCTCCGGCCGCTGCCTCGACGTGTCCGGGGCGGGCACGGCCAACGGCACCCAGCTGATCACCTGGGACTGCCACACCAACACCAACCAGCAGTTCACCCAGAACGGTCAGGCACTCCAGGTCGGCGGCAAGTGCCTCGACGCGCCCACGAACGCCGGTTCCGGTGCCAGGGTGCAGATCTGGGACTGCCACGGCGGCGCCAACCAGGGCTGGAACGTCGGCGGCGGCACCGTCACGAGCGTCCAGACCGGACTCTGCCTCACCTCCGGCGGCACGGGCAACGGCGCGGCCGTCACCGTGGCGACCTGCCGGGGCAGTGCCGACCAGCGCTGGGCCAAGGCCTGACGTCACCCGCCCCGCCGAAAGCCAGGAGAAGCCGTGTCCAACGCACCAGACGAGCCTGCACCGGCCCGTCCTCACTCGATCCGCAGGCGCACCCTCCTCGGTGGCGGTCTGGCAGCGCTCGCCGCACCCGCGCTGACCGGCACTGCCGGTGCGGGGACCCCGGCCGAGGTGTCGGCGGCGGCGTGGCCCGATCCGCCCAACGGGTACCCCGAGTGGAACAACAACATCGGGATCTTCCAGGTGAACTCCCAGCCCGCACACGCCACCCTCATGCCGTACGCCGATCTCCAGCAGGCGCTGGCGGCCGACCGCTCGGCCTCGCCGTTCCGGCTCGACCTGACCGGGACCTGGAAGTTCAAGCACGTCGCCAAACCCGCGGACCGCGACCTGAACTTCTGGCGCACCGACGTCGACGACAGCGGCTGGGCGAACCTGCCCGTGCCCGCCAACTGGCAGCTGCACGGCTACGACAACCCGATCTACGTCAACGTCACCTACCCGTGGTGGGGCGGCAACGGCCAGAACGAGAACGCACAGCCGCCGTTCGCACCGCAGCGGGTCAACGCCGTCGGCCAGTACCGCAGGACGTTCACGCTGCCCTCGGCGTGGCAGGGGCGGCGGATCCACCTCCACTTCGAGGGGGTCAAGTCCGGTTTCTACCTGTGGATCAACGGCACGAAGGTCGGGTACCGCGAGGGTTCCTACACGCCCTCGGAGTTCGACGTCACCGACCACGTGCGGACCGGGACCAACCTGGTCGCGGTCGAGGTGTTCCGGTATCCCGACGGGGAGTGGCTGGAGGACCAGGACATGATCCGGCTGTCCGGGATCTTCCGGCCGGTCTTCCTCTACTCGCTGCCGCCCGTGCACCTGCGCGACTTCACCATCACCACGCCGTTGCGGGACAACTACACCAACGCGGACCTCGGCGTGGCGGTGGTCGTGCGCAACAACGGGCAGCAGACGGGCACGTTCACGGTCGAAACCCAGCTGTACGACCAGAATCGCCAACCGGTGTGGCCGGAACCGTTGCGCACGGCGATGAACTCGCCCTCGCCGGGCCAGGAGGTGACCGGCCGCGGTTCGAAGGCGGTGCAGGGACCGAGGCTCTGGTCCGCGGAGAAACCGAACCTCTACACCGCGGTGCTCTCGTTGAAGGACCCTGCGGGCGCGATCGTCCAGACGGTGTCGGCCAGGGTCGGCTTCCGCGAGTTCGCGCTCAGGGACGGCCTGATGCGGATCAACGGCAAGCCGGTGTCGTTGCGCGGCACCAACAGGCACGAGATGCATCCCGACCGCGGCGCGGCACTGACCCGGGCGGACATGGTCCTCGACATCACCGTGATGAAGCAGCTCAACATCAACTCGGTCCGCACGTCGCACTACCCGAACAACACGCTGTGGTACGACCTGGCCGACGAGTACGGGCTGTACGTGCTGGACGAGACCAACCTCGAGACGCACGGGATCCGGGACACCTACCCCGCGTCGAGGTCGGACTGGACCTCGAACGTGCTCGACCGGGCCGCGCAGATGGTGCACCGGGACAAGAACCACCCCTCGGTGATCATGTGGTCGCTCGGCAACGAGGCCGGCGGTGGCAGCAACTTCGTCGCCATGCGCGACTGGATCCGGGCGGCCGACCCGACCCGGATCATCCAGTACGAGGGTGACAACCGGCCCCAGGTCAGCGACATCCGGTCCGCGATGTACGAAAGCCCGGCAGGAGTGGCGAACCGGGCGCGCAACACCTCCGACACCCGGCCGTACGTGATGATCGAGTACACCCACAGCATGGGCAACTCCACCGGCAACCTCAAGGAGTACTGGGACGTCATCCGGGCCAACCCGGTCCTGCAGGGCGGCTGGATCTGGGACTTCGCCGACCAGGCACTCACCTGGAAGACCTCGTCCGGTGTCACGTACCAGGCCTACGGCGGCGACTGGGGCGACAACCCGAACGACGGCGCGTTCAGTGGTGACGGCATCGTCACGACCGACCGGCGGATCAGCGGCAAGGCCGTCGAGGTCAAGCAGGTCTACCAGGCGATCAACGTGACCGCCGGCGGTTCCTTCGACACCGTCCGGATCACCAACGAGCATCTCTTCACCAACGTCGGCGAGTTCGTCGCCGAGTGGGCGCTCGTCGCCGACGGCACGGTCGTCCAAAGTGGACAGCTCACCGCGGCGCAGGCCGACATCCCGCCGTTGTCCGCCAAGACGGTGCAGCTACCGGTCCAGCGCCCGGCGAACCCCGCACCGGGTGAGGAGCACTTCCTGCAACTGTCGTTCAAGCTGCGGACCTCGACCCCGTGGGCCGGCGCGGGTTTCGAGGTGGCCAAGCAACAGCTGCCGGTCAGCCTCGGCAGTCCTCCGGTCGTGCCGGTACCGGTGACGTCCGTACCGGTGCTGACCGCCACCGAGACCGGCGACCGCATCACCGTCGTCGGACAGGGCTTCACCGTCGTCGTGGCGAAGTCCACCGGTGTGATCACCTCGTACGAGGCGATGGGCATGCGGCTGCTCGGTTCCGGGCCCGTGCCGAACTTCTGGCGGGCGCCGACCGACAACGACGTCGGCAACGGCCACCCGAGCCGCAACGCCACCTGGCGCAACGCCGGCGCGAACCGGACGGTGAGCCGCGTGACGCTCGACCGGCCGTCGGACCGCGCGGCGCGGATCACCGTCAGCGGCACCCTGCCGACCAGCACGGTGTCGACGTTCACGATGACGTACACCGTCTACGGCAACGGCGAGATCAAGGTCGACACCACCCTGCACCCCGGATCGCCGAGCCTGCCCTACATCCCCGAGGTCGGCACGATGCTCCTCCTGCCCGGTGAACTCTCCCGGCTGCGCTACTACGGCCGCGGCCCGCACGAGAACCAGTGGGACCGCAAGACGGGTTCCGACGTCGGCGTGTACTCCTCCACCGTGGCCGAGCAGTGGACCGGGTACCTGCGGCCGCAGGAGAACGGCAACAAGACCGATGTCCGTTGGGTCGCCCTGGTCAACGGCAGCGGCCGCGGCCTGCTCGCGTGCGGCGACCAGCCGCTGGAGGTGAACGCGACCTACTTCACCCCCGAGGACCTCTCGAAGGGCGTCCGGCACGACTACCAGCTGACCCGGCGGCAGGACGTGGTGCTGCGACTGAACCTGCGCCAGACGGGTGTCGGCGGCAACGACAGCTGGGGCGCGCACCCGCTCGACACCTACAAGCTGTTCCCCAACCGGGACTACACCTACACGTACCGGTTGAAGCCGCTGCCCGACCTGGGCCAGGCGCTCGCGTTGTCCCGCGCACCGGTCGGCAGCGCGGGCGGCGGCAGCGGACCGGTGCGGACCGGTGTCGACTACCGGCTCGTCGCCCAGCACAGCGGCAAGCTGGCCGACATCAGCGGCGGGTCCACCGCGGCGGGTGCCGCCGCGATCCAGTGGGCCGCCACGGGCGGGCTGAACCAGGTGTTCGACTTCCTCGACTCCGGCGGCGGCTTCTACCGGATCCGCGCGCGGCACAGCGGTCTCGTGCTCCAGGTCGCGAGCTCGAGCAGCGGCGCCGACATCACCCAGCAACCCGACACCGGTTCGACCGCCCAGCAGTGGCAGGTGGTCGACCACGGGCTCGGCGTCGTGAGCTTCGTCAACCGACAGAGCGGCCTCGCCGCGGACGTCTGGGAACAGTCGACAGTGGACGGTGCCCGCATCTCCCAGTGGGCCGCGGGTTCCGGGCTCAACCAGCGGTTCGCGCTCCAACCGCTGTGAACCGGACGCGCGACGACGTCGACGACCTGTCGATTCGACGCGCGTTCGACGATCCCGCCGCCGCCGATCTGCCCGCCCGGTGAGGGCTCGCTACGTTGGGAGCGCTCCCAGAACCCCTGTCCCAGGAGTCGTCATGCGAAAGACCATTCGTGCCGTCGCCGCCGGTCTGCTCGTCGCGAGCACGTTCGTCGCGACCGCGGGCACGGCCCAGGCGGACGTGACCATCTGCGACCAGTACGGGTCGACCACCATCCAGGGCCGTTACGTGGTCCAGAACAACCGGTGGGGCACCTCGGCACAGCAGTGCATCAACGCCACCTCGTCCGGTTTCCAGATCACGAGGCAGCAGGGCTCGGCACCGACGAACGGGGCGCCGGTCTCGTACCCGTCGGTGTTCCTCGGCTGCCACTACACCAACTGCTCCCCCGGCTCGACCCTGCCGATGCAGGTCAGCCGGATCCGCAGCGCCACGTCGTCGATCAACTACCGCTACGCGGGCGGCACCTACAACGCCTCGTACGACATCTGGCTCGACCCCACGCCGAAGACGAACGGCGTGAACCAGATGGAGATCATGATCTGGTTCAACCGCCAGGGCTCGATCCAGCCCATCGGCAGCGTGGTCGGCACGACCACCGTCGGCGGGCGCACCTGGCAGGTGTGGCGCGGCAGCAACGGGTCCAACAACGTCATCTCCTACCTCGCCCAGTCACCGATCAACTCGTGGTCGTTCAACGTGCTCGACTTCGTCAACGACGTGCGCAACCGCGGCGCGATCACGAACTCCTGGTACCTGACGAGCATCCAGGCCGGGTTCGAGCCGTGGAACGGCGGCGTCGGTCTGGCGGTCGACAACTTCTCGGCCTCCGTCAGCGGCTGAGCCGATCGTCCTCCACTTGTCTGAGAGGAAAGTGCACGCTGCTTTCCTCTCAGGCACCTCGAGCCGGACGACTGACGCTCCTGCGGGTCAGAGGTTCCGGTACGGCCTGCTGAGGAACCCGACCGCGAAGGACGCCGACACCCCCAGTCCGGCGAGAACGATCACGACCTCCGGGTCGATCGTGCCCAGTGCTGTCCCTGCGAGCAACGCGGAGGCGGGATAGGCGAGACCGGCACAGGTCGCCAGCAGGCTCATGACCCTGCCCAGCGCTCCGGCGGGCACCGTCCTCTGCAGCATCGTCATGTAGAAGACGTTCACGGTGGCCTGCAAGGACGCGGCGGTGAACATCGCCGCGGTCGCCATCAGCAGCGAGGAGCCCAGCGGGACGCTCGTCATGGCGAGTCCCTCGGCGACGCCGAGGCAGAGCGCGACCAGGCCGCGACGGCGCAGGCGCAGGAGCACCGGGCCCAGCAGCGCTCCGGCGACCGATCCGGCACCGAGGCCGGCCATCACGACGCCGAACCCGAGCGCTCCCCGGCCCAGCGAGTCCCGGGCGAAGACCGGCAGCGCGATCTCGATCAGGCCGACCGCGGCGAGGTTGAACACAAGCGTGGTCAGCAGGGTCGTCCTCACCAGCGGTGAGCCGGCGGCGTACCGCAGCACCGAACGCCAGGTCCGCAGTCCGTCGCCGTCGTGGTGCGCCGCCGTTCCGTCTGGTGTGTCGCCCGCCGGCCGGATCGCCATCAGGGTCAGACTGGACACCAGGAAGGTGATCGCGTCGATCAGCAGCCCCACACCGCTCTTGAGCGACGCGACGAGCATCCCGCCCAGCGCGGGACCGGCGATCCTCGACGTGCTCTGCACGACCTGGATCAGGGAGTTTCCTGCGGCGAGCGAGTCGGGACGGACGATTTGCGGCAACACGGCGAACGAGGCAGGCATGAAGATCCCGCCGAGGGCGCCGAACGGAACCGCGACCGCGATCATGGCCCACAGGGGGATGTGACCACGAGCGGCGAGCACGACGAACCCGAGCACGACGACGGCACGAAGCGCGTCCGCGGCGAGCATCACCGGCCGGGCACCCAGGCGGTCGGCGAGCGCTCCGCCGACCGGGAGGAAGGCCAGCCTGGCCACTCCGTAGCAGGCCAGCACCACGCCGAGGTTCGCAGCGCCACCACCCTGGTCGAGCACGACGAACGGCAGCGTGACGAGATAGATGCCGTCGCCGATCTGCGAGAGCAACTGGCCGGCGAGGTACAGCGCGAAACGCCGTTCCCGCAGCAGAGCCGGCATGCGGACGGCGGGTTCTCCGGATGGTGGCGGCATCTTCTCATCAGGTGACGGGCTCGGTGTGGCTACCGTAGAGGAGCACGTCCTCCTCGTCGGGTGGTTTCCCGGCGAAGAGCGAGCCTGTCGACGCCTCGAACTGATCCGCGATGCGAGCAGGAAGGTTGTTCATGGGGATCTCACTCGACGCCGCCACCGTTCTCCCCCGGGACGCAGCGGACGCCACCCTCGTCGCGAGGGTCTTCGACCCGTCCGCGGGCGGCCCTTCGGTCGTGATGATCCGCGGCGACGAGGTCGTCGACCTGTCGACCGCGGCACCGACCGTCTCGGCACTGCTGGAGCGGCCGGACGCGCTGGAGATCGTCCAGAACCACCCTGGTGCCACGTCGTGGCCACTCGCGGACGTGCTGGCCGCCACGGCGAACCCGGCCGGTACCGTCCCCCGGTTCCTGGCGCCGGTCGACCTGCAGGTGCTCAAGGCCGCCGGCGTGACGTTCGTCCGCAGCATGCTCGAGCGGGTCATCGAGGAGCGCGCCGACGGGGATCCCAGGCGGGCAGAGGAAGTTCGCGAGAAGATCGGCGCGATCGTCCAGGGTCACATCTCCCACCTGAGGCCGGGGTCGGCGGAGGCCGCGGAGGTGAAGAGGGTTCTCCAGGCCGAAGGTCTGTGGTCGCAGTACCTCGAGGTCGGCATCGGCCCCGACCCCGAGATCTTCACCAAGGCACCGGTGCTCTCGGCGGTGGGGCTGGGGGCCGACATCGGTGTTCTCGCCCGCTCGGCCTGGAACAACCCCGAACCCGAACTCGTGCTGGTGGTGAACTCGCGCGGCGAACCTGTCGGCGCGACCCTCGGCAACGACGTCAACCTGCGCGACTTCGAGGGCCGCAGCGCTCTTCTGCTCACCGAGGCGAAGGACAACAACGCCTCCTGCGCCATCGGACCGTTCCTGCGGCTGTTCGACGACGGGTTCACCCTGGCGGACGCCAAGGCCACCGAGATCGCCCTGGACGTCACCGGCCCCGACGGTTTCGAACTGCACGGCGTGAACCCGGTCTCCGAAATCAGCCGGGAGCTCGAGGACCTCGTGTCCCACGCCATCGGCGCGCACCACCGCTACCCCGACGGCTTCGTGCTGTTCACCGGCACGATGTTCGCCCCGACCGAGGACCGCGACCAGCCCGGCGAGGGGTTCACCCACAAGGTCGGGGACGTCGTGCGCATCTCCTCGCCCCGCCTGGGCGCGTTGACCAACGTCGTGAACACAGCGGAGGACGCGGCGGACTGGACGTTCGGCATCTCCGCGCTGATGCGGAACCTCGCCGCCCGCGGCCTGCTGGGCTCGAGCTCGTGACCGGGGGTCGTCAGTCCACAGTGGTGTAGTGGTTCACCTGTCGTTCGACGCCTTGACCAACGTGACGCTGGTCTTGCCGAAATTGCGTCTCGAAGTCCTGGACGACAACGCCTTTCCGACAAGGAGCCGTCGCCGATTCGTCGCGTCCCGCCGCAACCTCCGTGCCGGTGCGGCGTCCTCATGATCGACGATGGGGGTGCGGCTTGTCCGGTTGGCGGTCCGCGTGGTGTCCGGTGGCGGTGGCGGCGACATCCGCTTTCCTGTTGCTCGCCGGAGTCGTCGTGCCGGGCGGCTACTACACCGTTCTGGTGCTCGCGCTCACCGGCTGGACGGCGGCCGCGGCGTTGTGGCTGGTGGCGGGGGCGCGACACCTCGGCCGGCCCGTTCGGCGATGGTGGCCGCTGGTGCTCGTCCCCGCCCTGTTCGCGACGAGCTGGGCGGTCGCGTCCGGTGGCCTGGTCGGCCGTGCGCTGTTCCCCTTGCACCGGCCGGCGTTGGAGAGAGCCGTTCCGACGGCCGCCATGGCGCCGGGGACCACGGTCGGCCTCTACTCGTTCAGGACCCGGTTCCAGAGCAGGGGATGCTCACTCTTCGAAACGGAGGACCCCGGTCTGTCGCAGAGTTCGGGGTTCGTCTGGTGCCCCGGCTTGAAACCCGCCGCGCAGGACTGGGACGGATCGATCACGTTCGAGTGGCTCGAGGGCGACTGGTACGCGTACCGGTCGGGCAGGCCGGAGGGCATGTGGGGGCTGCGACTCAGTCGGCTCGGTCCGAGGATCGAGACGTGAGCTCCAAGCCCGTCACCCTGGGCGGTGCGCGGAGTGGCGTGGACGACGGCTCGGCCGCCCTCCGGCGTTCCCTTGACTATCCTGCTCGCCAGTAGCCGGCACGGTGCCGGGCACGGCCGGCCGGAAAGCTCCAGGGATGACTCGCGGCAAGACTCCAGAAGACACGAGGGGTCGCATCCTCGAGACCGCCGAACGCATGTTCGCCGAACACGGCGTCTTCTCCGTCTCCAACCGGCAGATCAGCGACGAAGCGGGCCTGGGCAACAACACGGCGGTCAGCTACCACTTCGGCAGCAAGGCCGAGCTCGTCAGGGCCATCCACCTGCGGCACAGCGAGCCGGTGGAGCGGTTGCGGGAGCAGGCGCTGGCGCAGCACGCCGGCAGCACCGAGCTGCGTGACTGGCTGGCCTGTGTCGTCCTCCCGTACACCCACCACCTCGCGTCGCTGGGGTCGGACAGCTGGTACGCCCGCTTCGTGGTCCAGCTGATGACGGAACCGAAGCTGCGCGAGCTCGACCTCGTCGACGTGGGTCAGTCGCCGCTGCAGCGCACGATCATCGACGCGCTGCACCGCTGCCTCCCCGGCCTGGCGCCCGAGGTGCTCGCCGAGCGGGACGAGATGGCGACCGCCCTGATCGTGCACATGTGCGCCCGGCGGGAACGGAACCTGCCGGAGCGCAGCGCGGAGATCTGGGACGTCGTGGCGACCGGCCTGATCGACGCCCTGGCAGGTCTGTACCTGGCGCCGACGACCCGCTGAGTCCGACCGGCCGAACCCCAGCCCGCCCCGGCTGCCGAACGCCAGTCCTTCCGGCCCGAACGCGGACCGGTGGCGAGGCCGTGACGGCCGTCAGCCCGTGTCGCCGAGCACCTCGTTGATCTCGTCACCCGCACGCCACTCGCGCAGCAGCCGCTGGAACCCGGCCGGGCCGGGACCGTAGGTCAACCGCGGACCGCGCACCTTGCCCTCGTTGTTGTAGTAGCCCGGAGTGCACTCGACGTCGTACCGCCCGCGGTCGGGTGAGGTCTCCTGGATGGTCGTCACCCAGGCCCGTTCGGCCTCGGCGGTCGGTTCGACGCACTTGACCCCGCGACGGCGTGCCTGCGCGACCACCTCGCCGATGTGGACGGCGTTCTCGTCCAGCACGTGCGTGAAGTTCACCGACGGGGCGTTCTGCAGGGCGCCGAGGTGGAAGAGGTTCGGGAAACCGTTGCTGTAGAAGCCGTGCAGCGTGCGGACACCGCCGGTGGCCCACGAGTGCAGGAGGTTCACCCCGTCCCTGCCGAGCACGGGCAGGCGTCCGGTCATGACGTCCGACATCCCCACCGCGAAGCCGGTGGCGAAGATGACGCAGTCCACCTCGTACTCCACGCCGCCCACGACGATCGCGTTCTCGGTCATCCGCTCGACGCCGCCGTGGCCCGCCGTGTCGACGACGGTCACGTTGGGGCGGTTGAACGTCTGCAGGTACTCGTCGCTGAAGGTCGGTCGCTTGCAGCCGTAGCGGTACCAGGGTTTGAGGAGTTCGGCGGTGGCCGGGTCGCCGACGACCTCGTCGACCCTGGCGCGCAGCTCGTTCATCTTCCGGAAGTCGAGGTGTTCCTCGAGCCGCTCCCACTCCCCCGGCTCCAGGTGCGCGTTCGCGTCGGTCGGGACGATCTTGCCGAGCAACCGGCCGCTCGCCGTCCAGGCGTCACCGACCAGATCGGTCTCCTGCTCGCGTCCGGTCACATAGGCCTGGAAGTTCTCCCTGCGGCGGGTCTGCCAGCCGGGTTCCAGCGACGCTGCCCACTCCGGGTCGGTGGGCGCGTTGCCGCGCACGTCGACCGAGGAAGGCGTGCGCTGGAAGACGTACAGGTGCCCGGCGTCGCGCCCGACGTGCGGCACGACCTGGACGGCGGTGGCGCCGGTGCCGATCACCGCGACGCGCTTGCCCGCCAGCCCGGTGAGACCGCCGTCCGCGTCGCCGCCGGTGTAGCCGTAGTCCCAGCGGCTGGTGTGGAACGTGTGCCCGGCGAAGTCCTCGATGCCGGGGATGCGCGGCAGCTTCGGGTGGTCGAGCGTCCCGTTGGACACCACCACGTACGTCGCGCGGACCTCGTCGCCGCGGTCCGTGCGCACGACCCACTCGCCGTCGTCCCAGCGCAGGTCCCGCACCCCCGTCTGGAAGAACGCGTCCGCGTACAGGTCGAACCGCCGGCCGATCGCCATCGCGTGCTGCCGGATCTCCTCGCCCGGCGAGTACTTCCACCGCGGGACGTACCCGACCTCCTCCAGCAACGGCAGGTAGACGTACGACTCGACGTCGCAGTGGATGCCCGGATACCGGTTCCAGTACCAGGTCCCGCCGAAGTCACCGGCCTTCTCGATGATCCGGATGCGCTCCAGACCTGCCTGCCGCAACCGGGCGCCCGCCAGCAGTCCGCCGAAACCACCGCCGATGACCACCGCGTCCACCCGGTCGCGCACCGGCTCCCTGGTGAACCCGGGCTCCACGTAAGGGTCCTCGGCGTAGTAACCGAACTCCGCCTCCGCGCGCTGGTACTGCTCGGCGCCGTCCGGCCGCACCCGCCGGTCCCGCTCGGCCCGGTAGCGCTCGCGCAGGGCCTCAGGGTCGAATCCCAGTTCGTCAGGAGTCCCCGGGGTTTCGAGTGCCGACATGCCCACCCTCTCTTCGGGGCGACGCGCGTCCTCGGCACGTCGCCCCAGTTTCAATCAATTGACTGACTTAAACCTACACTGAGTGACAGCCCGCCTGCGCTGAGCACCCGAGGCCGAGCGCCGCTACACAGCGGCCCAGCCGTTGTCGACGGGCAGGACGGCACCGTTGATGTTGCTCGCGGCGTCGGAAGCGAGGAACACGATGGCCGCGGCCTGCTCGTCGGCCTCGGCGACGCGGCCGAAGTTGTGGGCGTAACGGCCGACGACCTGCGGACCGCGTGCGGCGGGATCGACGTCGAGGCCGGTGCCGATGCCGGTCAGCGTGCCGCCCGGGGCGATGGCGTTCGCGCGGATGCCGGCGTCGCGGTACATCACGGCTAGGGACTTGGTGAGTCCCACGATGCCGTGCTTGGACACGGTGTACGCCGTCCCCGCCGCGCTGCCGCGCAACGCCGCCTCCGACGCCGTGTTCACGATCGCGCCCTTGCCCTTCGCGAGCATGAGCGGGAGCACGGCGCGCGTCAGCAGGAAGGGAGCGGTGAGGTTCACGCGGAGGACCCGCTCCCACTCCTCGTCGGACACGTCCGCTGGCGCGGACATCCTGTCCATGACGGCCGCGTTGTTGACCAGCACGTCCACCCCGCCGAAGGTCTCGACCGCGACAGAGACGACCCGGCCGACCACGGCGGGATCACTCAGGTCCCCGACCACGGCGACCGCTTTCCCCTGTGCCGCCTCGATCTCCGCGACGGCGACCCGCGCCGAGTCCTCGTTGATCTCGGCGACCACGACGTTCGCGCCCTCGCCCGCGAACCGCAGCGCCGCCGCCTTGCCGATGCCCGACCCCGCACCGGTCACCACCACGGTGCTGCCTTCGAATCCGCTCATGCCGGCCTCTTCCACTGTCAGGGACATTTATTGGCACGTTACGCCATAATGGCACGATGTGCCGTAAATGGTAGGCTGCGCGGGTGGACAAGCCGAACTCCGCACGACAGGGCAGGCCGCCGCTGTCCGAACGCCGCAAGGCGGAGACCCGACTGGAGATCGCCGGGGAGGCGGTCCGCCTGTTCACCGAGAAGGGCGTCTCCGCGACGTCGGCCGAGGAGATCGCGGCGGCGGCGGGCATCTCGCTGCGCACGTTGTGGCGCTACACCTCGTCGAAGGAGAACTCGGTCCTGCCGCTGCTCACCACGGGGATCGAGGTCATGGCCACCAGCCTGCGCGCCTGGCGGACCGAGCAGGGCGTCGACGACCTGCTCGACGACCTCGAGCGCAACGGCACTCAGCTGGTCAGCCACCTGCACGTCCAGCTGGACCTGGTGCGCCTCACGAGGACGGAGCCTGCCCTGCGGGCCGTCTGGACCCAGGCGCACGCCGACGCGGAGCCGGTGTTCGCCCAGGTGATCGCGGACCGCCTGGGCACCTCCGCCGACGACCTCCCCACCCGCCTGCAGGCCGCCATGATCAACGTGGCCCTGCGCGTGGCGGCGGAACACCACGCCTTCCAGGCCATGCCGGCCACCGCCGAGGCCGTGTTCGAGACGGTGAGAGAGGCCCTGCTACCCGCGGTCCGGTGCCTTGACGAGATGCTCCCGCGCTCGACGTGAGGACACCGCGGGACTTCCGTTCGTGTGATCCAGGTACCGTCGCCGGGGTGGGGAACATCGAGTTCCGGCGGTTCACCGCGGCGCGGGCCGACGACCTGGCCGACCTCCTGGCCGGCAACGCGTGGCCCTTCCACGCCGGACCACGGGTCGACAGAGCGGACGTGCTCGCGCGGATCGCCACCGGCTACTACGACAACCCGGCGGCCCGCACCTTCTTCGTCGTCCACGACGGCGTGCTCGCGGGCATGACCCGTCTTTTCGACCTCGACGACGACACACCGATGTTCGACCTGCGCGTGGACGAGCGGTTTCGCGGCGCCGGAGTCGGCAGCGCCACGGTGCGCTGGCTCACCGCTCACCTGTTCACCGAACTGCCCTCGATCCACCGGATCGAAGGCTCCACCCGCCACGACAACCAGGCGATGCGGCGACTGTTCCGGCGATGCGGCTACGTCAAAGAAGCGCACCACCGCCAAGCATGGCCGTCCACGGACGGCACGATCTTCGACGCGATCGGCTACGGCATCCTGCGACGCGACTGGGAAACCGGAACGGTCACGACCATCGTCTTCGACGACGAGCCCGAACAGGTGTCGATCCCGACGTCCTCGTCCGAATCCTGAATCAGAGCAAGGCTCTGGTCACGGTGCCGTGTGGACGATCGCCACTCGGTGATCACCTCACCGCCCCCGGCGGGGGCAGCCGCCGGGGGCGATGAGGAGGCGCTGACCGTCAGAGCCGCTGCCAGAGGGCAGGGGTGTTCGGCGGCTCCCATCCGGGGACGGACGTGTGCGGCTGGATGACGCGGTAGGTCGCGCCGCCGTAGGTGACCTGGGCTCCGGTGCCGTACGAGGTGTACGGGGCCCACGAGTCGCCACCGCCAGGGGGCGTGGTCGTGGTCGTGCTGGTCGGCGGGGTGGTCGTGGTCGGGCCGGCGGAGGTCACCAGGCGCAGGTTGTAGGCCTGCAGGATCTCGGTCACCGGCTGGAAGTAGATGGTGCCGCCGCTCTGGCAGTTGCCGGACCCGCCGGAGGTGACGCCCTGGGCCTGGTCGCCGGTCAGCCACGAGCCGCCGGAGTCACCGGGTTCGGCGCAGGCGTTGGTGCGGGTCAGACCGGTGATGGTGCCCTCGGGATAGGTGACCGAGGCGTTCTTCTGCTGGATGGTGCCGCAGCGCCAGCCGGTGGTGGAGCCGGAGCGGCAGACCGAGGAGCCGACCGGCGCCTCCTGCGAACCCGCGACCGGGACCGTGCCGGGGTAGCGGTTGACCAGGGCGCGCGGGGTGTTGCCGGCGTCGGTGCGGACCCAGGCGTAGTCGTTGCCGGGGAAGCTGCTGCCCTGGATGGTGCCGCCGGGGTTGGTGGTGCGGCCGCCGGTGGACCCGCAGTGGCCCGCGGTGACGAAGCCGCCCTCGACGGCGAAGCCGATGGAACAACGGCCGCCGCCGGGGAGGCCGTAGGCGTTGCCGCCGATGACGTCGATCAGCGGCTTCGGGTCCTCGGCGCTGGCCTCGACGGCGACGACGTCGCCCCGCAGACCCGCCTCGGCCGCCCACGCCCTGGCCTGCGCGTCACCGCCGGCGCGGGCGAGCACGACGATCTTGTTGGCGCGCACGTCGACGTACCAGCCGGGAACGGCGTCGGGTGCGGTGGTGGCCTTGGCGTCCAGCTTGATCTTCGCACTGTCCAGAGTGGACGCGCTGTGCTTCGCCGTGGTGACGACGGCGCCGCGGGAACGCACCGCGCTCGCCAGCGCCGGGTCGGTGACCGCGACGGTGAGGGTGGTGCCGGCGCTGTCCAGCCAGGATCCGGCGTAGGCCGGGCCGAGGCGCGACTTCAGCGCGGCGTCGGTCTGGCCCGCGACCTTTTCGGCGTCGAGGCGCGCCCGCGCCTGCTCCGAGGAGATGCCCAGGTCACGGGCCATCGCGGCCAGCATTGCAGGGTCGGCCGTGTCGGCCGCGGTGGCGCTGGTCGTCAGCGCCACCGCGATGGTCAGCCCGGCCGCTGTGACCGCCGCTGTGGCGGCGGCGATGAGTTTGCGGTTCATGTCCGCTCCTTGCACGCAGGGTGATAACCCGCAGACCGTACGACGAGGATCGCGGCAAGTGGTACATACCAATTGGCCATAAGGTCGGGGCACAGTGCCCTCACCGCGCACCTGTCACCGCTCGAGAGGTCAGCGCTGCTCGGACGCCCCGCCGACCGAGTGCGCAAGGCCTCGCCGGGAACGGCGACGCGCACCCGCAGTCCGATGTGGAGGGTTGTTGCCGGACCGTCCGGCGGGAACCCGGGACCTTGAACACGCGATCAACGCCGCCCGGCCGCACACCGGGTCCCGGCGGAAGTCGTGTCCAGCAGATGATCAGGCGCTACGACTACCGTTCCCGGCATGACGGTCAAACTGTGGATGCGCGGCGAGGTACGGGTCACCGAGCGCCGCGCGCCGATCACGCCCGCCGACGCCGCCTCGCTCGTGCGCGAGGGATTCGCCGTGACGGTCGAGGAGTCCGCGCAACGCGTGCACCCGATCGAGGACTACGCCGCCGCGGGGTGCACGGTGGCCGAGGCGGGCAGCTGGGTCGACGCGCCGCAGGACGCCGTGGTCGTCGGGCTGAAGGAACTGCCGGAGGATCCTCCCCTGCTGCGGCACCGGCACGTGCTCTTCGGACACGCCTACAAGAAGCAGGAGGGCGCGGAACGGCTGCTGCGCCGGTTCGACGCGGGCGGCGGTGTGCTGCTCGACCTGGAGTACCTCACCGACGACTCGGGTCGACGACTGGCGGCGTTCGGCTACTGGGCGGGGTACGTCGGCGCGGCGCTGGCCGTGCTGCACCACCGCGGCACGCTCGACGCGCCGCTGCGGCCCACGTCCGTGCCGGAACTGGACGCGGCGCTGGCCGGCGGCGACCCGTTGACCGCGGTGGTGGTCGGCGCGCTGGGACGGTGCGGGCAAGGAGCGGACCGGGCGCTGACGGCGGCGGGTGTCACCCCGACGCGGTGGGACCTCGCCGAGACGCGCGACCTGGACCGGGCCGCGCTGCTGCGGCACGAGGTCATGGTCAACGCGGTGCTGACGTCCAAGCCCGTGCCGCCGTTCCTGCGGCCCTCCGACCTCGACGAGCCCGGCCGCGTCCTGCGGACCGTGTGCGACGTGACGTGCGACGTCGGCTCGCCGTTCAACGTCCTGCCGATCTACGACCGCACGACGACCTGGGACCGGCCCGCGCGAGCGCTGCGCGACGAGCCGCCGCTGGACCTCATCGCCATCGACAACCTCCCGTCGCTGGTGCCGCTGGAGGCCACCGACGCGTTCTCCACCGACCTGCTGCCCCTGCTGCGGGACCTGCCGCGGGCGACCTCGCCGTGGCAGCGCGCTGAGCGGCTGTTCCACGACACCGTCGCGTCGATCAAGGAGGCCTCGCTGTGACCAGGCTCGTCCCGCGCATCTGACGGTGCCTTCAGTCCTCGCACACCCCGACGGGATCACCCCGGCGCACACCGGGAACGTCCTTCAGGACCGCGAACACGGCCTGGCTCACGTACAGCAGCGCCGCGCGGTGGGGATGCCGGGACACCACGCCGGCCGTGCCGGCCACGCTGCGCGGCACCTGCAAGCAGCCGTCGACGGAGCTCCGCGCCGTGCCGCACAACGGACACGGCGGCTCGCCCTCGAAGCGCGTGTGGCGCGGGCATGGGGCCAGAACGGCGACTGCGGCACGCAGCGCGGCCATGCGGACCGACTTCTCGCCGTGCGCGTCCAGGACGTCCTCGACGACCAGTCCATCCGTGACCTCGCGCAGTGCGGAGATGAGTCGCGCCGACAGCAGGAGGCCGCCGTCCGGGAGGTTCACGACCTCCCAGCCGTTCGGACCGGGGCGTGCGCCGCCGGGAGCGGGCGCGTCGAGCAGGGACTCGTCGATGCGGATCGGCCGCACCCTGGTGACGTCGAAGGCGTCGTGGTGGCCGCACTCGGGGCACGGAGGGTCGTCGCGGAAGGGTTCACCGAGCACGAACGGCGGGGCGAGGGACAGGTCGGCGCCGGTGACCCCGACGTAGTCGGCCGTGGCGTAGTCCTGGTCCTCGAAGACGGTTCCCGACGACCGCAGCGGTGTCAGACCGAGTGCTGCCACCGCGTCCGCCAGCGCATCGGCGACCTCGGCGGAACCGGTGTCCGCCAGCCACATCACCTCGCCGATCGGGGAGAGCGCGGCCCCCCGGTCCGCCCAGGAGCCCAGGACGTGGCCGACGTGCTGCCAGTCCACGTCCAGCCGGTCGTCGCGGGCCACCGCCACGGACCACGTGCGCCTCATCGGTCCCCTCTCCGTCAGACGAGTTTCACCGCCGAGTCTCCGATGCCGGCACCGTAGGCGCCCGGCGGGATTCCCGGATCGGTCTGGGTGTGCAGCAGGAGGTAGTAGGCGAGCATCACGGCGGCGAACTGGGCCTTGTCGCCGGGGTTCGCGCGCAGGTGCGCGATGAACGCGACCGCCACCGCGTTCGGCACCACCACGAACTTCTTGGTGGCCGCGAACGCCGCGATGTCCACGTGCAGCTCGGGATGGATGACGTGCAGGTGGATGTCGTGCCGCACGTTCATCAACGGCTGGTCGAACGCTCCGCCGACGTACTTCGGCCACGAGTGGTGCCCGTGGATGGGATGCCCGCCCCCGCCCAGCTTCCCGTTCCAGTCCAGGGTGCCGCCCCGGAAACGGAGGTTCCAGCGGAACGGCTTCTTGCTGCGCTTCCGCCTGCGCCGCGCTCTCTCCCGTTCACCCTCGCGGGGCACGGGCTTGGGCTTGGCCTTCGCGATCTCCTTGATGAGCAGGTAGAGCAGCACGATCACGGCGATGACCAGCAGCACGATGCCCAGCCACCACAGGACCGTCGCGATCGAGACCCCGGCGGCGATCGGGATGGCGATCGCGGCGGCCGCGGCGGGCGGTGAGGCCATCCGCGCGGCCGACCGCAGCCGTGCCGTGGTGAAGCCCTCCAGCGGCGCGGTCACGGCGGCGTCGTTCTGCCCGCCGCCACCACCGCCCGTCAGGAACTCGCGGATCCTGCCCGCGACGGACCGCAGAAGTGACCTGGCACCGTCCACAACGGACCGTCCGGCGTCGGCCAGCGCGGTGACCGGGGCACGGACGAGGTCCAGCACGGTCGAGGCGATGTCCCGCAACGCCTGGGAGACCTTCGTGGCGTAGCCGCGCACCACGTCGAGTGCCTGCCGCACCACCGCTGTCACGGCCTCGCGCACCTTCGCGAACACGTCGGCGGCGATCGAGCCCACCTTCTGCCCGACCGCGGCGATCCCCTCGCGCAGGCGGTTCGCGTACTCGCTCGCCGACGCACGGGTCGCGGCCAGGATCCCGCTCTGCGCGGCCGCCGCCTGGGCGACCGTGGCGGAGTTCTCGGCGCCGACGTGCGCGACCTCCTCGACGTCGGTCGCAGGGTCACCGCCGACGTCGAGGTTGGCCAGCCCGTCGGCGCGGTTCGCCTCGATGCGCGCGACAGCACCACGTTCGACGGCCGTGACGTGCCCCGCCGACTCGCCGAACAGCTTGCGCACCGCGCTCTTCCCCGACGTCCAGGCCGACCTCAACGCCGAGGTAACGCCGCGGACGACCCGCCGCAGCGCGCCGGAGATCGCGTCGATGCCCCGTTCGACCATGGACCGGACCGCGTCACCGACCCGCACGATGGCGCCCTGAGCCGTCCGCGCGACCTGCTCCACCAGCCCGGCCGTCTCGCTGACGACACTGGAGAGGAACCCCGTCACCTGCGAGACCGCGGACCGCACACGTCCCGCGACCCGTTCGGCCGCGCCCAGCACCCAGGCCCGCAACCTGCCGACGCCGGGAAGGTTCGGAATCGGCAACGCCCTGGCGAACGACAGCACACCGGACGCGACCCGCCCCACCGTGTTGGTCACCATGGACCGCGCCGAGGCGGCACCAGAACGCATCCGCGCCGCCGTACCCGCGACCAGCCCCGCCGTACCCGAGGCGAGCCCGGTCACCGTGCCGACGACCGACCCGGCGGTACCGCGCAACCACGCCGCAGCCTGCCCGATGGCCCCGTCCACGGAAGCACCCACCCGTCCGACGGCCCCGCCGAACCCGGCGTCGATGCCTTGGCCCGCCTGGACTTCCTGCGCCGCCAACTCGGCGCGGCGGGCCTGAGAGGCGGCGCGCACGGCCGTGATGGACGTCCGGGTGTCCGCGTCGATCGCGGCGGCCTGCCCGGCGACGGACTCCGGCAACTCGGCGGACTCCCCGGCAGGCGCTTCGTGGTCGGCGGCGGGTGCGGGGGCAGCGGGCTCGAGCAACCGCTGGACCGCCGCGTTGCCTGCGGACCGTTGCAGGGCAAGAAGTCTGCCGCGGGGACCACCGGGGAGCGCGGGAGCGACCCGGTGGGTGCGTTCACGCGCCGGAGCGTCGACCTTCTCGGTCTCGCCCTGCCTCGTCATGGCCATGGCTGCCCTCCGTCACGCCACCGACCACGATGCCTTCCCGGCGGCCGGCCCGAACAGCCCGCGACGGCCACCGCTCGGGCAGAAGCGACTGCCCGAGCGGGCACTGGGTTCCGAGTGGGAGAAGTGGGCGCTTGCGGTTGCGAGCACGTCCGCCCACCCCGGCCATGCCTCCGTCACCTACGACGACCTGGAACGCGTGGACCGCGGCGTCTACCGGTTGGCGACGGACTGAACGGGCCTCGACAAGTCGCCGCGGCGTTGCCAACCGACACGACGTTCGAGAAGCACCACAACGAACCGTTTGACGTCGCGCCCGCACGCGAGGTCCACACCCCGTCCCGTCGAAGCAGCTAGTCGGGCAGACTCCAAAAAGGACGGCGTTCGCAGGCACCGATCGAGGCCACCCACGCCACGTCGTCCGGGTCGCCCAGCAACGCCAGGTGGCGGGCGGCATGGTCGTCGCCGGTCCTCACCAGTGCTCTCAGCCCGGCGCGGTCGTGCTGAGCGGCGAGGAAGTCCACCAGCCGCTCAGGGGACCCGATGTCGCCCGCCGCGAACCGCTCCCGGAGGAACTCCTCCGCCTCGGCAACGCGCCCGACGGCGATCAGCTGGTCGGTCAGGAGGGTCGCGGCGTAGAGGTCCCCGGCGTCGGCGCGGGCGCGAAGGCTGTCCAGGCGGCCGAAGCGCGCCATGATGTCGGCGATGTCCCGCATGCGCGGCTCGTCGGTGCTGTAAACGGTCTTCGCCAGCGCCCGGAGCAGCTCGGTGACCTCGTTCTGGTCGGTCAGCCCCAGTGCGTAGAGCTTGGCCGCCACGGTGTTCCCCTCGAACGCCTCGGCCTTCTTCTCCGGCGCGCACGCGCGCGGCCCGTGGTGCCACAGTTCGTTCACCGCGCAGCGGTCACCGTCGTCGGCGCGGGCACGGAGCAGGTCGAACCGGCCCTCCACGCGGAGCCAGGCGGCGAAGGCAGGCCTGGCATCGGCGGAGTCCCGAGATTCCACCCAGCTCGCCACTGCGGCGATCTCGCCGCTGAACGCCAGGTGGTGCGCGTAGTGACGGCGGGCAAGCCTGGCTACCTCGGAGGACGAGAACCTCCGGCCATACGGGTAGAGCTTTGTTTCCGGGTCGACGTCGGGGACGTGTGTGCTCGCCAGACGCGCGGCGCGTCCGGGATGACTGGTGACCTTCCAAAGATCGTCGTAGCGTTTGGTCGCCGCGAGCAGGTCCACGTACAGCGTGGTCCTCGCGAGGTTCGGGGTCAGCGTGGCGAATGCGCCTTCGAAATCGCCGTCGGCAGCCTGGAGTTCCGCCAGCAGCAGCCCCGCAGCAGCGCCGCGCAGTGGCCTCAGGAGCGCCTTCGCCGCCTCGGTGTCGCCCTGCGCGGCCAGGACCTCCGCTCGGGCGATGTCCGACTCCGCCCCGGTCCACTGGGCCAGGCCCTCCACGTCGCCCCTCTCCCGCAGGACGCGGATGAGCCGGAAGCGGGCCGCGACGTCGCGTCCGGCCCTCGCGGCGAGTTCGTCGTACAGGCCGTTCGCCGCGAGCAGTGCGGCGTACCGGCGACTGGCGACGAGGCACCGGGAGTCGGCCCGCGTGCGCAGTGCTTCGCGATCCCGCGTTGCCAGCATCGCCACGAGAAGTTCGGTGTCGCCGTCGTGGCGCCCGAGGTCCTGGATCCTGACCTGCCGTGCGAGGTGGTCCTGCAGCAACGCGTGGCGGAACTGCCATGTCTCGCCGGTCGAGCGCAGCACCCCTCGGCGGTGGGCCAGCCGCAGGAACCGGTTGAGGCACAACGGCAGCTTCCCGTGGAGAGCCATGACCGTCTGACCGATCAGCTGCAACAGGACATGTCGGCACTGGAAGCCGAAGACGATCCAGAAGACGCCGAAGGAGAAGGTGACGCTGTGCTGCAACGCGGACGCGGCCGGCGCTCCCGAGAGGAAAGCGATCAAGGCGGCGAGACCTGCGACCACGCCCCAGGCCGCGATCGCCACGGCCGTTCCTCCTGCGACGGTCCTTCGCGGTGATCGCAAAGCAGTCGCGTTCCGGACGATCATGAAAGCAAGTCCGCCACCGAGTACGGAACTGAAAGTGGCTGTCTGGGCCCAATGCCGTGCATCGAGCTGCAATGCCGAGACCATCGCGGCGAGCCCGATCGCGGTTGCGATCGTGGACGCGACTTCGCCTGCGCCGTTGATCCAGATGCCGCGGCCGTCAGGATCGAACAGACGCCAGGTGAGGTCCCTGGTGCCCGTCCGGTAGAGCATGTACGCCAGGTTGCCCAACCAGCGTCCGGCCTTCGGGCGGTCCTGGAAGGTGGCGGCCACGAACGCGCCCATGAGCCGGTCGACCACGGCGGTCTTGTCGCGCAGGGTCAGCAGCTCCGCCGGGTTGCCGCCGCTGCGGTAGACGATGCGGGCCACGGAGATCGTCAGCGGGGACGAGAACGCCTCGACCACCGGGCCGGTCGTGGCCAGTGCGTCGAGCACCGGCTCCCACCGGGTGACGGGGACGTCCTGGCGGAGGTAGTCGGCAGCCTCGGCGGGCGTGACCGGCTCGAGTTCCACCACCTCGGCCAAAGTCAGTCCCGCGCCACTGGACTCCACGGCGTGCTCGTACTCGGAGGCCCTGCTGGTGAGGACGAACGGCCGCCGAGCCGACGTGAGGGCGTGCAGGCGGCGCAGCGCCGGTGCGCGACGGTCTGCGGGCATCTCGTCGAGACCGTCGAGCACCGGCAGCACATGTCCGGCGGTGACCAGCACTTCCGCCAGGTCGGTCTCGCCTGAGCGCTTCCGGAGCGCAGGGTGGTCCTCTCGGAGGCGGCGGGTCACGAACTCGGCGACGTCCTCCGTCGCGGGGTTCCACGACTCGATCGACAGCGGCACCGGGACCGGTTCGTCCTGGTGCCGCTCCAGCAGATCAAGAACCAGCAGCAGCACCAGGACGCTCTTGCCCGCACCGGGCGCGCCGAGAACGACCAGCTGCCGATGGGGCAGCGCGAGGTACTTGACGGCGACCTCGGTGACCTCACCGGCCAAGAAGTCCGCCTGCGGACTCTTCGCCGCGACGAAGCGCGAGGTGGGGGCCAACCGGACCCGGATCGGCCACGGGTTGCGCACTTCGCGCCCTTCGGCCTCCCGCGTCCACGTCTTGTGCAACTTCCGGGCGAGAGCAAGGCGCGCCGAGTCCTCGGAAACGCTCTGCTGGCTGCGCGCTATGAGGATGGCGGCAACGAACGACGCGATGCCTGCGACAGCTCCTATCGGGCTGCTGGTCTTGTCCAGCTGGTCCTGGAGTCCGGCGTCGGCGAAGAACAGGAAGTACGCGGCCACCGCCAGCCCCGCGGCAGCCAGGCACCACGGCAGCCACCCCCGCACCGACCTGCCTCGCCGCCGACCAGTCACGCATGCCTTCCAGCCGTTGCCCTGCGATGTATTTCGCCGGACGGCGGGAGGTGTTACGCACGTGGACGGCGGCCGCTCGACATGCTCGACCGCATCGAGCAGAGCACTCCCGCCGGAAGTTCGACGACGAGGCGGATGCGCTGCTCCGCACTTTGCGCCTACAACCACCTCCATTTCCACGGCGCGAGTCCAGATATTCCAGCCGAGCGGTCAAACTCCGCGCCGGACACCGAGAACTCTGACATTTTCTGGACATTTCTCGGCCAAACAAACACACATCACCAGAAACGACGGAGAACCGCGGTCTCCGGCGGGTCACAGATTCCTGGCGATCCACCGGGCGCGATGTTCGGCAGCAAGTCGATTGGCCTCGGTTACGGCCGCCGCGCCGACCGGCTCAGAACCCCACCGGGTCAGCACGGACACCATTCCCATCACGAAGTCACGGCCCAGAACGGTCAGGTCGTCGCTTTCCAGCATCGAGGTCGCTGCCGTCAGCGCGGCGGCCCGCCACCGGGCGAAGTCGGTCTCCTGGCCGGCCCGCCGGTGGAATCCCGCCACGCCGAGATGCGCGTACACGCCGTGCAGCAGGCCGGCCAGCGGGCGGGGGTCCTCCCGCCAGGGGGCGTAGAAGCGGGCGCCGGTGTCGGCTTCCACCAGCGCGAAGAGGTCCATCAGCACTACGAGCTTCTGGTGTTGGAGCTCGTGGGCCAGCGTGACGGCCACGGCCTTCACGTCGTGGCCGAGTGAGAGGAACACGCACCCGAACGCGTCGGCGACCGTGGCGCTGTTGACTCCTCGCCGCGACGACCTCAGTGGCGTCAGCACGCCGACGGCCGCCGCGAACTCGGCCGCTACCTGCGGGTGGTCCTGTCGCAGGCAGGTCCAGGCCGAGGTGAGCACGTCCTGCCACTCGGCCACGTCCACGACGTCCGCGATCCGCATCTCCGCTGGTGGGGAGCCCGCCCGCCACAGGTCCAACTCGAACGACACCCCTGCGTCCACCTCGACGCGCGCGGTCGGCTCCCAGTCGAGCGAGTCGACGGCGACTCGGCCGGACACCGGTCCGCCGACTCCCAGCGACGGCAGCACCAACTGCTCGGTGGGTTCCAGCCGGACCGAGACCGGCCGGCCCGCGACGATCGCCGCCGCGGCCGCGACGTTCGCGAGCCGTGCGGGCGAACCTCGGCCGATGACCGCGCGGGTCGCCCAGTCGGCGACCCGCGGGTGGTCCAGCACCCGGCCCACGGCCGCTGGAGGAAGGTCTTTCAGCAGGTCGAACGCCTCCTGCGCGAGCGGTGAGCGCCGGGACGCGAGCCGGACCAGCTGCAGCGTGCGGCTGCGGCGGGCCAGCACGAGCGTGCGCGCGACGGACTCGCCGCCGCCACCGTGCGACAGGGCGGTGAAGTCCGCGCGGGACAGCCGCAACGGCCTCACCGGATCGCCGCCAGGTCCCTGGCCAGTCTGGTCCGCACGTGACCGATGAGGTGCGTGAGATCCGGGCAGTACACCGACGGGTGGTCGAAGCCCGCACCCTCGCGATACCGGTGCGCCCGCAGTCCGCCGCCGCAGACCTCGTGGAGCCGGCACGACCGGCAGGTCGCGCACAACCCGGCCGCCCCAGCCTGCCTCGCACTGATCTCCGGCAACGCCAGGACCTGGTCGAACGAGGCGGAGCCGACGTCCAGGCCGGTACTGCCCGCGCCTTCGAAGGCGGACGCGAGGATGTCCGACTGCTCGATCGTCCCATCGGTTTCCACGACCACCATCAGCGCAGGGCTCAGCCCTATGCCCTCCACCGCGGAGGCGCCCCCGAGCAGCACGTTGACGATCTCCTCGAAGATCCTCACCCCGGTCTCGCGCCGCGTCGCGGAGTACCAGCGGTCGAACACCGATGCGAGCCACGCGCCGTAGGAGGCAGGCCCGCCAGGAGCCCGACGAGGGGGCGGCGCGCTCCAGTTGCCGTGCGGCAGCAGGAAGTCGATCATGGGCGGGTCGAACTCCAGCAGGGCCTCGTAGGTCCGCACCGGGTCGTTGCGCAGGTCCACCGTGCACAGCAGGCCCCCGTAGAAGGACTGCCCGCGCAGCAGCTCCACACCTCGGCTGACCTGCGCGAAACTGCCCCGCCCGTCGGGTCGGACCCGGTGCCGGTCGTGCGCCTCGGCGTCGCCGTCGACGCTGACGCTCACCCGGACGCCCAGCTCGGCGAAGAGCTCCAGGTACCGCTGGTCGAGCAACGTGCCGTTGGTCTGCAGGCTGAACCGCGCGGGCACCGCGGCGCGCACCGCGCCCACCACGTGCCTGATCATCTCCGGGCCCGCCAGCAGCGGCTCGCCGCCGTGCAGCACGACGTCCACCGACTCCAGACCCCACGTCCGCGCGTGCTCCCCGATGCGTCCGGCCGCCTGTTCGACGATCGCCGGCGTCATCACCCGAGGCCGGGAGCGCCAGCGCTGGTCCGCCATCTCGTAGAGGTAGCAGTGATCACAACCGAGGTTGCACCGGCTGTGCAGCTTCAGCACGAACTGACGAAACGGCAGCGTCACGGCATACCTCCCGACACAATGAAACACGATTCGTCCAGGCGCAGGTGCTCTGATCGGCGTATTCCTCATATTGCGCCCGGGGACACTACGATGGGATTCCGGTCTCATGCACGGGGGGAAGGAGCACGAGCATGACCGATGACGACTTCCTGGAGTCGGAGCTTCTCGACGTCACGCACCTGAACTTGTCGGAAGTCGACGCGATGCCCGACTCCGCCCTGCGGGCGTCGCTGCGCCGGATACTCACCCAGAACCCCGAGGAGCACCAATACGCGGCGTTTCAGAGCGCGTTGTAGAACCCAAAGTTCCGCCATTCGAGTGAACCTCGAACCCTTTTTGTCGTGAGGAAAGCCGTACACGTAATTGCCTGACGGGCTACGGCGACCTGGAGTCGTGATGAGCAACGCACCGAGACCCACCATCGCCGCCTTCGTGTCGGCATCAGGTGGCGCCGGCCGGACGAGCACGGTGGCGAACCTGGCGTGGGTGCTGTCCAGCGCGGGCAAGCGGGTCCTGGTCGTCGACTGGGGCTCCGAACCGCCGCGCGTGCCGCAGTTCCTGGAGCCGTTCCACCTCGAGCGGGTGCTGCTGTCCGACGAGACCGGACGTCTGCTCGCGACCGCTTACGACGTCGCGGACCTGACCACGCCGTTCCACCTCGACCGCTACGCCGTGCCCGGCGCCGGCGGGTACGTCGACGTGTTCGCCCCGGCCGGACCGGACGGCTCCGGGCGCGCGTCCGGCGTCGAGTCGCCGTCCGACGCGGGCGCGAAGGACCTGCGCGACCGGCTGCACGCCGAGCCGTACGACGTGGTCCTGGTCGACGCGCCGACGAGCGAGACGGAGGCGGCGCTGGCGTTGATCTCCTCGATCGCGGACGTGGTCGCGGTGTGCTTCGTGCCCAACTCCGGCGCGATCGAACAGGCGGGCAGGCTCGCGAGGCGGTTCCTGCAGCAGGCTGTCTCCCTCCCCCACCTGGTGCCGGTGGCGACCATGTTCGACAGTCGTTCCTCCTCGCGCGCGGACCGCAGCCGGACGCAGATCCGCTCGGCGTTCACCGCGTTGCTCGCGAACCAGACCCCGCGCGTCGAGGGCGATCCGGCGATCGAGATCCCCTACCAGCCGTACGAGGCGTTCGACCCGCTGCTGACGGTGCTCGCCGAGGACGACGGCGCGGAGACCGAGTCCGAACTCCTGAGGCAGTACGGAAGACTCGCCGAAGCGATCACCGCGGGCGAGGTGGCCAGGGTGCCGCGGGTCGCCAGGGCGCTCCAGCAGCGCTACCGGCGCGGCTTCGGCCTCGTCACGAGCACCGAACCCGACCAGGTCCTGGTCGTCTACGCGCCCCGCGACCGGGCGTGGGCGGACTGGGTCCGCAGCATGCTGGAACGCGTCGGCGCCAGGGCGGCGTTCCCCCGCGAGGAACCGGGCTGGCTCGACGACGCGGCCGTGGACGTCCTGGTCGTCGATTCGACGACCGGACCGGCCGCGGCGAACGGCTCCGCGCCCGCCTGGCTGCCGGACACCGTGCCGGACAGGGCGATGTGGATGCTCGTCGAGCAGGCCGCGACCGCGGCCGACGGCCCGCGGCGGTTCGGAGTGGCCGGGCTGGACGAGGCGGCGGCACGACGCCGGCTGCTCACGCGCCTGCGCCTCGTCGACCGCCCGGACGAACCCGGCGCCGAACCCCTCCGGTTCCCCGCCCGCACGCCGTCGGTGCGCAGGAGGCCGCGCAGGCACCCGCGGTTCGTCGGCAGGGACGCCGACCTCGAACAGTTGCGCGACCAGGTGCTGAAATCGCGCGTCACCACGCTGGGCGGCCCGGCGGGCATCGGCAAGAGCGACCTCGCGCTGGAGTACGTCTACCGGTTCACCGGCGACTACGACCTGATCTGGTGGATCCCCGCGCACGACCGCGAGTCCGTGCTCGTGAGCCTCGCCCAGCTCGCGGACCGGATGCGCGAGGAGGACTCCGCCGACTTCCAGTCGACCGAGTACGGCACCACCGGCGCGCTGGAGGTGCTCGCCTCCGGCCTGGCCTACCAGAGCTGGTTGCTGGTGTACGACAACGTGGAGGACGCAGGCGCGATCGAGGGCCTGCTGCCGGACGGCGGCCCCGGCCACGTCGTGATCACCTCCGCGTCCTCCCCCGCGGCCGACGTGACGATCGGCACGCTGCCGGTCAGCGACAGCGTGCGGTTGCTGCTCGAACGGGTGCAGGGGATCAACGTCCCCGCGGCCGAGCAGGTCGCCGCCGCGGCCGGCCACCTACCGCTCGCCCTGCACCTCGCGGCGGGCTGGCTCAGGGAGGCGATCGGCGCGCAACGCAGGGCGGGAGCGCCGTCCGACCACGACGCCGCCGCTTGGGCCGCGCAAACGTTCCTCGATCGGATG
Organism: Streptomyces sp. ID05-26A; assembly: GCF_033794685.1. Lineage (NCBI taxonomy): Bacteria > Bacillati > Actinomycetota > Actinomycetes > Kitasatosporales > Streptomycetaceae > Streptomyces > Streptomyces sp. ID05-26A. Next base: position 1,272,622 of record NZ_JARAYZ010000002.1, read on the forward strand.
AGCGAGGACGAGGCCGGCGGCGCGGACGTCGTCCCCCGTGTGGTCGGCGTGCTCGTGGAGGCGTTGCGCGGCACCCCGACGGGCCGCAACGCGCTCCTGCTGGCGCAGCTCTGCTCGTTCCTGTCCACCCAGGGCATCGACCTGCGGCTGATCCGGTCGTCCACGATGATCGACGCCCTGGTGCGCGCCGGTGGAGCGGACGCCGCGCCGCTCGCGCTCGACTCCTGGGAGGTCGACCGGGCGCTCTGGATCGGCGCCCGGTTCGGTCTGTTCCGCGTCGACTGGGGCTTCGACACCAGCCTGCGGATCCACCGGGTCGTGCAGAAGGTGCTGCAGGAAGCGATGACACCGGACGAACGTGCCCGGCACCAGGCGTGCGTGCTGGGCGTGCTCGCCGCGTACGCACCCATCGAGGTCGAGGAGCAGACCCTGCCGACGCGGGCCGCGAAGTACGTCGAACTGCAGAAGCACGTCTTCGTGTCCGGAGCCCTGGGCAGCGACGACCCGCTGGTGCGGCGCTGGCTCGTGAACCAGCTGAGGTTCCTCTACACCGACGGTGGGGTGAACATCAGCCTCGCGTCGACCGAGCCCGCCCACCGACTGCTGGCCGACTGGACCCGGAGGTTCGGCGCGCAGGACCCGCTGCGCAACAGGCTCGCGACCCAGCTCGCCAACGTCGAACGCCGGCAGGGCAACGACGAGACCGCGCTGGCACTGGACGAGGGCGCCCTGGTGCACCAGCGCCGCTCGCTCGACCTCACCCATCCGCAGACCCTGATCACCGCACGCGGCAAGGGCGGTGACCTGAGGGGCCTCGGGTACTTCGCCGAGGCGCTCGACGAGGACACCGCGACCTGGGAGGGCTCCCGCGAGATCTTCGGCGACGACCACCCCGAGACCCGGCGCGCGGCGAACAACCTGGCGCACTCCCGTTACCTCGCGGGCGACGCGACGGGCGCGCTGTCCCTGGAACGCGACAACATCCGGCGGCTGCGCCGGTTGTTCGGTCCCGACGACAGGCGCACCCGGTGGTCCCAGACGAAGATCGGCATCTTCCTGCGTGAACTCGGGTCCTACGAGGAGGCGCTCGCGACGCTGCAGACGGCGCGGGAGAAGTTGCAGGAGATCAACAGAAGCAACGAGAAGTGGCCCGACCGCGACGAGCTCGCCACCCGGTGGCAGCTCGGCATCGCCCAGCGCCTGAGCGGCAACCCCAGGGCGGCGCAGATCCGCAGCCGCCGCGCGCTCAGCGGGCTCCGCGAGGTGGAGGGTCCGGACCACCCGACCACGATCGCGTGCACGCTCAGCCTCGCGAACGACCTCCGCATGGCGAACGACCCCGCCGGCGCGGTCGTGCTGGCACGTCAGGTGATCACCGCACTGCTCGCCGCACGAGCGCCGGACCACCCGTTCCTCGGGATCGCCCGGCTGTGCCTGGGGTGCGCACTGCGCGCGTCCGGCGAGCAGGCGGAGGGCGAGACCGAGGTGCTGGCCGCGGAGGACGTCCTGCGCGACGGACTCGGCGCCGACCACCCGTGGACGATGGCCGCCGTCGTGGCGCGGGCGCGGGCGGCCGCCGAGCTCGGGCGGACGGCCGAGGCCAAGGAACTCCTGACCGCGGTCAGACGAGACAGCCTCGACTACTTCGGCGCCCGGCACCCGGTCACGATCGTCACCACCAGGAACCTCGGCGTCGTCGCGGGCGCACTCCCCCGGACGGACGCCCGTTGGAAGGACATCCATGTCGACATCCCCCAGACCTGATCCGGAGGAGCCGCTCGTGGAACCGCGTGAGGACCGAGCGGACCACCTGGGCGAGGAGTTCAGGGAGACCGTGTCGGCGTGCCGGGACGTCGTGCGCAAGACCCAGTCGCTCGCCCACGTCGCCCACTACAGCCGGGGCGTGTACGACTTCTCCGTCAACACGCTCGAAGACACCGCCCACCTGAAGTCGTTGCAGAGCCTGGGCAGGCGCCTGGGGTTCGTCGTCAACGAGATGGAACAGTCGCTGCAGGCGGCGCGGACCGGCTCGCTGATCCGCATCGTCGCGCACACCGAACGAGGCGCGGTGATCTGCGAGACCGTCGTACCGCGGGAGTTCGTGGTCGGCGTGTGCCTGTCGGAGCGACGCGAGGGCGAGCCGTTGTCGGCGGCTTCCGACGTGCGCACCGCGGACCACGCCGTGTCCGAGCTCGTGACGGGACTGCGAGCCAGGATCAGCCTGCACTCGCAGAACCCCGGCGGCTGGTCGTCCGAGGACGAGGTGGAGGCCCTGACGTCCATCGAGCCCGCGCGGGAACCCCTCGTCGAGGTGACCGCCGAGGTGCCAGACCGGGTCCTGGCCGCGTGCCGGGCGGCGGTGCGGCACGAAGACCTCCACTACGTCGCGTACTGCGCGGACGGGGCGGTGCTGGCGGAGGTGGACCAGTTCGGTCACCCGTCGATCGCGCCGTTCTTCACCCAGATGACGGTCGAGGCCCGCCGGACGTTCTACCGCGGGTTCAGCCAGGAGCTCGGAACCGTCGCACGCAGGTTCAACCGCCTGGTTGCGGGCAGCGCGCCCGGCGGGCTGCTGATGCGGCTGGTGCTGGACGTCGAACAGGGCGCCGTTTACTACTACCGGCTGAGCACCGGCAGCTATCTGGCCGGTGTCACGATCAACCAGGCGCGTGTCAGTGGCGCGGACGACCGGCTGGCCGCGCTCGCGATCGAGTTGATGTCGTGAACACGGCGGTTGTTGAGGCCCGCACGACCTCGCTACCCTGGGTTCCCCGAGGTGAGGGGGCCTGGATGACCGCCTTGTGGCGTGCCGTCGCACTCCTCTCCTCGCTCGGCGCCGGCTGGGTGATCGCCCACGTCGCGCAACTGGAGGGCGCCGAGTCGTCCACCCTCTACCGCTACTTCGTGACGGCGTTGCTCGGATTCGGGTTGTACGCCAGCACGCGCGGTATCGAGATCGCGGAGTTCCGCGACCAACTCGGCACCGTGCTGCTGGCGGTGACGCTCGGGGTGCTCGCCAAGGCCGTGATGATCGCCGGGGTCGTGTACCTGGTGTTCCGCGATCCTCGGCTGCTCGTGTTCGGCATCGCGGTCGCGCAGATCGACCCGCTGTCGGTGGCGGCGATGCGGTCGAAGTCGAAGATGTCCCCTTCTGCCAAGGCTTTGCTGAGCGCGTGGGCCTCGTTCGACGATCCGATCACCGTGCTGCTCACGGTGTACTTCACCGCTCTCGCACTGCACGCGAGCAACGGCGCGGTGGTGATGTCGGCGGGGCTGAGCGCCTTCTTGGTGAACCTGCTGTGGAACGTGGTGCTGGCGGGCGTCGCATTCCTCGTCTGGAAGGGATTCCAGCGCCTGCGGTTGAGCGCGGGGTGGCAGCTGTTCGCCAACGGTGTCCTGGGTTTCGTGGTGCTCGTGGTGGCGTTCCTCGCGGTGACGCAGGGACTGCTGCTGGCGCTCGCCCTGATCGGCCTGTTCTTCCGCCCGCCGCTCGGCCGGTTCGTCGACGGCGCGACGCAGTTCGCCCTTTACGCGGGGTGTGTCGCCATGGGGCTGGTGCTGGTCGTCGACGAAGCGCGGTGGCTGCTCATCGGCCTCGTGCTCGGGATCGCCGCCTACGCCGCCCAGGTGGTGACGGGGTTCGCCCTGACGACCCCGCGGCGGTGGCGCGGCGACCGGGTCCGGCTCGCGCTGGGCCAGCAGAACGGCCTCACCGCGATCATCCTGGCGTTGCTGCTGGAGCCCGACTTCCCCGGGGCCGTCGCGATCATCGCACCGGCCATCGTCGTCGTGAACCTGCTCAACGCCTTCTGCAACGGGCTGTGGGACCATTTCCGGCCTCCCGCGTGGGAGAGGTCAGGCCTCACTCCCGAGCAGGGACCGCACGGCGGCACCACGAACGCGCGGGCTGAGGTTGTCGAGCGCCGCACGCAGTCTGGCACGCCGTGACGCCTTGCCCACGTCTCCCAGCGTGCTGCCGCGGGCCGTCCACGGCGTCAGGGCCACGAGGGGATCGAGCTTGAACGACGGCAGGAACTCCGTGACGTCGTCGTAGGACTGGCAGATCTGGTCGAGCGCGTTCTCCGCGCGGGGTGAGAGCGCGCCCACGGAGCGGACCGCCTCGTCCGAGCGGAACCACGCCGCCACCCCGTCGCGGAAGGCCCGCACCGCGAGCACCATGTGCGCGGCGACGCCGGTCGCCTCGAAGTAGCCGGTCGAGGACCGCAGCCTGCGTTGCACCGCGTCGAGCACGTCGTGCTGGTCGGCGTCGAAGGCGTCGCGCAGCACGAGATCGATCTGGGTGATCTCCTCCAGCACCGCGATCGCGTCGCGGAAGAGCGTGTCCACTTCGGACGGCACCGCGTCGGGTTCCTCACCGAGACCTCGGCGTTCCTCCCCCGCGTGGCGGCGCTGCTCGCGCACGACGGACGACACCTGGTGCTGCAGCGAGGAGAACTGGCGGTCCGAGGACGAACGCAGGCCGTCGAGGTGGTCGGCGAGCTGTTCCAGGAACTCGTAGGTCTTCTTCTGCTGGAGGGACACCTGGTCGATGCGCTGGTTCACCACTCCGATGGGATCCTCCGCGCTCTCCACGGGATGCCGGTGGGTCACCGCCGCGACCAGTGCCCGGAAGTCCTCGGCGAACCCGCGTTCGGCGTACACCAGGGGTTCGGTGCCGAGCGCCTCCCGCAGTTCGCCGGCGTGCCCTTCCTCGATCACGCCGTTCACGACCAGCACGACCTCGGTGCCACCACTCGCCTCGCGCACCCTGACCACCCTGCGCAGCACGGCTTCGAGGTCCTGCGGGGTGAGGACGGACTCGGTGAACAGCACGGCGCACCCGCCGGAGCGGTTGCCGAAGCTCACCCAGAAGTCCGCCCGCGAATCGGAATCGGCGAGGGAGAGGAGGTACCCGCGTTGGTACGGCCAGCCGTTGGCGTCGAGAACCCGGCGGGCCAGCCAGATGATCTCGTCCGAGCTCAGCGCGCCCAGCTGTCCGCGCGCGACCTCGCGGACCAGTTCGGCGGTGACCCGCGACTCGCCCCGTTCCAGCACCAGGTGGTAGAGCCCGTGGCACATCCGGATCACCTTGCGCGCGTGCCCGCCCGTCAGTTCCACCACGTACGCGACGGTCTCGGGCGTGAACGGCTCCAGTCGCCGGACCCGCAGCTCCGCCTCCTGGACGTCCTGGATGAACGTGACCACCTGCTCCGCGCTCATCCCGGCGGGCCGGATGACGTAGGTGAGGCGTTCTTTGACGCTGTCGTCGAGCATCTCCAGGAACTCGGGATAACCGCACAGGACGAGGAACGCACCCGCGTTGGCGAAGACCTCCATCATGCGCTGGAACGCCCGCAGCACCCGGTCCCGGTCGTGGGCGGGCGGGAAGAGCTTGTGGACCTCGTCGATCACCAGCAGGAACCGGCGTTCCTCCCCGCCGAACAGCAGCGCGAACAATCCCATCGCCTCGAGGACGTCCACGTCCGTCTTGATGGGCTTGGTGATGTCGCGCTCGACCAGGATCGGGTCGGGCTCCGCGCCGGTCAGCCAGCTCCACACCGCGGCGTCGAAGCCGGGGCGCAGCAGCAGGGTGAGCGCTATGCAGAAGCTCTCGTTGTCCGTGACGTCCGACAGCTTCTGCCGCACCCGGCGGAGCAGGGCGCTCTCCATGAGCTGCAACTGCTCCACTACCTCGTGCGGTTCGACCAGCCGGTCGCGCAACAGGTCCACGGCACGGTGCGCCAGCCCGGTGTGCTGGAGCTCCTGGGCGACGACGTCGGCGTAGAAGTCGCTGACGCGCTTGCGCACCCGGTCGAGGTCGAGGCCGCTGGTGAACCGCTGGTAGGACTCGACGAGGTCGATCCCGGTGGCCTCGATGCCCATGGCGCGGTCCTGGTCGTCCGCCGCCGTCGCCATGTGCCGCAGCAGGTGCCGGGCGAGGTGCGTCTTGCCCGTGCCGTACTCGCCTAGAACGGCCAGCACAACGCCGGGCGGCCGCTTGTCCACACGGGACGCCGGTGCCGCCAGGTAGGTGTCCAGATAGGACGTCGCGGCGTTCACCGCCTCGGTCGGCACCGTGATGTCGGCGGCCGTGTCGTCACCGAAGCGACTGAGCCGGGCGACCGCCATGGGCGAGAAAGGGTTGCGGTTGGACGGGTCGGCAGCTTGTCCGCTCATGACGTCCCCGATTCCTTGTGCACGATGGCGGAGGCGGTCGCATCGATGTCCTCGATGGTCACCTGTTCCTCGTTCACGTACCTGTCTCCGTTTTCCCGCCGGCGTTCATAGGTACTGTGCAGGCTCTGTTGCAACTGCGCCACCGATCGGAGCCTTCCACCGGCGGCGTTGGACGTTTCGTCACTCATTAGAGGAAAACGGCCGAGACCCTTGCTCTGGTTCATCCGAGCCGCCACGAAGCGCCTCACGTCACCGTCGACAAGCGTTCCCACGCGCAGAGTGACCGGCATGGTGAAACTGCCCACCGACGCGACGATAGAGGACTCCCTCTTCGCGTCGATCCACTCGGACTCGAACATGAACAGCACTTTCTCGCTGAGCATCCGGGCATAGGAGACGATTTCACTCGCCAGCTCCACCGGGGGCATCAGCAACACGAGCGCACGGTCGGGGAGCAGCCAGCCGCCGAGGTTGGGATAGACGCTGTCCGGTTCCTTGCGGTTCTCCTTGAACTCCGCCAGCCCCTCCGCGGTGAGCACCTTCTCGCGCCGCACGTGGTCGTAGAGCCGATCGGAGACCTTGGCCATGCGGGCCTGCACGTCGATGCGCTCCGCCCTGCCGATCGTGACGGTCGCGTCGACCACCGCGGCCGTGAGCCCGTGGTCCGCGCGCAGCCGGGTCGCCACCCAGGCGGCACACCGGTTGACCATCGCGGACTTCCCGCAGCCCGAGTCACCCGTCACGAGCGCGAGCCGTCCTTCCTCGACGAGCGAGAAGAGACTTCCCATCGCGGACTGGAACTTCGTGTACTGCGCGGCACTGTCGTCCACGTCCACGTAGAGCTGCTCGTGGTGGGGGTACTTGAACGGGCGCAACGGCTTCACCGACGAGTCGAACTCCTGCACCGCGAAGGGGTTTATCGGTTCCGTCATCGCGCGCGCCACCACCCCAGCAGCGGCGAGGTGAGCGCCGCCGACACGGTGAGCAGGTCCTCGCGCAAGCCAGTCAGCCCCTCGGCGCACTGCTGCTGCGAGGTCCTGGTCTGCTCGTTGCTGACGTCCCAGCCGGCCGTCATGTCGGGCCCGAACCTGCCGGTCGTCAGCTCGAGGGTCATCCGTCGCGGTTTCCGCCACCAGCGGCGTTCCGAGCGCACCACGGCCAACTGGTGTTCGAGCCTGCTCCGCTTCGCGTCGAGCTCGGTGTGCGGCTTGGAGGGGACCCACTCGTCCAGATAGGAGACCGCTTCCTCGTGGAACTCCTTCACGGCCAGGCGCAACGCGTCCGCGAGCACCCGTCCGCGGTTGATCCGGTCCCACCACGCGGCGGCCAGGAAGGCGAGCAGCGCGCCGGCGACACCGGTGAGGAACGGCAATGCGATCGTCAGCGCGCTCGGCTGCGGCGTCTTCTGCGCGCCGTAGAGCGCCTCACAGGCCCGGTCGAAATCCGCGGTCTTGTTCTTGCGCCATGCGGCCAGATCCGCCTCCGGCCGCAGATCCAGCACCTGAGCCGTCTCGTTGAGCGCGGATCGTTGTGCGGCGGACAGGCAGAAGGCCACTTTCGCGTCATCAGGATCCGCGATGGCGACTGCGGAACCGCCCACGGTGAACGAGCACAGCAGTAGCACGAGCTGCGCGGCCCACAAAGCCCGCATACCGCTCCCCCTGGTCCGCTGGAAAACCAACTCTACTCACGCGAGAGTCGCATGTCAGGAATTCCGCGTTACCGACGCGCCCCGAACGGCCCAACTTTTCACCACTTCACACGCACCTCATCCGCGGACCGCGGGCCGCGTTCTGCGGCATAGCGTCACAATGCAGCAGCGAGTTACTTCTTTCGAGCACATTCTCATTCTGATGGAATTTCGACGTGAGGTGGGTGGCGGCTCGAACGCCTGGCTGAACCGCCTCGGCGTGATCCGGTTGTGCGGCCGGCCGGGAACAGATCAGCCGAGCCCCAGTCCCGGAAACTCCACGGCGGCCGCCTCTTCGCGGGCCGGTTCGTGCCACGCGCGATAGCCGAGTTCGTCTGGAGTGACGATTCCGTACGCCTCGTGCAGCGCGGCAGTGCAGCTCCGCGCCAACCGCACGAACTCGGCGGTGAGTGCGGGGCGTCGCAGCGAGGACGTCCAGTTGGGCTGTGCGACATCGGGTTCGGCCCAGTCGAACCGGCGCAGCTGGAACTCGTCGGCGTCCGGCACGACGTCCGTCGCCGGGGCTTCCGCGTAGAGGCGGTCTGGCGCGCCCGCGAACTGCACGTACCGCTTCGGGTCTGCCTTCGCGTGGACGACGAGGAAGACGCGGTCGGTCACGTCGCGGACCGTGTCCGCCAGGCGTTCGGTGAACCGATCCCAGTCGTGCGCGAGCTTCCACGGCATCGGGACCGGTGTGATCGTGGTGGTGAACCGCAGTCGCGGGTCGTCGAACGCGATCACTTTCGCGAGCGGGCTGCGGTGATCGGCACGTTCGAAGCCCTCCGCGACCGCCTTCGGGTCGCGTGTGGTCACCATGTAGCCGTGTGACTCGCTGGAGCTGACCTCGACGGGCATGCCTCGATAGGTGCCGGGGCGGGAGAGATCGTAGCAGTCCAGCACGTCGTCGTGTGCGAGTTGCCGCACGAAGGTGTGCTTTCCCGTCTTGGTGAACGACTCGTCGACCGCCTCGTTCGACGTGATCCACCACTTGCCGGGCATGTGCTGCAGCCGGTAGTCGACGTCGTGGTACCGGACGAAACGTCCGGGCACCGGGAGGCGATCGCTGTTCTGGTTCACGGGTGTCCGGCCTTCCGGTCGAGCTCGACGCCCTGAGGGGTCCGGAACATCGCTCTGAGGCTCCTCTGGTTGAGGCTGAACGAGATCCGCCCTGCGGACGCGGTGTCCCAGGTCGCGGAGCTCGTCCCCTCGAAGTCGCGCATCGCCGGCGCGCCCCAGCGGACTTCACCTTCGCGCACCGCCAGGGCGAAGGCGTCCCCGAGGAACCGCCTCGACTCGGGGGTGACCTCGCGGATCGTGTCCGCCAGGCCGAAGCCGAGGCAGGACAGGTCGCCCCTGGCGCCGATGGTCGACACGTCCGGGACGGTGAACCCGGACACCGTGTTCATGAGGCAGGGGACGCCGTCGTCGATCTCGATCGTCCATCCGAGCCACTCGACGGCCAGCTGCTGCACCTGGTCACGGGTGAGCGGCCACGGCGCGACCTCCCAGAAGTCCACGAGGTCGCAGGCCTCGTCCGCGGTCATCGCTGTCCAGCCCACGTCGAAAGCCCTTTCGATCAGTGTTCCGCGATCGGTGGGACCTGGCGCAGGTGCCCGCGGATCCGGTCGAACTCGGCCGCCATCTCCGGGGACGCGAGGAAGTCGTCCAAACGCGCGGAGACCTCGTAGTCCACCGCCTCCAGCGACCGGATCGCCAGCTGCACGACGAACTCGGGGTCGCGGTCGGCGAGGAAGCCCGCCCAGTGGTCCAGGGCTTCCAGCGCCCACAGCACCTGCGGGTCCATGTCCCCGTCCGACAGCGTTCCCCGGTCGATCGTGTCGAGCCACGCGCGCAGGCGGTCCGGCGCGCTGCCCGCCGGGTCCGTCCGCGCCTGCGCGAACGCCTGCTGGGCGTCTTCGTCGAACTCGGCCTCCGCCGCGTCCGCGAGGTCGTCGGCCGCGGTCAGCCTCACCACCGTCGATGCGGCGAACCGGTGCCGCTGCTCGTCATCGGCTGCGGTGACCAGCTCGCGGACGGCCTGCTCGACCTCGTCGTAGCGCACGGCGGCATTCAACCAGGCCGGCTCGCCGTGCATTGTGGACGGTGGGCGCGTCAGGAGAACTGCGGGGCGACGGGTGCGGCGAGCTGGCTGCTGAGCAGCGTGTTGTCCACTTGGTCCAGAGCGAGTCGCAGCGCCCCCAGTGCGACGCCTTCGTCGCTGAGGCTGGAAGCACGCAGTTCCGGCACTCGCAGGCAGTGCTTGGCGAGTTCGCGGCGCAACGGGTCGAGGACCAGGTCCGCGGAACGGGAGAACCCGCCGCCGTAGACGACGATCTGCGGGTCGAGGGTGAGCACGAGGGCGGCGACGCCGACCGCGAGGTCGCGGATGTAGCGCTGGACGGCGGTCTTCGCCGCGCTGTCGCCTTCCCGTGCGGCCTGGAACACCCAGGCCGCGGCCTCACCGGGTTTGGCACCCGAGGGCACTCCGGGGAAGGCCGCGAGGTGCTCCGGCGCGTTGAGCCACCGCACGGCCTTGAGCGCTCCTATCTCTCCGGCCACACCGCCGTGACCGCGGCGGAGGGTGCCGTCGATGATGAGGCCCGCGCCGGTGCGCAGACCGGCGAGCAGGTACACGATGTCGTCGGCGTCCTGGGCGACGCCCTTCCAGCGTTCGGCGACCGCGGCGAGCTTGCAGTCGTTCTCCACCCGGATCGGGCAGGTGAACCGCGTCCGCAGGTGGGCGACGGGATCGGCCTCGCTCCACCCCGGCAAGGGGGTGGAGATGATGCTGCGGCCGTTCTCGTCGACCGGGCCGGTGACTCCCATCGTGACCGCCCAGATGTCGGCGGGCGCCATCCCGGCTTCGCGCAGCACGTCGTCGATCGTCCGGTCCACCGCCGCGAGTCGTTCACCGGGACCGGCCTGCGGGTCGGCCGGGCGGCGCAGGGACTGGACCAGGTTCCCCTCCAGGTCGCAGAGCATGACGAGGATCTTGTGCACACCGACGTCGATGCCGAGCACGTGTCCGGCGTCGGCGCGGAAGCGGTAGCGCCGGGCCGGCCGCCCCACCGTGCTGCTGGCCCCCGGTTCCTCGACCTCGGCCCAGCCGTCGGCCACCAGCTGTTGCACGAGCACGTCCGCCGCGGGCCGGGACAGGCCCGTCCGGCCCGCGAGCTCGGTGACGGTCGACGGCGCGGTGCCGCGCAGGGCCCACAGGACGGACAGCTGGTTCATCTCCCGCATCCGGGAGAGGTCTGTTCCGCTCATCGCCATGCTGTGCCCCTCTGAAAAGCGCGTACCACCACTTAATAATGCTACGCAGTTTACTAAGTCCGGTCGTGCGCCTGCTCAGGCGATCGGATACACCTGCTCCGCGCCGGGATCGACCGCCGCGGTGAAGTCGGTCTCGCGCCCGTCGAGCGAGAACCGGTAGCGCCCCAGCTTGCGGACGTCGGGCCGGTGCTCGAGGTACCGGGTCATCGCCTCCAGTTCGTCGGGGCGCAGCCAGCCGGGCGGATCCGAGATCGCGCGGAAGCCGCAGACGTCGGCCAGGTCGCGCAGCCAGCTCTGCTGCTGGTCGGTGAGCAGGTTGAGGCGGCTGCGGAAGTACACGACGTCCGGGTCGACTTCGAGCAGCGGCGCGTGCCACAGGCGGTGCAGGGTGTTGACGACTGCGTTGCGCGCCAACGCGTCGGAGGGGTCCTGGGTGGCGTAGTGGTCCCACATCGGGGCGACGTCGGGACCGCTGCGCAGCCCGTCGACCAGGCCGAGTGAGGGCAGCAGTGGCGCGCCACTGGCCAGCAGATAGGCCTCGTCCCCCGCTGCCTCCCGGATGGCGCGCAGACCGGTCTGGTACGCCTCCTCGCGGTCCACGTCGGCGAAACGGGACCCCGGCGTCGTGCCGGCCTGGAGGAAGTCGAGCTTGAGGTAGGTGAACCCCCACTCGTGGGTGACGCGGTGGATCGTCTCCCGCAGGTGGTCCTGCACCGCGCGCAGGGTGAGGTCGAGCGTCCAGTACCCGGTCCCCCAGTTGTGGCCCGCGACGACCGGCTCTCCGCCGGCGTCGCGCAGCAGGAGTTCCGGCCGCTTGCGCGCGGTCTGGGAGTCGGGGTGGACGATGAACGGCGCGAGCCACAGACCGGGACGCAGCCCCGCGTCCGTGATCCGACCGGCCAGTGCCCGCATCCCGGCGGGGAACTTGCCGTTGGCGTGCCAGTCGCCCACCTCCTCCTCCCAGCCGTCGTCGATCTGGGCGACGTCGAAGGGCAGGCCGCGCAGGGCCGTGATGTCCTTGGAGAGCTGGTCCTCGGTGATGTTCTCGTAGTAGGCGTACCAGCTGCACCACACGTCGCCGGCCCGTTTGGTGCTGTGCCCGAGCCTTGCACCGAGCTGCTCCGCGTAGGCGGCGAAGACCTCGTCCTCGTCGCCGTACGCGAGCAGCCACGGGGCCCCGCCGGACTCGTACCAGCCGACGAGCGTGTCCCGGTCCGCGGCGAGCCGGGGCACACCGAGACCCAGCGCGCCGAGGAGCAGAACGCGGCCGTCCTGCCCTTCCAGGGCCGCCACCGCCGAGGAGTGGTGCCGGCTCGGGTCGTCCCAAGTGGAGTCGTCCGCGGTGAGACGGCGTTCCGCACTGGCGATGCGCAAGGGCACGTCGGAGAGACGGCGCCACCCGCAGGGACTCCAGGAGTTGTGTCCGTGCCGGTAGAAGAGCGCGTCGCCGAGTCCGTGCAGGAGGGCCACTCGGCCGGGCGGCAGGAGCAGGCCTCCGTTGACGAGCCGCGGAATGGCGCTGCCCTCGAGCTCGGCGCCGAACGTGCGGCCGCCGACGGTCAGGAATTGGGCCATGGTGTCCTCACGTGAGATGGGCGAACGGCTACTTGAAGAGGGCGTTGACCTTGTTGTTCAGGTCCTTCAACCCCTCGTCCGCCTTGGCGTCGCCGAGGACGACGGACTGGATGGCGTCCTGGACCATCAGGTTGAGCTCGGTGCCGTGCTCCGTGATGGGCAGCAGGAAGGTGTTCTTCGCGGCGCCGGTGAAGGCGCGCACGTCCCGGCCCTGGGCCTCGTGCGCGGCATCCGCTTTCGCGCTGGCACTGGTGATGGCGGGGAACACCACGGCACGCTGGGCGACGCGGTCCTGGCAGTCGGACGACCCCAGGAACCTGACCCACTTCCAGGCCTGCTCCGGATGCTTGCTCCCGGCCCAGATGGCGTCGGACAGGCCGTTGATGGGGCTCTTGCGTCCCGACGGTCCGGCCGGCAGGGGCTTGAAGGCGAACTTCTGCTTCACCTTCGGGTCGGTGAAGGTGAGGATGGTCCACGAGCCGGTGAAGGAGATCGCGCCCTTGCCCGCGAGGAGCAACTCCGAGTTGGCGACGCTGGACTGCTTGTCGAGACGGGGTGCGTACCCCTTGTCGATGAGGCGCTTGAACCAGGTGATGGTCTCGGCGAGCTTGGGGTCGTCGTACTTGTACCGGGTGCCCCAGGGGTTCTTGTCGAGGTAGCTGAACCCGTTGGCCGCGGCGAGGATGCCCCAGCCGTTCTGCCCGTTGCCGCCGTCGGCCCACTCGGGGAGGAACCCGAAGACCTGGACGTTGTTCTTGTCGAACGCGGGGTCGAGACCGTTGCGGCCGTTGGTGTCCACTGTGGCCTTGGCGATCACCTGCTCGAACGTGCCGCCGTCGGCCGGGTTCCAGGTGAGGTCCTCCAGCTGCGCGGGGTCGACGCCCTGCTTGCCCAGCGCCTCGGTGTTGACCACCAGCGCCATCGTGTCCCAGTCCTTCGGCAGCCCGTAGCGCTTGCCGTCCTTGACCCACACGTCGCTCAGGCCCTGCTGGTAGGCGCTCAGGTCGACCTTGTCGCGCTGGACGAACGGTTCCACGTCCAGGAGCTGGTTCTGGGTGGCGAACTGCGGGTAGTAGGTGCTCTGGTTGGTCCACACGTCGGGGGCCTCGCCCGAGGCGAGCTGGGTGGTGAGGTTCTGCCAGTACTGGTTCCAGGCCGTCTGCGAGATCTTGACCGTGATGTCCGGGTTGGCGGCGTGGAACGCGTCGGCGCACTCCTGGTAGGCGGCCAGCTGCCGGTCGTCCCACAGCCAGTAGTCCAGCGTCGTCGCTCCCCCGGCGCTGTCACCGCCGCTCCCGCACGCGGCGAGGGGAACGGTGAGGGCGAGGCTGAGCAGGAGGGCACCGGCGCGCCGGCGTGTGGATCGCATGATGTGTCTGCCTCTCAGGTCGGTCCGGCTCACTTGATGCCGGTGAAGTTGAGGGACTCGACCAGGCGGCGGCCGAGGAAGATCAGCAGTACGAGCACGGGCAGCACGGTCAGGGTCGAACCGGCCATCAGCCCGGTCCAGTCGGGCTGGGTGTTGGGAGACTGCTGCAGGAAGATGCCGAGTGCGACCGTCAGCACCCTGGTCTCCTCGTCACGTCCGGTCAGCAACGGCCACAGGTAGTCCTTCCAGGCCCACACCGCGGTGGTCAGTCCGATGGTGAGCAACGGGCCACGGCTCATCGGCAGCACGACGCGCCAGAACATGCCCCAGCCGCCCACACCGTCCAATGTGGCCGCTTCCTCGATCTCGCGGGGGATCGACAGGAAGAACTGGCGCAGGAAGAACACCGCGAACGGGGTCATGAGCACGGTCGGGGCGACCATGCCCGCGAAGGTGTTCAGCCAGCCGAGGTTCTTCACGAGCACGAAGTTGGGCAGCAGGGTGAAGATCGGCGGCACCATGAGCGCCGCGACCAGCGCACCGAAGACCAGGTCCCTGCCGGGAAAGCGGAGCCGGGCGAAGGCGTAGCCGGCCATCGCGCAGCACAGCGTCTGCACGACCGTGATCAGTCCGCAGTAGACGAACGAGTTGAGCAGGTAGCGCAGGAAGTCCACCTTGGCCCCGGAACCGCCGGCCTCCCGCGACTCCTCCAGGCTCGTCAGCCCGAGCACCCGGAGGAAATTGATCATCGTCGGGTTGTCCGGCAGCAGGCCGACGCCGTCCGAGTACAGGTCGGCCGCGGGGGTGAGCGCGGTGCGCACCATCCAGTAGAACGGGAAGATCGTCGCCACGGCGGCCACGGCCAGCAGAGTCCAGGCAGCGATCCGGCCCCACGAGATCCGAGCCTGCGGGATCCGAGCGGGTGGGATCCGAGCGGGCGGGGTCTGGGTACGAGCGGGTGTCACGGCACTCTCCTCATGGGGCACTCTCCTCATGCCAGATCCGAGCGGGAAGCGCGCAGGAGCCGCATCTGCACGACGGTCAGCAGTCCGAGCACCAAGGCGAGCACGACGGCGATGGCGGAGGCGTAGCCCATGCGGAAGTTCGTGAACGCCTGTTCGTAGATGTAGTAGTAGATGACCCTGGTGACGCCGCCCGGGGTGTTCTTGATGGTCACCGCGACGGTGTCGAAGATCTGGAACGAGCCGATCAGCGAGACCACCAGCACCAGGGCCAGCACAGGACGCAGCAGCGGCAGGGTGATGCGGGTGAACATCCGCCACTCGCCGGCACCGTCCAAAGAGGCGCTCTCGTACAGATATCTGGGTATCTGCAACATGCCCGCGTACAGCAGCAGAGCCGTGTAACCGGTGTAGGCCCAGGTGTTGATGCCCGCGATGGTCGGCATCGCCCACGTCGGTGACGTGAGGAAGCCGGTGGTGCCCAGCCCCGCCGCGCGCAGGACGTGGTTGACGAAGCCGATGTTGGCGTCGAGCATCCACATCCACAACAGACCCACGGTCACGTTGGGTACCAGCCAGGGCACCAAAAGCATCGCGCGTACCGCCACCGACTGGGTCAGGCGGTGCATCAACGTGGCCAGGGCGAGTGCCAGCACCGTCTGCGAGACGATGTTCAGCACGACGTAGTAGCCGGTGACCTTGAGCGCGTTCCAGAACTTGTCGTCGTTCACGAGGTCGCGGTAGTTCTCCGCGCCCACTAGGTTCGGCGGGGCCAACAGGCCGTAGTCGGTGAGCGAGTAGTAGACGCCCAACACGGTCGGGTAGGCGTAGAACAGCGCGAAGCCCACCAGCACCGGCGCCAGGAACAGCCACGCCACTTTGCGGTCATCACGTCGCCGCCGTGGTTTCGCAGCGGTCTCGCCGGCGCCCACGAGCACCTCGCGATCGTCACGTCGCCGCCGTGGTGTCACAGCAGTCTTGCTGGCGCTCATGAACACGCCTCCGCATCAGGACCTCTGTGCCTCACCTCTTGCCAGTGGGGCGCCGTTGCTACATATTGATGAGGAATAGTGAAACTTTGTCAATCCTCAAGCGGAACTATTTGGACCCTGCAGCTCTCCTCGTCCCCCTGGAGGTCGCTCCATGTCCACAGCCACGCCCAAACGCCGGAGGTTGGTGGCCGCACTGTGCGCCGCGGCCGTAGCCCTGCTGCCCTCCGCGATGCCCGGCCTCACCCACGCCGCGGACGTGTCCGCGCAGGGCGTTCCGGACCGTCCGGCGCCAGGCCCCGCCCCGGATCCGAGCCTGCCCGCCCACGCCCTCGCCACCGCCGACGCACCGCTGGACAACCCGCTCAAGGGGTTCGCCCGCTTCCTGCAGCCGGGCGTCGACCCGAACGCCGGCTACCCGCTCTCGCTGACCTGGGCCTACTTCGGCCTGTCCGAGGTCATGACGGACCCGAACAACTGCTCCAGCTACAACTGGGGCATCGTCGACAACGCGCTCAACACGATCGCGGCGGCCGGCAACCACGCGGCGATCCGGCTCTACATGGAGTATCCCGGCGGCGGCACGGGCACCCACCCCGGCAACGCGATCCCCGCGTGCTTCAACGGGCAGGTCGCCATGCGGCACAACGCCTACTGGGACACCACGAGCCCGGACTACGACAACCCGTTCCTGATGACCGGGCTCAAGAACTTCATCACCGCGTTCGGCGCGCGCTACGACGGCGACCCCCGGCTCGGCTACATCCACTTGGGACTCATCGGTCTGTGGGGTGAGTGGCACACCTGGCCCTACGACACCGACACCTCGAGCGACACCTATCCGAACTACATGCCCACCAACGCGAACGCCGCCGACATCCTCAACACCTACAACCGCGCGTTCACCCGCACCCGGCTCGAACTGCGCTACGCGGACAACGCGGGTGGTGCGGCGAACACCCTGCCGCGCATCGGTTACCACGACGACTCCTTCTGCTACCGCGAAGGCGGTCAGGGCGTGACGCTGCCGGTGTCCATGGGCGGCGCGCCCTGGGCCCAGTTGCAGAAGGCACTGGAGAACGGCGTGGAGAACCGGTGGACCACGGCCTCGATGGGCGGCGAGGTCCGTCCCGAGATCCAGTCCGTGGCGTTCGCCAACTGGCCGGGCGGCTCCGGCCCGGTCGACAACATGAAGGCGTGCATCGAGCTCGAGCACACCACCTGGAAGATCAACGAACGCAGCCTGGAGTACTCCCCCACCGACCCCAACGTGGCCGCGGCCGTCCGGTTGATGGGCTACAACCTCACCGTCCGCAACGCCTACTTCCACACCACGGCGCAGGGCGCCACGAAGGTCGGCGTGCAGATCGACAACACCGGCGTGGCCCCGTTCTACTACCCCTGGACGGTCAGCCTCGGTCTGAAGGACGCGGCCGGCACCGTGGTCAGGACGTGGGACACCTCCTGGGACCTGCGGCAGGTTCAGCCCACGCGCATCCGCGCCTTCCCCGACTGGGGAGTCGGCGCCGACCCGACTTACCGGGACTTCGGCCACGCCCGGTACTTCGACGCCCCGGTCGACCTGTCCGGTCTGAACACGGGGGGCTACCGGCTCGTGCTGAAGGCCAAGAACCCGTTGGAGACGATCAACGCCAACGCCAAGAAGCTGCGGTTCGCCAACGCGGGCCAGAACGCCGACGGATGGCTCGACCTCGGCGGGATGACCGTCGGCGCCGGCCCGTCCACGGCCAGCTACGAGGCCGAGGCCGCGGGCAACACCCTCGCGGGCGGCGCTGTCACCGGAGCATGCGGCGGATGTTCCGGCGGCAGCAAGGTCGGCTACATCGGCAACAGCGGCACCCTGAGGTTCAACAACGTCGACGGTGGCACCGGCGGCACGCGCACCGTCACGCTGCACTACGCCACCCAGGTGGCTCGGAGCGCCAGGGTCCAGGCCAACGCACTGGCACCCCAGACCGTGAACTTCCAGCCCACCCCTGACTGGGTCACCCCGAGAACCACCACCGTGACCCTGACCCTGCGCGCCGGGCGGACGAACACGGTCACCATCTCGAATCCCTCCGGCTGGGCACCGGACATCGACAGGATCACCGTGAGTTGACCAAGGACGGCCCGGGCCGTCTGCGCCCGGGCCGCCTCTCACACTCCTCCACCAGCGCCGTGCGGAAGGCTTCTCCATGACCATCACCAGCCACGACGACCTCCGTCTCGGCGTCCTCGGCTTCGGGCTCCGCGGTTCGATCGCCCTCACCGCCCACCGCCCCGGCGCCGGAAGCCGGGTCGTCGCACTCGCCGAGCACGACGCGACCGCGCGGGCCCAGGCGGAAGCGGCCTTCCCCGGCGCACTGATCACCTCCGACCACCGGGAGGTCGTCGAGTCCCCGGACGTGGACGCCGTCGTGGTCCTCACTCCCGACCACACCCACTGCGACCTCGCGTGCCAGGCCCTCAAAGCGGGCAAGCCCGTCTTCGTCGAGAAACCCCTCGACATCACGATCGAGCGGTGCGACGAACTGCTGCGCACCGCCTACGAGACGGGCAGCCGCCTCTACGTCGGACACAACATGCGGCACATGCCCGTGGTCCGCCTGATGCGCGACATCATCACGCGAGGTGAGATCGGCCAGGTCAAGACCGTGTGGGTGCGGCACTTCGTCGGGTCCGGCGGCGACTTCTACTTCAAGGACTGGCACGCCGAACGCCGTTACACCAACGGACTGCTGCTGCAGAAGGCCAGCCACGACCTCGACGTCCTGCACTGGCTCGCGAACGGCTACACCCGGCAGGTGCAGGCCTTCGGAGACCTGATGGTCTACGGCGGCAACCCGCACCGGCGCGCTCCCGGCGAGCCCAAGCACGCCGACTGGCACAACGAGGACGGCAACTGGCCGCCGCACACCCAGCGCGGCCTGAACCCCGACATCGACGTCGAGGACGTGTCACTGGTGAACCTGCGCCTGGACAACGGAGTGCTGGCCGCCTACCAGCAGTGCCACTTCACCCCCGACTACTGGCGCAACTACACCGTCATCGGCGACGCCGGCCGCCTGGAGAACTTCGGCGACGGGCCCGGCGCGGTGGTCAAGGTCTGGAACTCCCGCCGTTCCGCCTACCGCGAGCGAGCGGACGCCGAGTACCCCGTGCCGGACGCCGAGGACGACGACGGCCACGGTGGCGCCGATCCGCTCCTCGTGGACGAGTTCCTGCGGTTCGCCCGGGAGGGAGGCAGCACCGACACCTCACCCGTCGCCGCGCGGATGGCCGTCGCGGCCGGGGTGCGGGCCACCGAGTCCCTGCGTGCCGGAGGCGCCCCGCGTGAGGTGCGGGGTCTGGCCCCGGAGCTGGTCACGTACTTCGAGAGCGGGCAGGACCGGTTGGCGCGGCCGGAGGTCAGGCCCGCGTGACGACCCGCGCCAGGACTTCACACCCGCGTGCCGGCCGGTTCGGCCGCGCGCTCCTTCTGCCGGGTGTTCGCCGAGTAGTGGGCGACCGCGATGGCACCGGCGATCGCCAGGACGAACCCGATGATCGCGGCGGTCACGTACCCCTCGCGGACGTTGTCACCGAGGTAGACGAGGCCGACGAACGACGAGAGCGCCGTGTTGGTGGTGAACATGACGGCGGTGACCCCGGTCGGGCCGCCCCTCTGCAGCGCCATCGCGAACAGCACCGCCGCGGTGACCCCGTTGAGGACGATGGCCCAGGCCGCCGGTTCCAGGACGAGGCGCCACAGCGCGTCCGGGAGGTGGAGCGTTCGCGCCGAGATGCCGACGACGCTGTAGGCGACACCGGAGCCGAACGCCAGTGCGACCGTCGCCCGGACCTGGCTGTGGCGCCGGGCGTAGACGGCGATCGCACCCACCGGAACCGCCATGCCCACGAGGACCCAGCGCCACTGCGGTGGCAGGGCCTGTGCCGGGCCAGGCTCCGCGGACACGCCCAGCAGGACCAGGCCGGTCGCGCCGACGAGCAGCGCGCCCCATCCCCGCGCACGCAGGCGGGCACCCATGAAGGCGCTGATCATGGCGGTCACACCGACGCTGAACGCGAGCATCGACTGCACGAGGAACAACGGCAGCCGATGCAATGCCGCGGAGGCGCAGGCGAATCCCAGCAGGTTCACACCGAGACCGAGGAAGTACAGCCACTGACGCCTCAGGGCGATGAGATCGAGAGACCTTCCGCCGTACGCGCCCGCACGCCGGACACCTACCGACTCCAGGATCGAACCACTGCCTGACGCCAGGGTCGCCAGGCCGGCGAGGAGGTAACCCAGAGCCATTCGTCCATTGTGTCAGTCGATGTTCGTGGCGCTTTCGACATCCCCATGAAAGTGACTGATCGAGCGCTCGAACGAATGGCGTCCCAGCGACCTGATCCCACGCAAGGTCAGCGATCAATTACTCAGTGTGGGATTTTCGCTTGTAGCGGTTTCCCGAGAGCGGTTGCCGACGGCACAGGGCTCACCGCGTGCCGGGCAGCACCACGCCGAGCGGATCCCGATCGGGGCGCATCCCCCGCCACGCCGAATGCCGCAACCGGCCGTCCGGCGTCCACTGGCGGAACTCGACCTCGCCCACCAGCCTCGGTTCGACCCAGCGCGCGTCGCGGGCGTGCTCGCGCGGCACCTCGACGTCGAACGGGCTGGTGGGCCGTCCCAGCCTCTCCAGCTGCCGCAGCAGGTCGGCCAGGACCGTCTGGCTGAAGCCCGTGCCCACGTGGCCGACGTACACCAGGCGGCCTTGGCCGTCGTGGGCTCCGAGGAGCAGGGACCCCACCTTGCCCGCGCGATTGCCCTGTCCGGCGCGCCATCCTCCGACGACGACCTCCTGGGTGTAGCGGAACGGGGTCTTCACCCAGGCGGGCGACCGCCGCCCCGGCTCGTAGCGGGACCTGACCCGCTTCGAGACGATCCCCTCGAACCCGTACTGGCTCGCCACGCGAAGCACGTCCGCGGGATCGGTGTCCGTGAAGGCCGGAGGCACCTGCACCGCGTGATTGCCCGGCAACGCCAGTTCCACGAGCATGGCTCGCCTGACGTCGTACGGCGTGGACAGCAACGACCGCCCGTCCAGGCGCACCAGGTCGAACACGAAGTAGGCGATGCGCGGCCGGGTCCGCCGCAGTTCCCGCACACCGTGGTCCCGCTGCTGGAGCAGCCCGAAGTTCGGGCGTCCCTCCTGGTCGAGTGCGACGATCTCACCGTCGAGCACGGCGGTTCGGCCGTTCAGGAGTTCGGGCAGCACGGTCAGTTCGGGGAATCGCTCCACGAAGTCCAGGTCGTTGCGGCTGATCATGCGCACGCTCTCGCCCTGGCAGTGCGCAACGCCCCGGTAACCGTCCCATTTGAACTCGACCGCCCAGCCGTCGTCGTCCGGCACCTCGCCCGCGGTGGCGAGCATCGGCCGGATGACCTCGAGCGGTTCGCTCGCTCGTGCGGCACTGACCACCTGGCCACCCTCCTTCGGCGCGGCCTGCCTCCAGTCATGGTCAGGGAGAATCGCCCAGGTCGCAGCCCGAGGAGTGCCGGTGACGTCCTCGACTAGGCAAGGTGCCCGTCCGGCCGCACCAGCCCGGCGGGCGTCTCCACGTGACGACCGGACCGCAGCCGCGCGAAGAGCGTGCCGCCGTCCGGCACCCGCCGCCCGGTCCCGTAGTCGACGTCAAGACCGGACAGGCGCTCGGCCAGCTCCTGGGACATGTCCGGCGCGGACGCGATCAGCCCGCTCAGCACCGCGCGCAACGCCTGCCCTTCGGGTGAGTACCCGGTCATCAGCGCGGTCTGAGCCCTGGTGTGCCGCACCAGCTCGGCGCCCACCGGGTGGCGTTCCGAGTGGTAGGTGTCGAGCAACGCGGCATCGGCGCGGCCGGCCACGACGGCGGCGAGCTTCCAGCCGAGGTTGTGCGCGTCCTGGATGCCGACGTTCATGCCCACTCCCCCGGTCGGGAAGTGCATGTGGGCGGCGTCGCCCGCGAGGAACACGGTGCCTGATCGGTAGGCCACGGCCTGGCGGGTGGCGTTCCCGAAGCGCGACAACCACTTCGGGTCGCGCAGGCCGAAGTCGGTGCCCGCGATCGCGCGGACGGTGGCGCGCAGTTCGCCGAGGGTCAGCTCGCCGGGCCATTCGGTGCGGTTCGTGGCCGGGTCGCCTCCGACGATCCGGTGCACACCGCCGGGCAACGGCACGACCATCAGCCCACCCGAGGGGCCGGTGACGGCGGCGAATCCGCGCGCGGGCGGCTCGTCGAGGATCACGTCACCCAGCCAGCCCCACGTCGTCGCGTCGGTGCCCGCGAAGTCGATGCCGGCCGCTTCCCGCACGGTGCTGCGCACACCGTCGCAGCCCACCACGTACCGCGCGGCCACGACCTCGCCGCCGGCCAGCGAGACGCCCCCGGGCACCAGGCCGGTCACCTGGCATCCCCGCCTCACCACCGCACCCGTCGCCAGCGCCCGCTCCTCCAGCAGCTCCTCGGTGCGGGCCTGGGGCAACGCCAGCGTGAACGGGTACGGCGTGTCCAGGACCGAGAAGTCCATGCGGTCGGGCAGCCCGCCGAAGTGCCCGTTCGGGATCCGCAGCCCCTCCTCCAGGAACGGCCCCGCGACGCCCCGGCAGTCG
Organism: Streptomyces sp. ID05-26A; assembly: GCF_033794685.1. Lineage (NCBI taxonomy): Bacteria > Bacillati > Actinomycetota > Actinomycetes > Kitasatosporales > Streptomycetaceae > Streptomyces > Streptomyces sp. ID05-26A. Next base: position 1,295,298 of record NZ_JARAYZ010000002.1, read on the forward strand.
AGGACCTCGATCGTGCGGGGGTGGATCGTGAGCGCCTTGGAGTTCGCGTCCCGTTCCCGCCGCGCCTCCAGCACCGCGACGGACGCCCCGCCCAGCCGCAACTCCCCCGCCAGCCAGAGACCGGTCGGTCCCGCGCCCACCACGACGACGTCGTACATGACAGCTCCTCTTGGTCACTGACCAACACTCGACACCTCGAGTAGACTAGGTCAGTGACCAAGAGTCAAGCGGACGTGGTGCGGACCGCGCTGGAGATCCTCGACGAGCGCGGCGCCGAGGCGGTGTCGATGCGGGCCATCGCGCAGGAGCTCGGCGTGCGGATGAACACCGTCCTGTGGCACGTCAAGTCCAAGGCGCGGCTGGAAGAGCTGATGGCCGACGCGATCGTCGCCGGCGTCTCGCTCGACGACCTGCCCGCGCACTGGCGGGACCGCGCGGCCGAGATCGCGCGCCGCTACCGGAAGGCCCTGCTGGCGCACCGGGACGGCGCCGCGGTCGTGGCGGGCACCTACGCCGCCGAACCGGCCACGTTGGACACCGCCGAAGCACTCGTGGCCGCGCTGCTCGACGGTGGCCTCCCGCCGAAGGAGGCCGCCTGGACGTGCTGGGGCATCATCTACTTCCTCCTCGGACTGGCGCAGGAGGAGCAGGCGCTGCCGAGCAGTTCCGAGGGCTTCGACGTGGGAGAACGGCCGTCACTGCGGCGCGTTCTCCCCTTCCTCGCCGGGGAGTCGTTCGACGAGCGGTTCGAGTTCGGGGTCGCCAAGCTGCTCGCCCGGTGACGCCGGCACGTCATGCCTCGGTGACGTCGTCGAGCGCTCTCTCGACCACCTCGGACAGCGAGCGCATGAACGTGGCGCTCACGTGGTTGTCGTCGAAGTTGACCAGCAGGTCGCCCATGAACGGCGGGCACTGGTCCTCGGTGCAGAGGTGGTCGCTGAAGTCGAGGAACGAGACGTTGCCCGGCACGTCGAGGTGGGCGTAGGGCGGCACCGGCGCGAGCAACTCGGCTCGTGGTGCGCCGCAACGCGGTACCGGGCCGTGCACCTGCACGCAGTCGAGCACCGAGAAGCTGTAGCGCGGGTTGTCGCGCACCGCGACCACCGGGATCTGCGCGGCGTCGAGCTGGCGCCAGCGTTCGACGAACCCCGGCGGCGTCACCTCGGTCAGTCCCACCTGGACGTCGCGGGTGGCGAGGGTGAAGACGAAGTCCGGGCGCAGGTCGATGATCTCGGCCGCCGCGTTGTCGTTCCACCGCAGGCACGACTGGTCGCCGGGGACCTTCTCCGACCGCGTGGAGAACGGGCAGGCGCCCTTGAGCATGGCGATCAGCTGCCAGCCGCGGCGTTCCGCGATCGGTGCGAGTGCGGCGAGGTACTGCTGGATGTGCGAGTCGCCGACGAGCACGACCCGCTTGGTCGGCGGCCCCTCGGTGAGTCCGTAGCAGACGTCGAGTTCCTGGCTGTGCGAGGACTTCCGGCACTGGCTGTCGAACGGCGCGAAGTCCGTGGCGTCGGCCGGGAGCTGCGCGGCGGCGCCTTCGCGAGGACCGGTGGGCTGCACGACGACGGCCGCCGCCACGAGCGGAACCAGGACCAGCGCCACCATCGTCCGTGCTCGCCATCGCGACCGGCGCACGGGCTCCTCCACGAGCAGATGGGTGGCCGCCGCGAGCACGAGCGACGCGCTGATGATCGCGATCCCGCCGATCAGGCCGACCTCACCGCGACCCTGGACCACGAGCCACCCCACCAGCACCGGCCAGTGCCACAGGTAGAGCGCGTAGCTGAGATCTCCCAGGTACCGCAACGGTTCGCTGGCCAGCACCCGGTCCGCGCCGAACCGGCTGCCGGTCGCTCCGGCGGCGATCACCGCCGCGGCGCACGTCGTCGGCCACAGCGCCAGGTAACCGGGGAAGGCCGCGCCGACGTCCAGCACGATCCCGCAGACCAGGAGTCCCAGCAGACCCGTCCAGCCCAGCAGGACGCCCCAGTGCCTCGGCAGGGCGACGCGGGACACGACCAGTGCCAGCAGGCCACCGAACGCGAACTCCCAGATCCGCGTCGCCGTGTGGAAGTAGGCCAACGGCTGATCCACGGCGGTGAGCCACACCGAACAGCCGAGGGAGGCGGCGAAGACGACGAGCAGCACGCGCAGGAGCGACCGGCGCAGCAGCGTGACCACCAGGATCAGCAACGGCCAGAGGAGGTAGAACTGGCCCTGGATCGACAGCGACCAGAAGTGCTGCACGACGCTCGCCTGTTCGTGCTGCGCGTAGTAGTCCGTCGAGTCCGACGCCAGCTGCCAGTTCTCGAGGAACAACGCGGAGGCGATCACCTCGCGCGCGGTCTGCGGCCACCGGTTCGCCGGCAGGAACAGCGCCCCGGCCGCCAGTGTCGCGGCGAGCACGACGAACGCGGCGGGCAGCAGGCGCTTGGCCATCCTGCTCCACAACGTCCGCAGGTCGAGCCTCCCGCGCGCGGTCGCGCGCACGAGCTGACCCGTCACCAGGAACCCGGAGATCAGGAAGAAGACGTCGACGCCACCGGAGACCCGGCCGAGCCAGACGTGGTAGACGACGACGAGCAGTGCGGCGACCGCGCGCAGGCCCTGCAGTTCCGCACGGTAGGTCCGATCCGGGGATGGCGCACCCACTGCCGCCGCATGGTGATCACTACCCAGCACCCTGAGAGGCTGACGTCCGGGCGCGCCCCGGTAAATCCGTGGCAACACCCAATCACACCCGGAACCGCCCCTCCCCACGGCGGGAGGTTGAGTGGGCGAACGGATCGCGCCACACCATCTGACCAGGGCATCGTGGAGGACACAACCCCTCCGACCGCCTGGGAGGCGCCATGGTCCACACCGACCGACCCGCCCGCACTCGACGGCCGCTGACTTGGGTTCTGCTCGGGGCCGCACTGGCCCTGCTGATCGCCGGGATCACCGCGCCCCACGCCCTGCTCGTCGCCGCCGGACTGATCCTGGCAGGCCTGATCGGGCTTGGGAACAAGCCCTGACTACATGTCCGAGAAGTCCGAAATGGGTGTTGCACCCGATGGTTCCGGACGGCCGTCCCGCAGAGACTTCCACCATCACCTGGCTGGAGACGGGAGGCGACCATGTCCACAGCGGGACAACTGGCCGGACGCACCGAACGGGCTGATGCCATGCAGGCACGCGACATCGCCATCAACGTTCCGACCGTGACGGTCGACGACCCCGTCACCAAGGCGGTGCGGGTGATGGCGGTGAACCGGTTGCCGGGTCTGATCGTGGTGGACGACCGCGGCCGGCCGTGGACGGTGCTGCCCGGCACCCAGGTCCTGCGGCTCGCCGTACCGCAGTCCTATCAGGAGGATCCGGCGCTCGCCCGTGTCGTCGACGAGGGCCACGCCGACCTGTTCTGGATGGAGCTGAGCGACCGCACCGTCGGCGACGTGGCACCGCACCACCGAGCCAAACCCGCGACCGTCCGCGCCGACGCGACCCTGCTGGAGGTCGCGGCGCTGATGGCCCGCCAGCACAGCCCGCTCGTCGCCGTGATCGACGACGCCGGCGCGCTCGTCGGGGCGATCACCCTCGACCGTCTCATCACCTCGCTCGCCGTCTACACCGGCGAGGACTAGGCCCCTCTCCTCCGGACCATCTGTCCCCCGTCACCGCCGGCGTGCTGAACTCGCGCCGGCGGTGACAGCCATCGGGTTGGGAGATCCGTGAGCGCAGCACTCGCCCTGACGATCTTCCTGATCGCGTTCTTCTTCATCGCCACCGAGAAGGCGAACAAGGTCAAGGTCGTGCTCGTGGCCGCCGGGCTGATGGCCGTGTTCGGCCTGGTCCCGGGCTCGGAGGTGTTCTTCTCCGAACACTCGGGCATCGACTGGAACGTCATCTTCCTGCTGTTCGGCATGATGATCATCGTCGGCATCGTCAAGCAGACGGGTGTCTTCGACTACCTCGCCATCTGGGCCGCCAAGAAGGCCCGCGGCCGCCCGTACCGGCTGATGGTGATGCTGATGATCATCACCGCGATCGCGTCACCGTTCCTGGACAACGTCACCACGATCATGCTCGTCGCGCCGGTCACCATCGTGGTGTGCAACCGGCTGCGGATCGCCGCTCAGCCGTATCTGATCGCCGAGGTGCTGGCGTCCAACATCGGTGGCGCGGCGACGTTGATCGGTGATCCGCCGAACATCATCATCGGCAGCCGGGCCGGGCTGACGTTCATGGACTTCCTCGTGCACATGGCACCGATCGTCGTGGTCGTGTTCGTGGTGTTCGTGTTCCTGACGAAGGTGTTGTTCCGCAAGTCGTTCCAGTACAACGCCGAACACGTCGAAGCCGTGATGGCGCTGCAGGAACGGCGGGCGATCACCGATCCCGCGATGCTGCGCCGGTGCCTGATCGTGTTCACCGGCGTGGTGGTCGGGTTCGGCCTGCACGCCGTGCTGCACCTCGACCCCGCGATCGTCGCCCTGGTGGGCGCGGGTGTGATGCTGCTCGTGACGCGTGCCGACGTGAACGACGTGCTGGCCGAGGTGGAGTGGCCGACGCTCACGTTCTTCATGGGCCTGTTCGTGATGGTCGCGGGACTCGTCCACACCGGAGTGATCGAGACCGTGGGCACGTGGGCGGTCACCGCGTTCGGCGACAACTACTTCGCCGCCGCCACCGCCCTGTTGTTCGGTTCCAGCGTGCTCGGCGCGTTCTTCGACAACATCCCCTACGTCGCCACGATGACACCGGTCGTCGAGGGCATGGTGGCCGGGATCCCGGACGCCGCGACGGGTCAGTCGCTGTGGTGGGCGTTCGCCCTGGGCGCGGACTTCGGTGGCAACGGCACGGCGGTCGCCGCCAGCGCCAACGTCGTCGCGCTCGGCATCGCGGCCCGCGCGGGACACCGGATCAGCTTCTGGCAGTTCACCCGCTACGGCATCGTCGTGACGCTCATCAGCACCACGATGGCGTGGGGTTACGTCTGGCTGCGGTACTTCTGACCGCGCAGCACCGGCGACACCCAGGCCGCGACGACACCGGCGAGCAGCACCGCGAGACCAGCGGCGGCCCCGGCCCGCGGATCACCGGCCGACACCGACACGGCACCTCCGAGCACCGCGCCGAGCGGGTGGCCGACACCCCAGGCGACCATCCGCGCGGTCGTGTTCACCCGCGACTGCAGTTCCTCGGGGCACACCTGCTGGCGGTAGGTGATCCCGTTGATCACGACGACGGCACCGGCGACACCCCAGCAGATCGCCAGGGCGCACGCGAGCAGCCAGTGTCCACTCAGGAGCACGAGGACCCCGCCGAGCAGCGAGAGCGGCAGTGCCCAGAGCGACACGCGCGCGTTGCCCCACCGCGTGGTCAGCCGCGGCAGCAACCGGGCGGCGACGATCGCGCCCAGGCCCCAGCAGCTGAACAGGGCGGCGAGCCGCGCGTCGTTCTTCGGCGCGACGCCGAGCACCTGGTCGGCGAACGGCACGAGCAACGCCATCCACGCGCCTCCCGCCACCGAGTGCGTGGTGCCGACGAGCGTGAGGATCCGGACGGTGGGCTCGTCCCACACGAACCGCAACCCCTCCTTGACGTCCGCGACGAGCTGCCCGGCGCCCTGCACCGGACGTGGATTCGCCAGGCTGCTGGTGATGGAGCGCAACAACAACGCCGACCCGACAGCGGTCAGCGCGTTCACGGCGAGCAGGGACGCCGGTGCGACGACCGCCACGAGGAGCCCAGTCAGTCCCGGCACCACGAGCTCCACCACGGTCGTGCGCCCGAAGAGGGTCGAGTAGGCGGCGGTGATCTTCTCCTTGCCCACCAACGTGGGCAGCGCGCCGAAGTTCGCCGCGTCGAAGAACACGAACGCCGTCTGCGTCGCGAACGCCGCCACCACGACGTGCGGCGCGGTCAGCACACCGGCCAGCCACGCCACCGGCACGCTCAGCAGCACGGCGGCGACCGTGAGGTCCATCGCGACCATCAGCCGGCGACGGTCGAGCCGGTCCGCGAGCGCACCGGCCAGCAGGCCGAACACCAGGTACGGCAACGCTTCCGCCGCCGTGACGGCCGACGTCCAGCCCGCCGATCCGGTGAGCTGGTAGACGAGAACGGGCAGTGCCACCACCGACACCACGGCGCCGACGACCGACAGCACCCGTGCGTTGAGGTAGCGGCTGAAGTCGCGCTCGGACGTGCTGATGCTCGTGTCCCCCATCGGGCCAGCGTAGGAATATTCGTGTTTCGGCGGAAGACGACCTGAACGACGCAATCCGCCACCTGAATGCCGTAGGCCGTCCGGAGCAATCGGCGCGACCTGTCACGCCCCCGCTGATCCGTCAGTGCGACACCGTTCGGAATTCGGGGGAATCGCGGGAGAATCCCGCGATTACATCTCCGCTGGCATGAGGAATATCCGGTAACGCTTTTTTCAGCCCATCGACTCCTTTCGGTGTGTTCCGGCCGTATGTCCGGTTCACCTCATCCCGAATGGAGCTGCCATGCGACACTCACGGCACCGCGCCAGACCGGTTTTCGCGATCACCACCACATCGTTCCTGCTCGCCGCCCTCGCCGTACCGGCCTTCGCCGCCCCGGTCCCCGGCACCGACGTCCTTTACACGCTCGACGCCGATTTCGACAACGGCGTCTCCCAGGACGTCAACCACAACGCCCCGAACAACAACCAGCTTCAACTCGACCGTTCGACCGTTTTCTTCCCCTACGTCAACGTCGCCGCCTCGGCGCGCGGGACAATGGTCCGGATCGACGTCAACACCGGCCAGATCGTCGGCGAATGGGCCTCCGCCCCGAACGGCCGCGGACGCAACCCGTCCCGCACGACCGTCGACAAGTTCGGCAGCACGTGGCTCTCGAACCGCGACGAGGGCGCGGGCGGCCGGGGCTCGGTCACCCGCGTCGGCGTCATCCAGGGCGGCACGCGCGTCAACTCCGACGGCACCGCGAACCCCGCCGGTGACTACCTCAAGGGCCCCTTCGCCTACAACAAGTGCGTCGACCGGAACCAGGACGGGCTGATCGCCACCAGCCGCGGTATCGGTGACATCCGCCCGTGGACCAACGCGGGTGGCGCGGACGACAACGGCGGCGTCACCACGGCCGCCGACGAGTGCGTCATCAACTACTCCCGCGTCACCGGCAGCAACACCCGCACGGTCGCCGTCGACGCGCAGAACCGGCTGTGGACCGGCGGCCAGGACCTCGACCACGAGCTCCTCGACGCCGACGGCGCGGCCACCGGCACGCAGTTCAACGTGGGCTGCGGCGGTTACGGCGGCCTGATCGACAAGGCCGGCACGCTGTGGTCCGCGCGCAACTTCGGCCTGCTGCGCTACGACCCGGCCACGCAGACAGGCGCGTGCCTCAACAGCACCCACGGTGACTACGGCCTCGGCATGGACCCGGTCACCGGCGAGATCTGGCACACGAACTTCTCCGGCAACCGGGTCGCGAAGCTCGCGCCGGACGGCACGATCCTCGGCGCGTTCGGCCACGGCAGTCAGAACGCGCAGGGCGTCGCGGTCGACAGCGACGGCAACGTCTGGGTCGCGCACTCGCTGAGCGGCGCGACGACGGTCGGCCACCTGCGCACCGACGGCACCTACGTCGGCAACGTGCCGCTGCCCGGCGGTGCCGGGCCGACCGGTGTCGCGATCGACAGCAACGGCAAGGTCTGGGTCACCAACATCAGCACCAACAACGCCCAGCGCATCGACCCGGACGCCGGCCCGGTCGGCGGCGGTGGCCACCCCGTCGGCGCGGTCGACCTGACCGTCGACCTCGGCGCGGGCGCCGGTCCGTACAACTACAGCGACATGACCGGATCGGTGCTGGGCGAGATCACCGCGCCGCAGGGCACGTGGAGCGTCGTGCAGGACGGCGGCACCAACGGCCGTCCGTGGGGCACGGTCACGTGGAACACCGAGGTGCAGGGCGCCGTGCCGCAGGGCACGTCGATCGTCGTCGAGGCGAGGACGTCTGACACCGAGGCCGGTCTGGCGGGCGAGAGCTTCACGCCGGTGGCGAACGGCGTGACGTTCGCGAAGACCGGCCGCTACATCGAGGTCCGAGCGACCCTGACCGCGAACGCGGCCGGTGACAGCCCCGTGCTGTCCGACCTGCGGATCAGGACCTCCGAACGCACCGGCGTCTTCTCCTGCCAGGCCACCGCGCTCACCCTCGCGGGCATCGTCTCGACCAGGGCGAACCCGCAGGACGTGCCGTGCGTGGACGACCACGAGACGCTGGCGAACGTCCAGCTGAACGCGGGCATCCTGACCGTGCGGGCCACCGCGCTCGACGCGCGGACCGACCAGACACCGGACGACCTCACGGGCACCGCGCCCGCGACGACCGACCTCGCGACCGGGCGGGCGCGCATCGAGCAGACCCGCGTGACGAGCGGCCTGCTCACGATCGAGATCGGCGTGATCGAGTCGAACGCGTCGGTCACCTGCGTGGCGGGACCGGGCGGCCTGGTGCCGCAGTTCGCGGGATCGTCGTCGATCGCCTCGTTGAAGATCAACGGGCTGACGGTGGCGGTGGGCAGTGCGCCGCTGACGATCCCGCTGGTCATCGGGTCGTTGCGGCTCAACAGCACGACGACCACCGCGACCAGCGTGGTGCAGCAGGCCGTCGTGGTGGACACGCTGCTGACCGACGTGGTGATCGGTGAGGCGAAGGCCAACGTCGAGGCCAAGCCGGGTCACCCCGGTGGCTCGCCCTGCCGCGTCTGATCCTCACTCGGGCGCGGGCGGTTCCGGCCGCTCGCGCCCTTCCCCGTACCGGTCGGCGATCACGCTCGCCCGGTCGCGCAGCGAATCGCGCAACCATTGCGGTTCCAGGGCTTCCGCGCTCGTGGAGAGCTGCCACAACGCCCATTCGGCGTGCCGCCGGTCCTGGAAGGTGACCTCCATCCGCAGCCAGCCGTCGCCGGCTTCCTCGGCGAGCACGGCCAGCGCGGTGCCGGCCAGCTCCTCCCTGCGGGCCGGTCGCACCCTGAGCACCACGGCGACCTGGTCCCCGCCGGTCCGGAACCGCGTGCTGCGCTCCTGCCAGGCCCGGTCGAGGTCGACCCGGTCCGGCCGCCGCGCGGGTTCGTCGAGCGCCTCGGCGGCGAGGATCCGCGACAGCCGGTAGGTCCGGTCCTCCCCCGACCTGGTGGCCAGCAGATATCCCTGCTCCCGCACGGTGACCAGCCCGATCGGGTCGACCGTGCGCCACTCCGGTTCTTCGTCCTTGGCCTCGTAGTGGAGCCGCAGCCGGTGACCCGCGAACACCGCGCGCCGGACCTCGGTCACGACCTCGTCGGGCAGTTCCTCCTCCACCGCGCGGCGGGAGAGGAGGTCGATCTCGGGGTCGACGAGCAGCCGTTCCGCCGCCCCCGCCGCCGTCCGCCGGTAACTCTCGGGCAGCGCGTCGACCACCTTCAGCATCGCCGAGGCGAGTGACGAGCCGAGCCCGAACACCTGTGCGCCGCGCCGGGAACCGGCGACCAGCAGGGCGAGCGCCTCGTCGTGGTTCAGGCCGGTTAGCTCGGTCTGGAAACCGGGCAGCAGCGCGAATCCGCCGTGCCGGCCGCGTTCGGCGTAGACCGGGACGCCCGCCGCGGAGAGCGCCTCGATGTCGCGCAGGACCGTCCGGGTGGAGACCTCGAGCTCGCGGGCGAGGGTGGCGGCCGAGAGCTGACCGTGCCGCCGCAGCAGCAGGACCAGCGAGACCAACCGGTCGGCGCGCATGCGAAAACCGTACGGGAATACGTGACACAGGATGTCGTGTATCGCTTGCGACGCTGACGGCACTGTCGAAGAGATCGAATGGAGCTGTCGTGGCTGTGGAACGAACGCCGGTCAACCCGTGGACGTGGTCGGCGGAGCTGGGCTACCACCAGGGCGAGGTCGTCACCGGGCAGAGCAGGACGCTGTACTGCGCCGGGCAGACGTCGATGAACGGCGACGGCAAGCCCGAGCACGCCGGTGACATGGCGGCGCAGCTGGCGCTGAGCCTCGACAACCTGGAGGCGGTGCTGGCCGGGGCGGGCATGACGCTCGCCGACCTGGTGCGGCTCAACGTCTACACGACCGACGTCGACCTGCTGTTCCAGCACTACGGCGTGCTGGCGGCACGGCTCGGGGCGGCTCGGGTGGCCCCGCCGACCACGATGCTTGGGGTGGCGAGGCTGGCGATCCCGGACCTGATGGTGGAGCTGGAGGGAACCGCGGTCGCGTGACGTGCGGCGCCGGCCTGGCTCCCGTCAGGCCGGCGCCTCCAGCCGGGGTCGGCGGCCGAGTCGGATGGCTGCCCGATCACGGCCAGGCCGGCGCCCCCAGCCGGGGTCGGCGGCCGCATCGGATTGCTGCCCGATCACGGCCGGACCGGCGCCCCGAGCCGGTGACAGCCCCACCACAGCCCGGCCGGCGCCGAGCGCCCGCACCGGTCAGCCGAGGCCGATCTGGGCGAAGAACGTCTGGATGTCCCAGAACAGGAACTCCTCGTCCATCGTGCCGCGCCGGTTCCACAACCCGACGGTGGCCATGTTGATGGCGTACTTCAGCCCGGTCGGCGCGATGAGACCGCCCTTGCCGTCGGGCATCGGCCGCGTGAAGGTGCCCTTCATGACACCCGCGACCGCGCTCAACCCGCCGTTCGCGACCCGCAGGTAGTGCGACTCGATGCGGGTGTCCGGCGCCCAGACGAACAACGCCTTCAGGTCTTCGACGTGCCGGTCGATGCCATCGGTGTAGTGCCCGTCGGGCCAGTGCACGCGGATGTTGCGGGCGTGGCTCTCTCCCAGCCGCGCCCACTTCTGGTGGCTGAAGACGTCGAAGTCGAGTTCGTCGAACGTCCTGAGGTTCCGCTTCTCCTCCCTGGTCAGGTCCTGGGCGAACGGCGGGTTCGGCACCGGCGTGGTGGCCGGGTCGGGCAGCGGAGTCCACGGCGAGTACCCGGCCGGAGCGGCGGCCTCGGCGACGCCACCGGTGACGGCGGCCAGCGCCATCGCGCCGAACGCGGCCGTGCTGCCGTGGGTGATGAGCGAACGACGGTTGAGCATCTCGTGCACCTTCCACTCGGGGTGTGCACGAGAGCTTTGCACTAACTTTTAGACAGCGCTATAGCTGAGTTAGTGCTGTGATCTAGTAAGCAACCTCGATCGACTCGATGGCGGCCTCCGCGAGCGGGGTCGCGGTCTCGACGTAGCGCGTGGCCAGGGACTGGAACAGCCGCTCGGCCTCGATCGCCGGCCAGTCGCACGCCAGCAGTTCGGCCGGCAGGTGGGGGTCCTGCCGCACGAGGTCGAGCCAGTCGCCGTGCAGCAGCAGCTGGCGGGCCAGGTCGTCGGGCAGCGAGGTGTCCGGCTCACGCCACTTCGCGAGGAAGTCCTGGTAGCGGGCGGCGATCGCGGCCGTGTCGAACGCGCGGCGCGCCAGGTCCGCCGCCTCGGTCGGCTTGGCGTGCTGGGCGGTGAAGACCGTGACGTTCTCCGCGAGCCCCTCGACCAGTCCTGTCACGTCGTGCGCGCCGGGGGCGATCCACAGGCCGTTCTGCACGGGACCGAAGCCTGCCCATTGCAGCTGCGAGCGCAGGTCGTGCCGTTCGCCGCGCCGCCCCTCCGGCAGGGAGAACCCGACCAGGGTCCAGCTGCCGTCCCAGTCGCGGTTGACGGCGCCGCGCTGCCAGATCCGGCGTTCACCGTCGCGCAGCACGTCCGTCGCACGCGGGGTGAGTCCGAAGTAGACCTTGCGGCCGCTGCGGTGCTTGGTGAGCAGGCCGCGTGAGGCCATGCGCGTGAGCGTCGAGCGCACCGCCTCCTCGGAGACGTCCACGCGCCCGAACACGTCGATCACGCTGCCCGAGTAGACCGCGATGCCGCGGCCGAACACGTACAGACCGAGGAAGTTGAGCATCAAGGACTGGGGCGTCACGCTGCTCACGATACATGTTGGGCAGCATCTAGACGAGCGTCATGAATATGCCCTACTTTGGTCGCGACCCCACGGAGAGGACTCGCTTGATGGAGCTGACGGGAAAGGTCGCGATCGTCACCGGCGCCGGCCGCGGGCTGGGCCGGGCGTACGCCGAGGCGTTGGCGCGCAACGGGGCCCACGTCGTGGTCAACGACGTGGACGAGGTCGCCCACGAGGTCGCGGCGAGCATCGGAGGCCGTGCGGTGATCGCGCCGGTCGGGTCGGCCGAGACCGCCGAGTCGCTGGTCGCCACCGCCGTGGAGGAGTTCGGGCGGCTCGACGTGCTGGTCACCAACGCGGGCATCCTGCGCGACCGCGTGCTGTGGAAGATGAGCGACGACGACTTCGACGCCGTGATCAACGTGCACCTGCGCGGCACCTTCACCTGCGCCCGCGCGGCAGCGGTGCGGATGCGGGAACAGGGCACCGGCGGCAGTCTCGTGCTGGTCTCCTCCCCCGCTGGGCAGCGCGGCAACTTCGGGCAGACCAACTACTCCGCCGCCAAGGCCGGGATCGCCGCCATGGCACGGACCTGGGCCTTGGAGCTCGCCCGGTCGGACATCGCCGTGAACGCGGTCGTCCCCGTCGCCGCCACCGAGATGACCCGCACGATCCCGGCGTTCGCGCCGTTGATCGAGGAGTCGGAACGAACGGGTGCGCCGCTGCCGGCGTGGGTGCGGCGCGACGAGGGCCTGGGCACGGTCGAGGACGTCGCCTCACTGATCGTCTACCTCGCCTCGGACGCGGCCAAAGGCGTTACGGGGCAGGCGATCGGCATCGGCGGTGACCGGCTCGCGCTGTGGTCGCACCCGGCCGAGAAGCAGGTGCTGTTCGCCGACGGCGGGTGGGACGCGGCCACGATCGCCGGCCGCTTCGGCGAGTTCGAGCCGGAGACCTACGGGATCCCGGCTCCGGTGGCGCCATGAGTGTTCCCAGGATGAACGTCGACGACCTGGTCGCCATCGACGTCCACACCCACGCGGAGGTCTCCGGCGACGGCCACAGTTCACTGAGTCCCGCGCTGCTCGAGGCGTCCGCCAAGTACTTCAAGGCCGCCCACCGCCAGCCGACGATCGTCGAGACGGCCCAGATCTACCGCGAGCGCGGGATGGCCGCGGTGATCTTCACGGTCGACGCGGAGCACGCCACCGGCCACCCCCGCATCTCCAACGAGGAGATCGCCGCGTCCTGCGCCGAGCACGCCGACGTGCTGATCCCGTTCGCGAGCATCGACCCGTGGAAGGGCCGCGCCGCCGTGAGGGAGGCCCGCAGGCTCGTCGAGGAGCACGGCGTGCGGGGGTTCAAGTTCCACCCCAGCCTGCAGGACTTCTCCCCCGACGACCGGATGGCGTACCCGCTGTACGAGGTCATCGAGGAGCTCGGCGTGCCCGCGCTGTTCCACAGTGGACAGACCGGGATCGGCGCCGGTGTGCCCGGCGGCGGTGGCATCAGGCTCAAGCACTCCAACCCGATGCTCGTGGACGACGTCGCCGTGGACTTCCCGCACCTGCGGATCGTGCTCGCGCACCCGTCGTTCCCGTGGCAGGACGAGGCACTGGCGGTGGCGACGCACAAACCGTTCGTGTACATCGACCTGTCCGGCTGGTCGCCCAAGTACTTCCCGCCTCAGCTCGTCCGCTACGCCAACACCCTGTTGCAGGACAAGGTCCTGTTCGGCTCGGACCACCCGGTGATCACCCCGGACCGCTGGCTCGCCGACTTCGCGAAGCTGGAGATCTCCGACGAGGTCCGCCCCAAGATCCTCAAGCACAACGCCGCTCGCCTGCTGGGACTCGTGAAGGAGGACGCGTGACCATCTCCGTCCAAGGAATCGCCGAACTCAAGGCCCTGGCGGGCAGGAGCCTCGGGCACACCGACTGGCTCCAGATCGACCAGGGCCGCGTCGAAACGTTCGCCTCCGCCACCGACGACCACCAGTGGATCCACGTCGACCCGGAACGCGCGGCGACCGGCCCGTTCGGCGGCACGATCGCCCACGGCTACCTGACGCTCGCCCTGCTCATTCCGCTGATGACCGAACTCCTCGAGGTCACCGGCGTGCGGATGAGCCTCAACTACGGCCTCGACAAGGTGCGGTTCCCCGCGCCCGTCCCGGTCGGCGCCAAGATCCGGCTGCTCGGGCAGGTCGCGTCCGTCGAGGACGTGCCGGGTGACGGCGTTCAGCTCACCGTCGACTTCACCGTCGAGATCGAGGGCTCCGCGAAGCCCGCTTGCGTAGCACGTGCCGTCTACCGCCACTACTCGTGAGGTGAAGTCATGGCGCCAACAACGCAGTTACGCCGTGCCGTCGCGTCGAGCTTCCTCGGCAGCGTGATCGAGTACTACGACTTCCTGCTCTACGCCACCGCGTCCGCGGTCGTGTTCAACAAGGTCTTCTTCTCCTCACTGGACCCGCTGGTCGGCACGATCGCGAGCTTCGGCACGTTCGCCACCGGCTACCTCGCCCGCCCGATCGGCGGAGTCCTCTTCGGACACTTCGGGGACCTGCTGGGACGCAAGAAGATGCTCGTGCTCACCATGGTCATGATGGGCGTGGCGAGCTTCCTGATCGGTCTGCTGCCCACCTACGCGCAGGTCGGCTGGCTCGCGCCGGCCGGGCTGATCCTGCTGAGGGTCGTGCAGGGCATCTCCGTCGGCGGCGAGTGGGGCGGTGCCGTGCTGATGTCGGCCGAGCACGCCACCTCGCGGCGCGGGCTGTGGGCGAGCTTCACGAACGCCGGCGCGCCGTGCGGCATGGTGCTCTCGACGGCCGCCCTCACCGGCACCGCCGCACTGGTCGGCGAACAGGCGTTCCTCGACTGGGGCTGGCGGGTGCCGTTCCTGCTGAGCGTCGTGCTGCTCGGCGTCGGCCTGTTCGTGCGGATGAAGGTCGAGGAGACGCCGGTCTTCAAGGCCGAGCGGAAGCCCGGCTCCATGCCGCTGGCCGACGTGCTGCGCAACCACCCGCGCACGTTGCTGCTCGCCATCGGCGTCGGGTTGTCCGCGTTCGTGGCGCAGTCGACGCTGACGACGTTCATCCTGGCGTACGGCGTGCAGGCGGGTGAGAGCCGGCAGACGATCCTGAACGGGCTGTTGTTGTCCTCAGGGCTGGCGGTGATCGGCATCCTCGGCTGGTCTGCGGCGTCCGACAGGTTCGGCCGCCGGCCTGTGGTGCTCGTCGGCGCGGTGCTCATGGCCGCGTTCGGCTTCGCACTGTTCCCGTTGGTGGACAACGGATTCGTGGTGATCGCCCTCGTCCTCGGCCAGGCCGTGATCCACCCGATGATGTACGGGCCGCTCGCCGCGCTCTACAGCGAGCTGTTCAACACCGGCAGTCGCTACACGGGCGCCTCGCTCGGTTACCAGCTGGCCGGTCTGGGTGCCGGGCTCGCGCCGTTGCTCTTCGCGCAGGTGCAGAAGTCTTCCGGTACGGGCGCCATTCCGTTCATCCTTGCGGCGTTCTGCCTGCTCACCGTCGTCTGCACGGTGACGTTGCACGAGACCAGCAGGACCAGCCTGACAGGAGACAGGGATGCGGAACGCGGGACTGGGCAGCTGGCCACACCGCCGAGCACGCATGGCGCCGACGCGTAAGGCGTTCACCTACAACGGAGTCTCCACCTCGTACGAGGAGGTGGCGCTGCGCACGACCCGGTTGGCCTGGCGGTTGCGGGAGCTCGGGGTCCAGCGTGGTGACCGGGTCGCCTACCTCGGCCCGAACCACCCCTCGTTCGCCGAGACGATGTTCGCGGCGCACCAGCTGGGTGCGATCTTCGTGCCGTTGAACTTCCGCCTCACCCCGGCGGAGGTCAACTACCAGCTCGCGGACTGCGGCGCGCATGTGCTGGTGCATGCGCCGTCGCACGTCGTGGAGCATCCGCGGGCGGTGTCGCTCGCGGAGTACGAGGAGTGGCTCGCCGGCGGTTCGTCCGAGGTCCTGGACGAACCGGTCGGCGTGGACGACATCGCACTGATCCTCTACACCTCCGGCACCACCGGCAGGCCCAAGGGCGCGATGCTCAGTCACGCCAACCTGGTGTGGAACACGTTCAACCTGATGATCGGCGTCGACATCGCCTCGGACGAGGTCGCGCTGATCACCGCGCCGCTGTTCCACGTCGCCGCGCTCTCCCAGACGTTGTTGCCCACCTTCATCAAGGGTGGGCACAGCGTGATCACCTCGGGGTGGGACGTCGCCGAGTGCGTGTCGTTGATCGAGGCGCACGGCGTGACGTGGATGTTCGGCGTGTCCACGATGTACGCCGACTTCGCCGCCTCGGCACAGTGGAGCGGTGCGGACCTGTCGTCGTTGCGGGTGTTGCTGTGCGGCGGGGCTGCCGTTCCGGACTCGCTGATCCGCACCTACCAGGACCGCGGGCTGGTGTTCTGCCAGGGGTACGGGCTCACCGAGACCGCGCCCGGCGCCACGTTCCTGGAGGCCGCCGACAGCGTGGACCGGGCCGGTTCCGCGGGGACCTGCGTGTTCTTCGGTGATCTGCGGCTCGCGGAGACCGGGGAGGTCGAGGTGCAGGGGCCGAACGTCACCCCCGGCTACTGGAACGACCCGGTCGCGTCCGCGGCGGCGTTCACCGAGGACGGGTGGTTCCGGACCGGGGATCTCGGCCGGATCGACGACGGCCACCTGCACGTCCTCGACCGGCTGAAGGACATGTACATCTCCGGCGGCGAGAACGTGTACCCGGCCGAGGTCGAGAACGCGATCACCGCGCACCCGGACGTGGTCGAGGTCGCCGTGGTCGGGGTGCCGGACCAGCGGTGGGGCGAGGTCGGGCGCGCGTTCGTGCGTCCTCGCGACGGGGCGGTGCTGGACGCCGCCGTGCTGCGGGAGTTCCTGGTGTCACGCCTGGCGAAGTACAAGATCCCGGTCCACGTCGAGGTGGTCGCCGAACTGCCGCGCACGGGGTCCGGGAAGGTCCTCAAACCCGCGCTGCGCCGCGTGCCGCTGTGACCGAGTGGCGGGCCAGGACGGTCTGGACCGCCTCGTCCACCGAGTGGGCCACGGCCTTCTCGGTGGGCGCCCAGTTCACCAGCAGCATCCTCGGCCAGAACGCGAAGTTCGAGATCATGCCGAGGAACTGCGTGGCGGTCAGGATCGGGTCCTCGACGCTCAGGGTGCCTGCCTCGTGCTCGGCGGCCAGGTAGTCGCGCACCGCGTCGAAGAACGGCTGTTTGCCCAGCTTGAACTGCGTCTGCCCGAGCTCGGGGAAGCGCGGTGCCTCGGCGATCACGATGCGGAACAACGCGACCATGCCCGGCCGCGTCAGCAGCGCCACGTACCGGTTGCCGAGCGCCGTCAGGCCCTTGCGCGGATCGCCCGGTTTCGGGGTGAGCGCGCCCTCGTCCGTGCGCCAGTAGTCCGTGACGATCGCGTCGAACAGCTCCGCCTTCGTCGGGAACTGCTTGAACAGCGTCGCCTTCGACACCCCGGCGGCATCGGCGATGCGCGCCAGTGAGGTCTTGTCGTAGCCGGACTCCAGGAACAGCCCGGTCGCCGCGTCGACGATCGCCGTCCGCTTCTGCTCCGCCATGCGCTCGTGGTAGGTCGGCATGCCGTCCAGTATGCCATGAGGTGAGTCACTTGACTCACCATCGGGGTCGTGACTACCGTTCCGAGGTGAGTCACTCAACTCACCACTGGAGGACATGATGGGACGCTTCGACGGCCGCACGGTGCTCGTCACCGGGGCGACGAGCGGAATGGGCGCGAGCCACGTGCGGGGTTTCCACGCCGCGGGAGCGCGGGTCGTGATCGCGGCACGGGACCTGGACGCGGGCGCCGCGTTCGCCGCGGAACTGGGCTCACGGGCGTTCGCCGTGCGGCTCGACGTAACGTCCGAGGACGACTGGATCGCGGCCGTCGAGGCGGCCGGGCCGATCTCGGTGCTGGTCAACAACGCGGGCGCCCAGCACCCGGCGGCGTTGATCGAGGACACGAGCCTCGACGTGTGGCAGCGGACGCTCGCGGTGAACCTGACCGGGCAGTTCCTCGGCATCAAGCACGCCACGCCCGCACTGCGGAAGGCCGGCGGCGGGTCGATCGTGAACATCGCCTCGACCATGGGCAACGTGGGTCAGGCGTACTACGCGCCTTACGTGGCCAGCAAGTGGGCGCTGCGGGGACTCACGCGCACGGCCGCGCTGGAGCTCGGCCGCGACGGCATCCGCGTGAACTCGATCCACCCCGGCGTGGTGTCGACGCCGCTGATCACCGAACCGGTGGCCGCCGGTCAGCCCGCGATCGCCGACCTCTACTCCCCCGCCCCGTTCGCCGTGCCCCGCCTCGGCACGCCGGAGGAGGTCACCGCGTTCGTCCTGCACCTGGCCTCGGAGGACGGCGCGTTCGCGACCGGGGCGGAGTTCGTGCTGGACGGCGGCCTGCTGCTCGGCCCGGCGCTAGTGCGGTGACCACTGACCTTCGCCGGGTCTTCCGGCGCCCAGCAGGGCGCCTCGCAGCACCGTCCCCGCGCCCCCGTACGTCCAGTACTCGGGGACGGCACCGCGATGCACCCGTCTGACCGGCGAAATACCAGGTAAAGGTTAGTGGCCACCGCACTAGCCGCCTAGGAAGTCCGCCACCGGGCCGAACGTGAACAGCCCGGTGCCCGCCACCAGTTCGGCCTCGGCGGGCAGCAGCAACTCGTGCGCGCGGTGCCGCAGTTCGTCGTCCCGCAACCTGGTCGCGGCCATCGACAGCAGGCACGCGCGGACCTCGATGAGCAGGTCCGCCGGCCCGTTGGGCAACGCCCGCGCGGCCTCGACCGCCTCGTCGTGCGGCAACACCAGCGGACGCACCCAGTCCCGGTACGGACCCCAGTCGTCGGCGAGGTCCACTGTGGACGGACCGTGCAGGCTCAGCAGGGCCAGCGGCAGGAGTCCGCGTTCCATTCCCCACATCCCGGTGCCCCGGACGCGCTCGGCCGCGGCCCGGTACGCGCGTTCTGCCTCGGTCTTCTCGCCGGTGGCCGCGAGTTTCAGGGCCGCGTACCAGTCGGTGAAGACGCCGACCAGCGGCAGGTCGTGGCTCCTGGCCAGGTCGTCCGCGGCGGCCGCGTGGGCGTCGGCCGTGCCGAAGTCGGCCAGTGCGGAACAGGCCTGCACCAGGATCAGGTGGCCGAGCACCTCGTAGGTGACGTCGGTGGCGACCTCGAGGAGTTCGCGGCCGATCGCGGCACGGTCCGGGGCCAGCCCGGTGCGGTGGAAGGTGTGCATGAAGCGGGCGTTCAGGGTGAACGCCCGGAGTGCGGGATCGCCGAGGTCATGAGCGATGACCTCGGCTTCTCGTGCTTGCGCGAGGCGCGCGCCGGAGCCCCGGTCCTCCATCGCGATGGTGGCGAGCAGACGGGCCCGGGTCGCGGTCGGGCCGGGGAACGCGGACAGGGTGCGCTCGGCGGCGGCGATGAGTTCGGCGGAGTGGACCGGGTCGTCGTTGGTGGTCCAGATGCCGGGGACGTCGAACGAACCGATCACCTCGGCCAGCTCGTGCGGACCATCGGCGAGCCGCAACGCCGCCGACCTCTGCTCCCGCGCCCCCGCCAGGTCTCCACTCACCGCCAGTGCTCTGACCAGCCCCGTCAACCGTTCCGAGCCGGCCGCGATCGCGGCACGCCACAACCGCACCGCCTCCCGCGCCGAACGCGTCTGTTCCGCGGCCTCCTCCAGCGCCCGCGCCGCCGCCGCGCTCCTCGTGCCCGCGAGGGCGTGATGGTGCGCGAGCGTCTGGACGTCACCCGGTCGCAGCGCCTCCGCCACCGCCGCGTGCCAGCGCGCTCGCCTGGTCAGCGACACGTCCTCGTACACCGTGTCACGCACCAGCGCGTGCGTGAACCGGGCGTGGCCAGGCGCCACCTCCACGACGAACCCGGCCTCGATCGCGAGGTCCAGCGCGTCGAGCACGTCGTGACCGGCCAGTGCGGCCAGGAGGTCCACCTCGACGTCGCGGCCCAGCACGGAGGCCTGGCGCAGCACGGTCCGCGCCTGCGCGGGCAGCCCGGCGAGGCGGTGGCGGAGCACGTCACGCACACCGGCCGGAACCGAGCCGAGATCACCACCGGACGCGACCAGGCGGCCGAGTTCCTTGACGTAGAAGGGGTTGCCGCCGCTGCGTTCGCGGATCGCGGCGGCGTCCTCCGCTCCGACCAGCGCGGCGACGGCGTCCTCGTCCAGGCCGCCGAGCTCGACGCGGACCGGTTCGGCACGGGCCAGTGCCTCCAGCGGCACCGCCGTGCGTGAGGTCGCGACGATCAGGACGCGGCCCGAGAGCGTGCGGCCGGTGCAGGCCGCCAGCACCGCGAGGGTCTCGTCGTCGGCCTGGTGCAGGTCGTCCAGCACGACCAGCACCGGCGCGGCCGACTCCACAGTGGACACGATCGACAGGCGGAGCTGGAACCGGTCGGCGGCGACGAGCTCCGATCCCAGCGCCTCCACGACCTGCTGCCACGGCCAGGCCACCGGAGCGTCCTCCTGGCAGCGCGCCCAGACCGTCCGCCAGCCACGACCGGCCAGCAGCTCGGCGAAAGCCGTGGCCAGCGCGGTCTTTCCCGCCCCGGCCTCCCCCGTCACCAGCGCGATCCCCAGCCCGGCGGCCGGCACGGCCGTGTCCAGCAACTCCAACTCGGCCGCGCGTCCCACCAAAGCGGACTCCGGTGACGGCCGCAGCCGGGGTGCCTGGGCCAGGATGTCCGACTCCAGCGTGCGGAGTTCCTCACCGGGGTCGACGCCGAGGTTCTCCACCAGCGCGTGCCGGGCCTCTCGCACCACCTGCAGCGCGTCGCCCTGCCGACCCTCGCGGTACAGCGCCAGCGCGAGCAGGCTCCAGGCCTTCTCCCGCCACGGGTGGTCGGCGAGGTGAGCCCGCAGATCCGCGACCACCCCGGCCGCGCGCCCCAACGCGAGTGCGGCCTCGGCGCGGCGTTCGACCGCCACCAGTCGCAGTTCCTCCAGGCGGTCGATCTCGACCCGCGCCCAGTGGAAGTCGGCGAACTCGCCGTAGGCCGGGCCTCGCCACAACGCCAGCGCACCGTCCAGCACGGACAGGTCGCCGCCGAGCATCTCCTCGAACCGCCACGCGTCCACGTCTTCAGCCAGCAGCGCGTAGCCGGCGCCCTCAGTCACGAGCAGCGAGGAGGGTGTCCTGGGTGGACGGCCGGGTTCCAGTGCCTTGCGCAGGGCGCCGACGAACGTCTGCACCGTGCCGACGGCGCCGTCCGGCGGGTCTTCCCACAGGTCGTCGACGAGCGTGCGGACCGGCACGACACGGCGGCGGGCGACCAGCAGGCGGGCCAGCACGGCGCGTTGCCTCGGGCCGCCGAGCCGGGCGGTTCCCGCGGTCAGCGGGCCCAGCACCCCGAACGTCACCACCCGCTGACCCTAACGCTGATTCGTTGCTGATCGGGCCCCGGCACAGTGACGGCGTGAACCACACCGCATTCGACCACCAGCGCGTTCAGGTCTCCGACGGCATCGAGCTGAACGTGGCCACGACCGGCAGCGGCAGCCCCGTCGTGCTGCTGCACGGCTTCCCGCAGACCCACCTCATGTGGCGGCACGTCGCCGCCGGACTGGCCGCCGACCACACCGTGATCATGCCCGACCTGCGCGGGTACGGCGACAGCGACAAGCCCGCCGACACGGGCCTCACCTACGCCAAGCGCACGATGGCCGCCGACGTCGTGGAGGTGGCGCGGGCGCTCGGGCACGACACGTTCGCTCTCGTGGGGCACGATCGGGGCGCCCTGGTGGCGTTCCGGGCCGGGCTCGACCACCCGCGGCACGTGACGCACCTCGCGTCGCTCGACGTGCTGCCGACGCTGGACATGTGGGACGTCATGCGCGGCACGTCCGCCGCGGTCGGGTTCCACCTGTTCCTGATGGCCCAGCCGCCGGGCCTCGCCGAGCAGATGATCGGCGCGACCCCGGACGCGTTCTTCGGCCACTTCCTCGACATCTGGGGCGGGCGGCCGTTCCCGGAGGAGATCCGCGCCGAGTACCTGCGCGCCTCGCGGGAGGCCGTGACGTCGATCGTCGCGGACTACCGCGCGTCGGCCACGATCGACGTCGAGCACGACACCGCGGCCAGGCAGGCGGGCGAGCAGCTGACGATGCCGGTCACCGTGCTGCAGCAGGACTGGGGCGCGGCACTCGGGTTCGACGCGCGGGGACTGTGGCAGGCCTGGGCACCCGACCTCGACCACCGGACGGTCTCCTGTGGACACTTCATGGCAGAGGAGGCACCGGACGTCGTCGAGGCGGCGATCCGCGACCTGGTGAAGCGCTGATTCCTCCGCACACGGGGAAATTCATTCCATTGACCACGGTGTGAAGCCGTGCCGATACTGGATTCGGCGAATGGTCCATACCATTTGCCGAATCCCTGTGAGGAGACTCGATGAGGAGAATTTCCTTGTTGTCATTGGCCGTCTGCGCGCTGCTCGGCGCCCAGACGGCGCCCGCGGCCCAGGCCGCGACGCTCACGAACACCTTCGAACGGCCTGCCGGTGGGAGCGCGTACACCAGGGCGGAGTGGGCGAAGGACGGGTTCGCGTCCACGTTCGACGTGGGCATGGGCACCCGGACGATGATCGACACCTCGGTCCGGCGTTCCGGAGCGAAGTCACTGCGGTTGTTCTACCCGGCGGGCAGGATCAGTCCGGAGAACTCCGGCGCGTCGGCCGACCTGGCCGTGCCCAAGGCCCGGGAGTACTGGCTGCGGCAGTACGTGCGGTTCTCCCCCGACTTCAGCTGGGGCGGCACGGAGTTCGGTGGCAAGATCGGCCTCGGGCTCGCGGGCGGCAAGCGCTGCTCGGGCGGAATCGCCTGCGACGGCTACAACGGCTTCACGGTGCGGTTCGCGTGGGGCCGTGACGGCAAGGCGATCCTGTACTTCTACCACATGGGCAAGTCGGGCCAGTACGGCGACTCGTTCCAGCTCAGCCCCGGTGGGCTGTACAGCTACCCGCGTGGCCAGTGGATCGAGCTGAAGATGCGGGTCAGGGTCAACACGGTCAGCGGCAGCACCGCCAACGCCAACGGCGAGGTGCAGGCGTGGGTGAACGGCACTCCGGCGGGCACCCGCACGGGGCTGCGGTTCGTCCGCAACGCCGACCAGATCAACTTCGCCTACTTCTCGTCGTTCTTCGGCGGTGCGACGCAGTCGTTCGCACCGACGCGCAACTCGTACATCTGGTACGACGACGTGCGCGTCTCCACCTCCCCCATCTAGGACACGACGAAGGGCCGGGGCACCTCGCCCCGGCCCTTCGTCGTGCACTGGACTATCCGACCGTGACCGTCACCTTCAGCAGATCGCCGTGCCGGGTGACCGAGCTGACCGGCTGGTTGTTCAGCTCGACGGAGCGGACACCGGGGGCGTGCACGGTGATCGTCACCTGACCCCGGTCCGCCGTGCGCCCGACCGCGAGCCGCAGAGTGCTCCCGTCGAACACCGCGGAGGCGTTCTCCAGCTTCTTCGACGACGAGAGCCACGTGCGCCCGTCGACCTCGACCGACTGCCTGCCGAGCACGTCGATGCTCAGCGGCTTGTCGCCTGCCCTGCGCACCAGCGCGTACCCGCCGTCGAACAGCACGTCGTCACGCCGATCACCGGCCAGTTGCACGCGCACGTGCCCGTCCCGCACCTGCTGTGCGGACGCGATCGCACTCGGCGCCGCCGCGGACCTGGTCTCCAGCAACGTGGTGAACCGGGTGCTCATGGCGTCTCGCCTGGCCAACACGAACGGGATCTGCTTGCCGTCCGTGGCGAGCCCGGGCCCGGTCGTCCGCAGCACGCGCGTGGACGAAGGCTCGAGCGCCCGCATCGACAGCACCGACTGCGGCGTCTTCCACTCCGCCTGCCAGGCGCCGGCCGACGCGGTCCCCTCCGCCACGAACCGCAGTTCGTCGTAGCCGAAGTCCTTGTCGTTCGGGTCGAGCACGCAGGTGCCGCAGGCCGGCGGTGTCATCGCCGGGCCGGAGACCGTCAGGTCACCGACGCCGTGCCACGACTGGTCGAACCGGTGCGCCGACGTGCCGCGGGCGTCGAAGACGTCCACTGTGTACTCGTCGGTCATCAGCTCGACGCGTCGCAGCGACACGTCCGGGATCGCCGCGTACGGCTTGTCCGCGCGCGCGTCGACCACCTTGAGCCTCGGTGTGGTGCCGAAGAACTCCAGTGCACCGCGGATGTTGCGGTCCTGGCTCTTGCCGTCGACCACGACCGTGTTGTGCGACACCGTCTCGCGGTACCAGTTGTTGGTCAGGTCCGCGTTGTCGACACCGTAGATCTGGCCCAGGTCGGTGGACTGCAGTGCTCCCCCGCCGACGACGTCGAGGTGCAGCTTGTCCGCGTGGCCGTGGGTGCCGCCCGCGACGCCGTGGTCGAGCCGCAGTGCGTTGGCCTGGAACGGGTCCACCGCACCGGAGAAGCCCAGCCGCACGTCGTCGAACAACGCGACGCCTGCCGCGTTCTCCACCACCAGCGAGATCCTGGCGGCGATGGCGTCCTTCGGCACGTCCGCGCCGAGGGTGCGGGAACGCCAGCCCAGCAGGTCGTGGAACGAGGTCACGACCGGCTGCGAGACACCGGACGGCGTCACGAACGACAGCTCGATGCGCGCGCCACCGTTCTCCCGC
Source organism: Streptomyces sp. ID05-26A (assembly GCF_033794685.1). Taxonomy (NCBI): domain Bacteria; kingdom Bacillati; phylum Actinomycetota; class Actinomycetes; order Kitasatosporales; family Streptomycetaceae; genus Streptomyces; species Streptomyces sp. ID05-26A. The sequence continues at coordinate 1,319,930 of NZ_JARAYZ010000002.1, forward strand.
AACGGAACCAGCGGCGTGAAGGTCCGCGCGTCGAGCTTCACCGACGTCACGTTGCCGCCGGTCACCGGGACGTCGGTCGTCCAGGCGCCGCGGTTCAGCCCGGCCGTGATCTTGGCCGACGACGAGCCGCGGTGCGCGAGCGGGGACAGTTCCGCCGCTCCCTGCCCGGTCCAGCCGCGGGCCGAGTCCTCGAACCCTCCGGTGCCGAGCAGGTCGTCGGCGAACAGGTCGACGTCGTCGACCGTCACGTCACCCTTCACGGTGAGCTTCACCGAGCGCGCCAGCGGTGGCACGTCGAGCCCGGTCTCCCGTGCCGACCACGAGTTCCCGGAGATGGGCAGCGATCCGCGGCCGACCTCCCAGCGGTCGTGGAGGAAGACCGCCTCGATGCTGCCCTTGCCCTTCGCCATCGCCTGCAGCGTCAGGTGCGCGAGCCGGGTGCCGTCGAGCGGGAACGTCTGCGAGGCGGCGCCGGTCAGCCTGCGGTCGGCCCACTTGCCGCCGTCGAGCTGCCAGAACGCGGGCTTGCCGGCGTCGGCGAGCGACGCGTCCTCGAAGCCGGGGTTCGGCACGAGGTTCGGCGCGTCCGACGAGCGCAGCACCGTCTCGCCGAGCCCGCCGAACGTCGCGCTGGGCTGCCGCGGGCCGCTCAGGCTCGGCAGCGAGTCCACGCCGAAGCGCAGCGCCCACCGGTCCGAACGTGGACGGCCGAGGTTGGTGTAGGCGTAGTTCAGGCCCGTCGCGAAGTCACGTTCGCCGTACTCGGCGTAGGCCCACTCGGCGATCGCCGCGAAGCTCGGCCCGAAGCGACGGCCCCACGTGCCACCGTCACCGGCCGCCGGAATCGTCAGATCCGGGTGCAGGTACGGCAACAACGTCGTGTGCATCGAGCGGAAGCGTTCGTCGACCGTGTAGTCGCGTTCGCCCAGGTTCCGCGCGGAGACCGCCAGGGAAGTCAACGCCTGCAACGCGTACACGTGGTAGCTCGCGGCGCCCTCCCACCACCAGCCGTCGGACAGGCGGGCCTTGTTCAGCAGGAACTCGGTGCCCATCTCGGGGTCGTCCAGTGCCCACCTGCGGAGGCCCTCGTCCCCGATGGCGGACCCGACGCCGTGGACCGCGGCGACCGTCCAGGCCTGGAAGTTCGACGTCACCGTCGGATAGGACTGCACGAGCCCGGCCAGCGGCTTGAGCAGGTTCAGCGCGATGTCCACGCGATCGGACTCGGGCAGCGTGTCGCGAATCAGGTCGTACCCGTCGATCAGGCCGATCGCGGCGACGGCCTCGTCCAGCGACTGGTAGTGCACCCGGCCGTAGATCACGTTCAGCGGCACGGACAGGAAGCGCTCGGCGTAGTAGGCGAGGATGTCCCGTGCCTTGGTGGCATAGCGCTGATCGCCCGTCACGCGGAAGGCGAGGCCGAGGTCGGCGGCGGCCTGGGCCGCGTTGTTGTGCCAGATCTCGATCCACGCGGCGTCGAGCAGGTCACCGGTGTAGGACTTGCCGTCGATCGGGCAGCGGTGCAGCTTCGGCAAGGTGTAGTTGAACTCCAACGACGTGTTCGTGCCGGGGCACTTGAAGTTGCCGCTCCAGCCGCCGTGGTTCACCGGCTGGTCGAGCGGCCGCGCGAGCCACGCGTCCGCCTCCGCCTTCACGACGGAGTCGAACGCCTTGCGCGCCCAGTCCTGCCCGGCGATCCGCTGCTTGAGCGCGTCGAGCTGTGCGGGCGTGCTGTAGACCCGTGGCGCGCCGCCGGGAGAGGTCGCCTGCTCGGCCTTGAAGCTCGCCTGCTGCACCAGGGTCACGTCACCTGCGGGCGTCGCGGTCAGCACACCGGACGATCCCGCGGGCAACGACACCGAGACGATCGTCGACTCCCCCGGTTGCAACACCGGGGTCGCGGCGGGCGTCACCGAGCCGGGGCCGTCCACGGCGAGCTGCAGCGAGTCGGCGACGGAGCGGCGGTTCGTGACGGTGGTCTGGAACTTCGCCTGGCCACCGGCGGCCGCGCTCTTGGTCTGCGCGTCCGGCGAGATCCACGGCGACTCGGGCGTCACGCGGACGTCGTCGACCCACGCGGTGCCGGTGGCGTTCTGGATCGCCGGGATGATCTGGAGCCTCGTCATCAGCGGCGGCACGCGGAACGTGCCGGAGATCGTGGTCCAGTCACGGGAGCCGGTCAGCACACCGTTGATGAGGCCGGACGGCGAGTAGACGCTCTGGCCGTTCGCGTCGGTGTAGAGGAACCCGACGGTGACCCGCAGGCCACCGGGGAAGTCGGTGTAGTCGGCGGTCTCGACCTTGTCGAGCTTGACCTTCGCGGAGACCTGCACGACGGGCCAGGTCTTCTGGTCGAGCGGAACGGTGACGAACCCGCCGATCTTCTGCGTCGGCGAGGCGTCGATGCGCAACGACCTGGTGCCGTGGGAGGCGGTCGTGGTGTCGACCTTGTAGGTTGCGCTGAGGTACGGCGTGCACCAGGCGGGTGCCGGACAGGCCTCAGTGGACGGTGTGGTGAGCTCGAAGCTGGGGTTGTTGACCAGGTTCACCCACGACTCGGCCCTGACCTTCAGGTCGTCGAACCGCGCGGTGCCCTTGGCCCGGTCCAGCGCGATCGACAGGAACGCCGAGACCGTGCCCGCCGGAACGGTGTGCACGTCGGCGCGATCGGTCCAGTCCTGCGTGCCGGTGAGGTTGACGCCCTTCCAGGTGCGCTTGCCGGTGGCGTCGACGAACGCGATGGAGATCTTCGCGGCGTTGTCGGCGGTCGCGCCCTGCACGACGTCGTCCAGCTGCACGCGCCCGGACACCTTGACGGAGCTGATCCGCCGCACGTCGATCCCGAACGACGCCGAGGTCGCGCCCTCCCAGGCCGTGCCGGTGGCGGACGTGACGGCGAGCGCGGCGTTCTCGCGCCGGGCACCGGCCGAGAGCGTCCAGGACGTGGTGGCGTTCTCGAAGCCGCCGTTGCGCAGGAGCTCGTGCGCTACCGGCGTGTCCGGCGCCGGTGGTCCGGGTGCGGCCGAGGCGGTCGCGCTCGTGGCGACGGCCATGGCCGCCACGACGACGAACGCCTGCAAAACCGCGACAGGTTTTCTCATCGGGTTCCTCCAGACAAGAATTCATTCCGGCTGAGAGAAGGAATGCAACGGCCCCCGCACGTTGCCGGAATCCTGCGACATCACGGATGCCCAGTCAATGCCCGGTTTTCGCCCGACAGTCCACACTGGAATGTTTGTGGAATGACCTCGCGAACCGTTGACCCACCGCTCGCGACGTGGCGATACTGCGTCAGGTAAGTGGTGCAGACCACTTCATCCTCCCGTCCGCCCGCGGGTCCGACCAAGCGGAGGAAGTGCATGCGAACAAAGAGGTTGCTCGTACTCTCCAGCTGCGCGGCGATAATCGCCTCGACCATTGCCGCGCCGCCGGCGATGGCGGCCGCGCTGAACAACTACTTCGAGACACCGGCCGCCGGTGCGCCCTACACGCTCGCGAAGTGGGCGGCCGACGGCTGGAACGCGCCCTGGCACCAGGGCCTCGACAGCCGGACGTACATCGACTCCAGCGTGAAGCGCAGCGGCAGCAAGTCGTTGCGGGTCACCTATCCGGCGGGCCAGTACGGCCCGGGCCCGTCCGGCGCGCAGGCACCGTTCGCGATCCCGCGCGCCCAGCAGTACTACGTGGCGCAGTGGGTGCGCTTCAGCTCGGACTTCAGCTGGGGCAACACGAACTTCGCCGGCAAGGTCGGCGTCGGGCTCGGAGCGGGCGCCTCCTGCTCCGGCGGTCAGGCCTGCGACGGCTACAACGGCTTCACGTCGCGGTTCATCTGGCGCAGCGGCGGCAAGGCCGCGATCTACTACTACAGCATGGACCACGCCAGCCAGTACGGCGACTACCGGGACCTCTCGCTCGACGGCAAGCCGGTCTACTACCCGCCGGGCCAATGGGTCGAGATCGTGCAGCGGGTCAAGGTGAACACCGTGACGAACGGCAACGCCAACCCGGACGGCGAGATCCAGGTGTGGTTCAACGGCCGGTCGGCCGCGCTCATCACCGGGCTGAAGTTCGTGCGCAACGGCGACCTGATCGACCGCGCGTACCTGTCGTCGTTCGCCGGTGGCGGTGACGCGTCGTTCGCGCCCACCAGGACCGGCTACATCTGGTACGACGACCTGCGCGTGAACACCAGCCCCATCTAGCTCAACCATGGGTCACCAGCGGTTTCTCCGGCAGCAGCGCCAGGGTCTCCGGCAGCGAGTCGAACGTCAGGTGATCGCTGAACACCGGCAGGGGGTCGACCGCTCCCCCGGCCACGAGGTCGAGCACGGCGGGCAGGTGCGGCGTGATGTCGGGCCTGCCCGTCGTGAACGTGACCGCGTTCATGTACATCGGCCCGGTGGGCACCGTCACTCCGGCGAAGTAGATGCCGGCGCTGTGACAGTGCCCACCGGGTTCGGTCGCCTTCAACGCCGCCGTGAGCCCGTCCGGGTGCCCGGAGGCGTCGTAGGTCAGCGGGAACTCCCGCCGGTCCAGGTCACCCACCGTTGCGACCGCCTGCGCGCCATACCCCTCAGCAATGGCGCGACGACGGTCGCTGGTGTCGACGTAGGCGACCTGGGAGGCGCCCAGCGCGCGGGCGAACGCGCACGCGTACAACCCGATGCTGGTGCCACCGAACACGAGCAGCGGCGCACCGGGTGCGTGCGTCTGTCCCTTGAGGACGCTGCCGTACGCGTCCGTGAGGTTGTCCGAGGCCGACGCGAACGCCTCGGGCGCGACTCCGTGCGGCAGCCTGACCAGGTTCGCCGCCGCCCAGGGCACCCGCACCAGTTCGGAGAACAGTCCGCCCCACGCACCGCCGAGCGGCAGCCCGAACATGGCGTACCGAGGCACCGACAGACACCGCGAAGGCGCCCCGGACGAACAGGTCGCGCAGGTGCCGCACGAGATGTGCCACGGCACGACGACGAGATCACCGGCGAGAAGCCCGGAACCTCCTGGGTCCACGACCTCGGCCACGCACTCGTGACCGAGTTGCAGCGGCGCCGGGAACGGCGTGCGTCCCGCGATCACCGCCCGGTCGAGGTCGCAGGTGGTGGCGGCGACCGGGCGCACCACGGCGTCTCCGGGATCGACGACACGTGCGTCCGGGACGTCGCGCCACCGCAGTTCGCGATTTCCGGTGTACTCCAGCACCCTCATTTGACACTCCCCGCGGTGAGTCCGGACCGCCAGTACCGTTGCAACAGCAGGAACGCGAGCACGAGCGGCAGCAGGGCGAACAGCGACCCGACGACCATCAGCGGGTAGTAGTCGGGGTCGATGTTCGCGAGTGAGTTCCAGCTGTACAGGCCGAGGCTGACCGGGTAGAGGTTCTGGTCGGACAGCATCACCAGCGGCAGGAAGAAGTTGTTCCAGATGGACGTGAGCTGGAACAGGAAGATCGTCACGAAGCCCGGCGCGAGCATCCGCAGTCCCACGAACGCGAAGCTGCGGATCTCCGTCGCGCCGTCCATCCGCGCGGCCTCCAGGACCTCGTTCGGCACGTAGGCGGCGGAGAACACCCGCGCCAGGTACACGCCGAACGGGTTGAACAGCACCGGGATGATCACCGACCAGACCGTGTTCGCCACCCCGGCCGCCGACACCATCAGGTACAGCGGCAACGCGAGCACCGCGGCCGGCACCATCACCGACACGAGCACCAGGGCGAAGAGCTGGTTCTTGCCGGCGAACGAGAACTTGTCGAACACGTACCCGGCGGCCGTGCTGATCAGCGCACCGACGGCCGCGCCGCCGACCGCGTACAGGATGCTGTTGAGGTACCAGCGGCCGTAGATGCCCTTGTCCTGGGTGAACAACGACTTCACGTTGTCGGTGAAGGCGAAGTTGTCCCACGAGAAGAAGTCGGACGCGAACAGCGCCTCGGTGTTCACGGTGGACGCGAGCAGCAACCAGACCAGCGGCAGCAACGCGTAGAGCGCGCCGACGCCGATCACGACGTTCGCGGTGAGCCGTCCGGTCATGAGCGTCCCCCACGGGCAGCGCCGCGCGTCACGGCGAACGAGAGCAGACAGCACACGATCAGCAGCAGCACCGACGCCGCCGAGGCGAGGCTGTGGTTGTTGCGGGCGAACGCGGCGTCGTAGATGTACATGTTCGGGGTGAAGCGCGGGCCGATCAGCGGGGTGACCTTGCTGAGCAGCATGGGTTCGGTGAACAGCTGCAACGCGCCGATCACCGTGAAGATCAGCACGGTCACGATCGTGCCCCTGATCAGCGGCACCTTGATCGTCACGGCCGCGCGCACGGGCCCGGCGCCGTCGATCTCGGCCGCCTCCAGCACCTCCCGCGGCACGGCGCGCAGCGCGGCGAAGAAGATCACCGTGGTGTAGCCGAGACCGCTCCACAACGCGATGTTGACCAGCGAGGGCACGACCATCTCGAGCCCGAGGAAGTTCACCTCCAGGTCGAGGCCCTTCATCAGGTCGATCACCGGCGAGATGCCCGGCGTGTAGAGGTAGAGCCACAGGACGGTGGCGATGATGCCCGGCACCGCGTGCGGCACGAACAGGATCGTCTGGCTGAGCTGCCGCAGCCGCACCACGCCGGAGTCGAAGAGCAACGCCAGGGACAGCGCGCCGACGATCACGAGCGGGATGAACACGGCCGAGTACAGCAGGGTGATGCCGACGCCCTGCAGGAAGCTCGGGTCGGTCAGCACGACGCCGTAGTTGCGCACGCCGACGAACGCGGTCTGCCCGTTGCCGAACCCGAGGCCGGTGTGCGAGCGGGCGAAGAAGCTCAGGTAGATCGCGTACAGCGTCGGCGCGAGGAACACGACGGCGAGCAGCGCGACGAACGGGCCGAGCAGGAGGCCGATGGCGGAGCGTTGCCTGATCACGAGCGCCTCACCGCCAGACCGAGGCTGCGCATGTCCGGCAGCGTCTCCGCCTCCGCGTCCCGCAACGCCTGCGCGATCGTGGTGCCGTAGGGGATGCGCGCGAGGCCGTGGTGGATGGACGTGGCGGTGGACTGCATGCGCGGTCCCCACGTCCAGTCACCGTGCTGGAGGTCGTACTGCTTCGCGGCGAGGCCGTAGAGGTCCTGCCCGCCGTAGAACGTGGTCTTGAACTGCTTGGCCGCCGCGTCCCACAGCTTCGGCGCGGCGGGCAGCAGGCTGGAGCGCCCGCTCGACAGGCGCGCGGTGATCGCCTCCGGGGAGGTGGACATCCACTCGATGAACCGCATCGCCCGGTCCTTCTTGACGCTCTCCGCAGTGATCACGTGCAGCGAGGCGCCGTCCCGTCCGATCGACGGCTTCGCGGGATCCCACTGCGGTGCCGCGGCGATGCGCCACCTGCCGGCCCCGCCCGGCACCGAGGACGCCAGCGCGGCCACACCCCACGTGCTGACCAGGTGCGTGGCGACCCGTCCCTCGGCGAGGGCGGCGAGCCATTCCTGACTGCTGCCCGGTGCGAGGAACAGCAGGTCCTCGTCGAGCAGCGACTGCCAGTAGTCAGCGGCTTTCAGAGAGCCGGGGTCGGTGAAGTCGACGACCCACGAGTCTCCGTCGACACCGAACCAGCGGCCGCCGGCCTGCATCACGTGGGCGGCGAAGAGGTTGTACCCGTTGGGGTGGAAGGCGGTCAGGTAGATGTTCTTGGCCTTCAACGCGCGGGCGGCCTCGCGGAACTCGTCCCACGTCGTCGGTACCTCGACGCCGTGCTCGCGCAGGAGGTCCTCGCGGTAGAGCATCAGCAACGGCGGCAGGTCGAGCGGCACGCCGTAGACGCGTCCGCCGAACGAGGCACCGGACCACGCCACCGCGCCGAGGTCGTCCCGGAGCCCCGCGCTGACCAGGTCGGTCACGTCGGCGGCCACCCCGTCCAGGGCGAACATCGGCAGGTCGGCGTCGGCCATCGACACGACGTCCGGCGCGTTGCCGGCCCTGGCGGCGTTCGACAGCTTCGCGTTGCCCCCCGCGAAACCCGAGGTGACCGTCTCCAGCACGACCGGTTCGCGGGGATTCTTGGCGTTCCAGGCGTCCACGACGGTGTTCGTGCCGCGCAACGAGGACCAGAACTTCAGCGGCCCGTTCGGATCCTTCGTGGACGACGAACAGCCCGTGAGCAGGGTGAGACCGGCGGCAGCGAGCAGGCTGCGGCGGCTGATCATGGGCGAACCGCCGGACGCGGCACGTCCACGGGGTTCCCGCGGTCGGCGGCCTGGTAGACGGCGAGCGCGGCGGACACCACGGACCGTCCGTAGGCACCGTCGACGTACTCGCCGCCCTCGCCTCTCGCCGCGGACACGAACCCGTCGAGCTGGGAGCGGAAGGCCGACCGCAGGTGAACGGGGCTGGCCTCGACCAAGGTCGTGATGTTGCCGTCCCGCAGCAACAACAGGCCGTCGCTGGCGCTCACCCGCAGCGTCACCTCGGGCATGACGACGTCGGTCTCGTCGTAGTACGGCGTTCCCCTGCTGGTCAGCACGACGCTGGCGGTGACACCGTTGGCGAGCTCGATCAACGCGAGCGAGTCGGTCTCGACGTCGATCCCGTCCCGGCCGCGCACCACGCTGCTGACCCGCCTCACCGTGCCGCCGCCGAACCACTGGATGCGGTCGAGGCCGTGCGTGCCGACGTTGAGCACGATGCCGCCCCCCGCGAGAACGGGGTCGAAGAACCAGGCGGGGCGGGAGTTCGGTTCGTAGTGCGCGGAACGGCGGTGCGCGATCAGCAGCGGCTCGCCGAACTCACCGGACGCGATCAGCGCGCGGGCCTCCCGTGCCACCGGGTCGAAGTGGATGACGTGCGCGACGGCGAGCAGCACGCCCGCCTCCCGGCAGACTTCGATCATCCGCGAGCAGTCCTCGACGGTGGTCGCCATCGGCTTCTCCACCAGCACGTGCAGCCCGGCCTCGGCGGCGTCGACGACCTGCTGCGCGTGCAGCGCGTGGGGTGTCGTGATGATGACGGCGTCGAGGTTCGCCTCGGTGATCATCGTCCGGTGGTCGTCGTACACCTCGACACCGGACGCGGCGAGTGCCTCGGCCGCCTCGCGGCGCACGTCGCAGATCGCCGCGATCGTGTAGCCGTCGGCTCCGGCCGCCGCACGGACGTGGTGTGCGCCGACAGCGCCGGCGCCCAGGAGTCCGATCCGGAATGACGTCATGTTCCTGCTTTCTCGGGAAGCTTCAGCTCTGCCATGCCGCACGACGCCCTGACGACGAGTCGCGGCTGGATCAGGACCTGTTGGGAGGGAACGTTCCGGCCACCGTCGATGCGGTGGAGCAGCAGTTGGGCGGCGAGCGCGCCCACCTCGGTCTTGGGAGGTGAGACGGCGGTCAGCGGGATGTCGCCGACCTCCGCCACCTCGTCGTCGTAGGCGACCACGGCGAGGTCACCCGGCACGGACAGGCCGAGCCGGCGCGCGGCGACGATCAACGCGGCGGCGTCGCGGTCACCGTGGCAGAACACCGCCGTGACCCCGGATTCGACGCAACGCCGGGCATACGCGGTGATGTCCTGTTGCTGCCAGAGCAACCGGCGCACGGTCGCGGCGGCGTCGACGCCGAGCAGGTCGACGGCCTGGTCGAAGCCGTCCGCGACCTGCTCGGACGTGCCGGTGCTGACGCGGCCCAGGAACCCGATCCTCTCGTGCCCCAGCGACCTCAGGTGCCGGACGGCCTTGCAGACACCGCCCGCGTGGTCGGTGCCGACGAACGTGGTGGGGTCGTCCGGCTCGGGTGACGGCGGGCGCCGTTCGGCGAGCACGTACGGGACCGGCAGGTCGCGCAGACCGTCCACGTAGGACTGCGGGTCGGTCATGAGGTGCAGGCTCGGCACCAGGAGCAGGCCCTGCACACCGGTGTCGAGCATCGTGCGCAGCTCGTCGTGTTCGACGTCGAGGTCGTACTTCGAGCACACCAGGACGACACCGACGCCCGCTCCCCGCAGCACGCGTTGCAGCCCGTCGATCACGCGCGGGTAGTAGTACGTGGTGGACGGGACGAGCACGCCCACGAGCGGCCGGCCGGACATGATCGGCGCCGACTCGGAACGGACGAACGTGCCCGCGCCCTGGCGCCGCAGCACCACGTGCTCGTGCACGAGCTGACCGACAGCCCGCCGGATCGTGTTGATGCTGACCGACAGCGTGGTCGCGAGCTCGCGTTCGACGGGGAGCTGGTCACCCGGCCCCCACACGCCGTCGGCGATGTCCTTGCGCAGACGGTCAGCCGCCCACTGCCATTTCGGGCGAGCGGAGGAATGAAGGAATGAATCCTCCGATTCAGCTGATGTCATGCCGGGAAGAATGACTCATGATGCTGCTTGCCGCAAGAGGTGACCTGTGATTTTGTGTGGCGAGACCACATCAGGCCAGAAATTCATTCCTTTCAGAGAATGAATTCGTTGCACGCTAGGAGTGTGCCCTCATGAATGAGGCAGACCTCGAAGAAGAACTCGGCAGGCCTTCTTCCGCGCTCGTCGCGGAGGCCGCCGGCTGGGGTGACGTCGTCGTGCTCGGAGCGGGCGGCAAGACCGGGTCGGGCATCGCGGGCATGGCCGCGCGAGCCTCAGCCGGGAAAGTCCGCGCCGTCTCGCGCTGGTCCGATGAGGACAGCCGCGCACGGGTGGAGGCGCAGGGCGTCGAGGTCGTGACGGCGGATCTCGGCGACCCGGCGGCGGTGGCGTCGTTGCCCGGCGCCGACACCGTGATCTTCCTGGTGGGTGCCAAGTTCGGCACCGCAGGGGCGCCGGAGCAGGCCTGGATGACGAACACCGTGCTGCCCGCGTACGTCGCCGAGCGCTATCCGGAGGCGCGGATCGTCGCGCTGTCCACCGGAAACGTCTACGGCATGACCGCGCCGGTCGGCGGGGGCAGTGTGGAGACCGACGAGCCGCGGCCCGACGGCGATTACGCGATCACGTGCCGGGGACGGGAGCAGGTGTTCACGCACGCGGCGCGCACGCGCGGCACCCCGGTGGCGTTGATCAGGCTCAACTACGCCTGCGAACCCCGCTACGGCGTGCTCGCGGACCTCGCTCAGAAGCTCCTCGCGGGCAAGCCGATCGACCTCACCACCGGCGCCGTGAACGTCGTCTGGCAGCGCTACGCCAACGAGGTCGTGCTGCGCAGCATCGGGCACGCCTCCGACGCCCCGTTCGTGCTGAACCTGACCGGCCCGGAGACCGCGTCAGTGCGGTCGATCGCGACCCGGCTGGCCGCGCGGCTGGGTGTCGAGGCCTCGTTCACCGGCTACCTGCCGGAGACGTCGCTGCTCAGTGACGCGACGACGTGCCACGAACTGTTCGGCTACCCGGACCGCACGCTCGGGCAGTTGATCGACCTGCAGGCCTCGTGGCTGCGCGACGGCGGGTCGCTCTGGTCGAAGCCGACGAAGTTCGAGCGACGGGACGGGCGGTTCTGATGGACTTCGCGACAGCGGCGTTGCTGCGCCGCGGCACGGTGATCCCCGCGCATCCCTTGGCCCTCGACGCGTCCCGGCGGCTCGACGAGGAGCGGCAGCGGGCGTTGACCCGGTACTACCTGGAGGCGGGGGCGGGCGGGCTCGCCGTCGGGGTGCACACCACGCAGTTCGAGATCCGCGAGCACGGGCTGTACCGGCCGGTGCTGGCATTGGCGGCGGAGGAGATCGACGGGCGGGCCGAACTCGGCTCCAGGACGCCGTTCGTGCGCGTAGCGGGTGTGGCAGGTCCCACCGGCCAGGCGGTGGCCGAGGCCGAGACAGCCCGCGAGCTGGGCTACGACGCCGTCCTCGTCTCCCCCGGCGGCCTCCCGGACCACACCACCGACGACCTCCTCGACCGCAGCGCCGCGATCGGCGAGGTCCTGCCCACCATCGGCTTCTACCTCCAGGAAGCCGTCGGTGGCCGCTACCTCCCGCGCTCCTACTGGCGCCGCCTGGCCGACCAGCCGTCGACCGTCGCGGTGAAGGCGGCCCCGTTCGACCGCTACCGCACCCTCGAACTCGTCCAGGGCGTGGCGGATTCCGATCGCGGCACCGAGGTGGCCCTCTACACGGGCAACGACGACAACATCATCAGCGACCTGCTCACCCCGTTCCACGTCAACGGCGGAGTCAGGAGGTTCGTGGGCGGGCTGCTGGGCCACTGGGCGGTGTGGACGCGCTCAGCCGTCCAGATCCTCCACGACGCCCAAGCCGCCGTGGCAGGCGATCTGGAGGCACGCCAACGGGTCGAGGCGCTCAACGCGATGTGCGTCGACGCCAACGCCGCCGTGTTCGACGTCCGCAACGACTTCGCGGGTGTGATCGCCGGTGTGCACGAGGTGCTCCGGCGCGAGGGAATCCTCGACGGCATCTGGTGCCTGGACCCGCACGAGACCCTCTCCCCCGGCCAGGCCGAGGAACTGACCCGAGTGCAGAAGACCTACGCGGACTGGCTGCGCTGACGGAAGGTGCGGGCATCACGTCCGCCCACGGATGCCCGCACCTCCACCCTCTCTCGCAGAACCGTTTCGTGTCAACGGAATCAATCCGTCCCAGGAGGAACGTCATGGCGATTCGTAAGCACGGCAAGGAACCCCGCCGCCGCACCGGGCACTTCGTGCTGCGCCGGGACATGGACATCCGCGTGATCGGCAACGCGAACGAGGCGGCGCAACAGCTTCGACGCATCGTCCGCGAGACCACCGGCATCGTCCTGGGCAACTCCAGGGACGGCGTGGTCATGGTGACGCACGAACCGGCGATGCGCGGGCTCGGCGAAGACGGCTACGCCCTGCTGGTCAGCGAGCACGCCGTGATGCTGCGTGCCGCCACCCCGGCAGGGCTGCGCAACGCCGTCGAGCAGTTCCGCCGGCTGTTGTCAGCCGGCGGAACCGTGACGGCGGCGGACCTGACTCACTTGACCGCGCCGGCCGTGGCGCCAGCCTGGATGTAGCGCTGGAAGCAGACGTACGCGAGCAACACCGGCAGCATCGCGATGGTGAGGCCGGCGAACAGGCCGCTCCAGTCGCTCTGATAGCCCTGCGACGTCGACAACGCGGCGAGTCCCTGCGCCAGCACGTAGTTCTCCGGATCCGGGTTGAGCACCAGTGGCAGCAGGTACTGGTTCCACAGGCCGAGGAAGTTGAAGATCGCGACCGACACCAGGCCCGGCCGCGCCATCGGCAGCATCACCCGGAAGAACACGCCCCAGTGGGTGCAGCCGTCGATGAACGCCGCCTCGGCGATCGCGGACGGCAGCGTGCGGAAGAACGCGTGCAGAAAGAAGATGGTGAACGGCGTCGCGAACGTCGCGTACACCAGGATCAGCCCGAGCTTCGTGCCCAGCAACCCCATCTGCTCGACCGTGAAGAACAACGGCACGAGCGCCAGGAACGTCGGGAAGAACTGGGACGTCACGAACAGGTAGTAGACGAACCTGTTGCCCGGGAACCGATAGCGCGCGAGCGTGTAGGCCGCGATGCCGCCGACCAGCATGGTCAGGAACAACGCGCCGCCGACGACGATCACCGAGTTCAGGAAGTACTGCCCGATCGACGCCTCGTTCCAGGCTCGCGAGAAGTTGTCCCAGCGGACCTCCGACGGCACCGTCCACGGGCTGGTCAGGATCTCCGCGTCGGACTTGACCGAGCTCGTCACCGCCCACAGCAGCGGGAACGCCGTGACGACCGCCCAGAACCCCAGAGCGATGTGCAGCGGGAACCGTTTCATGCCAGCTCCGTCCGGTTCTTGTTGCCGCGCAACGCCACCAGCGCGAACACGAGCGTGCCGAAGAACAACGCGACACCCATCGCGCTGGCGTAGCCGAACTTGCCGTACTCGAACGCCGTCCGGTACAGCGACAGGCCCATGACCTCGGTGGCGCCGTCCGGACCGCCCGGCCCGACCGTCATGATCTGCACCAGCGCGAACGCGTCCAGCGCCACCATGCCGAGGTACACGAACGCCACCTGGACGTTGTCGCGCAGCAACGGCAGCGTGATCCGCCGGAACGTGGTCCAGCCCGACGAGCCGTCGATCAGCGCGGCCTCGAAGATCTCCTTGGGGATGCCGTCGATGGCCGCGGAGAACAGCACCATGTAGAAGCCGACGCCCGACCAGATCATCACCGCCATCACGGCGAACAGCGCGAGCGAGGGTTCGGCGAGCCAGCTGCGTGCCAGCCCGTCCAGGCCCACGGCCCGCAGCACGCCGTTGATCAGGCCGTTGTTGGGGTTGTAGGCGAAACCCCACAGCACGGCCACGATCGCGACCGACAACATCTGCGGGAAGAAGAACACGATCTCGTAGAACCGCGAACCCTTCACGCCGCTGCGGCCGTCCTTGCCGCCGCGCTGGATCATCGTCGCCAGGAACAGGCCGATCCCGATCGTCGCCGCGGGCATGAGCAGCAACAGCAGCAGGTTGTTCTTGATGGCGTCGAGGAACAGCGAGTCGCCGGCGAGCCGGGTGAAGTTGTCGAAGCCGACGAAGTTCGCCTTGCCCGCGACACCGTTCCAGTCCGTCAGCGACAGGTAGAACGCCTGGGCGTAGGGCGAGACGATGAAGACGACGTGCAGCACGAGCGCGGGTGCGAGGGCGCCGATGACGAACCCATACCCGCGGTTGAGCTTGCGGCGCTTGGTCGGCGCGGGTGGAGCGGGCGCCGCAGCCCGCTCCACCGGCCTGGTCGTAACGGTCACTTCCGCTCGTACTTCTTGATGCTGGTGTCCTTCGCGAGGTCGTCGGCGGCCTTCTGCACCCGGTCGACCCACTCGGCGGGCGTGATCCGCCGGGTGACCAGCTCGGCCACGCTGTCGTCGACGGCCTTGGTCAGCGTCGGATACCAGATGCGGTGCCGGTAGTTGATCGTGTCGTCACCGGCGTTCTTGACGGCCTCCGCGACCGAGCTCAGCGCCGGTGACATCGTGAGGCCCTCGGTGGCGCCCTTGACCGACGGCAGCGTGCCGACCGACTTCGCGAAGTCCTTCATCGCGTTGCGAGAGAACAGCATCCGCAGGAACTCCAGTCCACCCTGGACGTTCTTGCCCTGACTCGGCACGAGATACGCCTCGCTGCTGGCCGCGTGGATGGCGTTGTTCTTCAGCTTGCTGCCGTTCAACGACGGCACGGCGCCCATCACCATGTCGAACCCGGCAGGGGTGACGGACTTCTGCTCGGCCTCGAGCCACGAGCCGCTCGGGATGATCGCCGCCTTGCCCTGACACCACGCCGCCTGCGCCTCGGTGTGCGACAACGCCTCCGAGCCGGCCATGAGGTAGCCCTTGCCGGACAACTCGGCGATCGCCTCGGCCGCCGCCTTGACCGACTCGTGCCGCCACGCGTTCGGCTGCAGGTTGTCGATCGACTTCAGCAGGTCCATGCCACCACCGCGCACGGCCATCACCAGCAACGGGTCGGTCATGTACTCGGGGAACTTGCCCTGGTAGGTCCACGGCGCGACACCGGTCTTCTTGATGTCCTCGCAGAGTTCCAGCATCTCCTGCCAGGTCGTCGGCCACATCCAGCCGTTCTTCTCGAACAACGGCTTCGAGTACCACAGGCCCCACGCCGTGTAGGCGTAGTTGAAGCGCACGAACGAACCGTCGTAGATACCGTCCTCGACCACGCCGGGCAGCAGCGTGTCGCGCACCTTGACGTTCGGGTCGTCCCAGGAGGGCGCGTCGAGCAGCTTCTCCAGGTTCTCCAGCTGCTGCGACTGGTTCAGGGCCGCGATGTCGAGCCGGCCCGCGCCGGTGTTGTTCACGACGTCCGGCGGGTTGCCAGCGACGAACCTCGGCCGCAGCGTGTCGCCGACCTTCTGGATGCCCTTGTGGTCGATGACCGCACCACCGAACTGCTTCTTGTAGACACCTTCCGCGGCGAGCACGTAGTCGTCACCGTAGGCGCCCTTGAAGACGACGACCTCCAGCGGGGCGTCGGCCTTGACGCCGAACGGGTTCGTGGCGCTCTTGTCGCCACCGGAGGACTGCGGTCCGCTGTTGTTGCCGGCGGTGACGCAGGCGGCCAGACCGGGGACGGTCAACCCCAGCACCGCGGCGGCTCTGAGCATGCTGCGCCGCGAGATCTCGTTGGAGGGCATGGCGAAGGTCCGTTCTTGTCGAGGGGGTCAGGGAAGCGCGAGCCAGCCGCAGCCTTGGCGCCAGTGGCCGCCCGACTGGAGGTGACTGACGATGGCGCGCTGCAACGTGGTGTCCTGCGGCAGCGCGGCGAGGTCACCGGTGCCGGGAGGGAGGTGGTGGACGAACTCGAGGACGTCGCTGTCGCAGTCCGGCGTGGGGCCGAAGAGAGCCCACCGCCGTTGGAACTGCACGATGTTCGAGGATTCCTTCAGCACTTCGGCGAGCTGCGGGTCGAGCAGCCACGAGCGGCAGGTGCCGTGCTCGTAGCGCTCGTCCGGGAAGTGCCGCCGGAAGAAGGGCCTGGCCTGGCGGAACGACTCGTCGCAGGCCTCCGGCGTCATCGGGCCGTCGCCGGGGATGTGCACCTCGAGGACGGGGGTGCCGTCCTTCGGGCCCGTCTCCGACTCGGCCTCGTACTCGTCGAGCGTGAGCACCGCGCGGTCGAACTGCAGCCTGCCGAGGCGGAAGAGCGTGCCGCGGAAGTGCCGGACCAGCCAGCCCTGCCGGTCGAAGCCACCGGTGTCGTAGTACTTGCGGTAGCTGACGACCTTGGCGCCCAGGTCCTGCACGGTGGCCGCGGTGATGTCGAACGGGACGTCGAGCTCGCGGTGCAGGTCCAGCAGCGACGGCAGCGCCAGCAGGAAGAGGTGGACGTAGAAGTACCGTCCGGCCGCGCCGAGTCCGGCGGGTGCGTTCGGCCAGTCGATCTTCCGGCTGGGGATCGGATCGGCCGCGTAGAGGACCTGGTGGCACCTCAGCAGCGCTTCCCACAGGTCCGGCGTCCCGTTCGGACTCGGCAGCGTCGCCAGCACGCCGGCGTGGTCGGTGTCGGGAACACCGAGCAGCACGAGCCGTCGTGCGGCCTCGGCCGTCGTCACCGGTTCGAGGTCCGCGACGTCGGCGCCCGGCTGTTTCAGCAGCGAGGCGAGCCAGTCGTCGGTCTCGCTCATGGCGGCACCTGCTTTCGGAGATTCCTTCCCCGAAAAGGGAATGAATACGGCGTGTCTTGCCCTGGTTCGGCACATCATTATGTGTGACCTCCTGCACGTCAATGATTCTTCGCAGGTCACACGAACAGCTGAAGAATGACTACCGTGCGCTCATTCCCCCAGGCCAGGGCCTCGCGGTGCGTGAGGATTCATTCCTTCGAGTCCGGATTCATACCGTTGACTCGGTTATCCGCCCCGCATTTCAATGGCACGCATGCCCGATCCCGTTCTCCGGCTCGCTGTCGCCGGAGCAGCGCATCCGCACGTCGCCTACGTCCTCGACGAACTCCCTCTCCGCACCGATGTCGCACTCGTCGGCATCAGCGATTCCGATCACCGCGCACTGCTCGACGCGCAACGGCCTGACGTCGTCGTGGTGGCGGGCATCTACGCCGAACGCGGTCAGGCCGTGGTCGACGCCCTGCGAGCGGGCGCGCACGTCATCGCCGACAAACCCCTGTGCACGAGCCTTTCCGAGCTGGACGCGATCGAGACGGCCGCTCGCGAGTCCGGGCGAACCGTCTCGCTGCTGCTGGAAAAGCGCGGCTACCCCGAGACGCTGGCCGCCCGTGAGCTCATCGGCTCCGGTGCGCTAGGCACGGTGTCGCAGGTGGCGGCTTCGGCGCCGCACAAGCTCAACCGCGCGTCGCGGCCGTCGTGGTTTCTCGATCCGGCGACGTACGGCGGCGTGATCGGCGATCTGGCCGTGCACGACATCGATCTCGTGCTGTGGCTGACCGGGGCGCGCGAGGGCACGGTGAGCGCGGTCGGCGGGCCGAGGCACGGCTCGCTCCTGCTGCGGGCCGGTGAGGTGGCGGCGACGATCGAGGTCAGCTGGCTGACACCGGACTCGGCGCCCTGGCACGGCGACTACCGCATGCGCCTCACCGGCACCTCCGGCACCGCGGAACTGCTGTGGGCGAGGGGAAAGCTGGAGGCCGAGACGCACGAACGTCCGCTGTGGACGGTCGAGCTGCCGGAACGCCGCCGCCCGGCCGTGGCCGTGCTCGACGCGCTGGTGGCCGGCGAGGAACCCGAGGTCGGGACTGCGGCGAGCCTGCTCGCCACCCGGATCGCGTTGCTGGCTCAGGACAGCGCGGACCGAGGCGGGGTGCGCGCATGGGCGGCCTGAGGTTCGCGCTGGTGGGAGCGGGCGCCATCGGCGAGGTGCACGCGCGGTTGATCAACGCCTCGGCCGAGCTGGCCGTGGTCGTGGACAGCAGCCTGGAACGGGCAGAACGGATCGCGGCCGAGTTCGGCGGCACGCCGATGACCTCGCTGGACGACGCGTTCGAGCACGTCGACGCGGTGAGCGTGTGCCTGCCCAGCGGTGCGCACGCGGACACCACCGTGCGCGCGTTGCAGGCGGGCAAGCACGTGGTCGTGGAGAAGCCGATCGACGTGACGCTGAAAGCGGCGGACCGGATCATCGCGGTGGAACGGGCGAGCGGCCGGACCGTGGCGGTGATCAGCCAGCGGCGGTTCCAGGCCGAACCCGCGGCCGCGCACCGGGCGATCAGCCAGGGCGCGCTGGGCCGGATCACCTCGGGCATCGCCGAGTCGACGCTCTGGCGTCCCCAGGAGTACTACGACGCCAAGCCGTGGCGCGGCACGTGGGCGCTCGACGGCGGCGGAGCGTTGATGAACCAGGGCGTCCACGCCGTCGACCTGCTGCTGTGGCTGATGGGCGAGCCCGTGGAGGTGCTCGCGCGGAGTGCCTGCCTGGCCCACGAGCGCATCGAGGTCGAGGACACCGTCGCGGCCGTCGTGACGTTCGCGAGCGGTGCGCTCGGCACGATCACCGCGACCACGGCGGCCCATCCCGGACTGCCGGTGCGGGTGGCGGTGCACGGTGATCGCGGCAGCGTCGTGATCGGCGACGACGGCTCGGTCGAGGACGCACATCTGGCCCAGTACCACGACTTCCTGGCTGCCGCGCGAGACGGCCGGCCGCCTCTCGTCGGCACCGAGGACGGACGCCGCGCCCTCGCCGTCGTGCTGGCCGTCTACGAGTCCGCCCGCACCGGCACACCCGTCGCGCTGAATGGAGAACGGTAGTGCGCATCGGCATCATCGGCACCGAGAACAGCCACGTCGACCACATCATCGACCACCTCAGGACTGGCCCTGACCGCGTCGTTGCGGTCAGCGGTGGCCGTTCCGAACGCAACGACACGTTGCGGGCCAAGGGTTCCCTCGACCACGTCGTCGACGCGCCGGAAGACCTGCTGGGGCTGGTCGACGCGGTCGTCGTCGCCGACCGGCACGGCGACCTGCACCGCGCGCACGCCTCGCCGTTCCTGCGCGAAGGCCTGCCGGTGTTCATCGACAAGCCGCTGGCCTGCACGGTCGAGGACGCCTCGGTGATCATCGCGGAGGCCGTGGCCCACAACGCCCCGCTGACGTCGTTCTCCGCGTTGCGCTGGATCCCCGACACGGAAGCCCTTGCCGCACAAGGCCCCGCACGCCGCGTCACGGCGTCAGGTCCCGTCGACCCGGCCAGCCCGCACGGCGGCATCTTCTTCTACGGCATCCACCCGGTCGACGTGGCACTGCGCCTCGCACCGGGCCCGATTCGTTCGGTCGACGTCACCCGGCTCGCCGACCGCATCGCCGTGCGGGCCGAGGTCGGCTCGGCGGAGGTCGAGATCGACCTCCTGCTCGGCGAAGCACCGTTCACCGCTTCCGCCGGCTCGGCCCGGCGGGAGCTGACGCTCGACGAGCACTACTTCGTGCCGGGGCTGGAGGCGTTCCTCGACATGGCCGCCACCGGCAAGCCGCCCATCTCCCACGAGGACCTGCTGCGCCCCGTCCACCTGCTCAACGCCGTCGCGAAGGCCATCGCATGATCATCCCCAAGCCCGTCCACCTGGTCCGCTCCCCCGGTGTCTTCCGCCCGACGTCCATCGCCGCGTCCGGGGAGGCTCTGCCGGTCGCCCGGCTCCTGCAGTCCTACGTCGGACTCCCGTTGCACCCGGACGGGGACGTCGTCCTGGAGGTCGGCGGCGACGGCGAGGCCTACTCGTTGTCCGTGACGGCGTCCGGAGTCCGGCTGCGCGGGTCGGTCGCGGGACTGCGGCACGCCGTGCAGTCGTTGCGGCAGCTCCTGTCCGGCTCCGAACTGCCGTTGGTCGAGGTGCGTGACGAACCCCGCTTCGCCTGGCGCGGAGCCATGATCGACGTCGCCCGCCACTTCCTGCCGCTCGCCCACCTGCGGCGGCTCGTGGACCAGATCGCGCTGTACAAGCTCAACGTCCTGCACCTGCACCTCACCGACGACCAGGGCTGGCGGATGCCGGTCGACCGCCACCCCGCGCTGACCTCCGTGGGCGGGTGGCGCGCCGAGAGCATGATCGGCCCGGCCGGCGGCACCACCTACGACGGCATCCCGCACGGCGGCGCCTACACCAAGGTGGAGCTGCGGTCGCTCGTGTCCTACGCGGCCGCCCGCGGCGTCACCGTCGTCCCCGAGGTCGAGATGCCCGGCCACGCCCGCGCCGCCCTGGCCGCCTACCCCGAACTGGGCAACTTCCCGTCGCGCAGGCTGCCCGTGTGGACCGGCTGGGGCGTGTCCGAGGCGCTGTTCGGCGTGCAGGAGCAGACCTTCTCGTTCCTCCGCGACGTCCTCACCGAGGTGCTGGAGGTGTTCCCGTCCCCGCACATCCACATCGGCGGCGACGAATGCCCCGCCGGCGAGTGGGAGACCAGCCCGCTCGCGGCCACCCGCATCGCCGCCGAGAACCTGCCCGGCCCCTCCGCGCTGCACGGCTGGTTCCTCGGCCGCGTCAGCGAGTTCCTGGTCTCCCGAGGTCGCCACCCGATCTGCTGGGACGACGGCGAGAACCCGCACGGCCTCCCGAGCCAGGCCGCCGTGATGATCTGGCGAGACCCCCGGCACGGACTCGAAGCCGTCAAGCGCGGCCACCACCTCGTCATGGCGCCGTTCCGCAGCACGTACCTCGACTACCCGCAGAGCGCTCACGGCGAGCCACCCGGCCAGCCCGCCGCCGTGGTGTCCCTGGAGGACGTCTACCGCAACGACCCGCTCCCGGCCGACTGGGACGCCGAGTGCGCGGCGCGGGTGCTGGGGACGCAGGGCCAGCTCTGGACCGAGTTCGTGAAGACCCCCGAGCACGCCGAGTACCTGGCGTTCCCCCGGCTGTGCGCGCTGGCCGAGTCGGCCTGGTCGGCCGAGCGCGACTGGGCGGACTTCCGCGCCCGGCTCACCGCGCACGGCTCGATGCTCGCGGAGGTCGCGCCGCATCACCGCCCGCTCGACGTCACGCCTTGACGCGGCCCTTGGTCGTCCACATCCGGTAGCCCGCCGACACCGCGTCCGACTCCGACCGGAACGTCATGTCGCCCTTCATCCGCCGGTAGTACGGCGAGTCGGGCGTGTGGTAGACCATCGTCTTCGAGTTCCCCTTGACGGGCAACGGTTCCGGCTTCTTCGGCGCGACCGGCTGCTCGGCGATCACCACCTGCTCCGCCGCCGGGCGGGGCGCGGGCAGGGCGAGGCGCGTCTTCGGGCGTTCGGGCTGCAGGCGACCGCGCACCGACAGCCACGTCACGAGCGACCCGACACCGAAGGACACCAGGCACAGCAGGAACATCTGCGAGAACAACCAGAGCACAGCGAACTCCTAACGGACGACGACGTCGACCTGGCGGGTGGCCGGGTCGTACTCGCCGCCGGGGGCGGGACGGGTCTCGATGGCGATCAACGCGGGCGACACGCCCTGGCCGACGAGTTCGTCGCGGACCATCTGGCCGCGCGTCGTCGCCATCGCCTGGTCCGTGCCGTGCGCCACCAACGTGATCGAGGCGCGCGGCGCGACGAGCAGCATGCGGCCCACGCGTTGGATGAGCACCGGGCCGTGGCCTTCGTACGCCGTGGTGCCCTGCACGAACCGGATCGCGCCGTTGCCGTTGACCAGGCGGGAGATCGAGTCGTGCAGCGCCTCGACGTTCAGGTCGCCGACCGCCGCGGACGGGCCGATCTCGATGCGGTCGGTGACCTGCAGGCCGTTCGCCGCCTCCTTGACGGCGTCGCGGACCGCGGTCGCACGGGCTTCGTCGGGCACTCGGGCGGCGACCACGACCTGTCCGTTGTGGACCGTCGTGGTCACGTCGGACACCTTGGCGGACAACGCGGCGTCGAGCACGCGGCCGATCACGACCGGCGGGATCGGCAGCAGGCCGCCGAGCCGGAGCGCGGCCGTGACGCGGTGGCCGTCGGACTGCACGGCTTCGAGCAGCGCACGGCGTTCCGCGTCGTCGGCGACCGCGCCGGACACCAGGATCTCACCGCCGCGCACCGCCACGAGCAGTTGCTCGGGCTCGGCCGCGCGCACCTCGGTGACGCCGACGCCGGAGACGTCGGACACCACGGCGCGCACCGCGTCGACCGACCGCGGCGCGACCTCGCTGACCACCACCGAGCGGCCCTGCACCGCGACAACGCCGTGGTAACCGGCCTTGCCCAGCGCTGTGCGGACGTCGGAGTCCAACGCCCGTTCGATGCCACCGCCGTAGACGAACACGCCGGTGGCGGCGAGCAACGCGGGCACCAAGAGCCCGCCGATCCAAACCGCGTGAGGCAATCGCACGGCGCAGGGTTATCGGACCTCGCGACCGAAAATCCAGCTGGTCCAGTCTTTCGGACCGAACTTCACCCGGTCAGGTGGCCGGGTGAAGCTCGGACCGCGTCTGCTAGTCGACCGTGGCGCGCGTCCTCCGCCAGGCGATCACGATCAACGCGATCAGGCCGAACAACGGGATGGTGCTGATCGCCCAGGAGAGCCCCATCGGCGGTCCCGGCTGCTCCATGACCTGGAGGCTCTTCAGCTCACCGGTCCCCGCACCCGCCGGTCCGTCGATGTCGAACCGCAGGGTCCACGTCCCCGGCGCGGGCATGGCGTGGATGTCGAGACCCCAGACCTCCCGCTTGCGGGGGTGGCGGGCGAGCGGGCCGTCGTCGTCCTCCGCGCCGTTGTAGAACATCGTGAGCGTGCCCGTCTTGCCCGTGATGCCGTCCTCGGGCGCGAAGGTGAAGTCCAGCGACTGCATGGCCTTCACCGGCCACGTGCTGAAGCCGATGGTGAGGTCGTACGGTCCGGCCTGCACCTTCTCGGTGTGCACGACGTTCACCGGCTCGAACGCGAGAGCCGGAGCGGTCAGGCCGAGCAGCAGCGCCACCGTGCCCGCGAGTCCCAGCAAGGTCTTACGCATGGCTGTTCTCCTTCGCCGGTGCGAGGTGGCGGAGCATGTGGCCGAACCGCCGGCCGAGCATCCCGGCGAGCGCGCCGAGCACCGCGCCCGCGACGACGGTGGCGAGGTAGCGGTCGAGGGCGGGGAAGTTGCCGCCGTAGACGAACATCCGCTGCAACGGCGCGCAGCCCGTGATGATCACGCCGCCGACCGCGCCGACCAGCCACGCGGGCAGCTTGTGCAGCAACTCGACGGTGACCGCGACGAGGACGAGGCTCATCGGGATCATGTTGGGCAGGCCGGGGATGCCGTCGGCGTAGTCGCGCAACGGCAGGCCGGTGGCGTCCGCGTAGACCTCGGTGGCCCACGGCGAGAACCACCAGAACAGCGCCTGCAGTGCCGCGACGACTACACCGACGGCCAACGCGCCGCCACGCCGCTTGAGCACGTACGCGCCCATGAACAGGATCATGACCGAGAAGAACGCGCTGCCGGCGTTGACGGTGTTGACGGGCCCGCCGGGCAACGCGCGCAGGCCGAGCACGGTCACCATGCTGAACGCGAGCAACGTGGCCGCGGCCCCGGCGACGCCGTAGGTGCCCCAGTTCTGGTCCCGCGCGACCGCGAAGATCATGACCGCGCCGACCATCGTGATGGAGATCGACAGCAGCAGCCCGATGTGCGGCGGCGAGTCGATCACGGCGTCGAAGCCGTACAGGCCGTGCCACCACTGGTCCCAGAGCCCGTAGACCAGGAACAGCGCCGCGCCGATGCCGGAGACCAGGTACCCGACGGGTGCGGCGAACGTGCGGCCGAAGACGCCGACCGCGCGGCCGCCGACGACCGGGTCGACCTCCTTGTCGCGCTTGGAGTTCGCCGTCGTCAGCAGCACGACGGCGAGGCTCGCGAGGCCCGAGATCGCACTGCCCGCGTACAGGAACAGGTGCGGCAGCGTGAAGAACGTGTCGGGCCCGACGTCGGAGTGCCACTGGATGTCCCAGGTCAGGCCGATCAGCGAGATCAGGGTGCCGCCGAGCACGACGCTCGCCGGGATCAACCCCCTCGGGACCGTCCTCGTCACCGGCGACGACGCCGCCGTCGCCGTGATGTGTGCGGTCATTCCTCCCCCTCCTCTAAGTGAGCAGCAGCGGGATGACGACCCGCTCGCTGCGCAGTGACACGGTGATTTCCCATTGGCCGGCCATGAACAGGTCGACGCCCGCGACCTGGTACCGGCCGGGGGCCTGCGGTGCCGCGGTGATCGGGGCGAGCGCGTGGCCCATCTGCGGCATCGCCGGTTCGACCGTGACGTCGCCGTCCGCGGCGTTGCCGGAGCGGTCGGTGATCCGCAGGTCGAACACGTTGCTTCCGGTCTTGGTGCTGGTGGGCGTGAGCTCGAACCGGAGTTGCGCGCTTTCCGCGAGGTGCGGCCTGGCCTCGACGCCGCGCGGCCACAGCACCACGAGTGCCGCCACCAGCGCGATCACCCCGCCCACGACGGCGATCGACGACCGCTTCACTTCGAGACCACCTTCCCGGCCGGCACGTCGACGATCTGGGGCACGGTGACGATCGAGTAGTCGCGCTCGACCTGGATCCACACGAGGTACCTGCCCGGCAACGGGAACGAGTAGGTGAACGGCACGTCCGGCCCGTACGCGGCGACGCTCTCGTCCGGCTTGTCGGGCATGCCCGGGACCGGCGGGATCATCGAGTGCACGTGCGCCCAGATCGGTGCGTCGACCGCCGTGCCGGTCATCGGGCCGACGACGATCATGTGCCCGAGCATCCCCAGCCACGGCTGCAGGTCGCGCTCGCCGAACTTCGCGGTGATCGTGCTCGGCCTGCCCGCCTCGCGGATCTCCACCACCGTCTCGGCCTTCCCGTCGTGCCGCACCGCCTGTGCCGCACCGGAGACCTCGACGCTCGACCGCAGCAGCTGCACTCCCCCGCCGCGCCGGGCGATCTCGGCGGCGACGGCGTGGGTGCCCTGTTCGGGATCGGTCAGCCGGGCCCGGAACTCGCCGGGCGCCGTGCGGACCGGGTGCAGGTGGCGCAGGTGCCCGGACGGCGACACCACGACGAGGTGGACGAACGCGCTGTCGTGCACCAGCAGGTCGTCCACCGGCCGTCCCGACGAGCCGTCGGTGAGGTTGAGCACGAGGTCCCTGTCCTCCATGCGCGGCACCAGGTTCACCGGCGGCCGCGAGAAGTCCATGATGGACGTTCGCTCGTAGGGGTTCATCACGTTGTCGTACGTGGGATCCAGCTGCGTGCCCGGTGCCGCGACGGGCGGAATGCTCGGCGACAGCAACGCCGCCGTCACGCCGGCCGCGATCGCCGCGACCATGCCCGCCGTGGGCACCAGCGCGAGCCCGACCTTGCCGAACACCGCCAGCACCAACGCCGCCAGCAACAGCACGCCGGCCGCGATGAACCCGCCGTAGGTCGCGTTCTCCCACGGCGACGGCACGAGTGCGGGCACGACGAACGGAATGGTCGCCTCGTCGACCGCGAGCTCCCACGGTCCGGGCCGGTCGACGTGCAGTTGTCCGGGGTAGAACCCGGGCGTGGCACCGAGAACCACCTTGGTCGTGCTGCTCGCCGCACCCGCCGCGCGCAGGGTCAGCGACAGCTCACCGGCAGGCGTCCCGGCGTGCGTCACCACGTCGACGTGCACCGGCCCCGGCACCTCCGCGACCCGCCGGATGATCACCGTGAGGTCGCGTCCGCCGAGGCTCTGCGCGACGTGGATGTCGGCGCCGGACTGGGCACCGTCGGCCAGCGCCGGGGCCGCGATCCCCAGGATCGCCCCCAGCACGAGCAGCAAGGTCACACCACGTCGTTTCATCGCGACCGAACGTAGCGATCATGCCGGGCCCGCCGCGTCACTGCGGAGACGGAAACCGCATCCCCCGCGCGGGGGATCTCCGACCCCTGCGCAGCGGGAGGATCTCAGGGACGCCATGCGGCAGGATTGCGTCCGATGGATCTGATCAAGCTGCCCCTCAAGC
The DNA here is from genome assembly GCF_033794685.1 of Streptomyces sp. ID05-26A. Classification (NCBI taxonomy): domain Bacteria; kingdom Bacillati; phylum Actinomycetota; class Actinomycetes; order Kitasatosporales; family Streptomycetaceae; genus Streptomyces; species Streptomyces sp. ID05-26A. The sequence continues at coordinate 1,346,264 of NZ_JARAYZ010000002.1, forward strand.
ACCAGTCGTGGCTGGTCGCGGCCGTGTGCATGGTCGTGGACGGCGGATTCGTGCTGCTCGACCGCGAACCGTTGGCGCAGACCGTGATCGTGCTCGTGCTGACGCTGGCCGTGGACGCGATGCTCGCCGGCCCCGCCCGGTTGTCCCTGTGGGTCGCGGCGGCGCAGGCGGCCGTGCCGGTGATCATCCTGATCTCGATGCGCAACGGGGTGGACGCCAACGACGCCGGTCTGCTGATCGCGGGCTACCGGGCGGGAGCGTGGCTGCGCGGCGGGCCCGCGTACACGGCGCTCGGGATGCTCTCGGCCAGCCTGATGGCGTGCATGATCCTCAACGGCCACACCCTGCTGACCGCGGTGCTGGTGGCGGCCAAGGGCGCGCTGCTGCCGTGGCTCGTCGGCCGCTACACGACGGCGCGGCGCGCGTACCTGGCCGAACTGGAGAAGCAGTCGGCGATGGCGGAGAAGGACGCGAAGGCGGCCGTCACCAAGGCGGTCACCGAGGAACGCGGCGCGATAGCCCGCGACCTGCACGACGTGATCATCCACCACGTCAGCGCGATCAACCTGCACGCCGGAGCCGCACGACTCGGCCTGCCGGACGGCAATCCGAAGCTCACGAAGTCGTTGCGCGCGGTCGAGACGTCCAGCCGCGCGGCCATGGTCGACCTGCGGCACCTGCTGGACCTGTTGCACGGCGACAACTCCGAGGGCGCCCGGCAACCGGGGCTCGACAACCTCGACGAGCTGCTCGACGGCGTGCGCGCGGCGGGCAGACCGGCCCGGCTCGAGGTGTGCGGGCCGCGGCGGGACGTGCCGGAGTCGTTGGACATCACGGTCTACCGGATCATCCAGGAGATGTTGACCAACGCCCTGCGGCACGGCGACGCGTCCGGCGTGACGGTGACCCTGGAGTACGGGCCGGACTCGCTGACCGTCGCCGCGTGCAACGTCACGGGTCCCGGCGACGACTCCGGCTCGGTGCGGCGGGGACTCGTCGGCATCCGCAACCGCGCCGGCATGTTCGCGGGCACCACCCGGTCCGGGCTCGAACCGGACGGCCGGACCTGGCGCACCGTCGTCACGTTCCCCCTGGAGGCGTCATGACGTTGACGGTGCTGCTGGCCGACGACCACGCGATGCTGCGCTCCGGCATGCGCGCGATCTTCGACACGCAGGAGGACCTGAGCTGCGTCGCGGAGGTCGCGGACGGCAGGGCCGCCGTGGCCGAGGTCGCGCGGCTGCGCCCGGACGTGGCGGTGCTCGACATCCGCATGCCCAAGCTCGACGGGCTCGGCGCCACGGAGATGATCCTGGCCGACCCCGCGAACCGCACGAAGGTCCTGCTGCTCACGACCTACGACACCGACGAGTACGTCTACCGCGCGTTGAAGGCCGGGGCCAGCGGGTTCCTGCTGAAGTCACTGCCGCCCGAGGAGCTGATCTCGGCGGTCCGGGTGGCGGCGCGCGGGGACGCGTTGATAGACCCGTCGGTCACGCAACGGCTGATCGCGCGGTTCGCCGTCAGCCTCGCGCCTCCCCCGACGCCGCCGGAGCTCGCTTTGCTGACCGCGCGCGAACGGGAGGTGCTGCAACTCGTGGCGGCGGCCTACAGCAACGCCGAGATCGCCGCGCGACTGCACGTCGGGGACGAGACGGTGAAGACGCACGTCTCGCGGGTGCTGTCCAAGCTGGGGCTGCGGGACCGGGTGCACGCCGTGGCGTACGCGCACGTGAACGGGTTGGTGCAGACCCGGCGCTGATCCGCGAAGACCCCTCGTGACCCCGCGGACCAGCGTTGTGGCTCAGCTTTGCCAGACCACTGGCGACTTCACGTAGTCGTCGCCGCGGTTGTACTCGGCCGCCGCGACCTTCAGGCCGTCCTGGGCCGCACTCAGCACGCACGTCTCGTAGGTCTCGCCGGACGCCTTGAACGTCCTCGGCGCGCTGGTGGAGTCGCACTTCGGGGTGTCGCCGCTGATGATCACGCCGGTGCCCTTGCCGTCCTCGCCGAGGCCGCGCAGGCCGATCGAGGTGAAGCTCAGGTCGGTGCCGCTCAGGTTCTCGACCTTGGCCCGCAGGTAGAACGGCGTGATGTTCTTGGCCTTCTCGCCGAACTTCGCCAGGTCCTCCTTCGCGCCCGCCTCGATGGCCGTGACGGTGATCGCGATGGTGCCGGTCTTGTCACCGGTGACCACGGGAATGACCGCGCGGGCGCCGACCTTGAGCTTCGAGCCCGGGGCCGTGACGTCCCCGCCGGCGGGGACGGCCGGCTTCTCCTTGGACGCGCTGGTCTTCTCGGTGCTCGTGGCGGTGGTGGTCGTCGTCGTGTCGGTGGCGGGGGTCGCCGTGCCGGTGGTCTCGGAGCCGCAGGCAGTCAGCAGCAGGCCCGCCGCCGCGACGGAGGCGATGAACAGGGGGCCACGGGCGTGCGTCACTGCGGGACTCCTCGGACTGCGGAACCTGGTTGCCCAGGACGTTAGGCCGGATGCCGGAACGGCGGTATCGGTCGTTCACACCACACGCGGCCGTCAGAGGTCGTCGAGGCCGATCAGCCCGTCCTGGATCGCCCGCGCGACGAGCGCGGCCTTCGTGGGGGCCTGCCTGCCGATCGCCGCGTACTTGACCCTGATCCGCTCCAGGTGGGAGTTCACCGTGCTGAGCGTGATGTTCAGGCGTTGCGCCACGAACTCCTTCGACTCGGACTGGAACCACTCGACCAGGACCTCGGTCTCGCGCGGGGACAGCGCGGGCCTCGTCTCCGACCGGTCGCCCGCCAGCGCGCCCGCGAGGGCCGGTGGTGTGTACGACTGCCCCTGCGCCGCCGCCTTCACGGCCTGCACGAGGTGGTCGGCGCCCTCGGCCTTCGTCAGATAGCTCAGCGCGCCGATCTCCAGGCACTGCAGGACGATCTCGTCGTCCGCGCGCATCGAGTAGACGACGACCCTGCGTCCGTCCTCGACGAGCTTGCGCAGCTCGGACGTGGCGGGCGCGACGCCGCCGAGGTGCAGGTCGAGCACGACGACCTGGGCCTGCGCGCCCGGACCGGTCCACGCGACCCCGGGGTCCTCACCGCTCGCCACGAGCTCGACGTCCGCCGTGGACAGCCAGTGCGCGACCCCCGCCCGCACGACGGGATGGTCGTCGACCACGACCGCCGTCACGTCGTCCGCCATCTCGCCTCGCTCCTCACCAGTCCGCTGTGGACACTCGTCTCGACCGTGGTCATCACCGGTCTGCCCGGCGCCGGGAGCGTCTCCGCCGCGTCGGCCACGACCGCCACGCGCACCTCGGTCGCGGTGCGCAGCAGACTCACCTTCGCACGTCCGTTCGCGACGGCGAGCGCCTGGGCCATCGGGGCGACCAGCTCCCGACGCACCTCCGTCGGAACCGGTGTGGCCGTGCCGCTCACGGCGAGCGAGACGACGACACCGCGCCGTTCGGCGACGTCCACACACGCGGTCAGTTCGTGCAGCAACGGGTCGGGCACGTCGTCGTTCTCCGCGAACAACCGTCGCAGCTGCACGGCCGCCACCGAGCACCGCAGCCTGGTCGTCTGGTCGGCCACGGTGGTCCGTTCGTCGGCCAGGTCCGCGAGCAGCGGCAGCAACGCTCCGAGCTGGCCCTCGAACCCGGCCCGCAGGTCCTGCTCCCGCCGGCGGGCCAGCTCTTCCCTGGTGCGCGCGGCGTCGTGCTCGGCCGCGGCCTCGGCGGCGAGGCGCGCGTCGCGGTGCAGAACGCGCGTGATCACCAGGACGCCGAGCTGGAAACTCGTGCCGCTGAGGATCACGACCCCGGCCGTGCCGACGTCGCCGCTCCCGTCGTGCGCGAACCACACGATGCTCAGGCAGATGTGCGCGCTCAGCGCCGCCACCAGCGCCGCCGGCCGTTCAACCAGCACCAGCAGCAGGTACCAGCCGACCAGCCCGAACGCCCAGTCCGCCGGTGCGAACGAGGTTCCGGTGGGCAGTGCGGTGGTCGCCAGCACCGACGCCGTGAGGGGTGCGACGGCGAGGTAGGCCGGTGTCGGCGTGGCCGCTGCGACATGTCCGGCCACGATCCCCAGCGCGGCGGTGAGCAGCCCGTAGGCGACCCAGGCCGCCGGGCCGTGCGCGTACCCGACGAGGGAGGGCAGGGTGAGGACGAGTTGGACGGCGAAGACGACGACCAGCAGGACCTGCCGGGTGATGGCGGAGACGGCGTGGTCGGTCATGGGCGGTCCGGCGTAGCTGGCGGGGACTCGCCGACTGTGGTGGTCAGGCCGGCCGCCGCGGTCCCGTCCGCTGCCGCGGCCCCGGACCTGCCGGCCGCGGCGGTCACCTCGGCCGCGACCCGATCCCCGGCGACCCACTCCAGCCGCACGGTGGTCCCCGCCGCCCCAGACTCGACCACCACGGCACCCCCGACCGCCTCGAGCCGCTCGACCACCGATCCCCGCAGCCCACGCCGGTGCTCGGGCACCTCGGCGGGCACGAACCCCCGACCGGCGTCCTCGACGACGACCACCGCGCCCCGCTCCCGCGTCACCGCCAGGTCGGCCACTCCCGTGCCCGCGTGCCGCTCGACGTTGGTCAGCAACTCCCGCACGGCCCGCACGAACTGCAGCGCCACCCCGGCCGGCACCGGCACGACCTCGGCCACCACCCGCACGTCCAGGGAACTGTCCCTCGCCACAGCCGTGAGCGCGGCCCCGAGGTCGACGGTCCCCTGCGCGTCGCCCTGTTCGGCGAGCACGACCAGGTCCCGGCGCGCCTGCGCCGCCACCTCCGACGGGTCACCGCCGTGCGCGGCCATCAGAAACGTCGACGCCGCCGTGTCGTGCAGCAGCGCGAGGTAGTCCCGTTCCCGCCTGACCTGGTCGAGGGCGACGGCCGCGGCCCGGTTCTGCGAGGCGGCCCGTTCCCTGAGCAGGTCGACGCGGCGGCTGGACCTGCGCAGCAACTCGTACGCCAGCCGTGCGAGCACCGACTCCAGCACCGCCCGCACGAGCACACCGGGGCCGGTCGTCACCACCTGCACCGCGAGCAGCGCGGCCGTCGCGGGCACGCTGATCTTCCACGACCACTGCCACTGCCAGGTGATCAGCGTCGTCGTGAGCACCGTGAGCACCCACTGGTCGGCGTCCGCACCGAGCAGCACCGACAGCAGCACGACCCGGAGGAACGCCACGGGCAGCGCCACGCGGGGGAACCGGAAGTCGGCGACCGAGCTCACCGCGACCGCCGCGCACAACGACCAGCCCAGCGGCGAGTTGAGCGAGAAGGCGCCGAAGAGGCTGATCAGGACGACACCGGCGCCGCGAACGGGACCCGCGAGGCGGGACACCGTCGCAAGCAGCCTCGCCTCCAGCACGTCAGGCATTCTGCGTCAGGCACCCGCCGGCCGCCCAACCGGGGCATATCGTCCGCGTATCGAAAAACGCGTACGTTCTCGCAACCGACGTTCCGCTTCACTGAGCCGTGCTCAACACCTGGCAGGAGTGGGTCGGTACGGAGACCGGGGTCGTGGTCGGCGCGGTGCTCGGGATACCGGTGGCCGTGCTCGCGATGCTGCTCCTGGCCCTCTACCGCAAGTTCACCCGGTACCCGCGCCCGTGGCGGACGGCCCTCGCGGACGTCGGACTGTTCTACGGCACGCTGCCGTGGGTCTGGATCATCATGCTGCCGGGCGCCGAGCCGGGCACCGCGGGCGAGCTGAGCCTGGTGCCGTTCGCGGACCTGATCGACCTCGTCGAGCACCGCGACTCGGGCCAGATCATCGGCAACATGCTGGTGTTCGCCGCACTCGGGCTCTTCGCCCCGCTGCGGTTCGCGGCGCTGCGGTCGGTGTGGCGGGTGCTGGCGTTCGCGGCGGCCTGCTCGGCGGTGCTGGAGATCCTGCAGTTCGTGCTGCGACTGGACCGGGTGTCCTCTGTGGACGACGTGCTGCTCAACGCCGTCGGCGCGGCACTGGCCTCGCTCCTGTCCTGGTGGTGGTGGCGCCCGAAGGCCGCGCAGGTCGAGGAACGGCACCTGGTCGCGGTGTAGATATGCGGACGATATGCCGCGCTGCCTAGGCTGGAAGACATGCGCGTGCTGATCGTCGAGGACGAGCCACACCTGGCCGAAGCCGTCCGGGACGGGCTGCGGCTGGAGGCGATCGCCGCGGACATCGCCGGGGACGGTGCCACGGCGCTCGAGATGCTCAGCATCAACTCCTACGACCTGGCGGTGCTCGACCGCGACATCCCGGGGCCGTCCGGGGACGAGGTGGCGCGGCGGATCGTCGCGTCCGGCAGCGGCATGCCGATCCTCATGCTCACCGCGGCCGACCGGATCGACGACAAGGCGTCCGGGTTCGGGCTCGGCGCCGACGACTACCTCACGAAGCCGTTCGAACTGCGGGAACTGGTGCTGCGGCTGCGGGCTCTCGCCCGCCGGCGCGCGTACGCGCGGCCGCCGGTCAGCGAGATCGGCGGGTTGCGGCTGGACCCGTTCCGGCGCGAGGTCTTCCGCGACGGGCAGTACGTCGCGCTCACCCGCAAGCAGTTCGCGGTGCTGGAGGTGCTGGTCGGCGCGCAGGGCGGGGTCGTCAGCGCCGAGGAACTGCTGGAGCGGGCCTGGGACGAGAACGCCGACCCGTTCACCAACGCCGTCCGCATCACGGTCTCCGCGCTGCGCAAGCGACTCGGCGAACCGTGGCTGATCGCGACCGTGCCAGGCGTCGGCTACCGCATCGACGCCGATGCCTAGACAGGCGGGCCTCAGCGCGCGGCTGAAGCTCACCCTCAGCTACGCGGGCATCGTCATGGTGGCCGGCGTCGTCCTGATCGCCGTGGTGTGGCTGTACCTGCTGCGGTTCGTCCCCGACAACGACCAGGGCCTCCTCTTCACCAACCCGAACCACTACCTCCTCAGCCGCATCTTCGGCCGCGCGGCCGCCATCGCCATGGTGTTCCTGGTGGCGTTCGGCCTGCTCGGCGGATGGCTGCTGGCCGGCCGGATGCTCTCCCCGCTCACCAAGATCACCGACGCCGCGCGACTCGCCGCGCAGGGCTCGCTGTCACACCGGATCCGGCTGCCGGGCAAGACGGACGAGTTCCGCGAACTCTCCGACGTCTTCGACGACATGCTCCACCAGCTCGAGTCCCACGTGGCCGAGCAACAACGCTTCGCCGCCAACGCTTCCCACGAACTGCGCACCCCGCTGGCGATCTCGCAGTCGCTGCTCGACGTCGCGCGCCAGGACCCCACCCGGATCAACGGCGAACTCATCGACCGCCTGCACACCGCGAGCCGCCGCGCCATCGACCTCACCGAGGCCCTGCTGCTGCTCAGCCGCGGCGACCGGGGCGGGTTCGGCCGCGAGCCCGTCGACCTGTCCCTGATCGCCGAGGAAGCCGCGGAAACCCTTCTTCCCCTGGCGGAACAGCGCGAGGTCGCGCTCGGTGTCACCGGCGAGACCTCGACCACGGCCGGGTCGGCGGAGCTGCTGCTGCGAGTGGTGACGAACCTCGTCCAGAACGCCATCGTGTACAACCTCCCGACCGGCGGCGCCGTCACCGTCCACACCGAACCGCAGCACCAGGCGTGCGTGCTGCGGGTCGAGAACACGGGCCCGGTGATCCCGGTGGACGTGGTGCCGACGCTCACCGAGCCGTTCCGCCGCGGGGCAGGGCGCGTCCGCGGCGACGATCACGCAGGTGTCGGCCTGGGCCTCGCCATCGTGCACAGCATCGTCCGCGCCCACGACGGCGCCCTCGACGTCGCCGCGCGCCCGGAGGGCGGCCTGCGCGTCACGATCCGGCTGCCCAGCTCCTGAGCCGGGGCTGGATCTCGTCGAAGAACGCGGTCTTGGCGCGCGTGTAGTCGTCGTAGTCCGGCTCACCCGCGTGGGCGGCGGCGAGCCCGCGCTTGACGTCCTCGTAGCGCCGGGCCTGCTCGGGGTTGCTCCGCAGCCAGTCGCGGAAGTCCACGACGAACCGTGCGAACGGCGAGTCGGCGCGCCGGACGTGGAGGATCGCGCCCACCTCCGGTGAATGGAACAACCGCTTCTCGTAGGCGAAGTCCTCGGCCTGGTCCCCCGGCCTCCTGTTGTCCCTGTGCACACCTGGCGAGTCCGGGCGCGAACCGTGCGCCGGCACGAACGGCGTCGGCGCCAGGAGGTCCGCCAGCCGGTCGAGCGACGGCAGGTCCGGGATGCACACCTGGAGGTCCACGATCGGCTTCGCGCCGAGACCGGGCACCGCGGTCGACCCGATGTGCTCGTAGCCGAACCCGTCCGAGCCGGGCAGTGGCGCGAGCGCCGAGCGCACCCCGGCGAGGAGGTCCCGGGCGCGCAGCGGCCAGGCGGTGTCGTATTCGACGATGACAGCGGAAGACATGCCTCGACCTTAGCCCGATCGGGGAGGTCGCCGGAGAACGCTTTCCCGTTACACCGCCACTTTGCGCTCTCCATCAATTCGCTGAATGCGACGGAGGCGTTCGACCCTATGCGTTGCGCCCATTCGAGGATCACGATTGTTCGTCTTCTGTTGTGACGGGAGGGCACGATGACCGAGCCGCGTGGCACGGTGACCGGCAGCGGCCAGTTCCGCGTCGGACCCGAACTCAGAACCGGCGTGATCGACACGCTGGGCCAGGGCGCGAAAGCCGTTCTGTACACCGAGGTCGACGGTGAGCCGATGGTCGAGGGCGACATCGTCCTCACCCTCGTGCAGGAGGGCGACGTCCACCCGGACGGCGTGATCATCCCTGGTCAGCAGTTCCGCTGGCCGAACGGGCGAGTGCCGTTCGAGATCGACCCGAACCTGCCGGACCAGGCCCGCGTGCACAACGCGATCGCACACTGGCAACGCAACACGCGCATTCGCCTGGTGCCGAGAACCGCGACGGACACGAATTTCATTCGTTTCCAGCCCGGCGGCGGCTGCAGTTCTCCGGTGGGCATGAGGGGAAACCGCCAGAACATCACGTTGGCGGCCGCCTGCGCGACCGGAGCGACCATTCACGAAATCGGGCACAGCGTCGGTCTGTGGCACGAGCAGAGCCGCGAGGACCGCAACAACTTCGTGAGGATCGACTTCACGAACATCCAGCAGCAGAGCGCCCACAACTTCAACCAGCACATCACCGACGGGGACGACGTCGGCCCGTACGACTACCACTCGATCATGCACTACCCGCGGTGGGCGTTCGCGGTCGACACGAGCCGCGACACGATCACCCCGATCCAGAACGTCGAGATCGGCCAGCGCGAGGGACTCAGTCCCGGCGACTGCGCGGCGGTGCGGGCGATGTACAGCGGCCTCGAACCGGCGGCGGTGTTCCGGGGCGTGCAGTTCACCGGCTCCGTCCCGGCCGGCACGACGAAGCGCTGGTTCACGCACAGCTGGCCCGCGCACTGGTACGTGCTGTGGACGGTCGTGCCGACGGCGCCCGCGGTCGACGGAGGCGCGCAGATCGAGTGGACCACCCAGGTCACCCGGCAGTCCGGCGGGCTGCTCAAGTACTTCCTCGCCATCACGAACCTCACCGGCGGACCCGTCGACGTCGAGGCCCGCTACGACGTGCTCGGCTGGTCGCCGAGCGCCCTGTGAGAGGAGCTGCCATGAGCGCCGACCTCGACGGCGGGGCCGCCCCCGCGTCACTCGACGACCTGGTCCTCGCCGAACCGCTCGCAGCCGCGGACGACGGTGGTGCCGCACCGGATGCCGCCGACGACAGCGAGGACGCCGTCGCCGAGGAGGCCTCGCACGCCGCCGAGGACGCCGGCCCCGCGCCCGAATCCCGAGAGTGAAGGGGGAATCCCGATGCGACTTGGTGTGCAGTTCCGAGGACAGGTGCCCGGCGGGACGTCGCGGCGCTGGTTCACCCACAGCTGGCCGGAGGGCTGGCGGGTCGTGTGGATGGTGGTGCCGACGTGGCCGATGGTCGACGGCGGCGCGCAGATCGAGTGGAAGGTGCAGGTCGACCGGCAGGCCGCCGGGTTGATCAAGTACTTCATCGAGATCCGCAACCTCACCGGCGGTCCCGTCGACATCGAGGCCCGCTTCGCCGTCCTCAACTGATCCGGTGCGCGGCGTCGTGGTGATCCCGGCCGGCACGCCCGCATTCGGCCGGGCGGTGCTGCGGGTGCGGCTGCTCGACGTCACGCTCGCCGACGCGCCCGCGGTCACGTTGGCCGAGCACGTCGGCGAGTTCTCCCGTGACTACACGGCCGAGCAGCGCGTGCCGTTCGACTTCGGCCTGGCTGATGGGTCGATGCTGTCCGTCGCCGCTCACGTCGACGTGAGCGGCGACGGACAGGTTCGTCACGGCGATCTGGTGACCACCAGCGCCGTCGAACCGTCGGACGGGGTGGTCGTCCGGGTCGAGCCGGTGTAGCTCACCGCCGGTAGACGCCGAGCTCGTAGAGCGAGTAGCCCCAGCCGGTTCCGCGCTGGGTGGCGTGCAGCCGGACGTAACGGCCCGTCGCCGTCACGTCGATCGAGTCCACGCCGCCGTTGCCGGTCGTCGTGCCGTAGACCGAACGCCAGTTGTCGCCGTCGTCGGACACCTGGATCTCGTACGCCCGCCCGTAGGCGCCCTCCCACACCAGCTGCACGTGCTGGAACGTGGTGACCGCGCCGAGGTCGACCCGGAGCCACTGCGGGTCGGCCCAGTCGGTGGCCCAGCGCGAACTCCCGTTGCCGTCCACGGCGTTGGACGGCGGGTAGGGGGCACCGTCACCGACCTGCTGGTAGGACGAGGCCGTGGTGGGCTTGCCCTGCGCGACGTTCGTCCCGGCCGGTTGCGGTGCGACGACCCGCACCGACCTCGTCTCGATGCCGATGTTGCCGCGGCCGTCCTCGGCCAGGACGTAGACCTTCCACACGCCCAGGCGATCGGGTGCCGTTACGGTGAGCCGGTTCCCGTTGACCTGCACCGGGGTTCCGGCCAGGCCGCCGCTGTTGTCGATGTACTTGCTGTTGAACGCCGCCGACCACGCGATCGCGTCACCGTTCGGATCGGACGCGGCCACGTCGATGGTCAGCGGAGCCCCGGCGGCGATGGTCTGCGGCAGGTTCATCGCGGAGATCACCGGCGGGGTGTTCGCCGGCGTCGCACCGCCGAAGGCCCGTTGCACCGCGTAGAACGACAGCCGCTTCTTGCCCGCGGGCGTCAGGTTGAACCACACCGCGCCGAAGTCGTACTCCGTGCCGTAGTGGAACAACGTGCCACCGAAGGAGACTCCGGTGTGGCCGGTGATGCAGTTCCACGCCTGGGTGTACCCGTCACGCTTCTGCACGTCCGTCGGCTCGGACGGCACGCCGTTGGCGTCGTTGGGCACCTCCCACTCCCCCGCCGGACCGGCCTCGGTGAGGATGTACGGCTTCGTGTAGCCACCGGAGATCCAGTCCTGGCGCACCTTGCAGACGTTGCCGTAGGAGTTCACCGAGTACAGGTCGAGGTCGGGAGCGTGTGCCTTGAGGTACACCCACGCACCGGTCCACGCGTCCGTGTTCGTCACCGGGTGGTTCGTGTCGATCGCGTGGATCGCCCGAGCGGCCTCGTTGACGTACTTCGCGTACTCGACGCGCTGGGTCTCCAGCTCGGCGCCGGAATAGCAGTTCTGCAGGCCCAGGATGGACTCGTTGCCGACGTTCCACATGAGAACACCGGGGTGGTCCTTGTAGGCGGTGACCCACTGGCGGATCTGGCCGAGCATGTCCGCCTTGTACTGCGCGTCGGTCACGTAGTTCACGCAGCCGCCGGAACCGGGACCGCCACCGGGCTGCAACCAGAAGCCGTTCATCACGCGCAGACCGTTCGCGGCGGCCGCGTCCAGCAGCGGACGGGTCGAGGCGTCGGTGCCCCACGTGCGCAACGTGTTGACACCCATGGACTTCAGCTCGGGCATGTACCTCGCGGCGTCCGCGGCCGGCGGACCCCACGTCAGACCCTTCACCGTCCACGGCTGACCGTCGACGGTGAGCTGCCAGTTGCCCTGCGAGCCGGTCACGCGCACGCCGGTGCCGGGCTGCGGGTTCGAGCCGCCCTGCTCGCCGTAGACGCGGAACTCCCACAGCGAGATGCCGTAGCCGTTGGCGCGCTGGGTGGAGTGGACGCGGACGTACCGGCCGGTGCCGGTGACGTCGAAGCCCTGCCTGCCACCGGTGCCCCCGGTGACGGACCTGATCGACGACCAGGAGTCGCCGTTGGCGGAGACCTGGATCTCGAAGTTCGTGGCGTGGGCGGCTTCCCAGTCGAGCTCGACCCTGGTCACGGCCGACGACGCGCCCAGGTCGACCCGTAGCCACTGCGGGTCGCTCCACGCGCTGGACCAGCGCGTGCCCGGGTCACCGTCGACCGCCGCCGACGCGGGGGTGCCCGCGCCCTCGGTGGACGACGCGGTGACGGGTTTGCCTTGGGACAGCAGCGACGGCGCGGCACTGACCGCGGCCGGTGCGACCGCGAGTCCCACGAGCACGGCGAGCACCGTGCCGACGGAGCGGAGGCGGAACATTGCGTCTCCTGCGGGTTGGGGTGAGATGCGGGAGAGCGCTCTCACAACCCTGGCGGCGAATGTTACGAACCGAATTCGCCGATGTCAACGCCCGCCCTTGACACTCCGGGACCCGCGCGGGACGCTAGCTGGGAGAGCGCTCTCCCAAGCCGGTTTCCCCATCGGCAGGAGGACACAGTTGTCCCGAAAACTCAGCGCGCTGGCCGTCACGGCCGGCCTCGTCGCGGCCGTGTTCGCGGTCGCGAGCCAGTCGGCCCAGGCCGACGACTACGTCAGCCACCACGAGTTCCAGGCGAACTGCGCGTTCGCCACGGACCGCCCGGACGATCCGATCGTCTTCCCCGGACTGCCGGGCGCGTCGCACCTGCACACGTTCCTCGGCAACAACTCCATCAACGCGAGCAGCACCAACGACTCGCTCCGGCAGGGCAGCACGAACTGCGTCACGCCGGACGACAAGTCGGCGTACTGGTTCCCCTCGGTGCTCAACGGCGACCAGGTGGTGCGTCCCACCGGCAACCAGGTCGTCTACTACAAGTCGGGAATCCTGAAGTACCAGGACGTCCAGCCGTTCCCGCCGGGCATGCGGTTCGTGGTCGGCAGTCCGACCTCGACGCTCGAGCAGTTCCGCGACCACCCCGGCGCCGTCGAGGGGTTCGAGTGCGGGGACAGCGCCAAGAACTGGGACATCCCGGCCTGGTGCGCCCCCGGCAGCCAGCTCAACGTCCGCTTCCAGGCGCCGAGCTGCTGGAACGGCCGTGATCTCGACTCGGCGGACCACAAGTCCCACATGGCCTACCCGGACCGCGCGACGCTGGTCTGCCCGTCGTCGCACCCGGTGCCGGTGCCGATGATCGAGTTCAAGATGGCGTTCCCGGTCTCCGGGGACATGTCACGGGTGCGGTTGTCGAGCGGCCGGGGTTACACCTGGCACTACGACTTCATGAACGCCTGGGACGCTCCGACCCAGGCCGCGCTGGTCCGCCACTGCGTCAACGGCGGCCTGCAGTGCGACCCGCGCGGGTACGACCAGTACAAGCCCCATCGGGGTGCCGCCCTCGGACCGGACTACCGGTTGCCGCGGTGAAGTTCGGATTCCAGCACCCCGGGGCTCACGCTCCGGGGTGTTTCCTTTGTGGCGCCGACAACGTCGTGCCCGCCAGGAACTCGCACGTCAGCAACTCGTGCGACTGCTTCTGGGGCAGGCGGGCCAGCAGGTGCACGGCCCGGCGGCCCGTCTCCCACCTCGGCACGCGCATCCCGGTGAGCCCCAGCAGGTCGGTCTCCGGCACGTCGAGCGCCAGCACCGAGAGGTCCCCCGGAACGGAAAGACCCCGGCGCCGCGCCGCACGGACGAGTGCGGACGCGTCGTCGGGGTGTTCGGCGATCACCGCCGTCACGCCGATGCGCACAAGCTGGTCGAGCCAGACCGCCGGCGCGTGCAGTCCCCTGACGCGCCAGGCCTGCGCGGCCTCGCGGAAACCGCGCAGGCGCTCGGCCGAGGCGATGCCGCTCGGCAGTCCGATGTAGACGATCTGCCGATGGCCGAGAGCCGCGGTGCGCGCGACGAGATCGCGCACGCCCGCGGCGTAGTCGACGTCCACATAAGGAACATCTCCGGCGGTGCTGTCCCGTCTGCCGATCGACACGAACGGGATCGCGTTGTCCGCCAGGCATCTCAGGTCGTGCTCGTCGGCGGTGCGGTCGAGCAGCACGCAGCCGCTCAGGGCCACGTGCCGCGTGTCGACGAAGTCCAGGTCGGCGCACAGGAGCAGGCCGCTGCCCGCCCTGTGCGCCGCGTGACCTATGCCCGCCAGAGCGGGCGTGCTCTCACCGGGAAGCTTCTCCCGGGAGAGCACGCCGATCAGGCTCACGGATAGTTCACCAGGTAACGGACCTGGTTCGCGGTGTTCGCGACACCACCGACACCGTTGATGACGTTGGCGATCGTGCCCACGCCGCCGAGCGACACGGTGACCAGGTGGGTGAACCGGACGCCGGCCCGGTTGGGCGCCTCGAACCCGTTGTCCGTCACGATGCTCGGATCCGCCTGGTTGAAGGCGTAGACACCGACGCCGAACGCCTCGTGCGTGGTCACGTTGTCGGCGACCTTGTACCCGGCCCAGCCTCGCTTCGAGCCGTTCATCCACGCGGCCTGGTTCGGCGGGTCGTAGGGCAGCTCGTTCTGGTAGAGGTAGACGCGGCCTCCGTTGCCGTTCCACACCAGGTTGTGCTGCTGGTAGTGCTCCACGAACAAACCGTACGCGATGACGTCGTCGCCGTTGACGACCACGCCGTTCTGGCCGGGGTTCGCGGTCCAGCTGACGCCCTCACCGTGGTCGGCGCGCCAGACCCAGGTGTGGTCGATGATGGTGTTGCGGCTGTTCACCCGGAGGCTCGTCGTCGCCTTGCCCGCCTGCGACCCGCCGACGCGCAGGTACACGTCGTGCATCGAGGTGGGGTTGGCGGCGTGGTCGGTCGTCGTGGAGTCGCCGATCTCCAGCAGCACCGGGGAGTTCTGCACACCCGCGTCGACCAGGAACCCGGCGAGCTTCACACCGTCCACATCGGACGTCGTCAGCGCCGCCTTGCCCGTGGTGGGCGTCAGCGTCGCGAGCCCCAGACCGAGCACGACGGTGTTCGGGCGGGTGACGCGGATCGTGTCGTCCACCTGGTGGATGCCGGGCGTGAGCAGGAGGTGCTTGCCCTGCTGCAACGCCGCGTTGATGGTGGCGACCGGGGTGCCGGGCTTGACGATGAAGAAGTCCGCGAGCGACACCGACGTGCCGGGATTGCCGTTCTCCCAGCTCGTCCCGCGCGAGTTCTGCCGCAGCGCGGGGACGAACACGCGGTACTCACCGGAGTTGTCGAAGTACAGGTACGGCTTCTCCCGCGTCACCGGGGAGGTGTCGACGGTGGTGTGCGACGGGTTCGGGAACTGGTTCGGCGGCGCGCCCTGCGTCCCGGCGAACACCATGTTCCACACCGACCCGGACCAGCCGCCCGCCAGGTTGCTGTTGCGGGTGAGGAACTGCTGCTGCGAACCGGAGACGGTCACACCGTCGATCTTGCTGTCCACGATCAGACCACCACTGGCCCAGCCGTCGTAACCGTTCCACAGATGGGCCTGACCACGCAGGTGCATCCGCCGGTACGCGGTGGCCTGCGAAACCGCCCAACGCTCGACCTGGTTCGCCGGCAGCGTCACGGACAGGTTCTCCGCGCCGCGCCAGAAGTTCTGGGTCGCGTTGCCGAGGTTGTTCGGGTCGTCGCCCTGCTGCAGCCAGTCGGCCTCGACGCGGATGTGCCCGTTGATGTTCACGTCGTCCGGCATCAGGCCCAGGCCCGCGACCTGCGTGTAGAACCGCAGGTTCACATCGGCGTTGTAGGTGCCGGGCTTGAAGAGCACGGCGTGGCGCTGCGGGCCGAACTGGTTGGTCTTCATCTGCGCGGAGATCGTGTCGAGCCTCGACTGCATCTCCGTCTGCGACGAACCTGGGCCATAGACGTACACGTTCGGGCCGAAGTCGGGGTTGCGCGGGTCGGTCGGTGTCACACCCGGCGTGTCCGGGGTGCCCGTGTAGACCCCCAGCTCCCACAACGAGTAGCCGTAGCCGGTGCCGCGCTGGGTACCGAGCACGCGCAGGTAGCGACCCGAGCCCGCGACGTCGAGCGACTGGTTGCCACCCGTGCCCGTGGTGGTCGAGTGGATGTCACGCCAGGAGTTCGTGGCCGCGGTGTCGGACACCTGGACCTGGAAAGCCTTGCCGTACGCCGCTTCCCAGCTCAGGGCCACGCGGCAGACCTGCTGGGTGGAACCGAGGTCGACCTGCAGCCACTGCGGGTCGGAGAACTGCGAGGACCACCTGGTCCCCGCGTAACCGTCCACCGCGGCGGAGGCGGGAGTGCCACCGCCCTCGGCGGACGACGCCGTCGCGGCCTTGCCGAGTGCGACGTTGGTGGTGCCGCACGCGGCGGCCCCGGCTGGAGCGGTGGTGATGCTTGCGGTGGTCACGAGACACAGGGCTGCGGCAGCGAGTGCGGCCGCCCGGGACAGGGGAGAGCTCATGAGCCTGCCTGACACGTTTGGGGCGAGTGAGCCCGAACGGTGACGCCCGTGGCACCGGGCGTCGGGAGAGCGCTCTCCCGCAGATTAACGCGTGATGTCGCGGAGGTCAATCACGCGGACGCCCGGAGGACGAGTTCCGGTTCGAAAATGACCGACCTCGGCCGCTCCTCGGGGTCGTCCAGGGCCGTGAGCAGCACTTCCGCCATCTTCGCGGCCATCTGCTCGACCGGCTGGCGCACGGTGGTCAGCGACGGGCGGCAGGCCGCGGCGGGCGCGCTGTCGTCGAAACCGACCACCGCGACGTCCTCGGGAACGCGCTTTCCCGCAGCCAGCAGCACGTCCACCGCGCCCTGGGCCATCAGATCGTTCGCCGCGAACACCCCGTCCACCTCCGGGTACTCGGCGAGCAACCGGTGCATCGCGACCGCGCCACTCATGGCGGTGAAGCCGCCCTCGACCGTCGGCACGTACGGGAAACCGTTGCGCGCCAACGCGGCGCGGAACCCGGTGAGCCGGTCCTGGCTGGCGAGCACGTCCAACGGCCCGGAGATCGCGGCGACGCGCGTACGACCGATCTCGGCGAACCGGGCGGCCGCGAGCCTGCCGCCCGCCTGGTGGTCGAGGTCGACGTAGCTGACCGGCAACGGCCGGCCGGGCCGCGCGTAGAGCGCCACGGGCACGTCCGCCTCCAGCAACCGGTCGGGCAGCGACTCGGCCGCGTGCGTCGTCACCAGCAACGCCCCGTCGGCGCTGCCCTGCCGCAGGAACTCCACGACGTCGGCCCTGGTCCGATCGGTGTCGGCGAGCATCAGCACCGGGTGGACCCCGCGGGTGCGCAGGAAGTCGACGACGCCGGCGGTGACGCGGCCGAAGAACGGGTCCACGAACACGTCGGACCCGCCGCCGGCCCCGGAGATGACCAGCGCCACCGTCCCGGTGCGGCGGGTGACGAGCGACCGGGCGGCGTGGTTGGGCGTGTACCCGGTCCGCTCGATCGCGTCGCGGACCGTCTCCTGCAGTTGTGGATCGACGTTGCGCGTGCCGTTCACGACGCGCGAGACCGTCGCCCGGGACACCCCGGCGACCCTCGCGACGTCCTCGAGCGTCGGCGTGCCCTTGAGCATGATCCGCTTCACCACGGCCGAAGGGCGTTCTCCGCCGTGATCCGCGTACCACCGGCGTCCGGTCCGATCAGGACGGTGAACGCACCGGGCTCCACCTGCCATGTCCCCTCCCAGTGCCCGATGGCCCGTTCCGGCACCCGCACGAGCGCCTCCACGGCCTCACCCGGTCCGGCTTCGACGACCGCGAAGCCCGCGAGCCACTTCCGGGGCCTCGGCACCGCGCTGGCCTCGCGGGCCAGGTAGACCTGCACGACCTCACGCCCGCGCCGCTCCCCCACGTTCCGCACGGTCACCCGCACCACGTCGCGTTCGACCCGCGCTTCCTCGTAGTCCCACGAGGTGTAGCCGAGCCCGTGCCCGAACCAGTAGGCAGGCTCGTGAGTCGCCCAAGCGCGATAGCCGATGTCGAGGCCTTCCGCGTACGGCAGCACACCGTCGACGGGCAGGAAGTCCGCGACCGGCACGTCGGCCTCCCGCGCGGGCCACGTCGTCGGCAACCGCCCGCCGGGTTCGCGCTCACCGAAGAGCACGTCCGCGACCCCGTTCCCGCCTTCCTGCCCGGGAAACCAGGTGAGGAGCACCGCGGCCGCGTCGTGCCGCCACGGCATCAGCACCGGACCGCCGGAGTTCACGACGACGACGGTGTTCGGATTCGCCTCGGACACAGCCGCGACCAGGGCGTCCTGCTCCCCCGGCAACGTCAGGGAACTCCGGTCCCGCCCTTCGCTCTCGATCGCGTCGGTGGTGCTGACGACCACGACGGCGACGTCGCTCCGGCGCGCCGCGTCGACGGCGGCAGCGAACTCCTCGCGCGCACAGGGCCGTGGCGGATCGGCGGCCAGCATCGAGGCCATGCCGCTGTCCTCACCGAGCGCGCGCCGCGCGACCAGTTCGACCCGCGTCCCCTCGGTGAGCTCCACCTCCACCTCGTGGTGGGGCGGGCGGAGGTGCTTGACGGCGGGGTCGTCGGTGTCGATCTCCTGCACGACGTCGAGCACCCGGTCCCCGCCGACGTCCAGCGTCAGCCTCCCGTAACCCGCGACCGCGAGCCGCCACGGACCGGATCTGGCGACCTGCAGTTCGGCGCTGATCTCCAGCACCGCGGCGCCTGGCACCTCCTGGGTCTCCAGGATGCGGCCGGTCAGGCGGTGCTCGCGGAACAGCACTTCGTCCGCTGCTCCGAGCACGCGCACCAGGACCGGTGCGTCCACGGGGGTCGGGCGGTCGTCGATGCGGACGCCGGGCTCGTGGACGACGGCGGTGAGTTCGGACAGGGCGGTGAACAGGGAGTTCTCGGCGGCCGGGTAGAGGCCGGAACTGCCGCCGCCCTGGACGCGGGGTGCGACGGCGCCGGGGCCGATCAGCGCGATGCTCCTGCCGGGCGGGAGAGGGAGGATCCCGTTGTTGCGCAACAGGACCGTGCTCGCGGCCACGGCTTCGCGGAGGAGGGCGATGTCGGCGGCGGACTCGCGGACGGCGGCAGGCACCGCCGCACTGTTCACCACCGGCTGCTCCCGCGCGGCGGGCGGCACCTCCCCACCCCGCACTCCTATCGGCGCGGCCAGCGGCACCTCCCCACCCAGCACTCCCACCGGCGCAGCCAGCGGCACCTCCCCGTCCACCGCCGCCCCCGGCCGTCCAGCCGGTGGCACCTCCCCGCCCAGCGTCTCCGTCTCCGCAGCTCCCAGATCTCCCCGCCGCGCGGCCAGCCAATCGTCGCCACCATCCGCCTCCACCGGCTCCAACGCCCCCACCCGTGCCGCGAGCCGCAACAGCCGCAGCACCTTGTCGTCGATCCGGCTCTCCTCCACCTCCCCCGCCTCGACCGCCGCCACCAGCCGCTCCCCCCACGGCCCCCAGGGTCCCGGCATCGACAGGTCCTGCCCCGACACCGCCGACGCCGCGGTCGTCCGCACCGCACCCCAGTCCGACACCACCACCCCGTCGAAACCCCACTCGTCCTTCAAAGGTGTGGTGAGCAGCGGGTTCTCCGACATCGGGTGCCCGTTCACGCCGTTGTAGGCCGACATCACCGCCCACGCGCCCGCCCGCACCACCGCCTCGAACGGCGCGAGGTACAGCTCGCGGAGGGTGCGCTCGTCGACCCGGACGTCGTGGGTGAGCCGGTCGGTCTCGGTCTCGTTGGCGACGAAGTGCTTCGGCGCGGCCGCGACTCCGCCGGACTGCACGCCCCGCACGTAGGCGGCGCCGAGGCGGGCGGTGAGCAGCGGGTCCTCGGAGAAGCACTCGAAGTGCCGGCCTCCGTACGGGGTGCGGTGCAGGTTCAGGACTGGGGCCAGCAGCACGTCCACGCCCTTGCGCCGGGACTCCGCCGCGAGCAGGACGCCGAGTCGTCGCACGAGGTCCTCGTCCCACGTCGCGCCCAGGGCCGTCGGCGACGGCAGGGCCAGTGACGTGCGGCGTTCGTCCCAGCCCGGGCCGCGCACGCCCGCCGGGCCGTCGGAGAACGTCATCGCGCGCAGGCCGATCGACGGCTCCGCGCAGCTGCGCCAGACCGATCCCCCCGCCAGCAGTCGTACCTTGGCGGGCAGGTCGAGCTTGCCGACCAGGCGGGCCAGCTCGTGGTCGTCGTGCACCGGGAACCTCCTTGGAGAGCGCTCTCCAAAGAGTCGGGGGTGCGGAGGTCCGGTGTCAATGCGGCGGAAGGTCGCTTCTCAGCCGAGGTGGTGCGCGCCGCCCGACTCCAGCAGGACCGCGACCGGGAGCGTGGCGGCGCCGACCGCCACCGCGTCCGGACCCGTTCGCCCCAGCTCCAGACGCACCTGACCGAACGGGTGGCGCAGCGCGTGGTCTGCCGTCGCGGCGACGATCTCGTCCAGTTTCCGTGCGCCGAGCGCGAGTCCCGCCCAGCCTCCCAGGACGATGAGTTCCGGGTTGAACAGGTTCACCAGGTTGGCGATCCCGGCCCCCAGAAAGCCCACGGACTCGTCCACCACCCGGCGCGCGACGGCGGATCGGGACGAGAGCAGGTCCTCCAGCCCGGACTGCTCGTCGAACCAAGAAACCTCACGGCGCAACGCCTCGCGATAACGGCCGAGCATGGCCTCCGCCCCGGCGTAAGCCTCCAGACAGCCACGCGCACCGCACCGGCAGCGCCGTCCGCCGTACGCGATCGTGGTGTGGCCCCACTCCCCCGCGTTGCTGGTCGCCCCGCGGTGCACGACCCCGCCGGTCACCACCGCCACCCCGACACCCGATCCGACCAGCGCGATCACCGCGTGACGGGTGCCGCGGCCGGCGCCGAACCACATCTCGGCCTGCCCCTGGGTCTTCGCGCCGTTCTCCACGTACAGCGGCGGTTCGACCCCGGCCGCGCGGAGCATCTTCTCGAGCGGAACGGCGTCCCAGCCGATGGTCTGCGCGTGCACGACGGCCGACGTCCCCTGCTCGACCGTGCCGGGCACACCGACCCCGACGCCGAGCACCGAGGACGCCACGACACCCGCCGCGGACAGCACCTCGCCGATCCCCGACGCGATCAACGAGCTGACCGCGTCGGGCTCCACGACGGCCAACGGGTGATCCACAGTGGACAGTCCGGTCATGGCGAGGTCGAACAGCTCGACCTTGATCCCCGTCTCCCCGACGTCGACGCCTATGACGTGCCCGAACGCGGGGTTGACCCGCAGCAGCACGCGCGGTCTGCCGCCGTCCGACTCGACCGAGCCGGCCTCGACCAGCAGGCCCTCGTCGAGCAGTTCGCCGGTGATCGTGCTGGCCGTCGCGGCGCTCAGCCCGGTCGCGGAACTCAGCTGCTGACGGCTCAGCGGCCCGTCGAGGAACAGCGCCGTCAGCAGCACCGACCGGTTCTGCCGGCGGAGGTCCCGGACGGTCGCCCGTGTGCGCACCATGGGCGCCGAGGTTAGTTCGAGCCTAAAAATAAGCCTCGGGTCGTGACCTCTTCGTTATTGACTTGCCCGTGAGGTCAGGCGTCTACTCTACGGCGACCAGGGGCCTTCACCGGCCCCACCCGCGATGGCACGCGCGGTCACCTTCTCCCAGCGCTCACTTGATTCTTCTCGCTTTCGTTGGAGAACAAGGAGTTTCCATGAGAATCAGGCGTGTTTGCGCTGCCGTCACCGCGACCGCCCTGGCGTTCACCGGCGCCTGTTCGGCCACGAACCCCGGCAGCACCGGCAACTCCGCCGGCGTGCTGAACGTGGGTATGCCGAACGGACCGCAAACGGAGAACAACAACCCGTTCCTCAACTCGTCGGCGTCCTCGTCGCTCGGCTACCGGCGGTTGCTGTTCGAACCGCTCGCGATGGTCAACGAGGTCAAGGTGACCGACCAGCCGAAGCCCTGGCTGGCAACGAAGTTCACCTGGTCGGAGAACTTCCACAAGCTGTCGCTCACGATTCGCGACGGTGTCACGTGGTCCGACGGCAAGCCGTTGACGGCCGAGGACGTGGCCTACACCTTCGAACTGCTCAAGAAGAACCCCGGGCTGAACATCGAAGGTGTTCCGTACCAGGACATCTCCTTCTCCGGCAGTGAGGTCACCGTCGGCTTCCCGAAGTCGCAGTTCGTCAACCAGAAGAAGATCCTCGAGCAGTTCGTGGTGCCCAAGCACCAGTGGTCGACGTTCTCCAACCCGTCGACCGAGACGCTGAAGGAACCGGTCGGCAGCGGCCCGTACACGCTGAAGTCGTTCACGCCGCAGACGGTGACGCTGTCGATCAGGGACAAGTACTGGCAGGAGCTCCCGAAGGTCAAGGAGCTGCGTTACACCTCCTACAGCGACAACAACGCGCAGACCAACGCTCTCGCGACCGGCGCGGCGGAGTGGAGCTTCACGTTCATCCCGAACTACCAGGCCGCGTACACCAGCAAGGACCCGCAGAACCACAAGCTGTGGTTCCCGCCGGTGCTCGGCGTGCACGGACTGTGGTTCAACACCAAGGCGAAGCCGTGGGACGACCCCGCGCTGCGCCGCGCCGCGAACATGGTGGTGAACCGCGACGACATCTTCATGCAGGGCGAGGCGGGCTACTTCTACCCGAAGGTCGACAACATCACCGGCATCCCGACGCCCGCCGGTGAGTCGTTCATCGCTCCGCAGTTCAAGGACAAGAAGGTCACCGTCGACGTCGAGGGCGCGAAGAAGGCGCTGACCGAGGCCGGCTACACCTTCGACGGCAGCACCCTGAAGGGCAAGGACGGCGCGCCCGTCACGATCACGCTGACCGTGCCCTCGGGCTGGTCGGACTACGTCACCGACCTGGAGATCATCAAGGACAACTTCGCGAAGATCGGCATCAACGCGACGGTGAACCTGCAGAACGCCGACGCGTGGACCAAGGCGCTGGACACCGGTGACTTCGGTGCCGCGATGCACTGGACCAACAACGGCCTGACGCTGTACGACATCTACCAGTCCATCATGGACGGTGCGTTGTACAAGCCGATCGGCACGCCCGGCGTGAACGGCAACTACGGCCGTTACGAGAACTCCGCCGCCACCAAGGCTTTGGACGACTTCGCGAACGCGCCCGACGAGGCCGTCCGCAACGCCGCCCTGCACGAGCTGCAGAAGATCTTCGTGCAGGACATGCCCGTCATCATCACCTCGGCGGCCAACGGCGGCGGCCAGTACAGCACCAAGAACTGGGCCGGCTGGCCGAGCGAGCAGGACCAGTACGCCCCGGTGCAGCCCACGCTGGAGAACGCCCTCGACATCGTGCTGAAGCTGAGGCCTGCCTCGTGACGGCCGAGGTAGCGCCGGCGGTCTCCGGAACGGTCTCGACAGAGATCGTTCTGGAGACCGACGGCCTCACCAAGCACTTCCCGATCAGCGCACCGCTTTCCCGCACGAAGAAGGCGGTGCGCGCGGTCGAGGGGGTGTCGCTCCAGCTGCGCCGGGGCCGTGTCACGGCGCTCGTCGGCGAGTCCGGGTCGGGCAAGTCGACGGTCGCGCGGCTGCTCGCGCAGCTCTACCCGCTGACGTCCGGCGAGATCAGGCTGCACGGCCGGAACGTCGCCGTGCAGCGAGGATGGGCGCACGGGCGCAAGTTCAAGGCGTACTGCCGGCGGGTCCAGATGATCTTCCAGGACCCGTTCGCCTCGCTGAACCCCGTGCACACCATCCGCTACCACCTCACGCGGGCGCTCACCATCCACGGCAACCGCGGCGACGACCTGGAGAAGTCGCTCGCGGACCTGCTGACCCGCGTCCACCTGACCCCGGCGGACCGGTACCTCGACAGGTACCCGCACGAGCTGTCCGGCGGGCAACGGCAGCGCGTGGCCATCGCGCGGACACTCGCCGCGAGTCCCGAGGTGCTGCTGGCGGACGAGCCGGTGTCCATGTTGGACGTCTCGATCCGGCTCGGTGTGCTCAACCTGTTGCGCGATCTGAAGGAACGGCTGCACCTGTCAATCCTCTACATCACGCACGACATCGCGTCCGCGCGGTACTTCGCCGACGAGACGGTGGTGATGTACGCGGGTCAGGTCGTCGAGGGCGGTGACAGCGAGACGGTCACGCAGAGGCCGGCGCACCCGTACACGCAACTGCTGATCGAGTCGGCACCCGATCCCGACCGCCTGGCCGTGGAAGAGAAGGACGGCGGCTCCGGCGAACCGCCGTCCCTCATCGAGCCACCGCCGGGCTGTCGGTTCCACCCGCGATGCCCGTTCGTGATGGACGTCTGCCGCACGGACGTCCCGCCGCGTTTCGACCTGGGCGACGGGCACTTCGCCGCGTGCTGGCTGTACCGGGAGGAGGCCGCGTGAACTACCTCCTCAAACGGCTGGCCTTCTACCTGCTCACCGCCTGGGCCGCCGTCACGATCAACTTCTTCGTGCCGCGGATGATCCCCGGCGACCCGGTGCAGGCGCTGATCACCAAGCAGCGCGGGCAGATGACGAGCGAGGCCGTCCGGTCGCTGTACGTCCTGTTCGGACTGGACAAGAACGAGAGCCTCGCGAGTCAGTACTTCTCCTACCTGGGCCAGCTCTTCCGCGGTGACCTCGGGATGTCGTTCACGTTCTTCCCCAGCCCGGTGTCGGACGTGATCGGCGACGGACTCCCGTGGACCGTCGGACTGGTCGGCATCACGACGGTGATCGGGTTCCTGCTCGGCACCGCCGCGGGTGCCGTGGTGGGCTGGCGGCGCGGCACGTGGGCCGACTCGCTGATCCCGGTCACCACGTTCGTCTCGTCGATCCCGTACTTCTGGCTCGGCCTGGTGGCGATCGCGCTGCTCACCGGCCCTGGCAGCTTCTTCCCGGCGTCCGGTGCCTACGAGATCGGGCTGGTGCCGAACTGGGACTGGCAGTTCATCGGCAGCACGGTGCAGCACGGCCTGCTGCCTGGGTTGACGATCCTGCTGTCGTCGGTCAGCGGCTGGATCCTGAGCATGCGCAACATGATGGTGACGGTGTCGTCGGACGACTACGTGACCGTCGCGCACGCCAAGGGCCTGTCCGAACGCCGGGTGATGCTCGCCTACGCCGCCCGCAACGCGTTGCTGCCCAACGTGTCCGGCTTCGCGCTGGCGCTCGGGTTCATCGTCGGTGGCACCCTGCTGGTGGAGATCGTGTTCTCCTACCCCGGTCTCGGCCTGCAGCTGTTCCAGGCGGTCGGTGCCAAGGACTACCCGCTGTTGCAGGGCATCTTCCTCATCATCACGCTGTCCGTGCTGCTGGCGAACCTCCTCGCGGACGTCGCCTACCTCGCGCTCGATCCTCGCACCCGCAGGGAGGCCTGATGCGCGCCAACACCAAGGCGCTCACCGGTGTGATCATGCTGGGCGTGTTCGTCCTGCTGGCCGTGATCGGTCCCTGGATCGCGCCGTTCGACCCGTCGATGCGCAGCAACGCGCTGCTGCAACCCCCGTCGTCGACGCACTGGTTCGGGACGACTCACCTCGGTCAGGACATCTTCAGCCAGGTCCTCGCCGGCACCCGCAGCGTGGTGTTCGTCGGCGCCGTGGCCGGTGTCGTGGCGACCGTGCTGTCGGTGCTCGTCGGCATCACCGCCGGGTACCTCAGCGGGTCGGCGTCGGAGGGGCTCTCGGCGCTGTCGAACGTGTTCCTGGTGATCCCGGCGCTGCCGTTGATCATCATCATCACGTCGTCGCTGCCCGAGACCAGCAACCTCACGATCGCGCTGGTGATCGGGCTGACCTCGTGGGCCTGGAACGCGCGGGTGCTGCGGGCGCAGACGTTGTCGTTGCGCAGGCGGGACTACGTGGAGGCGGCACGGGCGAACGGCGAGTCGACGTGGCGGATCATCCTGTTCGAGATCCTGCCGAACCTGTACGCCGTGATCGCGTCCGGGTTCGTCGGCACGGTGCTGTTCGCGGTGATCTCCGAGATCACGCTGGCGTTCATCGGTGTCTCCGACGCGGGTGGCTGGAACTGGGGCACGGTCCTGTACTGGGCCCAGTCGCAGCAGGCGCTCGCCCAGGGCGCGTGGTGGTGGTTCGTGCCCGCCGGACTCGCGATCGCGTTGCTCGGCACGTCGTTGTCCCTGGTCAACTTCGGCATCGACGAGTTCGTCAACCCACGTCTGCGCACCCGTTTCTCGATGCGCGGGGTCCGGATGCGCGTCGGCTTCACCCCCGTGCTCGTCAAGGAGACGTCATGAAGGAACGCATTCTCGAGGTGCGCGGGCTGGACGTCGACTACGGCCTCGGCCCGGACGCGGTGCGCGCGGTCCGCAACGTCGACCTGACCCTGCACCGCGGCGAAGTCCTCGGTCTGGCAGGAGAATCGGGCAGCGGCAAGTCCACTCTGGCCTACGGGATGACCCGGCTGTTGCCCCCGCCGGGCGTCGTCGCGGGTGGTGAGGTGCTCTACCACCTGGACGACGGCTCGACCGTCGACCTGCTGCGGATGCGCGACGCGGACCTGCGGCGGCTGCGGTGGGCGGAGATCGCCATCGTCTTCCAGGGCGCGATCAACTCGCTCAACCCGGTGCAGCGGATCTCCGCCCAGCTGATGGACGTGCTCAAGGCGCACTCCGCCGGTTCGACCCCGCGTTCCCGGCAGGACCGGGCCAGTGAACTGCTCTCCCTGGTCGGCATCGCCACCGACCGCCTGCACAGCTATCCGCACCAGCTCTCCGGCGGCATGCGGCAGCGCGTGATGATCGCGATGGCGCTCGCCCTGGAACCCCGTGTCGTGATCATGGACGAGCCGACCACCGCGCTGGACGTGGTGGTGCAGAGGCAGATCCTGCGCACGCTCGTCGGCCTGCGCGAACGACTCGGCTTCTCGGTCGTGTTCATCACGCACGACCTGTCGTTGCTGGCCGAGTTCTCGGACCGGATCGCGATCATGTACGCGGGCCAGGTCGTCGAGGAGGCGGTGTCGGCGGACCTCTACCGCACTCCCCTGCACCCCTACAGCGACGGGCTGCTGCGGTCGTTCCCCGCGTTGAAGGGGGCGCGGCGGGAGCTCTCGGGCATCCCCGGCTCGCCGCCCGACCTGCGGATGATGCCGAGCGGGTGCGCGTTCCACCCGCGATGCCCGCGAGCGCTGGACGTCTGCGACGACCAGGCACCCGTGCTGGGGCAGAGCAAGGACAACCGTTCGGTGGCCTGCTGGCTGCATCCGGTGTCCGTGTCATGAACCCGTGCGGCGCCCCGGATCGGGGCGCCGCACCGTGCTCTACCAGCCTGAGTTTCCAGTGCCGCGCTGAATCGTGTAGCGGTTCTCGTCGTTGGCCATGCCCTGGCTGCCGGTCCCCTTCACGCCCGACACGGTCACCCGGTCGAAGCGCCCGGTGCCGGTCACCAGGTTGAAGTGCAGGCCGTGCGAGCCGGCGTTGGACACCGCGACACCCTTGTCGTCGGTGAAGGCCTCGGTCGCCCCACCCGTGCCGTTGATCTTCACGTTGTCGACGGTCAGGTTCGAGATCGCCTTGTTCCAGCTGAACAACATGCCGTGGTAGCTGGAATCGTTGATGTCCAGGTCTTTCAACACCAGCGCCCCGGTGATGTCGGCGCGTTCGGCGAACACCCAGACGGCACCGGTGTGGGTGTTCCAGTCCCAGTTGCGGGTACCGGCCCTGGTGAAGGTGGTGCGCTGCACGACGGTGGTGCCGCCGAACGGTTTGGCGTCGTGCCAGCTGGACACCATGACCCCGGCGCCGTTGAACACCGTGTCGCCGATCAGGGAGTCCTCGATGCGGTTGTCCATGCCGCCGTAGATCGCGGCACCGTTCGCGAGGATCGGCAGCGAGATCGTGTTGAACGCGAACACGCTGCGGCTCACCGCGCTGTTGGGGTTCCAGGACCACATGGCCATGCCGTCGTCACCCGTGTTGCGGAAGCTGCTCTGCTCGACGCGGACGTTGCTGGTGGGCCCGTTGTTGCCGTTGATGTTCAGGCCGTCGGCCATGGTGTTGCGCACCCGCAGCCCCGCCGCGTAGAAGCCGTCGGCCTGCTTGAGCCACAGACCCGTCTTGGCGTGGTTGGTGGCGACGTTGAACACCGTCGAGGCGGAGCCGGACTCCACCTCGACGAACGAGTCGGAGTTCGGTGCCTCGTCCGGGTCGCGGGTGGTGACGTCGCCGTCGAAGGTGAGGTCGGCGATCGTCGCACCCGCACCGGTGATCGCGAACCCGCCGCGCCGGTTCGCTCCACTGAGGACGGTGTGCCAGATGCCCGCGCCGCGCACGTCGACGCCGCTGACGTTCACGATGCTGTTCAGGTTGTAAGCACCTGCGGGCAGCCACACGCCCTTGGCCGCGGTGCCCTGGGCAGCGGCGACGGCCGCGCGGATGCCGGCGCTGTCGTCGGCCCCGTCACCGGGGTTGGCGCCGTGGGTGCGGGCGTCGACGTACCCGGCGGGCGCGGTCGTCGCGGTGGCGACCTCGGCGTCGAGCAGGTCGACCGTGATGTACGCGCCGGCGGTGGTGTCCTTGGCCAGGCGGATCACCGTGCCGGCGGGGTAGGTCTGCGGGAGCAGGACGCGCGCGTCGTCGAAGTAGCGGTGCGGGCGTGCCCCACCCGGTCCCTCGGCGAACGGGTACCCGCCGTACATCCAGCTGTACTTGGAGGTCAGCGCCAGGTCGCGGACCTTGGTGCCGTTCGCGTAGACGGCCAGCGGCGCGGTCGTGCCGTCGGGAACGCTCGCCCGGACGGTGAGGGCGTTGGCGGGCTTGGTCAGGGTGATCTGCACGTGCTGGCCGGTGCCGGTGAGCGTGACGGCGCTGCGCCCGGAGGCCTCCGCGACGTCGGTCGTGTACTTGCGGCCCGGCGTGAGCTTGGTACCGGTGGTGGTCCCGGCCTCGGCCTCGTAGGTGGTGAACGGGACGGTCGCCCCGCGTGCGGCCAGAGCGGTCGAGCCGGTCACGGCGATGTTGTCGACCTGCACGCCGGTCGCGTCCTGGTAGCCGATGATGTTCAGGCCCTCGCGCAACGACGCGGTGTGGGTGGCGGTGCGCCAGCCGCTGCCGCCGGTGAGGGTCAGCTGCGCGACCTTGATGCCGTTGACGTAGGTGGTGACGGATCCGTTCGCGGATGCCGTGTAGCGCAACGAGATCGTGGCGCTGCCCGCGGCGGTCTGGTTGATCGTGCGGATGACACGTGCGGTCGTGGTGGGCAGTGACACCGCACCGGACCCGGTCGCGCCCGCCGTGGTCGTCGTGACGGCGCCGCCGCCGAGGAAGCCGCTCTCCAGTTCGATCGTGCCCTCGGGCATGGGCGTGGAGTTGTCCGGGGAGAGGGCGACGCTGTCGAGGTTGACGTTGCCGTTGTCGGCGCTGCCGAAGGACACCGCGACGGTGTTGGCTCCGGCGGTCGTCGTGACGGCGACGCTCGCGGTGGCCCAGTCGCTCCACGACGCCGTCGCGGGCAGCGACACCTGTTGCGCCACACCGTTGACCGTCACGGTCATGGTGCGCGGAGAGCCGGTTCCGTTGGCGTAACGCAGATCCAGGTTCGCCTTGGTGGCGGTCGAGGAGATGGCGACCGTGGCGGCCGCACCGCGGTTGGCGTCCACGAACCCGCCGACGTACCCGCTGCCGGTGTGCCCGCCGTGTTCGGATTCCACCCGCGCACCACCGGACAGCGTGCCGGACTCCGCCTCGACGACCCCGGTGACGGGGACCACGGGCTCCACCGAGAGGCTGTCGATGTTGACGTTGCCGTTGTCGGCGCTGCCGTAGCGCACGGCGAGCGTGTTGGCGCCCGCGTTCAGGGTGACGTCCTGGCTCACCGTCCCCC
This sequence comes from Streptomyces sp. ID05-26A, assembly GCF_033794685.1. Lineage (NCBI taxonomy): Bacteria > Bacillati > Actinomycetota > Actinomycetes > Kitasatosporales > Streptomycetaceae > Streptomyces > Streptomyces sp. ID05-26A. Next base: position 1,376,142 of record NZ_JARAYZ010000002.1, read on the forward strand.
ACGACGCCCAGCCCGCGGTGGCCGGGAGGGAGAGCTGCCGGGTGCCGCCGTTGACGGCCAGGGTGAGGGTCCGGGTGCTGCCGGTTCCGTTGGCGTAGCGCAGGACCAGCCGGTTCGCTCCGGCCGTGGACCCGCTGGTGGTGACGGTGAACGCGGCGGCACCGCGGTTCGCGTCGGTGAACCCGCCGACGTACCCGCTGCCGGTGTACCCGGCGTGTTCGGTCTCGGCGCGGGCACCGCCGGAGAGCGCGGCGGACTCGGCCTGGTGGACGGTGGGTGCGGCCGAGACCGCGGTGATTCCGCCCGCCACGAGGGCAGCGGCGAGTACCGCGACCTTCACGGCCGCGGGGAGTTTCCTCAACATCGTTGTTGTTCTCCTAGGCGAATCGGGACAGGGCCTAGCCTTTGACCGCCCCTTCGAGCGCACCGCTCTGCAGGAACAGCCGTTGGAACACCAGGAACAGCGCCACCGGGATGACCGACGAGATGGCGAGCGCGGCGAGGAACACGTCGAGCTCGACGTAGCGCTGCAACGCGGGCAGCCGCACCGAGAGCGGCTGCACCGCCGGGTCGGGCAGCACCAGCAGCGGCCAGAGGAAGTCCTTCCAGCTGGCCACCACCGCGAACACCGACACCACGCCCAGGATCGGGCGCGAGAGCGGCAGCACCACCGACCAGAACACCCGCACCGGACCGGCGCCGTCGACCCGTGCGGCCTCCAGCACCTCTCGCGGCAGGTTCGCGAAGAACCGTTGCACCAGCACGACGTTGAACGCGCTGGCACCGGCGGGCAGCCACACCGCCCAGAACGTGTTGATCATCCCGGTGCGCACGACCGTCAGGTACAACGGCACGAGCAGCACGATCGCCGGGACGAACAACGTGCCGAGCACGACCGCGGTGACGAGCTTTCCGTAGCGGGGCCGCAGGATCGCCAGCGCGTACCCGGCCGTGGTGGCCACGACGAGCTGCACCAGCCACGAGCCGGCGGCGATGATCACGGTGTTGAAGAAGTACTTGTCGATCTCCACCCGCGTCCACGCGGTGACCAGGTTGGCGAGGTCGACGCCGGTGGGGAAGACCGTCAGCGGTGTGCGCAGGGTGTCCTGGGTGGGCGTGATCGCGGCCTTGGCGAGCCACAGCATCGGCCCCAGCCCGGTGAGCAGCAACCCGCCCAGCAGCACCGCCTGCACCGCGCGCAACGTCCGGCGGATCGCCGGGGTCGCCCGTTCCGACGGGGAGATCAGCCCGCGCTTCACGTCGCACTCCAGGACTTGGTCACTCGCAGGTAGAGGGCCGAGAGCACGGCCAGGACGGCGGCGAGCATGATGCTCAGCGCGGTCGCGGCGCCGTAGTCACCGCCGAGGCTGCTGCCGAAGGCGTAGTCGTAGATCAGCAGCAGGACCGTCATAGTCGAGTTCGCCGGACCGCCGCCGGTGAACAGGAACGGTTCGAGGAACACCTGCGCGGTACCGATGATCTGCAGGATGAACGTCACCAGCAGCACTCCCCGCAGCCGCGGCAGGGTGACGTGCCAGATCTTGCGCCAGATCCCCGCGCCGTCGATCTCGGCGGCCTCGTACTGCTCGGCCGACACCCCGGCGAGTGCGGCCAGGTAGATGATCACCGTGCCGCCCGCCGCCGCCCAGGTCGCCTCCAGCACCAGCGCGGGCATGGCGCTGCCGGGGTCCTGCAGCCACTGCCACGGCCCCAGGCCCACCCAGCCGAGCACGGTGTTGAACACCCCGGACGGGCTGGCGTCGTAGAAGAACTTCCACAGCAGCACGGCAACCACCGGCGGCACGACGACCGGCAGGTAGGCCAGTGCGCTGAACAGTCCGCGACGGGCCCGGACCTCGCTGATCAGCACGGCGGCGACCAGCGGGATCGGGTAGCCGAACACCAGTGCCAGAGCCGCGAACCACAGCGTGTTGCCGACCGCGGTCCACAGCAGCGGGTCCGCGAGCACCTGGGCGAAGTTGTCGAGTCCGACGAAGTGCACCGGGCCGACGAGGTTCGTCCGCTGGAAGCTCATCACCACCGACTGCGCGATCGGCGCCCAGGAGAAGACCCCGAACACCACCAGCAACGGCAGCAGGAACAGCAGGGTGGTCAGCCCGCCTCGCCGGACCCAGGTGGAGGGAGAGCGCCGCCGGGATGACGGTGAGGCGGGCAGAACCGGGGACTGGACGGCCACGCTCAGCCCCGGCCGATCGTGCTCTGCGCGTCGGCGTCGGCCGCCTTCAGCAGCGCGGCGATGTCAGCCCCACGATCCGTGAGCAGCTTCTGCACGGTGGTGTCCAGGATCTTGTAGACCTCCTGGGTGGACTTGGTGGGCTCGGTGACCAGCGGCTGGTCGAACATCCGGTCGGTGTAGGGCTTCATCTGCTCCAGCGGCACGTTCACGTACTGCTTGACCCACTCCTGCTGCTTGTCGTACGTGGCGCGGTCCACCACCGGCAGTGCGGGCACCCCGACTGGCTGCTTGGTCTCCGACAGCGTCTTCGCGTCGGCGACTGCGGCGTCCTGGTTCGTCAGCTTGCCCATGTAGTAGAAGTCGATCCACTTCACGGCGGCGTCCTTGCCCCGCTCGCCCGCGTTCGAGCTGACGACGGCGAGCGTTCCGCCACCGAGCACACCCGCGTCGGGCTTGTCGGCCAGCGGCAGTGCGGCGACGCCGTAGTCGGCGGGCTTGAGGCCGTTCTGGGTGAGCAGGTTGCCGTAGTTGCCGCCGCCCGAGACGTACATGCCGATGCGGCCGGCGGCGAAGTCCTGGTTGATGCCCGCCCAGTCGTAGAGGAAGTTCGCGCCCATCGAGTTGTCGTCCCACCGCATGGCGCGCAACGTGGTGAGGACCTCGGTCATCTCCGGGGTGTCGACGGTCGCCTCGGCGGTCTCCCCGTTGATCTTCTCGGTGCGCCCGCCGAACGCGTAGTCGAGCGTGGTGAGGATCCAGCCGCCGGTGTTGCCCTGGGTCATCTGCGCGTACCCGGCCTGGCCGGTGCGATCGGTGATCTGCTTGGCCGCCTTGCGCACCTCCGCCCACGACGTCGGCGGCTTGTCCGGGTCGAGTCCCGCCTGGGTGAACAGCGTGCGGTTGTAGTGCAACGCCTGGCCGTAGGCGGCGATCGGGACCGCCCACTGCTTGCCGTCGGCCGACTGGCCCGCCTTGGCGACGGTCGGGTTGAGCCCCGAGGCGTAGGGCAGGGCGCCGACGCGGGAACTGATGTCGGCGATCTGCTTGCGCTCGATGAGCCCACGACCGTCGGTGAACGGCACGGTCAGCACGTCCGGTGCCGTGCCGCCCGCCAGTTGCGCGGTGAACGTGGCCGCCGTCCAGGTGTACTCCTGCGGCTTGACGTCGATGTCGGGGTTGGCCTGCTCGAACTGGGCGACGCGGGCGTTGAACGCCTCGATCGCCTTGCTCTCCAGTCCGGCGTCCATGGCGACGGTCAGGACGACCTTGCCGTCGGCGTTGAGCTCGTCGTCGGGGCTGGAGCCGCAGGCGGTGATCAGCAGGGGCAGGACGAGAGCGGCGGCGAGTGTTGAGCGGTGGGACTTCATCGTCTCTCCAGGGGAACTACGCGCGCAGCCACGCGGCGGCGTCGGTGGGCAGGCGGGTCCCGTCGAGCGGGGCGCTGGTCAGCAGTACCTCGTGGTGCGGAGGCAGCGGGAGCGGGTCGGGGCCGAAGTTGACCACGCACACCACGTCGTCGCGGCGGAAGGCGATCGCGTCCGGGCCCAGGTCCACCCAGTCGAAGGACTCGCCGCGCAGGCCCGGTTCGGTGCGGCGCCGTGCGAGCACGGACCGGTACAGCTCGAGCATCGACGCCGGGTCGTCGTGCTGCGCCTCGACCGACCGGCTCCCCCACCCTTCGGGTTGCGGCAACCAGGTCGGCTCGCCGTCCTCGGGCCCGAAGCCGTGCGAGGCACCCGTTGTGGTCCACGGCAACGGGACGCGGCAGCCGTCGCGACCGGGGTCGACGCCGTCCGAGCGGAAGTGCATCGGGTCCTGCAGCACCTCCAGTGGCAGGTCCTCGACCTCGGGCAGGCCGAGCTCGTCACCCTGGTAGAGGTAGAGCGTGCCGGGCAGTGCCGCCGTCAGCAGGGCGGCCGCGCGTGCTCGCCGTTCGCCCAGCCGGAGGTCGGTGGGTTCACCGAAACGCTTGGCCAGGAAGGCGAACGACGTCTCGGCGCGGCCGTACCGCGTCACCGGGCGGGTCACGTCGTGGTTGGACAGCACCCAGGTCGCGGGCGCTCCTACCGGGGCGTGCGCGTCCAAAGTGGACACGATGGACTCGCGCAGTTCCTTGGCGTCCCAAGGGCGTCCCATGAAGTCGAAGTTGAACGCCGAGTGCATCTCGTCGGCACGCAGGTAGCGGGCGAACCGCTTCTGGTCGTCCAGCCACACCTCGCCGACCAGCACCCGCGGTTCGGCGTAGGAGTCCGCGACGGCACGCCAGCCGCGGTAGATGTCGTGCAGCTCGTCGCGGTCGATGAACGGGTGCTCGCCGGCGGCGTAGGTCTCCGGCACCTCGGGCAGCGCGGGGTCCTTGACCGGCATGGAGGCCGAGTCGACGCGGATGCCCGCCACCCCGCGGTCGAACCAGAACCGCAGCACGTCCTCGTGCTCACGCCGCACGTCGGGGTGGTTCCAGTTGAGGTCGGGCTGCTCGGGCGCGAACAGGTGCAGGTACCACTGGCCGGGCCGGCCGTCGGCCTCGGTGACGCGGGTCCAGGTGCCGCCCGCGAAACTCGACCGCCAGTTCGTCGGGGGCAGTTCCCCCCTGCCCTCGCGGAACCAGAACCGTTCGCGCTCAGGCGATCCGGGGCCTGCTTCGAGCGCGGCCTGGAACCAGACGTGGTCGCTGGAGACGTGGTTGGGCACCACGTCGACGATCGTGCGGATGCCCAGCGCGGCGGCGTCGGCGATGAGGGCTTCGGCGTCGGCCATCGTGCCGAACGCCGGGTCGATGGCGCGGTAGTCGGCGACGTCGTAACCGCCGTCGGCCATCGGCGAGAGGTACCAGGGCGTGAACCAGATGGCGTCGACACCCAGGTCGCGCAGGTGGCCGAGGCGCGACCGCACGCCGGCGAGGTCGCCGACCCCGTCGCCGTTCGCGTCGGCGAAGCTGCGCGGGTAGATCTGATAGATCACCGCGCTGCGCCACCAGGGCGCGTACGGCTTGTCCGTCGTCACGGTGCGATTCCCCTCATTCGAGTCCAGGCGCGCAGCAGCGTGCCGATCATCGCTGATCAGAGTAGGTATAGCGCTATATCTGCGTGGTGTGGAAAGCTAGCCTGCGGCACGGTGGGTGTCAACGGCGGAAATCGGAGGGGCGCTCTTGCGGGTCACATTGAAGGACATCGCGGAGGCGGCGGGCGTCAGCGTGATGACCGTGTCGAACGTGATCAACGGCAAGAGCGCGCGGGTCTCGACCGAGACCATCGAACGGGTGCGCCGGATCATCGACGAACGCGGCTACGTGCCCAGCGCGTCGGCCCGCAGCCTCGCCGCCAACCAGTCCCGCCTGATCGGCCTGCTCGTGCCCGCGGCCAGCGAGGACAGCCTCGCGATCAGCCCGCACAACATCGCGATCATCGGCCAGATAGAGCGCAGGCTCCGCAAACGCGGCTACCACCTGCTGCTGCGCGGCGTCTCCGACACGTCCGAGATCGGCGAGGCGCTGCGCTCGTGGAGCCTCGACGGCGCGGTGCTGCTGGGCTTCCTGGACGAGGAGATCGCGGACCTGCGCCGCCAGGTCACCGGCGCCACCCCGGTGCTCGCGATCGACAGCTACTCGGACAACCCGCTGACCACGGGCGTGCGTTCCGACGACTTCACCGGCGCCCGCCTGGCCGCTTCGCACCTGTTGTCCTTGGGGCACCGCGGAATCGTCTTCGCCGGCCCGTCGTTCACCGACGTCGGTGTCGTGCACGAACGGTTCCTGGGCTTCCGCCAGGCGTTCGAAGAGTCCGGCGTGTCCTTTGCGGACTGTCCTGTCGAGACTCTCAACACCACGCACGAGAACGGCGTCGAGCTGGGCAGGCGCCTGCTCGACACCCACCCCGACGCGACCGCGGTGTTCGCCACCGCGGACATCCTGGCGATCGGCCTCATCGAGGGCCTGCGGGAGGCCGGGGTCGGCGTCCCGGACAGGGTGTCCGTGGTCGGCTTCGACGACCTCGACATCAGCGCCTACATCACGCCCAAGCTGACGACCATCGCACAGGACATCGTCGGCAAGGCCACCCACGCCGTCGACCGCCTGCTCACCCTCGTCGACGGCGGCGACCGGCCCGCCGGCCACCTCGTGCTGGACGTGCGCCTGGTGACCCGCAACTCGACGGCGCCACCCAAGGACAGACCCTAGCTCCCGAGGACCGCGTTGAGGCCGCTCGCCTGGGTGCGCCAGTCCAGCTGGTTCGGGCTGCCACCGGCCCAGCGCTGGCCGATCCGGTTCAGCGCGTCGCGGTCCGAGGCCCACACCGAGTCCGCCTGCCGGCGCGCGTACTGCTGGTAGGCGGCGGAGTTCGTGGCCCTCGCCAGGTCGTTCAGGTAGCGCAGGAAGATGCCCTTGAACTGCTTCTGGTTGTCGTCGCAGGAGTTCGAGCCGACATCACACGACTCGGTGAGCACACCGCCGCGCGTGAGCACCGGGCTCGCGATGGCCGAGTCCGCCAGACGCCGTGCGGTGTCGAGATATCTGGTGTCGCCGGTCGCCCGCCACACCTCGACGAACCCACCGACTCCCAGCCCCTGGTTGTAGGTCCACACCGTCTGGCCGTTGTTGCGGCAGTCGCCCGTCAGCCCGTCGTTGACGAGACCCTGTGAACTGATCAGCCCGCTGCCGAGGTACCAGTCCGCCGCTGCGCGGGCGCGCTGCAACCACACGGAATCACCGGGTGTGCGCCGGTGGACGGCCGCGGTCAGCCGCAGGTACTGGCCGTTCGTGACGGCGTTCTTGTAGGTGCGTTCCCGGTCCCACCAAACACCGCCACCGCACGTGCGGGTGTCCCAGTACTGGTGCACGTACGCCGCGATCGTGGTGGCCATGGCGAGGTAGCGCTGGTCGCCGGTGTGGTCGTAGGCGGCGATCCAGGTGAGCCCCCACCACGCGCTGTCGTCGATCGAACGGGTGATGAAATCGCCCTCGATCGGATCCGTGCCACGCTGACCCGCCGCGAAGGCACCCCGGTTCACGTCGAAAGTGCGCGCGACAACCCAGTCGTAGTCGCGGATCCCGGAGTCCATCACGGCGGAGAGCGTCGTCGCCGAGTTCCACCAACTCGCCGGCCACCAGGCGGAGGCGGGGTCGTAGGAGTACAGGAGCGCGTCGGCGGCGGCACGCGTCCTGGTAGGCACCGGCCGCGCCCACGCCGTGCAACTGCCTTCCTGGTGCGCCGCCTCCCTGCCGCACGCCCGCACCGCCCCGCCGAAGTGCCGGCCACGCGGATCCCTGGTGGCGAACATGGTGGTGCGCGTCGAACCCGCGCCGGTCGGAGTCGCGGTCCGGCCGAGCGACGACCCGCCCGGCCAGCTGACACCGCCGTCCCAGGACCGGTCGAGCCACACCTCGTCGCCCGCCCCACCCGCCTCGATGCTCGCCCACGCCATCGCGTTCGCGTCCGTGTGCAACCTGATCACCCGGCCGAACAACGTCGTCGGCGGCACCGGCTGCAGATCACCGTTCGCCTGCCCGGCGTTCGTCCGGTCGCACAGCACGTCGCACACCGTCGGATAGATCCACTCGGTGCAGGTCACCGCGGCGGCGTCCCCACACGTGCGAATGATGCCGCGCCGGTGGTGGCCGGGGTCGGTGACGTTGTACATCAGCGTCCTCGTGCCCGTCCACGTTCCCGGGATGCTCGCCCTGCCCAGCAGGCCTTCCCAGCTCGCGCCCCCGTCCCAGGAACGGTCCAGCCAGACCGAGTCGCCGGTTACGCCGTTGTCGATGCTTGCCCACGCCATGCCGTCGTTGTCCGACACGTGCAGGGACAGGCGTCGGCCGTTGAGGTGTTTGTCCGGGATTGGGAAGGTTTCCTGCGCGGCCTTCGACGGGTCGAGGGTGTCGCAGGACAACACGCACACTGCTGCCGCTGCGGCGGCCGACGGGTTGCTGGACGGGAGCAGGTTGGTTGATGGAGGGCCGCTGGGTGGTGCGGTGATGGCCTGGCTGGCGGGCGGAGGGCTGACCGGCGGCGCGGTGCCAGCCGAACTGGTGGACGGAGGGCTGCCGGGCGGTGCGGCGCTGGCCGGGTCGGCGGGCGGAGGGCTGCCGGGTGGTGCGGCGCTAGCCGGGTCGGCGGACGGAGGGCTGCCGGGTGGTGCGGCGCTAGCCGAACTGACGAGCAGCGGACTAGCGAGCGGCGGACTAGCGAGCAGCGGGCTGCTGAGCGGCGCACTGCCGGCGGGCTGCGCACTGCCAGGCGGGCCCACGTGTGGAGGGCCCTCGGGCGGCGGAGCGCTGTGCGGCAGGGAGATCGGCGCCACCAGCATCAGGAAGGCCACCACGAGGTTCAGCACGCCGACCACACTCCCCGCATCCATGGGAACGCTCTCATGGTCTTGACCTCGGAGCGGTCCGGTCAACGGAACGACCGGTTCTTGTCCAGGACAACATCGACGCCCAGCAGACCCCCTGCGGAGCACCCAGTGTTCGGGTCTCCTGCGGCACAACGAGAAGCCTGCTCACCCCGCTCGTCGCCGCGGCACAACGAGAAAGCCCGCCCACCCCGCTCGTCGCCGCGGCGGCGCGAGTGGGATGAGCGGGGGGTGGGCGGCCGGCGAGATCGCGTTCTACGTCAACGCTCCCACCGAGTCCGCGCCCGCGCACGCGGCGATCGAACGGCTCAGGTGGCCAGCAGCGCCTCCAGTGCCACCGCGGTGTCCGGGTGGCGGTCCAGCAGCGCCACCCCGCCTGGTGCGGCCTGCCACGAACCCTCACAGCCCAGCAGGTCCGCCACCGCGTCACAGGTCGCGGGGTGGGAGCTCAGCAGTGCCAGGCCCTTGCCGGTGCTCGCGCGCACCACGACGGGTGCGGGCTGGGCTAGCCACGGTGGGACCCACTCGTCCAGTGCCGGGAGCCTGCCGGGGAACACCCTGCCCGCTTCGCGGACGAGCAGCGGGACGAACTGTGCGCCGCGTGAGCGCAGGGTGCTGATCAGGGTGGGCAGCCATGGCAGCAGCAGTGCGTCCGGTAGGTGGGCGAAGGCGTTGGACATCGTCTCCACCACGAAGTCCACCAGGCTCGGCACCGGGTCGAGGGCGTGCACGAAGCCGCTGAGGTAGCGCGGGTAGCTGGGCAGGGACAGCGGGTTGCCCAGCAGATCGTCGCATCTCGTGCGCAGCTCGGAGCGGGACAGGGTGCCCAGGTGGACCTGGGCGGCCCACAGCAGCGCCACCTTCGACGGTTCCTCCGGGTGGGACTGGGTCACCGCCAGTTCCAGCTGGGTGCGGTCGCAGCCCAGGGACAGGGCCAGGGACTCCATGCTGAACAGGAAGCCGAGCATGGCGGCCACCTGGTCCACGCCCGCCTCGTCGTCGGTGAACGCCGTCGGCAGCAGGGTGCAGTAGTGCGCGTAGCCGGTGCGGACGAAGGACTCGATCCACTGCGGCAGCACGGGCTCGTTCGTGCGGTAGTAGGCGAGCAGGCGGCGGGAGCGGCGCAGGACCTCCGGGGCGCCGTCCACCGTGCGTTCGCCGGCCAGCACCGCCAGCGCTCGGGTGCCGAGTTCGCCCGCCAGGCGTGGGCTGTGCAGGTAGCGGATGGCGTCCTCGACGGCTTCGAGGACGCTCGCGGTGGTGGCCTGCGGGGCGTAGGCGCTGCGGCGCAGGCGTTGTTCCACCACCTGTTCGACGCTGACGCCCTCGTAGCCCAGTTCGATCAGGGACCGCTGGTGCGTGCCGAGCGCCAGGTCCCAGGACTCCTGGATCGGGCGTTCACCGAGCTTCCGCTCGCCCATGATCGGACGGGCCGCGCCGGGCGGCATCAGGTAGCGCAGCATCCACAGCAGGTTCGAGCAGGGTTCGAGCTCCGGCCGCGAGGTGATGTCGAGCAACGCACGCTGCACACCTCGTTGCTGGAGTTTGAGGTCCAACGGGACGAGGCGGTCGTGCACGTCGCGGGCCAGTGGCGGCAGCGCGTCGTAACCGACCTGCCCGATGCGGTCGCCGCCCATCATGATCTCGACCAGGCGCCGGACGTCCCGGCGGCCGGGGACCACGTCCTTCTCGATGCACGTGACCGCGGCGTCCTGGAAGTCGTACGGGGTCGGCCTCGCCCGGTCGCGCATGCCCGCCAGCAGGATCGAGGTCTCGAAGACCGCGATCGCGTCGGCGGTGGAGGCCAGGTAGCCGTTGCGGCGGGCCGCCCGCACGATCTCCACGGACCAGTCCAGCAACTCGGCCTCGTCCAGCCGGTCGAGCACCGGCGGGCGTTGCAGGAAACCGGAGAGCTGGTCGGCCGTGGCCACCTCGTCGGCGGGAGCGGGCAGCGCGGCGGGTTTGCGGGCCTTCTTCCCACCCGCCTGGCCCGCCAGCTGGAACGGCTTCACCTTGGTCCGCCGCAGGTTCTTCGTCCACTCGGTCGCCGCGATGGACACCGAGCCCGCCGCCAGGCCGAACTGCGCCTCGATCGCCGCGTGGCTCGACGGGATGAGGCCGTGCTGCCACTTCGTCGCGCTGCGCGGGCTGATCACGAAGCCGTCGCCGCCGTCGACGCCGAACTCCGCCACCCGGCTGGCCGCGTGGAAGGCGCCGCAGACGTACAGGCAGTCCGCCGGGTCCGCCCCGGTGACGGCCAGGTGCTCGCGCATCCGGGTCCACATGTACCGCTCGCGGTCCTCGTCGACCCGCACCCGGTGCGGATCACCGGGGGCCAGCCGCCGGAACAGGCTGCCGATCAGGAACATGACCTGGCGGTACGTGTCGTGGTCGCTGTCGCCGAGCGGGAGCTCGACGTACTGGTGCCACCACTCCGACCAGTGCCGCACCTTGCCGTGGTGCAGCAGGTGCTCCTCCAGTTCGGCGAAGCGCGGCCGCAGGTCGCCGATCTCCACACCGACCGCGTCGCCGTGCAGCGCGTCCTCGTCGGCCTGCTTCGTCTCCGGCGGCTGCCACTGGAACACGTGGTCCGACGAGCGGTCCACCAGGACCAGTTCGACCCCCGGGGTGTCCAGCGCGTAGGCGATCGCCTGGTACTCCGCGGACGCCTCGGTGATCGGCGCGACCACCGACAGCGGCGCCCACTCGGCCGGGAACCCGTCGACCTCGCTCGAGAACGCCTGCACCGCCACGGGAAGACGGCAGTTGCGCAGCTCGGTGAGCAGCGGTGCCATGTCCTCGCACAGCTCCAGGTAGATCACCTTCGGCTGCTTGTCCCGCAGCCGGCGGGCCATCGCCACCGCGGACGACGGCGAGTGGTGGCAGACCGGGAAGATCTCGAGCGGCTCGGAGACCGCCCGGTCGACGTCGTCGACCATGCCGAGCAGGATGCCTTCCAGGGCACCGGGTCCGTCGGCGAACGTCGCCGCCGCCTCGTTGAGCTGCGTGCGCAGCGACTCGAAGCTCACGAGAGGGTGGCGATCGTGTCACGGCCGCCGGCGAGGAACTCCGGCCATTCCCCGCCCTCGTCCTTGCCGCGCGGCTCGACCACGCCGTGCAGGTACTTGTTCATGATCGCCAGGTCCTCGGGCGCCCGCCGCGACAGCGACCCCACCAGCGACGAACCGAGCGTGCGCGCGGTCAGCGCCTGGTTGCCGAAGAAGTTGCTGTGCAGGATGGCGTCCTCCAGCACGCCGATCTGTTCGGCGGTGGAGAGCGCGGACTCCAGCTTCTCGTCGTCGCTGCCCGCGGCGGCCGAGGCGGCGCGCAGGTCGGCGAAGCTGCGCAGCAGCACGTCCAGCAGGGTCGGCGGCACGTCCAGCTCGATCTGGTGGCGGCGCAGCAGTTCCTCGGTGCGGAACCGGACGATCTCGGCCTCGCTCTTCTTGTTCGTCACCACCGGGATGCGCACGAAGTTGAAGCGCCGCTTCAGCGCCGACGACAGGTCGTTGACGCCCCGGTCACGGCTGTTCGCGGTGGCGATCACCGAGAAACCGGGCTTGGCGAACACGATGTTGTCGGTGTCGAGCTCCGGCACGGAGATGTACTTCTCGGACAGGATGGAGATCAGCGCGTCCTGGACGTCGCTGGTCGAGCGGGTCAGCTCCTCGAACCGGCCGATGGTGCCGGACTCCATCGCGTTCATGATCGGCGACGGGATCATCGACTGGCGGGACTGGCCCTTCGCGATCACCATCGACACGTTCCACGAGTACTTGATGTGGTCCTCGGTGGTGCCGGCGGTGCCCTGCACCACCTGGGTGGAGTTGCGGGAGATCGCGGCGGCCAGCAACTCGGCGAGCCAGCTCTTGCCGGTACCGGGGTCGCCGATGAGCAGCAGGCCGCGGTCGGACGCGAGCGTGACGATGGCCCGCTCGACGATGCCGCGGTCGCCGAACCACTTCTGCGCGATCTCCCGCTCCAGGCCGTCGGACCGCTCGGCGCCCAGGACGAACAGGCGGATCATCTTCGGCGACAACCGCCAGGAGAACGGCTTGGGGTTGTCGTCGACCGACTCCAGCCAGTCGAGTTCCTCGGCGTACTTGAGCTCGGCGGGGGCGCGCAACAGGTCGGACATGGTCTCGTGGTGCCTTTCGAGCGGAAGAAGGAGGTCAGGAGGTGAGGAAGGTCTTGAGCTCGTGGACGAGCTTGCGGACGTGGCCGGAGACCACCGGTGTGCCCAGGTCCTTGAACCGCTCGCGGAACCACGGGTTCACGCTGCCGCGGCCCGAGCTCGTGACCGAGCCGACCGGGATGAACTTGGCCCCGGAGCGGTGGATCGCCGCCATGCAGTCGAAGAGCTGCTCGACGCGGGTCTCGTAGAAGTCGGAGATCCACACGACCACCGTGTTCGCCGGCTCGGCGATCTTCGCCTGGGCCAGCGCCATCGCGACCATGCCGTCGTTGCCGCCGCCGAGCTTGGTGCGCAACAACGTCTCGAACGGGTCGCCCACCCACGGAGTGAGGTCCAGCGCCTGCGTGTCGTAGGCGATCAGGTGCACGTCGACCTTGGGCAGCCCGGCGAAGATGGACGCCAGGATCGCGCAGTTGACCATCGAGTCGACCATGGAACCGGACTGGTCGACCACCGCGATCAGCCGCTGCGGCGTGGTCTTCCGCGCGGTCTGCCGGTAGTAGAGGCGGTCGACGTAGAGCCGCTCCTCCTCCGGGCTCCAGTTCGTCAGGTTCTTCCAGATCGTGCGGTCGAGGTCGAGGTTGCGGAAGACCCGCTTGGGCGGCACCGACCGGTCGAGCGTGCCCGCCGAGGCCTTCTCGACCTCGGTCCGCAGCACCTCGGCCACCTCGTCCACGTACCGGCGGATCAGCGACTTGGCGTTGGCGAGCGCCACCCCGGACAGGTTGTCCTTGTCGCGCAGCAACTGCTCGATCAGCGACATGCTCGGCGTGAGCTGGGCGGCGAGCGCCGGGTCCGCGAGCACCTCGCGCAGGCGCATGCGCTTGACCAGATCCGCTTCCATGGCACCGAGTTCGGGACCGATCTGCGGGATCAGGGTGCTCAGGTCCGGAGTGCCGGACCCAGTCCCGGTGCCGGTCCGGCCCGCCTGCGGGCCGCCGCCGCGCAGCTGGCCCGGCTGACAGCCCAGCGCGCGTTCCAGCCAGCCCGCGTCGGCCTGCCACCGGGACAGCTGCCCGGCCGTGACGGGGCCGGAGCCGGTGCTGAAGACGTTGAGCAGCACCTTCGACACCAGCGCGGCCCGCCGCACCTCGGCCTCCCGATCGCGCTCGTCCCCCGCCTCGGGGACCATCACGCCGTCGAACTCGGCGGCGAGCTCCGGGTGGCGCTGCACGATCGAGTCGACACCCGCCTGCTGGTCGAGCAGCGCGGGCGGCAGGCCGATGTCCTGCAGCACGGCCAGGCTCGCGGACTCCAGAGTGGACTGCTCCTCGTGGTCGAACAGCCGAGACAGCAACCGCCAGTAGAGGACCTGCCGGCGGTTCTCCTGTGCGTCGGTCATTTGCGCAACAACCTTCCGGCGCGCTCGCGGAGCACGGTCGCCGCGTCGGTCGCGGCCTTCTCCGCCTTCACCCCGGCCTTGTCCGCCGCGCCACCGGCCCACGCGCCGGCGTGCACCGCCACGGTCTTCTTGCGCGCGGTGGTCTCGACGGCGAGCGGCTGGACGCGGAACGTGCCCGCGTCCCACCGCAGCAGGCCGATGCACGCGGTCGACGCCGCCACCGCCTCCGGGGTGAGCGGCCCCGCGGCCGGGACCCGGTCGGTGTCCACGGCGACGGGCTGCCCGGCGAACGAGAACGTCAGCGCCTCGTCGGTCTGCTCGGCGGTGTAGCCCTCCAGGAACACGGGCACGGCGATGCGGGCGGGATGCCGGTCGAGCGGTGCCGTCGGCGACGCGGTCGCGGCAGGCAGGGCTACCCGCGCGGTGACGAACGGATCAGCGGGGGCGCCGGGCTTCGCGTGCTCGGCGCGCCACAGCAGGTCGCCCTCGGCGGTGATCGGCATGTCGGTGAGGTCCATGGACCTGCCCTCGCTGACGGCCGCCAGCAACGACAGGTGCGGGCGCAGCAACTGCCAGATGCCGGCCCCGATGATCGTGTCCGGCTTCGGCGCGGACACGCTGGCGCGCACCAACCGGGGCGCGCCGCCGCCGGCCGGTTCGAACACGGCGTGCACCTGGGCCTGCGCGGCGGTCGCGTGCTCGTGCAGGTCGACGCCCAGCGGCAGCAACCGGCCGGTCACCGTGCTCGTGGGCGCGTCCATCACGCCCGGCAGCGTCAGCAGCAGAGCGCGTGACCACAGATCTCCCCAGCGCCGCACCGGAATCCGCTCCAGCGCGGAGCCGGGACACGAGGCCGCCAGCTCGGCCGCGAACCCGTCGAGCAACGCGGCCAGCCTGCGCAGGCGAGGCTCCGGCAGCAGCGCGGAGACCACCGGCGCGGCGCCGGAGACCAGATCGTGGTCGATGCCCTGCCACCCGGCTCTGGCGAGGTCGGCCAGCCAGGACCGCGCGGCCAGCAACAGGTTCTCGGTCTGGCCACCTCCCGGCACCGGGTCGCTCGGGCCCGCGTGGGCACGTCCGGTCGCCTGCTCGATCCGCTCCACCAGCGCGTCGTGCACCGAACCGAACAACGCGATCCGGGCCGCCGCAAGGGAAAGGAAGTGCTCCTCCCCCGCGGCACCGGCCGCCGCCTTCTCCGCGGCCTCCGCCACCCTGGGCCCGAGCGGGGACGCCGCCATCGCGTCGGCCAGCGCCACCAGCCCGGCGGCCTGGGCGGGTTGCGGCCGCAGCAGCCCCGCGGTCAACGCCTGGTCGGCACCGGCGACGGCCGCCAGCACCTCGTCGATCCCGTCGACGGGATCGGCCAGCAGATCGGCGCGCATCACACCACCGCCCCGGTCGGCGGGAACCACTGCAGCTCCGGCACCGGTGCCGTCGTCGGAGGAAGCTCCACATAGGCCAGATGACGCAGGAAGCGGCTGAACACCTGTGCCGCGGCGGCACTGTCCGCCTGCGACGGCCGCGTCCCCGTCATGACCGAGTGGATGACCTGCGCGTCCACGTCAGCGCCCTCGACTCGCAGGTACCGCGCCACCCGCTCCGCCCCGTACTGCAGCACCGCCTCGGTGATCAGGGCGAAGATGTGGTTGCAGAACGACCCCCGCGCGCCGCCGCACGGCCGGTTGTTGTTGGTGCTGCAGGCGAACTCGTAGCTGCCCGCGGCAACCGACGAGACGTACACCCTCTCGATGTCCGACCCACTGGACACCACACCCTGCAGCCGCCCGTCCGCCAGTTCCACGAACGGCACCTTGGCGAGCTTGCGCGGGCGAGCGGGTGGCAACACCCGCGCCGTGCTCGCGCTTTCCCAGTCTGACAACGATTCCTCTCCTTGCCCCCGAGCGAGTCGATCCGCCGGTCCGGCGGTGCAGAAGGGACGTTAGCGGCGAGCACCGACAATTTTTGACGGTCTGGGTCCGCCGGGCGGATTTCGCCGGAAAGTTCCTCGAAAAAAGTTCTGGGGGCGATGTCGGATCGGGGTCGTGGTGTTCGTAGCAGGGGTGAGGCCGCCCGAAAGAGAGGCGGCACCGAAGCGAAGGACTCTCGACCATGAAGCTGACGACCGTCACCCAGATCACCCTCGACGGGGTGGTGCAGGGCAACGGAGGCGCGTCCGAGGAGGACCGCCGCAACGGGTTCGAGCGCGGTGGCTGGGCGCGTGGCAAGGGGGACGCCGGTACCAGGGCGTTCATCAACGAGACCTACCAGCGCGCTGACGCGTTCCTGTTCGGACGGCGGACCTACGACCTGTTCGCCGGCTCGTGGGGAACGTTCACGGAGGCCGACGTCCCCGGCTCGGAGCCCGTGCTGCGAGCGTTGAACGCCCGGCCCAGGTACGTGGCCTCGACGACGCTCGCCGATCCGCGCTGGACTGGTACCACCGTGTTGTCCGGCGACCTCGTGGGCGCCGTCGCGGATCTCAAGGCCAAGCCCGGCGGTGAGCTCCAGGTGCACGGCAGTGGCACCCTGATCCGGTGGCTGCTGGCGAACGACCTGGTCGACGAGCTGACGCTGATCGTGGTCCCGGTGGTCGTCGGCCAGGGAACGCGGCTGTTCCCGGAGAACGGCCCGGACCTCGCACTCGACCTGCTCGAGTCGCGCGCCGACACGAACGGCGTGGCGATCCAGGTCTACCGGACCGCCGGACGCCCCCGGTACTGGCCGAACTGACCCGCCACGCAGGAGAGGATCTTCCGATGCGCTACCTGGTTTCCGTCGTGGACGACAAGGACAACCCCGGCAGCACGGACAGGCTGCCCGCCATCAGCGAGTTCAACGAACGACTGATCGCCGGTGGCTACTGGGTCTTCGCGGGCGGACTCGCGGACACTGACGCGGCCACCGTGGTCGACAACCGGGGCGAGCAGGCCGTGTTCAGCGACGGGCCGTTCGTGGAGTCGAAGGAGTACCTCGCCGGCGTCTGGGTGTGGGAGGCCCCCGACCTGGACGTGGCGCTGAAGCTCGCCGCCGAGGCGTCGAAGGTGTGCGACCGCAAGATCGAGGTGCGGCCGTTCCGATGAGCGACGCCGAGCAAGCGGTCGTCCGGGCCCACCGCGAGGAGTGGGCGCGGGTGGTCGCCTCCCTGACCAAGCGCTTCGGCGATCTCGACGTCGCGGAGGAGGCGGCCGCCGAGGCGTTCGCGACCGCCGTCGAACGCTGGCCCGCCGACGGGGTGCCGGCCAACCCCGGTGCCTGGCTCACCACCACCGCCAACCGCAGGGCCATCGACCGGATCCGGCGCGAGAGCAAGCGCGACGGCAAGCACGAGGAGGCTCGGAAGGTGCACGACGACACCCCGCACGAGCCCGTGGGCGTCATCGACGACGACCGGCTCCGGCTGATCTTCACCTGTTGCCACCCGGCACTCGCGATGGAGTCGCGCGTGGCGCTGACGCTGCGGATGGTCGGCGGACTGACCGTGCCCGAGATCGCCAACGCCCTGCTCGTGGCCGAGAGTGCCGTGGGGCAGCGGATCACCCGCGCGAAGGCCAAGATCAAGTCGGCGGGCATCCCCTACCGCGTGCCGTCGGCCGAGGACCTCCCCGCCCGCGTCTCCGGTGTGCTCACCACGCTGTTCCTCGTGTTCAACGAGGGTTACCTGGCCACCGGGCCCGGCGCCGGTCCCCTGCGGCACGACCTGACCGCCGAGGCGATCCGGCTCACGCGGCTGATCCGCGTCCTGCTGCCCGGCGACGGCGAGGTGGCCGGGTTGCTGGCGCTCATGCTCCTCACCGAGGCGCGGCGGGCGGCACGGGTGTCCGGCGGCGAACTCGTCGCCCTCGACGAGCAGGACCGCGGCGCCTGGGACCAGGCGTTGATCGCCGAGGGGCACGGGCTGGTGCGCGAACGCCTCGCCTCCGGGGTGGCTCCGGGCCGCTACCAGGTGCTGGCCGCGATCAACGCCGTGCACACGTCCGCCCGCGACATGCGCGACACGGACTGGTCGCAGGTTCTGGCGCTCTACGACCAGCTCGTCCGCCTCGACCCGTCCCCGATCGTCGCGCTGAACCGGGCCGTGGCGGTCGCCGAGCTCGACGGCCCGGAAGTGGCTCTGGCGACCGTCGACCGGCTCGGCGACAGACTCGACGGGTACCACGCCCACCACGCCACCCGAGCCGACCTGCTGCGTCGGCTGGGCCGCAGCCAGGAGTCGCGCGCGGCCTACGACAGGGCCATCGAGCTGGCGGGCAACACCGCCGAGATCGCGCACCTCACCCGCCGCCGCGACCAGCTGCGGAGCGGCTGATCGACACGGTGCCTCCGTCCTGATAGGAAAGATCACCGTGGGCACACGACCTCGGTTCGACCTCGTCGGCAGGGCGGCCGGCCTGCTCGGGCAACGGCTGCTGAAGCTTCCTCCCGCCATCTCGCGTGACGTGACCGTGGAACGGGACCTGCGGATCCCCACCCACGACGGGCAGACGCTGCTGGCGAACCACTGGGCGCCGGCCGGCGGTACCGGGCCCACGGCCGTGATCCGCACGCCGTACGGACGCCGGGGACCGCTGGACTGGTTGTACGGGCGGGCACTCGCCGAGCGGGGCCTGCACGTGCTGACGGTCAGCTGCCGGGGCACGTTCGGCTCGGACGGCGACTTCCGCGCGATGCGGCACGAACGCGAGGACGGCCTCTCGGTCCTGCACTGGCTCGCCGGGCAGCCGTGGGGCGGCGACGTGCTGCTGACCGGCAGCAGCTACCTCGGCTACACCCAGTGGGCCATCGCGGCGGAGGCTCCCGTGCGGGTCAAGGCGATGGTGCCGCACGTGACGTCGTCGCGGCTGGCACTGGCGTTCCTGCGGCCGGGCCGCTTCGAGATGGAGACGCTGCTCGGCTGGTCGGTGAGCACGGCTACGCAGGAACGGCCCGGCGGGATCTGGCGCGCGTTGCTCGGCATCGGACGCAAGCGCGTCCAAGCGGCCATGAGCACGTTGCCGCTGGTCGACGCCGACACCGCAGCGCTCGGCCGGCAGTGGCCGTTCTACCAGGAATGCCTGCACCACGACCAGGACGACCCGTTCTGGGCGAACGAGGACCACTCCCCGTCCGTCGGCGACGTGACCGTGCCGGTCAGCTCGATCGCGGGCTGGTTCGACATCTTCCTCGCCGACCAGCTCCGCGACCACCAGGTGCTCGCGGCGGCCGGCCGCGACGCGCACCTGACGGTCGGGCCGTGGTGGCACGGCCACGTCGGCGGGATGGCCGCGGTGCTCGGCGACACCGTCGGCTGGGCCGCCGCCCATGCGCGCGGCACCACACCACCGGGCAAACCGCCGGTGCGGCTTTTCGTGATGGGTGTGGACGAGTGGCGTGACTTCGAGCAGTGGCCACCCACCGGTTACCCGCACCAGCGCTGGCATCTCGCGCCCGGTGACGAACTCCGTCCTACGCCCAGCCCGCAGGCGTCGACGTCGTCGTTCACCTACGACCCCACCGACCCGACGCCGTCGCTGGGCGGGCCGAAGTTGGAGAGCCGCGGCGCCGGACCCGTGGACAACCGCAAGCTGGAGGCACGCGACGACGTCCTGGTCTTCACGTCGGACGTGCTGGACACCGACGTTGAGGTGATCGGCGAGGTCACGGCCGAGGTGTGGCTGCGCGCGGACCGCCCGTCCTGCGACCTGTTCGTCCGTCTGTGCGATGTGGACGGACGCGGCAAGTCCCTGAACGTCTGCGACGACCTGGTGAAGGTGCGGCCGGACGGCGTCACGAAGGTGACCGTCGACCTGTCGCCGACCGCGCACGTGTTCCGGCGCGGGCACCGGATCCGGGTGCAGGTGTCGGCCGGGGCGTTCCCGCGGTTCGCCCGGAACCTGGGCGACGGCTCTGCGCCGCACACCGCGACGGAACCGTTGCCCACCAAGGTGGAGATCTTCCACGACGCCGAACGGCCGTCCGCGATCCTGCTGCCGCAGAGGTAGAGCCGCTCATCAGTCGTTCAGCGTGGCGATCAACATCCACCCCGCCACCAGCGCCATGACGGCGCCGGTGGCGATCTCGGACACCAGGCCGGAACCGGTGACGAAGCCGTACGCCAGCCCGTGGGTCAGGTAACCCACCGGCACGATGCTCAGGAACATCCAGGAGAACAAGCGGAACGCGAGCATGAAGAGCCCGTCCCACCACCCGAACAGCAGTCCCCACAGCAGCACGCCCACCCCGAGGTGGGCCAGGTAGGACCACCAGCGCAGCGAGGAACCGCTCTCCGGCAGGAACCACGCCGCCGCGCCCGTCACCTTCACGCCCACGACCTCGCCGCGCCAGAGCTGCAACACGGCCTCCTGGCCTTCCTGCGTGGCGGTGTAGAAGGCCAACGGCACGTCACGGGCGCGCCGCGACCCGTCGGCCCGTTGCCACGTGATCTCGCGGTGCACCGTCGTGGTCGTGGTCGTGGAACCGTTGGCGTCGGTATGGGAAGAGGTGGTGGTGTAGGTGCGCCGGGCGACGATGGAGGACCGCTCGGCGTCGAAACACCCGCCGGTGCCCTGCTCACACGCCGCGACCTCGCGGAACTCCCGGGTCCGCTCGAACGGCCCGGCGGCTCCGACGAGCGCCACCACCAGCACTCCCAGACCGCACGCCACGACGACCCACCGGCCTGGTGCACGCCCGGGCAACGTCACCCGGCGCAGCGTCCAGCGACGCCAGCGGAATCTCATGGCATTCCCCCCGCGGTGTGGTCACCGGTGCACGCCTTCCCCAAGGCGCACCGCACGATAACCACATGGAGGTGTCAGGCGTCGCACATCGCCATCAGTACCGTCGAACGCCGCACATACGCGACAGCCACCACCGACACGTTCACGGCCTTCTCTCCAAGCACGGCGTCCAGGGCCGCGGCGATGTCGTGGGCGGTCCGCTGCGGCGAACTCCCACGCCACACCACGACCTCGGCGGAGATCCCGTCGCCCGCCGACACCTCGACGCTGTGCACGGCCGGGTGGCACAGCGCGGTCTGCTCCACGAGCGACAGCCGCTCGTCCTCGGACATCGGCGTGCGCAACTGGACGACTCGGTGGCTGCAACTGGACAACGGGCACTCCTCAAGCGACTGGTGCGGGGTACCGGTCAGGACCACGCCAGTCGGTGGTTCGTCACGCTGGTTCACCGAATCGAGGTACTCCGAGCAGCCGCAGGTAGGCGAGCAGAGGCTGCGAATGGCTGTGCAGGTTGGCGACGGGGTACGCCTGCATCGCGGTGCCGAAGTCCGGCAACGCCCACGTTTCACCGGGGCGGTCGCTGTCCGGGGCGAGGTAGCAGTCGGGGCCTGAGAGCGTGCCCGGCCACACGTCCGGATAGGCGGCCGTGTGCGCGTGCAGGGTCATGCGGCGCCACTCGTCCCACGCGAGGTCTTTGTCGTACGAGGAGGCTGCCCAGATCAGGGTCATGTTGACCGAGAACCACACCTGGCCTTGTGTGCCCTCGGCGACGGGCCAGCGGTGGCGAGCACCCAGTGGTGAGCCGGCTCGGCAGGTCTCGTCGATGGTCCGCAGCAACGCGCGGGCCTGGTCCGGGGTGGCGGCGCCGCACAGGATCGCCCACGGCTGCACCTCCAGCCACAGGTCGTGGTCGCCGACCACGTGGCCGCCGGGACCGTGTGCGCGCCGGAACCAGCGGCCGTTCCACTCCCCCGCCACGAGTGCGCGGAGGTCGGTGGCGCGGGAGCGTGCCTCGGACGCCGTCGCGGTGTCGCCCAGGCGATCGGCGAGGTCCGCGTAGAACGGGAGGACCCAGGCGGCCATGGCGGAGTTCAGGACCGACTCACCCCGCTCGATCATCAACTCACGGTCCACTCCGGACTCTCTGATCGCGAGGTCGTTCCAGTCGGCGTTCAAAATGCGTACGTGACCGTGCTCTCCGACACCCACCTCGTCCACGAAGAACCTGAACTGGCGCCGCAGGTTCTCGGCGAGCGGAACGGGATCGGCCTGGTGGCTGGGATGGTAGGGCACGAGCGAGGCGAACGCGTCGAGGTCTCCGGTCACGGCCGCGTACTCGGCGGCGAGCCACAGCGCCCACAGGTTCTGGTCGGACGGGCGGAAGAGCTGTGTCCACGGCTGTTTGCGGCCGTCGAGCGCGTACGGCAGGTCGCCGTCCGGGCTGCCCCAGGCACAGGTGTTGCGCAGCACCGACAGCGAGAGGTCCGGTTCGAGGTGCACCAACGGCAGCGCGTGCTGCAGCGGATCCCTTGCGGCGCCGTTGAAACCGTGGCGGAAGGAGTAGGCGGAGCCCTGGTTCAGGGTGTGGCCGCCGAGAACACCGTCCGCGCAGGCCGCGCCGGTGAGCAGAGCGGTGTGCCACGGGATCTCCGCGGCCACCTCCGGTGCGCGCGAGGAGACCGGGCTCGGGAGGCGTCTTCTCAAGCCCGACAGGCTTTCCGCGTAGACCGCCGCCGGGTCGGCGGGGCCGTCGGGCAGGCCGAACCGGAACCACGCGACCGTGCGTCGCCCTGGCGGAATCTCCAGCCCGATCCCCACCTTCAGCAGCCCTGCGATCGTCTCCGCTCGTTCACCACCGAAGTGCTCCAGCGCCACCACAGGTGCGTCCGGAGGCGCCTCCCCGCGCGACGGGCCGAACTCCAGGTTCACCTCGCGCGGCCGGACCTCCCACTCCTCGGTCAACTCCCCGCGCAGCACGTCCTCACCGCGGTTGACCACCTCGACCCTGATCAGCACCCACGGCACCTCCCCCTCCGGGCAGAGGACCGTGCGCTCGACGCCGCCGGCCTCGACGCGGAAGAAGTTCGGGCCGAACAGCTTCACGGGGGCGGAGTCCGTGGCCACCGCGCCGAACCGGGTGACGCCGGTCCGTTCGGTGATCCACCGGCAACCGAGGTGCTCGTCCCACAGGCCGGTCAGCCCGTCGCTGTCGGCCACCAGGGTGATCCGGCGGTTGCCGACGTGCGCCCAGTGGCGCGACGACGGCGGGTCGATGATCGGGTCCCAGGGCCGGGGGCCTGCCCGGTACTCGAACGCGGGCAGGCCCTCGGCTGTCGTCCACTCCCCGAACGCACTCACACGGAAAGCGTTGCGGCAGAACCCTCACACGGGCAATCGTCCGTTCAGCGCCAGAACCTCCGGCGGCGCTCCGGTTCGGCGGCCTTGCCCGCCACGAACTCCCGCAGCACCTCCAGCGTCCGCGCCCACAACCGGTCGACGTCCCCACCGGCCGTGATCTCCGCGAACAGAGCGCGCAGCGGCTCGTAGTCAGGTCCGGTGCGGCCGCCGACGAGGATGCCGAGCCGGCTGGCCAGGTCAGCGAGCAGGTCGCGGCGTTCCCACGCCGGCAGTGCCGTGTCCTGCTCCAGGCGCCCGATCTCCCGCGTCACGACCTCGCGCAGGTCAGCCGGGTCGGTGGTGGGAGGCACCGGCATCGATCCGGGTGGGGCGATCGGTGCCTGTTTGGGCGCGGGGCGGGCGCCCGAACGGGAGCGCATCGCCTGCGGCGCGGACGGAGGCGGCATCATCGCGTCGAAGGAGGCCGGCCCGGCGGCGAACGGCGCGGGAGCGGCGGCGAACGCGGGCGCTCCTCCGCCGAACGCGCGCGCCCCTCCAGCGACGAGCCCGCCGGGTGCCTGAGGTTCCCAGCCCGCGGGCTGTTCGACCGGCTGCACCACCCGGTGCACCGTCCCGTCGGACACCACCCGCTCGTCCACCGCCACGAACGCGGTGAAGCGGCACAGCACCCCGAACCGCAAGGAGGTCTGCACGATCGACGGCTCCAGCGTCCGGTCACCCGCCGAGTACCGGTCCTCCAGATCACGCAGCGCGGCACGGGCCCACTGCGAACGGACGGCGGACGAGGTGTGCTGGTGCACGGCCACCGTCTCCTGCCAGTCCGCCCCGTCCCGGGTCCGGCCGCGCACGACGTAGGACTCCGGCACCGCACCGCGATACCGGCCCAACGCCACCAGCGGCACACCCGGATAGATCGCCGTGGGCAACCGGGGCAGGTCGGAACCGGGCGACACGACGACGTCGGTGACGACCGGCGCGCCGATCCGCCGCTGGATGTGCGTCATCGCCTCGTCCAGCCGGTCCTCGCTCTCCACCAGTTCGCAGCGGCCCGCGCCGGCGGCGGCCAGCCTGCCGAGGAAGCCCGCGTTGACGGCCGTGTCGATGCCGACGGCGTGGATCCGCGTCCGGTTGATCAGCGGCGCGATGTCGCGCAGCATCTGGTCCTCGTTGCCGACCTGACCGTCCGTGACCAGCACGAGCACCGGGTCGCGGCCCGAACCGGCGTCCGCCAGCGCGCTCAGGCCCTGCCGCAGCGGCTCGTACATCTCGGTGCCGCCGCGCGCCCGCACGGCCGCCAGGTGCTCGACGGCGCGGAAGCGGTGGCGATCGGTGGCCGTGACCAGTCCCGAACCGAGCTCGGCCGGCCGTTCCACCCGGTCGTCGAAGGTGATCACGGAGAACGTGTCGTCCGCGGTCAGCGTGTCGACGATGCGGGCCGCCGCACGCCGGGCCGCGACCATCTTCCAGCCCGACATGCTGCCGGAGCGGTCGAGCAGCAGCACGACGTCACGCGGGCGGACCGGCGCCTCGGACTCGGGCGGCAGGACCGTCAGCTGGTAGGTGCCCTCCCCGCTGTCGTCGAGGTCGGGCACGCACACGACCGCCGAGCTGTTCCCCTGGTACGCCAGGCGGAGCACGAAGTCGCGGTCGACCTTCTCCCCCGGCGCGATCGAGACCGTGCTGCCCTCGGTGGTCACGGTGTGCAGGCTCGACCGCACCTCGCCGAGCTCCAGCCCGGCGGGATCGATCTCGACGGCGATGCCCAGCTCCACGGGGTTCGGGAAGCCCGGCAGCAGCACCGGCGGCGTGATCCGCGAGGCGTCCGGCACCAGGTCGGTGTCCTGGGCGTGCCCGTCGCCGACCGACGGCCCTTCCAGCGGCGTGCCCGGCACGTACCGGGGCGCCACGACCAGCGGGAACCGGAACGTGGCCGCGCCGTCCTCGAACACCAGCGGCCCCACCAGCGTCAGCTCGATCGTCACCCGTTCACCCGCGGGGATGTTGCCCACGCGCATGGTGAACACGTCAGGTCGTTCTTCCTCCACGATGGACGCTCGCTTGCCCGCCGCGATCGCGTCGTCGTACGTCTGCCGGGCCTGGGCGCGTTCCTGCAGGTCGGCCGCCACGGTGCGGTCGCCGGCCGTCATCTTCATGCCGGTGACGGCGGCGCGGTCCGGCAGCGGGAACACGTAGGTCGCTTCGAGCGCGGTGTCGTGGGTGTTCACGAACCCGGCCTTCACCACCACCCGGCCGACCAGGCCGGTGACGGCAGCGCGCACGTCGAGGTGCTCCAGTGGCAGGTTGCCACGCTCGGTGCGCAGCGCGCCGACACCCGCGTCCTCGGTCGTCCGGCCGATGCGGTCGGCTTCCCCGGCCTTCATCGGGGCGACGGACAAGGTCATGACTGTTCCCTTTCGTTGAGCAGGCCACGGGCGGCGAGCAGGTCGAGCAGTGGCCGGGCGGCGGCAGCGATGTCCGCGCGGTCGGCGGCGGTCGGCGTCCCCGGCACGAGGACGACGGCACCTCCCCCGAGCGCGACGCCGTTGAGGGCGAACGCCTCCGCGGGCGCGGGCGGCGGGGCCGGTGCGGCGGCGGGTTCGGCCCAGAACCTCGGGCGAACGGCCTCCGGCGGTGCCGCGTCAGCGGACGCGAGCAGGTCTTCCGGGACGCGGGCGAGGGCCGCCAGCGTCGTGTCGGTGGCGCCCGCGAGTTCGGCTTGGATGTCGGCCAGCGTCCTCCCCTGCGACTGAAGTCTCTTCACCGCCACCAGCTGGAGCAGGTGGCGCCGCTCGTACAACGCCGTGCGGCCGCGCATCGCCGAAGGTCTGTCGACCAGCCCCGTCGTCGCGTACCAGCGGACGGCCCGCCGGTCGGGTACGTCCCGGACGCGGCCGTTGGGCGCGCCCGGGTACTCCGCCGACAACGCGGCGGAGACGCGGTCCAGCAACTCGTCGAGCGTCCACACCCCGCAATAGTGACACTGCAACCGTGACAGTGTCAACGTCGTAAACCTGATGATGTTCACGCCCGGTAGCCGGGTAGGGTCCGGCGCGTCCGCGTGCCCCTGTTAGCCCCCCAACATGAGGACGGAGAGCACGAGTGACCACGGACGAGATCGGCACCCTGGCCGATCACAGCGCCGAGTTAGGCCGTTTGACGACCAAGAAGGCCCAGATCCACTACGCGCTGGAGCACATGCCGCGCGGTGGCACGGTCGAGGACGTCCGACGCTGGCTGCACAAACAGGGCCAGGTCGTACCCACCAGCTCCCACGCCAGGGTGATCGTCAACGAGTGGCGCGCCCGCAACGGCATGACCGACACGGGCGGCCACGCGCTGCTCACGCCGGAACTGATCGCGGAGCTCGACAAGGCGGAGGCCCCCTCCCCCGAGGCTCCCGAAGCTCCTGCGGCGGAGCCGTCCAAGCCCGCCGGTGCCAAGGGCTTCTACTTCGTCGCCCTGATGAGCATCGGCGTCAGCGTCGACACCTCGTGGCGGTTCTTCGAGCAGCGCCTGGGCATCACCGACGTCGTCGAGCGAGTCGTCCTGTTCTCCGTGATGGAGGCGGCGCTCGTGGCCTGCGGCTGGGCGATGCGCGGTGGTGTGCGCCAGAACGGCCGCCCCGGTCCCGCCC
This sequence comes from Streptomyces sp. ID05-26A, assembly GCF_033794685.1. NCBI lineage: Bacteria > Bacillati > Actinomycetota > Actinomycetes > Kitasatosporales > Streptomycetaceae > Streptomyces > Streptomyces sp. ID05-26A. Next base: position 1,402,932 of record NZ_JARAYZ010000002.1, read on the forward strand.
GGCTCGTCGCGTGGGCGCTGACCGCGTTCGCGGCCTTCGCGGCCTTCAGCCTGTCCGGCCCGGTCGCCGGTACCGCCCGCGTCCTGCTCGGACCGGTCCTGGGCCTGGTCATGCTGCACCTCGCGCTCGGCATCGAGATCCGCGCGTCCCGTCAGCACACGACGACCTGGGCGCGCGTGGGCCGGGAGATGCGGGAACGCCTGCTCTCGTTGCTGGGTCTCGGCGACGACGGCCGGGACGCCCTGGCGCGCACCCGCGACAAGGCCGCGCTGCGCGCCGCGAAGCTGTCGGTCGCCAGCCGCTGGACGCCCCGCCGCAAGGCCCGTCTGCGCAAGGCACTGCACGCCTCGCACGTCGCGCACGACCCGGTGCAGCGCGATCGGATGCTGCGCGAACTCGGTGTGCTCCAGCACGCGGACAGGCTGGCCGAGACCACCCAGCCGGCGCCGTGGTGACACCGGTCCTGATCTCCGACACCGGGCTCGCCGGGGAGATCGCCGACCTGATCAACCGCGTGTACGCCGCCGCGGAGGAGGGGATCTGGCTCGACGGCAAGGGCCGGACCACCGAGGCCGAGGTGGCGGGCCTCATCGCCGCCGGGCAGATCGCTGTGGCCCGGTCGGGGGATCGCGTCGTGGGGTCCGTGCGCGTCCATCAGCTCGACGACGGCGCGGGTGAGTTCGGCATGCTGGTCGCCGCACCCGAGGAACGCGGTACCGGCATCGGGACGGACCTCGTGTCGTTCGCCGAGAACTGGGGCCGGGAGCGCGGCGCCGCGGAGATGCAGCTGGAGTTGCTGGTGCCGCAGGGCTGGGCGCATCCGGTGAAGGAGTTCCTCCGGGGCTGGTACACGCGCATCGGTTATCAGCTGGTGCGCAAGGACAGCCTGGAGAGCGCCTACCCGTTCCTGGTGCCGCACCTCGCCTGCCCGTGCGACTTCCTCGTCTTCCGAAAAGATCTCGTTCCCAGTAGGTGAACTCTCAACCGGTTCGATCGAGGTGCGAGGTACCGTCCGCCTCCTAAGCCGAGTTTTGAGGAGACGAACCGTGCGTCGTCGTATGCGTGGCACCGCCGTGGCCGCGATCGCGCTGACCAGCCTCCTGGTGGTGAGCGCCTGCGCGAAGGACTCCGGTGGCGGTACCGCTCCCACCGGGTCGGCCGGCGGCTGTGAGTTCTCGGAGCCGCCGACCGCGACCGTCGCGTCGAGCACCAGCGCCGTCAGTGGCGACAAGGTCGACGGCAGCGCGTTGAAGATCGGCCTGGCCTACGACATAGGCGGCCGCGGTGACGCGTCGTTCAACGACCTCGCCGCCGCCGGGTTCGACCAGGCGATCAAGGACATGGGCGTCAAGAAGGAGAACACCCGCGAGCTCTCCGCCGCGCCCAACGAGGACGAGGCCGCGAAGCAGACCCGGCTGCGCCAGCTCGCGTCCGAGGGCTTCAACCCGATCGTCGGCGTCGGTTTCGCCTACACCGAGTCGCTGCGGGTCGTCGCGCCGGAGTTCCCGAACGTCAAGTTCGGCCTGGTCGACTCCGCCGTGGAGGGCGTGGCCAACGTGACGCCGCTGGTGTTCGCCGAGCAGGAGGGCGCGTTCCTCGCGGGCGTCGTCGCGGCCTACCAGAGCAAGAAGTGCCACGTCGGCTTCGTCGGCGGCGTGGACATCCCGCTGATCCAGAAGTTCGAGGCGGGCTACAACCAGGGCGCGAAGACCGCGGCGCCGAAGGTCACGATCGACAAGAAGTACATCACCCCGGCCGGGGACTTCACCGGTTTCCAGGACCCGCCCAAGGGCCAGGAGGCCGCGAAGGGCCTGATCGACAAGGGCGCCGACGTCGTCTACCCGGCCGCGGGAGCGTCCGGCATCGGCGTGTTCGCCGCGGTGAAGGAGGCGGGCGTGCTGGCGATCGGCTGCGACGCCGACCAGTACAACCAGCCCGTGCTCGCGGCCAACCGCGACGTGATCGTGGCGTCGAGCCTCAAGCGCGTGGACGTCGCCGTCTACGACTTCTTCCACGCCGCCGCGAGCAACGATCTCGGGTCGCTGCCGAAGGTCTTCGACCTGAAGTCGAACGGCATGGGCTACGCGACGTCCGGCGGCAAGATCGACGCGAAGCTGCAGGGCATCCTCGAGGGCTACAAGGCGCAGATCATCGAGGGCAAGATCAAGGTCGCCGACCAGGTGTAGCGGCCGAACGGGTGAACGGGCGAGCACGGAGATCAACTCGATAGGTTGATCTTCGTGCTTCCCCGTGCTCGACTGCGCGTCCTGGTCGACGCCCCGTGGTTCAAATAGGACATCTCACCGAGCTGACCTGCGGAAATTGAACTCTTGCAGGTCAGCCCGGGTCCGTTTAGCTACGTTGAGGACCGTTGGGGCACGTTCAACGCACAGTTCTGCTCCCCAATCGCTACCGACGTGTGCTCCCAACTGGCGTCAAGCTCCTGCGTCGCCCACTGCAACCGGCCTCTGAACGCCCCGGTTAAGGATCGCCGCGCGACATCTTGAGCGTGTGGGGTGCCAATACCTGGCCGAGCAGCCTGACCTGCGCATCACGCTGCTGCACGTTCATACTCGTTGATCAACCGACGACTCGTCGGCCGTGGCCCGGACATGGTCGATCATTCCTCTGGAACGGCGGCGACGCGTGCCAGCCGGGCCTCATAACGTTCCCGTGGAGATGGACGGCGAAGTAAGCCGCGGACTCCACCGGTGCGGGCAGTCGCCCGGGCAGGTGGGTCACCACCGTGGTCTCGATGGGGTTGACCAGGGCCAGCGCTCTCAGCGCACCGTCCAGGCCGCGGTCCGCCAAGACCGGCGGATGGATGCCGCGCACCAGGTCGCGCAGTTCGGCCAGGGCGTCGGTGGTCACCTTCTGGGCATCGGACAGCATCCGCTGAACGGCCTGCTGATCATCCGGTAGGTAGGAGCGGGTGACCGGCTCGCCCAGCCGGTCGGCGGCCCACCGGCGATGCATGTCAGCGAACCAACGGATCAGAAGCGTCGCGAGCAGAGTCAAAGGGATCCCGGCCCCCAGCGCGACGACCGGGATCGAGGTGATCCAGACCGTAGCCAGCGTGGCTCCCGCAGCCGAGCCCAGCACCAGCATCAGCGCCCAGCCCAACTGCCTCAGCCGCAACGTCATCCCGTCGTGCAGTGCGCGCCCCCGACGCGGAACAGCTTCACCGCGCTCTGGATGTGTCTCCGAGCGCGAGGCGTTGTCGGGGTGAGGAGTCGCGCGGGAGTCGATCATCACGCTCCGTCGTGATCGATCGGTACTGGGGCCGTCCACCGTCCGCATGGTCTCGCCGTGGACAGGTGCTTGATCATGGCTGGTCGGCGGCATCGTGCACAGTGGAGTTTCCTCCACCACATTTCCCGGGGGCCAGCTCCCGTGCTCTGTGTTCCCAGCCCCGAGACACTGGAACAGCAGCGAGGCATGGACGGGTAACCCTTCCGTTCCTTTGCATTCCTGTGTCGCAGCCGGACGACTCGACACGGGAATCTTCTTTCCTGAGACCACCTGCGGGCATAAAGCACGCCGTCCAAACGCGACCGCCGCAAGGCAGATCGACGCTTCTCATGACAGCCGGGGATGAGTCGGTCATTCCCGCAGCGGCCACGTCGAAAGACACATCCGCGTCAACCCACGACTCCGAACGCATCGCCTGCCGACCGGCCCCCATGCAAGCCATCGAGATCGTGCGCGCTGGTCGGCCCTGAAGACACAACGCGCCACCCTGGCGACGCCGCCACAGGTCGGCGACAGCGCCAGGCCTCCCCTCCAGGATCTCGTGTTCGGCCTCGCGACGAAGGCGGACAGGAAACGACGCCTCTTGGCGAACGACACAGCGTGCGCAAAGCACGGCAGGCCCGATCCTCCGCACCACTTCCTCCTGGCCGGCTGACGCCGGAACCCGCTCGTCGCCCAGGTCATTCCCGCTCGCCCAAGAGAAAAGGTTGTTCAGCATGTCCACGCTGGCCAGATGGTGCTTCCGCCATCGCCTCGCCGTCATCGGGATCTGGATCGCGTTGCTGATCGCGCTCGCCGTCCCGTACATGAGTCACGGGTCCCGCTACTCCGATGCTTTCAGCCTGCCTGGAGTCGAATCCGCCAAGGCACACGAGCTGCTCCAGTCCTCCCTCCCCCAGCAGGCCGGGGACAGCGACCAGATTGTCGTGCACATGCGCAACGGCTCGGTCCGGGACGCGGCCGTGCAGCAGAGGATTGCCTCGATGCTGGAGGAGGTCGCGAAGCTACCTTCGGTCGCTTCGGTGACGAGCATGTACGGCGTCGCCGACGCACCGCAGATCAGCAAGGACGGCAAGACCGCCTACGCGACGGTGACATTCAACGCGGCGGCCGACCGCGTACCGGCCGCCGACGTCACCCGTGTCATCGATACCGCTCGAGCTGCGGGCGACGCGAACCTGCAAGTCGAACTCGGCGGTCAGGCCATCCGAAACCTGAATCAAGGCACGGACGAGACCGCCGAGCTCATCGGCATCGCCGCCGCCGGCATCATCCTGTTCATCGCCTTCGGCTCACTGCTGAGCACGATCGTGCCCCTGCTCGTCGCGATCGTCGCGCTCAGCGCGGGGCTGATCACCATCGGGCTCACCTCGCACCTGATCACCTTGGGCAGCATCGCCCCCACCGTGGCAGCACTCATCGGGCTCGGCGTCGGCATCGACTACGCCCTGTTCATCGTCAGCCGTCACCGGGCAGGCCTGCTAGCAGGCCTGCAGCCGGAGCAAGCGGCAGTACGCGCCTTGAACACCTCGGGCAGGGCAGTCGTCTTCGCCGGCCTCACCGTGGTCGCCGCGCTGCTCGGCCTGCTCGTGCTGGGCATCGGGCCCTTGACCGGCATGGGCATCAGCGGCGCGACAGCCGTCCTGTTCACCGTGGCGGCGGCGGTGACCCTGGTACCCGCACTGCTCGGCGTCTTCGGGCTCAGAGTGCTCAACCGGCGCGAACGACGTCAGCTCGCTTCCCCACACCAGAGAAGTGACCAATCGGGAGTGCGGCGAGGCCGCTGGGCCGAGCGGGTCGAACGCCGCAGGACGCTTTTCACCATCGGCGCGGTCGTGATCATGGCTGTCCTGTCTCTGCCCACACTGTCTCTGCGTCTCGGTGCTTCCGATGCCGGCAACGACGCCAAGTCCAGCACCACCAGAGCCGCCTACGATCTGCTCGCCGAGGGTTTCGGGCCGGGCACCAACAGCCCGTTGGCACTCGTGGCGCAGCGGAGTTCCCCTGATGACGGCCGCGCCATGAACATCCTCGTGAATGCCGTACAGCAGACACCAGGCGTGGCCTCGGTGGCCGTCGGACCGACCGGCACGACAAGTGAACTGTCCGTGATCAGTGTCGTTCCTGACAGCGCACCACAGGACGAGGCAACCAGCATCCTGGTCGCCCATCTGAGGGACGACGTCATCCCGGCCGCAGTGCGCGGGACCGGGCTGACCGTCCACGTCGGCGGTCAAACGGCGGCCTCGGCGGATCTGGCCGACATCGTGAGCGGCAAGCTGCCACTGTTCCTCGTGGTGATCGTCGGACTCGGTTTCCTGCTGCTCATGGTCGCGTTCCGGAGCATCCTGGTACCGCTGACCGCCGCGGTCATGAACCTGCTCGCCGCGGCCGCGTCGTTCGGGGTCGTCGTGGCCGTGTTCCAGTGGGGATGGGGCTCGGAACTTCTGGGCCTGGGCAAAGCCGGACCAGTCGAGGCCGAACTACCACTGATCATGCTGGCCATCCTCTTCGGCCTCTCCATGGACTACCAGGTCTTCCTGGTCAGCCGCATCCACGAGGAGTGGGAACACACCCGCGACAACCACCGTGCGATCCGGATCGGCCAGACCGAAACCGGCAGACTGATCAACGCCGCGGCCTTGATCATGATTTGCGTGTTCACCGCCTTCATCTTCGGCGGCCAACGAGTCATCGCCGAGTACGGCCTGGGATTGGCCGCCGCCGTCGCCATCGACGCGTTCGTCCTGCGCACCGTTCTGGTTCCAGCACTGATGCACATGCTCGGCCCGGCGAACTGGTGGTTGCCCGGTTGGCTGGACCGGATCTTGCCGAGGTTGTCCATCGAGGGCGCCCCGGCACGAAAGTCCGCACTCTCCCCCGCCGGCGCCCGGCCGGCTGCCAGGACGAAGGCTCGGCACCACCCGGTGACGGAGCCCAAGCCATCCGCGCCCACCCGGCCCGCTGTGGTGTCAACACCGCGCGAGGACTCAGGACAGACCGCGCCGAAGTCGATCGGCATCGCCTACCTCTGGTGGTTCTTCCTCGGCTTGTTCGGCGGCCACCATTTCTACCTGGGTCGGACCGGCCTGGGGTGGATCTACCTGTGCACTCTCGGCCTGTCCGGGCTGGGCTGGCTCGCTGACGCCGCCTTCCTGCCACGACAGGTCCGCAGCACGAATGCCCGCGCAACGCCGCACTCCGAGCAGACCCCGCAGCCCGCTCCGACCTCCGCAAGCCCGCACAGCGACACCATCGCGATCAAGCTGGATCGGTGACACGACAAACCTGATGTAGTCCGAACCGGTCTCGACCAGTCTGGGAATGAAGGCGACCACCTTCCTCCAGGCTGGTCGACACCGGCATCACCGGCGGACCGAAGTCGCCACCAAGCAACGGATGGGTCATCGCGATCGACTCGAAGCCTTCACGCCGGTCGGCGGACAGGGGTGAGCGAAGCGACGCTGTGCCACCGCGCGGGTGCGCTCCGGTGAGGACGTGCACTACCGGAGCGACTCGCAGAAGCGACCGTTCATATGAACTGGCCAGTGAAGGGTTCACTGGTTCGCATGACCGGAGCTTTTTGCGGGCATCGTGCTTGACATGTGCGGCTCTCGGCGGCGTAGACCGTCGAGGATGACGGCGACCAGTTTCCGGGCTCGAGTATCCCATTCCTTCTCGGGGACCCGCGATAACGCGCCGAGCAGCAGGATGACGTCGGTGGCGTCGATGTCGTCGCGCATCTCGCCCGCGGCGGTGCCCCGGTCGAGCAGTGTCGTGAGGGCCTCGTCGAGTCGGCCGTGGTGGTCGGTGTAGAGGTCCTGCCAGGCCGATGCCTCGATCGCGGCCATGACCCCGCGTTTGACCCGTGCGTACTCGACCAGCCGGTCCAGCCACAGAGTCAGTGCGTCCAGCGGTGAGTGTTCGGCGAGCAGTGCCGGAACGGCGTCGACCAGCTCGCCCATCTCGTGTCGGTACACCTCAGCCAACAGGTGCTCGCGGGTTGGGAAGTGTCGGTAGAGCGTGCCCTGCCCGACGCCCGCGGCCTTGGCGATCAGGTGCAGTTTGAGTTCCATGGCCACTTCGGGGGAGTCGCTCAGCGCCGCGCGCGCCGCAGCGACGACGCGCTCGCGGTTAGCGACCCCGTCCGAGCGGTGTGCACGAGAGGGCACACCCTCACCTCTTTTCTGACCGCAACAAGCAAGTGGACAACTGTCCGGTTAGCGTGGGAGCGTAACCGGACAGTTGTCAGCTTAGGTCAGGAGCAGGTCGATGAGTGGAGTGAGCGGCAAAGTCATCGCCATAACCGGAGCGAGCAGCGGCATTGGCGAGGCGACCGCGCTGGAACTCGCCGCACGGGGTGCGGCGGTGGTGCTCGGCGCCCGGCGCACCGACCGGCTCACCGCGCTGGCCGAACGGATCCGCGCCTCGGGCGGCCGTGCGGAGGTGGTGCCCACGGATGTCACCCGGCGCGCGGACCTCGAGCGGTTGGTCGCCGCGGCGGTCGATCGGTTCGATCGCCTCGACGTCCTCGTGGGCAACGCCGGGATCGCCAGGATCGCTTCGGTGGCCGAGCTCGACGTCGACGACTGGGACGCGATGATCGACGTCAATGTGCGCGGCGTGCTGCATGGGATCGCGGCCGCGCTGCCGGTGTTTCGCGACCAGGGGCGCGGACATTTCGTGACCATCGTGTCGACCTCCGGCCTGAAAATCGTCCCGACCCAGGCGGTCTACGCCGCCTCCAAGAACGCGGTCCGCACCCTGCTGGAGGCACTGCGGCAGGAGTCCACCGATGGAGTCCTGCGCACAACCTCGATCTCGCCAGGCTTCGTGAGCACCGAGCTCGTCGACTACCTCGACGACCCCGAGGTCCGGCAACAGGCGCAGAGCCGAATGCAGACGCTCGGCATCGAGCCCGGCGCCGTGGCGCGTGCCGTGGCCTTCGCCATCGAGCAACCCGACGACGTCGAGATCGGCGACATCACCGTTCGGCCCACTCGCCAAAACTGACCCCGGCCGGACTCGGCGCCGAGTCCGGCCGATATTCGGCAGGGCGATCGAGAGGGCGTCGTGACGGCCGCTGTCCGAAGTGGACTGCACGGATGTCCGAACTCGTGCGCACACCTGAGGTTCCGGTTCTGGACCCGGTCGTGAATCGGCAGCGCAGGACAACGCCTCCCACCCGAATGTCGACCCCGGCGACCGTCCTGTGGACCGACGCGACCTGGGTGGTCGACTCCACCCCGGTCGAATGCGGCCGCTCCCGCGAGACCACCAAACGCTCTGAACCGGCCAGCCCATCACCCGGCCCCTGATCGCCTACGACTCTCATGGCCGACACCTGCGGCATTGCGAGATCTTCCAGTTGGTCATGGCACAGCGGAACTCCTGCCGGACCGGAGCGCATCCATTGCCGAGCACTGGAAGCGTGCCGCCAGGCCGTTCAGAGGTGTGTGCGAACCGGTCAGTTCGGTTCCGCAGCGCAGGCAAGGTCGTGCGCCGGGCGTTTTCCGGTGGCCAGGAATGCCGTCGCCGCGCTGTTCGCGCACTTGTTGGTACCGAAAAGGTAGACGCCGTGTCCACCTCCGTCGACCGTCACCATCCGAGCCCGGTCACCGAGCGCCTGCCGCATCTGCCGCGCGCCGACCAGCGGCGTGCCGGGATCGCGGGTGTACTGCACCAAAAGCACGTTCGACGGGCCGCGGTCCCTGACGCGCACCGGCGGTTCCACCGGGTCAGTCTGCCAGTACGCACACGGCCTGATGCTCGCTGAGGCCGCGCCGATCAACGGGTGGCGAATCCGGTCAACCTCGACGTTGCGCTGGTAGGTGTGGATCGATCGCGGCCAGCGAGTATCGGCACAGGCCACAGCGAGGTGACTGGAGATGGCGTTGTCCAGGCTCATGGTGGGGTCGTTCACCGGAGGTGGCGGTTGGTTCGTGTCAATGGCCTTCCAGACCTCGGCCAACGCGGGTAGTTGAGCATCGTTGTAGAGGAAGGCCAAGGTGACCCACCGGAACAACGAGCCGTCGACTCCCTGAAACGGTGCCTTGTCCAGCCGCGCCGCGAGGGCGAAGTACTTCGCCCGCACCTCGGCCGACGTGGCGCCCAGGCCGTATTCGGGGTGAGCCGCCACGAAGTCCGCGAAGTCCGGGAACCGATCCTCGAGGCCCTTGGCCATCAGGCGCACGGCCGTGGCGTCGAAGCCGGTCGGAACAAGGTTGCTGTCAAGGACGATCCGGTCGCTGTGGTGCGGGAACAGCGTCGTGAACACAGCACCGAGGTGGGTTCCGTAGGAATAGCCGAGATAAGAGATCTTTTCCTCGCCCAGCGCCTGGCGGATCCGATCCATGTCGCGCGCGGTGTTGGCGGTGGTGGTGTGCGGCAGCATCCACGCCTGCGCGGATCCGGCGCACTGCCTGGCGATCGCCTCCGCGACGCTGGCTTGCTTCGCGACGTCGGCCCCGTTGTCCGCGTAAGACGGATGAGGACCGTACTTGGTCTGTTCGGGCGTGAGTCCACACGTCACCGGCGTGCTGCGGCCGACGCCACGCGGGTCGAAACCGATCACATCGTAGGCGTCCAGCACGCTCTGAGGCAGTCCCGCCTCCTTGAGGCCGAAAGGAAAGTCCAGAGCGGGTGAGGCTCCCGGGCCGCCAGGGTTGGTCAGCAGCACGCCGCGGCGTTGGGCGGGGTTCTTGCTCGCGAGCCGGGAGACCGCGATTTCGATCTTCCGGCCGTTCGGGTCGTAGTAGTTCAACGGCACCTGGAGTGTCGAGCACTCCAGCCCCGGTGCGCCGACGTCTTCCGGGCACGGGCTCCAACTCAGGGTGCGTGGTGGCACCGGAGTCGCTGCCACCGGGAGCACGCCTGCTCCCATGACCGAGACCACAAGGGACATGAGCAATGTTTTGCGCATTTGTTCTCCTTCACAACGGCACCGCAGGGCTGAGCCGACCGCAGTGACTTCGCCTGCCTGCGCATCGCAGGACGACGGCAGTGGCGGGAACAAGCGGGCCTGGTTGTCGCCAACCAGAAGGGCGACCACCGCACAGGCGTGCCCGTCGTCGGCGATTGCGGTTACTTCGGGATGAGGTAGATGACTTCCAGCGCTTCATAGACCGCACCGACGAAGAACACCGCTGCGGCGGCCACGGTCAAGGTCACCGTTGCGCGAACGCCGCTCTTGTAGCCCGCCCACCGGGAAGTGAGACCGGACGAATGGGGCCACAGCCACCTCCGGCCGTGCACGTAGACAGCGAGGATGACGAGAACGTTCGCCTGGCCCTCGATCAGCAGCGTCAGGTAGTGCGGCAGGACGGACATGTCGTGCTCGGCCGGCGTGTAAAGGAATCCCCAGTAGACCGCGCGGTAGCCGACCAGCGCGATGCCGAGGAAGGGCACGACGAAGGACGGCAGAGTGGTCAGCAGCACGCTGGCGCCGAGATTGACCGCGAAGGTGATCGCAATGGCGAGCAGGACGTTCTCGGTGTCGTAGGCCTGACTGATGGAGGCACCGAGACCTGGTTGAGACAGCTGTTCACGAGCGTCAGCGATCGTTGATTCGTGCAAGGGCGGATGAATCGCCGCCGCGAGCATGCCCACGGCCATGGCCCCGTAGAAGCCGGCGTTCAGCCACAGGTAGGCCTTCTTGTACTCGCTGAGGAGGCTGGGCAGGTTGCGGAACGGGTTGAGGCGGGAGAGCCCGGTCTGCTTCCGGCCGGAGTTGGCAGAGTTGGCGCGGGTGTTTCCGGGTGCCGGGAATTCGCTCGTCACAGTCGGCCATCCGAACCCGACGCTGCCGGAGCCAGAGTATCGAGCGCGGCCGCAACGATGTGCGACCGCCATTGCCGGGTGTGATCGATTCGCACCGCTTGCGTCGCGGCCGCGGTGAGACCCGCCATCGCGCTGATGACACGCACCATGCGCTCGTCGTCCACGTTCGCCGGATCGATGCCCAGCGAGATGACCAGCGACAGCCCGATTTCGGCGAGTTCCTGGTCGACATCACCGCTGTCGACCAGGGTGCTGGCGAACGCCGACACACCAGGGAAAGCGAAGGCCAGGTCAACGAGGCCCTCCACGACCGCCAGATCCCGCTCGCTCCCCAGAGGGACCTCTTCCACCGCACCGGTGAGTGCGGCCACCTGGTCGCGACAGGACTGCACGACAGCCCGGTAGAGCGCGTCCTTGTTCGGGAAGTGGTGCAGGAGACCAGCCTTCGTGTACCCGACGGCGTCAGCGATCTGCTGCAGGGAGGTGTTCGCGAACCCGTGGCGGGCGAACAGCGCGGCGGAGCGATCGAGGATCTCGGCATCGATCTGTGCCTTGGTCGGCTTGGGCATGGCCGGAACGATATCATCACATCTACCGATTCGGTAGATGTCCTACCGAATCGGTAGATGTGATGCACGATCCGCATCCCGTGAACCTGGCCTGGGCGCGGCCGCGAGGCCACCAGCCGGCCCCCGGCAACCGCACGCAGACGGCTCCAACATCCGCCCCGCAACGGGACTGAACGCAGGTACAACACCAGGAGGTACACCCGCATGCACCACCTCAGGCCTTGTGCAGCTCCGGCAGTGGGACGGAGCACCGGCAGAGCATGTTGACGTGGCGCCGCACGAACAGCGAGAGCCGGGCCACGTCCGCTTCCGCCGCGCCCGTGAGGCCCGCAGGCTCCTCCCCGACGCGCAGGCCGCGCTCGAGCGCGCCGACATGGCCATGATGAGCCTGGATCCGACCGGTGGCGGCCGCACCCCTGGACCATGCGGTGGAAACCTGCGCTGAACGCGTTCGAGATCGCATTGAACGGCCGCCGGGCGTTGTGTGCGGCCACCAACTCGTCGTTCGAGTCGCGTTGGCGACGAGCATCAACCCTCGGCGATGAGGCGGCCGAGCCATTCTCGGAGCAAATGCAGTTCGGCGGTGGTCAGTGCGGTTTGTTCGTCGAGCGAAGCGCGCAGGGCACGTGCGGCTCCGACAGGGCCGGGTTCATGAACCGTTGGTGACGCTTGGGTGGTTACTGCCGTGATCATGGCCTCGCGCAGGGTGACCAGCAGTGCTGGGTCCCGTTGATCCTCGGGTAGGGAGAGGGCTGTGAGAACGGCGCCGCGGGCGGTGGCGTGGATGGCCTGGACCGCGAGGTTCTCATCGACGCGAAGCAGACCGTGGGCCGCGATGCGTCGGATCCGCTGGAGCAGCACTTCCATGCTCGCCTGGAACGCGACCGAGTCGACTTCGACAGACCCGCTGTAGGTCAGCGTATACAGCGCGGGGTTGTCCAGTCCGAACCTCACCGCGAGGTCCCATCCGGCTCGCAGGGCGTCGACGGGGTCCTGGCAGTCCAGTTCCACTTGCTGGTGAGCGTGCAGGTACGCGGCGAAGCCGGCCTCCGCGACCGCTTTCAGCAGTCCGTTCTTGTCGCCGAAGAACCGGTAGATGGTCGGTGGCTGCACCCCGGCGGCGAGCGCTACCGAGCGAGTGGTCACCGCGTCGCGGCCGCCGGACGCGAGGAGGTCGACAGCCGCTCGGATGATCTCCCGCTTGGCCTGGTCCTTGCTTCCCGCAGCGGGATCGGGCTCACCGACGCTGAGGTCGTTCCTGCTGTGCGGCGTCATGTATCGATGGTAACACAGTCTGTTTCCAGCGATATTATCAATGATACGGTCTTGGTGAATCATTGGAAACGCCAGCAAGGAGCAGTCCAGATGATCATCGTGACCGGAGCCACGGGTCGACTCGGAAAGCTGGTTGTCGAGGGCTTGCTGACGAGCGTGGCCGCGAGCCACATCGGCGTCAGCGTCCGCGATCCAGCGAAGGCCCAGGCGTTCGCCGACTTGGGGGTGAGGGTGCGCCATGGCGACTTCGCCGACCCGTCGAGTCTTCGTGAAGCCTTCGAAGGCGCCTCCCAGGTGCTGGTCATCTCCAGCAACTCCGCCGGTGCCGGCGCTGTAGAACAGCACCGCAACGCGATCGACGCGGCGGTCGCCGTCGGCGCACGCCGCATCCTCTACACGAGTCACATGGCGGCCAGTCCTCATTCGGCGTTCGCTCCCATGGTCGACCACGCCGCTACCGAGGCCGTGCTTCAAGCCTCAGGGGTGCCGTTCACCTCGCTGCGCAACGGGTTCTACGCCGAGAGCGCGGTCCAGTTCCTCAGCCGGGGGCTGGGAAGCGGATCACTCCCACTCCCCGAGGACGGGCCGGTGTCCTGGACCGCGCACCCCGACCTCGCCCGTGCGGTGGTCATCGCCCTCACCGAGGAAGGCCGGCTCGATGGCATCACGCCGCCGCTGACCTCCTCCGAGGCGCTCACCTTCCACGACCTGGCCATGATCGCGTCCGAGATCACCGGGCGGGCGATGTCGCGCACGGTGATCAGTGACGAGGACTTCAGGCGCAGGGGCATCGCGCACGGACTACCGGAAGCCCAGGTCGACATGGGAGTCGGCATGTTCGCCGCTTCCCGCGCGGGTGAGTTCTCGGCAGTGGATCCGGCCCTCGAAGAGCTGCTCGGCAGTCCTCCTCGGACGTTCCGGGACGTCCTGGCGGAGTCGCAGGCAGCGCAGGCGGATTGACGGACCGGAACGCACCGGCTGCAAGCAAGTGTTCCGACTCAAGGAGAAGATGCATGAGCACTGCTGGGCAATCCGACGGCCTTTCCCGGTTCGACCCGGAGGCTGTCCGCGCAAAGTACCTGCGGCACAACAAGAGTCGTGTCACCCGAACAGTGGATGATCAGCTTTCTCGTGCGAGCAGGCCGGTGGCCGACGGCGACCCGTTCGTCACTGTGCGGACCGAGCGCGAACCGCTCCTCGACGAAGTCGACGCGATCATCGTGGGAGGCGGGTTCGGCGGGCTCGTCACCGCGGCACACCTGCGCAAGGCGGGCGTGCCGCGAGTGCGCGTCATCGAGGCCGGGTCCGGCTTCGGCGGCGTGTGGTACTGGAACCGCTACCCCGGGGCCGCCTGCGACACCGAGGCATACGTCTACCTTCCGTTCATCGAGGAGGTGGGGGTCATGCCGAGCGAGAAACACCCTGGCGCGGCAGAGATCCGTGATTACGCCGAGCGGCTCGCCGATCACTTCGGTCTCAGGGGCGACGCGTGCCTCCAGACGCGCGTGACCGAAGCCCGGTGGGAGGCCGACGCCGGCCGGTGGGTGGTCAAGACCGATCGCGGCGACGAGATGCGCGCCCGCTTTCTGTGTGTCAGCGCCGGCAACCTCGACCGCCCCACCATCCCCGACGTGGAGGGCCTCGACAGCTTCGAAGGTGCTGCCTTCCACTCCAGCCGATGGGACTTCACCTTCACCGGTGGTGACGGCCCGGACGGCGAAATGACCGAACTCGAGGGCAAACGTGTCGCGGTGGTCGGCACCTCGGCCTCCGCGATCCAGTTCGTCCCTTACCTGGCGCGGTACGCGCGGGAGGTGACGATTTTCCAGCGCACGCCGAGCATCGTGCGCCCACGTGGCAACCGGCCCACCGATCCCGGCTGGTACCTGGCCCAGCCTCCTGGATGGCAGCGGGAGCGCATCGAGAACATCATGGCATCGGTGGAGAACCCGCCGGGGCACAAGCCCGAGCGCCTCGTCGACGACGCTGTTCTGAGCTTGAGCAGGCTGGTGGCGGACTGGGCACTGAACCCACCTCCCCAGGTCGCGGCCCACGTCGAGGGCGCCGATCCCGCCACACGGATGCTGATCACCAACTACGCCCTGATGGAGAAGATCCGGGCCGAGATGACGGCTCTGGTCGACGACCCCGTCACGGCTGAGCTGGTCATGCCCTACTACAACTTCGGGTGCAGCAGGCCTCAGGTCAGCGACACCTACCTGCAGGCACTGAACCGGACGAATGTCACTGTGGTCGACACCAGGGGCCGCGGGATCGAGCAGGTGACGCGTCGGGGAATCATCTGCGGGGGCAAGGAATTCGAGGTCGACTGCATCGTCTTCGGCACGGGCTTCGACATCGACGGTGGTCGTGCCCCCGCGGGGAAGTTCCCGATCGTCGGGCGCGACGGGCAGGTGCTGGCGGACAAGTGGGCCGGCGGCGTCCGATCTTTGCACGGTGTCCATGTCGCGGGCTTCCCGAACTTCTTCACGGTCGGCACCATCACCCAAGCGGCGCTGTCGTTCGTCTTCACCTACCAACTCGACCAGCAGGCCCAGCACGTCGCCACGATGATCCAGCGTTGCGCCGAGCATCGCATCGCCAGCATCGAACCCACGCCTGAGGCGGAGGCCCGCTGGGCGGAGGAACTGACGAGCAGAATCGCCGCGGTCGACCTCGACTGCCCGCCGAACGACCTCGTCACGTTCGTCCGGTCCGGCCATCCCGGCGGAGGACTCATGTACGGCAAGGTGCTTCAGCGGTGGCAAGCCGACAACGGCTTCGAACGCGACCTCAAAATCCGAGAATTCCAAGAAGGTTGAGGGTTGGGCAAGTGACCTGAGGCCTTCGTGGTCGACCACCGGTCGGCGCTGCACCACTTCGTCGGCTTGGCTGAGGTGAGTCCTGCACCTTGAACGGCCACCGCGATTCCTTCGACGACCACCATGTCCAGGCAGCCGCAGTGGGACGGAAGCGGTGCAACTCATGTCGAGGCTTGTTCGGCGCGAGCGCGTCACCGCGTCCATCCCCTGCTCGTGGTCGGCTGGTCGCACCACGCCCGAGAACTCACTGAACAGGACACCGAAGTACTGGGTGTTCGCTATTTGCGGCATGTGGTTGTTGTCGGGACGCACCTGCAGCCAGCGGCGGAGGGACCCAGCCCGGCAGGCTGGGTCCCTTGTGGACAGTTCTTTCACCGCCGGGGGAGCCCCCGCCGGTGGTCGTGAGACAGCGACTGGGGTCGCCGCCGGCCCAGGCGCTGGTGTCCAGCCAGTGGCTGAATCCCTGAGGACCGCGTCGTTCAAGTTCGTCGAGACAGTCCGCTCTGGCGCGGCTCCTCAGACAGGACACGGCACGGCCACATCCCGAGTGCGAGCCGTGACCACCACGATGCGGCCGTCCTCCGACACGTCCTCGATGACCAACGCTGCCAGACCGGAAAACACCGTCCCCACAAAGAGAATCAACAGACATCACAAGATCATGATCGCGAACAGCTATTCGCCGTCACCACCGACCACGAGCCGGAGAAGGAGGGAGTGTCGATGTGTTGATCCACCTCGATCAGCCTGGCATCAGCACGGCCCGGCAAGAGGTCTTCCAAGACCCGCAAGCCAGACCCGCAGCTACACCGTCATCTGCGAAGAGCCGATAACGGTCGCCCGGCGCCGGGCCGGATCGACGCCGGCGGTCTTGAGGATCTCCCACAACGTGAATGCGTCGATACCCCACGCGGGGTTCTCAGTTGCCAGACACAGGACGAGACGGTGAATCGAAGCAAGTGTGCGCGGACGTCCGAGCGCTCGGTTCACGCTTGATCGGGCACGGCGGCGCCTCAGGTCGCGATGCGACCTCAGCACTGTGTCCGGGCTGATCAGCAGCCGGAACCGATGCAACCTCACTCGGGCCAGAGGCACGAGAAGAGCGCGAGCTACGCCCTGTCCTCCGGCCGCAGTCGGGGCGCTGATCGCCGAGCTGTCTGCGCAAGACCGCTACTTGATGACGTAGCGCGAGAATCTCGACGTCCTTTTCAGGGTCGGTCATGCGCAAGCGTGGGAGACGGCGAGTTGTGCGAAGCGGACCAGCACGAGCTGCGATCATGCCGGATGAGGACCGGAAACAGATCGGTGCTCACTGACCAGCAAGGACGTGCTTCTCGGCACATACAGCCTTCCCGCAGTACAACCGCAATCCCGGCACCGGTGAACCGCGGGCCACGGCGGTCACGCTCAGAGTGGCGGAGCAGCAGGTCCTGCACGGCCCCGCGCACCCTTCCGCGGTGATCCTGCCCGTCAGCACGCGGCGGTCGGCTCGCTGACTCACCTTCCCTCGGCACCGCCACAGCCGGAGGCGGTCACCAGGCAAGCCCCAGCGTGGAGATGTAGTTGTTCAGCGCCCCGGAGATCAGCCTGTGGTCGCGCTGCGAGAAGTGCCAGTCGCACCCGAGCCGGTCCAGTGCCGAATCGGCGTAGTTCCAGTAGCGCACTCGGCTGTCTCCCCGGTTGTTCCGCTCCTGCGCGACCTGCCGGACGGCATCGGCGAACGCGCCCGAGGCCTCGCCGAGGCTCACCAGGATCGTCGCGCCGGAACCGTGACGGGCGCGCAGCTTGTCGAGGAACCCGTGGTAGGCGGACTTGTACGCGGAGACGAGACTCTGCTGGTCCGGCCACTGCTCACCGGGCTTGAGCGCGGTGGAGAAGTCATTGGTGCCCAGGCCGACCACGACCAGCTGCGGCCGCCACGTCCCGGGGTTCTGCCACACGTCGCCGTTGACGTTCAGCAGCGCCCGGTCGTAGTAGGTGCGGTAACTGGTGCCGGGCTCACCGCCGTTGTAGTTGCGCACCATGCCACGACCGGAGAAGGCGTTGATCTGGTAGTCGGCGTTCACCGCGCGGGAGGTCAGCGCGCCGAAGCTGAGGTCGGAGTTGGTGTTGCGGTCGACGCCACCGTTCGCGGAGCAGTCGCGTGTGGTGGACAGGTTGCCGTAGCCCGCGGTCAGCGAGTCGCCGATGAACTCGATCTGCCGGGCCCGCCGGTCGGGCCTGGTCAGCACGGCGCCGCCGGACACGGCGACGAACCCGCCGAACTCCGCTGCGGCCCAAGGACTTTCGGACCGCTTGACGAGCCGCACGCGGTGCTCGGCGTTGCTCAGATTGCGCACCCAGTACGTGGTACGGCCCGGTTTCGTGAGCGTCGCAACGGTTCTGCCGTCGATCTGCACGTCGTAGTAGCTGTTCGCGTCGTTGAGCGAGATCCCGACTCCGGTTCCCCGGAACCTGCCCTCGAAGTAGACGCCGGGCCAGGAGAACTGGCCCTGCGCCGTGACCCGGCCCGCGGTGTGCGCCTGGTCGAGCGCACCTGGCGCGGCTTGAACCGCCGGCGCACCCAGCAGAGCCGCGACTAGGACGATCAACGTTGTGCGGATCATGCGATCGCTCCTGTCATGGTGTTGCCCGACTTGGTGAGTGCCCGCGCCATGTTCCGAAAACTGGCACGGCGCCTTGTGGTCGTCAAGACACCGAAAAGGAAATCGATGCGCTTCGACGAATTCGGTGTTCAGAATCGTCGAACAGGAGCGAACGAATTCACTCGCACGGCTCGACGTCGTGCACACGCCGAAGGTGCGCTCCTGCGCAACGCGCGTCGGCGAAGAGGTAGCAGGACCCGCGCCGGTCAGGAAGTCCGGTTTCCAGGAACGCTCCCGGAAACCGAACCGCAGTCCTGTGGGCGAGCCAGAGCTCAGCCGTAGATCGTGGCCTGCCTCGAGGTCTGCCGGACTCCGTTCGCGCCGTTCAGGAACCGCTGTCCCCATGGCGTCAGCCGCGACGGGTTGAACGAGTAGACCAGGTCGAGGTACTCGACGCCGCCACCGTTGCCACTCCACGACCACCCGATGTACCCGAGACCGCGGGACTGGGCCTGCGCCATGATCGTGTTCTCGTCCGGGTCACCATCGCTGTGGTTGTGTCCGAACTCGCCCACCACCAATGGCAGTCCTGCCGAGCGGAACGCGTCGAAGTACGCGTTGATCTTCGCCGCGGTGTTGTAGACGCCGTACATGTGGATGGAGAACACCGTGTTGCGCTGCGGGTCGGAGTCGAACACCGATCGGGCGTTGGTGCGCATGATGTTCTGCCAGTCCTGACCCCACATCGGCGCGTCGGCCATCAGCAGGTGCTGCAACCCGGCGCCGCGCAGCTTCCTGATCGCGCCCGTCGTCGAGCTGGCCCACCGGGAGCTCACCGAGGCGTTGTTGCCGAACGGCTCGTTGCCGAGGTTGATGATGACGTAGTTTTCCTGGCCTTTCAGGACGTTCGCGATGCCGACCCAGTAGTTCGCCGCCTGGTCCAGGGTCGCGGCGCCACCCTCGTCGCCGTACCCGGTGGTGTCGTGCACCTCGAGCACGCAGATCAGCTTGTTCTGCTTGCACAGTCCGATGATCCGCGAGACCTCGGACGCCGGCGTCGCGGCCGCGCGCTGTCCGCTCTGCATCACGACCCGGATGGTGTTGGCACCGAAGGACTTGATGTTCGCCCAGGCACTCGACTGGCTCTGGTACCAGGCGTATGGGTGGTTCACGCCGCGCATGACGAAGTTGGAACCGTTCGCCTCGACGACCCGCGTGCCGTTCACCCGCAGACCGACGGCAGCCGCCGAGACGTCTTCGGACCGCACGCTGCGCAGCGCTGAGACAACGGCGGGGTACCAGCGCCTCTCCATCTTCTGGATGCCGCTGGTGCCGTTGGGGTGCACGCCGTCGGTGGTGTCCGTGGCGGTGTTGAACCCGGCCCACTGGTCGACCACGGTGATCGGAGAGGCCGCGGTGCTGTTCGCCCGCGCCCAGCCGGGAATCGCGTTGTTCAGCGCCACGACCCTCTGCGCGCAGGCCGAGCAGTTGGCCGGGGTCATCGGGATGATCTTCGCGACGACGAGCTTCATCGCCGGGTTGCTGGCCCGCATCTGGCCGAGCAACTTGCTGTAGGCGTTGAGGATCGTCTGCGCCGGGATGTTGCTCCACACGTCGTTGGTGCCCAGGTGCATCAGCACGACGTTCGGCCGGGTGGCGTTCAACCACCCGGGAAGCTGGTTGTCACGCGCGATGTTCGTGGCCAGGTAGCCGCCGTGGCCCTCGTTCTCACCGTCGTAGGCGAACCCGCAGCCAGGTGCCCGCAACGTGCCGACGAAGTCCACGTTGGTGTAGCCGGTGTCGCGCAGGTGCCGCCAGAGCAACGCTCGCCAGCACCCCGGCGAGCCGGTGATCGAGTCGCCCAGCGTCATGATTCGCGTGGGCGCCGCGGCAGTGGTGTCAGCGGCAGCGGAAGCGTTCGGAGCCGCGGCGAACAACATCGACGCGACCAGCGCGAGCACGATCATGAGGCTTTTTCTTATGGCCACGAGACCTCCATCGACACCAGGATGACAACGTTGTCAGGTCCTCACAGATCGAGAATCTGTGAACGTGCTCCTGAACAATGCGGCGGCAAGTTCAGATGGAACCGCACATCAGTGATCGAATCAAGATCTCCCGCAATCTCTACTGGGAATGTACGGCAATCGCGCTCGAATTCGACAGAGTCGTCGAATAGGTAAGCGGTTCCATTCGACAACGGGTATGTGATGGTGCGCCAATCGCCGCGGCAAAGCGTGTTCGCTGCCGATGTCTGGCCGCGCAGTCCCCCGCCGGCCCCTCCACAACCACGATGGGCATGGTCGGGCACCCGATGCATGAACCAGGCGAACGGTGCCGGCAGAACGCGACTCGCCCGCGTCCGGCATCGGCGTTCGGTCAGGAACCGGATCGTCGACCAGTGGTGCTCTGCCTCGCGATGAGGCGGTGGCCGGCGCGCACCTCGATCCCAGGCAGGGCCCCGGCGCTGTCGATTCGTTGCAGCAGCCTCGAGACCGCGGTCGAGGCGATGGTCGTCTTGTCCGGAGAGATGGTGCTGATGGTCGGGTTGGAGTAGCGGCCTTCCTCGATGTCGTCGTATCCGATGATCGCGATGTCCTCCGGCACGCGCACTCCGCGTTCGAGTGCGGTGTGCAGCGCCCCGAGAGCCACGAGGTCGCTGTAGCAGAACACGGCGTCCGGTGGGTCGTCGCGATCCAGGAGCCGGTGCATGGCGTCGGCACCGTCGGCCCGGTTGAACCGCGGGGTTCGGACGATGAGGGATTCGTCGACCGGCAGACCCGCTTCCTGATGGGCCTGGCGGAAGCCGAGGGTCCGCAACTGGGCCGCCTCGCCGGTGGGATAGGGCTGGTCGCCGATGGCGGCGATCCGGCGTCTGCCCAGGTCGATCAAGTGGCGGGTGGCTTCCCGTGACGCGACCACGTCATCGATGCCCACGTGGTCGAAGACGCCGTTGGAGGTCCGTTCGCCCAGGATGACCAGTGGCAGGGTCGGGTCGTGGTCGGAGAGGTCGGCTTGCGCCAGCCCGAGCGGGCTGAGGATCATGCCGTCGAAGGCGAACCCGCGCGCTCCTCGGCGGATCAGGTCGCGTTCGTGCGCGGGATCGCCGTCGGTCTGGTCGACCAGGACGGTGTAGCCGCGTTCTCGTGCCCTCGGGATGATGCCCTGGAGCAGTTCCGCGAAGTAGGGCGTGTCGAGGTAGGGCACGACGACCACGATCTGCCCGGACCGGCCGTTGGCGAGATTGCGGGCCAGCACGTTGGGGCGGTAGTCGAGTTCGGCGATGGCGCGCTCGACCTTGACGCGCGTGCGTTCGGTGACCCGCGCGTAGCCGTTGACCACGTTCGACACCGTGCGGGCGGAGACGCCCGCGAGCTCTGCGACGTCGCGCAGGGTGGCATCGCGCATGACCCTCCTTCGTCCTGATCAGCGCGCGTAGGCCACATGCGTGCTGCAGCGCTGCAAAGAGTGTGCACGGGTGTGCGGTGTCGAAACAACTCGGCCCGTTCGACTGAACCAATCCAGCTCCACATCTCGTTTGAGTTTCGATCAGATGAGGTCTTGCAGCGCGGCAAAATGCGGTCCATAGTCCTTTGCAGCGCAGCAAACCTGGTGCTGCGGTGGCGGCGGCAGTCGGATCTCGACCGCTCGGCCGTCCGTTGCGCAGCAGCTCTCGATGTCGTTCGCGTGTCTGACGTGGTGCGCGAAACACGAAATGGTCCTCATCCGCTCACCGCCTCGGTGAATGGCGGCTCCCGCGTGTCTTGCGGCGTGCTGCACGAGAAAGGCGCTGTTCATGCTCGGTTACGGCACGTTGCGAAAAGCTCCGCGGAGGATCGCGTCGGCGCTCGTCATCGGTGGTCTGCTGGCTGTCGCGGCCTGTAGTGGCCCGGCCGGAGACGAAGAGGAACCGGGTGCGAACGGTCAGCCGACGCGCGTGTCGGTCTGGGCGTGGTACCCCGAGTTCAAAGGGGTCGTCGACGCGTTCAACGCGTCGCACAAGGATGTCCAGATCGACTGGACCAACGTCGGTACGGGCCCGGACCAGTACGCCAAGCTCAAGACCGCGTTCACGGCGGGCACCGGCGCGCCCGACGTGGCGATGGTCGAGTTTCAGGAGATCCCGACGTTCGTCATCCTGGACGCGCTGGTGGACATGGGCCAGTACGGGGCCAACGACGACGAGAAGCTCTATGCCGAGTGGGCCTGGAGCCAGGCCACCGATGGCGACAAGGTTTACGCCATCCCGGTGGACGGCGGTCCCATGGCGTTGATGTACCGCAAGGACCTCTTCGACCAGCACCAGATCCCGGTCCCCACCACCTGGGCCGAGTACGCCGACGTGGCGGTCAAGATCAAAGCAGTCGACCCCAACGGTTTCATCGCCAGCTTCGGCAGCGACGGCGGTTGGATCAACGGGCTCATGTGGCAGGCGGGGTGCAGGCCCTACGGCTACTCCCAGGCCGTGGCCAAGGACAAGGTGAAGATCAACCTGACCAGCCCGGAGTGCAGGAAGGTGTTCGACCTCTACGGCGGCCTGGTCGACAAGGGCCTCATGGCCAAGGACCCGTTCTTCACCGCCGATGCCACCGCGGCGCTGGACTCCGGCAAGTACTGGACGTGGGCCGCGGCCGGCTGGACCCCTGGCTACGTCGCCGGGTCGCTGAAGAACACCGCGGGCAAGTGGGCGGTCGCGCCGATGCCGCAGTGGACCAAGGGCGCCGACGACCAGGGCGACTGGGGCGGTTCGACCTTCACGGTGACGAAGCAGGCCAAGAACAAGAAGGCCGCGACCATCGTGGCGAGGGAACTGTTCGGCGCCTCGAAGCCCGCGTGGGACATCGGGCTGAACAAGGCGTTCCTCTACCCGCTCGTCAAGGGCGTCGCGAGTGACCCGGCGTTCACGGGTAAGAGCTACGACTTCTTCAACGGGCAGAAGGTGAACGAGATCTTCGTGCCGGTCTCGGAGAAGCTCGGCGAGTTCCAGTACACGCCGTTCCAGGACTTCGTCTTCAGCGAGCTCAACGATCGCAGCGCCGAGGCGATGGCCGGCCGCAGGCCGTGGAGCACGGTGCTCGACGAGACCCAGAAGAACGTCGTCAAGTACGCCGAGCAGCAGGGCTTCACCGTCACCCAGTAGCCCCTCGATCACCATTCCAGGAGGTTCCTCGTGACTCGGGCTCTACCGATCACGGCACCCCAGGCGGACGGACCGGCGACGAAGCGCCGGTCGATCGAGCGCCCGCCGAGGCGTTCGTCGCGGCGCGTGACGGCACACCCGCTCGCCGGAGCACTGTTCGTCCTGCCGTTCTTCCTCGTCGTCGTCGCCTTCCTCGTGGTTCCGCTCAGCTACGCCCTCTACCTGAGCTTCTTCACCAAGAGCCTCGTGCTGGGCGAGCGCTTCAGCGGCCTCGACAGCTACGTGCGTGCCTTCAGCGATCCCCTGCTGCTCGACGGACTCGTGCGAGTGGTCCTGTTCGGCGTCGTGCAGATCCCGATCATGCTGGGCATCGCGCTCGCCGGAGCACTGGCGCTCGACGCGATCACCACCCGGTTCGCGATGCTCTACCGGCTCGTCGCCTTCATGCCCTACGCCGTGCCCGCCGTCATCGGCGCGCTCATGTGGGGATTCCTTTACAGCAAGACGTTCGGACCCTTCTCCGGTCTGTCCACACTGGTCGGCCAGGAGCCCATCGACTTCTTCAGCGGCTCCCTGCTGTTGTTGTCGCTGGGCAACATCGTGACCTGGGCCTGGACCGGCTACAACATGATCATCATGTACTCGGCGCTACAGGGCGTGCCCCGCGAGATGTACGAAGCAGCGGTGATCGACGGGGCCTCGCCCGTGCAGATCGCCTTGCGCGTCAAGGTTCCCGCCATCAGGCAGGCCATCTCCCTGGCCGCGATCTTCACCGTCATCGGCACCATGCAGTTCTTCACCGAGCCACAGATCATGGCCCGATTCGCACCGCAGATCTCCGCCGGATACACGCCGAACCTCTACGCCTACAACCAGGCGTTCGCCTACTCGAACTTCAACTACTCCGCCACGATCTCCTTCACCCTCGGCTTCGTCGTGTTCGTCGTGGCGTACGCGTTCGTGTTCGTCAACCGACGTCGAGGGGCGACCTCATGACCACGCTCACCGCACGCCGCACCGCGAGGAAGTCCCGCCGGTTCGGGGAACCGAGCCCGCACCTGCCGCACGCCGTGATGGCGGCGGGCATGCTGTACTTCCTCGTCCCGCTGGTCTGGGTCGTCATCGCCGCCACCAAGAGCCAGCCCGACCTGCTCAGCAGCCCGGCGCTGTGGTTCGGCGACGAGTTCAGCCTGTTCGACAACGTGGCCCAGCTGTTCCGCGAGGACGGCGGCGTCTACGGCCAATGGCTGTTCAACACCGCGTTGTACTCCGGTGCCAGCGCTGCCGGGGCGACCGCGCTCGCCGCGGCCGCGGGATACGGACTCGCGCGCTTCTCCTTCTGGGGCAAGCGATTCTTCGAGACCGCGCTGCTGGGCATGATCATGGTGCCCGCCACGGCGCTGGTCCTTCCGACCTACCTCATCCTGTCCAACCTCGGGATCGTCAACACCGTCTGGGCCATCATCCTGCCGTCACTGCTGAGCCCGTTCGGCGCCTACCTCATCCGGGTCTACGTGGCCGAGAGCGTGCCCGTCGAGCTGATCGACGCCGCGCGCATGGACCGGGCGAGCGAGCTGCGGATCTTCTGGCAGATCGTGGTGCCGATGATGCGCCCGGCGATCGTCACCGTCTTCCTCTTCACGCTCGTGTCGACCTGGAACAACTACTTCTTGCCGCTGGTGATGCTCAGCGACTCCACGCTCTACCCGCTGACAGTCGGGTTGACCACGTGGTTCAACACCGCGCAGCAGGAAGCCGGCACCAGGGTGCTGTTCAACCTCGTCGTCACGGGTTCGCTGCTGGCCATCGTCCCGCTGGTCATCGCCTTCGTACTGCTCCAGCGCTTCTGGCAGAGCGGTGTCGGCACCGGCGCCCTGAAGTAGTCCCGTCCGTCCGATCCGCGACCACCGCAGGAGAACCGTGCTCACCGCCTCCGCCATCCTCAATCCCGACTACGTGATCGCGCCGGTTCGACGCAGGCTTTTCGGGTCGTTCGTCGAGCACATGGGCCGTTGCGTCTACACCGGTATCTACGAACCGGGACACCCGACCGCCGACGAGGACGGCTTCCGTGGAGACGTGCTCGACCTGACCCGCGAGCTCGGAGTCGAACTGGTTCGCTATCCGGGGGGCAACTTCGTGTCCGGCTACCGGTGGGAGGACGGGATCGGCCCTGTCGCAGATCGCCCGGTCCGCCGCGACCTCGCGTGGCACAGCATCGAGACCAACGAAGTAGGCATCGACGAGTTCGTCCGGTGGGCCCGCAAGGCCGACGTCGAGGTCATGTACGCGGTGAACCTCGGCACGCGGGGCGTCGCCGAGGCGCTCGACGTCCACGAGTACCTGAACCACGAGGGCGGCACGCACCTGTCAGAGCTACGCCGCGCCAACGGGTCGAAGGCGCCCCACGGCGTGCGGATATGGTGCCTGGGCAACGAACTCGACGGGCCGTGGCAGACCGGACACAAGACCGCGCACGAGTACGGGAGGCTGGCCGCGGAGACGGCGAGAGCGCTGCGGCAGGCCGAACCCGATCTCGAGCTCGTCGCGTGCGGCAGCTCGAACTCGGGAATGCCGACCTTCGGCGAGTGGGAGGCAACCGTCCTGGAGTTGACCTACGACCAGGTCGACCACATCTCCTGCCACGCCTACTACGAGGTGCTGGACGGGGACGTCGACAGTTTCCTCGCCTCGGCCGTGGACATGGACTACTTCATCGACAGCGTGGTGGCCACAGCGGACGCCGTCGGCGCGCGGCTGAAGAGCGGCAAGCGGATCGGCCTGTCGTTCGACGAGTGGAACGTGTGGTACCAGAAGCGCTTCGCGGCCGACCCGCCCGTGGAGTGGGAGATCGCGCCGCGGGTCATCGAGGACCAGTACGACGTCGTCGACGCCATCGTGGTCGGCAACCTGCTCATCTCCCTGCTACGCCACAGCGACCGGGTGTCGGCCGCGTGCCAGGCGCAGCTGGTCAACGTCATCGCCCCCATCCGCAGCGAACCCGGCGGGCCCGCGTGGCGACAGACGACCTTTCACCCGTTCTCACTGACCTCCCGACTGGCTCGCGGCCACGTGCTGCGGGTGGAGATCGCGTCGCCGACCTACAGGACCGCGCGCTTCGGTGACGTCGCTGTGGTGGACGCCGTCGCCACCCACGACCCCGACACCGGCGACACCGTCGTGTTCGCCGTGAACCGCCACCGGTCCGAGCCCGTGGAACTGCGGATCGCCCTCGCGGCCTTCGGGCACGTGGAGGTGGCCGAGGCGTGGACCCTGTCCGACCCCGACACGTCCGCGACCAACACCGAGACCGACCCGGACCGGGTCGTACCGCGCACGCAGACCACCGACATCATCGACAACACCTTGAACGTCGTGTTGTCACCGGTGTCCTGGAACGCCGTGAGGCTCATCAGCCGCCCCTAGCCTCGACGCGGAGGAAGACCACCGTCCGCTCCCCTGTCCCCACGCCCACGAGCGCGCGAGCTGGGCGAGCCGCGTCTCGCCCAGCTGCTCGACGGCGCCCTCTGTGTATCGGCGCCGAGCTCGCGTCGGCGTCAGTAGCCGATCCGGAAGGTGGCGTCCTGGCGATCCACCGCCGGTGACGCGGCCGAGATCGGGTCGATGCGCAGCACGTCGTTGGCGTGCCGGAGGTGGCGGTCGGGGAAGTTGTGGGAGCGGAACGAGGTCCACGCCGGGTCGGCCAGGCCCGCGACTCGGTGGAAGGTGGCGTCGGCGGCAAAGGTTGAACTGCCGTCGTTCGCCGACAACGCGAGCACGTAGTTCGCGTGACGCAGGTAGCGGTCGGGTTGATTGACCGAGCGGAACGACACCCCTGCCGAGGAGGCCAGGCCGGGGACGAGCTGCCACATCGAGTCCTGGTACGGGTCGAACGGGTAGGGGTCGATACGTCCGGCGTTCCCGGCGTGGCGGATCAGGCGGTCGGGGAAGTTGTAGGACTTGATCCGACTCCAGGTCGGTGCTCCCCACCGGCTGACCAGATTGGTGTACTCAGTGGTGGTGATGCCGCAGATGGTGGGGTGCTTGGCGTTGAGCGGCTGCGCGTACTGGGCTTTGGTCAGTGGTGACCACGAGTCGGTGTTGACGTTGCCGGAGCGCCAGGCGTAGAGCTCGCCGTTGACCGGGGAGAACGAGTCGCCCCACAGCCACCACTCGTTGCGGTCGTGGGCCTTGACCACGATCGGGGCCTCGATGCCTCCGCTGACCACGCCCGCGGTGTAGGTGCCGCGGTCGAAGCTGCGGGGATTCAGCGTGGACGAGCGCGCGCCGTAGAGACGGCCGTCGGTGAAGCTCTTGTAGTACAGGTAGTTGGTGCCGTTGCCGACGTGCATGGTGGCGTCGAGGACGTTGAAGCCGGGGTCGAAGAAGAGCTGCGGTGACGACACCGTGACGAAGTCGTTGGTGTAGTTGACGTAGAAGGCGTCGCGACCGCCGCTGTTGGCCGAGTAGAGGATGCCGTACTGACCGCGCGCGGCGTCCCAGAACGCTTCGGGCGCCCAGGTGTGGGTGGGCATCGAGTGCATTTTCAGGCGACGGTAGCCGGTGAACGAGCGCAGGTCGGCCGAGTCCCAGGCGTGGATGTACTGGTTCTGCCGGGTGAAGTCGGTGCCGGTCAGGTCGGTGGCCAGGACGACGAACCCACCGGACTGCTTGCGCATGATGAACGGGTCACGCAGGCCACGGGTGCCGGCGGTCGGTGTGGCCACGGGATTGCCCTGGTTGAGCGGCATCCAGTTCAGACCGTCCGTGCTGACGGCCAGGTGCAGGGCGTAGCGGTCGGCGACCTTGTTGGGCGATTCGGTGAAGTAGCCCATCACGTAGGCTGCGTCGCCGGGCGCGGCGAGTGCGGTGAACCGGTTCGTGGCCGCCAAGGCCGCCGCGGCCACTCCACCGGCGAGGAAAGCGCGTCGTTTCAGCACTGATCTTCTCCTGTTCGGAGCGGTGAGGGTGGTGGCCGGTGGCGACAGGTCGCCACCGGCCACCGAAGGATTGGCCTGTCAGGCGGCGGGTTCGCCGGAGGGGGCGGCCAGCTGCGTGCCAAGGCGCACCGGGGTGCCGAAGTTCGGTGTCCCGTCGGCGTTCCAGGTGAACTTCTGGGCTCGGGTGGAGCGGTTCATGTCGCAACCGCCGGAGGCCGAGTCGTTGGCGTGGTAGACGATCCAGTCCTCGGTGCCGTCCGGTGACTTGAAGAAGCCGTTGTGGCCTGGGGCGAACACGCCGTTGCCGTCGTTGCGCTGGAACACCGGGTTGGGCGACTTGGTCCAGTGCGACTTGTTGAGCGGGTCGGTGCCGGTGAGGGTGAGCAGGCCGAGCTTGTAGTCAGGGCCCCAGCAGGCGCTGGCGGAGTACACGATCATGGTGCGGCCGTTGCGGTACAACGGTTCCGCGCCTTCGTTGACCGCGCCGGTCTGCCGCTCCCACGCGAGCGTGGGCTGGGAGATCGTGCGACGTGCGCCGCTGATCGTGTACGGATTGGACAGCGGGGTGATCGTCAGGCTCTGGGTTCCGTCGATCGCGCTGCCCATCAGGTACAGCTTGCCGTTGTGCTGCAGGATGCTCGCGTCGAGCTCCCAGGTGCTGCCCAGGTCTGCCTTGAACGAGTAGGGGCCCATCGGGTCGGTGCCCGCGGACTCCAGCACGTGCAGGCGCTGGGTGGGGTTGTAGTCCGGCACGTTCTGCCCTGCCACGTAGTACAGGTACCAACGGCCGTTCAGCAGGTGGAACTCCGGCGCCCACATGTTGCAGCAACCGTTGGGGCGGCCAGCGAGGTTGAACACCACGGTGTCCGGGGCACTCGACAGGCCGGCCAGTGTGCGGGACCGGCGCATGGTGATCGTTGAGTTCCACGTCGTCGTGGCCAGGTAGTAGTACCCGTTGTGGAACTGCAGCCACGGGTCGGGGCCGTTGCGTTTGATCGGGTTGGTGAACGTGCCCGCGCTCGACCCCAGTTTGACCATCTGCCACTGCTGGTTGGCCGCGCCCGTGTCGGGCCATTGGATGAGCTGTGCGCCGTCGGAGTTGGAGAAGTCGAGTACGTCGACGGCCTTGCCGCTGGCACGGTTGAGCAGGCGTACGTGGCCGCCTTCGGAGTCGGCGAGGCGGAACTGCTGGCCGGTGCGGCCGGCGTCGGTGTTCTGCACCAGTCCGGTGCGGTCGGTGGTGGAGGAGAAGTCGAGGACTTTCCCGCTGTGGCGGGATTTCAGCCGGTAGTAGCCGCCGCCGGAGTCGACGAACTGCCACTGCTGCCACGCGCCGTCGTTGCGGGTGAACTGGGAGATCCGGGCGCCGTCGCCGGTGGCCCGTTCGTAGACGTCGAGTGCTTTGCCGCTGTTGCGGTTGACCAGGACGTAGGTCGCGGTGGTGTCCACAGTGGCCGCGGACACGGCGGGCGGCAGGACGGCGGTGGCGCCGCCGAGCAACGCGGTGGTGCTGACCAGGACGAGAGAGGTCCGCCATCGTCGACGCGGACCGCTGGTGGTGGTTGTCAAGGTGTTCTCCCTGCGACGCTGCACGGGTGGGGTTCGTGTGGTCAGAAGAGGTAGGGCCAGCCCGCCGAGTCGAGCCTGAGCAGGTTGAGGCCGAGCAGCGACGCGCCGTTGTCGGCGTAGTAGTGGTAGATCAGGACGTCGCAGTCGTTGTCGGCCAGCACGTCCTGGTGCCCAGGACCGTGGATCGAGCCCTGACTGGCCAGAATCTCGGTACCGCCGCCCGAGGTCAGCGCTACACCTCTGCGGTCCACGTAGGGCCCGGTGACGCTGGTGGAACGGCCGACCATCACGCGGTAGGTGCTCGCGGCACCCTGACAGCACCGGTCGAACGAGACGAACAGGTAGTAGTAGCCGCCGCGCTTGACGATGTTCGGCGCCTCGATCGCCCCGCCGTTGCGGCCGGCGATGGAGCGCACGGCGCTGTCGGAGCGCAAGCCGGTGGACGAGTTGAGCGCGATCATCTTGATACCGGACCAGAACGAGCCGAAGCTGAGCCACCAGCGGCCCTGGTCGTCCACGGCCAGGTCGGGATCGATGGCGTTGAAGTTGTCCGAGGTGCGCGACTCGATCACCAGGCCGCGGTGGGTCCACGTCCCGGAGGCGCCGCTGGGACTGGTGGCCAGGAAGATCGCTGATCGGTTCACGCCGAAGGTGGAGGCCGAGTAGTACATGTAGTACTGGCCGTTGGCGTAGGACAGGTCCGGCGCCCACAGGTGACGGGAGTTGTTGGTGTAGGTGTTCGCCCACGGCGTGCCGTTGGGGAAGGCCGCACCGGCGTTGCGGAACGCGACACGGTCGGCCGAGGTCTTCAGCGAGATGCCGTTGCCGGTGTGGGCGACCAGGTAGCTGCCGTCGGTGCGCTTGACGGTGCTCG
Source organism: Streptomyces sp. ID05-26A (assembly GCF_033794685.1). Taxonomy (NCBI): domain Bacteria; kingdom Bacillati; phylum Actinomycetota; class Actinomycetes; order Kitasatosporales; family Streptomycetaceae; genus Streptomyces; species Streptomyces sp. ID05-26A. The sequence goes on from NZ_JARAYZ010000002.1 coordinate 1,433,737, forward strand.
GGTCGTGCACGCCGATGTCGCCGGTCACCCGGCCGGGAGCGGGATAGGCCGATGCGGACGGTGCCGTCACGACTGCGATGGACAGGACAAGCAGTGCTGTCAGGACGCGTTTCATCGATGGGACCACGATGTCCTCGATTTCTGGCGAGTGGTTGTGGCGGCGCGGACTTGGCGCGGCAGACACGGTGGCCGCATCGGCCAGCGAAAACCGGGGTGCAGGAAGGCGTTGGCGAACACGCGGATGTACGGGATCGATGTACCGATCTACACGGCGCCTGGACACCAGGCGGTCGCGTGCACGGACCCCATGATCCGCCCACTTGCGAGCAGGGACGACCTTGGCGCGTCAGCGGTGACGTTCCGGACCGGCACCACCGGCGTTGTCAGCACGATAGCGACACCTGACCTCACCTGACAAGAGATCCTGTTATCGCTAACACCAACAGCCCATCGACGGAAATCACTAGGCAGCAACGACTAGCGAAATCGACAACCGTCGAATCGACACTCTGGAATCCGCACATGTTAACGCTCACACGCTGTCGTCGGGTTCAGTCGAACGTCACGGACAGGACGGTCCTGATCGTCGGCGCCTCATCAGGGATCGGCGCGGAGGTCGCGCCGACTGGGCTCCGGTGGCAACCGTTTGGTCCACACGGCACGATGTGCCCCGAGTTGGCTGCGCCGGCAAAGGAAGTACGAATCGCCGGCAGTGCCGATGGACGAGGTCAGCGTGGCGACGGCCTGCCCAAACCGTTCCAGGTCAGCACGGAGCATGCGGCACGTGGCGTCATTCTTGCTCTGGACAGTGCACCGGCGCGGGTTTACGTCCCCTGGCCGACAGCCACGCCGGTTCGCATACCGGACGCCCCGCTCGCTTCGGTCTCCGCAGTACTCCTCCGCAACGGGTGACGACAATCGCCGACCCCGAGATCTGCGGTCGGCGAGTCCAGTAAATAAAGTAGCCTGGCAAAGAGTGAGATCGAGGAGGATTTCGTGGCGAGAAGCCCGATCTGGGCAAGCCGGCCGAAGACGCGAGGCCTGGTCCTGGACGTGATCCGGGCTGCGCGCACGATCAGCCGGGTGGAGCTCGCGGCGGCGACCGGTCTCACCGGGGCGACGATCTCCGAGGTCGTGAGAGAGCTCCTGGACGACAGCCTGGTCATCGAGGTCGGCCGTGGTGCGCCGACGGGAGGCAAGCCGCGCACGCTGGTCCAGCTCAACCCACTGGCTCGCTACAGCGTCGGAGTCCTGCTGGAACGCAACACGTGCGTCATCGTGGTCGTCGACCTGGCCGGGCGGCCGGTGGCCAGGACTGTCTTCCAGGGCGTGGCGTCGATGCCGCCCGACCAAGCGTTGCCGCTGGTGGCGTCGCAGGTGGACGCCCTGCTGACGACGGCGGCTGTCGACCGCGCCAAGGTGCTCGGGGTCGGCCTGGTCAGTTACGGCCCGCAGGACCGGCGGGCGGGTGTGCTGCTGACGCCCCAGCCCACCGAGGAGTGGCGGGACTACCCCGTCACGCAGCGTCTCTCGGAGAGCCTCGGCCTGCCCGTGCTGCTCGACAACGACGCCGCGGCGGCCGCCATCGGCGAGTACTGGATGGGTGCGGTGGACCCGTCCAGCACCTATGCCTGCATCTACATGGCCACCGGGATCGGCGGCGGGGTGGTCGTCGCCGGTGAGGTGTACCGGGGCAGCTCGTCCAACAGCGCGGAGATCGGCCACATCTCGATCGACGTTCACGGCGACGAATGCCCGTGCGGCAACGTCGGCTGCCTGGAGAACTACGCCGGGCCGTCGGCCCTGGTCCGGCAGGCGCTGGCCACACCGGAACTCGCCCAGCGGCTGGCGCTCGATCCAGCCGGGGACGACTTCCTCACCGAGTTCGCGCGGATCGCGGCAGCGGCCAACACCGGCGATCCCGAGGCCCGTGCACTCGTCGAGCGGTCGGCGCGCTACCTCGGCCATGCCGCGGTCACCGTGGCGACCCTGTTCGACGTGGACGCGATCGTCCTGGCCGGGCCGAGCTTCGCGGTGGCGGGTTCGATCTACCAGACGGTGATCCAGGAGGAGGTGGACCGCCGGTTGTTCGCCCGGCGCGCGCACCCGGTGCGAGTGGTGCCGTCGGTCAACGGGTCGGACGCTGCGGCGATCGGCGGGGCGATCCTCGTTCTGCAGAGCGAGCTGACACTCGGCCTCGGCAGTTCCGAGAACGGGTCGCGGCCGGTGTCAGCCGGTGTCGCCGAGACAGTCTGATCATTCGTGATCGCCGCTCGTGCGGCGCGACCAGCAGTCCGATGCGCGGATGAGGCGCGGCGCCGGGTGAGCGGGCACCTCATGCCCTGGCGCGCTCGCGCAGGACGTAGCCGTACTGGTCCGGCCAGCGAGGCTCAGCGCCGAGTGTGAGCGCGGCGTGCCGGGACCAATACGGGTCGCGGAGCAGTTCGCGACCGAGGAGTACCGCGTCGGCCTGACCGGTGGCGACGATCTCCTCGGCCTGTTGCGGCCTGGTGATCAGTCCGACCGCGCCGGTGGCCATGCCGGTGGCGTTGCGAACCTGCGCCGCGAAGGGCACCTGGTAGCCGGGGCCGGCGGGGATCCTGGCATCGCGGACCATGCCACCGGTCGAGACGTCGAGCAGGTCCACGCCGTGGGCCTGGAGCTCCTTGGCGAGCCGGACGGTGTCCTCTCCGGTCCAGCCCGCGCGCCCGTCCGACGTGTTCTCGCTCAGCCAGTCGGTGGCGGAGGTGCGGAAGAACACCGGGAGGTCTTCTGGCCACACCGCCCGGACGGCGTCGACCACCTCCAACGGGAAGCGCAGCCGGTTCTCGAAGGTGCCGCCGTAGGCGTCGGTGCGGTGGTTCGCGGCGGGCGAGAGGAAGGAGTTGATCAGGTAGCCGTGCGCACCGTGCACCTCCGCCACCTGGAATCCCGCGGCAAGGGCGCGACGGGCCGACTCGGCGAAGTCGCCCACGAGTCGGTGGATCTCCTCCGTGGTCAGCTCGTGCGGGACGACCAGACCCTCGTAGGCGACCGGGCTGGGGCCTACGGGATGCCATCCGCCCTGCGCCTCGAGCACGTTCCGGTCACCGAGCCAGGGCTTGTCGAGCGAGGCCTTGCGACCTGCGTGGGCGAGCTGGATGGCCGGTACCCCGCCTTGCGAGCGGATCGCGGTGGAGATGCGGGTGAAGGCCTCCTGCTGCCGGTCGTTCCACAACCCCAGATCCCAGGGGCTGATGCGGCCTTCCGGGCTGACCGCGGTGGCTTCGGCCATCACCAGGCCCGCACCGCCCGCTGCCCTGGCGGCCAGGTGCGTGAGGTGGAAGTCCGTCGGCGCACCGATCTCCGGGCCCTCGGAAGCGGCGGAGTACATGCACATCGGGGACATCCAGGCACGGTTGGGGATTTCGAGCGATCGGAGGGTGAGAGGAGTGAACAAAACACTCACGAGCACAGAGCTGCTTTCTGGTCGAGAAGGGTGATCCGGCGCGTCGCCGGGGTTCAGGCGGGCAGCCGGGTGTCGATGACGAAGCTGATCTCGATCAGCTGACCGGGGAAGAACAGCGACTCGACGCCGACGGTGGAACTGGTGGGCCGGTGGTCGCCGAAGTAGGCGAGGTTGGCGGCTGCCATCGCGTTGTTGTGCGCGGGCAGGTTCACCACGAACTGGGTCTCCGAAACGACCTGGTTGCGGGTCACACCGTAGTGGGCCAGCACCTTCTCGAAGTTGGCGTAGACCTGTTCGGTCTGCGCTTCGAAGTCGTCCGGGAACAAGAAGTCACCCGTCTCGTCGTGGGACAGCTGCCCGGAGACGTAGATCGTCTCGCCGACCTTGATGGCCTGCGCGAAACCGAACTCGCGCTCGCCGGCGATGTCGTGGCTGTAGGACTGCACGGCCATTCTGATTCTCTTCTCTCCTGTGGACTGTCTTATGTGAACTGATGACGGTGGTTCAGGACGGGCGACGGGCGGTGAGCCGGTCGACCGCGTCGGCGATCGGGGTGTCGCCGGTGGTGAGCTCGACGATCACCCGCCCGAGTGCCGGTTCGTGCAGCGCGACGTCGATGAACGCAGCCACGTCGTCTCGGGGAACCTCGCCGTACTCGATGGCGGGGCCGGCGGTGATCCGGCCGGTTCCGGGTTCGTCGCGCAGGGTGCCGGGGCGGACGATGATCCAGTCGAGCTCGGTGTGCGTGAGGTACACGTCAGCGGTCTTCTTGACCTTGGCGTAGTGCTCGAATCCCTCGGTGGCACCCTGGCCCCGCAGGGCGTCCGGGAACACCGAGACGAGGGCGAATCGCGACACACCGGCGCGGAACGCCGCGTCCGCCGCCTTCTCCAGGCCACGGCCGTCGATCGCGGTGGTCAGATCCCGTCCGGTGCCGTGAGCGCCGGCAGCGAAGACGACGGCATCGTGCCCACTGATCTTCGCCGCCAGTTCTTCGACCGTGTCGTCGACGAGGTCGCCGGCCAGCGGCGTCGCGCCGGTGGCCAGCACGGTGTCGGCCTGCGCTGGAGCGCGGTGCAGACCGGTCACCTCGTCGCCACGAGCGGTGAGGCGGACAGCGAGGCGGCTCCCGATGCCTCCGGCCGCGCCGATGATGAACACCTTCATGATCGTCGTCTCCTCTGTCGTCAGGTCGCGAAGACCTGGGAGTCGTCGGCAAAAGCCTTGAACTCCAAGGCATTCCCGGCCGGATCGAGCAAGAACATCGTCCACTGCTCGCCCGGCTGTCCCTCGAAACGGACGTACGGCTCGATCACGAACTCCGTCCCCGCCCCACGCAGCCTGTCGGCGAGCTTCTGGAACGCCGGGACGGTGAGGACCAGGCCGAAATGCGGTACCGGGACGTCGTGACCGTCGACGGGGTTGTGGATCTGCTGCGCGCGGCTCGGCGCCAGGTGCGTGACGAACTGGTGGCCGTGCAGGTTCCAGTCGATCCAGGTCTCGGAACTGCGGCCCTGTTCAAGGCCGAGCACCTCACCGTAGAAGTGACGGGCGGAGGCCAGGTCGTCGACCGGCATGGCCAGGTGGAACCGCGGGATGGGCGAGTCGAGTACGGACACAACGCATTCCCTTCATGTCGAAGCACCTCGAACGAGCTTGTAGCAATGTTAACATTGCTACAAGCTGCCTGCCCGCGCTCTGTCTGTGACGCCGCGCACGACCCGCATACGGGACGTAGGCACTGCTCCGACGACCGCAGAGGGCATCGGGCCTGAAGTTAGGATGGGTGCTCCGGATGGAGGCAGGACATTGAGTGAACCTGGACGGGTGGCACCCGCGCGGCGCCGCGGCCTGGCCGACGAGGTCGCCGACCGGATCAGGGACGCCATCTTCAGCGGTTCCTACGAGCCGGGAAGCCAGCTGCGCGAAGTGGAACTGTCCGCGGCGCTGGGAGTCAGCCGCGGCCCGGTACGCGAGGCGCTGCTCCGGCTCGAGCGCGAAGGCCTGGTCCGCAGCGAATGGCACCGCGGCGCCACGGTGACGGCGCTGTCGAGCGAGGACGTCACCGAACTCGACAGCCTGCGGGACGCGCTGGAGCAGCTCGCCGTCGGACTGGTGATCGACCGCGCCACGGACGACGACCTGGCCGCGATCGACAAGGCCGTCGAACGAATGGACCGCGCCGCAGACGAGCACGAGATGGTGCGCTGCGACATCGGCTTCCACGACGCCATCTACACCGCCGCCGGGCACCGGCGCCTGCTCGAAGCGTGGGAGGCGATCCGGTCCCAGGTCTACCTGTTCCTGCTGACCCGGATCGGCCTGAACACCGACGGCTACCTCGCCTGCGTCCCGGACGAGCACCGCACACTCGCCGCCTCGCTGCGCGCCCGTGACCGCGACGCCGCTCTCGAACTGTTCGCCGCGCACCGCGGCCACGCTCTCAACGTGCTGGTCGAGCACCACCGGTCCGGCCCGTCCTCGCGGTGACCACCCCGAGACCGCCGAAAACGCGCTGAAGCAGACCACGGCTCGGCCATCGTCGAATCGCCAGCCCTCTTCCGCCTGCGCCGTTAGTTATTCAGTTTGTCAAGTATGCCGTTAGCAGGCGAGCCGCCGTTCGTCCCAACGTGGGGGTCTCAAGTCCTGGGCGACCGTCAGACCAGGCTGTTGACTTACTTAGGCTACCTGAGTAAGCATTTGGTTGGTCCTCAACCCTGCGTCGACCAACATGGAAGCGGGCTGCCGTGAAGCGCTCGAACCTGCATGACGGCTGGCGTCTGCGCGCCGTGGGAGGCCCGGTTCCGGACTTCCTCGCCGACCGGGAGCTGCCGGCTCAGGTGCCTGGCAGCACCCATCTCGACCTGATGGCCGCAGACCTCATCCCCGACCCGTACCTGGACAGCAACGAGGCGGAGCTGACCTGGTCGCACCGCGTCGACTGGCAGTACTCGACGACGTTCCAGGCGCAGGCGCCGCAGGCCGGCGAGCGGGTGGAACTGGTCTTCGACGGCATCGACACCGTGGCCACCATCGAGTTGAACGGCGATCTGCTCGGCCACACCGTCAACATGCACCGCGCCTACCGCTTCGACGTCGGGCGATCTCTGCGCGATGGCGGTAACGACCTGACCGTGACGCTGCGGTCCGCGCTCGCTCACGCCGAACAGGCGGAGGCAGAGCTCGGCCGGCGCCAGCGGGCGTACCCGCACCCGTACAACGCGATCCGCAAGATGGCCTGCTCCTTCGGCTGGGACTGGGGACCCGACCTCCAGACCGCAGGACTGTGGAAACCCGTGCGGCTGGAACGCTGGGACACCGCACGGCTGACTCAGGTCCGCCCGCTCGCCACCGTCGAAGCGGACGGCACCGGCCGCGTCGACGTGCATCTGGAGCTGGACCGCGCCGCGGATCACGACTACACCGTGCTGGTCACGGCCGGCGACCACGCAGAACGAATGACGATCACCGGCGACGTCGCGCACGTCACCGTTCTCGTGCCGGACGCCCGGTTGTGGTGGCCGGTGGGGTACGGCGACCAGCCGCTCTACGACCTGACCATCGAGCTGCTGGCCGACGGCCGACAGGTGGACGCGGTCCGGCGCCGGATCGGGTTCCGCACCGTCACCGTGGACACCGAACCGGACGAGTTCGGCACGCCGTTCGTCTTCGTCGTCAACGGCAGGCGCGTGTTCGCCAAGGGCGCCAACTGGATTCCGGACGACCACTTCCTCACCAGGGTCACCCGCGAGCGGCTCGACCGCCGGATCGACCAGGCCGTCGGCGCGAACATGAACATGCTGCGGGTCTGGGGCGGCGGCATCTACGAGTCCGACGACTTCTACGAGGCCTGCGACGAACGCGGCGTGATGGTGTGGCAGGACTTCCCCTTCTCGTGCGCCTTCTACGCCGAGGAGGAGCCGCTGCGAGGGGAGGTCGAGGCCGAGGCTCAGGAGAACGTCATCCGGCTCGTCTCCCACGCGTCCCTGGTGTTGTGGAACGGCAACAACGAGAACCTCCCCGCCTACACGGACTGGGGCTGGCAGGACGGCCTGGAGGGACGAAGCTGGGGAGGCGGCTACTACCACGAGCTGCTGCCCAAGATCGTCGAAGAACTCGACCCGACCCGCCCGTACGCACCGGGCAGCCCGTACAGCCCTGGCGACCTCCCGCCCAATGATGCCGGCCACGGCACCCGCCACGACTGGGACGTCTGGAACTCCCTGGACTACACGCACTACCGCGACCACGTACCGCGGTTCTGCGCCGAGTTCGGCTTTCAGGGGCCACCCACCTGGGCCACTCTCACCCGATGGATCCACGACGAGCCGTTGACGCCCACCTCGCCCGCGTTCCTGCTCCATCAAAAGGGCTACAACGGCAACGAAAACCTGGACCGCGGTCTCGCACCGCACCTGCCGGTGCCGACCGACTTCGAGCAGTGGCACTGGGCGACCCAGCTCAACCAGGCCCGCGCGGTGGCCTTCGGCGTCGAGCACTACCGCTCCTGGTGGCCGCGGACCGCAGGAGCCCTGGTCTGGCAGCTCAACGACTGCTGGCCGGTCACCTCCTGGGCCGCCATCGACAGCGACGAACGACTCAAACCCCTCTACTACGCCCTCAAGCACGCGTTCGCGCCACGGCTGCTGACGGTTCAGCTCCGCGAGGAAAAGCCCACCCTGATCGCGATCAACGACCACGACGAGTGCTGGACGGGTGAAGTGCGGGTGACCCGGCAGGACTTCGCGGGCGAGGTGCTGACCTCCGCCGAACTGCGGCTCAGCGTGCCATCTCGATCCACCGCGACGCTGGATCTGGCTGATGACCTCCTCGAACCCACCGACCCGACGAGCGAAGTGCTGGTCGCGACCGCGGGCGACGTCCGCACCCACCACCTGTTCCGCGAAGACCTCGATCTCCGCTACGACCCGGCGCCGTTCACCGCCGGCGTCACCCCCGTCGACGGCGGGTACCGCGTCGACGTGCGGGCCACCTCGTACGTCCGGGACCTCAGCCTGCTGGCCGACAAGGTGGCCGCCGACGCGGTCGTCGACGACATGCTCATCTCGCTGATCGCCGGCGACGCACACCACTTCATCGTGCGCACGTCGGAGAAGCTGCCCGAACCGGCCGCTTTGCTGCATCCGCGCGTGCTTCGCTGCGCCAACGCTTCGACGTAGAAATCGACCTGCCCCGGAGTTCGGGGCCGGCAAACGCTGTTGACCACATTTCACAGCAACTTCGCCACGGTTCTTCTGGGAGCGCTCCCAGAAATGGGGAGCACCTGTCCAGGCTGAACATCACCCGCACAAAGGAGTGCTGATGTCAGGAAGAGTCAAAAACCGCCGTCCCGCGTTCGCCGCAGCGGCTGCTGCGGTGTCCATCGCGTCCACGGCCCTGTTGGCGGCGGCGGGAGGATCGTGGGCGAGTGACGCGAGCGCGGCGGCGGCGTTCGCGTGCAGGGTCGACTACACGACCAACGACTGGGGCCGTGGTTTCGGCGCCAATGTGACCATCGCCAACGTCGGTTCATCGGCGGTCAACGGCTGGACGCTGACCTACACCTATGCCGGCAACCAGACGCTTCAGAACGGCTGGAGCGGCAACTGGTCCCAGTCGGGTAAGAAGATCACCGTCACCAGCATGAGCTGGAACGGCGCCATCCCGGCCGGCGGCAAGGTCAGCGCAGGAGCCAACTTCTCCTACAGCGGCGCCAATGCCAAGCCGACGGACTTCGCCGTCAACGGCGCCGCATGCACCGGCACCGACCCGACCACCACAACCACCACAACCACCACGACGACGACAACAACGACGACTCCCCCGCCCGACGGTTCCGCACCGGCGCTGCGAGTCTCCGGCAACAAGATCGTCACCGACAAGGGCAAGCCGTACCGGCTGCTCGGGGTGAGCCGTTCCAGCGGTGAGTTCGCCTGCGTGCAGGGCAAGGGCATGTGGGACAACGGTCCCGTGGACCAAGCCTCGGTGGACGCGATGAAAGCCTGGAACATCCACGCACTGCGCATCCCGTTGAACGAGGAGTGCTGGCTGGGCGTCAACGGCTCCCCCGGCGGTGCCACCTACCAGCAAGCCGTCAAGGACTACGTGGACCTGCTGGTGAAGAACGGCATCAACGTGATCCTCGACCTGCACTGGACCTGGGGTGCCTACGCGAACGGGCCGGAGTGGCACTGCAAGGACGAGCAGGCGGTGTGCCAGAAACCGATGCCGGACGCCCGGTACTCCCCGCAGTTCTGGACCGGCGTCGCCACCACGTTCAAGGGCAACAACGCCGTCGTCTTCGACCTGTTCAACGAGCCGTACCCGGAGATCGCCAGCGACTGGAACAAGACCCTGGGCTGGCAGTGCTGGCGGGACGGGGGCACCTGCACCGGTCTTCCCTACGAAACCGCCGGAATGCAGGACCTGGTCGACGCGGTGCGGGCCACAGGCGCGACCAACATGCTCATGCTGGGCGGCCTCGAGTGGGCCAACGACATGCGGGAGTGGCTGGCACACAAGCCGGCTGACCCGTTGAACAACATCGCGGCGTCCTGGCACGCCTACAGCTTCAACGCCTGCGCCACCGAATCCTGTTGGGACAGCCAGATCGCCCCGCTGGCACAGCAGGTCCCGGTCGTGCTCGGCGAGTTCGGCCAGGACAACTGCGCCTTCGACTACATGCAGCGACTGGTGAACTGGGCCGACGCGCATCAGATGGGTTACCTCGCGTGGACCTGGAACCCCTGGGGCTGCAGCACAGGCGCCGTGCTCATCAAGGACTGGAACGGCACACCCGAGCCCGGCGTCGGCGAGGGCTTCAAAGCCCACCTGCTCAGCCAGGACCCCTACGTCACCCGGTAGTCCGGCCCCTCGCACGTTGGCAAGGAGGGCTTCATGCGTCGTACGGTCGCTCTGATCGTCTCGGCACTGCTTCCCCTTTCAATCCCGTTCATCACTTCGACCGCGGCCGGCGGCAAGCCCTCCGGGACAACGGCTCCCGTGTTGTCCACTCCCCCGCTGGGGTGGAACTCCTGGAACGAGTTCGGGTGCGACATCGACGAGAACCTCATCCGGCAGACCGCGGACGCCCTCGTGTCGTCGGGAATGCGTGACGCCGGGTACACCTACGTCAACATCGACGATTGCTGGATGGCACGCGAACGTGACGCCGCAGGCAGACTGCAGGCGGACCCGGTCCGCTTTCCCAGCGGTATCAAGGCGTTGGCGGACTACGTCCACGGCAAGGCCTTGAAGCTGGGCATCTACTCCTCGGCGGGGACGCACGCCTGCGCGGGCTTCCCGGCCAGCCTCGACCACGAGGAGGTCGACGCGCGGACGTGGGCGGACTGGGGCGTCGACTACCTCAAGTACGACAACTGTTTCAACGAGAACCGGCCGGCGCTGGACCGCTACCGCGCGATGGGTGAGGCGTTGCGCAAGACCGGCCGGAACATCGTCTACAGCCTGTGCGAATGGGGCCAGAACCGGCCGTGGGAAGGACTCGGCCGGGAGGTCGGCGGACACCTGTGGCGGACCACCGGCGACATCTCCGACAACTGGACGTCGGTGATGGGCATCCTCGACCAGCAGATCGGCCTGGAGCGGTACGCGGGCCCGGACGCCTGGAACGACCCCGACATGCTGGAGGTCGGCAACGGCGGCATGACCGACGCCGAGTACCGCGCGCACTTCGCACTGTGGTCCGTGCTCAACGCGCCGCTCATCGCGGGCAACGACGTCCGCTCGATGGACGACGCGACCAAACGCATCCTGCTCAACCGCGACCTGCTGGCGGTCAACCAGGACTGGTCGGGCACGCAGGGTCGCAAAGTGCGTGACGACGGCGACCACGAGGTGTGGGCCAAGCCCATGTCGGACGGCTCGGTCGCGGTCGTCCTGCTCAACCGCGGCACGGCCAACGCCGCCATCGGCGCGTCCGCCGCTGAGCTCGGACTCCCGGCCCGAAAGTCGTATCGCGCCAAGGATCTGTGGACCAAGGAGCAGCACGCGAGTTCCGGCATGATCCGCGGCGGCGTCCCGGCACACGGCGCGGTGACGTACCGGGTGTGGCCGGGCGGCACAGCGAACTTCGCCCCGATGACGTCGTTCACCCTCGCCGGACCGGAGTTCGTCGAGGGCGCCCGGCCGTTCGCGGTGACCGTCGGACTGGTCAACGACGGCACGTCCCCGCTGATCGCCGCCAGGGTGCAGCTCCAGGTGCCGGACGGCTGGGCGCTCAACGGCCCGCCGGTGCGCGAGGCGCCGTTCGTGCCGGTCGGCGGCAGCTTCACCGCCACCTGGACGGTGACGGCCAGACCCATCATGGCGGCCGCGACCGTGAAGCTGACCGCGGCAGCGGGTTATCACACAGCAGCAGGTGCGCAGTCACGATGGAGCGAGATCGCTCCGCCTGTGGTGACGGCACCGTCCAAGGGCGCCCACGGCGTTTCCGGCCTGCCGTTCGTCTCGGAGGTCAACAGCTGGGGCCCGGTGGAGCGCAACCGCAGCAACGGCGAGCAGTCCCCTGCCGACGGCCGGCCGATCACCATCGGCGGTGTCCGGTACCAGACCGGCCTGGGCGTGCATGCCGCGTCGTCCGTGCGGATCTACCTCGGCAGCGGCTGCTCGGCGTTCTCCGCGCAGGTCGGCCTGGACGACGAGACGAACGGCCTGGGCAGCGTGACGTTCCGGGTGCTGGGCGACGGCCGTGAGCTCGCCGCCACCCCGGTACTGCGAGGCGGTGCGGCGGCGGTGCCGGTCCGGGCCGACGTGACCGGTGTCCGGATGCTCGAACTCCAGGTTACCGACGGCGGCGACGGCAACGGTTCCGACCACGCGGACTGGGCCGCAGCCACTATCACCTGCTGACCACCTGTGGTGTGTGGTGGCGGTGTCGTTCACCGCCACCACACACCCGTCGTCCGACTACTCCGGAACCGACAGGAGTGCACTGTGAAGAAGATGCTGCGGACAATGTTGTCGGCGGTGCTGATCGCTTCGGCAGCACCGGTGGCGCTGTCCCTCGTCCCCTCGGCCCAAGCACTGGAGAACGGTCTTGGCCGCACGCCACAACTGGGCTGGAACGACTGGAACAGCTTCGGCTGCAACGTCACCGACAGCCTGATCCGGCAGACCGCTGACGTCATGGTGTCCAGCGGCATGGCGGCGGCGGGCTACACCTACGTCAACATCGACGACTGCTGGTCGGAGAGGTCGCGCGACGGCAGCGGCAACCTGGTGCCCTCGCGCACCAAGTTCCCCAACGGCATCAAGGCTGTCGCGGACTACGTGCACGGCAAGGGCCTGAAGCTGGGCATCTACTCGTCGGCGGGCACGACCACCTGCGCCGGGTACCCGGCCAGCCTCGGCAACGAGCAGCGCGACGCCGACCTCTGGGCGTCCTGGGGCGTCGACTACCTCAAGTACGACAACTGCGGCGACCATCAGGGCCGCTCGGGCCAGGCCCGCTACACCGCGATGCGGGACGCGCTGGCCAGGACGGGCCGGTCGATCTTCTTCGCGCTCTGCAACTGGGGCAACGACAACGTCAGGCAGTGGGGTGCGGCGACCGGCAACTCCTGGCGCACCACCGGTGACATCCAGGGCAACTGGAACTCGGTGATGGGCATCCTCGACGCCCAACCCGCCTGGGCCGGCGCCGCCGGCCCAGGCGCCTGGAACGACCCGGACATGCTGGAGGTGGGCAACGGCCTGTCCGACACCGAGTCGCGGGCGCACTTCAGCCTGTGGGCGCTGCTCAACGCGCCCCTGATCGCAGGCAACGACCTGCGCACCATGAGCGCCGCGACCAAAGCCATCTTGACCAACACCGAGGTCATCGCGGTCAACCAGGACTGGGGCGGACGCCAGGGCAACCGGCTCGTCGACAACGGCAACACCGAGATCTGGACCAAGCCGATGTCCAACGGCTCGGTCGCGGTCGTCCTGCTCAACCGCAACAGCGGCACCACCACCGTCTCCACCTCGGCGACGCAGATCGGGCTGGGCTCCGCGAGCAGCTACTCGGTGCGCGACCTGTGGGCGCACACGACCAGCACGACCACCGGCGCGATCAGCGCCACCGTTCCAGGGCACGGCGCGGCGATGTACGTGGTCAGCGGCGGCGGTGGCAGCGGCTCGACCTTCACCTTGCGCGGCCAGGGATCCAACCGGTGCCTGGACATCACCGGCGCCTCGCAGACCAACGGCGCCCTCGCCCAGATCTGGGACTGCAACGGGCAGGCCAACCAGGCGTTCACCGCCACCGCCGCCGGCGAGTTGCGCGTCTACGGAACCAAGTGCCTGAACGTCTCGGGCAGCGCCAACGGCACCGCGGTGGCGATCGGGGACTGCACCGGCGGGACCAACCAGCAGTTCCGGCTCAACACCGACGGCACCGTCACCGCCGTAGCCGCGAACAGGTGTCTGGACGTCACCGGCGCCGCCACGGCCAACGGCACCAAGGTCGCCCTCTGGGACTGCCACGGCGGGACCAACCAGAAATGGACCCGCGCCTGATCCCGTCGCCCGACAAGCCGGGCTGTTCATGAGGGGTCCCCTCATGAACAACAAGAGTTATGCCGACCCGTTCCCACATCGTTGTGAGGTCAGGGATGATCAACAGAATTCTTCGCTTGCTGGTCGCATTGGCGGTGGTCGCCGCCGGGATGCTGGTAGCGGGCACCCCCGCGCAGGCGGCGACCGGCTTCTACGTCAGCAATGGACGGTTGTACGACGCCAGCGGCTCGGACTTCGTCATGCGCGGCGTGAACCACCCGCACGCCTGGTACGCGACCCGGACGCCGTCAGCGCTGGCCGACATCAAGCGACTGGGCGCGAACACGGTCCGCGTGGTGCTGGACTTCAGCCGCAGTGCCGCCGACATCGCCGGCGTCGTGTCGATGTGCAAGCAGAACAAGCTGATCTGCGTGCTGGAGTTCCACGACACCACCGGTTACGGCGATCAAGGGGCAGCGACCCTGTCCCAGGCCGCCGACCAGTGGATCCGCGTGCGCAGCGCGATCGTCGGCCAGGAGCGGTACGTCATCGTCAACATCGGCAACGAGCCGTACGGCAACGCGAACGTGAGCGGCTGGACCAACGACACCATCGGCGCGATCCAGAAGCTGCGCAACAACGGTTTGACGCACACCCTCATGGTCGACGGACCGAACTGGGGCCAGGACTGGTCGGGCACCATGCGCACCAACGCGCCCAGGGTGTTCGCCGCCGACTCGCTCCGCAACACCGTGTTCTCCATCCACATGTACGGCGTCTACGGCAACGCGAACGCCATCACGAGCTATCTCGACGCCTTCGTCAACGCACGCTTGCCGATCCTCGTCGGCGAGTTCGGTTTCGACCACTCCGACGGCAACGTCGACGAGGACACCATCCTGTCGGCCACGCAGTCCCGGCGGCTGGGCTACCTGGGCTGGTCCTGGAGCGGCAACGGCAGCCCTGTGCAGTACCTCGACATGGCCAACGGGTTCAACGCCAACAGCCTGACCTCGTGGGGCCAGCGCATCTTCAACGGCGCCAACGGCATCAGGTCGACTTCCACCGAGGCCTCGGTCTACGGCGGCGGTGGCACCGGTGGCACCGCCATTGTCTCGGCGCCCGCCAACCGGTGCGTGGACGTGACAGGCGCGTCACAGGTCAACGGCACGCAGGTCGCGCTACGGGACTGCACCGGTGGCGCCAACCAGGCCTTCACGAGCACGTCGTCCGGTGAACTGCGGGTGTACGGCTCCAAGTGCCTGCAGCCCTCCGGCAACGGCACCGCTCCCGGCACCCCCATCTCCATCTGGGACTGCAACGGCGCGGCGAACCAGCGGTGGCCGGTCAACAGCAACAGCACGATCACCAACCAGGCCAGCGGTCTGTGCCTCGACGCCGAAGGTCGCGGCACGGCCAACGGCACGCGGGTGCTGCTGTGGACCTGCAACGGTGGGACGAACCAGCAGTGGATCCGCCGCTGATCCGCCCTGGTGTCGCACGACATTCGCCCACTCGCCCGAGGACGAGTGGGCGAGCGTCATCACATTCGACCTGCCGACTCGGAGGACTCAAGGAATGACGACGCACTGGCCCACCTCGGGACTCGGTTTCGGCGGGGACTACAACCCCGAGCAGTGGTCGCCGGAGGTGTGGGACGAGGACGTGCGCCTCATGACCGAGGCGGGCGTGAACATCGTGACCCTCGGCGTGTTCGCCTGGGGCGCCCTCGAAGTGGCCGACGGCGTGTTCGAGTGGACGTGGTTGGACCGCGTCATCGACCTGTTGCACAACAACGGGATCTCGGTCGACCTCGCCACCCCCACCGCCACGCCACCGATGTGGCTGCAGGTCGCCCACCCTGAGATCCTGCCGGTGAACGCCGACATGACGCGGCGCTCGCCGGGAGCAAGACTGGGCTGGTGCGCGAATTCGGCGACGTTCCGGCGTTACGCGTTGCGCATGACGAAGGCGCTCGCCGAGCGTTACGCCGCGCACCCGGCGGTGGTGCTGTGGCACGTCAGCAACGAACTCGGTGGCGGGAACGGGCGTTGCCACTGCGACGAGTCCGTCGTCGCCTTCCGGGACTGGCTGCGCAAGCGTCACGACTCGCTCGACAACCTCAATCGCGCCTGGGGCATGGCTTTCTGGGGCCTCTACCTCACCGACTGGGACCAGGTGCCCGCGCCGCGCGGCGGTGAAGCGCACAACCCGGCGCTGCTGCTGGACTACGACCGGTTCTGCTCGGACTCGCTGCTCGACCACTACCGAGCCGAACGCGACGTCATCCGCGAGTTCGTGCCCACCACTCCGATCACCACCAACTTCATGGTCGGCCCCCATCAGGACATCGTCGACTACGCACGCTGGGCCGAGCACATGGACGTCGTCGCCAACGACCACTACACCATCCCGGCCGATCCGTTGTCGGCGCAGGACATCGCGTTCTGCGGGGACCGGATGCGCGGGATGACCCCCGGTCGCGGTCCGTGGCTGCTCATGGAGCACTCGGTCAGCGCCCACGCCTGGCACCGCGTCAACCGGTCCAAGGCACCCCGTGAGCTGATCCGGGACAGTCTCGGGCACATCGCCCGCGGTGCCGACGGCGCGCTGTTCTTCCAGTGGCGGGCCTCGTTGCGGGGCGCCGAGCAGTTCCTCCAGGGCATGGTGCCGCACGCCGGTCCCGACTCCAAGATCGGCCGCGAGATGCGGGAACTGGGCGCGGTGCTGGGCCGTCTCGCCGAGGTGCGGGGCTCGATCGTGGAGCCGGCACGGGTCGCGTTGCTGTTCGACGACGAGGCGGCGTGGGCGTTCTCCCAAGGGCTCAAGCCGCACAAGGAACTCGGCTACGGCGACGAACCGCGCACCTGGCACCGTGCACTGTGGACCCGCAACGTCCTGGTCGACGTCGTGCCCCCGTGGGCCGACCTGAGTGCCTACGACCTGGTGGTCGTGCCGACGCTCTTCCTCGTGGACGACGAGTCCGCCGCGCGCGTCGCCGCGGTGGCGCGACGCGGTGGCGTGGTCGTGGTGACCTGGATGTCGGGCATCGTCGACCACGAGAACGCCGTGCGGCCCGGCGGTTACCCCGGCGCGTTCCGCGAGTTGCTCGGCGTGCGCTCTGAGGAGTTCTTCCCGCTCCAGCCCGGCGAGCGCGGCGACCTCGATTCCGGGGCCGCGTTCCACTCGTGGTCGGAACTCATGGAGGTCACCGACGCCGAGATCGTCGCGCGCTATCTCGGGGGTCCGCTGGCCGGTGGGCCCGCCGTGACCCGCCGCGCGGTCGGCTCGGGTGCCGCCTACTACGTCTCCTGCGCTCTCGAACCGGCAAGCCTGGACGAGTTCGTCGGGCAGGTGCTCGATGACGCGGGCATCGAACCGTCCGGTTCCGGAGCTGGACTGGACGTGGTGCGCCGCGAGAAGGACGGCACCACGTGGGTCTTCGTTCTCAACCACGGCGACGGGGAGTGTCGAGTGGCGGTGCAGGGGGTCGAGCTGGTGACTGGTGAGACCGTCGATCACGAACTGGTCGTGCCGGGCCGCGAGGTGCGGGTCGTGCGGGGACGCGAGGTGTCGACGTCGCGCGATTCCTGACGCGATGGGCACCGGTCTCACTCGGTGAGGAATCGGGGAGGAGATAGAGGCCGCCAGGAGGGCGAGCCGGCCCTTGTGGGTGGTTCGCCACGACCACCATCGTCGGCTACGGGAGCGGGCTGGTGGCCGACGCGTACGGCAGTCGACCGCCGACGGTGTCGCGGTGGTGCAGTGGACCGCCGGCGACGGCGCCGATCAGCAGTGGCAGCTGATTCCGGCGTGACCGGGATTTGCGAAGCAGTAGGCCTGAGCTATCGTCGTGGTCAACTAAGCACATAGGTGCATAGTTGACTAGGACGGTGCCGCCGCACCGCCGATGACGAGAGGCGGTCCGCGGGTGCCGAACAGCACGTATCTGCGTTACGTAGCCCTGGGTGACAGTCAGACCGAAGGAATCGGGGACGGCGACGACGTCCGCGGCCTTCGCGGATGGGCGGATCGGCTCTCCGAGCACGTCGCCCGCCACAGTCCCGGCCTGCTCTACGCCAACCTCGCGGTGCGCGGCCGCCGGACTGGGCAGGTACGCGCCGAACAGCTCACCCCGGCTCTCGCGATGCGGCCCGACCTCGCCACCGTGGTGGCCGGCGTCAACGACGTGCTGCGCCCGAACTTCGACCTCGACGACGTGGCGGAGCACCTGGAGGCGATGTTCGCCGCCCTCACCGCTCAGGGCGCCACGGTCGCGACGATCACGTTTCCCGACGTCGGACGCGTCACGCCGCTGGCCCGCCCGATCAGCCGCCGTGTGGTCGCGCTCAACGAGCGCATCAGGGTGGCCGCCAAGCGCCACGACGTGGTCGTGGCGGAAACCGCCGAGCACCCGGTGGTCACGGATCCGCGGTTGTGGAGTACCGACAGGCTGCATCCCAGTGCACTCGGACATGAACGAATCGCAGCCGCTGTCGCGCACGCACTCGGTCTGCCCAACAGCGACGACAGCTGGAGCCGGCCCTTGCCGGTCGCCAGGACGGCAACGCCGGGCTGGCGGATCGTGGGCGGCGAACTGCGCTGGATCGGCACCTTCCTCGGCCCCTGGGTCGTCCGTCGCGTGCGCGGTCGCTCTTCCGGTGACGACCGGCAGGCCAAGCGGCCCACTCTTCTGTCGGCCGGGTAGCTCTGTGAACTGGCAGCCAGCGGTGGCCGCGGCGTTCGGGCTCGGTGACGTCATCGGAACGGCGACGCCGGTGGCGGGCGCGCGATCACACCTGATGTGGCGTCTGCACACGTCACGCGGTACATGGGCGGTCAAGCGGCTGAACCGGTCGCGCGAGGACTGGTGGCTGCGCGACTACCTCGTGTCCGCCCGGATCCAACTGGACGCGTACGCCCGCGGCTTTCCCATGCCCCGACCGGTGCATCCGCTCGAACCGGCCGCACCGCTGCTGGCGGACGTGCGAGCCGGTGGGGAGATCGTCAGTTACCTGGTGCACGAGTGGCGCGAGGGCGGCCCGCCGGCCACGGACGTCTCGGAGTGGGTCGGCACCACCCTGGCGGCGCTCCACACTCTCCCCGGGTGCGGCACGCCCGACGGGGAGCCGCACCCCGTGGAGGAGTGGCGGCAGTGGCTGGACGAAACGAACGACTTCACCGACGCCGTGCGGGCCTACCTGCCGGAGATCGCCGAGGCCAGAGCGATGGCCGTCGACCATCGTGATCTGACGCCGGTGAGCACGCATCGCGACGTGAAACCGGACAACGTCCTGGAGACCGCCGCAGGCCCGTTGCTGGTGGATTGGGACGGCGCGGGGCCCGACTTCGCGGAGTGGGAGCTGACCAGGGCGGCGCTGTACTTCAGCGGCCTGGGTGAGAACCGGGCCGCGTTCGACACCGTGATCAGGTCCTACGAAGCGGCGGGCGGCCGGCGGCCACCGGCGTCCTCGGCCGCGTTCGCGGGTCTGCTGCGCACCTACCTCGGCGGCGCCGCGTGGATGGTGTGGCGAGCCCTCGGCCACCGCCCGGTGACGGCCCCCGAACGCGCCGCGGCGCACACGCACGCGCTCGAGTTGCTGGCCGACCTGCGCACGTCCCTGAGCCGCTTGGACGACTGGGTCGCCCGCCTGCGCTGAACGTGAGGCGCCACGACGTCCTGAGCCTCGCTCCCACCGACCGAACGAGGCATCACCAGTGCGATCAGCCGGTGGTGTGGAGCGTGGCCGCGCGTTGGTCGAGCCTGCGCAACGCCATGTCGCCCCACTGGAGATTGTCCCGTTCGAACGACATCCCGCGCAGCAGGGTGAGGTACGGACCGATGCGCTCGGCCTCGGCGAAGTACGCCTCCTCCGAAGACCCGCCGAGGAGGTGCCGCCGGAGCTTTTCGTAGTGGACGAGCTTGGCCGTGGCCCACGCCATGCGCTCGGCGATGGCCGTCCGAACTGCGGCGATGTCGCCGGAATCCAGGCACTGCACCTTGACCAGCAACTCGTCGCGGATGACCGCCGGCTTGCCCGGAGGCTCGGCGGTGTACGCGTGAACGGCCTCTCGCCCGGCCTCCGTCAAGGAGAACAGGCGCTTGTTGGGCCGGCGCTCCTGCTCGACGACGCGGGCCATGACCAGCCCTTCGGCCTCCATGCGCTCGAGCTCGCGGTAGAGCTGCTGGGGCGTCGTCATCCAGAAGTTGGCGACCGACGCGTCGAACCCCTTGGCGAGGTCGTAACCGGACGCCTCGCCCTCCAGCAGCACGGCCATCACCGCGTTCCGCAAAGCCATGCGGGCACGCTAGCAGGCATAGTGATTAGTCGCATAGTTGACTATCACGCGAGCTGGCCAATAGGACGCGGTCCACTTCTCGTGGCAGATCGGCCCCGCGGACGCCGCCCGGCGGTGGCCGGCCTCGCCGCCGCGTGGCTCGAGGCCGGCCGGATCCGCCGGTCGTACGGCTTCTTCTACGGTCTCTGATCGGTCAGCCGCGGATCCAACGCTGGTTGGCCGCGCCGTGGCACGTCCACACGATCGCCGGGGTGCCGTTCGCCGTGCCGTTGCCGTCCACGTCCAGGCACAGCCCGGTCTGCACGTTGCCGATCGTGCCGTTGCCGTTCAGGTTCCACTGCTGGTTCGCGCCGCCGTTGCAGTACCAGCGCCGCACCTTCGCACCGGCCGTGGTGCCGGACGGAGTCTCCAGGCACATGCCGAGCAGTTGCAACGCGTTGCCGTTGCGGGTGATCAGCTGTTGAGCCCCGCCGTTGCACTCCCAGATCGCCTGCTGGGTGCCGTTGGCCGCCGCGCCCTTCGGGGAATCCAGGCAGCGGCCCGCCGACTCGCTGCGCAGAGAGAAGGGAACCGGCGCCGGCGCCAAGCCCCCGCCACTGACCCGGAAGACCGCCGTGCCGTGCGCGGGCACGCTGGCGGAGATGGTGCCGCTGGTGGTGGAAGCCGCGCCAGTCCAGAGATCACGCAGCCCGAACGAGGCGCCGGTCTTGCCGATCGCGTTCGCCGTGGTCGAGATCGTCGCCGTGCTGGAGCCCTGGTTGAGCAGCGCGACCGCGACGTCGCCGTTGGCGAGACGCTTGGCGATCACGCGCCGGGTTCCGTCGTTCGACACCTGGGCGGCCTGCAGGCCGAGAGCGTCCTGGTTGACCGCGATCAGGCCGGCGTTGCGCAGGATGGTGAGCGTGGCGGCCGACGCGCTGCGAACGTCGTTCCCCGCGATCAGCGGCGCCGCCATCATCGCCCACATGGCGAAATGGCTGCGCTGCTCGGTTTCCGTCATGCCACCGTTGCCGACTTCCAGCATGTCGGGGTCGTTGAACCCGCCGGGGCCGGCGTACGGAGCCAGCGGCACGTTGACGTTGATGATGTTCTGCACGCCCATGAACGAGCTGCCGTCACTGCCGGTGTCCCACCGGTTCGTGATGTCCTCAGTGGTCCGCCACATGTGCGCGACGTCGCTCCAGTCGCGCAGAGGCCCGGTCTTGTCGTGAATGCTGTTCGAGTTGATGCTGTAGACGATGGGCCGGCCGGTGGCCGCCAGTGCGTCGCGCATCTTCGCGAACGCCGCCACCTGTTCGTCCATCGTGCCCGTCGGCGAACACCAGTCGTACTTGAGGTAGTCGACTCCCCATGCGGCGAACTGCCGGGCGTCCTGCACCTCGTGGCCCCTGCTACCGGTGGCGCCGGGGAACGCGTTGAAGTACTGCGCACACGTCTTGTCCACCGGCACCTGGTAGATGCCGAACTTCAGGCCCTTGCTGTGGATGTAGTCGCCGAGCGCCTTCATCCCACTCGGGAACCGGGTCGGATGCGCCTGGAGATCGCCCTGGGCATCACGGCTGGGATTGAACCAGCAGTCGTCCACCACGACGTACTTGTATCCCAGCGCACCCATCCCGTTGCCCGCCAGCGCGTCGACGGTCTGCCGGATCAGCGTCTCGGAGATGTCGCAGCCGAACGTGTTCCAGGTGTTCCACCCCATCGGCGGCGTGCGAGCCACCCCGTCCTCCAGCGCCTGCGCCGGCCGCGGCCCGATCACCGCGGTCAATCCCGCCAGGAGCAGGCAGGCGACCGCCAGCACACCCGTGATTCGGACACGCAAGATCGACGGCCGTATGTTAGCGTTAACAACTGGGTGCGGAAGATGACCGGACACAGAGTTCCCTTCGCGTCATTGCGACACCAGGCAGCAGCCTGGACACCGTCCCGGCCTGTTCACCGTGAGCACCGCTCACCTCGGCCGCAGAAATCGTTGCAGATCATGGCTCCCCCGCCGGACACGCGTCAAGGGATTGCCGGCTCGGAGAAATGAGCGACCTTCGGGCTCAGGTCAGTGCGGCGGTGAGAACCGGGACGTAGAAGCCGATTCCGGCGAGGTTCGGATGTGTGCCGGTGCCGCCGGTTCCCGGGTAGCCGTTGACCAGGCCGTTGAAGGTGTACGCCACCCGATGACCGACGTCGCGGGTGTCCAAAGTGGAGTTACCGAAGACGTCTGCGACCGCGACGCCCCACTTGGCGCAGATCCGCAGCGTCACCGAACGAATCGCGAGCTGCGTGTTCCAGTCGCGGGAGCCGAGCTTGTGGACCGCGACGTGGACGATCCGCGCGGCCGGCCATTTGGTCCGCATGGTGTGGACGGTGGTCTCGAGCGAGCCCGCGTAGGTGGACCTGTCGAAGGTCGCGGGGTCGAAGCCGGGTGCCATCGTGCCGACCCCGTACCGGTTGTCGTAGATGAGTTCGGCGTCGTTGGTGCCTCCGTTGAACACCACGTAGTCGGGCGGCCGCGAGGCGGCGTTGCGCACCTGCGTGACGATCTGCCTGCTGCCAGGGCCGATCGCCGCGCCGTTCACGGCGTACTTGGTCAGGTTCATGAGCTCGCGTTCGGCCGCGAGGTTCACGAAACCGCGCGAGTAGGAGTGGCCGGCGACGATGCTGTCGCCGAACGCGTACATCGTCCTTCCCCTCAGCAGTCCGTTCACGGCGTTCGCCGGTACGGCGAGACGGAAGTTGTCGATGGACTGCACACCGGTGCCGTAGTAGTTGCAGGCGACCAGCTTCGCGAGGTTCTTCCCGGTCATGCTCGTCGTACCGGAGGCCATGACAGTCGCGGCGGTCTCCTTGGTGGCGATCAGGTACTGCACTCGCTGCAGCGTGAAGTCGAGGTGCAGGTTCACCGTGTACCACTTGGCGCGGTCGTAGGCGATCCTGGTCCACGCCGGGTTGAGCGAGTCCGGCGCGGACGTCGAATCGGACACGGGACCGGTCAGGCCGTACCGGAGTTCGGTGGCGGTGCCCGCGAGCGCGAACACCAGATTGCCCTGGCTGTCACGCAGCTCGATGCCGGCCTTCTGGCCATTGCCTGCGACAGCTGTCTTCCAGTCGAACGTCAGGTCGAGGGTTCGTTCCGCCACGATGGCCGCACCGAACGCCTTGACCGAGGTGGTGTAGTCGCCCATTCCCTTGGTGACGTTCAGGACCCCGTCAGCCACGGCGGCTCCGGCGGGAAACCCGAAGTTGGCCGGGGTCGTCTGGGTGGTGAACGTTTCGTCGATGAGAACGCCGGCCGAGGCCTCCGCCGTGGGGGCAGCGACCGCCACCGCCACAACGGCGGCGACAGCCGCGAGGCGAAAGAATCGGTGGGTTCGCCTTTGCCCGGTGTGCATGTGGTTCCCTTCGAGCACATACGCGAGATAGCTGGTTCAGCGCAGGAAACCGGCGAGCGGCAGGTTCAGCTCCCGAACGCCCTGTGCGACGAGGTTCGCCATCTCCGCCCCACCCTGCGCGGAGAAGTGGGTGTTGTCGCCCGCTTCCCTGGTGAGAAACAGTGCTTGGGACGCTGACGGACCCATCGACTCGACTAGTGTCCTGCTCTTGGCGGTCAGGTCGATCACCGGCACGTTCGCGCTCCGGCCGAGCGCCCGGATCACCGCGGGCAGGTCCACTCCCCTGCCGTTGACGTGCAACGCGGTCCCGGTGAGCCGGCTGCCGTTGAACAGCCGCCGCACCGGTGGCGTCATCAGCACCGGCACGCCGCCACGCTCCCGGACGCCGTTGACCAACCGGGTGAGGTTGTCGTGGAACGCCGTCGCCGTGGTCTGCTTGTCGTTGTGCCCGAACTGGATGAACACCAGGTCCTTGCTCTTGATCAGGGGCCTCATCCGGGGGAAGAGAGCACTGTTGGACAGGAAGCTGCCCGAGCTTTCACCGGAGTCGCCGTAGTTCGCGACCACCGCGCCGTCGCGCAGGCGCGTCGGCAGGTACTGGCCCCAGCCGGTGTAGGGCGCGGTCGCCTGGTCGCACACGGTGGAGTCGCCTGCGAGGTAGGCCACCAGCGGCGCGCCCGCCGGTGTGACGGTGAGCGCGCCGATCGCGGGTGCGCTGCCGCTGAAGGTGATCTGCAGACCGGGTGTGCCGGTGCCGCCGGTGGGCTGGCCTTCGGGGCTGCGGACGTTGACCGTGGCCGTGGTGCGGACGACTTGGCCCGCGGTGGTGGACACCGGGTTGAGGATCTGCCTGCGGGCTTCCACGGACATCGAGGTGTTGGCGACCTTGGTGGTGCTGCCGAGTTCCACCATGACGTCGTAGTTGCCCGGTGCGACTGGGAAACTGCATCTGATCGGCGCAGTGCCCGAGCACTGCGGCGGCAACGCTGTTGTCGCCGCCGCAGCGGGCAGGGGGACCAGCACGGCCATGTTCACAGCGGCCGTGAGGAGTGCGAGACGCTTGAAGGACACGGATTCTCCTGTCACACGTTGTAGCCGACGAACCGCACGTAGCCTGCGGACTTTGGCCGGAGGCCACGCGCGGGTGTTCACGACGACCGACGAGTTGTCTGCGGTGCCAAGGTTTCCGGTCAGGCGTTCGCCGTCGTGAAGACGTAGCGTCCGCTTGGCACCGAGTAGAGCCGGTAGTTGCCTTCCGACCCCGCCGGGACGGCTCCAGGCGGCGCGATCACCCGCTGGCCACCCGTGACGGGCACGTGGATCATGCCTGTCCGGTTGACCGGCACCTCCACGGTGAGCGTGAGCCGGCCGTTCTCGAGCTTCCAGCCCGATGAGGCGGTGCCGCCGTTGGTCTGCAACGAGGTGGCGGCGCGTTGGAGATTCGCTGGTATGTGCGGCTTCACGACAACCTTGGTTGAAGCGCTTCCGGTCTGGGCGAGTCCGGCGATGTCGGCGAGCATCCAGTCCTCGGCTGTGCCGAGGAAGGGATGTCCCTTCGATCGTGTGGTCGTCCATTCCTCCCACAGGGTGTTGGCACCGGCGGCCATCCATGCGCCGTAGCCGGGAGCGGTCCGTTGCGTTGCGGTTTTGTAGGCGGTCTCGAGGTGTCCGTACTGGGTGAGCACGCGGAACAGCCACTTGGTGCCCAGCACGCCGGTTCCGAGGTGGTCGCCGCGGGCCGCGACGTCGGCGGCCACGGCGTTGACCACGGCCTGGCGGTTCACCTCTGGCGTGATCCCGAACGCGACCGGGAGCACGTTGTTGGTCTGCAGGAACCTGGCCCCGCTCGCCGTCCGGTAGGTGCCTGACCTGAAGTAGTCGGTGTTGAACGCTGTCCGTGCGGTGGCGGCGCGACGTGCGAACGTCGCGGCGTCGTCGGTATGGCCGAGCTGCTGGGCAACGCCGGCGGACTGGTCGAGTGTTCGGATCACGTAGGCGCGCGCGACCAGCCTCTTGTCCGCTGAGGTGTTGCACACACCGTCTCCGTCGGGGCACACCCAGTCGCCCCAGAGTTCGGTGGGGTTGGTGGTCTGGCCCGACACGAAGTCGGCGTATGTCTTGAGTTGCCCGTAGCGGGCGTTGACGGCCTGCTTGGCGTCGTGGTCGCGCAGAAGAAGTGTCGCCAGTTCGGAGAAGGCGTTGCCCCATGCGGCGCTGGACAGATCGGCCCCCGTGGTCGGGACCGGGGCCTCGGCGGGCAGGTCGCCGTTGCTGCGCACGCTGTCGGCGATGTCGTTGTACCACTTGATGTAGAGGTTCTCGGCGTCGAAGTTGCGCATCGCCGCCTCGGCCATGAGTGCGCCGTCACCAAGCCACGGCAACTTCTCGAGGTAGGACCCATCGGTGGGTGCCGCGAGCACGAAGTTGTTCAGGACGGTCTCCCGGCCGGCTTTGTGGACGAAGTTCAGCACGTCGTCGGACGACTCGAAGGTCCCCGCGCTCTGGATGTCGTTGTGGATGCGCAAAGCCGTGACCCCGGGTGCGGGGGCACCGCTGGGCAGGCCGCTGACTTCGATGTACTGGAAACCCTTGTAGGTGAACGACGGGGTCCAGGTCGCCGGCCCCGAGCCCTTGCTGATGAAGGTGTCGTCTTGCGGGCGGTTACCCACGGCCACTGCTCGTCCGTTGCTGAGCGACTCCGCGTACCGAATTCTGACCGAGGTGCCGGCCGGCACGTCGAGCGTGACGCGCGCGTTGCCGGAGATGTTCTGGCGGACGTTGTAGACGAACACCCCCGCGGCCGGCGTGGCAGGGCTCCCGGGACTGATCTCGCCGACGACACGTGAGGGCTCCATCGGGCTTGCCTGCAGGCGAGCCGTGCCGTTGCCGGCGGTGACGGCCGGCGCCCATCGGCCGGCGTCGAAGGAAGAAGTGTTCCAGCCGGGCTGCTCCTTCCGGGCGTCGTAGCCCTCCCTTTCCGGAAGTCTGGTGGCGCTGGTGGGAAAGGGCAGGGACGGTCCCTGGACGGCGGTCCAACTGGTGCTGGTGGGGACGGACTGCGTTGTGCCGTCTGCGTAGCTCACCTGGAGCAGCGCCTTCGTCCGGATGATGCCGTCCCAGGCGCCGCGGGCCTCGGGCCTGGCCCAGGTGTGCAGGCCGTTGAGCGTTCCCTGGCCCAGCGCGATGCCGACGGCGTTCTGGCCTGCCTGCACCGCGGAGGTGACGTCGATGCCGTCGTAGAAGGCGACCTTGTCGTACTTGCTCATTCCGGAGCCGATCACGATGGTGCCGGCCGGTTTGCCATTGACAGACGCCGCATATGCGCCGATACCCGAGACGTAGAGGGTTGCGTTGGCGATCGGCTTGGTGACGGAGAAGTTCGTGCGTAGAAGAGGAAGACCGGCAGTGGGTTCTCCTCCACCCGCCACCCAGGCCCTTTCAGAGATCCACGCCGCCCCGTTCCAGTCCTGGTCGCGCAGCATCCCGGTACCGAATCGGAAGTCCGTGCTCCAGCTGCTCCACTCACCGGCGGTGTCCCTCGCCCGCACGCGCCAGGTGTAACGGTGCTTCGCGGCCAGCGGCGGCCCGCCATAGGTCACGGCGGCGACACCACTGGTCTCGGCGCGGTGGGTCCAGATCGGCTCGGCGGTGGTTTCCGCGTCACGCACCTCGACCTCGGCCGCCGTGACGGCGGCGCCCGGTCGGCCGGACGTCACGCTCCACGCGAACTCAGGCTTGGGGTTGTCGACCGCGAGCGGGGCGTTCAGCCCCTGGGTGGTGCCCCGGGCGATGATCAAGCCGTCCCCGCCACCGCCTGGTGTGATCGCCTCGAGGAAGTCGATGTTGGCCAGCCCGCCGGAGGTGGTGGCGGCGAGCCGCACTGTGCTGACGCCCGCCGCCAGCTGGACCGTGACCGTCTTGGTCGCCCAGGTCGTCCACGCGCCGGTGGCCTCGAAGAGGAAACCGGACTGCACGATCGTCCCGTTGACGGCGATGTCCGCCGGCCGGCTGTCGGAGCCGCCGTTGGCGTACCGGATGCTCACCGTCGCAGTGCCGGACGCCGCGGAGTTGATCGTGAACTGCGCAGCGGAACCAACGGCGTTGGTCGTGTCGCAGAAACCGCTACCGGAGTATCCGGAGTGGTTCGAGGCCACGAGGCCATCGCACGCGGCAGGTGCGGACTCCGCCTCGTACCGCGTCGTAGCCGCAGGCGCCTCCGTTGCGAGCGACGATCTGTGGCCGGGCGGAGAAGCCGCCCCCGACGGCATCGCCGTCATCGTGACCAGGGCGACGAGTAGTGCGGTTGCTGCGGACGTGCTCGTGCGACGTGGAGATCTCACTGGCCCCATTCCAATCGTTGAATCGTCTCGATGCCTCCGAGCAGAGATCTTTGAGCAACTGACGGTGGTTCAGGCGGAACGGCGTGCTTCGCGCTGTCGTGGGTCGTGTGCGCGGCGGGAGCCAGACCGGCGGCGGGCGCGGGACTTACCCGCGCGCCGGCACCAATCCGGTCATGGCAACCCCTTCCGCTGCTGCGCTACTTCATGATCGCTTGGTCCAGGTCTGGCCGGAGCCGCCGTTGCAGGTGTTCACGACGACCGGCGCGTTGTCCGCGGTGCCACCGGCTTCGAGGCACCGCCCGGATGCCGTGTTCGTGACCGTGCCGCTGGCATTGACCGTCCACTTCTGACTGGCGCCACCGTTGCACGAGTTGATCGTCACCCGCGCGCCCTGCCCGGAAGCGTTGGCGTCCATGCACTTCGCGTTGTCGTAGACGCGCAACTCACCTGAGGCCGTCTGGGTCCACCGCTGGTTGGCCGTGCCGTAGCAGGTCCAGAGGATCAGCCCGGTGCCGTCGGTCTGGGACGCACCCGACACGTCCACGCACTTGCCGGAGGCCGAGCCCGCCAGGCTGTAGGTGCCGGTGGGAGGAGTCGGGTCACCGGGCATGAGCGGACAGCTGCTGCGGTACGAGTTGATGCCGGTGTTGTCCATCAACGGGCACAGGAACTGGTGGTAGCGCGTGTCGTTGTCGAGGAAGATCTTCATCCACGGGATCCACTTGCGCGTCGCCACCGAGTTGTTCGACGTCGGGAAGGCATGCCCGGCGCCGGTGAGCTCCAAGTACATCTTCTCGGTCGTGGCAGGAATCTGGTTGTAGTAGCCCGTGACCAGCGACGGGGTGACCGTCCCGTCGTACTGTCCGGCCAGTAGCGCGGTGGGGACCCGCATGTTGCTCAGGTTCTGCGACGGGCTGTACGGCGCGTTCCCGATGGCGGCCTTCAACGTCGGCCGGCGCAGGGCGGCCGAGATGGCGCCGCCGCCACCCATCGAGTGGCCCATCACGGCCAGGCGGTTCGGGTCGACCCGGTCACGCACGGAGCTGCGCTGGGTCAGGTAGTCGAGCGCGGCCAGCAGCTGCGTGCCGCGTGCTGTGTCGAAGTCGTTGCGGCTGAGGGTGTCGATGCCGATCACGACGAACCCGAACGAGGCCAGCCAGTGCCCCATCCACGCGCCTTCGGCCGCCCAGGTCGCGGTGTAACCGGGCACGACCGCGATCGCACCGAACTTGCCCTGGCTCGTGTCCGTCGGGTGATAGATCTTCGCGCCACCGAAGCCGTTGCCGCCGCCCACACTCGTCTCCGTGGCGGCGAACGTGCCTCGGTTGGCGGCCACACTCTCGCGCGTTGGATTCGGACCGCGCTGGTAGGGATTGTCTGCGGCGGACACCGATCCCAGGGCCACTGTGGACGCGAGGATACCGAGGGCAGCCGTGAACGCGACAGCCACTCTTCGCGCCATGCGAGATTTACCGGTGGCTGGCCGGACGGGCGCATTCGCTTGGTATGCCTGGATTTGGTTCATGAAGCACTACCTCTTCCTGGACAACGTTGACAAAGAGAGGTCAGGTGGAAGGCGCTTTCGGCCAGGATGACCGGCTTGCAGTGCACAGCCCCGGCACGGCACCAGCCATTGTGGACGTTCTGCCGCGCCTGTAGCAGGCAGGCATCCCTCCCCGCGAGGTGGGGAGGGATGCCTACGCGGTCACTCGATCTCCATTGATCGAGCGGAGAAGTGCACGAACGACGACAGAAACGTGAACGTGCATAAGGCTCCTGGACACACGCGACCCGAACACACAGGCCATGCGCTTAGAGCTGTGCCTCCCACGTGGTGGTGCTGGAGGAGGCGTCCCTGGGGAGGCGGTCACGTGCGGCGGTGTCGGCGTACAGGCCCCAACGCATCCAGTCCACGAAGGTGTTGCGGGCGCGGGAGTCGCCCCAGTAGTTGCTGTGATCCCCACCGCGGAAGGTGAGGAACGCCTTGGGCCGCTGGAGTTCCTGGAATGCCTGGCGAGCGGAGGAGTAGGGACAGAGGGGGTCCCGGTCTCCGTGGATGAACAGGACCTTGGCCCTCACCGAGGGGGCCGGGTTGCCCATGTCCACACAGGCCATGGCAACCGCGGCGGTGATCCGCGGGTCAGGTGCGACGGTGAGCAGGCTGTGCGTGGTCATGCCGCCCATCGAGTATCCGTACACGCCCACACCTGCCGTGGTGTTGATGTGGCCCCTCAACGGGTCGTTGGCGGTGTTCAGCGCGAGAGTGCGCGTGATGACCTCGGAGACATCCCTGCCCAGGTTGCCGTTGTAGGTGTCGCCGACGTTGCTGCCGAAGTGCGGTCCCGGCACGATGAAGCCCGCCGCCGCCATCGGCCGGATGTGCGACAGGGAACCCTGCGGGCTGCTGCCACTGCCGTGGGTGTACTCGCAGACGGGGAACACGCCGTCGGCCACCGGCGCGTTGGTGACAGGCCCGCTACCAGGAGTGCCCTTGGCCGGGTAGTAGACGGAGGTGGTGATCCGGCGGTTGCCGCGCATCCAGTTGTACTGGCGCACGCCCACGGCGAATGGTGTGGTCGGCGCGCCCAACGGGGTGACAGTGGCCAGTGCCTGGCCCGCGCCGAGCAGACCAAGACCGAGACCCGCCGCTCCGGCCGTGCCGACACGCAGGAAAGTACGTCGTTGCATGGTCATGGAAGACTCCGTGTGTGCAGGGATACCTTGAGATGCCTGAGATCGCGTCTGATGACGATCACGGGTTGAGGAAACTCGCGTGGGGCGGCTGGTTGTAGGCGGTGTTCTGCCAGGCCACCGCCACGCGGTACTGGCGGTCCTGCATCAGGGACGCACGCCGGATGTTCGTCGGATCGGTGGTCGAGTAGATCCGCAGCGCCCTGTTGTCGGTGGTCCGCCAGATGACCTCCTCACGCCAGTCGCCGAGAATGTCCGCCTGGAGCACAGGCGTCGACTTCGTGCCGTTGTTGGACGCCACACCGGAGCCGGTGAGCAGGCGGGTGTCACCGCCCGTGCCGTACTTGTCGATGCGGGTGCCGTCCAGCAGTTCGCGCTGGGCGTCGCCGTCCCACCAGATCACGAAGTTCGTCGAGCTGGGCTTGCGGCCCGCGACCTGGTCGCCGTTGGCGGCGCTGCGCAACCCTCCGACAGCGGAGGACCAGATCTCCGCGCCGGGGTTGCCCGCCCACACGTCTGCTGCGACCCCGCGGCCGTTGTCGCAGCCGCACGACGGCGCCCGGTAGAGGAACTGCCCGGTGCGGGCGTCGTGCACGTCCATCGGGACGCTGCCCGACTCGTGCACCGTGAACACCTCCAAGCCGGGCCTGCTCGGTGCCAGGTCACTGACGTGCAGCGCGTCGCCGTGACCCAGGCTGGTGCTATACATCAGAGTGCCGTCATCGTTGATCGTCGCCGAGCCGTAGATGATCTCGTCACGGCCATCGGCGTCGACGTCGGCGATGGACAGGTTGTGGTTGCCCTGCCCGTACGCGCCGCCGCGGCCGGAGTCGTAGGTCCAGCGCCGGGTCAGCTGACCGCCGCGGAAGTCCCAGGCGGCGATCACCGCACGCGTGTAGTAGCCGCGGGCCATGACGATGCTTGGCCGCGCACCGTCCAAATATGCTGTGCCGGCCAGGAACCGGTCCGAGCGGTTGCCGTAGTTGTCACCCCAGTCGGAAACGTTGCCGCGCGGCGGCACGTAGTTCTCGGTGTCCAGGATCGCGCCGTCGGTGCCGCGGAACACAGTGAGGAACTCCGGGCCGGACAACACGTAACCGCTGGAGTTGCGGAAGTCGGCATTGGCGTTCCCGATTACCTGACCGGTTCCTGAACGCGTGCCGTCAGCGGTCTTCATCACCACCTCGGCACGCCCGTCGCCGTCGTAGTCGAACACCTGGAACTGCGTGTAATGCGCGCCCGAGCGGATGTTGCGGCCGAGGTCGATTCGCCACAGCCGCCTGCCGTCCAGTTTGTACGCGTCGATGATCGTGTTGCCGGTGTGGCCGGCGTGTGCGTTGTCCTTGGCGTTGGTGGGATTCCACTTCAGCACGATTTCGTACTGACCGTCGCCGTCCAGGTCTCCAGCACTGGCGTCGTTCGCCTCGTAGCTGTAGCTGCCCGAAGGCGTCGACCCACCCGGCGGGATCTGGAGCGGCACGTCTCTCGTGCTCGCGGTGACACCGAGCTCGCCATCGGTCTGGGCGGACATCGGCAGCGAACGGTCCGCCGACGCGGTGCTCGGCTGCTCGACCCCGTTCACCACCTGTCGAACGATGTAGCCGGCGTTCGCAGGCGCACCGCGGTCCAGGAAGTTCGTGAGGGAGACGGGTTTCGCGGTCACCTTCACGCCGTCTCGGTAGACGTTGAAGGCGATGTCCGGCGCGTCATCGACCAACAGCCTCCAGTTGAGGAAGTTGCCTTGTCCTGTGTGGACGCTGAGCAGCCCGCGGTCCAGCCTGTCGACTTGAGGGACGCGAGGCGCGTCAGCTGTCGACGGGGACGCGGTGGCCCCCACGATCAGGGCCGCCGAGGTCGCGACGACCATCAGTGCACGCATCGCCTTTGATTTGTGCATCACCAATTCCGTTCATCAGGGGTCGATCTCCAAGGCGGCGGAACCGGCACACCGGACGACGGGAGTTCGCGTCGTCCGGCCTGTGGCCGGTGAATGCCCTGGTCGCCACGCCGAACGTGGCGACGGTGTGGCCGAGCGCGTCGGTGATCGTGTCAAGCCGCGGGGGTAGCCCGATCCAAGGGAACGGCGAGTGCCGGAAGTACCGCGGGAATCAGGATCCGTTGTGACGGACAGGTCTGTGTCGCGCGCTCACGAGGATCTCCGTCCGTCTGACAGGGAGTCTGGAGGAGGAAAGCTTGCGGGCCATCAGGTTCGTGACCGATGGGGAGACAACGTCGCTGACGTATAACACAAGTGTTCCGGTCGGACTTAAATATGTCAACGAATGAGGAGCTCTCGTCCGACATTGGGCATTCTGTGGTCGAACGGCTTGTCGAACGTCGTCAGCTGTGGTTGATACCGGAGCTCATCGCCGCGATCGTGTGCGCGAGGATGTCGGGCCGCGACTCTTCGTCGTACTGGGCCACCACGGCGCGTACGTGTTCCTGCCCCGGCTGGGCCAGCCCGTCGTAGACCGCCACGCACACTTCCCTGGCACGTGCCCGCGGCCACCCGGACGGCAACAGGTCGATGGGCAGCAACGGGTCCAGCACGGGGAAACGGCGGTAGGAGTTCATCACCTCGGCGCGGGCCCGCACCGCCGCGGCGCCGGTCACCCCGCCCGCCGCTATGCGAGGAATCAAACCCCTCCACCGCCGGATGAAAGCCTGGTACTGGCCGGTGATGCCGCGAACGTCCCACGCCTGCACCGGGTTGCGGCCCGCCGAGCCCTCCACCTCCAGGTGCTGGGCGCGGAAGACGCTGATCTTTCCGTGAGCCAGGGCGGCCAGCTCGGCATGTCCTTTCGGCGGCAGCGGATGCGGCGACACCCACACCGCGTCGTACAGCGGCGCATATCCCCGCCACCGCAGCGCGGTGCGCAACGCGCGTCGTCGCGTGCTGTGTTCTTCCGGGACGGAGAAGGTGATGAGCGTCCAGTACCCGTCCCACGAGTCGGAGTGTGTGGTGAACGCGGCGATCGAACCGCCGCCGTTCCACAGGTCGGTGGCAGTCTCTTCCGTGAGCCGGTACGAGCTGTGCCGTCCTTGCCGGCGACCCTCGAGCGCTCCGCGTCGTGCCAGCCTGCTGATGGTCGTACGGGCCGCGCCCTCTGCCACGCCGAACTCGCCCAGCAGCGTCACGATCGCGGCCGACGGCAGCCAGACCCTGGCGGGGAACGTGTAGTCGGCCATCAGGATCGCCGTCAGCTCCTGGGGAGCGTTGCCGGACTGCTTTCGCGGCAACCTGCCAGAGCCCACGCCGTCTCCGGGGAACATCTCCTCGATGTCGAAGAGGTTCACCAAGGTCGGCTCCGGCTCGGTCGAGTACGGCGTTGCTCACTGTAGCCCCTGGGTGGGAGAGCTGCCCGTGCCGGGGCTCGTCGTGGCGGCGTTCGACCGCGACTGCCGCCATCACCACACGGCCGGCCATCGGCACCAGAGGCTGCCACGTGACGAGCACGAGCCAGAGCGACCCGCGGCCTCCGATGTCCATAATGGACTCCAGTGGATTGCCTGTGGATGAATCAGGTTGACGACTCTGGCGTCGTCGACCTCAACGACGGGTCCACTTCTGGTTGGGCTGGCCGTTGCAGGGCCAGAGCTGGGTCCTCGTGCCGTTCGCGGTGCCCTGCCCGACGGCGTCGAGACACAGGCCGGACTGCACGCCCGTGATGGATCCGTCGGAGTTCAGCGTCCACTGCTGGTTGTTCTGCCCGTTGCAGTCCCAGATCTGCACGACGGTGCCGGCGGCCGTACCTCGTCCCTCGGCGTCGAGGCACTTCGCTCCGAGCACGCGCAGTTCGCGGGCGTTCGTGGTGGTCCAGCGCTGGTGTGTGCCGCCGCCGCAGTCCCACAGCTGGGCCCTGGTGCCGTTGGCGGTGCTCGCCCCTGCCGGTTCGAGACAACGCCCCGACTGCGTGCCGACCAGCGTCGGCGTCGTGTCGGGCGGACCATCCAGCGCCGCGGTCAGCGCGGGGAACCAGCGGCTCTCGATCTTGCGGATTCCGGTGGTGTTGTTCGGGTGCACGCCGTCCGTGGTGTCCGCCGAGGTGCTGAACCCGGTCCACTGGTCCACCACCGTGATCGGCGACCGCCCCGTGGAGTTGGCCCTCGCCCAGCCCGGGATGGCGTTGTTGAGTTCGGCTACCCGCTGTCCGCACGCGGCACAGTTGCTCGGGTTCATCGGGAGGATCTGCGCGACCAGCACCCTCATGCCGGGGTTGCTCGCCCGCATCTGGTTCAGCAACGTGCTGTAGGCGCCCAGAATCGTGCCGGCCGGGATGTTGCTCCACACGTCGTTGGTGCCGAGGTGCATCAGCACCACGTCGGGCCGGGTTGCCGACAACCAGCCCGGCAGCTGGTTCTGCTGGGCGATCCGCGTGGCGAGGAACCCGCCGTGCCCCTCGTTCTCACCGTCGTAGGCGAACCCGCAGCCCGGCGCGGGCAGCGTTCCCACGAAGTCGACGGTGCGACCGGTGTCCCGCAGGTGTTGCCACAGCAACGCCCGCCAGCAGCCGGGCGACCCGGTGATCGAGTCACCCAACGCCATGATCCGCACCGGTTCCGCCGCCGAGACCGGGATCGGGACGAGACACGCCAGCAACGCGGCGAGCGCGCAGGCCAACCACTGAGTGATCCTGTTCCGGGACATGGCACCTTCCATTCGCGAGCGACGCTCTGTCGGTTTTGTCTTCAGATCTTCTGATCCGGCACGGCGGAGGAACTTTCCCGGACGACGAGCGTGGCAGCGGGCGACCACCGCTCGGCGACCAGGTGTCCCCCGATGAGTTCGAGCACCGACTGCGCGACCACGATGCCGAACTGGTGGACGTCCACGCTCATCGTCGTCAGCGCGGGTGATGCCAGCCGGCACAGCGTCGAGTCGTCCCAGGCGATCAGGCTGAGCCTGCCTGGCACCGAGACGCCCAGCTCCTTCGCCACGCCCAGTCCGGCGACCGCCATCACGTCGTTGTCGTAGAGGATCGCGGTCGGCGGCTCGGGCCGGTCGAGCAGCGCGGCGGTCAGCTTCGCGCCGGACTCCTCGGAGTAGTCGCCTTCCAGGATCATCGGGACAGCACCGGCGGCGCGGCAGCCGTCGAGCATCACCGCCGTCCTTGCGGCGGTGTGCAGCAACCCTGCCGGACCGGTGATCCTGGCGATGCGGGAGTGGCCGAGTTCGAACAGGTGCCGCAACGCTTCCATGACCGGACCGGCGTCATCGGTACGCACCGCGGGCCCGCAGAGCGCGGCGGCGGGTTCGCCGACGACGACAACGGGCATGTCGAGCTCGCGCAGCAGCGCCGGCCGCGGGTCGTCGACCGCCCGGTTGACCAGAACCACCGCGTCGACCAGCCGGCCGGCCGCCCAGCGCCGATAGGCGGCGAGTTCCGCGTCGTGCGTCGGGACCATGTGCAGCAGGACGGACATGTCCTGTTCGGTGAGACGTTCCTCGATACCGGCGATGAACTCCATGAAGAACGGCTCGGCGCCGAGCAGCCGGGCAGGGCGGGCCAGTACCAGCCCTACCGCACCGGAGGATTCCGCGGTGGCCACTCAGGACCTCACCATCGGCGCGCAGAGCCCGTTGGCGCTGCGCAGGACCAGCGGTCCGGCGAGCACGGCGGGGTCGGGGAGCCGTGTTCCGGTTCGCACGAAGAACGAGCGGGACTCGCCGGCGAGCATCGGTACCAGCATCTCCTCGACGACAGCGTCCGGAGCGACCCGGTCGGCCAGTACCGCGACATCTCGTGCGAACGAGGTGGCGCGCACGTCGACGCGGTATCCGCCGTCGACGGTCTCCACGTGCGCGGTGAGCGGTGCCGGGTCGTACGCCAGGTCGAGGTCCTCGCGGAACAGATGCACGAGGCGGGCTTCGTCCGTGGTCGCGACGAGCACCTCCCCGACCGGGCCGGACGGAATGAGCACGGCATCCGGCAGCTCTACGCCGGCGACGGACCGGGCGGTCACCGAGAACGGAAGCACGATCTCCACCTTGACCGCTCCCGCGAACGACTGCCGCTGGACCCGCACGTCGCCGCTCCACTGCTCATCGTGGTCGTTCACGAGGAACAGGACGGAGCGACCCTCTCTCGGTTGCACGGTCAGCAGGCGCGGCGCGAAGGCGTGCCGTAGCGCGTACCAGAGCGGTTTGCGCCGCCCGTCGCTGTCGACTGCCGCCCACGACGTCACGGGCCAGCAGTCGTTGAGCTGCCAGACCAGCGCGCCCGCCGTGCGCGGCCACCACGACCGGAAGTGCTCGATGCCGAACGCCACGGCACGTGACTGGTTGAGCTGGGTCGCCCAGTGCCAGTCGGCGAAGTCCGCCGGCACCGGCAGGTGGGCGGCCAGCCCGCGTTCGAGCTTTCCATTGCCGTCCTCAGCCTTCTGGTGCGTGAGGAATCCCGCGGAGTTCGGGGTCAACGGCTCGTCGTGCACCCAGCTCGACAGCGTCGCCCATGTGGGTGGCCCCTGAAAGCCGAACTCCGAGCAGAACCGCGGCACGTGGTCGCGGTAGCGCTGATAGTCGACGCGGTTCCACACCTCCCATTCGTGGCGGGTGCCGTGATCGGCGTCGTTCGGATGCCGATCGCCGGTGCTGGACGGGCTTCCTGGCGAGTAGTGCCTGGTCGGGTCCAGCTCGGCGACGATCGAGGGCAGCAGTTCCGCGTAATACCTCAGGCCCCAGGTCTTTCCGCCGAGTTGCTCCTGCCATCCCCAGTCGGCGAAGCCCCAAAGGTTCTCGTTGTTGCCGTTCCACAGCGCGAGCGACGGGTGGCCGGTGAGCCGGGCGACGTGCTCCCGTGCCTCGGCCTCCACCTCGCTCCACAACGGTTCCTCCTCGGGGTAGGCGGCGCACGCGAATGGGAAGTCCTGCCACACCAGGATTCCGCGTTCGTCGCAAACGTCGTAGAAGTCCTCGGTCTCGTAGATGCCGCCGCCCCACACCCGCAGCATGCTGAAGTTCGCCTCGACGGCCTGGTCGACTCTGTGCACCAGGCGGTCACGGGTGACGCGGGTGAGGAAGTGGTCGTCCGGGATCCAGTTCGCGCCCTTGGCGAAGATCCGCCTGCCGTTGACCACGAAGGTGAAAGGAGTGCCGATCTCGTCCGGTTCGGTGTCCACCGTGATCGTGCGGAATCCGATGCGGTGCTCGGTCGCGTCGATCGTCCTGCCGTCCGCCTCCAGCGACACGCGGAGGTCGTACCGGGGCTGTTCTCCGTAGCCGGCCGGCCACCACAGCCTCGCATCGGGGACGAACGCGGTCACCACGGCCTGGTCACCGTTGAACGGAACCCGCGCCTCGCGTCCGTTCACTTCGGCGACCAACCACAGCCGTCGCGGCCCCGACTCACCGCGCTCGACATCGGCATGCACCTCGACCCTGCCGGTGCCGTCGGGGTCGATGGTGACCAGCGGGCGAACCGAGGCGAAGTGCGCGGTGCGCCAGTACTCCAGGCGCACCGGCCGCCAGATACCCGCGGTCTGCAGGTCGGGTCCCCAGTCCCAGCCGAACGAACAGGCCATCTTGCGGATCATGTTGAACGGATGCCGATTGACGTGCTCCCGGCGGCCCAGTTCCCGCTCGACCTGCTCGGCGTGGGTCAACGCGGAGGAGAAGATGACGGTCAGCTCGTTGGCACCGTCGTGGAGCAGGTCACGCACGTCGAACCGGTGCGTGCGGTGCATGTTCGCCGCGGTGCCGACCGGCACTCCGTTCAGCTCGACGGCGGCCACCGTGTCGAGACCCTCGAACACGAGATCGGCCCGCTCGTCGCCGGTAGGTGCCCTGGCCACGAAGGCCAGCTCGTAGCGCCAGTCCGCGCGGTGCATCCAGGTGAGCGACTCCTCCTCGCGGTCGAGGAAGGGATCCCGGATGAGTCCCGCGGCCAGCAGGTCGAGGTGCGTGCTGCCGGGCACGGTGGCCGGCACGCGGACGTCCCTCACACCGTCGGGCACGGAGCCCGCCTCCACGCTCAGCTGCCATCCGTCGTGCAACGCCTGGTGATCCAACGTTTCCTCGCTCCCCGATGCCGCGTGCGTAGACCTTCCTGAGTCCGGCTGTCGCGGGCCCCGCGCCGTGTGGCCCGCGACAGCCGGATGCGGGCTACCTCAAATTGGGCAGCTCATCGCGGGTGATCACATAGCTGTGGCCGTACACCTTCTGCAGGTGGCTCACCGAGTTGCTCTGTGTCAGGTGGTTGCCGTGCCAGGTGCCGAACAGCACCCAGCGCGCACCGGTGGACTGCATGCGGTCCGGGTCCGGGATCGGGCCGTTCTCGTGCAGCGCGATCGGGACCGTGCCGCCGACGATGTTGCGCACGGAGTCGTACATCGGCTTGAGCGGGTCGTAGTTGCCGTCACCGGCATAGGTGTCCGCACCGCCGACATCCACATAGGACTTTCCTGGATAGAACGACGACTGCGGAGAACCGTTGTACCCGTGCAACCACACCAGGTTGTTGAGACCCTTGACCCTGGTGAAGTAGTCGAACATGAAGCGCCACAACCGGTTGTACTGGCCGCCGCCCTCCTTGCTCCACCAGAACCAGGTGCCGCCCGCCTCGTGGAACGGGCGCCAGATCACCGCGGCGCCCGAGTTCTTCAGCTGCTGCAGCATGCCCGCCGCGCCGTCCAGGCGTTGGATGAACGAGGTGTACTCGGCGGTGCCGGGCGTGAGGACGGCGTTGATCGACACCGTCATCTGGGTGCCCTCGTAGGTGTCCGGCTTGGTCGGCGCGCCCATGTGGTAGCCGATCATCGGGATGCCGCCCGCCTGCCACCACGCGATCGCTCTGGGTGCGAGGTCCTTGGAGTCGCCGTAGTCGAGCCCGCGGATGGCGGGAAGCTTGCCCGTGTTGTTGCGGATGTAGTTCATCTCGTACTCCGGGCCGCCGATCCAGGTCGACTCCTGCTGCCCGGACAGGATGTGGTTGCCGTACTGGCCGTACAGGTAGCACAGCAACTTGCGCGCCTGGACAGTCGAGTTCGGCCCGACCGGGGTGGCCGTGCACTCGGGCTGCGGTGAGCCGCCTCCCGCCGACCAGCGCTGGTTCGTCTGACCGTTGCAGTTCCACAGTTGCACCGCTGACCCGTTCGCCGTGGCGGCACCGTTGACGTCCAGGCAGAGACCGGTCTGGGTGGCCGTGACGCTGCCGTCTGAGTTGAGCCGGAACTTCTGGTTGGCGCCACCGGTGCAGTCTCCGATGCGGGGGCGCGTGCCGGGTGCGGTCTGGCCGCTCGGCACGTCCAGGCATCGGGTGCCGCCGTACACGCGCAGTTCCGCTGCGGCGGTCAGGTCCCAGGCCTGGTTCGTCTGGCCGTTGCAGTCGTAGATCTGCACCAGTGCGCCGGGAGTGGTGGAGGCGCCCGTGACGTCCAGGCATCGGCCGGACGCCGCGCTGACGTAGGGCGCGGGCGCCGCGAGCGCGACTGCGGGGTTCACCAACGCCAGCAGAGGTGGTGTCAGGACGAGCGCGGACAAGACCGCGCCCATCCTGTGGAGGTGCCGCATGAGATCTCCTTCGATCACTTGCGAGTGAGCTGGATGACGGCGGAAGTCGGGGGGTCGGCGGAACACGCGATGTGGAGCACACCCGTGTCTCGGTGCCAGTGCGGCGACCATTCGGCCGCTGCGGCGGCAGGGAAGAGCAGTTCCGCGGAGACGTCCGAGCCCCGCAGGTGGGTCATCGGTGCCCTGAAGGTCGATGACGCACCTGGCATGCGCCACAGCGTCAGATAGGTCGTGCCGGGACAGCGCAGGCCCATCGTCACCCATGGTCCGGCGTTCGCGGTCAGGCCGAGAGGCCAGAACGGGACGGAGTCACCGATCTCCCCGCTGAGTCTTTTGTGGACGGTCACGGCGTCGCGCACCACCGCGCGTTGCTCACGATCCATCAGATCGAGCCTGCCGGAGAGGTAGAGCCGGCCGAGCAGGCCGGTGGCGAGCGTGAACGCCGCTTCGCCTGGAGCCATGTCCGGTTGCGCGTACGCCCAGACCCCCATCTGCTCCGGCAGCACGGAGGCGGGCGCAGCGGCGGCGATCGGCGGGTAGAGCAACGGGTTCTGCTGGTCAGAGGTGGACTGCAGGTGCAGGCGGGAGAGCAACGCGTAGTCCATGCGCATCGCACCGGAGGCGCAGTTCTCCACCAGCAGCCGCGGATGGCGTTCCAGCAGCGCGTCGAGCCAGCGCAGGTGTGCGCGGTTGTGGCCGAGCAGCCCTTCGCCCGGCGAGCATCCGCCGACGTCCGTGCCCGCTCCCGGCATGATGTTGTAGTCCAGCTTGAAGTAGCCGATGCCGAAGTCTCCGACCAACCGGTCGACCACCTCGTCGAGGTGAGCCACGGCGGCGGGGTGGCGCAGGTCGAGGTGGAACCGGCCGTGCTCGATGACACGGGCACCGCGGCGTTGGAAGAACGCCTCCGCCGGCAGCCGTTCCGCCAGCGCCGACCGGACACCGACGACCTCCGGTTCGAGCCAGATGCCCGGCACCATCCCCCGGGCCCGGATGTGGTCGGTGACCTCGCTGAAGCCCTCTGGGAACCGGGTCGTGGACGGTTGCCACTCCCCCACGCTGTCCCACCAGCCGCCGTCGGAGTCGTACCAGCCCGCGTCGACGCAGAAGTAGTCCGCTCCCACGTCCGCCGCCGCGTCGATCAACGGCAGAAGTTTGTCGGTCGTGGGATCGCCCATGAGCGTGTTCATGTAGTCGTTGAACACCACTGGCAGATGCGTGGCGCGCCGGTGCAGCAACGTCGCCCGGCGTTGCCGGGTCAGAGCGGCCAGAGCGTCGTCGGTTCCGCCTTCGGCTACGGCGAGCGAGACCGGAACGGTGGTGAAGCCCTGTCCGGCGGACACCTCTGTGTGCCATTGATGCTCGGCGTCGGTCGGTCCGAGCAACGCGAGGTAGGCACCAGTCAGGGTTTCCCCCACTTCCCAGTGCCACGCGCCGTTGTGCTCGATCTGCCAGGACAACGCCCACGTGTCGTCACGGGCGACAAGCACGCCGGTCGGCAGGTGCTCTCCGGTGGACCACGAACTGCGCGAGGTCAGCGCGAAACGGCTGCGAGAGGCGTGATGGTGTGCGGCCGGATCCATCGCGACGAGGCCGGCGGCGCGCAGCGGTGTGCGCCACCACCGCGACTCGGCCACCCAGTCGGAGTCGCCGTGCACCAGGTCCACCTGGTCCACCGAACGGTTCGCGTCCGCGTGGAACGCCGAGATGACAACCGAGGTGACAGCGTGCAGGCAGACCGGTTCGTCCCCCTCGACCTCGACAGTGGTCCACGTGCGGACAGCCGGCACGTCCGGCGTCGCCTCGAACACGCTGGTGACCACGAGGCCGCTCACGGGATCCGCCTGCACGATCCTCAGCTCGTGCGCCGTGGAGGTGTGGTCGCGATGGCGCAGCCTGGCGCCGATCGTGGTGTCGGCGTAGCGGTGACTACCGGGAAACCGGCCGTGCCCGATCGCGAGGATCTCGACCAGTGGCGAACCCGGCACCAGCGCACCGCCATCGTTTCCCACGGGGCGCAGAGACAGCAACCCGACGGGTGCGTCCGGGCCGATCGCGAACGCCAGTCGCACACCACCTGCGGACCAGATCACGCGGCGCCCTCCCACTCTCCGGTGTGGTGGTCGTACGCCGCACCGGCACCCGCTGCCACGACGACGTCGCGCTCGATGTCGACCGTGCGCCCGCGGGCGTCGGGATTCGGCGAGGCTGCGGCGAGCAGCTTGGTGTAGGGGTGGCGGGGATCGAGGATCACCGCGTCGGCGGGCCCGCGTTCGACCACCCGGCCGCGGTACAGCACCAGGATCTCGTCGGAGAAGTGCCGGGCCGTCGCGAGGTCGTGGGTGATGTAGAGGACGGCGAGGTTCTCCTCGCGCTGCAACCGCGCGAGCAGCTTGAGCACACCGAGCCGGATCGAGACGTCCAGCATGGACACCGGCTCGTCGGCGACGAGGATCTCCGCCCCCGGAGCGAGCGCACGGGCGATGGCGACCCGCTGGCGCTGGCCACCGGACAGCTCGTGGGGCCGCCGCTGAACGTAGTCGCGGGCCGGCAGCAGGGTCACCCGTTCCAGCAGTTCCTCGACCAGCCGGGTCGTCTCCACACGTCCGCTCGCCTTGCCGTGCAGGTGCAACGGGCGGGCCAGGTGGTGCTCGACCGTGTGGAACGGGTTGAGCGAGGCGAACGGGTCCTGGAACACCATCTGCACCCGGTGGCGGTAGTCGCGGTCCGGCACCGGCTCACCCGTGGGACCGGTGACGGTGATGCCGCCGGACGTGGGCTTCTCCAGCCGGGCGATCATCCGTGCGATCGTCGACTTGCCCGAGCCGGACTCGCCGACGAGCGCCACGGTCCGGCCTGGTTCCAGGGTGAAGGAGACGCCGTCGACCGCGCGCAGTGCCGTGCGGCGCAGTCCATTGCGGACGGTGAAGTCCTTGACCAGATCGCGTGCCTGCAGCGTGGTCATCGCACTCCTCCTTCGTGCGGCACGGGTTCAGCGTCGCGGATGAACCCGCCGCGTTCCCCGGTGAGGCTGGGGAAGGCGGCGAGCAACTCGCGGGTGTACGGGTGCTCCGCGGCGCGGTGGATCTCGTCCGCTGTGCCGAGCTCGACGATCCGTCCGTCGCGCATGACCGCGATGCGGTCGCTGATCTCCAGCAGCAACGGCAGGTCGTGGGTGATGAAGACGACCGCGAAGCCCAGCTCGTCACGGAACCGCAGGATCTCCTGCAGGATGCCGCGCTGCAC
The DNA here is from genome assembly GCF_033794685.1 of Streptomyces sp. ID05-26A. Lineage (NCBI taxonomy): Bacteria > Bacillati > Actinomycetota > Actinomycetes > Kitasatosporales > Streptomycetaceae > Streptomyces > Streptomyces sp. ID05-26A. The sequence continues at coordinate 1,477,153 of NZ_JARAYZ010000002.1, forward strand.
CACGACGTCCAGCGCCGTCGTCGGCTCGTCCATGATCATGACCTGCGGGTCGAGCAGCAGGGCCATCGCGATCATGACCCGTTGCCGCATGCCGCCGGACAACTCGTGCGCGAACGAACTGAGCCGCCGCGGGTCGACACCGACCAGTTCCAGCACCTCGGCGCATCGCTGCCGCCGGTCGCCGCGGGACATGCCGGGCCGATGTGTGAGGAGCACGTCGTCCAGCTGGGCGCCGATCGTGATCACGGGGTTGAGCGCGTTCATCGCGCCCTGGAAGACCATGGAGAGCTTCGACCAGCGGAACGCGCGCAGCTCTTCGGGTTCCAGTGCCAGCACGTCGACGTCCGTGCCGTCGCGGTCGTGGAAGGTCACGGTCCCGGACGTCACCTCGGCGGGGGGCCGGTGCAGCCGGTTCACGGCGTAGGCCAGCGTGGTCTTGCCACACCCCGACTCACCCGCCAGGCCCAGGATCTCGCCGCGGCGCAGGGTGAAGGACACGTCGGTGACCGCACGTACCGGAGAAGGTCCCTGATACACCACGGAAAGGTGTTCGACGGTGAGCACCACGTCCTCGTTCGCACGAGCCGCCGGTCGCGCCTTCGACGACACCGGAGCCTCGTTCGCCCGCAACGGCACGTCCCGCAGCCTGGGGTTGATGATCTCGTCGATGCTGAAGTTCACCAGCGACAGGCCGCACCCGAACAACGCGATGATCAGGCCTGGCGGGACGAACCACCACCACGCGTCGAGCTGCAGCGCGAATCCGTTCTGCGCGAAGAAGAGCATCGTGCCGAGCGTCGAGGAGTTCGAGGCACCGAGCCCGAGGAACGACAGCCCGGCTTCGCCGAGGATCGCCGCGATGACCGCGAACACGAACTGGGAGGCGAGCACCGGCAGCAGGTTGGGCAGGATCTCGACGGCGATCACCCGCCAGGCCCTCTCCCCCGCGACCCGCGTCGCGGCGACGTAGTCCCGGTTGCGCAGCGACAACGTCTGCGCCCGCAGCACACGGGCGGACGCGGCCCAGCTCGTGATCGCCAGGACGATCGCGATCGTCCACGCCCCGCGCTGGTCGGCGGGCACGAATCCGGCGATGACGATCACCAGCGGCAGGCCCGGGATCACCAGCATCACGTTGGAGAACAACGAGAAGACCTCGTCGGTGAAGCCGCCCGCGTAGGCGCCGATGATGCCGAAGAAGGCGGACAGGATCGTGGCCATCACGCCGACGAGCAGGCCGATCTGCAACGAGCCCCTGGTGGCGTGGGTGAGTTGGGCGAGCACGTCCTGACCGGTCTGGGTGGTGCCCATCAGGTGCTCGCCGCCCGGCGGGGTCAGGCCGATGTCGCGCACCGCGTCCGGGTCGCCCGCGAGCAACGGCCCGAGCACTCCGAACAGAGTGATCGCGACGACCAGGCCGAGCCCGACACCGAGCTTCGGCATCCAGCGCGGCAGCATCGAACGCCAGCCCGCCCTCGACGCCGCGGCGGTGGGTGGGGTGGTGGCTGTGCTGATGTTGGTCACGGCCCGGCTCCTCTCAGGCGCTCACGCGGGTTCGGGGGTCGATCAGGGCGTACATCAGGTCGACCACGAGATTGGCGCCCAGCACGGCGATGGTGATCACCAGGAAGATGCCCTGCATCAACGCGTAGTCGTTGTTCTGCACCGCCTGCAGCAACCGTCCGCCGATGCCCGGATAGGAGAAGACCTGCTCGGTGACGATCGAGCCGGCCACCACGAAACCCAGTGAGATCGCGAACCCGGCCACCGAGGGCAGAACGGCGTTGCGCGCCGCGTAGCGGACCATCACCCGGCTGCCCCGCAGCCCCTTCGCCCGCGCCGTCAGCACGTAGTCCTCGGACATGGACGACACCATCATGTTGCGCATGCCCAGCAGCCATCCGCCGACCGACGAGATGACGATGGTCAGCGCGGGCAGGGTCCCGTGGTAAAGCGCCGAGGAGAGGAACTCGGCGTTCCAGCCGGGCGACAGCACCACGTCGTACCCGCCGAGCAACGGGAACCAGCCCAGCGCCGACGACAGCAGCGCCACCAGGAGCAGGGCGAGCCAGAAGTACGGCACCGCCGCGAGCACGGTGGTCGACGGCACCAGGTTGTCGAGCCAGGTGCCGCGCCGCCAGCCGACCAGGGCGCCGAGTGCGACACCGAGCAGGAACGACAGCAGGGTCGCGATGCCGACCAGCACGACCGTCCACACCAGCGACGCCGCGATGACCTCCGACACCGGCGACGGGAAGACGCTCACCGAGATGCCGAGGTCACCACGGACGAGGCTGCCCAGATAGGAGAAGTACTCGCTCACCACCGACCCGCTCCGGCCCGTGCCGAGCAGCAACTCGTACGAGCGCCGCACGGCCGGGTCGACCGAGCCGCCACGCTGCTGCAGCCTCGCCATCAGGATGTCCACCGGGTTGCCCGGCATGAGCCTCGGGATGACGAAGTTCAGCGTCACCGCCGCCCAGAGGGCGACCACGTAGAACAGCAGCTTCCGGGCGTAGTACGCCATCGGTTCGTCACTTGCCCGCTGGCTTGAGCTTCATGTAGATCTCCGAGTTGTCCGGCTTCGACCAGACCGCCGGGAACGCGTAGAGGTCGTCCTTGGTCGGCCAGCCGGTGAACTTCTTCGCGTTGTACTCGCTGGTCGTGCCACCGGTGAGCACCGGGATGTACGGCATGACCTCCTCGACCCGCGTCTGGATCACGTCGAAGTACGGCTGCCGGGCAGCGGCGTCCTCGGGGTTGATGCGCTTGAGCGCGGCCAGCGCGGCGTCGACCTGGGCGTCCTTCATCCGCCCGTAGTTCGGGGTGGCGGTCTCACCGACCCGCGCGGTGGTGGCGCCGCTGAAGAAGTAGCTGAAGGTGTAGTACGGGTCCGCCGAAGGCCCCTGACTGACCGAGTCGATCAGCAGCTCGAAGTTGCCCTGGTTGCGCTGGTCGGACCACTCGTTCCAGGAGAGCTGCTGCGGTGTCACCTTGATGCCGATCTGCTGCAGTTGCTGCCCGACGGTGTTGACGGCGGTGATGTAGTCGGTCCAGCCGGTCACGACCTTCACGGTCAGCGCCAGCGGCTTGCCGTCCTTGGCGTAGATCCCGTCGGCGCCCTTCGCGTAGCCCGCGCCCTCGAGCAACTGGGTCGCCTTCGCCACGTCAGGACTCATCGGCGCCGACTTCTCCCGCAGCTTCCCGGAGATGTAGGACTTGTCCCGCTCCAGCAACGCGAATCCCGGCGAGATCTCGCTCGAGGTGTCCTGGAACGCCAGCGCGTTGAGCTGTCCGCGGTTGATCCCGTAGTAGATCGCCCTGCGGACGGCGGGGTCGGTCTGCGGACCGGTGCAGCCGAGCTCGGCGTTGGAGCAGGTGAACAGCGCGGTCTGGTTCTGCGGAATGGTGATGGCCTGGTAGCCGGGGTAGGTCTTCTCGACGTTCTTGATGTCCGGGACCGGGCCGGTCTGCCAGTCGATCTTGCCGGCCTTGAGCGCGTCGGCGCCGGCCTGGTTGCCGGACAGCGCCAGGTAGCGGATCTTCTTCACGGCGGGCTCGCCGCCGTAGTAGCCGGGGTTCGACTTCAGCGTGATCGCCTGCGCCTTGAACTCGTCGAGCTGGAACGGACCCGTGCCGACCGGGTTCTTCATCAGGTCCGTCGCCGGTGTGGCGATGTCCTTCCACAAATGCTCAGGGACCATCCAGAGCCTGCCCAGGATCTGCGGGCCCTCCATGAACGCAGCCTCGTCGAACTTGATGACGACGTGCGTGTCGTCGGTGGCCGTCGCCGTGCCCTTGTAGCCGGTCGAGTTCATGGTGGCGTTCTTGCGAACCATGTCGAGCGTGAACACGACGTCCTTCGCGGTGAACTTCTGCCCGTCGGACCACTTGACGTCGTCGCGCAACGTGACCGACAGCTCGGTGCCGTCGGCGTTCCAGGAGAACTCCTTGGCCAGCCGAGGCTTCGGCTCGGCGCCACGTTTGATGGCGTTGAAGTAGAACAGCGGTTCGAAGATCGTGCCGGCGCCCTCGCTGGAGGTCGGCGAGTACGGGTTGAAGTTGGCCTGGTAGTCCCCGGCCTGGCCGGTGAAGGCGATCAACGTCCCGGCGTCCACCGAGCCGGCGCCGGGAGACGAACCGCATCCGGTCGCCACCAGGCCGAGCACCGCCAAGCCGGCTACGGCGACGCGTACCCGCTCTGACTTCAGGGACATCGTTGTTCCTCTCACTACCTGCGGGGCCTCGGAGGTGGCCTGGGTCACACCAACGAGTGGATTCTTAAGTAAGTGAAGAAACAAAGTCAATACTTGCTGGATCACCTGTGTTAACACGGGTGACCAACCAGAAACTGGCTTGCTAGCCTTTGATCGACAGTCGAAGTAAGCACGTGGAGGTGCCTGTGAACAGCCCGGCCCGCAGCACCCCACATGCGAGCAGCAAGTCCGCGGTGCTCGACGTCATCCGGGCGGCGGGCACGATCAGCCGCGTCGGCTTGACCAAGACGACGGGACTGACCGGCGCGACGATCTCCGTCGCCGTCCGCAAGCTCCTCGACGAGGATCTCGTACTGGAGACCGGGCACGCCGAGTCCACCGGCGGCAAACGCAGAGTGCTGCTCCAGCTGAACCACAACTCGCGCTACGCGGTCGGGGTGCACCTCGACCACGAACGCATCACCTACGTGCTGACGAATCTCAGTGGCGCCGTGGTCGCCCGCATCACCAGGCCCGGCGCCGGTGTCCAGGAACCCTCCGTGATCGTCAAGCGCATGGCCGGCGAGGTCGCGGCGCTCGTCACCAGGGTCGGCGTCGAACCGGGCCGCGTACTGGGCATCGGACTGGTGTCCCCCGGCCCGCTCCGCGCGAACACCGGCATGACCCTCACCCCGCCACCGATGCGCAAGTGGGAGGACTACCCCGTCGACCGGGAGCTCGCGGCCGCGACCGGCCTGCCGGTGGTGCTGGACAACGACGCCACCGCCGCGGCGCTCGGCGAGCACTGGTCAGGAGGCATGGGAGGTGCCTCGACCTCCGCCGCGCTCTACATGGGAAGTGGCATCGGCGCGGGCATCGTGATCGGCGGCATCACCTACCGCGGCAGCAGTGGCAACGCCGGCGAGATCGGGCACGTGTGCGTCGACATCGCGGGTCCCGAGTGCTGGTGCGGAGCTCGCGGGTGCGTCGAGGCACTCGCAGGGCCCGCCGCCGTCGTCGCGGCCGCGCGTGCGAACCAGGCACTGGCGCATCTGGTCGGCGCCGGCCGGTCCCGCAACTCCCTGACAGCGGACTTCGCCGCGGTGAGCCGCGCGGCCCGCCGGGGCGAACCACACGCGACCGCGATCCTCGAGCGCTCCGCGCAGTACGTCGCGGTGGCCACCCGCACCCTGGCGAACGTCATGGACGTGGAGTTCCTCGTGCTCACCGGACCGGGCTTCGCGATCGCGGGATCGGTGTACCTGCCGATCGTGCGGCAAGAACTCGACCGAGGCTTCTTCGCACGTGGCGTGCACACGGTCGAGGTGCGACTTTCCCGCACAGCGGCCACAGCGCCCGCGATCGGTGCCGCCGCCATGGTGCTGCAGTCCGAGCTCGTGCCCCTGCACGCGGTGCAGCGGCTGCCGGAGAGCCTCATCGTGGACGAACTGGCGCTGGCCTCCCACCCCGTGCGCGAGCACGGATGAGCGGCCGGACGGAACCAGCCGAGCACAGCTCAGCGGCAAGCACAGAGTTCTCGTGCTCCCAACAGGTTCTGGCGGTGGCCCAGCCCCGCATGGAGCTGGGCCACGGTGTGTCGACCTTGGTGTGAGAAAGGGCGAGCAGCTTCCCTGGATCGTGCCCGGCAAGCTGTGAGCGCGGGATCGAGCCGCTGCTCCCGGTGGTCCTGTGTCGTGCCGACCATGCGGAACGTAGGTGGCTAGATGACCGCAAGGTGTTGTGCGGCATCCTGTTCGTGCCCTGCAACGGCATCCCGTGGAAGTTCCTGCCCCAGGAACTCGGCTTTGGCTCCGGCGTGACCGCCTGGCGGCGATTGCGGGGCTGACACCAGGCCGGTGTCTGGCGGCGGCTGGTGTGTTCGATGACCGTGAGTACTTACAGGCGGGTGCCGTTCAAGGTGCGGCTTTCGAAGAGGTCGCAGGAACCGCGCCGACGGCTTCGACGCCGCACGCGGTACTGGCGGCCAACGCCCTTCACTCACAGCGGCCCATACGGGCCGAAGCCGTCCCCACGCGCTACGCGACGCGACGTCTCCTCCGGATAACGACCGACGGGGTTACGGCCGCCCCAGATCTTCACCTGCCCACCGGGCCGGTACTCGGGCCACCCAGGATCGCCTGTGTGCGCGAAGCGAGCCCAAGCGGCACGGACCTCGTTACCGAGCGCCAAGTCCGATGCGGTGGGCGGGCCGGCGTAGACCAGGCTGTAGACACCTGGACGGAAGTTGCCGAACACCAGGGGAACGTCCATGCCGTGCAGGGCGCCGCGAACACCGTTCACGCCCACGACGTCGTGGGTGAACTCATAGAAGTACGTGGCCCCGCCCGCCGTCGCGTGCGCTTCGGCGAGCTTCGCGGCAGGCATGCGGAACAGCCAATCGGACTTGACCAGTTCGTACAACTGCGAGTCAGTGCTGCCGGGAAACGCCGCCGTGTAGGCGGCCGCGTCCCCCCGCGGCGCGAACATGGTCACGGCCGCCTCCCGCTGCGCGCGGGTCACGTTGCCGACGAGCCCTTGCAGAGCGCTGAACAGAAGGTTCTCGTCACGAGTGTGCCCGATGATCAGGTCAACGTGCCGCGAGACTCCGTTCTTCATTGCTGCGTAAGGGGTCTGCGGCAGGACGACTCCGTCGACGACAGGTCCGTACGTACCAGAAATCGCGGCGATCACACCCCACCTGTCCACGAACGACGTCATGCGTGCATTGACCTGGGCTCCGAACGCCGTGAGCTCGTCGGGTGCAACCTGAGACAGGTCCGCCACGGTGGCACCACGGCCCGCCGTTGCGGCGATCTCGGCCCCGACCTCCGCGGCCAACTCCGGGGTGACCTGGGGACGCGGCATGCTCTGCACGACGGCACGCTTGAACAAGCCGACTGCGGAGGGCATGGCCAGCAGAGCCGCCACGCATCCTGCTCCGGACGATTCACCGAACACCGTCACGCGGCCGGAGTCACCTCCGAACGCGTGGATGTTGTTGTTGACCCAGCGCAGCGCGGCAACCAGGTCGAGCAGTCCCCGATTGGGTGGGGCACCGTCAATCCAGGTGAACCCCTCTACTCCGGAGCGGTAGTTCACCGTCACCACGACGACCCGGCCTTCGCGGGCCAACAGCGTCCCCTCATAGGTCGGCTCGTCAGTGCCTCCCCTGGTGTAGCCGCCCCCGTAGATCCACACCATCACCGGCAGCGGCGTGCTCACGTTCTCGGGCGCCCAAACGTTCACGGTGAGCCAGTTGTCCCCCACCGTGGGCACACCCGGCTGCGGGGCCGACGGCCCGAACGCGGTAGCGTCCCGCACCCCTTTCCAGGGTGTGACCTTTCGGGGCGCGGCGAAGCGCAGTTCTCGCACGGGCGGCATGCCGTAGGGAATGCCGAGGAACGCCTTACCTCCGCCCTCGGTCGGCAGGCCGCGAACCCTTCCCGAAGCGAAGGTGACTTCGGGTGCACCGGAAACGGACGCTGCGGCACGGGCAACGCTCGTCGGCAACGCCGCAGCCGCCCCGAACAGGGCGGCCGCGGACAGCAGCGTTCGCCTGTCAAATGCTCGCGATTCCCGTTGATCGTCCATGTTCGCCTCGTTTCATCGGGTGTCCGAACAGGATCGACCGCAGGCGTCCTTCCCCTGTGGTGAAGGGAGTTCGACGCGACAACGGCGGATCCGGCTACCCTTTCCACTATGGTCTCGGTCAACGTCCGCCGGTCGTACGATGATCCGGAAAACTTGCCTGATCCTCCAGAGCGTGCCGTCCTGGAGGACGAAGCCGCTCTGCGTCGCCACCTCGTCGAACTGGTGAATCGGCACGTCCGCGACGACCGACCGTCCACGGCGGTGCCTGGTCTCCTTCTCTACCGGCGGACGGCGCCCACCGCGCTGACGGACACCGTGTACGAACCTTCGCTGTCCCTGGTCGTCCAAGGACGCAAGCAGACGGTGCTTGGCCCCAAGAACCTGCGCTACGGCGACGACCGGTACCTGCTCACCCCTGTGCGGGTCCCGGTGGTTTCGCGCGTGTTGGAAGCCACCCCCGAAGTGCCCTTCCTGGGTTTGATGCTGCGCCTCGACCCGATCACGGTCACCACCGTCCTCGCCGCGGGTGGACTCGGCCGACCGCCGCTCCCCGAGCCGGACGAGGATCCGACCGGCCACCTCGACGGCACGTTGCTCCACGCCGTCGTGCGCACCGTGCAACTTCTTGACACCCCTCAGGACGTACCGGTGCTGGCACCACTGGCGATCCACGAACTCATCTACCGGTTGACCACCTCGGACCGGGGCCACCGCCTGCGCTGGCCCGACACGCGCAACACCGGCACCGGCGCCCGCATCGCGCACGCGGTCTCCTGGCTCAAGGCCAACTACGCGCAGCCGCTGTACGTCCCGTCACTGGCCGCGAAATTGATGATGAGCACGTCCTCGCTGCACGAGCACTTCCGCGCCGCGACAGGCATGACCCCGGTGCAGTACCAGAAAGCCCTCCGGCTAGGCGAGGCACGACGTCTCATGGTCGTCGATCTCCTCGACGCGACCACTGCCGCCCACACGGTCGGGTACACCAGCCCCAGTCAGTTCTCCAGAGACTACCGACGCGTGTACGGAGATTCCCCGCTCCGCGATGCCCTCCGCCTGCGCACCCCGACGTCACTCGGAGCCACCTGACCCGCTAGGACAGCCTTGATACTCCAGCCAAACTTCGCAGTACTTGGCCTGTCTGCGCTGGTAGTGGCAGATTCTCGCGCGGTGCTGGAGCAGTTGCGGCACCGCTGGGAAGAGGACGGCGGATGGTCCTGGACCATCGAAGGTCAGGACGAAGCCCGGTGAACACCTTGGAAACCGCGAATGTGTTCATGACCCCTTGCTCCCAATTCGCCCCCAAGCAACGCAAGTACGCCCCTCGTCTAGCCAGCCGCCAGGCCATGTGAACAGGCAAAACACGGTATGAACGGCATCACGCTCACCCTGGCGAACACTTGGTTCAACAAGGTGATCACTGCGGTGATCCTGCTCAACGCCGTCACGCTGGGTGCCGAGACGTCGCCGGAGCTGATGGCGTCCTCCGGCGACGCCCTGCACCTGCTCGACCGGCTCGCGCTGGCGGTGTTCGTCGTCGAACTGCTGCTGCGCTTCGGCGCGTACGGCAAGGACTTCTTCCGCGATCCGTGGAACTGGTTCGACACGGTGGTCGTCGCGATCACGCTGCTGCCGGCCGCGTCGGGTTCGTTCTCCGTGCTGCGGGCGTTGCGGGTCCTGCGGGTGTTGCGGCTCGTGTCCGTGGTGCCGAGCATGCGGCGGGTCGTGTCGGCGTTGCTGACCGCGCTGCCCGGCATGGCCTCCATCACCGCCTTGCTCGCGTTGGTGCTGTACGTGTCGGCCGTCATCGCGACGAAGCTGTTCGGCATCGTCGCGCCGGAGTACTTCGGGGACCTCGGTGACTCGCTGTTCACCCTGTTCCAGGTGATGACCGGCGAGGCCTGGTCGGAGGTCGCGCGGCAGGTCATGGCGGAGAAGCCGTTCGCCTGGATCTTCTTCGTGGGGTATCTCGTCGTCACGTCGTTCACGGTGCTCAACCTGTTCATCGCGGTCGCGGTGACCGCGATGCAGAGCCAGATGACCGAGGAGCACGCCGAACACGACCGCGAGGAGATGGCGGCCACGATGGAGATCCTCGCCGAGGTGCGCAGGCTGCGCGCGGACGTCGAGGTGTTGCGCGGCAAAGCCTCGGTCTGAGCTCGGCGCGCTCACCCGGCCAGGGCGAGCGGTGGTACTCACCGTGTCATTTCGTCACTCCCCCGCACCACAACAGGTGGTTTACGACGTCAACGCTCTGCCCCCGTTCGGAACGGGTACCTGAAGAACAGGTGTTCCGAGTCAGGAGGAGCGATGCTTGAGAAAACAGGCAAAGCAGGTCGAATTCTGCTGGCGGTCCTGCTCACCGGTCTCGCCGCACCGGTGGCCCAGGCGGGCGAGGCCGCTCCGGTGGGACGCGTCCAGTCCTTCTGGCTCCACCTCAACAGCACCCCGGTCTCCGACGCCGTGATCGCCACCGAGGCCAAGCGCCGCGCCCATGTCGTGCTCAACGCGTGGGAGGGCGACCTGCTCAAGAAGCTCAAGGCCGCGAACCCGCAGGTCAAGGTCTACGTCTACAAGGACCTCTCGTCCACTCGTTCCTATGCGTGCAAACAGGGCAGGGACGACGAACATCTGCCCACCGGACTGGGGTACTGCGACGTCCGCGAGAACCACCCGGAGTGGTTCCTCAAAGGTTCCGACGGCAAGGAACTGCGCTACTCCGGTTACGAAGGCCACGTGCAGATGGACATCGGGAATCCCGAATACCGCAAAGCGTGGGTGAACAAGGTGGTGACGAGTTCCCGATCCACCGGGTTCGACGGCGTTTTCCTCGACAACGCGCTCTACACGTGCGATGCCTACCATTCCGGCGAGTGCCCGCCGAAGTATCCCGACAACGCGACTTTCCAGCAGGCCTACAAAGGCATGCTGGCGGAGGTCAGGAGCGGGTTCAAGGCCGCGGGCCTGCTCTCGGTCGGCAACCTGACGAACGCACGGCTGCACGCCGGCGGGTGGGACGCGTACGGCGCCTACCTCGACGGCGGGTTCGACGAGTGGTGGCTGGCGTTCTCCAGCTCCCGGCTGCTCGAGGACTACCCGGAGGGCTGGCGCCGGCAGGTCGCGGAGGTCGCCGTCAACGAGGCGAGCGGCAAGATGACCTGGGTCCAGCCGCACTTCGACGCGGGCGACGAGAAGGCGTTCCGGTACGCGCTGGCCAGTCTGTTCATGACCACCAGCGGGCACGCCGCGATCGCCGAGATCGCGAAGACCGACGGGTACGCGGACCCGACGCAGTGGCACCCCGAGTACGACTGGTACCTCGGCCACCCCGCCGGTGCCTACCGGGCGGTCGCGGACAAGGTGTTCCGCCGGGACTTCACCTGCGGTGTGGCGCTGGTGAACGCGAACCCGACCGGCAGCCCCGCGGTCGAGGTGTCGCTGCACCGCACCTACCAGGACCACGACGGCAAGCCGGTCACGTCGGTCAGCCTGCCGGGCACCACCGGGATGCTGCTGCGAGCGACCTGCTGACGCTCAGCCGAGGTTGATCGCGGCGAGCAGCAGGTGGAGCTCGGCCTCGGCGGTGTCCGGGCCGTCGGTGTCCGCGAACACCGACCGGGCCAGCGCGGTGCCGATCAGCACGAGCGTCAGCACGTCGATCTGCGCGCCGCCGACGGCCCTGGGCGGTTCCGCGCGGTCGATGACGGTGCCGAGCTCGCCGCGCACCGCGAGGTAGACGTCGTCGCGCAGGATCTGCCGCAGTTCCGGGTCGTGCGCGGCCTGGGCCATCAACGAGAGCAACGCGGGACCCGTGGCGGCTTCGAGGATCTTCCGCTTGCGCGCCAGGAGTTCCCGGAGGTCGCCCTCGAGGGTGCCGGTGTCGATCCCGGTCAGCTCGGCCTGGGTGATGTGCCGGGCGACCGCGCCGGCGAGTGCCTGTTTGGAGGGCCAGCGGCGGTAGAGCGACGCCGTTGAGGCGCCCGCGCGCTTGGCGACGGCCGTGGTCGTGAAGGAGGCCCAGCCCGACTCGGTGAGGACCTCGATCGCCGCGTTGATCAGGGCCGCGTCCACCCGTGGGTCTTTGGGGCGCCCCTGTGCCGCGTCGGCTTTCGTCATCGGCCCCAGCATACCCGCGGCAAGAAACGAAAAGGATCTGTTTCGTATTGGGGTAGGGTGGGAGGCATGCCCACGACGACAGCTGACATCCCCGCGGCCGTGTCCGGTGCGCGCCAGGTGTTCGACTCCGGCGCCACCCGTCCCGTGGCCGCCCGTGCCGCCCGCCTGCGGGCGTTGCGCGCGATGCTCACCGAGAACGAGGCGGCGTTCGAGGCGGCGCTGTGGAGCGACCTGCACAAGGGCGCGGGCGAGGCGCAGCTGACCGAGATCGGCGTGGTGCTGGCGGAGCTCAGCCACACGCTGCGCCACCTGCGGAGGTGGTCGCGGTCCCGGCGCGGCCCGGTGCCGATGGCGTTGTGGCCGGCGCGCGCCCGCCTGGTGCCCGAACCGCTCGGCGTGGTGCTGGTGATCGCGCCGTGGAACTACCCGCTGCAGTTGCTCCTCGACCCGCTGGTGGGCGTGCTGGCCGCGGGCAACACGGCCGTGCTCAAGCCGAGCGAGCTCGCGCCCGCGACGTCGGCGCTGATCGCGAGGCTCGTGCCCGCCTACTTCCCCGACGGCGCCGTGCGCGTGGTCGAGGGCGGTGTCCCGGAGACGACCGACCTGCTGGCCCAGCGGTTCAACCACATCGTGTTCACGGGCAGCGGCGCGGTCGGCCGGGTCGTGATGCGGGCCGCGGCCGAGCACCTGACGCCGGTGACGCTGGAGCTCGGCGGCAAGTCCCCCGCCTGGTTCGACGACGACGCCCACCTCGAGCAGGCGGCGCGGCGCCTGGTGTGGGCGAAGTTCACGAACGCGGGCCAGACGTGCGTGGCCCCGGACTACGTGATGACCACCCCGGACCGGATCCCCGCCCTCGTGCGGGCGCTCGGGAAGGCGATCGCAGACCTGTGGGGCTCCGATCCGCGGGCGAGCGAGGACTACGGCCGCATCGTGAACGAGCGGCAGTTCGACCGGCTCGTGTCCCTGCTGGACGGCACGAACGTGGTGGTCGGCGGTGAACACGACCGGGCGGAGCGCTACCTCGCGCCCACGGTCGTCACGATGAGCGGCGGCCGGCTGTCGGTCGGTCCCGACGCCGCCCACCCGGTGCTGCGGGAGGAGATCTTCGGACCGGTCCTGCCCGTCGTCGCGGTCGACTCGGCCGAGCAGGCCGTGGACGTCGTCAACGCCTGGGACAAGCCCCTGGCGCTGTACGTCTTCACGTCCAGCCCCCGCACCCGCCGCCTGTTCGAGCAGCGGACGTCGTCCGGCGCCGTGGTCCACGACGCGGGCCTGATCCACGTGGCGGCGAGCGGGCTGCCGTTCGGCGGTGTCGGCGCCAGCGGAATCGGCGCCTACCACGGCCCGTACTCGTGGAGTGCCTTCTCGCACCTCAAGCCCGTGCTGCGCAAGCCGCTCGCGCTCGACACGCTGCGCCTGGCCCAGCCTCCGTTCGGCGGGTGGGGAACGCGGCTCGCCCAGCGTCTGACGCGGCGCGGTTAGCGCGAACCGCCCGCACGGGCCAGCAGTCCGGCCAGCCGCCGCGTCCTGCTCCGGGTGGCGGCGTCGAGGTCGTGGTGCGCGGTCAGGACGATCTCGGTGGCGCCGGCCTCGGCATAGGCGCGCAGTCCGGCGGCCACGGTGTCCTCGTCCCCGATCAGCGCCAGGTCCGACGGGTCCTCCGTGCCGTTGAGCGCGAGCACTCGCCGGTAGGACTCGAAACGGGTGTAGAAGGCGAGACCGTCGGCCATGGTGCGGCGCGCGTCCGGGCTCGTGGTGACCGCCGCGGGCACGAGGGCGACGACACGCGGAGCCGGTCGGCCCGCCGCCGCGGCGGTGATGGCGGGGACGATGTGCTCGGCCAGCACGCGCGGCCCTGCCAGGTACGGAACGGTGCCGTCCGCCAGTTCCCCGGCGACGCGCAGCGCTTTCGGGGCCATCGCGGCGACGAGGACCGGGGTCCTCGACGCGCCGGGCACGTGGGTCGGCAGCAGTGAGCGGGCGGTGAGCAGTTCGCCCTCGTGCTCGACGGGTTCGCCCCGGAGCAGAGGTCCCAGCACGGTGAGGAACTCGCGCAGGCGGGCCACCGGCCGTTCCCAGGGCAGGCCGAACGCCTGCTCGACGATCGGTGGCGCGCCCAGCGCGACCGCGAGGTGGAACCGGCCTCCGACCGCGGCCTGCGTGGTCTGGGCCTGGCTCGCGACCAGCAGCGGGTGGCGGGCGAAGATCGGTACCGCGGACACGCCGACGTCGATGCCGGGGACCCGTGAGCCGACGAGCCCGGCCAGGCCGATCGCGTCGTAGTCCAGCCGCTGTCCCGTCCACACCGAGGTGACGCCGTGCCCGGCGGCCTCGGCTGCCTCCTCCACGACGGCCTCGACCAGGTTGTCCCCCGCCGTGCCCGCCAGGGTGACGCCGTACCGCACGGCTTGCGTAGTGATCGACATGTCCCCATGTCACCCGGTGCGGGCCTCGGTCGTGCCCCTGATGCCCGTCAACCCCGCTTCTGATGCTTGTGAGGCATCAGCCGGGTCAGGAGCTTTCCGGTGCCGGGGCAGTGCGCCCTCGTGACGTCCAGGAAGGCGCCCAGCGGTGGTGAGACGTCGTCGGCGCGGAAGGACATCGTGAGGTCGGGCAGTCGCAGCGGCGGGTCGACCTCCACCATGACGGTCTCCGCCCGGACGAGCCGGCGCACGCTCGACGGCACGAGCCCGACACCCATCCCGCAGGCGGCCAGCCCGATCACGGTGTGCACGTCGCGAGCGCGCGTGACCCCGCTCCCGGCCTCGATCAGCGACGCCAGCACGCGCGTCGCGGCGGGTTCGTCGGCGGCGGGCGCGGCGATCAGCGGCTGGCCTCGCAACTGGCCGGGCGAGATCGCGGACTGGCCCGCGAAGGGGTGGCCGCGGTGGCACACCGCGATGAGGTGGTCGGCGGCGACCGGCACCGCCGTCAGCCGTTCGGCACCCTCTCCCGCCGGTGCGCCGCGGCTGATCGCCAGGTCGATGTCGCCCGCGAGCAGAGCCGCGCCGCTCTGGGCGGTCGACAGTTCACGGCACTCCAGGACCACGCCGGGGTGCGCCGACCGGAACCGCGCCAGCAACGACGGCAGCAGTTCGATCAGCGCCTCCCCGACGAAGCCGAGCCGCAACGAGCCCGCCTGCCCGCGGGCCGCCCGCCGTGCCTCGGTCGCCCCGGCCTCGACCTGGTCCAGGACCCGCCGGGCGTGCCCGGCGTAGACCGCGCCCGCCGCCGTCACCACGACCCCGCGCGCGGTCCGTTCGAACAGGCGGGTGCCCAGCTCCTGCTCGACCGCCGCCACCTGCCGTGACAGGGAGGGCTGGGTCATGCCGAGCGCCTGGGCCGCGCGGCGGAAGTTGCCGTGCTCGGCCACCGCCACCACGTACCGCAGTCGTCTCAGTTCCACACCGGACAGCCAACCACTCCCCGATGCCCAGCAGGCATCAGAGCGCGGAGAAGTGAGCCGCGTCGCCGACGATCGTCGTGCTGGCCACGCCCTCGATGCTCACCGGCACGTCACCGGCGATCGTGATCCGGTGCAGCCGGCGCCGCGCGTCGTCGTAGTCCGCGACGCCGTAGTGCTGCGTCGCCCGGTTGTCCCACACCGCCACGTCGCCGCCGGACCACTGCCACCGCACGGTGTTCTCCAGCCGTGTCACCCGGTTCTGCACCAGTTCGAAGATCGCCTTCGACTCCGCCGGGCTCACTCCCGCGATCCGCTTCACGAAGTGCCCCAGCAGCAACGCCCGTTCGCCGGTCTCGGGGTGCACGCGCACGAGCGGGTGTTCGGTCTCGTACCGCTGCGACACGAACTCCTCGCGGTAGGTCTCCTCCTTCACGTCCACTCCCCCGATCCGGGTCGAGTCGACGTGGCCCGCGTAGTCGTAGACGTTGGTGTGCACCGCCCACAGCCGCTCCACGAGCGCCTTCAACGCCTCGGGCAGTTCGTCGTACGCGCGGACCGTGTTCGCCCACACCGTGCTCCCGCCGTAGGGAGGAAGCTCGATCGCGCGCAGGATGCTGATCGCCGGCACCCGGTCGACGAACGTGACGTCGGTGTGCCAGCTGTTCGCCTTGCCGTGCTCGGAGTCGATCGCCAGGACGTTCGCGTGCTCCTCCCCCTTCACCGTGGGGTGCGCGAGGGTCGGTTCGCCGAGCAGCCGGGCGAACGCGAGCTGTCCGGCGTCGTCGAGGTGGTCCTGGCCGGAGAAGAACACCACCTTGTGCACCAGCAGTGCCGCCCGGACCTCGGCCACGACCTCGTCGGGCAGGTCACCGCCGAGCCGGACGCCGTCGATCCGCGCGCCGATGCCCGCACCCAGCTTGCGGACGGTGACGGAGAGCTGTGCGGTCATCGCGAACTTCCTTTCGCAGAAAGCGTTTCCGCTCTCCACGATGCTGACGACCCGGCGGCGCGGACAAGTTTGCGCGCGGCGAAATTAAGTCTTCTCAACTGCTGGAAGGGATTGCGGACCCGTCACTTGCCGTCCGCACGGCGCTCGCGGAACGCGATCATGTTCATCCGGTTGCCGCACCGCACCGTGCAGAACCGCTTCAACCCGTTGCGGGACAGGTCGAGCAGGAGCCCCTCGCAGTCGTCGGCCGCGCAGACCCGCAGGCGGTCCATCTCGTTCATCCGGATCACGTCGATGAGGGCGAGCGCCGCCTCGACCCGCATCCGTTCGGCCAGCGGCGAGGTGGGCTCGGTGGCGTGCATGTGCCAGTCGAGGCCGTCGTGCCGGACGAGGTGTGGCAGGGCCTTCGCGTCGCGCAGCATCTTGTTGACCTCTTCGACGGCGTCGTCGCGGTCGAGCGACCACACGCGCCGCAGCAGCGCCCGCGTGCGGTGGACGTCCTGCAGCTCCGCGTCGTCGCCGTCGATGCGCCCCGTGTAGTGGAACCGGCCGAGCAGGGTCCCGAGCTGTCCGGCCGTGGCCAGCTCGTCGTCGCCGCCACGGGACGCCGACGGGTCCGTGTTGCACAGCGCCACGACGAACGCCAGCGACTCCTCCACGTCAGGGGCAAAACGCAAATTGACTCCTTACCGAGACCGGCCTAGCGTCAGGGGCATCGGCCAGGTTAGGCCATGACGTAGTCCGGAACCGGGAGGCACGCGACCATGGGGATCCCGTCGAAGTCCACGGGCCTGATCGCCGCGGCGATCTCGTTCATCTCGTTCGGCACCTCCGGCGCGTTCGTCAAACCGCTGCTCGAAGCCGGCTGGTCCCCCGCCGCCGCCGTCACGGCCCGCGCCCTCACCGCGGGCCTGGTGCTGCTCCCGTTCGTCGTCGTCCTCATGCGCGGCCGCTGGACGTTGATGCGGCAGGCCCGCTGGCCGGTGGTGGGCATGGGCCTGGTCGGCGTGGCGATCACGCAGGTCCTCTACTTCGCCGCCATCGCGCGGATCCCGGTGGCGACGGCACTGCTCATCGAGTTCCTGGCACCGCTCATCCTGGTCGGTTTCACCTGGGCCGTCAGCAGGCGGACGCCCGCACCCGTCGTCCTCGTCGGCTCGGTGCTGGCGGTCGGCGGACTCGTCCTGGTGATCGGCCCCGGCGCCATCCAGGCCGTCGACCCCGTCGGCCTGGCGGCAGCGTTCGGCGCCGCCATCGGCTGCTCGGTGTACTTCGTGATCGCCGCCCGTCCCAACAACGGCCTGCCCCCGGTCGCGCTGGCCGGCGCGGGCCTGCTGCTCGCCGCTCCCGTGCTGGCGTTGATCGGCGCCACCGGCCTGCTGCCGTTCACCGCCACCTTCGGCGACGTGCCGCTGTTCGGCGCGCCCACGGCGTGGTGGGTTCCCCTGCTCGTGGTCGCGGTCGTCGGCACGGCACTGGCGTACGCGAGCGGCATCACGGCCTCGGGCATCCTCGGGTCGCGGCTGGCGTCGTTCATCGCGCTGCTGGAGGTCGTGTCGGCCTCGCTGTTCGCCTGGCTGCTGCTGGGCGAGGGGCTCTCGCCGTTGCAACTGCTGGGCGGACTGCTGATCGTCGGCGGCATCGCGTCCGTTCGGGCGGAGAAGCAGAAGGTGGAACCGGTCCCGGCGCCCGCGGTCGCGTGAACGGCCGCCGGCGCCGGAGTCGTTGTCAGGACTGGAACTCCGGGCTGACCCAGTAGTGGCTGTCACGCCAGCTCTGCGTCGGGAACCCACCGTCGTAGCTGTAGACACCGGCGTGCGCGGGCAGGACGAACGGCGACTGGATCACCGTCGCCGGGAACGTGTTCTCGCTCGTCCGGTACCGCCCGCGCCACGACGTGAACGACGCGACGTACTCCTCCCCCGGCACCACCGCCACGGGCGTGGCGAACGGCTCGGCGTACGGCTTGGACACCTGCCGGTCCGCCAGCAACGTGCCGTCACCGCGCCACAATCGCACCCGGCTGGCCTCGTTGGAGTTCCACGAGGTGATGATCCTGGTGATGGTGCCCGGCCGGTCGACGCGGAACCGCAGGCCCAGTTCCAGGGCCACTCCCTCGGCCTCGTCCTTGACCGGGTTGTACGTGTAGTAGCCGCACTGGTAGCACCCGGTGGGGGCCGGGCCGGGCACGCCGACGTACAGCGTCCGCGGCGCGGACACCTGGCCGTAGCGCGTGTCGGTGTTGACCCGGCTGACGATCGTGTAGACGCCCGCCTCCTGCGGGGTGAACACGTACTCCCACAACGCCTGCGAGATCCCGGTCTCGCCGCCCAGCGGGATGGTGCCGGTCCGGTACCCGTGGTTCCAGGTGGCACCGCCGTCCACCGACACCTCGTACTCCTGCAGCGCGTCCGGTCCCGTCTGCTCGTAGCCACCGCCCGAGACCAGCACGGACTCACCGACCTCGACGTGGCCGTTGTTCGACGGGGTGTAGAGGTGCGACTGCGGGAGCGGGACCGCCGCGTGGGCCGTGCCGGAGAACAGCAACAGGGCAGCCGCGGCGACGGCCAGTGCCTTGTGCCACGGCGGTCTGACGCGGGCCGGTGGGGGTGGAACGATCATGACCTGCCAGGACATGCGTTTCTCCTCGCGATCGCGTGCGCACGGGGACGGTTCCCTGAGCTGGATCGCGCGAAGTGATCGACCCGCTACACGGTGCGGCGACCAGCGCAGCGGCGATCGTGCGGACGGACCAGAAGGTGGTAGCAACGCCCCCCTGCGCCGCCACCACCTTCTCCCCCGGCCGTGGATCCCCTCGTCCACGACGCAGAGACTGCCAGGGTGAACCTGAAAGGACGCTGAACGATCCTGAACCGGATTTCAGGACGCGATCATGATCGATGCGGCAGGCTGCTCCCATGCGCGTGCTCGTGGTGGAAGACGACCCCCGCCTCGCCGACCTGCTCACCCGCGGCCTGACCGCCGAGGGGTTCGCGGTCGACGTGGAGCGCACCGGCACGGACGGGCTGTGGCGGGCGCGCGAGCACCCGTACGACGTGATCGTCCTCGACATCATGCTGCCGGGCCTCAACGGCTACCGGGTCTGCCAGGAGCTGCGGAACGCGGGCGTGTGGACGCCGATCCTCATGCTCACCGCGAAGGACGGCGAGTTCGACGAGGCCGAGGGCCTCGACACCGGCGCGGACGACTACCTGACCAAGCCGTTCTCGTACGTGGTGCTGGTGGCCCGGCTCCGCGCGCTGGGCAGGCGGTCGCGCACCGCCCAGCCGGTGCTGCTGCGGGCGGGCGACCTGGTGCTCGACCCGGTCAGCCGGGAGTGCCACCGGGGCACCACGCGGATCGACCTGAAGGCGAAGGAGTTCTCGGTGCTGAACTTCCTGCTCCGGCACGCGGGTGAGGTCGTCACCAAGTCGGAGATCATCGACGGGGTGTGGGACGCGGCCCAGGACCCCGACCCCAACCTCGTCGAGGTCTACATCAGCGCGCTGCGCCGCAAGATCGACACGCCGTTCGACCGGCGGAGCATCACGACCGTGCGCGGCGTCGGCTACCGGCTGGCGGACCGATGAGGTCCCTCCAGTTCAAGGTGACCGCACTGGCCACGGTGTTCACCGGCGTGCTGATCGGCCTCGCCGGGATGCTGATGCTGGTGTCGCAACGGCAGGAGATCGCCGTCCAGACCACGGACAACTCGCGGGTGCACTACATGTGCTCCACGCAGCAGTGCGTCGAGCTGTACCGGCAGGAGGCCGTCGCGACACCGGGGGTGTCGGTCCGGTACGCGAGCACCGAGGTGCGCCCTGCGCTGTCGCTGTGGCCGTTCACCGACGTCGCCGGCATCCGGTTCGAGCAGGTCGGCGACGGGCCGCGGCGCAGTGAGCAGCAGGCGCTGGTGATCGCCTCCGAGGCGCAACGGCAGCTGAACAGCTCCACGCTGTCGCTGCTCGGCGTGCTCGTGTCGATCGCCGCGCTGGTGTCGGTCACGGTGCTGGCCGCGACCAGCCGGGTGCTGCGGCCGGTGGAGGCGATGCGCGCCGAGGTGGCCGAGATCAACGAGAACAACCTGACCCGGCGCGTCCCGGTGCCGTCCGCCGACAACGAGATCGCGAGGCTGGGCGCCACGCTGAACGAGACGCTCGACCGGGTGCACCGCGCCGTCGAGGACACCCGCCGGTTCGTCGCGGACGCCTCGCACGAGCTGCGCAGCCCGCTCGCCGCGCTGCGAGCCGAGCTGGAGATCGCACTCCAGCACCCGCACATGGCCGACTGGCCCACGGTCGTCAAAGCCGCGCTGGAGGACGCCGAACGCCTGCAGGAGCTGACCACGGACCTGTTGCTGCTGGCCAGACTGGACGCCGACGCACTGGACAAACAGGACACCGTGGACTTCAGCGCGGTGGTGCGCCGGGAGGTCGCCCGCCGGGCCACCGTCACCCTGGAAGCGGACGACGACGTGCTCGTCCCCGGCCGGCGCGCCCAGCTGTCCCGCCTGCTCGGCAACCTCCTCGACAACGCCGAACGGCACGCGGGCACCGAGGTGGTCGTGCGCCTGCGCGGTGGCACCTCCGCGACGCTCGAGGTCATCGACGACGGCCCCGGCATCCCGGAGGCGGACCGCGAACGCGTCTTCGACCGGTTCACCCGCCTCGACGAGGCCCGCACCCGTGCCGCGGGAGGCGCCGGCCTCGGACTCGCGATCGCCCGCCGCATCGCGACCCGGCACCAGGGCACGCTGGAGGCCACCGACACCGAAGGCTTCCGCGGCATCCGGTTCGTGGCGACGATCCCGACCGGCATCCCGCAACCCAGGAAGGCCACCGTCGTGGCGCAGCAGCGCGCGGGTGACGAGGTGTGGCAGTTCCTCAACGGCTCGATCGTGCCGACGCACGGGCACATCCCCGAACCGCGGCCGGTGCCGGAGCCGGAACTGGACTGGGACCTCATCTTCGGCGAGCACCAGCCGATGCACGCGCGGGCCACTCTGGCACGATCAAGGTCATGAAACGCGTCGTCATCCTGGGCCGCGGCGGCGCCGGGAAGTCCACCCTCGCGACCGCCCTGGGCACCGCGACCGGACTCCCCGTCATCGAGCTCGACCAGCACTTCTGGAGCCCTGACCTGGAACCGACTCCCCACGACCTCTGGGCCATCGTCCAGGGTGAGCTCGCCACCGGGGACCGGTGGATCATGGACGGTGACCTGGGTCCGCACGACGTCCTGGAGGTGCGGCTCGCCAGGGCCGACACCGTGCTGCTGCTCGACTACTCCTTCCCGCGGTGCGCCTGGCGGGCGTTGCTCCGCTCGCGGGAGAAGGCCGAGTTCTGGCGCTGGGTGTGGTCGTGGCGCCGCAGGTCCCGGCCGCTGCTGCTCGACGCCGTCGCCGCTCACGCCGGGGACGCGCGGCTGCACGTGTTCCGCAGTCCTCGGGCTACGGCACGTTTCCTGCGGACGAACGTGCCCGGCGTCCACAAAGGACGTCCGGGCACGTTCAGCGGCAGGGCTCCTAAGGGGTGACCGGAGCGTTCGTCAGGCCCTTCACCGCCCCCGTCACGGTGTTCGAGGCGTAGACGACGTTGGGCAGCGCCGAGCACTTCGACACCGAGGAGACGTTGACGGCGTACTGGCCCACGCCGCCGAGGTCCGAACGGTTGTCGCGCCAGGTGTTGCCGCACCCGTTGGGCAGGGTGGGGGTCGTGCTGGTGTTGTGCGTCTCGTAGCCGTTGGCGAAGGTGCCGGGGCCGCGGAACGTGCCGGTGTTGTCCTCGATCAGGTAGCCGATGCCCTTGACGTCGATCCAGGAGTCGGCCGAGTTCTGGCCGCTGATTCCCTGACCGTCGAACGTGTTGCCGCGGATGACCCCCTCGTAGGTGCCTTCCTTGACGTCGACGGCCTCGGCGGTGACGTTCGGGCCGATCTTGTTGTTCAGGACCTGGACGCGGTCGCTGCGGTCGATGCCGCCGTTGTTGCCGTGGCAGGCCCAGTTGGAGTTGGCGGAGCCGAGGTACACGCCCTCGCCGAAGCCGGGCTGCACGAGGCCGGTGTCGGTGATGGTGGAGTTGCGGATGATGCCGTCGGCCGAGGAGCGGCGGAAGTGGACCGCCTCCTCGTCGAGGTGGTGCACCGAGACCCCGTCGATGGTGGTGTGGTGGGAGTTGTCGAGGACGATGCCCTTCTTCGACTCCCGCACGGTGAACCCGGTGAGGTTCCAGTACGGGGAACCGAAGAGCCACAGGCCGTAGCCGGAGTCCCAGCCCGCGGTGGGCGCGGGACAGGACGGGGCGTCGCCGGTGGGGCCGTCGTTGATGATGACGGCGTCGCGCGGGCCGCTCAGGGTGATGCGCTGGGACGCCGTGCCCGCGCGGGCGTTGGCGACGAAGGAACCCCGGTAGGTGCCCGCCGCCATCGTGATCGTCTGGCCGGGAGCAGCCGCGGCCAGTGCCGCCTGGAGTTGTGCCGCGGTGGCCACGTCCACGGTGCTGCCGCTGTTCGGGCTGGTCGTCGCGGTCACGGCGGTGCTCGCCGCCGACGTGTTGCCCGCCGCGTCCTTGGCGCGCACGGAGAACGAGTACGCGGTGGCCGGCGACAGGCCGTTGACGGTGGCCGAGGTGCCGGTCGTGGTCGTGCTGACCGCGTTGCCCAGCAACACCTCGTAGCCCGTGACACCGACGTTGTCGGTCGACGCGGTCCACGCCAGCGACACCGAACTCGACGTCACGCCGGTGGAGCGCAGGCCCGCGGGCACGGTGGGTGCCTGCGTGTCGGCGGGCGGGGTGGTGCCGCCGCCGCACGAGGCGCCGTTGATCGTGCAGTTCGTCGGCAGGCTGCCGCCGGAGGCGTTGAAACCGAACTTCACGGACGCGCCTGGGTTGACCTTGCCGTTGAAGCCCGCGTTCGTGAACTTGTGGTGCTGGCCGGTCGACGTGCGGACCGAGCTCCACGAACTGGTGACCGTGGTGCCGGACGGCAGGTCGAACTCGATCGTCCACGACGTGCTCGCGGCGTCACCGGAGTTCGTGATCGTCACGTCCGCGCCGTAGCCGCCGTTCCACACGGACGTCTGCGTCACCGCCGCCTTCAGCACGGGTGCGGCGGCCTGTGCGGACGCTCCGGTCAGCAGTGCCGCGACGGTCGCGGCCACGCCGGCGAGCGCCAGTGCCCGGGTGCGCATCAGTTGCCTCCGCAGGGGTTGCCGTTCACGGTGCAGCCGGTCGGGAGGCCGGTGCCCGAGGCGTTGAAGCCGAACTTCGTGCTGGCACCGGGTTTCACGGCACCGTTGAAGCCCGCGTTCGTGAACCTGTGGTGCTGGCCGGTCGACGTGCGGACCGAACTCCACGAACTGCTGACCGTCGTGCCCTGTGGCAGGTCGAACTCGATCGTCCACGACGTCGTCGCGGTCGCGCAGCCGTTGGTGAGCGTCACGTCGGCGCCGTAACCGCTGCTCCACACCGAGGTCCGCGTGATCTTGGCGGTGAGGCACGAGCCCGACGGCGGAGCGGTCGTCGTGGTCGTCGATGTCGTGGTGGTGGTCGTGGCGGTCGTCGTCGTGGTGGTGCTGGTCGGCGGGGTTCCGTTGAGGGACTTGAGGAACAGCGACGCCGCCGAGTCGGTCCTGGTCGCGTCCACGCCGTGGCCGCCGGTGAAGTCGCGCTGCTCGTTGCGCGCCCAGTCGGTGATCGGCGTACCACCGATGTCGAGGTGCTGGTACGTCGTGCCGTTCCAGCCGAACTGGTAGATCCGCGAGCGGTCGGCGTAGAAGTCGGTGAACGGGCCGCCGGTCGCGGTCTGCTTCGTCATGGTGTTGTTGAAGAAGACGTTCTGGGGACCGGACCCGCCGGACCACTTGACGGCCTTCTTGCCCGCGCCCCACCAGATCGGGAACCAGTGGGAGTCGTCGGGACCGCCGCCGCCCTCCTCACCGCAGTTGGCGCGGCAGTTGCCCGAGCGGTGTGCGTAGGGCACCCGGACGGTGTTGTTCTCGAAGAGGTTGTGGCGTTCCCAGCCGCCGTGCAGGTTCAGGTCGGAGTCGAAGTCGTTGCCCACCACGACGTTGCCCGAAGCGGACCGCTGGAACGTGAAGTGCCGCAGGTTGCGCGAGGTGTTCCCGGCGTAGAGCGAGTCCCACACGCGTGAGCCGCGGAAGTAACCGTTGCCGCCCTTGCCCTTGTTCCACGAACCGTCGAGCTCGTTGTTCACGATCTGCAGGTTCTTGGCCTCCTCCGTGACGATCGGGTGCGACCCCGTCATCTCGGCACGGACGCCCTTCACCCACGAGTTCGCCGCCCACTTGAAGACGATGCCGTGCATCGCGGCGGCCGGCGCCATGTTGCCGTAGTTGTTGACGGAGTCGGCCTGGTCGAGGCCCGGCATCGCCTGCGTGAAGCCGAAGTCCTCGAAGCCGACACCGACGACGGGGTCCACGATCGGGGACACCTTCGAGTCGTAGGTCACCCCTCCGATCGCCGGGGAACCGTCCGAAGTGGAGTTGACCGGCACGTCGAACTCCAGCGGCTTGTCGAGCGTGACCGCGGCGCCCGACACCGACGCCACGGTGAAGATCTGCTGGCGCATGTGCATGTTGAGCAGGGGGAACTCGGTGCCGGTGGCCTTCTGCTGCTCGTAGAACCTGACCGAGTTCGCGGCCCGCACGTTGACGAGCATCCCCGCCTTGACCGCACCGGCCGAGGCGACGGTGACGGTGCGATCACCCGCCTTCGCGGCCGCGCTCACCTTCACGCCGGCCTTCCAGTGCACGTTCACCGTGCCCTCGAAGATGTCCTTGCGGTTCTCCGGCGCCGCCGCGTAGTCGCTCGCGTAACTGGCGTGCACACCACGCGACTGCACGCGGAACAGGCCGCGGCCCGGCCACAGCCAGCCGCCCTTGCCCTGCCCGGACGTCATGCCGTCCCCGTCCCAGTCCGAACCGTCCGGGGTCAGGGAGTCGTACAGGGTGGTCGCGTCCGGCCGGAAGGTGATCTTCGTGGCGTCCCTGCCGGCACCGCGGATGATCAGGTGGTCGGCGTCGGCGTGCAGTTCCCTCGACACCGCCAGCTCACCGGCGGGCAACGTGATCAGGCTCAGCTTGGCGTAGCTCGCCGACGGCGAACAGGTCGTCCTGATCGAGTCGATGGCCGCCTGCAGGCCCGCCGAGTCGTCCTGTCCGTCGTTCGGCCTCACGGCGAACTGGCTTGCCAGTTCGGCCGCGGTGATCTGGCACGCCGCATCGGCGTTGATCTCCCCGGCACCGGGGAGGTTCTGCCCTCCGCGATATCCGGCTTTGCTCCAGTCGTACAACCCGGAGACCGGTGCCCGGCGATTTCCCGCCGAGGTGTCCACGCCGGTGAGCGCGCCCGCGCCGGGTGCCGCGTCGGCGGGTTCGGCCGCGTTCACCAGCACGGCGATGCCCGCCGCGGCGACTGCGCCCACGATGCCGAGCACCGCTGCTCGTCGTAGGCCTTGACTTCGGGACACGCATGCCTCCAGGGACTGTTCGGGCCGCGGTTGTGGGGCGGCTCACACCGCGGAGTCGAATTGTGAATAACCCACCAAGTCCCCGTCAACAATTCTCTCGTAATCCACAACAATGTTCGAGCATGTGAACATCAGATATGTGAAATAGGGAATCGACAACGTTTGCAGAACTCTATTCAACGAATTCCGAGGCACCCTGAATCAGAATTGGCGGACTCCCGGTCCGCGGTCAGCCCGGCAGCGGGGGCGGTGTCACGCCGATGGTCCGGCGATCTTCAGAGCCGCCATCACCTCGTCGGCCGCCCTCTCGCCGGACGTGATCGCACCGTCGACGTGGCCGTTCCAGACGGACGCGGTCTCGGCTCCCGCCCAGTGCACGCTGCCGGTCGTGGCACGCCAGCCGTGCTCGCCGTACTGCGCCCAGCCACCGGGGTACACGAAGCACGCGCGACCCCCGATGGTCCAGCCGTCCTCGGACCAGGCCGTCTCGGCGTAGTCGATCGGCATCCGCGCTCGCGGCCCGGCGACCTCGGCCAGCGCGGCGAGGACCTCGGTGCGGCGGACGTCGTCGGGCGCGGCGGCCCAGCGGTCCACGCGGTCGCCCTGGACGAACGCGGCGAGCACGCCCCGGGACGCGTCCTGCGGCGAGTTGTCGACCACCACGCCCACCGGGCCGCGGCCGTGGAAGGTGGCGATGCCGGAGCGGTTCTTCTTGCGCCAGAACGGTTCCTCGTACACCGCGTGGATCTTCGAGACCCGGCCCATCGGCGTGTGGCCCGTCCAGCCGCGCCGCGCGGACGGCAACGCGGGCTCGAACCCGATCCGTCCCAGCGCTGCCGGGGGCACGGTGACGATCACCCGCCGCGCCCGCACCACCGCCTTGCCCGTGACCACCTCGGCGCCGTCCGCACCGTGCCGGATCGTCAGCACCGGTTCGCCGAGCCGGACGGTCGAGGACTCGGCCAGCGCCACCGCCAACGCGTCCGCGCCGCCGGCGAAACGGGAGTTCCCGGAGGTGTCCACCAGCGGGGCGTAGCCGCCCGCCGAGGCGATGGAGAACAGCACGTGGAAGAACGAGACCTCCCTCGGTTCGCAACACCACACGCCCTGCACCATCAGCGCCAGCCTGCGGTGCGCGTCCTCGTCGCCGGTCTGCGCGAGGAAGAACTCCTCGGCCGACATCTCGTCGAGCACCTCGAAGTTCGGCGTCAGCCAGGGCTGTTCCCGGTCGACGGCCGCCGAGAGCTCGTCGAGCAACGCGGTGACCCGCCCGAACTCGGCCAGACCCGGACCGGTCTGCGGCGTCGCGCCGGAGTGCTCGGCGCGGGTGCCGTCGTGCCAGACCTCGACGTGCCCGCCCGTCTCCCAGACCGGGAACGTCGCGCAGCCGAACCGCGCCGCGATTTCGTGGAACCGCTTCTGCGAGGGCCCGATCCACTGACCGCCGTGATCAACGCGCACCCCGGACGGCAGCACCTCGCTGACCACCCGGCCGCCCACACGGTCTGCGGCCTCCAGGACCACGACACCGGCTCCGGCGGCCGTCAGACGGGACGCGGCGGCCAGGCCCGCGTAGCCGGCACCGACGATCACGACATCGGTGGAATGCTGCTCCAGTCCAGTCACGGCACACACGATGGGCAACGCCGACCCACCAGTCAAGGCACCGGAAAGAATCGCGATTCAGCCGGGCAGCAACCGGTGGATCACGGGAATCAGCACCGACCTCGGCGGATCCCAGACGTGCCGGTCCTCGAACCGCCACGCGTACGTCAACGCGCCGTCACGAACGCAGTCGAGCAGGCCGGGCGCCGAGAGCTCGGCCGCCGACCACTCGTAGAGCCGCCGCAACCGCGGCACGATCATCCCGAAGTCCACGAGCCGGGCGAACCCGTGCTCCTGGCCCAGGTAGTACGGGACGTCGTCGCGCAGCGGGTACTCGTCCGGCAGCACGCGGGAGAGCTGCAGGAAGATCCCGGTCATGCCGAGCCTCGGGTCACCGAGCACCGGCGCGAGCCCGCGCAACCAGCTCAGCGACAACCGGGGCGCGGCCACCAGCGCGTGCGTGTAGAGCACCCTGCACAGGATGACGTTCATGAAGAACCGCTCCGGCTCGTTCTCGGCGCCGGCCTGCTCGCGGTGCTCCAGGTAGGCCGCGACCACGCTCCCGTTGTGCGCCCGGTACCAGGCCTGAGCGGTCGGGTCGCGCGCGAACGCGAGCCAGTGGGCGGCCGTGCGCGACGACGGCGGACCGCCCAGCCCGCCGCTCAGGCCCACCGCCTCACACCCGTCGCGGAGGATCCGCTCGTTCACCGCCCGCCACCACGGACTGCCGGGACGCGCGTGGAACGCCGGTCGCAACACGCCCCGCCGCAGCTGCCAGCGCATGAACGACCGCGCCGCCCGCCGGAACGGCAGGTGCTGAGGCGCCTGGCCGAACGGGCCGTGGTAGCAGCGTTCCATCAACGCCAGGCGGCCGGTGGGGTCGTCGCGGACCGCGGCCACCTGCTGCTCGGCCCAGGCCGCGGCGTCCGGCACCACGCTAGAAGGCGTCGCCGCTCGTCAGCTGGTGCTCCATGGCGTCCGCGCGGCCGACCAGCAACGTGAGCGGTCGTTCGAACTCCTCCCGCACGCTCAGGTCCTCCAGCGGCACCACGTGCTTGAGCAGCGCGAGACCGTCCACAACGGCCGCTCCGCCCACCTGCGACCCGCCCGCGAGCTCCAGGAAGCGGAGCAGGTCGACGTCCGCGGCGCGACCGACCGGGGAGGAGATCTCCACCCACGCGGCGCCACCGAGGTCGGGCAGGTGGTGCACGGAGACCTGCTGCGTCCGCGCGCCGTCGACGTCGAGTCGGAAGCGCAGCCAGTCGTCCGTCTCCTCCAGCACCTCGTACCGCAGCCGGACATAGTTGATCACTTCAACCCAGGACGTCACGCCCGGTTCCGCCTCTCTCACGCCAGTTCCCTCACCACCGTAATGCGGGGACAGGGCCTCCGTGTCGCTTTGGACCATCGTGTCGGCCGTGGGGTCCTGTTCGCGCGGTCCGCCCCGGAGGTCTACAAAGAACAACGGTCGCGGGCCCGTCCCGCGCCCGGACACGGAAAGGCGAACGAACCCTTGGCCACAGGCAACGAAAGCGCCGTCAAACTCGCGGTGCTCATCGACGCGGACAACGCCCAGCCCTCGATCACCGAGGCGCTGCTCGCCGAGATCGCGAAGTACGGCACCGCCCACGTCAAGCGCGCCTACGGCGACTGGACCGGCACCAGCCTCAAGGGCTGGAAGGACCACCTGCTGGCCCAGTCGATCCAGCCGATCCAGCAGTTCGCGTGGACGACGGGCAAGAACGCGACCGACGCGGCGATGGTCATCGACGCGATGGACCTGCTCTACTCCGACCGCTTCGACGGCTTCTGCATCGTCTCGAGCGACTCCGACTTCACCCGACTCGCCGCCCGGCTGCGCGAGTCCGGACTCACCGTCTACGGCTTCGGCGAACGCAAGACGCCCAAGCCGTTCGTCGCGGCCTGCGACAAGTTCATCTACGTCGAGAACCTCGTCGACCCCGAGGGCGAAGCCCCCACCGAGACTCCCCTGGCGCGCAAGCGGACGACCTCGGTCGCCCAGCTCAAGGGCGACACCACCCTCGTCCACCTGCTGCGCAACGCCGTCGAGGCGGCGTCCGACGACGACGGCTGGGCCACGCTCGCCGCGGTCGGCAGCATCATCACCAAGCAACGGCCCGAGTTCGACTCCCGCACGTACGGCTACTCGAAGCTCAGCGACCTGATCACGGCGACCACGTTGTTCGAGGTCGACCGCCGCACTCCCGGCGAGGGCAAGCAGTCGTCGATCTACGTCCGCGACCGCCGCCGGTGATTTCTTTCGGTCAACACCGAAGCAATAGAGACAATTAGACGAGGATGTCGGCGAGCCCCTGGCGGAACCTCTCCAGGGACGCCGCGGTCTCCACCGGGGCGACACCCGCCGGTGAACGGGCGATCAGCAAGGCGCACCGGTGGCCGACGGCGACCGCGAGCCGGGCGGTGCCGGCGCCCGCCTCGGCGACCGTCGCCGCATCCTGCGCGGTGGCGGCCTCCGCGAGGAACACCAGCGCGGAGTGGCCTGCCCGCCCGTGCTCCCGTTCAGCCCGCACACCGGCGACCGCGACCAGCGGCCGACGCGGTTCTCCGAGCGACCCGGCCGACCACGAGGTGCCCACGGTGACCTCGGCGTCGATGTACCAGCCCGCCTCCAGCAGGTCCGCCGCCCGCAGCGCCCGCGCCGCCAGGTCGGAGCCGTCCGAGTACCGCCCGCCGTCGTCCCGCACCAGCACCACGCCGTCGGGTGTGCTCACCTCGCGCATCCCCCAGTCGCCGGGGAGGTCGATCTCCCCGGCCGACCGCGGGGCACCGACCCGGTGCGCGGCATAGGCCACGAGCGCCGCGTCCCGCTCGTCGACCCGCTCCACGCCGACCACGGCCAGCGCCTCGAAGGCCGCGTCCAGCGCCGCCGGGTCACCCGTGCGCAGCGTCGCGAGCGCGATCCGGCGGGCGAAGGTGATCAGCGTGCGCCGATCGGCCTCGCTCAGGTCCCGCGCCCGTTCGTCAGCGCCCAGAACCGCCTGCAGCGCGACGAACCCGGCGACCTCGGCGTCCTGCGGCGCGTCCACCCACCGCCACAACCGTTGTGCCTGTCGCGAGTAGACGTCCATGCCGACGACAGTAGTTCCGGTCAGCGCCAGCCGAGTCCCGGAGCGACGTGCTTCAGGATGTCCTCCAGCACGTGCACGTTGAAGTCGACGCCGAGCTGGTTCGGCACGGTCAGCAGCACGGTGTCCGCCTCCGCGATCGCCTCGTCCTCCGCCAGCTGCTCGACCAGCACGTCCGGCTCGGCCGCGTACGACCGGCCGAAGATCGCCTGCTTCGGCCCGTCGATGAACCCGACCGAGTCCTTGCTGTTGCCGTCCCCGCCGAAGTACATGCGGTCGAGGTCCGTGGTGAGCGCGAAGATGCTGCGCGACACCGAGACCCGCGGCTCGTGCGTCCAGCCGGCCTCGGTCCAGGCCTTGCGGAACGCCCTGATCTGCTCGGCCTGCTGCACGTGGAACGGCGCGCCGGTCTCGTCGAACTTCAGCGTCGAGCTCATCAGGTTCATGCCCAGCGTGGCCGCCCACTCGGCGGTCGCGTTGGTGGCCGCGCCCCACCAGATGCGGTCGCGCAGGCCGGGCGAGTGCGGCTCGATGCGCAGCAGGCCGGGCGGGTTCGGGAACATCGGGCGCGGGTGCGGCTCCGCGAAGCCGCCACCCTCGATGACCTTGAGGAACAGTTCCGAGTGCATCCGGGCCATGTCGGCGTCGGTCTGCCCCTCGGCGGGGCCGTAACCGAAGTGCCGCCAGCCGTCGATGACCTGCTCGGGCGATCCCCGGGAGATGCCGAGCTGCAGCCTGCCACCGGCGATGAGGTCCGCCGCGCTCGCGTCCTCGGCCATGTACATCGGGTTCTCGTAGCGCATGTCGATCACGCCGGTGCCGATCTCGATGCGGTCGGTCTTCGCGCCGATCGCGGCGAGCAGCGGGAACGGCGACGCGAGCTGCCGCGCGAAGTGGTGCACGCGGAAGTACGCGCCGTCCGCGCCCAGCTCCTCCGCGGCCACGGCGAGGTCGATCGACTGCAGCAACGTGTCGGCCGCCGACCTCGTCTGCGAGTGCGGGCTGTCCGTCCAGTGCCCGAACGACAGAAAACCGATCTTCTTCATGCCTTCAAAGATAGTTCAAGTTTCAAGTAGTCGCTCGTGTGCCTGCTCACCGCTCAGGACGGCGGTCCACGATGCGCTTCATCTTGCCCACGGACCGCTCGATCCCGCCGGGCGCGACGACGTCCACCGCCACGGTCACGCCGATCGAGTTCTTCACCAGCCGCCGCAACGCCTCCCCCGCGTCACCGGCCGCGGCGTCCTCGCGGTGCTCCACCAGCACGGTCAGGTCGTCGAGGTTGCCCGTCCGGCTCAGCACGCACTGGAAGTGCGGCGACAGCGCCGGGACCTTGAGGATCAGTTCCTCGATCTGGGTCGGGAACAGGTTCACGCCGCGCAGGATGATCATGTCGTCGGTGCGGCCGGTGATCTTCTCGATCCGCCGCATGGTTCGGGCCGTGCCCGGTAGCAGGCGGGTGAGGTCGCGGGTGCGGTAGCGGATGATCGGCATCGCCTGCTTGGTGAGCGAGGTGAAGACGAGTTCGCCCTCCTCGCCGTCGGGCAGCACCTCGCCGGTGACCGGGTCGATGATCTCCGGGTAGAAGTGGTCCTCCCAGACGTGCAGGCCGTCCTTGGTCTCCACGCACTCGCTCGCCACACCCGGCCCGATCACCTCGGACAGGCCGTAGATGTCGACGGCGTGCATGTCCAGGCGGCGCTCCATCTCGGCGCGCATGTCGTTCGTCCACGGTTCGGCGCCGAAGATGCCGACCTTCAACGACGTCGAACGCGGGTCGACGCCCTGGCGTTCCATCTCGTCGATGATCGAGAGCATGTAGGACGGCGTGACCATGATGACGTCCGGCTCGAAGTCGCGGATGAGCTGCACCTGGCGTTCGGTCATGCCGCCGGACACCGGGACCACCGTGCAGCCCAGCAGTTCCGCGCCCGCGTGGGCACCGAGTCCGCCGGTGAACAGGCCGTAGCCGTACGCGTTGTGCAGGACGTGGCCCCGGCGACCGCCGGCCGCGCGGATGCTGCGGGCCATGACCGTCGCCCACGTGTCCAGGTCTGCCTTCGTGTAGCCGACGACGGTCGGCTTGCCCGTCGTGCCCGACGAGGCGTGCACGCGCGAGACCTCTTCGCGCGGGACCGCGAACATGCCGAACGGGTAGTTGTCCCGCAGGTCCGCTTTGGTGGTGAAGGGCAGCTTCGCCAGGTCCGCCAACGACTTCACGTCATCCGGGTGCACGCTGTGCGCGTCGAGGGCCGCCCGGTAGTGCGGCACGTTCTCGTACGCGTGGCGGACCGACCACCGCAGCCGCTCGAGCTGCAACGCCCGCAGTTCGTCGATCGAGACGGTCTCGACGGGCTCCAGGTCGCCCGGCCGCGGGCTCAGGTCCAGCATGTCGCCACGGTAGACGACGGTGTCAGGCGGCGCGGCGGAGCAGCCGGTGCGTGCGGCGGACGGCTGCGAGGCGCTCGTCGCCGTTGATCGCGAGCGCGCGGACCACCGGGTCCTCGGGACCGCGGCGTTGCCGGATCTCGGCCAGCCTGCCCTGCACGGTCGTCGGGGAACCGTCGGGGCCGGTGCTCATGTCGCAGTACCAGAGCGCGTCGCGCAGGCGTCCCCGGTTGTCCTCGAACTCCGCCAGGCCCTCGGCGAGCCCGACCAGCTCGGCCACCGCCGCCGCGCCGGAGTGGTGGGCGACCAGGCCGCAGATCCGGTCCGAGACGCCGGCCCGGCGCAGGTAGCGGGCGCCGTCGAGCGAGTGCAGGCCGGTGTCCGCGAGCTCGGAGGCGTAGCCGATGTCGTGCACCCAGGCCGCGGCGACGAGCAGCTCGCGTTCCTCCTCGGGCAGGACGCGCGCCACGCGTTCGGCCCGGCGCGCCACCCCTGCCGTGTGCGCCCACCGGCGTGGCAGTTCGGCGGCGAGCAGGCGGCGGGCGGTGTTGCGCGCCCAGCTGGACAGGAACGTCCCCGCCGTCGCCTCGACCGGGAACGCGCGCGCCGACGCGCGCACCTCGCGAGCCACGAACAACGGCACGTAGTCCTGCAGCCGGGCGCCTCCGAACCGCGCCCGCGCCCGCTCGATCCACTCGTGCACGAGGCTCGGCGGCACGTCGCCGTACTCTCGCACCAGCTGGGACTCCAGACGACGGATCTTCTCGTCGATCTGGCTCGCAACCTCCGCCGTGGTCGTCACCCGGCCACCGTAAGCGCTACCGGACGGGGTCGGTCAACTAACCGCTGAAGTTCGCGAACAGCACGCTCGCCAGCCCGAGCCCCACCAGCAGGTTGAACACCGTGGCACTCGCGAAGACCCCGATCGGCTTCCACCCCGCCTCCCGCAGCGGTGCGACCCGGAACTCCAGCCCGATCGAGACGAACGCCAGGATCAGGAACAGCGTGCGCAGGTCGTTGACGGTCGTGATGACGGACTTGTCGCCGCCGGACTCCAGGAAGACCGTCGCCACGATCGACGCCGCCAGGAAGCCGAGCACGAACTTGGGGAAGCGCTCCCACAACGCGCGCCCGCTGACCTTCGCGTTACCGGTGCGCTCGACCTTGAACGCGAAGTAGGCCGTGAGGGCGACCGCCACCACGCCGAGCAGCGCGTTCTGCGTCGTCTTCACGATCGTCGCGATCTGCAACGCCTCCTCGCCCACGAGCGTGCCCGCCGCGCTCACGGCCGCGGTCGTGTCGATGTTGCCGCCGATCCACGCACCCGCCACCGCCGGCGACAGCCCCAGCGCGTCCACGGCCAGCGGCAGCAGGAAGATCGAAGGCAACGCGAAGATGATCACCAAGCTCGCGGTGTACGCGAGCTGTTCCCGCCGGGCCTGCACCGCCCCGGCCGCCGCGATCGCCGCGCTCACCCCGCAGATCGACACCGCCGACGACAGCAGCGCCCGCAGCTTCTGGTCGATGCCGAGCTTGCCGCCCAGCCACCACGTGAAGCCGAACACCAGCGTGATCAGCAGGAACGCCTGCGCGATCGCCGGACCGGCGGCCTTGACGATCACCGCGAAGTTGATCGACGCGCCCAGCAGCACCAGGCCGGTCTTGATGAAGAACTCGGTGCGGAACCCCGCGGCGAGCCGGTCGCGGAACCCGAGCCCGGTCAGCACCGCGTTTCCCAGCAGTCCCAGCAGGATCGCGTAGACCGGGTACTCCACGCTCTTCGCGACACCGCCGAGCCAGGTGCCCTTGGTGAACACCGGCACGTTCTGCTCCAGGTACCGGGTCAGCGCGCCCAGCACCACGACGACCGCGACACCGCCGACCGCCCACAGCACCCGAGATCGTTGCCGCGTCTCGACTTCCGTCATCACGGCACCAGCCAGCCGGGCAGGATCCCCGCCAGCACCAGGACCAGCAGCACCAGGCCCGCGATCGTCGCCGCCCAGTCCTCGTTCAACGCGAGCCTGCGCTCGCGGCCTACGCCGTCCTCCGCGCTCATGCCGCCCCTCCCCATCCCTTGGTGGCGGTCATGGTCGGAGCAGAAGGCCAGAAGCGGCAAGGGCTCCCGCGATGTGGAACGGGCTCAGGCCGGGTAGACGTGGGTCTCGGTCGCCTTCACCGCCGCCCACAACGCGTCGCCGGGCCGCAACCGCAACTCGGCGAGGGTGGCCGTGGTGATGTCCGCGAGCACGTTCGGAGCGCCGTCCAGACGGACACGAGTGGTGTGGGCGTGTTGTTCGATCGCCTCGACCGTCACGGGCCAGACGTTGCGCGGGCTTCCCTCCGGCCGTTCGGCGTGCAGGCTGACCGCGGTCGGCGGGAAGACGACGTGCACGGGGCCGTCGACGGGTCGCGGGATCGTGAGGGTGCCGCCGCCGTCCAGGCCGACCTCGGTGCCCGATGCCCTGCCGCGGTAGAAGTTCAGGCCGACGAGGTTGGCGACGTAGTCGGTGCGCGGCTGGCGCGCGACCTCCGCGGGCGGCCCGGACTGCACGGCGCGGCCGCGTTCCAGGATCACCAGCCGGTCGGCCAGCACCATGGCGTCCAACGGGTCGTGCGTCACCAGCAGCGTGTGGCCGCCGAAGTCCGCGAGGTGGCGGCCCAGTTCGGAACGGACCTGCAGGCGGGTGCTCGCGTCCAGCGCGGCGAGAGGTTCGTCGAGCAGCAGCAGGCTCGGGCCGGTGGCCAGGGCGCGGGCGAGCGCGACGCGTTGCGCCTGACCGCCCGACAACGAACGCGGCTTCGTCTGCGCGTACCCGTTCAGGCCCACCCGGTCGAGCCAGCGCGAGGCCTCGGCCCGCGCCTCGGCCTTGCGCGTGCCGCGCGACCGCAGCCCGAACGCGACGTTCTCCAACGCGGACATGTGCGCGAAGAGCAGGTAGTCCTGGAACACCACGCCGATCGGCCGTTCCTCGGCGGGAACGAACCGGGCACCGTCCCAGGTGGACTCTCCGACGGTGATGTGCCCGGACGACAACGGGAGCAGGCCCGCCAGCGCCCGGAGCGCGGTGGACTTCCCGGCGCCGTTCGGGCCGAGCAGCGCGACGACCTCGCCCGGCGCGATCGTCAGTCCGAGGTCGAGGGTGAAGGTGCCGCGCTCCACGCGCAGTTCCGCGTTCAGGGTCACGTCGGCCCGCTGATCCACCGGTCGCGCAGACCGGCCAGCACTCCGACGGACACCAGCAACAGCACGATGCTCAGCACGATCGCCGCGTCCGGATCCGTTTCCAGGGCAAGATAAACCGCCAGTGGCATCGTCGTCGTCTCACCGGGGAAGTTGCCCGCGAACGTGATCGTCGCCCCGAACTCCCCCAGCGCCCGCGCCCAGCACAACACGGCGCCCGCCACCACCCCCGGCAGCACCGACGGCAGCGTCACCCGCCGGAACGTCAGCCACTTCGACGCACCGAGCGTGGCCGCCGCCTCCTCGAAGCGCGGATCGGCGGCCCGCAGCGCGCCCTCCACCGAGATCACCAGGAACGGCATGGCCACGAACGCCTCCGCGACGACCACACCGGCCGTGGTGAACGGCAACGAGATCCCGAACCACGCGTCGAGGTGCTCGCCGATCAGCCCGCGCCGCCCCAGGACCAGCAGCAGGGCGACACCACCGACGACCGGCGGCAACACCAGGGGCACCGTGACGAGCGCGCGCAGGAACCCTCGACCGGGCAACCCGGACCGCGCCAGCAGCCACGCCAGCGGGATGCCGAGGAACAGGCACAGCACGGTGGCGAGCGAGGCGCAGATCAGCGACAACCGCAGCGCCTCACCGACCTCGGCACTGAGCAGAGTGGACAGTGAGGTCCACGGCGTCTTGATCAGCAACCCCACGAGCGGCACCAGCAGGAACGCCAGGCCGGCCACAGCGGGCAGGACGAGGACGGCGGGCAACCGCCCTCGGACCCGGTTGCGCGTCACGGGTTGTCGAAGCCCGCCGCGCTGAGCACCGCACGACCCTTGTCGGACAGCACGAAGTCGATGAACGCCTTGGCCGCGACCGCGTTCGGCGCCTTGGCGACCGGGGCGATCGGGTAGTCGTTGACCGCCTGGGACGCCTCGGCGAACGTGATGCCCTCGACCTTGTCCCCCGCTGCCTTCACATCGGTCTTGTAGACGAGCGCGCCGTCGACCTCACCGAGCGAGACCTTGGTGAGCACGGCCTTCACGTCCTGCTCCAGCGTGTCCGGCGCGGGCGTGACCTTCGCGGCCTCGAACACCTTCTTCGACGCCGCGCCGCACGGCACCTGCTCGGCGCACAACGCGATCTTCCTGCCGGCGTCGGCGAAGTCCGCGAGCCCGGCGATCTTGCCGGGGTTGCCCTTGGGCACCGCGATCTGCAGCGTGTTCCTCACGAACGTGCGGGGCGCGTCCGTGATCGCCTTGGTGTCGGTCACCTGCTTCATGTTGGCAGGTGCGGCGCTCGCGAACACGTCGGCGGGCGCGCCCTGGCCGATCTGCTGTGCGAGCGCGGAGCTGCCGCCGAAGTTGAACTTGACCTTCGTGCCGGGGTGGGCCGCCTCGAAGTCCTTGCCCAGCTGGGTGAACGTGCCGGTCAGCGATGCCGCCGCGAACACCGTGACGTCGCCGGTGACCTTCGACGGGTCCGAGGACGGGGTGGTGCCGGAACCGCAGCCCGCGAGCACCAGCGCCGCCGAGGCGCCGGCGAGAACCCCGTTCACGATCTTGGACATGTTCCAGGCCTCCGGGACGTCGACGAGGTGATCTGCCTTCATCCGCAGATTCGGCACACACGGATCATAATTCACGCTGTTGCGGCGACAAACCCCCATTAGGTTCCGCAGATACCTCAGCACGGTGTACGACGGCTGGAGATCGCCCGGTTCGGCGCCCGAGGAGCACGCCGACATAGGCTGGGCGGCATGGCCGAGCTGCTGAGCATCAACGACGTCCTGGCCGCGGCCGAGGTGCTCGACGGACGGGTGCTGCGCACGCCGACAGTGGCATCGCCGGGACTGTCCGCCCTGCTCGGCGCTCCCACGACGGTGAAGCTGGAACTGTTGCAGCGCAGCGGTTCCTTCAAGACGCGCGGCGCGTTCACGAAGATCCTCTCGCTGTCCGCCGAGGCACGCGCCGCGGGCGTCGTCGGGGTCAGCGGTGGCAACCACGGGATCGCGCTGGCCGCCGCCGCGAGTGAACTCGGCGTGGCCGCGACCGTCGTGATGCCCTCGACCGCACCCGCCCGGTCGGTCGAGCTCGCGCGGGCGTCCGGCGCGGACGTGCGGCTCACCGACGGGCTGGCGGCGGCGTTCGCGCTGCTGAACGACCTGGTCGAGGCGGGCGCGACGCTCGTGCACCCCTACGACGACCCGATCGTCGTCGCCGGGCAGGGCACCGTCGGCCTGGAGTTCGCGACCGACGCGCCGAACGTCACCGACGTGCTGGTGAGCGTCGGCGGCGGAGGGTTCGTCTCCGGCGTCGCGACGGCGTTCCGCGCGCTCGTGCCCGGTGTGCGGGTGTGGGGCGTCGAGGTCGAGGGAGCCGACGCCATGCGCCGGGCCCTCGACGCCGGTGGTCCGGTGGAGATCGCGCCCACGTCGATCGTCTCGACGCTGTCCGCGCCGCACGTGTCGCAGCTGACCTACGACCACACCGTCGCGCTGGTCGAGGACGTGCTCGTCGTGTCCGACGCGGACGCCGTGCGGGGCACGATCACGCTGGCCGAGACGCAGAAGGTGTGGGCGGAGCCCGCCGCCGGATGTCTCGTCCCGGCAGCGCGGACGGTGCTCGACCGGGTCGGGCCGGACGCACGGCTGGGCCTCGTGGTGTGCGGCGGGAACGTGACGTTCGCCGACGTCGTCCGCTGGTCCCAGGGGAGCTGACCACGATGCGGCACGACGATCCGCTGGCCATGGCAGTGACCGCCGCACTCCACGGCGGCGACCTCACCACGTTGCGGCACCTGCTGAACGAGAACGCCGGACTGGCCACCGCGCGGATCGTCGACGAGCACGGGGGTGGGCGAACCCTGCTGCACGTCCTGACGGACTGGCCCGCTCGACGCCCCCACGGCGCCCAGTCCGTGGCGGCGCTGGTCGAGGCGGGCGCCGACGTCCACGCGCGGTTCCAAGGCTCGCACAGCGAGACGCCGCTGCACTGGGCCGCCAGCGCCGACGACGTCGAGGTGCTCGACGCACTCCTGGACGCCGGCGCCGACATCAACGCCGACGGGGCGGTCATCGGCGGTGGCACTCCCCTGGCCGACGCGCGGGCGTTCGCGCAGTGGCGTGCGGCCCACCGGCTCGTGGAACGCGGCGCGGCGGTCACGTTGACCGATGCCGCGACCCTCGGGCTGACCGACCGCCTCGACGCACTTCTCGCCGGCGCCACACCGGAGGACGTGAACCTCGCGTTCTGGGGTGCCTGCCACGGCGGTCAGCGGGAGTGCGCGGAGAGGTTGCTGGCACTGGGCGCGGACGTCGACTGGCTGCCGCCGTGGGAACCGGTCACGCCGCTCGAAGCGGCCGTGCGCGGCGGTTTCGAGGACGTCGCGGAGTGGCTGCGCGGCCGCTGAGCCGGTTTCCGCGTCGTGAGCCGCACCGAAGTCCACGACCTCGGCACCGACGTCCGCCGTCGGCTGCACCACCTCCCCGGCCGCCGCTACACCTCCGCCACCGAGGTGGTCGCCGCACCGCCATGAACGGTTGGCGGGCAACGAAGTCCGAACCGGCGGCATAGCGGCGCGCGAGACGGGTAACCGCCGGGCCGGACGCGGCGACGTTCGTCCCGACCTGGAGGCGCTTCTTGTCCGAGGACCGTCGTTTCCCCGCACGGCTTCCCCTGGCCGCGCTCACCACGCTCCCCGGCACCTACCTGGGTGGCGCGGACTACCTCGGCTGGCCCCACCCCGAAGTCCCGGCACCGCTGGCGGCCCTGGTGTTCGGCATCGCCATCGTGGGGGCGGCGTTCGTGCTCGCGTGGGCCGCCGAGGCCGCGCAGGTGGACATCAGCGCCGGACTGGCCATCGCGGTGCTCGCGCTAGTGGCCGTGCTGCCGGAGTACGCGGTGGACCTGGTGTTCACGTTCGAGGCGGGCCAGGAGTTCGCGCGGGAGGGCACCTGCGTGCCACCTCCCGGTGAGGCGGACCCGTGTTCGCTCGCGCTGGCCAACATGACCGGCGCCAACCGGGTGCTCGTCGGGTTCGGCTGGCCCCTCGTCGTCCTCGTGGGCGCGATCGCCGTGCGGCGGGCGCACCGCGAGAGCAGGTCGACGCACGAGGGACGGGTCGTGCTCGCGCCGATCATGTCCGTCGAGGTCGTGTTCCTGGGCCTCGCGACCCTGTACTCGCTGAGCCTGCCGCTGCGCACGTCGCTCACGATGGTCGACGCCGCTGTGTTCCTGGCGATCTTCGCCGCGTACGCGTGGCGGCTGTCGAAGGCGCCGGTCGAGGAACCGAACCTGCTCGGCGTGTCCGAGTGGATCGGCCGTCAGGACCGCCGGCCGCGCCGCCGGTGGGTGATCGGCATGTTCGCGTTCGCCGGGATCGTCATCCTCGCCACGGCCGAACACTTCGCGCGGAACCTAGTGGACACCGGGTCGAGTCTCGGCGTGGACGAGTTCGTGCTCGTGCAGTGGGTGGCGCCGCTGGCGAGCGAGTCACCGGAACTCATCGTCGCGTGCCTCTACGCGGCCCGGCTGATGGCCTCGCACTCGCTGGGCACCCTGTTGTCCAGCAAGGTCAACCAGTGGACGTTGCTGGTCGGCACCATCCCGATCGTGTTCGCGATCTCCAGCGGCAGCACCCACGGCCTGCCGCTGGACGGCCACCAGCGCCTGGAGTTGCTCATCACCGCCGCGCAGTCGCTGTTCGCGGTGAGCATCCTCGCGGACCTCGGTCTGACGGCCGTCGGCGCGACGACCCTGTTCGTGCTGTTCGCCGCGCAGTTCACCGCCAGCGTCACGCTGCCCGACGCCGCGAACCGCGTCGTGATCCTCGCGCTGTCCGGTCTCTACGTCCTGCTGGCGGTCGTGCAACTGGTGCGGCGCAGGCGGATCGGCCTCCGCACGGCACGCGACGGCGCGGTGACGCCGTTGCCCGAACTCGCTGAGAGGTGACGGCGCGGGACCTGCGGCACAGGTCCCGCGCCTCAGGTCACTTCGTGACGATCTTGTCGCCGGGCCGGATGAGGTCCGGGTTGGTCAGGTGCCGGGAGTTCTTCTCCACCAACGCCTGCCAGCCGCCTTCGACGCGCAGTTCCGCGGCGATGCTGCTGAGCGTGTCCCCGGACTTCACCGTGTAGTCACCGTCGGGGTTGCTCGTGGACGGCGCGGCCACCGGCACGACGCGGGACGCCGCCTTGCGTCCGGCCGGGGGCTGCCCCTGCCGGACGGGCTGCTGGCCGCCGACGGCCGCACGTCGCCCGCACGCACCCCACGCGCCCAGA
This sequence comes from Streptomyces sp. ID05-26A, assembly GCF_033794685.1. Classification (NCBI taxonomy): domain Bacteria; kingdom Bacillati; phylum Actinomycetota; class Actinomycetes; order Kitasatosporales; family Streptomycetaceae; genus Streptomyces; species Streptomyces sp. ID05-26A. The sequence goes on from NZ_JARAYZ010000002.1 coordinate 1,518,468, forward strand.
CCCTGAGTCCGCAGAACGCTTTCCGCGACGCGGATCTGCTCCTCGCGGGACGCCTGGTGGGCTTGGCCGGAACCGCCGTTGGCCTGCCAGGTCGACGGGCTGAACTGCAACCCTCCCTGGTAGCCGTTGCCGGTGTTGGTCGACCAGTTGCCGCCGCTCTCGCACTGCGCGATCCGGTCCCAGTCGACCGGCGCGGAGGCCGAGGCGGCCGTGCCGCCCAGGGTGACGAGGGCCGTCGCGGAGACGGCGACGAGCACGGCACGACCGGTGATGTTGCCACGAAGATGACGCATGTCCCTTTGGCACCTCGTCCCGCTCTCGCCGGTGAAGGCGCCTGTCCGACGAGGGCTTCGTCCACGACATGGACAGGGCACGCCGCTGGACAGGCGAGCGCACGGCGGGCCCTGGTGGTGCGGCGGTCTCGCGACCGCCGGCAGAACATACGAACGCCGGACCGGATCCGCACGACCGGAGGCGGACAAGATCACCCGTTAGGTGACGATCTTGAACCGCTCCCGGTGGACGAGTTTGACCTGTGCCGCAGCGGGTACGTGATCCCGGGATTGCGGATCACTCCTGACGGAGGCGCTGATGTTGTTGCCCACCGCCCGCGGACCGGTGAGCGCCGGTGTCATCGCCGCCCTGCTCTCGGCCGGCTCGACCCGGCCGTCCGGGACGACGGACGATCCGGAGGAGCTCACCGGGGACGCGGACTTCCAGCTGGCGCTGTGGATCGTGCTCGAAACGCTCGACGGCGGCTTCGAGGGCGTCACGAACGACCACCCGGACCTCGTGCACTGGCGCACGTGGCTGAGTGAGCGGTGGGCCAGGGCCCTGCGCCAGATGACAGCGCCCGTGGTGCGCGCGGCCGGTGGCGACACGGCGTCACCGTCGCTCATCGGCGACCACCTGATCAGCCTGATGCGGGACGGTCACACCGGCGTGTACACCTTCGCCGAGCACCGGGCGTCCGCCGCGCAGCTGCGCGAACTGCTCGCCACGAAGTCGCTGTCCGGCTCTCCCGGCCACACCCTCGTCGACCGGGTGCCCGCGGTGGCGCTCGCCGCGCACAACACGATGCGCATGCTCAGCCACAGCACGACTCCCGCGGCCGCCCTCGGCCACCAGGCCACCTCCGCCGCCAGGTCCTGGCTCTCGGAACGGAAGCTGGACCGGGGTCTGCGGCGCGCAGGGCTCCAGCCCGCGACGACGCTCGAAGCCCCGGAACATCGGTGGGACCGGTTGCTCGACGAGTGCCGGACGCACCTCGCCGAGAACCCCGGCCGGACCCAGGACCTGCTGCACGGCGCGGCCGCCGCGATCGTGCTGGAGGCGCGGCTCGGCAGGCACCTGCTGCGGTGCTGGGCCCAGGCCACCCCGGTGCTCGAACCGGTGCCGACGTTCCCGGTGATCGGCGAGCAGTCGCGCACGCGTGCACGCCTCCTCACCTCGATTCCGGCGGATCCGGATGAGGGACGTTCCACCGACGTACGATGCGGTTGACGTGCGTCAAGCAGCCGGCGCCGTGGACTCCGCCTCGCCCGACCAAGGAGAGCCGCGGCATGGCTGAACGCGATGAGTGAGCCGGAATCCGGGCTCGCCGCGCTCGTGGACGCCCTGCCGCTGGTGGTCTGGCGCGGTGAGTCGGGCGCGGTCACCTTCCTGTCGGACGCGGTCGAGCAGGTGCTCGGTCACCCGGCCCGGCGCTGGCTCGACGATCCCGGTTTCTGGCGGGACATCACGCATCCCGACGACCGCGAGGAGAGCGAGCGGAGACGCTGGGGCTCCGACGCCGACTACGAGATCGTCTACCGCGTCCGCACGGCCGCGGGAGACCTCGTCTGGCTGACGGAACGGACCCGTGTGCAGGGTGCGCTGCGCACCGGCGTGCTGATCGACGTGACCGCCCGGCACGCGGCCGACGAGCGGCAGCGGTTCCTCGACACGCTCGACCGCGCGTTCCAGCGGCTCGACGACGCGGAGGACGTCATGGCGCTGGCGACGCGGATGCTCGGCGAGCACCTCGGCGTCGACCGGTGCGCCTACGCCCGCACGGAGGCCGACGAGAACCACTTCGTCATGAGCGGCGACCACGCCACGGGACTGCCCCCGCTGCCCGGCCGGTTCGCGATGCGGGAGTTCGGCAACGGCGCCCTGACCGCGATGCGCGCGGGTGAGCCGTGGGTGGTGGACGACGCCCTGGAGGACCAGCGGCTCGACGCCGAGGACCACGCCGCGTACCGGGTGACCGGCATCCGCGCGGTGATCTGCCTGCCGCTGTTGCGCGGCGGGCGGTTCGTGGCCGCGATGGCGGTGCACCAGGCCACCGTCCGCCACTGGACGCACGACGAGATCGACCTGGTGTCCGTCGTGGTGAACCGCTGCTGGGAGTCGTTGCAGCGGGTGCACTCCGACCGGGCCCTGCGAGACAGCGAACAGCGGCTGCGGCTGCTCGTCGAGCGCGCGACGGACGCGATCTGGTTGCTGGACCACGATCTGCGTTTCGTGGCCGCGAACCCGGCGACCGGCGGCCTGCTCGGCTACCGGTCCGACGAGCTGCTCGGTTCCTCCGTCGCCGACCTGCTCGTGGGTGATCTCCCACCGGACCTCTCGGTCTCGCAGGTCGTCACGATGCGCCACGCCGACGGGACGGAGGTCGCGCTGGAGCTCAGCGTCCAGTCCACGCCGACCGGTCTGCAGGTGATCGGCAGGGACGTGACCGAGCGCCGGCGCGCCGAGGCCGAACGCGACCTGCTGCTGCAACGGGAGCACGAGATCGCGGCCGCGTTGCAGGAAAGCCTTCTGCCGAGGGAACTTCCGGCGCTGTCCAGACTCGCCACCGCCGCCCGGTACCTGCCGGCCGCGCAGCACTCCCAGATCGGCGGCGACTGGTACGAGGTCGTCCTGGTCGGCGCGACCCGCGTCGCCCTCACCGTCGGGGACGTGGTCGGCAAGGGACCGGCCGCGGCGGCCGTCATGGGCCAGCTGCGCAGTGCCCTGGCCGGGTACCTGCTCGACGGCCACTCCCCCGCCGAGTCGCTGCGGCGCCTGGACACCTTCGCGACACGCGTCAACGGCGCGGCCGGCAGCACGTGCGCGTGCCTGATCTTCGACTGGAGCACCGGCGAGCTGTGCTGGGCGTCGGCGGGCCACCCGCCTCCCGTGGTGGTCGGTGACGACGGCGCGCGCCTGCTGGCGGCCGAGACCGGACCGGTGCTGGGCGCGGGCGGACCGGCGCCGCCGAGTCAGCACACCGCGGCCTTCCCGCCTGGCACGTCGGTCGTGCTCTACACGGACGGCCTGGTCGAACGCCGGGACGAGGTGCTCGACGAAGGCCTGCGCAGGCTCGCCGCGGCGGCGGACGGCACAGCCGGTTTCGACCCCGCCTCGCTGGCGCGCCGGATCATCGACACGATGCTGACGGACGATCAGGCGGACGACGTCGCTCTCGTCGTGGCACGGCATCTACCGCCGCCGCTGCGCCTGCGCCTCCCGGCCGAACCCGGCGAACTCTCCCCGCTGCGCCGGGCCGCGACGACCTGGGCCGCTCTGGCGGGACTGTCCGACGACGCCGCGTACGACCTGGAGCTCGCGCTGGGAGAGGCCGCCTCGAACGTCGTGGACCACGCCTATCCCGAGGGAGGCGGCACGTTCGACACGATCCTGGAAAGCACCGGCCGGGGTGTGCGGGTGACCGTCACCGACCAAGGCCGGTGGCGGCCACCGCCGTCCGACAAGGGCCATCGCGGCCGGGGACTGGGCATGATCCGCGCCGTCTCCGACGAGGACGACCTGCAGACGGGTGAGGACGGCACGACCATCCGCTTCCACGTCCCCGCCGTCCCGGACACCCGCACCGCGCCTCCGCCGCCACCGATCACAGTCGCAAGTGGACTGTCGGACGGCGACGACGAGCGCGTGCAGATGGTGCTGCTCACCGGAGATCTCGACGTGTCCACAGTGGACGGGCTGCGGCCGCCGTTGCTGGCACGGGTCGACGCGGACGACGAACGGCCGGTGGAGGTCGACCTCACCGGCGTCGGCTACCTGAGCAGTTCCGGCGTCGCGCTGCTGTTGCAGGCGATGCTGCGGGCGAAGGAACGCGGACGGGTGTTGTCGTTGGTGGCCACCGACTCCAGCGCTCCGGCACGGGTCCTCGACCTGTCCGGACTCGCGCACACCACCCGCTTCACGCCCGTGGTGCCGTGAACCGTCTCAACGCCGCCGCTGCGGTGGCACGGACCGAAGCGCGGCCAACGCGGCGCGCAGGTCCGGGCGCACGGTCAGCAGGGCGTCCACACCGGAGATGGCGAGCGGCCGCAGCACGACCCTGCTCTCCGCGACGACGGCGAACGGGACGTTCGCGGACTTCGCCCGCCGCACGACACCGACGAGCAGGTTGATACCGGCGGAACCGAAGAAGGTGACCGCACCCAGGTCGAGGACGAGACCGGCGGGAGGACGTTCCCGCAGCGCGTCGAGAGCCACCAGCAGCGGCGAACCGTCCGCCGCCCGGTCGATCTCCCCCGCCACGATCACGACGTCGATCCCGTCGTGCACCTCGGTGCGCGCGGTCAACACCGCCGCCGCTCCGCTGGACTGCGGGCTCATCGGCTTGCTCCTCTCGGCCAACCGCGAGAAGCGCCGACACCAGCCGCTGCCCAACTCGGAGAACCTGTAGACGACCTCACATGAACGACTCGGTGTCACATGAAACTGCCACCACGCTATGCCCCTTCCCCACCAGACACAACCGCAACACAGCTTCGCGGGCCGCCGAGGTCACGCGCCGACGACGGGCGGCTCGAGCTCTCCGCGGCGGGCCACGAGGGTCTCGGCGACCTCGACGAGCTTGACGTTGAGATGCTGGGAAGTCTGGCGCAGCAAGGCGAACGCCTCGTCCGCGCCGATGCCCTGCCGGCTCATCAGAATGCCTTTGGCCTGGCCGATCACGTCACGCGAGTCGATCGCGCGCCGCATCTGGGCCGTGTTCAGGACCGCGAGCTCCGCGGTCCGCAGGTGGGCGATCGCGAGGGAGGCGTGGGTGGCCAGCAGCAGGGCCGTGTTGCGGTCGGTGTCGGAGATCACGGCGTGGTGGCGGACGAAGATGTTGAGCGCCCCGGTCACCTCGTCGTTCGAGGCCGACAGCAACTCGGTGGCGAGCACGCCGGTCAGACCGTTCTCCGTGGCGGCCGCGGCGAACTCGGGCCACCTCCGTTCGGCGCCCAGGTCGGCGCTGATCGCGTACCCGGGACCGTCCTTCCTGGCCGCCTCGACGCACGGCCCGAGGCCGGAGCGGTACTGGGCCTCGTCCAGCGCGGTGGCGACGGGGTCGGTCTCGACCGGTGTGCGGAACACGCCGTCCGATCCGCGCAGGGTGATGCTGACCACGTCGGCGCAGGACACGAGTTTCCGCGTCGCGGCCACGACGAGTTGCAACGCGTCGGCGACCGTGGTGGCGCCCAGCAGGGTGCGGGTCAGCGCCTCGAACCGCGGCACCAGCTCCTCCACGCCGTGCTCCGCGATCCACGCCTGTCCCAGCAACGCCTCTTCGAGGTCGGCGAACCGCGGCAGCGTTCGCGCGTGGTCCACGGTGGCCAGGACCCTGGCCACCGTCCGGGCCGGGTCGACGAGCAACGCGCAGCGGACCGCCCGGAACGACAGCGCGCGCACGAACGACACCAGGTTCCTGGCCCCCGCGGCCGGCAGGTCGGTGAGCTCGCGCAGGTCCAGCACCACGGTCGAAGGCGGTGGCAGGGCGGAGGTCGCCTCCAGCAACGCGTGCACGGCGGTGCCGTCCAGCTCGGTCGCCGCGGGCAGCCTCAGCACCAGCGCGCGTTCGGTCGTGGCGGAGCGCAGGTTCAGGCCCGCGATGGACTTCACGCGGCGTCACCACCCCTCTGGGAGCTCGGTGTCGTGGGCGATGCCGACCATGGTGAGGACCACGTCGGCCGAGGTCGCGACCGGAGCGAACAGCCGCAGTTCCGTGCTGTTGTCACTGTGCCTGCCCATCAGGCGGTGCAGCGCGGACACGCCCGCGCTGGTCAGGTGGGTGACGTCGCTGAGGTCCACGGTCAGCCCGCGGGTGCCGGTGGCGCCCGCGGTGTGCACAGCCTGCTGGAACATGCCCGCGGTGTGCGCGTCGACCGGCCCCGAGACGCGGATGCCCGGACCGGCGGCCGACGAGTGGTCCTCGACCACCAGTGGCGGGTCGGGCGGGGCCGGGGCCACCGCGAAGCCCAGGTCGGTCGCCGACAGCAGGCGGGCAGGCCTGCCCACGAGGTGCCGCACCGACGACGTCGTCCCGGTGTCGCCGTGGTCCACCCGGAACCGGTCGACCATGGCGGCGGTGAGCTGCAGGCCCAGGCCACGATCGCCGGACGGCCTCGGCTCGCGCCACCGGCCCCGGTCGGACACCTCCACCTCGGCGTGACCGCCGGCGGTGAGCCTGCCGGTGACGACGAACTCGTCGTCCCCCACCGAGTCGAGGTAGGCGTGCTCGATCGCGTTGGTGGCCAGCTCCACGGCGGCGTAGCGCAGCGAGTCGGCGTCGGCCGGGCCCACGCCGGCGTCGGCGAGCCAGCCGGTGATCTCCGCACGCAGGAGCGGCAGCGACTCCCCCATGGCCGGGTAGACCCGGTGCAGGTCCGCGGGCTGCGGCACGAGCTGGGCGGCCAGCAGCGTGATGTCGTCGCTGTGCCCGCTGACCCTGGCCAACAGCTCCACGGTCTGCGTGCACACCCGGTCGGCCACCAGCGGGGAGGGCTCGCGCAACGCGCGGCCGGCCGTGACATCGCCCACCGTCCGGAGCAACTCGACCGTGGCTTCGGCGAGCGTGCGGCCCGGCCGTTCCAGGATTCCGTCGGTGTAGAGCAGGAGGAGATCGCCCTCAACCAGTTCGGCACGTCCGGCGGCCGTGTCGTGATCGCCGCGCACGCCGAGGGGCCGGCCGCCGGTGCTCTCCAGGAACCGCGCCTCGCCGGCCGCGACGACCAGCGGTGGCGGATGCCCGGCGCACGCGTACTCCACGACGCCGGAGACGGGGTCCAGCACCGCGACGCACACCGTGGCCGACCTGGCACCGGGGATCCGCTGCGCGGTCGCGTCGGCGGACCGGAGGGCCTCGTGGAGGTCCCCGGTGGCCACCAGGCGTTCGGACGTGACCACCCGCAACTGGCCCATGATCGCCGAGGCGGCGAGGCCGTGGCCCACCACGTCGCCCACGACCAGGCCGAGCCTGCCGCCCGGCAGCGGCACCGCGTCGAACCAGTCACCGCCCGCCGCCGTGCCGGCCCGGGCCGGCAGGTAGCTCGCCGCCACCTGGACCCCGGGCAGCAGCGGAACAGCGGACGGGAGCATCTCCCGCTGCAGTGCGTCGATCACGTCCCTCGCCTCCCCGAATCGGCGTCGGTCTCGGCGGCCCGCCGCACCCGGACACGCTCGCTGACGTCGGCCGCGTCGATGACGACGCCGGTGACCCGCCCGTCCGGCGCACGTCTCGGGGTCACGGTGAAGTCGACGAAGACCTCCACGCGGACCCCGGGATCCCGCCGGACGAACTGGAGCCGGAACCCGCGCAGCGACTCCGGCCGGCCGGTGGCGCAGACCCGGTCGGCGATCTCGAACACCTGCTGACCCTTCGTCTCCGGAAAGGCCTCCCGCACCGTCGGCCCGATCAGTTCGCCCCGGCCGAGCCACGTCCGGCAGACGCCGGTCACCGCGATGATCCGGTGCTCCGGCCCCTCGTACCCCATGACCATCAACGGCATCTCGTCGTACACCTGGCGCACGACCTCCGCCGCGCCGACGGTCCGGTCCAGAGCAGCGTCCGGCTCCCCCACGGTGTCAGCCCACCGCTCGTCCGTGCTTCGCGGCCGAGGGGATCTCCAGCACTCGCCGGTACAGCCGCTCCACGCCGCGCGCGACGTCCGGCCAGGTGTGCCGGGCCTGGACCCGGTCCACCGCCGCGATCCCGCACGAGGTGCGGAGCATGGCGTCCTCCAGGACCTCTCGCAGCCTCCTGACCAGCATTTTCACCTCGCCCGGTGGAATGAGGACCCCGGTCACACCGTCGGTCACGGCGTCGCTGAGCCCGGCCACCGCCGTGGCCACGACCGGCACACCGCAGGCCATGGTCTCCAGCGGCCACGCGTCCCACAGGGGTTGCCTGGGCACGCATGCCACCACGTCCGCCGAGTGCAGCAACGCCGGCACGTCCTCGCGCGCGACCGGTCCGGTCGACCGGACCCGCTCGTGCACGCCGAGTTCTCGCGCCCGCTGTCCCAGACGGCGGGCCTCGCCCGCCGGGAACGCCCCGGTGATCAGCAGTTCGGCGTCCGGCAGCCACGGCAGCGCCGCGACGACGTCCGCCACCCCGTCGCCCGCCCGGCAGACGATGCGCTTCACTCGTCTGCGAACTGGTTCGCCCTGTGGCTGGAACAGGTCGGCGTCGACCCCGCGCGGGACGACCACGATCCTGGAGCGCGGTAGCCCGGCCTCCGCGAGCCGGAGCACCTCGTCCCCGCAGCCCGCCACGACCACGGCGGCCTCCCTGCCCACCAGTCGTTCGACGTCGGGTCGCCGGCCGAAACCGTGGAACGACGCCACCACGGGCACACCGGCCGTCTGTGCCGCCAGCAGCGCGGCCAGGCCGGGCCGCCAGTGGTGGGCGTGCACGACGTCCGGTGGTGTGAGCACCCACTCCAAGCGGAGCGAGTCGACGAAGCCACCGAGATAGGGCTCCTGGCCGGGAACGGTGGCCACGGCCTCACCGCAGCTGTGGACCGTGACCTCGTGGCCCAGCGACACCAGCGCCGCCGCCAGGTCCGCGGCGTGCACGTCCCAGCGGCCCTGCGCGTCGTTCTCCGACACCATTGCGATCTTCATGCGCCCTCTTCCGGCCTTGATCGCGGAAGGGTCGAGCGGTCACCTCGGTGGCAGCTCCGCCCATCCGCACGGCTGCGCCGCGACGGAGGGCTGCGTGCTGAACCCTGCCTTCGAACGTAGCCCAGCCGCCCCATGACCGCAGGACAGGCAGGCAGTGGCCCTGTTCACCGATCGGTCTGCTCGGAGTACGCGGCGGCGCTGAGACGTTGACGGTCTCGCTTGAGCTGCTTCTCCAGGCCGTGCCGCTGGCCGCCCGCCAGATCGTCGCGCACGGCGCGTTCGACCTCACGGACCACGTCGTAGTACATGTCGTCGTACTCCTCGACGATCTGGAAGGTCCAGCGTCCCGGCAGGACGTTGCGGCCGAGCAACTCCCGTTGCACGCGGTTCGCGTGGTCGACGTGCCCGGCCTCGCGCAGCGCCTCGATCGCGTCCCCGATCTCGAAGTCCGCGGTGCCGGTGAGCTGGTGGAAGGAGTACAGGTGGCCGCGAGCCCGTTCGGTGGTCTCCCGCGCCTTGCTGAGCTTGCCGAGCGCCTCGATCGTCTTGTCGTCCATGCCGGGCCGGATACCCCGTGGTGGTTCGTCCTCACCCGGCGCGGGTAACCCGGCGGCAACGTTGCGGGAAGAGCGGAGACGGGCTCTTGGTGGACACCTGCGCCGACACCGTTGGGGTGGAAGAGGAGTTCCTGCTCGTCGACACTGCTTCGCGGCGCACGGTCATGCGTGCGAAAGCCGTGCTGGCACGGGTGCGGGACACCGAGCTCACCAAGTTCCACGCGGAACTCGCGGGAACGCAGGTCGAGGCGGCGACCGGTCCGTGCACCGGAGTGGCCGCCCTCGGTGACGCGCTCTCGCAGGCCCGCTCGATGCTCGCCAACGCCGCCCGAGCGGAGGGCCTGGAGCTGCTTTCCCGTGGCACACCTCTCAAAGCCTCCACGCACTCGGTCGTCTCGGAGGGCGCACGGTTCCGCCGCGTGCTCGACATGTACGCGGGCGTCGTGGACGACTACGAGGCGAGCGGATGCCATGTGCACGTCGGCGTGCCGGATCGCGACACGGCGGTGGCGGTGCTGAACCACGTGCGGCCGTGGCTGCCGACCCTGCTGGCGCTGGCCGCCAACTCCCCCGACCACGGCTACGCGAGCTGGCGGATGGTGCAGCAGTCGCGCTTCCCCGGTTCCGGCGTGCCGCCGCTCTTCACCGACGCGCGGGACTACGACGCCCACGTCGCCCGGATGGTGCGCTGCGGAACGCTCGTGGACGCGGCGCAGACGTTCTGGCTCGTGCGCCTGGCCTCCCGGCTGCCGACCGTCGAGTTCCGCATGGCCGACGCCTCCACCGAAGTGAGCGGATCGGTGTTGCAGGCAGCGCTGTCCCGCGCTCTCGTGCACACCGCGAACCAGGACCTCCGTGACGGCAAGAAGCCGGACGCCGTGCGCGACGACGTGCTCGCCGCCGCCGTGTGGGCGGCTTCGCGGTACGGCGTGGACGGAGCCGGTGTGGACCCGTGGCTGGAGTGCCGGGTGCCCGCCACGGCACTGCTCGACAAGCTGCTCAAGCACGTGACGCCGGCGTTGGAGGAACGCGGTGAGCTGGAACTCGTGCATGGGCTCGTCTCCACGCGGGTATGACTCCTGAGTGCACCTTCCAACGCCTCGTGGCCCGTTGTCCGAGCAAGTCGTCGCCGCGCTGAGCGGTGACCCGGACGGCCGCGCGATCCCGTTCGCCGCCGCCGATCCGTACGGAGAGGACCTGACGATCGCGTTGTACACGTTGTACGAACTGCACTACGGCGGTTTCGACGGCGTGGACCCCGCCTGGGAGTGGGACCCGGAACTGCTGCGGCTGCGGGCACAGGCCGAAAGCGCGTTCCTCGGCCGTCTTCGCTCCGATGTGGACGGTGGTGACGACCTCGACACCGCCCTGGGCGACATGCTGGTCGAGCACGTCCCCGGCAGCGGCGTCTCGCACCACCTGCGCGACGACGGGACCTGGGAGCAGATGTGCGAGTACTTCGCGCACCGCTCGGTGTACCACCACAAGGAGGCCGACCCGCACGCCTGGGTCATCCCCCGGTTGCGGGGCAGGGCGAAGGCGGCGCTGGTGGCGGTCGAGTTCGACGAGTTCGGCGGCGGACGGGCCGACCGCATGCACTCACAGCTGTACGCCGACCTGCTCGACGGCGCGGGCATGTCCTCGGACTACCTGCGCTACCTCGACGACGTGCCGGCACCGGCCATCGCGATCGTCAACATGATGTCGCTGTTCGGCTTGCACCGGTCGTTGCGCGGCGCCCTGGTCGGCCACTTCGCCGCCGCCGAGATCACCACGGGACCGAGCGCCCAGCGCATGGTCCAGGCCCTGGGACGGATGGACGCCGACCCGCGGTGCGTCGAGTTCTTCACCGAGCACATCGAGGCCGACGCCGTGCACGAGCAGATCATGCGCAACGACGTCATCGGTTCGCTGCTGGAGCAGGAGCCGTCGCTTCAGGCCGACGTCGTGTTCGGGATCCAGGCGACGGAACACCTGGAGTCACGACTGGCAGATCACCTGCTGTCGTCCTGGAAGAACGGCGAGTCGTCGCTGCGCACGCCTCTGCGGTCGCTGGTGTCGCAGAACGGATAGCGCTCGCGCTCGGGTGTTTGTGAGGCGACTACGAGGGCACCCGGCCCACAACTGTGTTCTCTCACGAATGGAGCGTTGATGAAGGCGGTCACCTGGCACGGCAAACGCGACGTCCGGGTGGACACGGTGCCCGATCCGCGGATCGAGTCACCCACGGACGCCGTCATCCGGGTCACCTCCACCGGCGTGTGCGGTTCGGACCTGCACCTGTACGAGGTGCTCGGCCCGTTCATGACCGAGGGCGACGTCCTGGGTCACGAGCCGATGGGCGTCGTGGAGGAGGTCGGCGCGGAGGTCACGTCCCTCAAGCCGGGCGACCGCGTGGTCGTCCCGTTCACCATCTCCTGCGGGCACTGCTTCATGTGCGACCGCGGGCTGCAGTCGCAGTGCGAGACGACCCAGGTCACCGGGCAGGGCAAGGGCGCGGCACTGTTCGGCTACACGAAGCTCTACGGGCAGGTGCCCGGCGGGCAGGCCGAGTACCTGCGGGTGCCCCACGCGCAGTACGGGCCGATCAAGGTCCCGGACGGCCCGCCGGACGACCGGTTCGTGTACCTGTCCGACGTGCTGCCGACGGCCTGGCAGGCGGTCGAGTACGCCGAGATCCCCGCGGGTGGTTCCGTCGTGGTCTTCGGGCTCGGGCCGATCGGGCAGATGTGCGCCCGCGTCGCCCTGCACAAGGGTGCCGGGCAGGTCATCGGGATCGACCTCGTGACCGAGCGCCTGGCGCGCGCCGAGGCGCACGGTGCGACGGTCCTCGACACCCGCGAGCACGACGACATCGGCGACGCCGTCCGCGCGCTCACCGCGGGTCGTGGCGCGGACTCCGTCATCGACGCGGTGGGCATGGAGGCGCACGGCGCCCCGGCCGCGCGGCTCGCTCACAACCTGGTGGCCGCGCTGCCGCAGGCCGCCGGAGCGTTGATCACCGAGAAGGCCGGCATCGACCGGCTGAGCGTGCTGTACGCCGCCATCGACTCGGTGCGGCGCGGCGGCACGATCTCACTGTCCGGTGTGTACGGCGGCATGATCGACCCGATGCCCATGATGGAACTGTTCGACAAGCAGATCAGGCTCCACATGGGACAGGCGAACGTCCGCCGCTGGATGGACGAGATCGTGCCGCTGCTCTCCGGTTCCGACGATCCTCTGGGCGTGGACGACTTCGCGACGCACAGGTTGCCGTTGCACGAGGCGCCCAGGGCCTACGAGATGTTCCAGAAGAAGCAGCACGGGGCTCAGAAGGTCCTGCTCCAACCGAGCTGAGGTCCAGATGAAGCGGTGGGCATCGCACGAGCGATGCCCACCGCTTTTCGGTGTGGAGGTTCAGTTGCCGCGCACGGTCCGGTGACGGCCGCCGCCCGACGCCAGCCCGAGCACGACCATGGCGACGCCCAGCAACAGGTGCAGCCAGTTGTCGGCGGGGTTCACCGGCACGAAGTTCGCGTCACTGCCGTGGTCGACGATCAGCCCGTAGACGAACAGCACGAGGTAGACCGCCCCGCCACCGACGAGGTACCAGTACGCGCCATTGGCCGTGCGCGACAGCAGGAAGCCGGCCACGCCGAAGGCGAGGTGGACCACGTTGTGCAGGACCGACACCGCGAACAGGCCCAGCAGCATCGCCCGCGACTCGTGGCCGGCGAACATCAGCGTGTCGTAGTTCGTGGTCAGGCCGGGGATGAACCCGGCGACACCCACCAGCGTGAACACCGCGGCCACGACCAGCGCGATCGTCTGGACCGCGTGGCGCCGGGCCGTTCCGGTTCGGGACATGACGACTCCCGTCGAAGGGAAACGCACTTCGGACGCGACCGGCGTACCCCCTTCCGACCGGAACAAACGGTTCCGCGTCAAGTGGTTGGTACCCGAACCACCGGGTACCGCCAGTCCGACGTTCCCGTGCGAGAAGGAGGCATCCGTGGCCACCCACAAGCCAGGCAAGCTCGTGAAGGCGGCACTCGAGAAGGCCGTGGACAAGGTCGCCGACATGGTGAACCCGCCGATTCCCGGCACCCCCGGCAGCGAGCCGCCGTCACTCACCGAGCCGACCGAGCCGCGGGGGCCGTTGCCGCCCAAGCACGACCAGACCGGACCGGAGACGGTGTCGCCGACGGGTGCGCCGACCGGGGCGCCGCAGGTGTCCCAGGGCCAGCAGGGCGAGTTCCTCACGACCTCCGGCGGCACGCGGCTGTACGACACCGACCACTCGTTGAAGGCCGGTGAACGCGGGCCGACGCTGTTGCAGGACCACCACTTGCGCGAGAAGGTCATGCACTTCGACCACGAGCGCATCCCGGAGCGAGTGGTCCACGCACGTGGATACGGCGCGCACGGTGTGTTCGTCGGTTACGGCACCGCCGTGAACGTCTGCAGGGCCGGATTCCTCGGCGACGGCGTGGAAACGCCCGTGTTCGTGCGGTTCTCCACGGTGCTGGGCTCGCGCGGGTCGGCGGACACCGTGCGCGACACCCGCGGGTTCGCGACGAAGTTCTACACCCAGGAGGGCAACTTCGACCTGGTGGGCAACAACATCCCGGTCTTCTTCATCCAGGACGGGATCAAGTTCCCGGACGTGATCCACGCGGGCAAGCCGCACCCGGACCGCGAGATCCCGCAGGCGCAGAGCGCGCACGACACGTTCTGGGACTTCGTGTCCACCCACACCGAGGCCACCCACCACGTCATCTGGAACATGTCGGACCGCGGCATCCCCCGCTCGTACCGCACGATGGAGGGGTTCGGCGTCCACACGTTCCGGCTCGTCAACGCCGACGGCGAGACCGCGCTCGCGAAGTTCCACTGGAAGCCCAAGCTCGGCGTGCACTCCCTGGTGTGGGAGGAGGCGCAGCTGCTGTGCGGGTTCGACCCGGACTTCCACCGCCGCGACCTCGCCGACGCCATCGAGTCCGGCGCGTACCCGCAGTGGGAACTCGGCCTGCAGATCATGCCCGACAGTCCACAACAGACGTTCGAGGGCATCGACCTGCTCGACCCGACGAAGATGGTCCCCGAGGAGCTCGCACCGGTGCAGCCGGTCGGGATGCTGACGCTGAACCGCAACCCGCTCAACTACTTCGCGGAGACCGAGCAGGTCGCGTTCCACCTCGGCAACCTGGTGCCGGGCATCGACGTCACCGACGACCCGCTGTTCCAGGCCCGGCTGTTCTCCTACCTCGACACCCAGCTGACGAGGCTCGCCGGACCGAACTTCAACCAGATCCCGATCAACCGCCCGCACGCGCCGGTCAACGACATGCTCCGCGACGGCTACCACCAGCACGCGGTGCACGGGGGTGTCGCCCCCTACCGGCCGAACACGCTCGACGGTGGCAACCCGTTCGTCGCGAAGGAGGGCGACCGGCCGTTCGTCGAGGTGGCGCGGCCGCTGCCGAAGGCCGTGAAGGTCCGCCAGTCGCCGGCGTCGTTCGCCGACCACTACACGCAGCCGAGGCTGTTCTGGCAGAGCCTGACGCCGGTCGAGAAGGACCACGTCGTGAGCGCGTTCACCTTCGAGCTGGGCAAGTGCTACGAGCAGGTGATCAAGGAACGCGAACTGCTGGTGCTCGCGAACGTCGACGCCACGCTCTGCGCGGAGGTCGCGAAGGGGCTGGGCCTCCCGGTGCCGGAGAAGGCACGGCTCAAGAAGGTCACGCCGAGCCCGGCCCTGTCGCAGCTCGGGCAGACGTGGCCCGCGGACGGCCGCATGATCGGCATCGTGGTCGACCCGCTGGATCTCGACGGTGTGCGCACGGTGCGTGAGACCGTCCTGGCCGGCGGGATGGTGCCGCTGCTGATCGCGCCGATCGGCGGCCCGATCGGGGACAGCGGCCTGGTCGCGCAGCGCACGTTCCTCACCGCGCGGTCCGTCGAGTTCGACGCCCTGCTGGTCGCGGGCGACTCCGCCGACCCGCGCGTCACCCTCATGGTCCAGGAGGCCTTCCGCCACGCCAAGGCGATCGGCGCGTGGGGCACCGGGCGGGCCGCCGTCGAGGCCGCCGGGTGCACGGGGCCGGGTGTCGTGCTGGACGACGACGCGTCGAAGGTCCTCGCGGCCGTGACGAAGCTGCTCGGGGCCCACCGCGTGTGGGACCGCTTCCCCCCGGCCATCGCATGAGCCGGACGCTCACCGACGAGGAGCTCGGGTTCCTTCAGTCGATGTTCGACCTGGCCCGCGACGGAGACGGGGCGGGGCTGAGCGAGGCCGTCGACGCGGGGATCCCGGTCAACCTCACCAACTCCTCGGGCGACACGCTGCTGATCCTCGCCGCCTACCGCTGCCGCACGGACGTGGTGCGGGCGTTGCTGGAGCGCGGCGCCGACACCGGGCGGGTCAACGACCGGGGGCAGACCGCACTGGGGGCGGCGGTGTTCCGGCGCTCCGAGGAGATCGTCCGCCTGCTGCTCAGCGCGGGCGCGGATCCGGCTCTCGGGCCGAGGTCCGCGCTCGACGTCGCCCGGCACTTCGACCTGCCGGAGATGCTGGCACTGCTCGAGCCGTCCGGCTGAGGGTGGACATCGCTCCCGGCTAGCCGGGAGCGATGTCCACGACCAGCGCCCAGGCGACCAGGTCGATGGTCAGGTCGCCCCGCAGCAACGGGATCCAGCGGAGGTTCGTGCGCGGGTCGACGATCTCCGCCCCGATCGCGACCGCGCGCCGGAACGGGCCCTCGGCGAACGGGGACGGGTCGAAGTAGGTGACGACGGCACCGTTGTCGAGGTGCTCGGTGACGGATCTTTCACCGGTGGGGACCGGCTTTCGCGCTAGTGGAGGCCGAGATGGCTCCCCAGACCGCGCTGACGGTGTGGTGGTCATGGCCAGAGGTACCCCGAGCGGATCGGGGTAACCGCTGCGGACGGGGCAGGGCCTCAGCCGGTGCACTCCACCAGGGCGAACACCGTCTTGCCGTGCTCACCGCGCGGCCGGAAGCCCCATTCGCGCGAGATGTTGTCCACCACCACGATGCCCCTGCCGCGGTTCTCCCCCAGGCGGGAGCGGCCGTACACCGGTTCGACCGCGGACTCGTCGTCGACCTCGACCAGCACCGCGCAGGGCTCCTCGCGGAGCACGATCCGCAGGTGACCGGTGCTCATGGTGGTGTGGTCGAGGACGTTCGACACGAGTTCGGTCACCACGAGCTGCACGTCGTAGAGGTGGTCCTCACCGAGGTCGTGCAGGGCGGCGGCGAGGTCGCGGCGCAACGACGCCATCGACATGCCCGGCCGGACGGGCAGGTCGACCACGGGGGCGCTCACCCGAGCCGCCGCAGCAGGAGCAGGGCGATGTCGTCCCGCTTGTCCTGGCCCATCTCGGCGAGCAGGCGGTCGGCGAGCTCGTCCATGTCCTCGGTGTTCGACACGGCGGCGCGCAGTTTCTCCATGCCCTCGTCCAGATCGATGCCCGGCCGTTCGACGAGGCCGTCGGTGGTCAGCAGCACCGTCGTCGCCGGCGGCAACGGCAGTTCCGTCGCTTCCGGCCGGTCCAGCCCGATGCCCAGCAACGGGCCGTGCACGCGGGCGTAGTGAGCACCCTGGTCGTCGACGATCAGCGGCGGTACGTGGCCCGCGTTCGCGACGGCCATGGTGCCCGCCTCCAGGTCGACCAGCAGCAGGCACATGGTGGTGAGGCCCCCGGTCGGGTGGAACCGCTCGAGCAGGGCGTCGACGCGGCGCAGGATCTCGGCCGGCCGATGGCCCTCCACGGCGTACGCGCGCAGGGTGTGGCGCACCTCCGCCATCACTGTCGCGGCCTCGATCGAATGGCCGCACACGTCGCCGATGGCGATGAGCAGGAGGCCGTCGAGCTCGATCACGTCGTAGAAGTCGCCGCCGATCTCGGCGTTGCTCGACGCCGGCACGTACCTGGCCGTCATCGGCAGGGCGGGCACCTGCGGCAACGCGCGGGGCAGGAGGCTGCGCTGCAACGTGAGCGCGAGCGAGTGCTCCTCGGCGAAGGTGTGCAGGCCCTCGGCGGCGAGCGCGGCCGCCTGGGCGAGCTGGCGCAACAGGTTCCGGTCGTCGTCGGTGGTCACAGCCAGCGGGCTGACGGTGATGCCGATGGGCGGGCGCCGCAGCTTGGTGCGCGCGACCACCGCGACCTGGTGCCACGGCACCGCGGCGGCCTCGATCACGGCCACCCCGACGCCAGGGGTGAGCGAGGCCATCCACTGCTCGACGGTCGCCTCGTCCGGGCGGACCCACGCGGCACCGGCCATCACGACGCACACGGCACCGGACGGAGCCGTCAGAACGGCGGTGGCCTCCGTGTCGAGCACGTCGGCGGCCCCGATGGCGGCGGCTTCGGCCAGGGTCTCGAACGTCGGCGCGGCGTTGATGGCGAACGTGGCGGTGGCGAGCCGGGTCAGCCGGGCGGCGAGGTGTTCGGCCAGCGCGCGGGCGCGGTGGTAGCGCAACGCCGCCTCGACGTTGGCCAGCAGCTCGCCGGGGTCGACGGGCTCGGTGAGGTAGGCGTCGGCGCCCCTGGTGAGGCCGGTGACCTTGTCCTCGGGCTCGATGAAGGTCGCCGACAGCATCACGACCGGGATCGAACTGGTGCGCGGGTCGGCCTTGATCCGCTCCGTCACGTCGTACCCGCTCATGTCCGGCAGGTGCACGTCGAGCAGGACCAGGTCGAACAAGTCGCCTTCCAGTGCGATGAGCGCCTCCGCCGCCGTGGTCGCCTCGACCACCGTGTGGCCGCTGCGGCGCAGCCAGCTGCACGCGATGAACCGGCTCGCCTCGAGGTCGTCGACCACGAGGACCCTGGCCGGTCCGCCACCCATCGCTGTCGGGTTCATCGGGTGTCCGTTCTGCGCGCGGTGAGCTGAGCGTCCCTGATCGCACGGCTCACCGTCTCCGGGGAGATCCGCGCCTCGTGCAGCATCGCGGCACCCAGGCTGTACACGCTGCGCGCGAGACCACCGGGGTCGTCGCCGCACACGATGACCACAGGTACCCCGGCCAGATCCGGATCAAGCCTCAACACGGACAGGACCGCGCTGCCGCTCATCACCGGGGCGCTCGCGCTCACCAGGACGAGGTCCGGCCGCCGTGACTTCGCGAGGTTCAGGGCGGTGCGGCCGTCCTCGGTCTCGACGACCTCGGCGGCGAGCCCGGCCAGGGCGTCGCGCAGCTGCCGGCGGCACTTCTCGTCGCCGTCCGCGATCAGCGCGCAGGCGACGGGCGCGGGCTGGACGAACTCGTCCTTCGCGGTCGGCAGCGTCAGCACGACCTCCGTGCCCACACCGGACGTGCTGCTCAGCGTCAGGGTGCCGCCGAGGATCTCGGCGAGCTTGCGCGCGTAGGACAGGCCGAGCCCGGTGCCGCTCGCACCGACCTGCAGCGAGTTCGGCACCTGGTAGAACTCCTCGAACACGCGGTCCTGCTCGGCGGGCGGGATGCCGATGCCGGTGTCGGTGACCACGAACCGGACCTCGTCGGGGCCGGGGCCCTGGGAGGCGGTGAAGTGGATCTCGCCGCGCTTGGTGAACTTGACCGCGTTCGACAGGACGTTGCGCAGGATCCGGACGAGCATCGTCTCGTCGGTGACCAGCGGCCGCAGCTCGGGCACGTCGTCCACCACCAGCCGCACGTCGCCGGAGCGCAGCAGCGGCCGCACCGCCGACCGCAGCTGGGTGATCACGTAGTCGAGCGCGACGGGCGCCATCCGCGGCTGCAGGCTGCCCGACTCGGCCTTCGCCGTGTCGAGCAGCTCGTTCACCAGCGCCAGCAGCGTCGCCGCGGACTCGTTGATCAGGTCGACGTGGTGGCGCTGGTCGTCGGTCATCGGATCCCCGCCCGGCCCGCCGAGCAGGCGGGTCAGGCCGACCACGGAGTTGATCGGCGCGCGCAGCTCGTGGCTGATGTTGGACCAGAACCGGATGCGGGCGGCGGCCGCGTCACGCAGCTCGGCGGACTTCGCCTCCAGCTCCGCGTAGAGCGCCACCACGCCCTGGTTCGTCTGCTCCAGCTCGTCGGACAGCTCCTGGTAGAGCGCGACGACGCCGCGGTTGGTCTCCTCCAGCTCGTCGTTGAGGCGTTCGAGCTCCTTGCTCTTGGCCTCCAGGTTCTCGAGCGTCTCCAGCAGCTCCTGGTTCTGGGCGCGCAGTTCGTCGAGCGCGGTGGTGCCGGTGCTCTCGCGCAGGTCCCGGAGCAGGTCCTCGTCGGGCGCGTCCGCGTGCGCCACGTTCTTCACCAGCGTGACGCCCGTGGCGGTCAGGGTCAGCTCGTTCATCAACCTGCGGGCGGTGTCCCAGCCGGGGCCGGTCGCGGTCACGGGCGCCTGCCAGGACAGTTCCACGAGCAACGCCGGAACGGGCCGGCGCCGCAGCCGGAAGACCGCGGTCGTGCCCACCTCCTGCCGGACGAGTTCCCGGCCGATGTCGCTCAGCGCCGTGGCGACCCGGATCTGGTTCTGCCCGTCGAGCCCGACCGCGGCGGCGACCTGGCGGCCGCGCTGGCGGAGCAGGAACACGTCCCGCTCGTCACCGATCACCAGCCGCAGCAGGTCGTCGGTCGTCATGCCGGTCTGGCCACGAGCACGCAGGCGTCGTCCTTGCGCACGCCCGCTTCCCGCAGCAGGGTCGCCGCGATCAGCACCGGCGGGTCGTTGACCAGGTCACTGCCGTGGTCGGGGCCCCAGCGTTCGGTGAGGCCGTCGGAGTGCAGGACCACGACCGCCTTCTCCGGCAGTGCGTAGTCGAACGTGCGGATCGTGCGCGCCTGGTGGCCCGCCACGCCGGGCACCGAGATCATGCCCGTCTTGCGGCCCTCCCCCAGCACCGCCGCGGCGATGTTGCCCAGCCCGCAGAAGCGCACCGTCCGCGCGATGAGGTCGACGTCCGCGACCGCCACCGCGCCACCCCGCGTGCCGCGCAACGCCTTGTGCAGCAACGCGACCATCTGGTCGGGCGGCAGGAAGGGCTGCTCGCGGAACAGGCGCACGGCGGCGTCGGACGCGGCCGCCGCCAGCGGCCCGTGCCCGGACCCGTCGCACATCATCAGCGTCATCCGGTCAGCAGAACGGCAGAACGCGTAGGCGTCGCCGCACACGTCCTCGCCGCTGATCGGCCTGGTCACGCCGGCCGCTCGTTCCTCACCCCACTCGGGTGCCCAGCGCAGCACCGGGGCGAACCGCGCCACGAGCGCCGTTCCCAGGCCGAGCCGGGAGGACATGGCGCAGGACGTCGCGAGTCGTGCCACCGTGCCGAGCCCGACGCCGAGCGTTCCGGTCGTCGAGTGGCCGTCCTCCCACGCGAGGGCGAGGTCGCTGATGCCGGGCCCGCGGTCGAGCGCGACGATCTCGACCGCCGAGTCCTCCACGCCGCGCACCGTCCGGACCAGCACCACGCCCTGCCGGGCGTGCTTGTGCAGGTTCGTGCCGATCTCCGTGGCGGCGAGGCCGATCTCCGCCGTGCGCGTGGCGGTGAACCCGAGCCGTTCGGCCAGCGACGTGGCCGTGCGGCGGATCCGGCCGACCTGGGCGGTCTCCTCGACCGGCATCCAGGCCTCGTCGCGCACGAGCGGCAGGCAGGTCACCGTGGTCATCTCTTCCACTTGGTCACCGTCACGACCGTGCCGCGTCCGACCTCGGTGTCGAGGTCGAACTGGTCCACCAGGCGCTTCGCGCCGCTCAGGCCCAGGCCGAGCCCGCTGCCGCTGCTCCAGCCGTCGGCCAGGGCGAGCGTCAGGTCGGGGATGCCGGGTCCCTCGTCGTGGAAGGAGGCGCGCACGCCGGCGCGGCGTCCGTCGCTGACCTCCTCGACGCGGGCGAAGCCCCCGCCGCCGTAGATGAGCGTGTTGCGCGCGAGCTCACTCGCCGCGGTGACCAGTTTCGTCTGGTCCACCAGCGAGAGCTTGGTCTGCTGTGCGTAGGTCCGCACGAGTTGGCGAACGCGGACGACGTCGTCGTCGGCGGTGATCGGCACCTCCTCCGGTCCCTCGGACCGGGGCGGCATCAGGAGTCCCGTCCGCGACCGAGCTGTCCCAGGATCTTCATGCCGCGTTCGAGGTCGAGCGCCGTGCGCACCCCGCCCAGCGTGAGACCCAGCTCCACCAACGTGATCGCGACCGCCGGCCGCATGCCCACCACCACGGTGTCGGCGTCGAACAGCCGGGAGATGGACGCGATCGTGGCGAACATCCGGCCGATGAACGAGTCGACGATCTCGACCGCCGAGATGTCGATGATCACGCCGTGGGCGCCGGTGGCGCTGATCTTCTCCGCCAGGTCCTCCTGCAGGGCCAGCACGCTCTGGTCCTGCAGGTCGATCTGGATGGAGACGAGCAGGAGGCCACCGATCTTCAGAATCGGTACGCGTTCCATCAGGCGGTCTCGCGGCGCACGACGTCGACGCCCTCACGGCGCAGCGCGTGCCGCAGCGCGTCGGCGAGGGAGGCCTTGGTGACGATGTCGCCGAACTCGATGCCCAGCGCCACGATCGTCTGCGCGATCTGCGGGCGGATACCGGACACGATGCACTCCGCGCCCATCAGCCGGGCCGCGACGACCGTCTTGAGCAGGTGCTGCGCGACCTGGGTGTCGACCGCGAACACACCGGTGATGTCGATGATCGCGTGCTCGGACCCGGTCTCGACGAGCGCCTCGAGCAGCTTCTCCATGACGACCTGGGTGCGGGCCGAGTCGAGGGTGCCCACCAGCGGTACCGCCAGCACGCCCTCCCAGACCTTGACGACCGGCGTGGTGAGCTCCAGGAGCTGTTCGGACTGCTCCCGGATGATCTCCTCACGGACCCGCGCGTAGGACTCGAAGGTCAGCAGGCCGAGCGCGTCCAGCAGCCCGGAGAACGCCATGAGCTGGCGGAACATCTCCGGGTCGTCGCTGCTCTCGGTGAGGTCGAAGACCGCGCGCTTGAGGGAGAACACGCTCGACGCCGTCTCCGTCGGGGTGAAGCCCGCCCGGACCCGGGAGCGCGAGTACTCCTCCAGGAACGCGCGCAGGTCGGCGAACTCCGGCCCACCGATGTTCCTGCCGTCGCTGCCGGCGACGGGCAGCAGTGCCGCGTAGAACTCCTTGAAGTCGGCTTCGAGCTCCGTCTTCGTCGACCGCCCGCGCAGCAGCGCCGCGACCACGCCCACCCACTTGTCGATCAGCGGCTCCGCGCTGTCACGCAGCAGGTCGGTCAGGCTTTGGGCACGTCCCGCGTCCACGGTCACTCAGGTCTCCTCGAGCAGTCGACAAACCGACAGGCCACGATGAACCCGCGGTGGAAGCCGGGATGAGCTTTCACCGGATCATCGTCGCTGTACAGCAGGAACTCCGAATGCGCCGACTGCTTGACGTGTCCGCACCTGCCGGGCGAAGCCTACATGCGCAGATCGGGCGCCCGTGCCGGGCCGCGCGGTGGTGACGGAGTCCCCGGTCACCCGGCCGGGGCCCGTGCCGGCGCGGATCTCACCGGCACGGGCGTGCGGTGTCCTGTCCAGCCGGACATTGTGGTGTCCAGGGCAAGTTCGTGGTGCTTGCCACGGACCTTGCGGCCACCCATGTGCCACGCCGTGGTCAGGCGGCCTCCAGGACGAAGAACATGAAGCTCAGGAAGGCCCCGGAGGGGAAACTCGCCATCTCGTCGGGAAAGAGTTCGTGGGCTTCCGGCGCCGGAGGCGGCTCGCTGATGACGGCGGTGCGGAAGCCTGCTGCGGTGAAGGCGTCGGTCATCGCGTGCAGCGGCCGGTGCCAGTAGGTGAGCACGGCCTTCTGGCCGTTGAAGTCGTACTCGTCGGACCACTTGGTGGTCGCGAAGTAGTCAGTCTCGCGATGCACCATCTTGAGGAGGATGGGGTGGTTGACGACCACGATCAGCCGGCCACCGGGCTTCAGCACCCGCCGCAGCTCAGCCAGAGGTGCGGTCCAGTCCTGCAGGTAGTGCAGCACCAAAGCGGCGACGGCGTCGTCGAAGGCGCCGTCGGGGTACGGCAGCGGGCCCGTTATGTCGGCGACCCGCAGGTCCACGTCGTCACCGAGCCGCTGCCGGGCCAGCTCCACCATCTTGGCGCTGCGGTCGAAGCCGCTCACGACGGCTCCCCGATCACGTAGCGCCGAGGACACGGGACCAGCACCGCAGCCGGCGTCGAGAATTCGTCGACCGGCCACGTCGCCGGCCAGGTCCACGATCGCGGGCCGGACGTAGTAGGCGTTGAGGAGGCTGGTCTCGTTCTCGGCCGTGTACGCCTCGGCGAAGCCGTCGTAGTCGTTCTCCGCGGCCACATCGGCGATGACGGCGGAGCTCTCGGGAATGGCAGGCATGTTTCCCATACTGCCCAGTGATCAATCAGGGCGCCAGGAGATCATCTCCCTCGCCGATCGCCCGCTTGGGCGGCGCGCTCCCATCAGCCCGTTCCAACGCCGATTCCAGGGGGTCGGCCACCGCAGCCCCAGGTCCTGCCGTGCGGAAGACCCGTCGTGGGCGTGCCGGGTGGACGTTCCCCGGTGACGCAGCAGCTTCAGGGGCACATCGGCCACAGAGGACGGTGAACGTTCACACCTGCCGTCAGCCCGCGTCCTCGGCGGTGCCGTACTCGTCGTGGCGGCGCCACCACCGGTAGGGCGGCTCCTGCGGGTACCCCTCGGGCGAGTCCTCCCAGTCCTCCTGGCGGCCGAGCGGGGTGAGGTCGAGCAGGCTCCAGACGTTGCCCGTCTGCTCGGCCGAGCGCGCGTTGGTGAAGTACGTGCGGAAGACCTCGTCACCGTCGCGGAGGAACACGTTGAGGCCGAAGTACTCGTCGACGCCGAAGTCCTTCGAGAAGTCGTCCCGCGTGGTGTACCAGGGCACGCCGTCCCAGCCCATGCGGTGGCGGTAGCGCCGGATGTCGTCCTGCGGGGCCGCGGAGACCAGCACGAACGTGACGTCGCGGGCGTTGAGGTGGGCGAGGTGGCCGAGGTTGTCGGTGAACATCGCGCACCCGCCGCAGCCGCCCCGCGGCCAGTCCGCGACACCGGGCTCGAAGAAGTGCCGGTAGACGATCAGCTGGCTGCGCCCCGCGAACAGGCCGGGCAGGTCCGTCTCCCCTTCCGGCCCTTCGAAGGTGTACGCCTTCCCGGCCCGGACCCGCGGCAGCCGGCGGCGTTCGGCGGCCAGGGCGTCCTTCGCGCGGGTGTGCTCCTTCTCCTTGCGCAGGAGTTCCCGGCGCGCCGCGTCCCACTCCTCCGCCGAGACGATCGGTGGTGTCCTCATCGAATCGCGGTACCCGTGCCGGGCCGCGCACACACTGGTCAGGCGGCCGCGAGGTGCTGCGCCGTCGCCGTTGCCGCGTACACGTTGAGGCCGAGTCGTCCCTCGGCGTACGCCGTGTCCACGGCATCGATCACCGGGGAACCGTTGAGCCACAACTGGATGCGGTCACCGACTGCCTGGACCTTCAGGTGGTACGTCCGCCCGGCGACGATCTCCGTGGCGTGCGCGGCGATGTCACGACCTGGCCGCCACAGCTTCACGACCCCGCCGGTGTCGATGTTCGCGGTGTAGCCCGCGCCCTCGGGGGTCGCGCGGAACGTCAGGCCCGCCGCCACCCCGGTGACGACGGACAGATCACCCTCGTAGACGACGTCCCGCACGGTGTGGTCGCTGAGGTAGAAGCCGTCTCCGGAGGCGTTGGCGCGCAACGACTCCGGCGTCGTGGTCCAGGTGCCGCCGGTCTGCGTCCACGGTCCCGATCGGAACGCGGAGAACCCGCCGGTGCCGGTGTTCAGGTTCTGCACGGTGGCCGCACCGCGGAAGACGTTGGCACCGAAGCGCCCGGACGCGTACGCGGTGTCGGTGGCGTCGATGACCGGGGACGTGCCGTGGTCGAGCCAGACCTGGATCCGGGAGCCCGTCGCCTGCACCTTCAGGTGGTGGGTGCGCCCACGCGTGATCGGCGCGGCGTAGGTCGCGATGTCACGGCCGGGGCGCCACAGCTTCACCACGCCGCTCGCGTCGATGTTCGCCGTGTACCCGGCGCCTTCGGGGGTCGCGCGGAACGTCAGTCCCGCCGCCTGCGCGGTGTCGAGGCGCAGGTCGCCCTGGTAGGTCGCGTCGCCGCCGGTGCTCGCGCTCAGGTAGAACGAGTCGCCGGTCGTCTGCGCCTGCTTGCCCGCGGCCACGTCGCTCCACATGCCCGCCGTGGCGTGCCACGGACCCGAGAGGGTGCTTTCCAGCGTCGACTGGGCGGTGCCCCAGCTCGTGCTGAGCCGGGTGAACCTCGCGTCCTTCACCCGCACCTGACCGCCGGTCGCGAACAACCGGATGCCCTGGCTGACGGCGGCGGAGTCGAAGTTCACGTTGTCCGCCATGGAGAACACGCCGTCACCGCCGAAGATCTCCAGCTGGCCGCGGTCCACCAGCAGCCGCACGCTCACCTCGTCGCCAGCAGCGTCAAAAGGCTTGCCGTACAACTTCTTCGCGGCGCGGTCGTAGGTGACGGTGCGATCGGCGGTGCCGTCGGAACGGCTGTGCAACGCGAACCCGAACTCACTCGCCGTCGCACCGCGCAGGTCGAAGCGCGCGGTGATCTCGTAGGTGTCGGCGAGAATCCCGGCGAACGGGTTGTTCGTCGCGGTCACGGTCGTGTTCCGCCACGTCCGGGTGTCCGCGCGCAGCGAGTCCAGCTCGGCCACCGGTGTCCTCGTCACCTTCGGCCCGTCCGGCGAGGCGACGAGCCCGAGCGCGACGGGGAACGTCGCGTTGCCGGTCCAGCCGTGCCCCCGGTTCCCGCCCTGCCACGCCATCTGGACGATCCGGCCGTCCGGTGTGTTGTGGAACGTCTCGGCGGCGTAGAACGTCCCGCCGGGGTAGGTGGTGCCGTGGTTCATCTTCTTCGGCTGCGGGCGGTCGGTGCGGAACGTGGTGCCGTCGAAGCTGCCCACCACGTACTCGCCGGTCGCGGACGTGAGCACCCACCGCGGGGCGCCGTTGAGCGGCAACACGAACAGGTCGGGGCACTCGAACAGCCAGTCGGCGGCGTAACGACTGGCGAACGTCCACCGCAGCAGGTCCGGCGAGGTGTAGATGTCCGCGCCGTTGCCGCCCCGGTTCGACCACACCACCATGACCCACTGCCGCCGGTCGGCGTCCCACACGACGTTGGGGTCGCGGCTCTCCTCCGGGATCTCGATCTGCTTGCGCCCGCCGTCGTACGCCTGGAAGCTGCGGCCGTTGTCGTTGCTGTAGAAGATGCTGACGCCGTTGGTGTTCGAGAAGACGACGATCGGGTCGAGCGCACCGGTCTTGAGTCCCGAGGTGTTGCCCGTGTCGGCGATGCCTCCACCGGAGAACAACGTGCCGGGGTGCACGCCCGGTTCCAGCGCGATCGGCTTCTGCGTCCAGTGCACCAGGTCGGGGCTCGTGGCGTGGCCCCAGTGCATCGTGTCCCACTCCAGGCCGTGCGGGTTGTGCTGGTAGAAGAAGTGGTAGAGGCCGTTGGCGAAGACCAGTCCGTTGGGGTCGTTCATCCAGCCCGACTGCGAGCTGAAGTGGAACTGCCCGCGGAACGGTTCCTGGTAGGTCGTCGGCGGGTAGGGGAACTCCGGGTAGTCCGGTGCCGTACCGGCTGTGGCACTGCCCGGCACCAGCAGCGCCAGAGCCGTCATCAGCACGACCAGCACCGCGCGTACGCCCACGAGAGACCTCCCCGACAACGTTGTCGGGCGTCACGGTGGCGCAAGAGCACTTCGAGGGACAACCGCCCTCCGGGTGAGAGCGTTCCCAGCCGGTGAGCACGTCCCGTGACGCCTGGCCCCGTTTCCGGTCACAGCTCCAGCGTGACGTCCGTCAGCGGCGCGGTGGTGCACGCGAGCACCCGGCCGTCCTCCTCCTGTCGCGAGACCTTCCCCGCGAGGAGCTTCACCACGCACTCCCGGCAGCTGCCCACCGTGCAGGAGTAGGGCATCGGCAGTCCGGCGGAGAGCCCGGCGTCCAGCAACGTCTGCCCCGGTTCGACGACCGCGGTGCCGACACCGTCGACGACCATCCGTTGCGGTGTCATGGATCCCGCCGCCACCGACGCACTGGTGTAGCTCTCGAAGTGCACGCGGTCGTCTGGCACGCCCAGTTCGTCCAGTGCCTGCCGCACGGTGTCCATCAGAGGTTCCGGACCGCAGACGTAGAACCGCGCGGAGGACGGGAACTCGGCCGCCCACTTCCGGACATCGGGCACGTCGAGCCGTCCGTCGCGGGAGGTGTGCACATCGGTCACGGCGAACCGTCCGGGGTGCTGCTCCCCCAGGCTCGCGAGTTCCGCCGCGAAGATGGCCTCCTCCGCGGTCCTGTTGCTGTACAGCAGGGAGACGCGGTCGCCCGGCTGTGCGAGCAGGGTGCGGATGATGCTCATCATCGGCGTGACACCGCTGCCCGCCGCGATCAGCACCACCTCGTGGCCGGGCTCCGCGTGGAACGTGCCCGACGGGCCGCGCACGAACAGCCGGTCGCCGGGCGTGAGCGTGCGGACGTGGCGGGAGAACAGGCCCACCTCCTTCACCGTCACCTCCAGCCGCGCCCCCGGTGCGGACGACGCCGAGTAGGGCCTGCGCACCTCAACGCCGTCGACGTCGGCCACGAGCGTGAAGAACTGGCCGGGCCGGAAGTCGAACGGCCGGTCGTCCTCCAGCACCAGCGTGACGGCGCTCGGCGTCTCCGGCCGCACCTCGGTGACGCGCACCTCGCGCAGCGGATCCTCCGCCACGGCACGGGGTTTCAGGACGACCTCGTAGCCCTCCTTGCGCAGACCCGAGCGGTACGCGAAGTCCATGACCGCGCGCATCCACCGCGCCGGGATCAGGCCGGCGACCTTGAACAGGAAGCCGCCTCTCCGGACGTTCGCCGCGAGGTGACGACTTCCCAGCGCCATCATGTCGGGCACGTCGGCGGGCAGGGCGGTGGTCCACAGCCGGGACCGCGTCACCGCGTCGTTCGCGCTCAGCTCGGCGGCCTCGACGTCGACGAGCAGGGCGGCGTGCGGCGGGATCCCCCGCAGCGACAACGGTTCCAGCAACGCCGGGTCCACGGTGATCGTCGCGCGGCCCCGGACGTGCACGACACCGGTGCGTCCCGGCACCAGCGCCGCGAACGAGAGCCGGTCGTCCTCGAGGAGGTTGTGCACCGTGTCGGCGCGTTTGTTGCCGCGCCGGTCCGCGATCAGGAGTGTGTGGCCGTCGAGGATCCGCGCGACCATCCCCTGCTCTCCACGCGGGCTGGTGTCGCCGCCGCCCTTCGAGTCCCAGGTGGACAGAGCCAGGAACGGTGCGGCGGCGAGGAAGTCGGCGACACCGGCCGACGCGAGCGGTCCGTCACCGATCGCGGGAGCCGGCGGCGGCGTCTCGGCAGGCGACCACAGTCCGGAACGCAGCACGGCCTGCGCGCAGTGGATGTAGACCTGCTCGACGTCGAAGCCCCCGCCGCGCACGACACCGTTGACCCGCAAGGTCTCCCCGACTCCGGGGAGCAGGAAGACCATCGACGCCGGCCCCTCGGCGTCCTCCAGGTCGAACGAGATCCGCGTCGGCGAGTGCACCCGCGCGAACCCGGGCCGGCCACCGACGAACGTCGTGCGGCAGGCACCGTCCGCACCCCGGTACCCGAACCCCGCGATCGGGCTGCGCGCAAGCAGGTCCACACATCCCGCGTCGAGCGCGCCGAGCTCCTTCAGCATGATCACCGACGCCGGGCGCCCGATGACCGCCTCGACCCCCGCCACCGTGTCCAGCCGTGCAGAAGGATTGTTTTCCCAGCTCATGACACTATTATGAGCATTTGCTCAGGTCTTGGATACTCGCTTTTGGAGGCACGGCATGCCGTCGGCCAGCCGCGACGTCGACCCACGTCGCAAGCCCCGGCAGGTGCGCGCGGAACTCACCCGCGACCGCATCCTGACCGCGGCTGCTCACGTTTTCTCCGAGCACGGGTACGCCGCGGGCACCACGAACCGCATCGCCGAACGCGCCCGCGTGTCGATCGGCTCGCTGTACCAGTACTTCCCGAACAAGGACTCGATCCTCGCCGAGCTGATGGTCCGTCACATCGACCGGGGCACCTGGACGCAGGCCGACCGGCTGGACTTCTCGCCGGGCAGCCTGGAATCCGTGGTGCGGGCGCTGGTCCGCGACGCGATCGACCACCACCGCGACGACCCGCAGCTGCTGCGGATCATGATCGAGGAGGGGCAGTTCTCCGCGGAACTGCGCGACACCCTCGCCCGCCACAGCGAACACCGTTTCGCGCAGGTCCGGGACGTGTTCGCCCGCCACCCCGACGTCGACGTGCGGGACCTGGACACGGCGGTCGAGCTCGTCGTGTTCACCGTGGAGCTGAACACGCACCGGCTGGCCGCGTTCCAACGGCCGACCGAGACGTTCGAGCACGAACTCGTCGACATGATGACCAGGTACCTGCGCGGTCCCTCGGCGTGAACCGCCGCGGGGTCACCGGTTCAGGTACGCCGCCAGGCCACCGAGTTCCTCACCCGCGATGAAGACCGACCGCACGTGGATCAGCACCTCCTCGACGTGCGCGGCGCACCCCCAGGCCGCGTCGCCCCAGGAGTCGGCGACCTTCAGCTCGGCCGCCGCGGCGCACCCGGCCCTGCCGCCCAGCTGGCACAGTTCGGGGTGGGGTGCGCCGGAATGAGCGGCCGCGGCGACCCGCATCTGGGCGGTGAGCTCGGCGGCGGCGTCCGCACGGCGCTCGGCCTCCGCGCGCAGTTCCCGTTCCGCACGCACCGCTTCGGCCAGGGCTTCGCGAGCAGCCTCGGCGCGTGCCTCGGCGGCCTGGCGCGCCACCTCGTTGTGGTGCCGTTCGATCGCCAGCGCGGCCGTGCCGGCGAAGACCCGGATGAGCGCGAAGTCGTTGTCCTGCGGGGCACGGGCCGCCGGGTGGTACATCGCGAACGTGCCGAGCAGGCTGCCGTCGCGCCCCAGGATCGGCGTCGACCAGCACGAGCCCAGCCCGGCCCGCTGAGCCAGGTCGCGGAAGTCGTCCCAGAACGGGTCGGTGGCGATGTCCGTGACGATGACCGGTTCACGCCGGTGCGCGGCCGTTCCGCAGGAGCCGACGCCTTCCCCGGTGGCGATGCCGTCGATGGCCTCGTTGTAGAAGGCGGGCAGGCTGGGAGCGGTGCCGTGGCGCAGGTGCAGGCCGTCGGGATCGGCCAGCAGGACCGACACGAACAGCTCCTCCGGCGCCAGTTCCTCGATGCACCGGGCCATCCCGTCGAGCACCTCGGACAGCGGAGCCTGCCGGGCGATCTGCTCCAGCAGCGCCCGATGCTCGGCCATCAACCGCTGGGCGTGCTTGACCTGGGTGGTCTCCACGCCGATCACGCGGACCCCGTGCACCGCGCCGGACGCGTCCCGGCGCGGCTCGCAGGTGAGGTCGAAGAACGTCTCCTGCGCGTGCGGGCCGCTGCCTCGCACCACCCGCACGTCACGGTCGGTGCGGGGCTCGCCGGTGCGGAGGACCTCGTCCAGCAGCGCGGTGAGCCCCTGACCGTTCTCACCGAAGGTGGCCTGGAAGGCCGGGTTGGCCGTCTCGACCACGTGCGCGGGCCCCGTGAACTTCGCGAACACCGCGGTGGACTGCCCGAACAGCGCGCGGAGATCCTCGTCCGTGCCCTGTTCAGATGTGCCGAACGCCCTCATGGCCGCCCTCTCGCCATGCGTCACAGGCTCGCTGTTTGACCTCGGACGCCGTCTCTTGGCCTCGCGCCACCGCGAGGTGTCGAAGATCGTACTCAACGCGGGAGGCCCCGTCTCAGCTGGCAGCGGTCTCCCGCGGCTCGGACCGGTCCGCGTTGTCGACGTCGAGCAGGGTCAGCAACGACGCCACGTCGCCTCCCCTGAACGCCTCCCGCTGCCGGTCCGCGCCGCCGCCCGCGCCGTCCAGCAGCCGCAGACCTCGTTGCACCGCGGGCAGATCACCGTTCGCCTCGAACACCGGCGTCAGCCGGTCCACCAGGTCGTCCAGCTGCCGCCGCACCGGCCGTTGCTCGCCGGACACCACGTCGAGCGTGCTGCCCCGAAGCCCTCCGTTGGACGCGCCCCAGCAGGCCTGGCGCAGTGTCTCCTGGGGAATCGGCTCGGCCTGCACGCCTCGTCCGACGTCGACGACCGCCTGCGCCACGAGTGCCCGGACGAGGGCCGCGAGCAGCACCGCCTCGTCCACGGTCGCCGCGACGTCCGAGACCCGCACCTCCACGGTGGGCAGGTCGGTGGCGGGCCGGACGTCCCAGTAGATCATCGCCCGGTCCAGCGCGGTGCCCGCCGTGATCATGGTGTCGCAGACTTCCTCGTACTGCTGCCACGACTCGAAGACCGGCGGCGGACCGGACACCGGCCAGCGCGACCAGACGGTCGAACGCCAGCTCGCGAACCCCGTGTCCTCGCCGCCCGAGAACGGCGAGTTCGCGGTCACGGCGGCCAGCACGGGCAGCCACGGGCGCACGTGGTTGCACACCTGGACGGCGGTCTCCCGGTCGGGCACGGCGACGTGCACGTGACATCCGCAGATCAGCTGTTGTTCCGCCAGCGCACCGAATTCACGTGCGATCCGCCGGTACCGCAGGCTGTCCGTCACCTCTCCGGTCGCCTCCCCCAGCGGGGGCGCCCCGACGGCGATGGCCCGGCAGCCCGCCGTGCGCGCGGCCTGTGCGACGCGGCGCCGGGTCTCGAGCAACTCCTGGCGCGCCTGCTCCACGTCACGGCACACGGTCGTGTTGATCTCCACCTGCGCGCCGGTGAGCTCGCGCTCGAGATCGAGCCCCAACTGCTCCCGCGCGACGGTGACGACCTCGTCCGCCCGGTTCACCGGCGCACCGGTCTCCGGGTCCACGAGGAGGAACTCCTCCTCCACACCTACCGTCGGACACCATTCGTCCTTCGATGGCGGTCTCTCCACGTCACACCGTCCTGCTCATAGGGGAACCGCCGAATACCCCTTCAGCGCAACCGGAAACCCGAATGGGTGACATAGCGAAAGGCGGGGCCGGCATCAGCCGGCCCCGCCCTGTGATCACCTCGTGGTCACGCCTTCACGGAGTGCTTCCCGTGCGTCCAGGACGAGGCGTCGCCGCCGTCGCCCGCCGGACCGGAGTGGCCACCGACAGTGGTGCTGTGGTTGGAGGCGTCGCCGGTCGGACCAGTGGCACCGGTGTCACCGGAGTCGCCCGAGGTGACCTCGGTCCAGGACTTGGTGCCGTGGTTCTTCCAGTCGTGCTTCCAGCCTGAGTGCTTCCAGCCGTGGTTCTTCCAGCCGTGGCACTTGTCGCCGCGGTGGCCGTCCCACTTCTTGTTCTCGGTCTTCACCACGGCCGAGTTGCCGCCGGTGTCACCGGAGTTCCCGGAGTTGCCCGAGTTCCCGGTGGTG